>JBGAJR010000005.1:0-283103 GCA_044224815.1 Polyangiaceae bacterium
ACTACAACGACGTCCGCCCTCATTCGAGTCTCGGCGGCTTGACGCCGAGCGAGTTCAAGAGAAAGTACACGGATTCGGAATCAAGAGGTCGAGAGGCAACTTCGTAGGAATCCGTGGTCCTCTGAAGGCAGGCACGTCAGGATTCGCTGCCGAGTTGCGCAGAGCCGCGCGACTGGCATGTCCGTATCTGGGAGTTCAGGTGCCGACGGCGGCGTGCGACTCACCTGCGCGGAGCTCGGCCCCGATTACGATTGAGCTCGGCGATAGGATGGGAATGAGGGCGGTGACCTGCGTTGATGCGAGGCCGTAAACGAAGCGAGATGATCAGGGGAATGGGTCGAACCTGGCGAAGCGGAGTGACGTCTGTCGTGTTGATCGTCGTCGCCGCCCACTGCGGCGGCCGCGCGGTCGAGGCGGACGAAGTTGACGTCTATGCAGCGGTAGATGCCGGGTCCGCCTACGCCGAGGTTGGCGCCGACGCAGCGCCCGGACGGGCGACCGAGGCCACGCCAGGCTACGACGCTGGTCCGGATGCGGAATCTCGGGACGCTTCGTCGAAGCCAACCGTCGCGCTCACGGTGATCGTGAACGGAGCGGGCCTCGTCGGTCTTCCGAAGGTCGACTGTGGCGGCACGTGCATCGTCGCTCTCGAGCCGGGTGTCGTCGACTTGAAGGCCGCACCTTCAGCCGGCGCGGTCTTCTCGGGTTGGTCGAGCTGCCAAGGCGCGAGCGGCCTCTCGTGCCGCCTCGATCTCGAGAGCGACACGACCGTCACCGCCACGTTCGACGCTTGCCCCACGGTCGCGGCCGATGCTCCTCACTACGTTGACGGTACGAGCGGAACGGACTCGACCTTCAACGGCGGCGCCGGTGGCGCGTGCGCCTTCCGTACGATGACCTATGCGCTCGCCCACTCGAAGGGGACCCTGCGCGTTGCCGGAGGAACGTACCCGACGCCTGCGGAGCCGCTCCCGCTCATGCTCCAGGGCACTCAAGGTGTCGAATGCCCTTCGGACAAGAGCGGGGTCTTCGCAAATCCCCACGCGGATGGGCCCCCGGCGCTTCTATCGATGTCCGGCACATCGAACTTCGTCCGCGCATGCACGATTCAAGGCAGCGCAGGTCAGGGAGGCGAAGCGATCACGGTGGCGTCCTCCGGCGCGCCGACCGCTCCGCACCGGATCGAGCAGTGCCAGTTCATCGATGCGTTCAACGATGGCGTCCGCGTGTTCCAGAACGTCGCCAACGTTCGCATCGATCAGAACTCCTTCCTTCGGGGTTACAACGGTGTGTTCACCGATTTCGGCGCGACGAACGTGTCGCTGACCGGCAATACCTTCTCGGCCACTGTGGCCGATCTCGCCTGCGCGGGCGGAACCGTCGGCGGCGGATCGAACATGCGCGATGGCGGCCCGATCGTGTGCTTCCAATGTCCGTCGTGCCCCAACTGACGCGGTCGGAGAGCTCGTGAGCCACATCCTCGGAACCAAGACACGCGCTTCTTATTTCGTCTGCGGCGTGATGGGAATCGCAGTCGTCACCGCACTCGCGGGCGCCTGCGGCCGCGCGACGCAGAGCGACGAGGGTGTGGGCGACGCCGGCCGACTCGCTGCCGATGCCGCCGACGCCCGTGACGCGAGCTTGGCATCGGATGCGTCACCCAACGACCTCGATCGCCGCGACGGCGCGCCGGACGTGTCGGCAGCACCCGACGGATCGAGCGCCACGCTCACGGTCATCGTCAACGGAGCTGGCGTGGTGAGCCTCCCGAACATCGACTGCGGGGGTACCTGCAGCGTCGCCCTCCCACTCGGCAATGTCGATCTCGAGGCCAAGGCATCGCTCGGCGCGGCATTTGCCGGGTGGTCGAGCTGCCCGAGCGCCAACGGCACCAGCTGCCACGTCGACCTGCGCACCGACCTGACGGTTACGGCCGACTTCGACACATGTCCCGCCGTGGCAGACGAAGATCCTCACTACGTGGACGGCGCGAAGGGAACAGACGTTGCCGGAAACGGAGGCGCGTCCGGCGCGTGCGCGTTCCGCACGATGACCTACGCGCTGGCGCACTCAAAAGGCACGCTCCGCGTCGCGGGCGGCACCTACCCGACACCCTCCGAGCCGATCCCGCTGCTTCTTCAGGGCACGCAGGGCGTCGATTGCCCTTCCGATGGGAGCGCGGTGTTCGTCAACCAGTACAACTATGGCCCGCAGGGGCTCTTGTCGTTGTCCGGCACGGCAAACTTCATTCGCGCGTGCACCATCCAAGGCAGAGACAGCGGCGGCTTTGCCATCGGCGTCACGTCCTCTGGCGCGACGCTCACCCCGCATCGCATCGAGGATTGCCAGTTCATCGATGCGTTCGGTGAGGCGATCTACGTCTCGAAGAACGTGGCGAACCTTCGCATTGACCGAAACAGCTTCACTCGCGGCAACACGGGGGTTTTGCTCGACTCCGGCACGTCCGGGGTCTCGCTCACGGCGAACACCTTCTCGGGCACGTCGCGTGATCTGTTCTGCTACGGCGCCACAGTCGGCGGCGGCCTGAACACGAGCGGTGGCGGTCCGATTATCTGCGCGATGTGCCCGTTCTGTCCGAACTGACTCCGGGCCAACGCGCCGTCGCGCAGGGCAGAGAGACCCCGTGTGGTGAGTTTCGTCGACGGCGTGAGCGCGGGCTTCGGCACCGTCCGCCGCGCGAAGAAGCCCTGAGTCACCGCGGCTCGCGGCCCGGGCGGCTCACGCGGGAGTCGCGGGAGACGGCGTCGACGTCGACCCATGATTCGCGGATGAAGTGGCGCGCGATCTCGCTGTCGCCGTGGGCCAGGTCCTCCGGGCGACCGCGGGCGACGACCTCACCCCGAATCAAGAGGAGCGCTTGGTGCGCGATGCGGAAGCAGCTCGCGATGTCGTGCGAGATGACGAGGCTCGTGACGCCGAAGCGCTGGCGCGTCTCTTCGATCAGATCATCGACGAGGCGGCTCGTCTCCGGATCGAGGCCGCTCGTGGGCTCGTCGTAGACCAGGACCTTGGGCTCGAGCATGAGCGCGCGCGCCAGGCCCACGCGCTTTCGCATGCCGCCCGAGAGCTCCGACGGGAACTTCTTTTCCACGACCAAAGGATCGAGCCCCACGACCTCGAGCTTGGCCAAGACGCGCTCTCGGATCTCCTTTTTCCCGAGCTTGGTGTGCTCCACGAGCGGGAAGGCGACGTTGTCGAGCACGTTGAGCGAGTCCAAGAGCGCCGCGTACTGGTAGACCATCCCGAACTTCATCCGCACCCGATCGAGGGCCTTGTCCGAGAGCTTGGCGGTGTCTTCGCCGTCGATGAGGATACGGCCGCTCGTGGGCCGCTCGAGCGCCACGATCAGGCGAATCAAGGTCGTTTTGCCGGCGCCCGAGCCGCCGATGAGCACCGTGGTCTCGGCCCGCTTGGCCTCGAACGACACGTGCTTCAGCACCTTTTGCTCGCCGAACGACTTGCAGACGTCGTCCAGGACGACCATCGCCTCGCCGCCGGGACTGCCCTCACTCACGGCCTGATCATCGCCCGGGCTTTTCTTTCCGACAACACGGAGTATCGTCCTACCCCCATGACGCCCGAGCACCTCGATTCGGTCCTCAAGTACGCCCAAGCCAAAGAAGACAAGGACGGGTGGCGCACCCTGCCGGAAGGGACGACGCTGACGCTCCACGTTGCGCACAACGGTGCCGGCATGGCGATGCCACGCGTCGAGGCCGTTCGCCGCGAAGGCGAGCTCGTCTGGGCGCGCAGCAAGAAAGACGCGTGCGCGGCGATCGTCGCCACCGACATCTACTCGGTGCTCGTCGACGGCCAGCCCGGCGCTCCGCCGCGCCGCGCCGGATTCGGCACCTGACCGCCGCGCTCTCTCCACTCGAAGCGCAATCTCGCGCGAGCCTCGGAACGCGGCTCGTTCACGCGATCGCGCGCGCGATCGCGGCGCGTCCGTATGCATCGCTCGCGCGCTGGGGCGGCGCGCTCGGCGCCCTCGCGGGCACGGCGCTCCGCATTCGGCGCGCCCACGTCGACGCCGCGATGCGCGCCGCCGGTCTCGACGCGCGCGCGCACGCGCCCCGCATGTACGCGTCGCTCGGTCGCGGCGTCTTCGAGCTCTTGTGGCTCGCGTGCCGCGGACGCGCCGCGCTCGCGGACATCACCGAAGTGCCGCCGCCCGACGCGCGCGCGCTCGCGGACGCACTCGCTCTGGGTCACGGCGTCGTCCTCGCCGCGTCGCACACCGGCAATTGGGATCTCGCGGCGGCGGCCATTGCGCAGCGGGTTCCGCTCTTGGTCGTGACCAAGCGTCTCTCGATGCGCGCGCTCGACGCGTTCTGGCAGTCGACGCGCTCCGCGCTGGGCGTGAGCCTCGCGGCCGCGGATGGCGCGATGGCGCCGGCGCGCGCGGCCCTCGCGCGGGGCTCGGCGGTGGCGATGATGATCGATCAGGTGCCGCAGCGCGCGCGCCACGCTGTCCGCGGCACCTTCCTCGGTCGCGAAGCGTGGCTCGACAAGACGCCGGCCGTCCTCGCGGCCCGCTCCGGCGCGCCGCTGGTCGCCGCGGCGGCGTGGCGACGTCCCGACGGAACCCACGAGCTCGCCGCGCTTCGCGTGATCGTGCCGCCCGCGCACCCCGACGCCGCGTGGATCGAAGGCGCGACGCGCGCGGTGAACGAGGCGCTCGAGTCGTTCGTGCGGGAGCACCCGGAGAGCTGGCTCTGGATGCACCGCCGCTGGAAGACGCCGGCCCGCTGATCGCGGATTTCCGCCCCGGCGCCCCTTCATTCCGCGCCCGAGAGGGAGTAGTCAGAGGGCATGCAAGCCGCGACCGATCCGTTCGTCCTCGCCGGGAAGAGCTACACGAGCCGCCTCATCGTCGGCACGGGCAAGTACAAGGACGCGGCCGAGACCGAGCGCGCGATCGACGCGTCCGGCGCGGAGATCGTCACCGTCGCGCTCCGCCGCGTCGACTTGAACGATCGCTCCGAGTCGTCGCTCATGGGCCTCCTCATGCGGCGCAAGGACTGGACGCTCCTTCCGAACACGGCCGGCTGCTACACCGCCGACGAGGCCATCCGCACGCTTCGTCTCGCGCGCGAGCTCGGCATCGCCGGGATCGTGAAGCTCGAGGTCATCGGCGACGCGAAGACGCTCTACCCCGACAACGAGCAAACGCTCGAGGCCGCGCGCGTCCTCGTCAAAGAGGGGTTCACGGTGCTTCCGTACTGCATCGACGATCCCATCATCTGCAAGAAGCTCGAAGACGCGGGCTGCGCGGCGGTGATGCCGCTCGCCGCGCCCATCGGGAGCGGCCTCGGCATTCGCAACCCGCACAACCTCGCCATCATCCTCGAGCAGGCCAAGGTCCCGGTCATCGTCGACGCGGGCGTCGGCACCGCGAGCGACGCGGCCGTCGCGATGGAGCTCGGGTGCACCGCCATCCTCATGAACACCGCCATCGCGCACGCCAAAGATCCGGTGCTGATGGCCCAGGCGATGCGCGAAGGCGTGAGCGCCGGCCGCAAGGCGTTCCTCGCGGGCCGCATGCCCAAGAGCCGCTACGCGAACGCCTCGAGCCCCACCGCCGGCCTCATCGAGTGAGCGGCGCATGCTGAAAGCAGTGTTCGCCGCCGGCGCGATGGCCGCGTTCGTGACCGCGCCGTTTCAGTGCGGCAAAGGAATCGATCCGGGCATGCGCCAAGAGGAGACCGCCGGCGACGCGCTCTGGGGGCTCGCGCAGAAGTTCGCCGACGCGGGCGATCGCGCCGCCGAGCGACGCACCTACGAGTTCATCGTCGAGCAGTACCCGTCGAGCCGCTACGCGTCGGCCGCGCAAGACGAGCTGAAGAAATAGGCGCGTTTCGCCCCATTTGTCGGGCTGACGGCGCGCGAGGGCTGGCACAAGCGTCGCGTCGTCCTTATGGTTTGGAGCTGGGCTCGCGCCCCGCGCATGGCAGTTTCGTTTCCCCCGATCCTCCTCATCACCGATCCGGCGTACTCCGACGGTCACACCTCGCGCACCATCGCGCGCGTCGCCACCGAGCTGCCGCCGGGCGCGCTCGCCGTGCAGCTCCGCATGAAGGAGAAGAAGCCGGGGGACGTGCTCGCGCGCGCCAAGGACTTGCGTCGGCTGACGGAGGGGCTCGGCGTCTCGCTGGTCATCAACGGCGACGCGGTCATCGCCGCCGAGGTCGGCGCCGACGGCGTGCACCTCGGCCGGGGCGCCGTCTCGATCGCCGAGGCCCGCCGCACGTGCGGACCGGACATCTTCGTCTCCGTGAGCGCGCACGACGTCGACGACGTGCGGCGCGCCCTCATCGAAGGGGCCACGGCCGTCCTCGTGAGCCCGATTTACGCGAGCCCGGGGAAGGGGAAGGCGCGCGGCTCGAAGGCCCTCCGCGAGGCCAAGGACATCGGCAAGGATCGCCTCCTCGTCTACGCGCTCGGCGGCATCGAGAGTGACAACGCGGGGCGGTGCGCGGCCGCGGGCGCTGACGGTGTGGCCGTGATCCGCGCGCTCCTCGCCGCCAAAGACGTGGCCGCCGAGGCCCGCGCGCTCTACGAGCCGTTTGCGCGGCGCGTCCCGCGAAATTGACGGGCCCGACGCCCCGCACGTAACGTCTCGCGCGATGGACAAGGCGCCCAAGCGGCCCAAGACCGTTCCGTTCGGCGCACGCTGGGCCGCGCCGCTCTGGCAGTACGGAACCGAAGGCGCGTCCGGCGAGCCGGACGGGCAGTGGTGCGGCTGGAAGAAGAAGGGCGCGCTCGCATACGTCGCGCAGCTCAAAGACGGCGTCCTCGACGGGCCGACGGTGGAGTTTCACCCTGACGGCGGCCTCTTCCGCCGCGCGACCTATCGCGCCGGCAAGCCCGTGGGCCTCGAGGAGTTCTTCGCCGCGTCGAGCAAGTCCGACGAGATCTTTCCCGCGGAAAAGCCCGTGGCGCGCGTGGTCGTCGATCACCGCGCGTCGCCGCCCACGCAGACGTATTTCCTGGCCGATGGAGCTCCGTGCAACATGCACGGAACGCCCTTGTCGGCGCTCTTCGCCGACGCTCCGTTTTTGGTCAAGGACGTCGACGCGTTCTTCAAGGCGGGCCTGCCCGCGTACTTCAAGCACCGGATCAAGGTCGCGCCGTCCGACGCGGCGCGCGCCAAGATGACGCCCGAGCCGGGGCTCTCCAAGGAGCTCGCGCGGCAGTGGGGCATCAAGCCCAAGGGCGCGATGAAGTCGCTCCTCACAGCCATCGAGCGCGGCCGCATCCCGGCGCGCCTCGGGGCCTTCACGCCCGAGCCGGTCTCGGGGCTCTCCGCGCTCGCGCATGGGGCGTCCGTCGAAGGGATCCTGACGCGCGCGCAGCGAACGGAGGGCGGCGTCCCGGCGATCGCGCTCTTCGCGGGGCTCGTGCCCTTCGCGCGGCGCGAGGACGGCGTCGTCGTGACGGCGGTGCACGACGACGGCGACGCGCTCGCGTACGTGCTCACGCCGGGCGGGCTTCGCGTGCAGGCCGACGACGCGGGCCGCTTCGTGATCTTCGAGACCGCGCGCGACGCGCTCGCCCAAGGCATGCTCTCGCCGCGGGCGCGCGCGCACTTGGCGAAGCTCTTCGCGGGGCACCTCGCGGCGACGTCGCTCGGCGATGCGCGCTGGGAGGCCGCCGCGCTCGGCGCGCGCGAGACTCGAGCTAGCGCGCGATACCGCCGCGGCGCGTGGCTTGCGGCGCTCTTCGCGGGCGCGCCGCTCGACGCGGTGATCGACGCCTACGAGAGCCACGACGCGGGCCCGCTCGATCGAGCGCTCGCCTCGCGACTCGATCGCCCCGACGTGCTCGCGCCCCCGGAGCTCGTGTATTCGGCCTTCCGCGCGTGGCTCACCCAAGACGCGCGCCTCCCGGCCGTCCTCGAGGTCGCCGAGCGCAGCAAGTCGGCCCTCGTCGTGTCCGCCTCGCAGCTCGTTCGCGAGATCACGGGCGGGCGTCGTCGCCTCGGCGTGTTGAAGGATCTCGAAGCGACCCGGCGCGCCGTGGTCCACGCCCTCTTCACGCCGCGCTGAGCCCTGGACGCGGCCCTCGATCCTCGCGCCGCGCCCTCAGCCGAGGCCGAGGGCGATGGTGAGGCCGCGATCGATGCGCTGCCGCACGCGGGAGGAGAGACTCCCCACGCGCGCATCGAAGAAGGAGCCGTCGAGCGTCATCACCTGACACACGAGCGCGACCGATTCGCGATCGAGGCCGCTCTCGTCGGGGCTGAGAAGGACGTTTCCGACCGCGCGCGCTCGCTTCAAGTTGGACGTCAGCGGCACGACCATGACGGTGCGAAGCCGAGACGCGTTCAAGAGGTCATCCTGGACGACGACGACCGGACGCCGCAGCGCGGGCTCCGAGCCTCGCGGCTCGCCGAGATCGGCCCACCAGATTTCGCCGCGCTTCACCATTCGATCTTCCCGAGCGCGTCGCGCGCCGCCTTGGTCCGCGCCGCGCGGAGGTCGTCGGAGGCGTCGTCGTCGCCGAACGCGGCGTCGTACGAGGCGCGAATGGCGTTGGCCTGCTCGTCGTCGAGGAAGCGGCGGAGCGCGCGCGCGTAGAGCTCGCTGCGGGAGAGGCCATGCTGCTTGGCGTAGCGCTCGGCCGCGGCGAACACCTCGTCCGGCAGCGAGATGGCCGTCTTCATCCCCTGAGTATAACCGCGGTTATACCTCGAGCAAGGCGTCGGCCGGGGCGTTCGCGCGCGCATGATCAGTCGTGGCCCCGGTGGGCCGCGGCGAGGGCCGCTTCGAGCTCCGCGACGCGGGCGCGCGCGGCGTCCGCGTCGGCCTGGGCAGCGGCGGCGCGCTCCTCGGGGAGGGCCACGAGCGCGCCACCGCGGAGAACGCGAAGCGCGAGAGGCCACGGGGCTGCGGGCGCGATCGTCCACTCGAAGAGCTCTCCGAACGCGCGGCACAAGGTGAGGCACGGCGTGCGCTCGCCCTCGACCACGCGCTCGACGAAGTCGCCGTCGACCCGATCCCACACGCGGATGCGCTGACCTTCGGGCGCGTCGAGGTCGAAGCAGACGAATTCGGCCACGCCCATGGTCTCGTACGCCTCGCGCTTCTCTTGAAGCGTCCAGCGCTCGTGCGTGTCGGAGAGCGAGAGGATCTCGACCACGAGCTCGGGCACGCCGAGCTCCCACGTCTTCCACGCGCCGTGCTCGTACATCTTCGCTTGGGGCAGCCCGAGCTTGAGCGCCGCGTCGGGCGCGCGGCGGCCGCGGTCGTCGTTCACCGTCGCCATCCAGTAAACGAACATGTCCGCCGAGACCGCGTGCTCCGGGCCCACGATGCTCCGAAGGATCAGCTTCAGGAACATGCAGAGGTCTTCGTGCCGCGGGTGCTGTCCCAAGTGCTCCTCCTCCGGCTCCGAATGCGGAAAGTGGAGCGGCCGCACGGGGCGAACATGGAGGAGCTTGGACGCGGGATTCGGCGTGGACGCCATCCCTTGAATCATAGCCGGTCCCTCTCTTGACGCCCCGTGCGGTCGCATCGCGACGACAGGCTCAGCACGCGTCGCGCCAAAATCAGCGGCGCGAAATCATTGGGCTCGCCGGCGCTGGAGGGTGTCCTGCGACAGACTTTCCCTGTCCGCGGACACCCCGGGAGCGGATCAGCGAGCGACGAACTTCGAAACCGGCGCGACGGATCGCTCGGGGCTCTCTTCGTGCGGCACGTGACCGAGATCGTCGAACATCACGAGTTCGCTGCCGTGAATGTCGCGGTGGAAGCGCTCCGCGTTCTCGGGCGCGATCAATCGGTCGCGGCCGCCCCACAGGATCAACGTCGCCGGCGTGAGCTTGGGGATCTCCGTCTCGAGCGAGCCGAAGTCTCTGGTTTGCAGACGCTCGGTCACCGCGGCCCGATTGCCCTCGCGCAAGGTGAGCTCGAAGTACCGATCGATGAGCTCGGGTGTCACGCGGCTCGGATCGCCGTACACGTCGTAGAGGCTCGACGCCACGACCGACCGCGGCAACGTGACGAGCATGAGCTTGTTCAGCCCCGGCGTTTGCGCGATGCGAAAGCCGATCGGCACCGACGTCGAGCGCGGCGCGTAGCCGCCCGAGTCTTCGAGAATGAGCTTGCTCACGCGCTCGGGCGCGCGCCGCGCGACGCCGATCGCGATGCCGCCGCCCAGCGAGTTCCCGGCGAGCACGCAGCGCCGCACCGAGAGCGCATCGAGAACGGAGACCACGAAGCGCGCGTAGCCGTCGATCGAGTAGTCGTGGCTCGGCGCCGGGCCCGTGAGCCCGAACCCCGGTAGATCCATGCGAATGACCCGCCGCTTCGGCGCGAGCGCGTCGACCCAGCCGTCCCAGGTGTGGAGGCTCGCCGACGTACCGTGGAGGAGAACCACGGGCTCGGGATCGACTGGGCCCCCCGCCGGCCCTTGATCGCGCACGTGAACGCGGAGCCCTGCGACGTCGATGAACGTCGACGGCGGCGGCGCCCACCGCGCGCTCAGCTGCGCGACGCTCCGGTCGGGCTCCCAGTACGCGAGCGTGAACGCCGCCGTGGCGACGGCGAGGAGCCCCGCCAACCCAACGAGCACACGCCCCCCAATCCGCAACGCTCTCCGCACGCCCTCAACGTAGGTGGGGCGCGCTCGCTGGTCCAACGCCTTGCCACGTCGAGCGATCGGTCGAGCGTGCGATGTCGGGCGACTCACTTCGCGCGACAGCGTCGCGCTACGCTCCGTTGATGCGTCGACTCGTCCCTTGGTTCGTGCTCACCACCGTGGCCTTTGCGTGCGGAAGCAGTGACGAGTCCTCTCCGACGCCGTCGAGCGGAACCGAGGACGGCGGCGTCGGCCCCGTGGGCACCGATGGCGGCGCGCCCGACGTGAGCGCGAGCGACGCGGGCGACGCTCAGCCAGTCACGGACGCCGCGCCCGACGCGCCGTTACCTTCGGGGAAGTACGATTTCTTGGGCGGCGGGACCAGCTCCACCTGCGCGGGGCACGCGGGGTCGCTCGTGTGCTGGGGGTCGAACGCGCACCAAGTGTTGCGGGACGGGACCGCGCTGACCCGGCAAACGCCGGTCGCGATGGCGGCGCTCCCCAAGGCGTACCGCGCTCTCCAATTCGGCTCGGACGTCGCATGCGCCATCTTCCAAGACGACACCCTCGGCTGCTGGGGACAGCACAACCTCGTGGGTGACGGCTCCGCCGCGAACACCGCGCACCCAACGCCGACCGCGCCCACGGGCGTCGGCACGGTGCGCAGCGTCGCGATGGGCGGCACCTCCGGCCAGCTCGTCTGCGCCGCCACCACCGGTGGCAAGCTCATGTGCTTTGGCGATCGCACGGGGGTGACGGTTCCCGGCGCCTCGGGCGGCACCGTGATCACGACGCCCATCGAGGTGACCGGCCTCTCCGACGTTGCGTCCGTCGTCATCGGCGACAAGCACATGTGCGCGCTGACCACGACGGGCACCGTCTCTTGTTGGGGGGCGAACGATCGCGGTCAGCTCGGGGACGGCACGACCTCGCCGCGCACCACGCCGACTGCGGTGCCGGGGCTGACCGGCGTGAAAGCGCTAGCGAGCGGCTTCGGGCACACCTGCGCGCTCACCGCGACCGACGGCGTAAAGTGCTGGGGAAGCCCCACGCGAGTGGGAACCGCGACGGCGACCGCGACGTCGCCGCTCGACGTGGATGGACTGACGAGCGGCGTGGCCGAGCTCGTCGCTGGTGGTGACGCCTCCTGCGCGCGCCTCACGACCGGTGCGGTGAAATGCTGGGGCGCCGATGGCGATTCGCTCGGCGACGGGATCAGAACCGACGGCGTGACGCCCGTGACCGTGGTGGGTCTCTCGGACGCGGTCTCCCTGGTGGCGGGCACGAACCATCGTTGCGCGCTCAAGAAGACGGGCGACGTCGTGTGTTGGGGCTTCAACTACGCCGGCCAGCTCGGTGACGGCAACGCGTGGAAGACGCAGCCCGTCGACGTTGCTTTGCAGTCGGCGGCGACGCACATCACGGCCGACTGGTTCTCCGCGGGAGCGCTCACCGCCGGCGGGGTCTACGGATGGGGCCAGACCACCAACTCTGGCGTCTTGCTCGGCGCAGCGGACAGTCGCATGGAACCGACCAAGCTCTCGGGCATCGACGGCGCGACCGACGTCGCATTCGGCTACCTGTTTGGTTGCGTCGCGCTCGGTGGCGGCGCCAAGTGTTGGGGCGCCAATTTCTTCGGTGAAGTCGGCGACGGGACCAACACGTCGCGGTCGAGCCCGACGCAGGTCACCGGCCTCACCTCCGGCGTGACGCGCGTCTTCGCGGGCGCCGGTAGCTCCGCGTGCGCGCTCGTCTCCGGCGCGCTTCATTGCTGGGGGTCGAACGCGCTCGTCTCCGGCATGGGACCGAGCGCGATCGCGGGGGCTGCGAGCGGAGTCGCCGACGTGCGCCTCGGCACGGGGATCTGCGTTCGGTTCTCGTCGGGCGCGCTCAAGTGCGCGGGCGCAAGCCCCGGCGACGGCAACGCCTCGTCCGCATCGCTGGTGGATGTCTCCGGCATCGCCACCGGCGTCGTCGCGGTGGGCGGCGGCTTCTCCACGAACTGCGCGGCGACCGCCACCGAAGCGCGCTGCTGGGGAACCGGAGGGCAAGGCGAGCTCGGAAACGGCTCGACCACCACCGCCACGGCGTTGACCCCTGTCGTCGTCTCCGGGCTCGCGGGCGCGAAGGCCTTCGCGGGTGGCCTCAATCACGTGTGCGCGATCACGAACGGCGGCACCGTGAAGTGCTGGGGCCGAAACGACCTGGGCCAGCTCGGGGACGGCACCGTGGATGAGCGCCACACGCCCGTCGACGTGACCGGGCTGACGAGCGTCGAAGAGCTCGCCTCTGGCGCCAACTTCACGTGCGCGCGCGTGACCGGCGGCGGCGTCAAATGCTGGGGCACCAACGAAGGATGCGCGCTCGGCACCGGGTGCACCGGCAAAGTCCCGACCACCGTGCCCGCTCCCTGAGCGAAACCCGACCCCGTTATTATACGAGCCGGAAAGGGCTCTGCTCAGGGCTCGGCGGCTGATGTTTCATTTCAGGCACCGACACGCCGACCTGCGCGAGCCTAGGGATGACGTTCAGTCGCGCAAGCGGCAAGGCTTCCTTCAAAGCGACCCCGATGAAGACGGGCCTGAACATCGGCAATCAGGCGCCGGCCACGTTCACGATGACCGGCGACCTCGTGTTCACACCGTTCTGAGCGGGCGCGCAACGTGGCGGGGGGAGGACGGGAAGCGCGGGTGCCTTACTTCGGGATTCGACGGAGCGTCCCATTGAGCTCGGCGTAGACTGCGTCGGCGCCCGCCGCGATGGCATGCGCTCCTTCGGTCGAGAAGACCGAGGCAGGTCCGCCCGTCTTGGGGATTTTCTTGATCGTGCCGCGGCCGTTGGGGTCGTTGGCGAGGTAAAGGGCGTCGTCGTCCATCGCTGCAGTGAGGGCGACGAATCCGCTCGTGAGCTCCGTGGTCGTGCCGTTCTTCTCGACGCGCAGCACCTTGTCCGGCCTCGCGTTCACGCAATACGCCGCCGCGTCGTCTGCGAGGACGGAGCCGCACCCCGCCACGGGCTCCGGCGTGATGTCACCGCCAGCGCGCGGCAGTGACATGGGTGATATCGCAGCAACGTAGACGCGATCGGTCGTTGCCGCGATCGTCCCCGGACAACACCCATTCGCGCTTCCCAGCAGATGACCGAGCGGCTCGAGAGACGACTTCACCACGAAGGTGTCGGCGACGCCCTCGACCCAGTACGCGGTGCCATGCGCGGCCGTGAGCGCACTGACTCGCGTTCCGCTGCGAGCCCTTGGTGGGCTACCACCAGCCTTGGGGATCGCGTGTACGACTCCATCCGGACCGAGGACGACGAGCACCTCGTCGGGCGTGAGCGCGAGGCGGTTCGGCACGACGTCCCGGTCGATGAGCGTCGTGATCGGTCCTCCGTGAACCGAGACACTCGAGAGCGAGCCGTTCCCTTGCGTGAAGTACACGCGGCCGTCATCGACGGCGAGAACCATCGGCTCGACGAGCCCGGTTGCGATGACCTCGGGTCCACTACTCGTCGTTGCGTCGCCGGGCCCCGCATCCGTCGGAGCCGTCGACGTAGCTGGCGAGCTGGTGGCTCCTCCGACACTGCATGCGGTCGCGGCAATCGCCACCACAGTGCGCCCGAGCGCAACGAGGTTGCGCCCGGAGAAGGGGCTCATGCTCGCGGTGGGTACGACGTGCGGCACTCCTCAGAATGTAGCGGACGCAGTATCAGGCTTCCATCGGGCCGATGTCTTCGCCCGAGAGGACGAAGAAGGCCTCGCCGTAGCTCTTCAGGAGCTCGATCGCCGTGTCGATGTCTTCTTGTGAGTGGCCGCGCGTGACGTTCACGCGGAGGCGCTCTTCGCCGTGCTTCACGGCCGGGTAGGTGATCGGCACCATCAGGACGCCGCACTCGAGGAGCGCGATGTGCATGAAGAGCGTCTTTCGCTCCTCGCGGCACATGACGGGCATGATGTGCGTGTTCGACGCGCCGAGATCGAAGCCGATCTCGGTGAGCTTCGAGCGCATGTAGCCGGCCTTTTGGTGGAGCTCCTTCACGAGCGCCGGGCCGTCCGACTCGAGCATGTCGAGGATGGTGCTCGCCGCCGCCACGATGGGGACGGGGAGGGACGCGCTGAAGAGGAACGAGCGCGCGGTGTGCTTCACGAAGTCGCAGATCTCGCCGTTCGCGAGGAGGAGCCCGCCGATGCCGCCGAACGTCTTTGAGAAGGTCGAGACGACGATCGGCACCTTGCCCTGGAGCTGCATCTCTTCGAGGATGCCGGTGCCCTTGGTCCCGAGCGTGCCCGTGCCGTGGGCGTCGTCGACGATGAGCGCGGCGCCGTGGCGCTCGCAGATCTCGATGAACTGCGCGAGGTGCGCCTTGTCGCCGTCGAGCGAGTAGATGCCTTCGACCACGACGAGCGCGTTCTTCCGCTCGCGCGTGGAGAGGATGCGCTCCAGGCTCTTGGCCGAGTTGTGGTTGAAGAAGCGGATCTCGGGGCCGTTCTTGGGCACGCCCGCGGCCAGGAACGTCCCGTCCAGGATGCAGGCGTGCGAGAAGCTGTCGAGGACGACCGTCGTGTCCTTGTCGGCGAGCGACACGATGGTGCCGAGCATCGCCTGGTAGCCGGTCGTGAACATCAGGCACTGATCGAACCCGAACCACTTGGCGAGGCGCCGCTCGAGCTCGACGTGCTCGACCGTGGTCGCCTGGACGCGCGAGCTCGAGAGCCCGCAGGCGTACTTGTCGACGGCCTTCTTGGCGGCCTCTTTGACCTTCGGGTGATTGGTGAGCCCGAGGTAATCGTTGGAGCTGAAATTGATGATCGATTTCCCGGCGATCTGCGTGTGGAGACCGCCCGTCTCGAACTCGCGGAAGTAGGGATAGACCTGCTTCTCTTTGGCCTCGCGCACCCGGGCGAGCTCTTGGTGGGCCTTGTCGTCGATCCAGGTCACGGTTCGTCCTTTCGCCGGGTCGTGCGCGAACGCACGTGCCCCCCGAAGACGCGGTAAATTCCACAGATCCCGCGCTACGTCAAAGCCGCTCCGCGGCCCGGCCCGCGGGGCCCGTTCACTCGGCCGCTTTGCGCGGGCGGGCCTTGGGCGCGCGCGAGGGCGTGACCTCACGGGCGGCCGGCATTCGGGCCTGAGAAGGCGCCGCAAAGCGCGCCGCGAGCTTGTCGGCCGGGAGGTGCTCGAGGCCAATGCGGCCGCGCCCGGCGAGGAGCCAGGCCCGATCGAGCACGTTCCGAAGCTCGCGCACGTTGCCCGGCCACGCGTACGACTCGAGCGCGGCGAGGACGGCGTCGTCGACCACTGGAGGCGCGACGCCAGCTTTGGCGGCGGCCTCGGCGAGGAGCCCGCGCGCGATGTCGCGGATCTCGTCGCGGCGTGCGCGGAGCGGCAGCGTCATGGTCGTGAAGCCGGACAGCGCGACCAAGAGATCCGATCGGAATCCGCCTTGGGCCGCGAGCGCGGCGAGATCGCGGTTCGTCGCTGACACGACGCGAATGTCGAGCGCGCGTGCGGCGCGCGACTCGCCACGCGCGAGCCGGCGCCCTTCGAGGACGCGCAGGAGCTTTCCCTGAAGCGAGAGCGGTAGCTCGTCGACCGCGTCCAAGAAAAGGGTGCCGCCGTCGACGCCATCGAAGAGGCCGCCCTTGCCGCGACCTCCGCCCGCGAGGCGCTCCTCGGTGAGGGTGGCGCAGTCGACGCGGACGATGGCCTTGTCGGCGCGCGGCGAGAGGCGATGGATCGCCTCGGCGACCATCGACTTCCCGGTGCCCTTCTCGCCAGTGACGAGGATGTCGAGATCGCCGGGCGCGACATGCTTGAGCACTTGCTCGAGCGTCGCCATCTGCCTTCCCAAGAGCGTGCGCGGTCCGCGCCGCTCGCCGGTCGCGGAGAGGCGCTCGGCCGCGATGCCCATCAGGAGATCGCCGGTGCGGCCGTCGGTCGGGAAGATCGCGACCCCCATCGTGCCCGAGACGCCGTCGGCCGCGAGGTCGGCGAGGAGGCGCTTGGTGAGGCGTCGCGCCTCGGCCGCCGGATCGGTGCGATCGAGGAGAATCGCCTCGAGCTCGCCCGGCCCGTAGACCGCGACCACGTCGACTTCGTGGAGACCGATCGACAGCGCGTCGAGCGCGGTGGGCTCGTCGGCGGCTGGCACCCGCAGGCGGAGGAGCGCGAACCCGCGCTCGCCGCGCTCTGCCCGCGCGCACTCGTCTTCGAGGCGACCCTCGAAGTAGTCGTGGGACCACACGCGCCGCGGCGCCGCGACCTCGACCGTGCGCTGAAACACGAGGAGCGCGGTCCCGATCTCGATGACCGTGCCGGGCTCGAGCTTGGTGCGCTCGCCGCGCGTGAGGGTGACGGCGCCGAGCTTCACGCCGTTCATGCTGCCGAGGTCCTGCGCGACGACCTCGGGCCCATGCGGTCCCATGTCGATCTCGAGCGAGAGGTGGCGACGCGATACCGCCGGTTCGTCGATGCGCACGTCGGCGTCGGCCGAACGACCGACCACGGTCGCGCGCGCGGGATCAAGCGGAAACGTGGCGGTGCGACCGCCGTGGACCACGTGCAGCGTGAGGACCGCGCGCCCCTCGGGGCGTGCGCGTTCGGATGCGCCCTGCGGCGCGCGATCGGGTTCGCTCTTGCGGCGTACGGACGCCATCGGAAGCATCCTATCGTGCGCGCGCGCCGCGCATCGACCGAAGAACGCCGATCAGAGCCCGACGGTCCCAGAGGCCTGGTCGATGCCGACGCTCTTCGCGGCGCCGCGCTCGTCGTGCCACGTCGAATCCGCGAGCGAAGCGCTCTTGTCTCCCACGCGATACGCGCTCGGGCCGCCCGCGCGCGCGAAGACGCCGGCGGTGACGTCGCTCCGCCCGGGGGTCTGCGTGTTGGCGCTCGTGCCGAGGCTCGTCTTGTTGGCGACGACGAACGCGTCGCTTCCGCCGACGGCGACGAGGAGCCCGACGCCTTGCGCGCTGCCCGCGCCGAGCGAGAGCGTCGGTCCGTGGAACGTGTCGCTTCCCGCGAGATCCATGAGGAGGCCCGCGCCGTAGTCGTGACCGACGCCGAGCGAGGTCTGCACGATGGGGAACGTCGGATCGTAGGCGTCGTCGCCGCTCGCATCGAGCAAGAGGCCGAGCCCGCGGTGGATGCCTGCACCTTGCACGTAGGCCAGGCCCTCGTAGACGTCGTTGCCGCCGCCATCGAGGAGGAGGCCCGCGCCCTCTTCGAGCGCGCCGCCTTGCGCGAACGCGCCGGCCACGTAGCGATCGCGTCCCTCGCGATCGCGAAGGATGGCGAGGCCGCCCGACTCCATCGTGATCGAGCCCGCGAGATCGCGCCGCCCTTCGGCGAAGCCTTGCGCGGCGTTGTGGTTGCCTTTGACCTTGGCGTTCGGCAAGCGGAAGAGATCGGCGAGGTACAAGGGATCGCCGCCGAGCTTCGGCTCACCGGGATCGGCGCGGTACGCGTCGTCGCCCGCGACGTCCGAGAGCACGCCCACGCCGCCGAAGCTCGCGTAGCCCTGCCCGCGGGTGAAGAGGCGGCGCTGATCGCTCCCCGCCGCGTCGAGCAAGAGCCCAATGCCGCGCACGCTCGCTCCCTGCGCGAGCGTCTCCGCGGCGTAGTCGTCGTCACCACCATCGTCATAGAGCGCACCCACGCCGAACGCGCCCGTGCCTTGCGACGCGGCGAGCGAGCGATACGTGTCGCGCCCGGCGCCGAGATCGAACAAGAGGCCGATGCCGAAGTAGCCCGCGCCTTGGCGCGGAATCCGCGACGCGGTGGGTCCCGCGGGGAGGCGGCCTTTCACATCCGACGGAAGTCGCGTCTTCGTGCCCGCGTCGGTCGTGACGTACCCGTAGCGATCGTCGCCGCCGAGATCGACGTGCACGCTCACGGCGCGTCGCTTGGTCGCAGCTCCCGCGCCGCTTTGGATCACGTCGTTGCCGCCGGTGTCGATCCAGAGGGCCGCCGCGTCGCTGTCCGTCGTGCCAGGATCGACGTCGTCGCCGGGCCCGCGAACGACGACCGTGCCGAGCGTCGTGGGGACGTCGACGCTCGGCGTAGCGGCGCCGCGGAAGCGCGCGAGGCCGGCGCTCTCGAACGCGAGCGCGAGCTTGACGGCGGCGCGGCCCACGCGTGCCACGTCGACCCCGGCGGCGATCGCCACGTCCGCGTCGCCGGGCGTGCGCGGCGCCGACCAGAGCGCAAAGTCGACCGTGTTCTCGAGCGACGCGCGCTTCGCCGGATCGCTGGGGAGTGACGCGTCGACCTCGGCCTTCGCGTCGGCGAGGGCGACGACGAGCGGCGCGAGCGCGGACGCGAGCGCGGGCGGGATCGTGGCGACGGCCGAAGCGACGCGCGCGTCTGCGCCGCTCGGGACCAAGCCGCGCGATCGAAGCGTCGCCAGAAGGTCCGACTCCGCGAGGGTCACGCAGATCTCGGGCGTCGCAGTCCCACCGAGCGCGGCCGTCGCGACGGCCAAGCTGCGCGCGACCGGCGCCGGTGAAGCCGCCGCGTCATCGAGCGCGCGCTCGAGCCCGCGCGCCCCGGGCACGAACGCGAGCGGCTTGGTCAGCGCGGAGACGAGGACCTGCGGACGGAGCGCGGACGGAGCGCGCAAGCCCGTGGCCGCGTTCGCGCCGAACGCCGCGCGCGACCAGTCGACGGCGTCGAGCGCGTCGTCGAGGGTGTCGTTCTTCGCGGGAAGCGCCGTGGCCATGACGAGCGGGAGCGCGGCCGGCGCGCACGCGTGGAGCGGCACAGCCGCGGATCCATCTCCCGAGGTCGCAGTGGTTCCGCTCATCACTTGGGACGGCGCGCCGCTCGCACCGGGCGCGACGGACGCGGGCTCCTCCGGGGCACCGGAGCCACACCCTGTCGCCGTCGCGACGAGGGCGACCCACACGAGTCGACTGACGGTCCGAAGCCGCATGGCGCACGAGGCCCTCTGCCTCGCCCCCGAGAACGGCAGCGTCCGCGCCCCCCAAAGGCCCGCTCCGGGAAAATCGACCGGGCCGTCCAAAATTCTTTCGGCGCGCTGTCGATCTTGGGACCCTCCGTTCGACCAGGGGTCACAAGGAGACGGTCATGCAATACATGCTGATGATTTACGACGAAGAAGCGGCCTGGAAGAAGATGAGCGACGCGGAGAAGGGCAAGATCTTCGCCGAATACCGCACGTTCACGACGTCCATCCGCGAGACGAAGAACTTCGTCGCTGGTGACCAACTGAAGGGCACCGACACCGCCACCACCGTGCGCATCCGCGACGGAAAGACGATGAAGACCCACGGTCCGTTCGCCGAGACCCGCGAGCAACTCGGCGGCTACTACCTCATCGAGGCCAAGGATCTCGACGAGGCGTGCGCCATCGCCGCTCGCATCCCGAGCGCGCGCTTCGGCTCGATCGAGGTGCGTCCGATCAACGCCATGTGAGCGCGGCGTCCACGACGCACGCACACGCGACTTGGAGGGGCGCGCGTCTCGCGCGAGACTCGTGCCCACCCATGCTCGATCGGATCTACCGAGAGCACGGCGCGCGTCTTCGCGCGCGGCTCATTCGACTGACGCGCGATTTCGATCTCGCCGACGACGCGCTCCAAGAGGCGTTCGCCGCCGCCACCGAGGAGTGGCCCAAGACCGGCAGCCCCGACGAGCCGGTCGGCTGGATCGCGCGAGCGGCGCGCAACAAGGCGATCGATCGCATTCGGCGGCGCGAGCTCGAGCGGCGCGTGCTGCCGGATCTGATCGTGCCCGGGGAGTCGGACGCAGCCTCGCCGGAGCTCGCCATCACTCAAGACGCGATGCTCCAAGGCGACGACACGCTGCGCCTCCTGTTCACGTGCTGTCACCCGGCGCTCCCGCTCGAGGGCCAGGTCGCGCTCACGCTCCGCACCGTGGCCGGTCTCACGACCGAGGAGATCGCGCGCGCGTTTTTGGTGAGCGAGGCCACGATGGCGCAGCGACTCGTCCGCACCAAGGCGAAGATCGCGGGCGCCGGCATCGCGTACCGCGTGCCCGAGCCGGACGAGCTCCCCGAGCGGCTCGAGGCGCTCTTGGCCGTCGTGTACCTGGTCTTCACCGAGGGCTACGCCGCCACCGAGGGCGACGCGCTCCTCCGCGTCGATCTCTGCGCAGAGGCCATTCGTCTCGCGCGGCTCGTCTCATCGCTCCTCCCCGACGCGCACGAGGCGCGCGGGCTCTTGGCGCTGCTCCTCCTCACGCACGCGCGGGCCGCCGCGCGCGTCGACGGGGCAGGGGACCTCGTCCTCCTCGAGGATCAAGATCGCTCGCGCTGGGATCGCGGCGCCATCGACGAAGGGCTCGCGCTCCTCGATGGGCTCGCCGCTGCGCGCGCCCGCGATCCGTACACGCTCCAGGCCGCGATCGCCGGGCTCCACGCGAGCGCGCCCACGGCCGACGCGACCGACTGGCGCGGCATCGCGCTCCTCTACGATCGACTGCTCGCCGAGACGCCGTCGCCGATCGTCGCCCTGAACCGCGCCGTCGCCATCGGAATGCGCGACGGGCCCGAGGCCGGGCTCGAGGCCCTCGCGCCGCTCGCCACCGAGCTCGAGAGCTACCCGCTGTTCTACGCCGCGCGCGCGGACCTCGCGCGCCGCGCCGGTGATTCGGAGAGGGCGCGCGCGGACTATCGCGAAGCGCGCGCCCGCACGACGAACGCGGCCGAGGCGCGGTTCCTCGACCGTCAGATCGCGTCGGTCTGACGCGTCAGCCCGCGGCCGCGGCCCGCTCGTCGGGGCGCTTCAGCCACCAGAAGAATCCGCTCGCCGCGATCGCGACCGGCAGCACCATGAGCGCGAGCCGCATCGGCATCCGATCGGCGAGCGCGCCCACGGCGGGCGGCGACCAAAGATCGCCGAGGAGGTGGATGAGGAGGATCGTGAGCGCCATTGCGCTCGCGCGCCGGTGCTCGGGCACTGCGCGCAAGATGGCGGCGTTGATCGGAGAAGTAGAGAGGAAAAGGCCGACCTCGCACACGAAGACGAACACGAAGAACAGCGTGGTGTCGCGAACGAGGAAGCACGCGGCGGCGGCGGGCGCCGCGATGAACGAGCCCCACGCGCAGACGCGCAAGAACCCCCGCACGCGGTTTCGCTCCGGGTCGCCGTCGCCCCAGTTCTTGGAGCTCGCGCGATCGCCCATGATGCCGCCGATCCAGGTGCCGATCGCGCCGCCGAGCACGGTGAGCGTGCCGAACTTGAAGTTCGCGGTGTCGAGCGGGAGACCGTGATCGGCGTAGAGGAACTTGGGCGCCCAGAACGAGAACGCGCCGATGGCCGCGGTCTGCGCGCAATAGCCCCACGCCGAAGCCCAGAAGAGCTTGAACGGCGCGAGCTCCTTGGCGACAGCGAGGAGGTTGTCTTTGGTCTTGGCGAGGACCCGCGGCGGCTCGGCGACGGCGAGGCAAGTGAGCGCGAGGACGAGGCCCGGTCCGCCCGCGACGAAGAACGCCGCGCGCCAGCCGAGCGCGCCCGCGACCGCGCCTCCGATCAGGTACCCGAGCGCGCCGCCGATGGGGGTCGCCGCGAAGAAGATCGCGAGCCAGCGGCCCTTCTTTTCGGGCGGCGCGAGATCGTCGATCAAGGTCGGCGCGATCGTGGCGTAGCTCGCCTCGCCGACGCCCACGAACGCGCGCGCGAGAAAGAGGGTGAGCTTGGTGGGCGCGAGCCCGGAGGCCACCGTCGCGAGGCTCCAAATGCCCACGCCGAGCGCGAGGAGCGGCGTCCGTCGGCCGCGATCGGCGAGCGCGCCGAAGCTCGGGCTCGCGAGGAAATAGCTCACGAGGAACGTGGTCGCGAGGAGGCCCGCCTCGAGGTTCGAGAGCGAGAGCTCCTCCTGCAGCTTGGGCAGGACCGCCGAGA
The DNA here is from genome assembly GCA_044224815.1 of Polyangiaceae bacterium. Taxonomy (GTDB): domain Bacteria; phylum Myxococcota_A; class Polyangia; order Polyangiales; family Polyangiaceae; genus JADJCA01. The sequence goes on from JBGAJR010000005.1 coordinate 22,484, forward strand.
CCACGAGGCGATCGAGGTAATTGAGGAGGTTCAGCCCCGTGAGGAGCGCGAGGACCTTGCCGGGGCTGCGGATCATCGGGGCCCGCGACCATACCGGAATTGTCACTTGCTTGACATTCGTTCAAGCCGCGCGCTACCGGTCGAAACCGCCGGATTCGTGGCGCGAGGCGCTCTTCCCCCGGCCCGAGCTAGCCATGCCCAAAAAGGACAAGCCCGCCAAGGTCGCTCCGCCCGCGCCGAAGAAGGCGCCCCCGCCGCCTGCCAAGGCCGCCGCAAAGGCGCCGAAGGCCGCGGCCAAGCCGGAGAAGGCCGCTCCGCCAGCGAAGAAGCCGGCCGAGAAAGCCGCTCCGCCAGCGAAGGCAGCGAAGGCGAAGAAGGAAGAGAAGGTCGCGGTCGCCGCCGCACCGCCGCCGCCGCCGAAAGAGAAGAAAGCGAAGGCCGCGCCGCCGCCGAGCGATGACGACGGCGAAGCCCCGAGCGGCAAGCCCGCGCGCCGCGCCAGCGCCGAGGTCATGGCCTCGCGTCAGCGCGAGATCTCGGTCAGCGAGTTCTTCACCAAGAACCGCCACCTCCTCGGCTTCGACAACCCCGCCAAGGCGCTCCTCACCACGGTCAAAGAAGCGGTCGACAACTCGCTCGACGCTTGCGAAGAGGCCGGCATCCTCCCAGCGATCAAGGTGGAGATCGCGGAGGTCAGCGAGAACCGCTTCCGCGTCGCCATCGAAGACAACGGGCCCGGCATCGTGAAGCCGCAGATCCCCAAGATCTTCGCCAAGCTCCTCTACGGCTCCAAGTTCCACCGCTTGAAGCAGTCGCGCGGCCAGCAAGGCATCGGCATCAGCGCCGCCGGCCTCTACGGCCAGCTCACGACCGGCAAGCCCGTCGTCATCGTGTCGAAGACCGGCAAGGGCCGGCCCGCGCACCGGATGGAGATCCGCATCGACAACAAGCGGAACCAGCCCGACGTCGTGAAGGACGACACCGTCGAGTGGGACAAGGAGCACGGCACGCGCGTCGAGATCGAGCTCGTCGGCGCGTACCGCGGCGGCCGCACCGGCGTCGACGCGTACCTCGAGCAGACCGTGGTCGCCAACCCGCACCTCGAGCTCACGTACGCGCCGCCCAAGGGCGAGACGCAGTCGTATCCGCGCGTGAGCGACGAGCTCCCGCGCGAGGCGCAGGAAATCAAGCCGCACCCGCACGGCATCGAGCTCGGCATGCTCATCAGCATGCTCAACGACTTCTCCAACGAGACCGTGAAGCACGTACTCGTCGAGTCGTTCTCGCGCGTGAGCCCGGCGGTTGCCGAGCAAATCTGCGCGGCCGCCAAGGTGAGCCCCAAGGCCAAGGCCGGCACGGTGCACGGCGAAGACGTCGAGCGGCTCTACAAAGCGCTCGGCGAGGTGAAGGTCATGGCGCCGTCGGCGACCTCCGTCGTGCCGATCGGCGAGTCGCTCCTCATCGAGGGACTCAAGCGCCGCTTCAAGGCCGAGGTCTACTTCTCCACGACGCGTCCGCCGGCCGTCTATCGCGGGAATCCCTTCGTGGTCGAGGTCGGCGTCGCGTGGGGCGGTGAGCTCTCGGCCGAGGACCCCGCGGAGATCCTCCGCTTCGCGAACCGCGTTCCGCTCCAGTACCAGCCCAAGGCGTGCGCCATCAGCGAGTCGGTCTACGACACCAACTGGAAGGCGTACGGCATGACGCAGCCCAAGGGCTCGCTGCCGGTCGGTCCGCTCGCGATCGTCGTGCACCTCGCGAGCGTGTGGGTGCCGTTCACGAGCGAGGCCAAGGAGGCCGTCGCGCACTACGACGATCTCCTCCGCGAGATGCGCCTCGCGCTCCAGGAATGCGGCCGCAAGCTCGGCGCGCACGTTCGCGCGCAAGCCCGCGCGCAGAACGAGCTCAAGCGCATGAGCATCTTCCAGCGCTACATCCCCGAGGTGGCCGGGGCGATCGGCTCGATCTTGAGCGTGCCCAAGGACAAGGTCGAGAAGGTCTTCTTCGAGACGCTGCCCAAGTTCGTGAACATCACCATCGACGACAAGGGCGAGGAGCCGCCGCCGTCGGGGACGCCGAGCATGCCGCCGCCCGCGGACGATGGTGACGCGGCGCCCGCGAGCCCCAAGTCCAAGACCAAGGCGGCTCCGCCGCCGAAAGCACCCGAAAAGCCCGCGAAGAAGGCCGGTAAGGCTCGCAAGGCTGCGCCCGAGCAGCTCTCGCTCGTCTGAGGAGGAACATGGCTGCCAAGAAGAAGTCCGCGCCCGCCGCCACGCCCGCGACCAAGACCGCTGCCCCGCGCGCTCCCGCGCCGCCGTCCGGCAAGGACGAGAAGACGCTCTCGCGCATCCGCCGCCTCGCCACAGGCGCGCTCACCGAGGTGAAGGGCGGCGACAACCCGGCGCTCGAGATCAAGATGCGCGCGCTCTCCAACGTCTCGTTCAACGAGAAGCGCCGCATCATCGAGCTCGGCGACAAGGTGCAGTCGCGCGAGTTCTTCAACACCGCGATGGCGCGCAAATTCATGCAGACGTTCCTCATCGCGAACGGCTGCAAGACGCTGATCGAAGAGAACAAGACGATCAGCATTCGTCAGATGTTCTACATGACGAAGCACACCTTGAAGGGGACCACCGAGAACACCTTCGAGGACCAGAGCGAGAGCGATCCCATCATCGAGGATCTCGAGGTCGCAACCGACTCGCTGCGCGAAGAGCTCCACCTCTACGCCAACAAGCGCGGCCTCATCGCCGGCGCCCTCACCGTGAACGACGCCGGCGACGTCATCGATCTCACGCGCATGGGCCGCGGCGGCTGGGGCATCCCCTCGATCTGCGAAGACGACCAGCTCAAGTTCGTGTCGAACAAGGCCGAGTTCGTGCTCCTCGTCGAGAAGCAAGCCATCTGGCTGCGCCTCAACGAAGACCGCTTCTGGGAGAAGCACAACTGCATCCTGATGACGAGCGAAGGTCAGGCTGCGCGCGGCGCCCGCCGGCTCCTTCAGCGCCTCGCCACCGAGCTCAAGCTCCCGGTCTACGTGCTCGTCGATAACGATCCGTGGGGGCTCTACATCTACTCGGTCTTGAAGCAGGGCTCGATCAGCCTCGCTTACGAGTCGATGCGCCTCGCGGTGCCCGGCGTGCGCTTCTTGGGCATGAGCTCCTTCGACTACAAGAAGTTCACGCTGCCCAACGCCGTCGAGATCAAGCTCTCCAAGGAAGACATCACGCGCGCCGAGCAAATGAAGGCGTACCCCTGGTTCGCCGACAAGAAGTGGCAGCGGGAGATTCAGGAGCTCTTGAAGAACGGCTTCAAGATGGAAGTCGATTCACTCCTCACCAAGAGCATCTCCTTCATCAGCGAGGAGTACATCCCCAAGAAGCTCCGGGACAAAGACTGGATCCAGTGACCTGAAAGGCGAAGGTCCGGACGAGGGCGCGCTTCCGCGAGGAGCGCGCCTTCGCGGTTTTGTACGGTTAATGCGCGATTGACGGACTGCGCCCGGGGGAGGGGATGGCGCCCCCAACCGTATGGAGGGGCGCGCGGACACCCACCCGTCCGCGCGGGAGCGCCGATCCGATGTGGTATTTGAGCCGAACCGGGCAGATCGAGGGACCGTTCAACGAGGCGGTCATCGTCGACATGATTCGCAGCCGACTCGTCGACGACGGGCACATCTGCGCGGTCGGTGCCCAGGAGTGGCTCGGCCTGACCAGCCACGCGCCGTTCGCCGAAGCGCTCCGCGCCCGTGAGGCGTCGGTCTCCGCGCCTCCGCCGCCGGTCGCGCCCGAGCCGGTCGCCGCGCCTGCGCCGCCCTCGCTCGGCCACGCGCCCACCGCGGTCGGCCCCGGCTCGTTCGCGCCGGCCGCTCCGGCGCAGCAACAGCAGCAAGCCTCGTTCGCTCCCGTGCCCACGGGCCCAAGCTTCGCGCCCGCTCCGCAGCAACAGGCTTCGTTTGCGCCCGCTCCGCAGCCGCAGGCCTCGTTCGCGCCCATGCCGACCGGCCCGAGCTTCGCGCCGAACAACATGGGCCAGCAGCCGAGCATGCAGCCGAACATGCCGAGCATGGGGCCCCAGCCGAGCATGCACCCCAGCATGCCGAGCTTCCACGGTCCGAGCCCCTCGCTCGCGCCGCACTACATGCCGCCGCCCCAGGCGGCCGAGGGCTCGAAGGCCGGGATCATCGCCGCCGTCATCGGCGTCGTGGTTCTCGTCCTCGGCGGCGGCGCCGCGGCCGCGTACTTCCTCTTCTTCCGCGCGCCGGCCTCGCTCGCCGCGTACTACCCGGAGAACACCGAAGCGTACGTCGAGGTCGTGGGCGTCAAGCGCGCGCTCCTCGGGCTCGGCAAGGTCGAGGTCTTCGACGCCTCGCGCATCGAGGACAAGAAGGCCCTCACCGACGCGCAAAACGCGCTCGCGCGTTCGTTCGATCTCTCGGACGCCGACGCGGCCCGCCTCGCGCTCAGCATCGGCTCGGTCGCCGTCGGCGGTCGCGGCCTCGGCAAGAGCAGCCAAGACAGCTCCGCGGTCGCCATCGTCGTCTCGTTCGACGACAAGAAGGCCGCCGAGAACCTCCTCGCTTCGAGCCGCTTCACCCTCGAAGGCGACGTCGGCAAGGGCGCGAAGCGCTACTCGATCAAGCGTCGCGAGCTCACCGGCGAGAAGGCCGACGTGAGCCTCGTCGAGCGCGGTCTCTCCGAGCTCCGCATCGACGCCAAGAACAAGAACGACCAGCTCCTCTGGATCCCCGGAAAGAAGCTCCTCGTGCTCGCCGACGAGCGCGGCGCGAACGCGGCGCTCGAGGTCATCGAGGCGGGCGGCAAGTCGCTCAAGGACTCGGCGCTGTATGCGTCGCAGAAGGCCCGCTTCGAGCCGGGTGCGGTCGCGGGCTTCGTCGATTCGGCGGTGGTCGCCGAGTCGCCCTTCGCCAAGGAGCTCAAGAAGTACCTCGACGGCACGGGCGCGATCGGCCTCGCCGCGGCGCTCGAGAAGCCGGGCATCCGCCTCACGCTCAGCGGTCAGGTGTCGGGGGTCGACGCCGCCACGGTCGCGCGTGTGGACGCGGCTTCCAACGTCCTGAGCCTCCCGAACAAGCTCCCCAAGGAGACGTTCGCGTACGTCGCGTTCTCCTCCAAGACGAACCTCCGCGGTCAGGCCGCCAAGGACGAGCTCTTGAAGGCGCTCCAGGGCAAGCCCGGCGCCGAGGACGCGCAGAAGACGCTCGCCGCGGGTGAGCAAGCGCTCGGCATCGACGTCGCGTCGATCTTCGACGCGCTCGGTGACGAAGGCGTCATCGCGACCCTCGCCAAGGACGGCTACCGCTACGATCCCAGCCAAGCGATGCCGTCGTTCGACGACGTCGCGGTCGTCTACGAGCAGAAGCTCGCCGACGTCGCGGCTGCGAAGAAGATCGTGACCGGCCTCCGCGGCAAGGCCTCCGGTCTCGACGGCATCAAGCTCGACGCGGCCGGCGACGATCTCGTCCTCGCCGGCGACGGCAAGCTCGTCCCGCACGCCGAGCTCCGCTTCAAGAACGACATGCTCGTCCTCGTGGTGGGCGGCTCGTCGCTCGCCGATCGCACGTTCGCCGCGCTGGGCGGTGCGAGCACGCTCGCCAGCGATCACGCGCACACGGCCGCGGTCGAGCCCCTCAAGGCCAAGCACACGCTGCTTTGGGTCGACCTCGGGCGCGTGTCCGACACGGCGCTCACCGCGCTCCCGCAAATCAAAGAGACCGCGTCGCGCGCCGGTCTCGATCTCGGCCTCGTGCACATGACCGGCGAGCACCGCGTCACCGGCGCCGTCGCGATCAACCTCGCGGCCACCAAGGACGGGAAGATCGCCTACACCCTCGACAGCATGAACCTCCCGATGGCCGGCTCGCTCCTCGCGGCGGTCGCTCCCCGGCACGCGCTCAAGCACGCGGTTCTCGGCGCGCCCGGCGGCGACGCGACGGGCAGCCTCACGATCATCGACTCCAAGAACGGCTCGCTCACGCAGAAGAACGGCGACGCGCTCCGACTGCTGAACGACGGCGCGAGCGCCAAGACCTTCGGCTCGAGCGGCCTCGGTCTCGGCAAGGGCGAGGGCGGTGGGCTCGGACGTTCGGGCAACCTCGGCGACGCGAACGCCGCCAAGCGCACCGACGGTCTCGGCAAGGGTTCGAGCGACGCGACCTCCGCGTCGGCGGGCGACGACTTCCCTGCAATCTGCACGCAAGCCCTCGACCGCTACGAGCACTGCGTGTACGCCAAGGTGCCGGCCTCGTCGCGGCCGGGCCTCGTGAAGTCGCTCCGCGACTCGATCACGAAGCAGCAGCCCAAGTGGCGCACGACGACGTGCAAGAGCCTCCTCGACGCGGCGGAGCGCACGAACCCCGGCTGCCACTGACCTCGCGGCAGGCGCTCGCGTCCGCTCACCCGGGCGCGAGCCACTTGCCCAGACGCCGACGAGCCCCGTAGCCTCGCGCGAGTAACGCGAGGAGGTCTCATGCGTCGTTTTGGTTTCGCAGGTCTCGGGGTGGTGGTCGCGCTGTCCGTGTACGCGTGCTCGTCGGACAGCACGACGGGATCGGGGACCGGAACCGGGACCGACGGCGGCGCGAGCGGCAGCGACTCGGGAAGCGCGGCGACCGACGGCGGAGGCACCACGACCAAGACCGTGAACGGTTGCTCGAGCTACACCGACAAGACCGGCGGCGGGGCCACCATCACCTGGGACCTCTCGGCGTCGCCGCCGTCGACCTGCCTGAAGATCAAGAAGGGCGGCACCGTCACCTTCAACGGCAGCTTCTCGAGCCACCCGCTCCTCGCCAAGGACGGCGACAGCCCGACGCCGTTCAACTCGCCGCCGAGCGGCACCACGGCCACGATCGCGTTCCCCAACGCCGGGACCTTCGGCTTCATCTGCGGGATCCACTCGTCGATGACCGGCGCTATCGAAGTCGTCGAGTAACCGCGGCCGACGCCGTCTCAGAGAGAGAGAACAGGGAGCAGGCAACAGGCAAGTGGGAGCGGGCAATGGGTGAAGAGGAGGCGAGGCCGTCTCCATTCCCCGCTGCCGGCCGCCTGTCGCCCGTTCCCCAATTCCTGCCGTCTTAGGGCCCGCGTTGCGCGAGTGCGACGCGGGCCTCGTCGTCTCTTTGGGGTCGCCTCCGGGCCCGCTCCACAGCCTGCAGTCGAATTCGTTGGCGGCGCTCCACGGAGACACTAGGATTCCGCGTCTTTAGCGGGGTCGAGCCCATCGACCCAAGAGGACCTCGCGGATGCGTCTGGCTTATCGACTGGGTTTCATCGGCACGGTCTCCGTCATCGCGGTCGCCGCGGGTTGCAGCGGCTCGAGCTCGCGCGACTCCCTCGGCACGACCAAAGACGCGGGCTCGGACGCGCTCGAGTTCGCCACCGGCGAGGCCGGCCCGAAGTGCGCGCCGTCGCCGGGCAACTTCGACGTGCCCGACAACAACTGCGACGACGATGGCGATGGCGAGGTCGACAACCCGCCCGCGTGCGACGACTCGCTCCCCGTCGACGGCAACGCACAAGACTTCGCGCACGCCATCGGCCTCTGCCAGAAGTCGACCGGCGATCGGTGGGGCCTCGTGTCGGCCACCTTCACCGGCAGCTACAACACGGCGTCGCCCGCCAACGACTCGCAGCACGGCATCCTTCGCAAGTTCGGCAGCGTCATCAAGCCGCAAGAGGGCAAGATGCTCGGCGTCTTGAGCTCGGGATGGGCGCGCGAGTTCAACGGCACCGCCGGAAACGGCTCGTTCCAGCAGGGCGAGACCATGGCGGGTGAGGGAACGGTCCCGCCCGGCTTCCCCAAGCCCGCGAAGGGCTGCGAGATCGACAACAGCACCAACGACGTCATCACCCTCAAGCTGAAGATCAAGGTGCCCAACAACGCCAAGGGCCTCGCCTTCGACTTCAACTTCTACTCGGGCGAATGGCCGCAGTGGGTGTGCAGCAAGTTCAACGACGGCTTCGCCGCGATGCTCACGTCGGAGGCCTTCAACGGGGGCGACACCGACAACATCTCGTTCGACTCGCAGAAGAACCCGGTCAGCGTGAACAACGGCTTCTTCGACCGTTGCACGCCTGGGACGACGACGGGCTGCGCGGGCATTCCACCGGTCACCAAGACTTCGGCGTGCCCCGGTGGCGAGAGCGAGCTCGGCGGAACGGGCTTCTTCAAGCAGGGCACGTACTGCGGCAACAAGCAGAGCACGGGCGGCGGCGCCACCGGTTGGCTCACGTCGACGGCGCCGGTCCAGGCCGGCGAGACCGTCACCCTCGAGTTCGTGATCTGGGATACGGGCGACGCGCGGTACGACTCGAGCGTCCTCCTGGACAACCTCCGCTGGGAAGTCGGCGAGGTCCAGACCAAGACCGAACGTCCCAAGTGAGCGCGATTTGACGCCGGCGCGCGGCGGCTCTACTCGCCGCGCATGGCGCTCTTCGAAAAAGTGCTCGTGGCCAACCGCGGCGAGATCGCTCGCCGCGTCATCCGGACCTGCAAGCGGCTCGGCATCAAGACCGTGGCCGTCTACTCCGAGGCGGACCAAGACGCGCCGCACGTGACCGAGGCCGACGAGGCAGTGCTCCTCGGCCCGGCCCCGGCCAAGGACTCGTACTTGAACGTCGAGGCCGTCCTCGCGGCGATCGATCGCACCAAGGCGACGGCCGTGCACCCGGGCTACGGCTTCTTGAGCGAGAAGTCGTCGTTCGCGCGCGAGGTCATCGCGCGCGGCGTCACGTTCATCGGCCCTTCGCCCGACGTGCTCGACGCCTTCGGCGACAAGATGAAGGCGCGCCACGTGGCCGAGGCCGCGGGTACGGCGCCGGTCCCTGGCTCACGGGAGCCTCTGCCCATCGAGACGCCGGAGGAGCTCGCGGCGGCGCGTGCGCTCGCCGAGCGCATCGGCTACCCGATCGTGGTCAAGGCCGTCGGCGGCGGCGGCGGCATCGGCATGCAGGTCGTGCGTGAAGGCGCGGCGCTCGATCGCGCGCTCAAGAGCTGCTCCGACCGCGGCAAAGCGTCGTTCTCGGACCCGCGCGTCTACCTCGAGCGCTACGCGTCGACGCCGCGCCACGTCGAGGTGCAGGTCTTCTGCGACTCGCACGGCAACGCGTACACGCTCGGCGAGCGTGAGTGCAGCCTCCAGCGCCGGCACCAGAAGATCTTGGAAGAGTCGCCGTCGGTCGCGCCGTTCTTCGACGGCGCCGAAGGCGCGGCCCGTCGCCAAGCGTTCCTCGACTCGGCGCTCCGCGTGATGAAGAGCGTGGGCTACGTGGGCGCGGGCACGTGCGAGTTCATCGCCGACGCCGAGGGCAACATCTACTTCCTCGAGGTGAACGCGCGCCTCCAGGTCGAGCACCCCGTCACCGAGATGGTGACCGGGCTCGATCTCGTGGAGCTCCAGCTCCGCGTCGCGGCCGGCGAAAAGCTCCCCGATCTCTCGAAGATCGAGCGGAGCGGTCACGCCATCGAGGTGCGCATCTACGCCGAAGATCCGGCCAAGGGGTTCATCCCCAAGCCGGGCCCGATCGAGGAGCTGGTGTGGTGCGGCGGCAAGGGCGAGGTCTTGACCGACCGTCTGCGCGTCGAGGCTGGTGTGCGCGCTCCCGCGAAGGTCACTCCGTATTACGACCCAATGATCGCCAAGCTCGTGGCCTGGGGCGAAGACCGCACCAAGGCCATCGCCGAGCTCGATCGCGCGCTCGCCGAGACGCGCGTCGCTCCGCTCGTCACCAACATCGAGTTTTTGCGCAAGTCGCTGGCGAGCGAGGAGTTCGTGAGCGGCCGCTACGACACGGCGTTCGCCGAGGTCTTGGCGAAGCGCTGAGCCGAGCCGCCGCACGGATCGTGGCCGCGGCGCACGAACCGTGACTCACAGCGAGTCGAACGGGACGACTTCGGTCTTCTCGAGGTTCGGGATCGCCTTTTCGACGTCCTTCAGGATCTCGCTGGCGGTCCCCACCACGACGACGAGCAGGCTCGAAGGATCGATGCGGTCGCGCAGGGCGGCCTGCGTCGCCTCGAGCGTGACGCCTTCGATCGCCTCGACGTGCTTCGTGTAGTAGTCGCCAGGCAAACCCAAGAGGTCGACGTCGAGCGCTTGGTGAACGCGCTTCGACGCGGTGTCCACCTCGAACGCGTAGGAGCGCGCGAGGAACTTCTTGATGAAGGAGAGCTCCTTGGCCGAGATCCCTTCGCTCACGAGCTTTTCGAGGAGCTCGAGCTCGAGGGCGATGCAGGCGGCAGCGTCGGTCGCGGCGGGGAACGTCCACATCGAGAAGGCTTGCCGGCGGCGGTCGATCGAGAGGCGTGACGAAGCGCCGTACGACCATCCGCGCTTCGAGCGAACTTCCTTCATCAAGCGCGACGTGAACGATCCGCCGAAGACGGCGTTGGCCACGAGGAGCGGGATGTGGTCGGGGTCGTGCGCCGAGGTGCCCATCGATCCGAAGAGGATCTGGGTCTGCGTGCGCTCCGGCTTGTCGACGAAGACGAGGCGCCGCCCCGGCGTCTTGGCCGGATCGCGCACGTCGTCGACGGGCGCTTTCCCGCTGGGCAGGGCCGAGGCGATGCGCTCGGCCGCCGCGATGGCGCGCTCCTCGGACACGTCGCCAGCGAACGCGAGGACGAGGTTCTCGCGGCGGAAGTGCTCGCCGTGCATGCGGCGCACGTCGGCTTGGGTGACTTTGGCGATCGACTCGACCGTCCCCGACGCGAAGCGCGCGTACGCGTGGCCGGGGAACATGGCGCGCCGAAACGCGCGGTGCGCGAGCGATCGGTCGTTGTCACGGCTCTCGACGAGCTCGGCCGAGGTCTCGCGCTTCAAGCGCTCGAGCTCGTCCTCGGGGAAGACCGGCTTACCGAAGAGCTCGGCCACGAGCTCGATGAACGGATCGAAGCTCCGGCCGATGACGGTGCCCCCGAGCGAGAACGACGACGCGCCGATGTCGGCGCCGACCTCGCTGCCCAGCCGATCGAGCGAGTCCTCGATCTGGTGGGCGAGGAGCCCGACCGTGCCGCGCCGCAGCATGCGCCCGGTGAGGCGATAGAGCCCTTCGTAGCCCTCGGGGTCGAAATTGCTGCCGCTCCGCAGGGACGCCGTCATCGAGACGAGCGGAACCAAGTGCGAGGCTTCGATGAAGACGGTGCCACCGCCATCGAGGGCGATGCGTTTTCCGCCTGCTTCCGGCTTGGCTTTGCTCACGCCGCGCTCTCCTTGGGCTCGCGCTCCGGCACGACGCGCACGATGGTCCGCGCCTCATCGCGGAGGACGCGCCGCGCCGCCGCGCGAATCTCACTCGCGGTCACGCGTCGATACTCTTCGAGGCGACGGAAGGCCGACGCCGGATCGCCGAGCACGGTCTCGTAGAAGCCGATCGTCTCGGCCTTGCCCGACGCGGTCTCGAGGCCCTGCAGGAAGCCGAGCTCGAGCCTCGCTTTCGCGCGCTGGAGCTCGTCCTCGGTCACCACGTCGGCGCGAACCTTGTCGAGCTCGCGGTCAAGCGCCGCGAGGACGTCCGACGCGGCCACGCCGGGCCGCGCCGTGACGTGCATCTCGAAGAGCCCCGGATCGCGGAACGTCGACACCCAGCCGCGGACATCGGTCGCCAGCTCCGCGCCTTGCACGAGCGCGCGGTGGACACGCGACGCGCGACCGCCGAAGAGGATCTCGGAGAGCACCGTGAGCGCCGCGTGATCGGCGTCGCCGAGCGCCGGGCCGTGGTAGCCCATGAAGATCTTCTCCGAGGCCGTCGGCTTCTCGATCTCGAGCGTCCGCGCCTCGGTCTGCGGCGGCTCGGGCTGGTAATCCTCCGGTGGGATCGTCGCGCGCGGGATGGGGCCGTACGCGTCACGGATGCGCGTGAGCGCGTCCTTCTCGCGGATGTCGCCGACCACGACCACGATGGCGTTGTTGGGCGCGTAGTACGTCCGGTAGAAGGCCTCGCAGTCCTCGGGCGTGAACCCCTGGATGTCGTCCATCCAGCCGATGGTCGGCCAGTGGTACGGGTGCTTCTGGAAGGCGGTCTTGTAGAGGAGCTCGCTCGCCGTGCCCTCGACGTCGTCGTCCACGCGGTAGCGCCGCTCGTTGGCCACGACCTCCTTTTCGCTCGTCACTTGGGGCGAGCGAAGAACGAGGTGCGCCATGCGATCGGCCTCGAGCTTCACCGCGAGGGGGAAGCGGTCGGCCGGCAAGCTCTCATGGTAGAAAGTCCAGTCGAGCCAAGTGGCGGCGTTGGACTCCGCGCCGCTCTCCTCGAGCTTGCGATCGAACTCGCCGGCCTTGAGCGACTCGGTCTCGTTGAACATCAGGTGCTCGAAGAGGTGCGCGAGGCCGGTCTTGCCGGGCTTCTCGTGCCGCGAGCCCACGCCGAACCAGGTGTGGTAGCTCACGACCGGTGCGCTCTTGTCGACGAGCAGGAGCACGCGGAGGCCGTTCTCGAGGCGATAGCGGGCGACGCTGCCGGCGCCGAAAGGCACGAGCCCATCGAAGTGCACGGCGCGGCCGGGTTGGGAGAGCTCTCGCGCGAGCTTCTCGCGCGTCGGGTCGACGGTCATGGAAATCGGTCTCGTTCGGGTCGGGAGGATCGGATCAGACGTTCTTGGTGTCGATGACGGTGAGGGCACCGTCCCGCCAGGTCCAGAGGTGGGGACCCGTCATGCACACGATCGCGGAGGGCGACGTGGCCCCAGCCGCGTTCGCGACGCCCCCGACGCGCGCGAGCCGAGCCGCCTGGCTCTCGCCGTCGGCCGCGTAGAAGAGCGGCTCGCCGGAGCCCACGGAGAGGACTCCGCCTTCGGTCGCGAGGAGCGTGCCGCCATCGAAGCCGCGAATGCCGTGGATGGGGCGGGGGACCTCGGACGAGAAGTTGAACGCGTCGGCGCGTCGATTCCACGGGATCGGCGCGGGCGCGCCTCCTTCGTCGAACGAGAAGACCCGCCCGTCGCGCGTGAGGATGAGCGACATCCCTTGCCACACGTCGAGGTCGAGGAGCGGCGCTTCGATGAGCTGGTCCTCGTCGATCGGCTGCCAGCGGCGTCCGTCGAACCGCGCGACCGCACCCATCGCGCCGCTCGTGACGAGCATCGTGATCTCACGACGCGTCCCGACGAGGGCGATGACCGACTCGCTGGGATCGAGCCGCGCGTCGGGCACGAACGGCGCGAACTTGGCGCCGCTCCATTCGAGCAGCGCCCCCGCGCCCCAGACCAGCAAGCGCTCGCCGCTCGCGCCGATGCCGAACCACGCGGAGCGGCCGGGCGTGGGGCGCTGCAGCGGAAACGCGCGCGCCGCGCCGCCTTCGAAGCGGAGCGCCCGGCCATCGTGGCTGAGCCCCCACGCGGTGCCGTCGCCGGCGATGGCGATGTCGGTGAGCGGCTCCGGGACCTCGCGCACGTCGGTGACGAGGCCGCGCTCGACGTGGAGCACGAAGCTCCCGCCGCGCATCGACGGCGTCCGCCCGAGGACGAAGAAGTCGTCGGCGGAGAGCCCCGCCGCTGCGCGAAATACGAGGCGGCGCGACGGACTCCCGCGCACCTCGACGACGCCTCGTTGGACGAGCGGTGGCTCGCGCGGCGCGACGCGGAGATCGCGCACCGACTCGGCTTCGTCGCGCGTGGACGTATCGCGGAAGAAGTCTTGATCGCGGAACCGGCGCAGCCACCGGAAGACGTCCGGCGCCTCGAACACGAAGATCCCGGTGCGCACGGCGCACGCGAGCGTGAACTCGTCGAGGTTGAGGGTCAGCGAGGCGCGCCCGCTCGAGTCGAAGAGCCGGTTGACCGAGCCGCGCACTTCGCTGGCGCGCTCCGGCCCGAGGAGCGCTTCTACGGCGTCGGCGTCGCCGGTCTCGAGGCGGCCGAGAATCGGATCTTCGAACGTGAACCCGAGATCGGTGAGGAGCGCACGGAGCGCCTCGGGGATGGCGGCCGCGCGCGAAATGTTCTCTTCGCGCTCGTCGGCGACCTGATCGATCCACTCGCCGAAATTCGCGGCGGCGAAGCGAACGCTCGCGCCACCGTACTCGACGACGCCGAGCTCTCCCTGCGCGTCGCGGATGCGCCGGTCGAAGCAGACGAGCATCCCGGTCGTACTGCAAAAGGGAAGGAGCCGCCCTTCGTCGGCTCCCTCGTCCACGAGACCGGCCAGCGCTTCTCGCATCTCCGTTGCAGAAAGGAGGTGCTCCGGCGGGCCGATGGCGCTCGCGACCTCGAGGGCCGCGAGGTAGCTCTTGGGCAGCGGCTGGCCGAGGAGCGATGCGCGATCCAGGAGCTCCTTGTCGCTGCAAGCAGGGCCGAGCCGCTCGAGGTGACCCGTACGGCTGAGCAGCGTCTTGATACGTTCGACCGCCGCGACCGCGAGCCGCGTCGCGTCGATGCGAGGCCCGAAGCGCGATTTCTTCTGCGAGAGCGGCCGTTTGCGTATCGGCTTCTTCACCATCGATCCTGGACGCCGAACATACCGTGCTCCGGTACCTCCACGTTCGAGCATTTTTCGTGAGCCGAGCCGATGGATCGCTACGGAAAGTGGCCCGCTCCCTACGCTAGGCTCCGCGCCTCGGCCCATCTCCGGGGGGGCCAACGGGAGGCATGATGGATCCGTTCGAACAGTTCAAAGATGTGCAGAAGCAGATGTGGGCGTCGTTCACGCCGGTCGAGATCTTCACCGCGATGGCCGCGCCCCACCTCGTGCGCTTCGTTGGCGTGGCGCCGGGCGCGCGCTGGCTCGATGTCGCGTGCGGGACGGGGGTCGTCGCCATCACGGCCGCACAACGCGGGGCGCGCGTTTCGGGCGTGGACCTCACGCCACAGCTCGTCGCTCACGCCAAGGAGAACGCGACGCTCGCCAACGTCGAGCTCGACGTGCGTCAGGGTGACGCCGAGAGCTTGCCCTACGAAGACTCCACGTTCGACGTCACCGTCAGTCAGTTCGGTCACATGTTCGCGCCGCGACCCGACGTCGCCACGCGCGAGCTCATCCGCGTCACCAAGCCGGGCGGCGTCGTGGCGTTCACGACGTGGCCGCCGGAGCTGTTCACCGGCCGCTTCTTCGGTTTGATCGGTCGGTACGCCCCGCCGCCCCCGCCCGGCGCGTCGCCGCCGCCACAGTGGGGCGACCCCAACATCGTGCGTGAGCGTCTCGGCACCGCGGTGAAGGACATCCGATTCGACCGCGCGACGATGCGCATTCCCGGCTTGAGCCCCAGCCACGTGCGCTCGTTCATGGAGTCGAGCATCGGTCCGCTGCAGCGGCTCGTGGCCAACCTCTCGGCGAGCGACCCCGCGAAGCTCACCGCGCTCCGCAACGACGTCACCGCGCTCATCTCCGAGTTCTTCGAGGACAACAGCGTCCGCCAGGACTTCCTCATGACGCGCTGCGTGCGCGTGGGCTAGCGGGCTAGCGGGCTAGCGGGCTAGCGATCCTGGCCCGCCCCTCGTCGCGTTGACACTCTCTCGCAGGCCCCCGCGGCCTGCGAGAGTCGAAGGTTCGCCAGAACCTGAGTCGAGGGGGAGGCTCTCGGCGTGTCAACGCCGAGAGGGGGAGCGGTAGCTCCCCGCCAGCTAGCTCTCGACCTTGAGGATCGCGAGAAACGCCTTCTGCGGGATCTCGACCGAGCCGACCTGCTTCATGCGCTTCTTGCCCTCTTTTTGCTTCTCGAGGAGCTTGCGCTTTCGGGAGATGTCGCCGCCGTAGCACTTGGCGGTGACGTCTTTCCGGAGCGCGCGCACGGTCTCGCGGGCGATGATCTTGGCGCCGATGGCGGCCTGGATCGCCACCTCGTACTGCTGCTGGGTGATGAACTCTTTCAGCTTCTCGGCCAGGCCGCGCCCGCGATTGTAGGCGCGCTCCTTGTGCACGATGATCGAGAGCGCATCGACCGGCTCGCCATTGACGAGGATGTCGACGCGCACGAGATCGCCCGCCGCGTAGCCGACGACCTCGTAGTCCATCGACGCGTAGCCGCGTGAGATGCTCTTCAGCTTGTCATGGAAGTCGAAGAGCACCTCGGCGAACGGGAGCTCGTAGGTGATGATGACGCGCTCGGCGCTCGCGTATTGGATTCCTTTTTGGACGCCGCGCTTGTCTTGGCAGAGCGCGATGACGGCGCCGACGTAGTCGCTCGGCACGTGCACCGTCATCTTGACGATCGGCTCTTCGATGCGATCGATCGCCTGGACCGGCGGGAGCTTGGCCGGGTTCTCGACGCGCACGACCTCGCCGTCCGTCTTGTAGACGTTGTAGACGACGCTCGGCGCGGTGGTGATGAGGTCGAGGTTGAACTCGCGCTCCAGCCGCTCCTGGATGATCTCCATGTGGAGGAGACCCAAGAAGCCGCAGCGGAACCCGAAGCCAAGGGCCTCCGAAGAGTCGGGCTCGAACGTGAACGCGGCGTCGTTCAAGTTGAGCTTCTCGAGCGACTCGCGGAGCGACGGGTAGTCGGCGCTGTCGGTTGGGAAGATCCCGGCGAAGACCATCGGCTTCACTTCCTTGAAGCCGGGGAGCATCTCCGGCGCCTGGCGCCCGAAGTGGGTCACCGTGTCGCCGACGCGTGTGTCATGCACGCTCTTGATGTTCGCCGCGAGGAACCCCACCTCACCTGGGCCGATCTCTTCGAGAGCCACCGGGAACGGCTGGAACGTGCCGAGCTCGGTGACCTCGTAGTCGGTCTTGGTCGACATGAAGCGGATCTTGTCGCCGCGCTTCATGGTCCCGTCGACGACGCGCACCATGACCACGGCGCCGCGGTAGGAGTCGTACCAGCTGTCGAAGATGAGGGCGCGGAGCGGCGCGTCCGGGTTGCCCTTGGGCGGCGGCACCTTTTGGACGATCTGCTCCAAGATGTCGGGCACGCCGACGCCGGTCTTGCCGCTGCACGAGACCGCGTCCGAGCAGTCGAGGCCGACGACCTGCTCGATCTGCTCCTTGGTGCCGTCGACGTCGGAGGAGGGGAGATCGATCTTGTTCAAGACCGGGATGATCTCGAGCCCTTGCTCGATCGCGAGGTACACGTTGGCGAGCGTCTGGGCCTCGACGCCCTGCGTCGAGTCGACGACCAGGATCGCGCCTTCACACGCGGAGAGGGACCGCGAGACCTCGTAGTTGAAGTCCACGTGTCCGGGCGTATCGATCAGATTGAGCTGATAGATCTCGCCGTCCGCCGCCTTGAAGCGGAGCCGCGCGTGCTGGGCCTTGATGGTGATCCCGCGCTCGCGCTCGATGTCCATCTTGTCCATGAACTGATCGCGCTGCTCACGAGCGGTGAGCGCCCCGGTCACGTCGAGGATGCGATCGGCAAGCGTGGATTTGCCGTGATCGATGTGCGCGATGATCGAGAAGTTTCGAATGCGATTCTGCGGGGTCGACATGGTGCGAGGGCGCGTGGCCGGGCCGAGCGAGATAGCACGCCGCGGGCCGCGTGTCGCTCACCCCGTGCCGGGCGCTCCGCCAGTCTTCTTCACCGGTTCGTCGTCGGACGTCGCCGCGGCCGCCTCGGCGCGGCGCTCGGCAGCGGCGCGACGCACGTTGGTGGTCGATGGCGTCTCGAGCGGAAGCTGGCCGGGCAAGAGATGGGCGTAGTGTCGCAGGACCAGATCGATCCCTTCGCGGATGTAAACCGCGACCGGCACCTTGGTGCGCTCGTGCAGCAGCTTGAGCTTGTCGTTCTGCTCAGGCGTCACGTAGATGGTCGTCGAGATTTTCTTACGAGACATCGCCGCGTCCTGGCCAAGGTTGCGAGAGCGATCGTGAGAGAAGGGATGGGTGTGCGAGGCGCGGCCGCGGAGAGGCGGAAGCACCCGTCGGCGCTCCCTCTAACCGAGACCCCATCGAGAAGCCAGACGATGAAAGACAGGTCTCTATTGCTCCCGTCTCGCAGCGTTGAGCGTCTCGTCTCGAGCCCACGAACATACAATACGTGAACATACGTGACCTTTCAAGGGGGCTCGTGGACCCACGCAAGCTAAGCTCCCATAACAATTAGAAAATAGCGATCAGAGCCCGGTTCCGCTGGGTCGGTAGTTCATTAAGTCCCTACGGAAATATCTTGGCGGGCGGAGCGCGCTCTCGGCGCTGTCGCGGCGCACGCGGTCCGAGCTTCAGGATCTCGCCGTGCTTGCGGCAGAGGGCCCGCAGTCAGTATCGTGGCCACCGCTCATGATTCGCGCTCACTTCGCCCGCTTGAGCGGGTGGCCGCTTGTGAGAAGTTCACTCTGCCTCGCGCTCGCCGCGTCGGCCGTTCCGCTCGCTTTGGCGTGCGGGGGCGGTGAGGTGTCGGTCAGTGCTGGCGGCTCCAAGGCCGCAGAGGCACCTCGGTCCACCGAGGTACAGCACGAGCCGTGCGAAGGGGGCGGTGAGGCGGTCGACGTCAACGGCGACGGCAAGCCGGACATCCGACGCGTCATGGCGGGTGGACGCGAGACGTGTCGCGTCACCGACTTGAATCGGAACGGCAAGCCGGACCTCTATCAATACTTCGACGGCGCCGGGAACCTTCGACGCCGCGAGGCCGACTACGACGAGAGCGGCGTCGTCGACGCGATCGAGATCTACGAGGGCGGCAAGCTGGCGCGCGTCGAATACGACACGCTCGGTCGCCACCGCATCGACACCTGGGACTTCTACGACCCGGCGACGGGGAAGCGCGTGCGTCGCGAGCGCGACACCCACGGGTCCGGTCGCGTCGACCAATGGTGGACCTGGGAGGGTGAGAAGGTCACGATCGCGTTCGATCGCGACGGTGACGGCCACCCCGACCCGAACGATCCGATCGTCCTCGGCGACAACGGCGCAACGCAACCCAAGGATGCTGGGCCGCCGCCGAGCACCGCCAGTCAGGTCGGAGCCATGGACGCGGGCTCGCCGACTCCGGCCGCGCAGCCAGTCGCGGATCCGACGCCGGCGCCGGCGGCCGCCGACGCGGGCGCTCCCAAGACCAAGCCGCGAGGTAAGCGATGAAGACCCAGCGCTCGATCGTTCTTCTGTCGTGTCTCGCTGCCGCGGTCGCTGCGTGTGGCGGCGCGCCGCCTCCGCCCTCGGCCGCGGTCACTCCGGGCGGATCCAAGGACCCGGGATCGTGGCCCAAGGACGACCGTACGATGTGCGACTGGCGCAACAAGCCGGAGCTCGAGGTCGTGGAGACCGCGGGCCCGGGCGCCATGCGCCCCAACGTGCGCCGCGTCTTCAAGATGTTCGGTGACGCGGAGTCCAAGCGCCGCGTGCTCGTGTGCCGCGAAATCGACTCGAACCTCGACGGCATCAAGGACGTCGTGCGCACGTTCAACGAGAAGGGCGAGGCGCTCCGTGAGGAGGCCGACACCGACTACGACGGGCGCGCCGACGTGTGGATCTCGTTCGTTGGGGGCCGCCTCGCCGAAGAGAACATCGACACGAACAAAGACGGTAAGCCCGACATCTGGAAGGTCTACACGAACGGGCTTCTCTCGCGCGTGAAGCGCGATCGCAACTTCGACGGCAAGCCCGACGTCTGGGAGATCTACGCCAAGGGCAAGCTCGAGCGCATGGGCGTCGACGAGTCGTACGACGGCCACGTCGACCGCTGGGATCGCGATCTCATCGCGCAGGCGCAGGCCGACGAGGCCGAGCGCAAGGCGCGCGAGGCGATGGCCGCGCAGGGTGACGCCGGAGCGCCGGCAAAGCAGTAACCAAGGAGTCGCAGCGACACGTTCGCCGCGCGAGAACATGGCCGAAGAACGCATCCAGAAGATCCTCGCGCGCGGGGGGATCGCGTCGCGCCGCGCGGCCGAAAAGCTCATCTCCGAGGGCCGTGTTCGGGTGAACGGGCGCGTGGTGCAGGAGCTCGGCGCCAAGGCCGATCCGTTCAAGGATCGCGTCGACGTCGACGGCAAGCGCGTGGTCGCCGAGACGGCCGTCTACGTGGTCTTGCACAAGCCGCGCGGCATGGTCTCGACCATGAGCGACCCCGAGGGACGCCCCACGGTGGCCGAGCTCTTGGGCGCTCTCGGTGCGCGCGTCTATCCGGTGGGGCGGCTCGACTTCTCAACCAGCGGAGTCTTGCTTGCCACCAATGACGGCGACTTCGCCAACGGCATGCTTCACCCCAAGAAGAAGGTGCCCAAGACGTACGTGCTCAAGGTGCAGGGCCTCATGAACGAGGCCGACGTCGAAAGGTGGCGCCACGGCGTCGAGCTCGACGACGGCAAGACCTTGCCGGCGCAAGTGAAAGTGATTCGCCACGAGGCCGGCAAGACGTGGATCGAGGTGACGCTCCAAGAAGGGCGGAACCAGCAGATTCGGCGCATGGGCGAGGCCACCGGCTTTCCGGTCATGCGGCTCGCGCGCACGTCGTTCGCGGGCGTCACGTCCGAAGGGCTCGCGCCGGGTCGGCTTCGTCGACTGACGCGCGATGAGCTGGTGCTCCTCAAGAAGGAGTACGGCGTGCCCAAGCGCATCCCCGCGCTTCCCGCCGACGAAGAGGACCGCGACACGCGACGCCGTCCCGCCAACGTGGGTCGGAGCGGGCACGCGCAGCCCGTCGGCTCGCGGCGCGAGGCGTCGCGGCGCGGAGGCCCGAGCGATCGAGCCCGCGGTGGCGAATCGCGTGAGACCCGGGGTGAGTCGCGCGGTGAGTCGCGCGGCGCGTCCCGTGGCAGCTCGACGCGCGGCGCGAGCCGGGGCGGAGGCGAGTCGCGCGGCGCTCCGAGCCGCGGTGGCTCGGGCCGCGGCGGTGAGCGTGCAGAATACAGCTATCGTGCGACCGAGAGCGAATCGCCGCGCCTCGGCGGCGGCGCGCCCGGGCGCCGCGGCTACGACGTCCGGGAGGACTGGGGCGGCGGCTCGGGGCGCGGTCGATCCGGCACTCGCGACGAGGGCGAGGGGAGCAGCGCGCCCCCCGGTCGCGGCGGCCGATCGCGCACCACGGGCACGGGCGGCGGGATCGGCGCCGGCAGCGGCGACTACCGAATGAACCGCGGTCGCGACAAGCGCGGCCGCTGAGCCGTCAGTCGCCTTCGCCCGCGGGCTCCGCGACGTCGATCTTCGGAGCACGACCGAGGAGCGGGTCGGCGTACGCCTTCGGCAACGACCAGTCGTTTCCGAAGAACCCTGCGGCGAGGACCGCGGCACGGCCGAGGATCATCTGACCGTGCGCCGGTGCGACGCGCTCGTCGTAGACCACGAAGTCGGGGAGGAGGTCGGGCAGGGAGAGTGCGCGCAGCGTGCCCAGCGCGTTCGTCCCGGCGACGACCGCGAGGTAGCGATCGGGGCGCTTGGGATTCGGCCGAACGAACGCCACGCCGAGCTCGCGTCCGCCGCCTTGAACGCGAGCCCCGCCGAGGGTGACGCCACTCGGAGTGACGGAGATGGGGAGCTCGCTTGCCAGCGCGCTCGTGATGGCGTTGGAGTGCGCTCCGCCCACCAAGAAGAGCGCGCGATCGTTGGCGAGCGATTCTCCGCGCGCCAAGAACTCGCGGTCGCTCATCACCGGGTAGCGGACGTCGACGCCGTAGCGAATGCGAGCGAACGCGCGCGCGACCTCTTCGTTCGCGCGCGCCTCGTCGGGGGCGCTCGTGCCGTACACGAAGAGGAGCGGGGCATGAAATACGTCGCGGAACGGCCCCGCGACCGCGGCGTTCTTGCGGGGGGATGTGCTCGGTAGATCGCCAGGGCGCCACGTCGTGCCTT
Organism: Polyangiaceae bacterium; assembly: GCA_044224815.1. Lineage (GTDB taxonomy): Bacteria > Myxococcota_A > Polyangia > Polyangiales > Polyangiaceae > JADJCA01. The sequence goes on from JBGAJR010000005.1 coordinate 44,157, forward strand.
CGCGATGGATGAGGATGTCGTCCCCGGGGTGAAAGACGAGCTTCTCGCCGTCGATCACGAGCTCGGTCGGGACCTTGGGATCGACGAGCGTCTCGTCGCGCGCGAAGCGGAGCGCGGTGATCCCTTGCGTCGTCGCTTCGATGCGGCTCGGGCCACGGACGCGGGCCTCGAGCTCGCCCCAAACGTCTGGGCCCGCGAAGCCGAGCACCTCCGCCCAGGCGTCGCGTCCGTCACGGAGGCGCGCCGTGCGGAACCGGATCGCGCGCGGGTGCGGGCTCTTCTTGTGTCCGAGGAGCCATTTGGCGCCTTTGAGGTTCTCGTACGTGGGTTGCCAGACGTTGTGCCCGAGCTTCGGATGCTCGTGCTCGACCGAGTATTTGAGCGCCTCGTAGCGCTCGATGAGGACGTCGCTGTTCTCGACTGGCAAGTCCTCGGTGCCGTGCACGACGTAGAGCGGGACGTCGCGGCCGTTCCATGCCCACGCCACGTTGGAGCGCTCCTCGGCGAGGAACTTCTCCCACGGGCGCATCGGCTTTCCCTGGACGTCCGTGCGAACGAAGACGCTGTGGTAGCCGCAGAGAGGCGCCGCGGCGGCGAATCGATCCGGACGACGGAACGCGAGCGCGGCAGCACCGATGCCGCCCATCGACGGCCCGGTGATCGTCACGCGTGAGTCGTCGATCGGGTAGAGCGCTTCGATCTCGTCCATCGCGCGGAACACGTCGTCCTGTCCGAGCTGCCGATACATCGTGTTGCCGTGCCCGCCCGGCACGAGCACGAACGCGTCGAGCGGCGGAAGATCGCCCCAGTGGCGCTCTTCCCAGTCCTGGTCTTTCTTGAGCTCGTCGCCGCCGAAGAACCAGCGCAGCATCGCCATCGGCTGGCCGTTCAGGCCGTGCAGCGCGACGACGAGCGGGTATCTCCGCTTCGAGTCGGGGCGATACGATGGCGGCACGTAGAGCGCGTACGGCGCGAGCTCTCCGTCGAGCGGCGACCGGTACGCACGGCGCATCGGCCCCGTCCGCACCTCGTAAGGGTCGCGCTCGCTCTCGAGGCGCGCGGCGGCCTGGTCGAGCTCGCGGGCCTCCTCGGCCTGGGCCTCCATATCGGAGTCGCCGCGCTGGACGAGCCTCAACAAGTGGCGGCGGAGCGCGTCGACGCTCTCGAAGCTCCCCGGCCGAAGCCACGGCGGCCGTGCGGTCGGGACGGCGCCTAGCGCGGCCAGCGCGCGCTTCGCGGCGAGGCGCGTGGCGCGGCGGGGATGAAACGGCGCGCGGACGAAGTGTCCGGCCACGTCGACCTCGATCGTGAGCGGGCGGTCTTCGACCTTGGCGAGCAGCTCGCCGGTGAGGGGCGGAAGCGCGATCTCGAGCTCACCGGCGAGCGGACCACTCGCCGGGACCGTGTCGATCGGCGCGGCGGCAATGACCTCGCCGTCGCGGGCCACGACGCGCGCCGAGACGCGCAGAGGAGCTGCGACGGGCATGCCTTCGGGAAAGCGAACCCGCACGACTGGCTCGTAGCCCATCTCGGTGGGCCCGCGATCGACGTCCACCAGTGAGAGGCGACGGGCCGCGCGATCCGCGTCGTCGGTGCGGGCTCCGGGCAAAAGGACCGTGCCGGCTGGACGAAGCGCGTCGTCCACGAGCCGCGCGCGCACACCGAACGCGCCGTCCCTTTGGTGGAGCTTGAGGACGACGACGTGGGGGCCCGCGCTGAGATCGAGCGCCACCGCGTCGCCGTTCTCGTGAAGACCACGGGGCTCGTCGTGCGTCAGGACAGGGCGTCCGTCGACGAGCACGCGCACGCCGTCGTCGACGCCGAGGAGGAGGTGATAGCGACCGGCGCGCGGAACCTCGAGGACGAGCCCGGCGTACGCCATCACGTCCTTGTCCTTGGTCGTGAGGCCGAGCGCGCCCTTGAGATCGAGGCCGTAGCCCTCGCTCGAAGCGACCTGCCAAGTCGTCTCGTCGGACGCCGCGAGCTTGGTCTGCGCCCGTGGTGTGAGCGCACGGTCGTCGACACCGGGCACCTCGGTGTCGACGGTGATCTTGGCCGCCCCCTTGGCCGCCGCGGGCGAGCCCGCGAACCGGAACGGTCCCGCCACGAGCCACGCACCCACGGCTCCGCTTTGACCGAGGGCGAAGCGGACTCCGGCCGGCGGCGGCGGCTCGGCGCGCGCGCCTTCGTGCCTCGAGAGCGAGAGAAGACCGATCGCCAGCGCGAGGGGAATTCCGGCGCGCGTCCTCATCGAGAGCTCGAGTCCTCCGGTGTCGCAGGCAGTTTGGCGCGCGCGCGCGCGATCGCGCCCAGCGCCTCGTCCCGTAGAACGCGGAGCGCGGCGGAGGTCTTCCGCGGCCGGAGGAGGCCATCTTCGAACGCGTCCACCCACCACAAGGTCGGGAGCGGCGTCAGGATCGTCGCCGCGAGCACGGCCGCGCCGATCGGGCGCCCGAGCAAGAAGGCGACGGTGACGATGAAGACGGCCCACACGGGGAACACGACGAGCCCGGTCGCCAGCTTGAAGGTCGAAACCACGTCGGCCTCGGTCGCGCGGGACGCGACGAGGCGCGGGACGCGATACGGAATGGCCCAAAGCACGGCGCCGATGAGGGCGAGCGGGAGGGCAGCGATCATGGTTATCGGGCTCACCCGACCGCGCCTCAGCGGTCGATCGGGATCACGTACATCGGCGTCGACGAGGCCATCGGCCTCGAGCGCGTCGAAGTAAGTCGACACCTTCGCCCGGATGGGATCGACGTCCGCCGGAGCGTCCGCGAGCGCTTTGGCGGCTTCGCGAACGCCACGCGCGAGCTCGCTCCAGCGGAGGAACTCTGCGGCGCCTCCTTCGGGCGCCGGTTCCGTCGAAGCGAGGAGCTCGGCGACGCGGGAGATGAGCCGTCGTTCTTCCCAGCTCTCGCCGGTCACGACCAGGCTCGCGAGATCGTGCTCGATGGCCTGGCTCACCGCGCGCACCGCCTCTTCGCCGTCGGGCGGCGCGCTACCGATCACGTCGCGCACGAGACGGACCGGCCCGTACAGGACGAGCACGCGAGAGCGAAACGTCTCGCGCGCTTCGAATTCGAGACCGACGGCCTGGAACGTGGGCGCAGATCCCTTCGTTACCGCGCGGAGCAGCATGCGCGCCGGGCCGGTGCGGATCTTCACCAGGCCCGGCTCGTTGTGGCTCGTGCCCTCGGGGAAGATGAGCACGTTGCCGGCCCCGGCGAGATGCGCGCCGACCTTCTCGAAGATCTCGTCGTTCGATCCTTGCGCTTTCCCCGGATCGTCGCGTCGTCGGACGACGGGCACGGCGCCGACGGCGTCGAGCAGCGCCCCCAAGACGGGGATCTTCCAGAGCGGCGCCTTGCCGATCGGCGAGACGCGGCAGCGCGACGTCGTGAGAACGAGGAGCGGATCGACGAGCCCGTTGACGTGGTTGGGCGCGAAGAGGCGACCGCCCACGTCCTCGCTCGGCAAGTCGCCCGCCGCGTGGACCTTGCGGAAATAGATGCGGAGCACCTGGCGGAAGCTCCAGAGGAGCGCTCCGCGGACGCTCACTTCGGGTGGGCCTGCGCGAGGGTGCGCGCCTCGTCCTTGAACAGGATCTCGACCTTCGACGCGTCGATGATGCGCGTGACGATGCCGTCGCCGAACTTGGAGTGCTTGACGAGATCGCCTTCCTTGAAGGTCTCGTAGATGTTGTAGCGGCGGAAGTCAGTTACGGCGCGCCCCGTCACGGCGCGCTCCCAAGACTGCTCACGGACGACGCGCGCTTGCTCGGCCTTGGTGGCCGTGGTGACGCGCGGCGCGCGCGGCTCGGCGCTGCCCGCGGAGCGACCTCCGCTGGCGGCCGCGGCCGGCTTGTCTCCTGGCGCGGTCGCTCGGAAATTATGGTGCGACCCGCACGTCGAGCATTCGACGCGAACGGGCTTGGTTCCCATCATCGCGATGATGCGATGGTTCAGGACGAGCCGGCACTTGGTGCACCAGCTGTCGACTTCACCCCCCGCTTTGAGCGGCTTCATTCTCGATTTCTCCGTCTGGACTCACGCTTGCTGACGAACACGTCGGTCTTCACGGCCGCTTTGGGCAGCGGCGGCGGGGGCGGGATGGCCTCGCCCTCTTTGGTCGCGCTGCCCTCCGCCGGCGGTGAGCTCGGCGTGCGCGCGCCGGTCGCGCCTTGGTCGGCGGGCGTGAAGCGAATCGTGGTGTTGACCTCGAACTGGACGCTCGTGAGGAGCTTCTGCAGATCGGTCGCGAGGTTGGTGTGCTCCAAGAAGTCGCGGACCTCGCCGGCCACGACGCGCAGGATCCCGTTCTTGGTCTCCTCGACCTGCGTGAAGATCAGCTGCGCGACCTCTTTGGGGATCTTGCGGTCGCTGACGAACTGCTTGATCGAATCCGGGGCCTCGGAGGCCTTCTCGACTCCGATCTCCACGGCGCGCTTCAGCAGATCCGGGATGACGCCTTCGAGCCGCCTGCGCTTGCCGCCGTGCTCGTCGTCACCGGTTCCACTCATCGTGGAAGGGGAATACCCGCCCCACGAAGCCGAGGCAAGCGTTCGAGATCGCCGGAGCCAGCCGGCCGGTACGCGAAACGTGCGGTGTGGTCAGGCCGCGAGGATTCGCGCGATGCCGGTCGCCGCGCGATCGAGGACGACGCCCAGGCGATCGCGATGTCGCACGGCGCGCGCACACAATAGGACGTCCTGGCCGTCGACGTTGACGGTGCGCACCTCGACCTCGGCGCGAATCTCGGCGAAGCGACTCGGCTCGCGCGACGCGGCCGACTCGGCGAGGAGCGGCGCATACGCCGCGAGCTCCTCGCACGCAGCCCACGCGCCGACGCCCGCGACCATCATGCCGGAGGCGTCCGCGAGGACCAGCGTGTCCATCGCCGCCTCCGTGCGCGCGTGGGACAGCTGATAGTGGAGCGCGACGAGAGGGTCGGAGCTGCGCTTGCGACGGCGTTCCTCGAAGGACATGCGTGGGAGCATCGAGCATGTAGGCCTGTGTGGGCTAGTTTGTGGCGACCCTTGACCCTCGGAGACCGCTCCGCCAGAGAACGTGAATGCATACGGACGTCTTTCGCGCGCGGCGACGCGCCTTCGTGCAGGCGATGAAGCGGGCCTCCGGCGGGGCCGACGCGGTCTGCGTGCTCCCGTCGTGGCCGATTCAGATGCGCAACGGCGACGTCGAGCAGGAGTACCGCCAGGACTCGGACTTCTTCTACCTGACGGGCTTCGCGGAGCCGGAGAGCGTCCTCGTGCTCTCGACGCGCGAGGGAGAGCAAGATCCCGCGCTCACTCTCTTCGTGCGGCCGCGCGATCCGGAGCGCGAGATCTGGGATGGGCCACGCGCGGGCGTGGACGGTGCGGTCTCGCAGTTCGGCGCCACGACGTCGCTCCCGATCGCGGACTTCGATCGCGAGCTGCCGCGCCTCCTCGGGAACCACCACTACCTGTTCTACAAGCTCCACCGCGACCGCGCGTTCGACGAGCGCATGCTCGGGACCCTCGACCGCCTGAAGGCGCGCGGCCGAACGCCGACGTTCTATCCGAGCGCGATCGTCGAGCCGGGCTCGATCCTCCACGAGATGCGCCTCAAGAAGGACGGCGACGAGCTCGAGCGAATGGGCCGGGCCGCCAAAATCTCCGGCGAAGCCCATCGCCGCGCCATGGCGCTCACGAAGCCCGGCCTGTTCGAGTACGAGGTCGAAGCCGTCTTGCTCGAGGCCTTCCGTCGGGGCGGCGCCGAGCGCCAGGCGTACGGCGCGATCGTCGGGTCCGGCCCCAACGCGACGATCCTTCATTACCGAAGCAACGATCGCCGCATCCAGGACGGCGACCTCCTGCTCATCGATGCGGGCTGCGAGTTCGGCCACTACGCGAGCGACATCACCCGGACCTTCCCGGCGAACGGAACCTTCAGCAAGGCGCAGCGCGCCGTCTACGAGGTCGTCCTCGAGGCGCAGCTCGCCGCCGTCGCGGCGACCAAGCCGGGGGCGACGCTCGACCAAATCCACGCCATCACGTGCGAGTCGCTCACCCGCGGTCTCGTGCGCATCGGATTACTCGCCGGAGAGGTCGCGAAGCTCGTCGAGACGGACGCTTACAAGCCGTTTTACATGCACCGGACGAGCCATTGGCTCGGCATGGACGTGCATGACGTCGGCGCGTATTTCGAGGGCGGCGCCCCACGCAAGCTCGCGCCCGGAATGGTGCTGACCATCGAGCCGGGCCTCTACATCGGCGAGAAGGCCGACGTGGCGGCCGAGTTCCGCGGCATCGGCGTCCGGATCGAGGACGACATCGTCGTGACCGCCGATGGGTGCATGAACCTCACCGCCGACGTGCCCAAGACGGTGGATGAGATCGAACGCACCTGCCGAGGCTGACCGTCCCCCGCGCGTTCGCGCAAAAACTTGCAGATTGCACATCGGGCAGCTACCCACGAGGGGTGGAGCTCGCGCCCGCGCTCGCCACGTTCTTCGCGCACCTCGAGAACGAGCGGCGCGTCTCGCCCAACACGCTCGCGGCATATGCGCGCGACTTGGACGGTCTCCGCGTCTTCGCCGAAGAGAAGCGCAACGGGCCGGTCGACGTCGGCGGCCTCGACGTCTACCTCCTCCGCGGTTGGCTCGGTACGATCTCGCGCTCGCTGTCGCCGAGCTCGGTCGCCCGCAAGGTCGCTGCGCTCCGGACGTTCTACCGGTTCCTCCGTCGCCGCGGCGTCGTGAAGAAGAACGTCGCGGACGAGCTCGCGAGCCCCAAAGTGCGCAAGCCCCTCCCGACGTTCTTGTCGGCGGACGCGGCCGAGCAGGTCGTCGAAGTGCCCACCGAGCCGCGCGAAGGCGAGGGGCCCGGCGCCGCGCACTTGCCCACGCGACTCCGTGACCGCGCGATGCTGGAGGTGCTCTACGGCTCGGGCCTGCGCGTCGGCGAGCTCGTTCGCCTCGATCTCGGCGACGTCGACCTCGAGGCCGCGCAGGCGCGCGTGCTCGGCAAAGGGCGGAAGGAGCGCGTCGTGCCGCTCGGTGGGGCCGCGATTCGTGCGCTTCGCGAGTACCTGGCCGTGCGTGGAGAGCTCGCCGCGGCTCGGCGCGAGCCCCACCCGACGGCGCTCTTCCGCAACGCACGCGGCGGACGCCTGACCACACGCGCCGTGCAGAAGATGGTGCGCAACTGGGGCGCGCTCGGCGCCGGCCGCGCCGACCTTCATCCCCACGCGCTCCGCCATAGCTGCGCGACGCACCTCCTCGACGGTGGCGCCGACCTGCGCGCGATTCAGGAGCTCCTCGGCCACTCTTCGTTGTCGACGACCCAGCGCTACACCCACGTCTCGGTCGAGCACCTCATGCGGGTCTACGACGCCGCACATCCTCTCGCGCGCGCATCGGGGAAGAAGTAAAACTCTTCGGCGATGTCGCCCAAGAGCCGTCCTCCGCCGCCCAGCAGCGCGGCGCGTCGCGTCGACGCAGGTGGCTTCGGGCCGTCTCTTCGTCGCGTCGCCGGGGCCGCGTTCGGCGCGTCGTTCGCGCTCGCCGTCGTTGCCTACGTGGAAGCGATGGCGCTCGGTTCCGCAGCGCGCGAGCCGCTATCGCGCGTGGCCCTCGTCCTGTGGGGCCTCGTGGCTCCGCTCGGTCTGGGCATCGGGGGAGCGGTCGGCGCGGCTGCGCTCTTCCTCGATCCACACGGGCCCACCGGACCGCGCGCGTTCGCCGCGCACGTTCGAGCGGAGCCGGTGCTCTCGCGATCACGCACGGCGGCGCTCGCGCCGCTCCTCGTCTTCGGCGCCGGCGCGTGGCTCGCGGCCGTCGCGCACCTCGCGCGCTCGCTCCTCGCGCGTGGGCAGCCCGTGGCCGTCGGCGCCGAGCTCGCGTTCGGCTCGCTGGCGCTCATGGTGGTGGCGCTCTCGGTGGTGCTCGCCGCCGTGGCGCCGCTACGCCGCGCGCTCGCCCTGGGCGCCAGCGTCGCCCCGCAGCTCGTCGATCCGATCCTCACCGGCGGCGTCGCGCTCGTCGTCACTGCCTTCGCGTTCACGATCGGCGCGCGCTTCGGCGACACCGGGGGCGATGGAGACGGCGTGCTGGCGATCTTCGGCGTCCTCCGGCGGACCGAGCTCGATCTGCGCCCGGTATCGCACGCCGCGGCGGGAGCGCTGGGCGCGTATTTCGCGCCGGTCGTGATGCGCCGCCGGACCTCTTGGGGCGAGACCGCGGCGCTCGCGCTCGGAGCCCTCCTCCCGCTGGCGCTGCTCGCCCCGGCGGCCAAGGTCCTCGACGCATCGCCCGCGCTCGCGCGTGTGGTCGAGAAGCAAGCCCCGCTCGGGCGCATCGGTCTCGCTCTCGCGCGCCGCGCCACGGATCGCGATCACGACGGCGCAGCGTCGACCTTCGGCGGTGGCGACTGCGACGATCGCGATCCCCGCCGGAACCCGGGCGCGCTCGACGTTCCCGGCAACGGCATCGACGAGGACTGCAGCGGCGCGGACACGCCGCGCGCAGCGGAGCGCGTCCCGGCCGCGGCGACGAGCGCGGCCGCGACCCGCCCGAAGCTGCGGCCGGACATGAATCTCGTGCTCGTCACGGTCGACACGCTCCGCCCCGACGTCGGGTTCATGGGCTACGACCTTCCGACGACGCCCAACCTCGACCGCTTGGCCGCCAAAGGCGTCGTGTTCGACCGCGCGTACGCGCCTGCGTCGTACACCGGCAAGAGCGTCGGCCCGATCCTCATCGGAAAGTACCCGAGCGAGACGCTCCGAAACGGGAACCACTTCAACACCTACGACGCGGCGAACACCCTCTTCGCCGAGCGCCTCGCCAAGGCGGGCTTCCGCACGCTGGGCGCGGCCTCGCATTGGTACTTCTTGCCTTGGAGCGGCATCACCCAGGGCTTTGCCGAGTTCGACCTCTCGGCCAAGCCGTCGAGCGGCCAAGGTGACACCGACACGTCTGTCACGAGCAAGGAGCTCACCGACGCGGCGCTCCGAATGCTCTCCCGCGCCGAGAGCTCGGACAAGCGCTTCTTCATGTGGGTCCACTACTTCGATCCGCATGCACAATACATGGAACACCCCGGCGCTCCGTCGTTCACGCGCGGCAAGACCGGGTTCATGGAGACCACGCGCGCCGCCTACGACGCGGAGATCTGGTTCACCGACAAGCACCTCGGTCGCTTGCTCGACCGCATCGCGGCTTCGCCGGTCGCCGACCGGACCGCGATCGTCGTCACGTCCGATCACGGCGAGGCGTTCGCCGAGCACAACATGAGCTGGCACGGCGTCGAGATTTGGGAGCCGATCGTGCGGGTCCCGCTGCTCGTGTACGTGCCGGGGGTTACACCTCGGCGTGTCAGCGGGCGCCGCTCACTGATCGATCTCGTCCCTACGCTCCTCGACGTGCTCGGTCAGCCGGCGCCCCCTGCCGGCGAGCTCTCCGGGGAGAGCTTCGTCGGTGACCTCTACGGCAGCGAGGAGGAGTCCCGGCAGAGTCGCGACGTCTACCTCGACATGCCGATCGGCCCCTACAACGGCGTTCGCCGCGCGCTCGTGACCGGGCCGAACGCGGGGATGAAGGTCATCCACTTCGGCGGCGCGCAGTACGGCGTCTACGATCTCGACAAGGATCCAGGCGAGACCAACGACCTCTCGGGGGACCCGACGGTCACCGACCCGCTCGTCCAGAAGCTCCAGGCCTTTCGTGGCCGGCTCCACGAAATCGATGTGAAGCCCGCGGATCCGTGAACGCGGCGCGGGGTTTTGGTATCATCGGCGAGACGGAGGCTGGATGTCGGACGACAAGGGACCCGTGATTGTGGTGACCGGACTGGGCGGCGGCGCGGACCGGCGCGCGGCCGATCGCATCACGCACGAGGTCGAGGCCGAGCTCCGCGTGGGTGATCACGTCATCATGGCAACGACCGAAAACGTGTCCGCGAGCGGCGCGTTCTTGACCGTGCCGAGCCCGATGGCCGTGGGGACGCGACTCCACCTCAAGTTCCAGCTCCCGGGCGGCGCCTTCGAGGCGTGGGCCACCATCATGCGCATTCGGCCGACGGCGCCCGACCGGGGGCCCGGCATCGGCGTGATGTTCCATGAGGTGCCCGCGACGTCGCGGGTCATCCTCGACGCATTCTGCCCGCCGGTGCGCCCGATCGTGCGTCACGGCCCGGGCTGAGCGATCCACTCGATCACTTCGGCGAGTGATTCGACGACCGCGTCGGGCCCAGAAGCTCGAGCGCGTTCCGCGTCGCCGAGGCCTCCTGCGACCAAGATCGTGACGCAGCCGGCAGCGCGCCCAGCCTCGATGTCCTGAGCGCCGTCGCCGATCATCCAAGCCGCGCGCGCGCCGACGCCGAGCGCGTCGAGCGCCGAAAGAAGCAGGTCCGGTCGCGGCTTGAGTGGCGCGTCGCCACCGCCACGCACGATGGTGAAGGAGGGCGCGAGCCCGGTGCCCGCGAGGACGAGCTCGGCGAGGGCGCGGGGCTTGTTGGTGACCACGGCCTTCGGAACGCCGTCGAGCGCGCGGAGGAGCGCCGGCACGGAGCGGAGCACCGTCGTTCCGTCGGCCGGATGCGCCGAGTAGTACGATCGGAAGTCCTCGAGCGGCGCGTCCACGCGTTGATCGTCGATCGGGAGGTCGAGCGTCCGCGCGACGAGGGCGCGCGCGCCGTCGCCGACGAAGCTCCGGATCTCATCGACTGGGCGGGGCGGGCGTCCCATGCGAATGAGCGCATGGTTCATCGCCGCGGCGATGTCGGCCGCCGAGTCGACGAGCGTGCCATCGAGGTCGAAGAGGACCGCCTGGGGACGTTGGAAACGCGAGGGCCGCACGGCAGGGATGGGGAGCATCGCAGACGCGGCGCGCGCCCGGAAGTCGGCGCACGCCGTTCCCTCGGTGCCCCGCGGGATCCGTGCTAAGCCGGGCCCATGCCGTGCGTCGTCGTGGTCGGCGCCCAGTGGGGCGACGAAGGCAAAGGAAAGCTCATCGACCTCCTCACCGAGAAGGCCGAGATGGTGGTGCGATTCGCGGGCGGCCCCAACGCGGGCCACACGCTCGTGACCGGCACCGAGCGCGTCATCGTCCGCCTGGTGCCGAGCGGCGTCCTCCGCCGCACTCGGTGTGTCCTTGCGCAGGGCATGGTCATCGACCCGAAAACCCTCGTCGAGGAGATCACGCAACTCGAGCTGCGTGGTTACCTGCGCGACTCGGAGCTCGTGGTCTCGGATCGCGCGCACGCCATCCTGCCCGTGCACGTGCTCGTGGACGGCCTCCGCGAAGGGAGCGCGAGCGCGATCGGTACGACCAAGCGCGGCGTCGGCCCCTGCTACGAGGACAAGATGGCGCGGCGTGGCGTGACGCTCGGCGCCATGCGCGACATGAAGGAGCTCACGCGCCGCATCGAAGCCTTGGTGGAAGCGTGGACGCCCGTCGCGAAGGCCTTCGGCGCCGCCGTCCCGTCGGCGCAGGCCATGCTCGACGAGATCGGGGCCGCGCGCGAACGGCTCCTCCCGCTCCTCACGAGCACGGGTCCGCTCGTCGATCGCGCGATCCGCGCCAAGAAGAACGTCCTCTTCGAGGGCGCGCAGGGCACGCTGCTCGACATCGATCACGGCACGTATCCGTTCGTGACGTCGTCGTCTGCCGCCGCTGGCGGCGCCTGCACCGGCGCGGGCGTTGGTCCGACGCGCATCGATCACGTCATCGGTCTCGTGAAGGCGTACACCACGCGCGTGGGCGGCGGTCCTTTCCCCACCGAGCTGAACGACGAAACGGGTGAGCGTCTCCGCAAAATCGGCGCCGAGTTCGGCTCGGTCACGGGGCGGCCGCGCCGCACCGGCTGGCTCGATTTCCCGGCGCTCCGTTACGCGGCGCGCGTCAACGGACTTTCGAGCGTGGCGGTGACCAAGCTCGACGTGCTGACCGGCCTCTCGGAGATCAAGGTCTGCGTCGCCTACGACACGCCGTCCGGGCGCGTCACCGAGCTCCCCATCGATGAGCTCGACGTCGCTACGCCGGTCTACGAGACGATGCCCGGCTGGTCCGAAGATCTCGGCGCCGCGCGCACGATGAGCGCGCTCCCCAAGAACGCGCAGGCATACGTGGCGCGCATCGAGCGCGAGCTCGAAGTGCCCGTCGCGATCGTGAGCGTCGGCTCGGCGCGTGACGAGACCATCGTGGTCGCACACCCGTTCAGCTGAGGTCACATGGATCGCGCCCGCGCCGCGCGATAGGATCGGGCCCGTGAACCCCGCGATCGTCGTCTTCGTGCTCGCCGAGGCGCTGCGCCCGAGCGAGTGCACGTCGCTCGACGGTGGCCGCGCCAGCGTGGTCTGGCAGCGCGTGAAGGCCCCGGAGCTGCAGCGCTACTGCGATCTCATCGCGTCCGGCATCGCCAAGCTGGCGAGCGAGCCCGGGATGCCCGACGAGGCGCTCGCGACCGCTGCCGAGGCCGAAAAGGCGCTACCGGGCCGGGCGCCCGCCGCGATCCTGAGCGGCCGCGCGCTCCTCCGTCAAGGCCGCGCCAGTGAGGCGTACGCGTCGCTGCGAGAGGCCAAGCGTCGGAACGAACGGGCGCTCGACGAGCCTCACGCTTTGCTCGCGTGGGCGCGGGCGGCGGGACGGACGGGCCGCACGGACGAGGCGCGCGAAGCGTACGCGTCCCTCCTGCCGAGCCTCGACTCCCTGCCGACCTTCGAGCGCGAGAGCGCGTACGTCGAGGGCGGGATGCTCTTCTTGGCGAAGGGACCGGAGCGGCTTTCGCAAGCCATAGAGGCGTTGCGGCAGGCGCGACGTGAAGCGCACGGCGATCCGCAGGTGGTGGCGACGGTCGCGTTGGCGCTCGCGCTCGACCGAGCCGGCGAGCTCGCGGAGGCGCGCGGCGTCATCGACGAGCGGCCGCTTCCAGGGGCCGCGGCGGCGATCGATCGCGCGCGCGCGCGTCGGCTCATCGGTCCCGAGACCAACGATCCGGAGGCGCTCGCGCTCGCCGCGTACTTGGTCGAGTCGCAGAAGAGCAAGGGCGCCCGTGAGGCGTGGCGACGCTACATCGATGCCCTGCCGTCCGGACCTTGGGCCGCGCACGCCAAGGAGCACGAAGCGGCGCTCGCGCACGGAGCGAAGCGGTGATGCGAACGATCGTGACGGCGCTCACGCTCGCCCTCGTCGCGGTGGCGTCCGTCGCGTCGGCGGACACACCGCCGCCCGTTTGGTCGCGAGCGCGCGATCCGGGCGCCAAGGACCGCTGGGCCCTGCACCTCGAGGTGCGGAAGCTCCTCGACGAGTCGCGAACGTCGATCGGTGTATCTCCGGCATTCCCCTCGTTCGCCGAATTCCAGGTCGCGCACGCACGCGACTTGCTCGAGCGGGCCAACGTGATGGAAGGAGAGGACCCGGTCCTGCTCTTCGACCTCGGCATGGCGTGTGAGCGGCTCGAGCGACACGAGCGGGCCGTCGTCGCGTTTCGCCGTGGGCTCTCGCTCGCGCCGAACCATCCGGCCGCACCAGAAGCCCTTCTCACCTTGGCGGTGGCGCTGGCCAAGCTCGATCGTCCCGATGACGAGCGGGGGACGTACCTCGCGTTCCTGGAGCAATCGACCGATCCGGACGCCCGCGGCGTCGCGCTCTACAACTTCGCCGAAGCGGAGATGCGGCTGGGGCGCTTGCCGGAGGCGATTCGTGGCTACCGAGAGGCGATGGGGCAGGGGCGAAGCATGGCGCGCACGGGCACCACCTACGTGCTCGCGCTCTGGGGCCTGGCCGTCGCGCTCGATCGATACGGTGACACGTCCGCGGCCGAGCGAGAGGCGGACCGCGCAGCGGTGCAGCTCGATCCCTGGGATCACGTGATCGACAACCACGACACCGTGTTCTTCGTGCCGGCGTACGAGCGCCATTGGTACCTGGGGCTCGGGGCAGCCGCGCGCGCCCGCGCCGCTGGCAACGACGCGCGCGCCGCGCTTCGCTACGCGCAGAAGGCGGAGTCTCATTGGACCGAGTACGTGCTGCGCGCCACGCCGAAGGACCGCTGGAAGGCCCTCGCCGAACGCCACCTGACCGCGGCCAAGCGCGAGCGACAACGGCTCGAAGCCAAGGTGCGCGCGCTCCCTCCGGTGCGAGCGAGCGATGAAGACGTGAACTGACTCGCCGCGGCTACATGTGCGCCGCGGCGTCGCACGGGGCGGCCGCGGCGCAGCCCGCGGACTGCGTGCAGTTTACACACGTATTGGCACAGTCGGTGCGACAGGTTCGCTCGGTGTTCCGACACTGATTGCGACAGCTCTGCTTGCCGCCGCACGCGGTCTGACAAGTTTGGCTGGTAGCGCCGCACGCCGCGCCGCAAGTCACGCCGGCGTCGAGGCACGTTGGATCTGGGGTGCAGGCGACGACGTCCGGGCCGGCGTCGACCGGCGGCTTGCTGGAGTCCACGATGGCGGCGTCGCCCGGCACGACGGCGCCGTCGCTCGGCGTCGCAGCGTCGGTGCCACCGCCGGCATCGCCTCCGGGCGGCGTCGCGCCGTCGACGGAGCCGTTCGCGCCGGCGTCGGCCACGACCGTGAACTCGCCCCAGTCGTACGCGCACGCCGTCGCCGACGCCGCGCCAAGAAGCCAGGCGATCTTCCAGGCTCTCATCAAAACCTCCCGACGACGTCGACCCGTCCGGCGCCCACGACGACGCGCGCTGCGCGGTCGCTGGGCTTCTTGGGCTCGAGCGCGAAGAGCGTGATGCCCGCCGCGAGCCCCACCACTCCCACGGCGAGAGATACGTCGGCGACGAGCTGCTGCGTCTTGCCGCGACTGACGTCGCTGTCGGGGCTGCTCGTGCACTTTCCGCCCGGACACCTCGCCGCGAGATCGTCGTGCGTGCCCTTGGCCATGAAACCGAATACGGCGAATCCAGCGACGCCGACCACACCGACGCCCCCGGCCACGTACGCGTACGGTCGCAGCGATCGCGGCTTCTCTTCGGCGTCGGCGCTCGGGCGGACTGGCGCCGGCGCCTCCGCGACGCCGACCCGCGCGCCACTGGCGGCGTCGAGGGCGAGCGACTTCGTCTGCCCGGCGTTGATGTCGACGGTCCCGACGACGGGCTCGCGCCCGCTCGTCTCGAGTCGGATCTCGGCCTTGCCCGGGACGACCGGAATCGGCTCGTTCCAGCCGCCGCGGCGGATCTCTTCGGAACCGACCACGAGGCGCGTGGAGTCTTCGGGGTGCTCGATCTTCACCGTGACGAAGCCTACGCGGGCGCGCATCGCCTCGCGCTCGGCGGCCGCGGCGTCGGCAGCCTTGGCGTAGCGGTTGTCCTCGCGGGCGTGCTCGCGGGCTTCGACCTCGGTGCGACCGAGCTCGGCGTAGCCCTCTACGATTTTTCCCATCTCGCGGAGCGAGCGCGCGAGATAAAGGCGGGTGTTCGGGCTCGCGACGATCTCGAGTGACGCGCGAAATTCGGCGGCTGCCGCGTCGTAGGAGCGCGACTCGTAGAGCTGCTTCCCGCGCAGGAAGCGCGCCTGCGCCTGCTCGCGCTGAACCGGCGTCGCCTCTCCGGGGCTGACCCCGCCGGCGTGCGCGAGTGGCGTGCCGAGGACGAGCGCGGCGACGAGGCCCAGGAAGCTCCACCGATGCATGATCAGATGCCCTCCGGCTCGTAGGTCGAGCCCTTCGGCTTGCGCGGCTTGCGTGCCGGTGCGGGCGAAGGGGGCGTGGTGCCCGTCGGGCCCGTCGCCGCAGCGGGAGCTTCGGTCGTCACGGTCGGAGCCGCCTCGACCGGCGCGGTCGGGGTCGCGGCCGACGGAGCCGGAGCGGGTTCGGGCGGGGTCGCGCGCGGCGCCTCGGCGGTCGATGGGGGCGGCGCGGTCTCGATCGGCGCCACGGCCGCAGAGACGACGGGCGGAGCCGCCGAAACGGTCGGGATGGACGTCGGCGCCGTGGCGCGGGGAGCTACGGCATCGACACGTTCTTCCCCACGCCGAACGAGCGCCATGACCGCGCCGGCGAGGAGGAGCAGCACCGCTCCGCCGAGAAGGAGCAGCACGAGCCCGGTCCGCTTGCGCCGCTCGCCCGACGGCTCCGCGAGCACTGGCGGTGGCGCGTCCGAATAGACCTCGACGTCCACGAGCTCGAGCTCGCTCTCCGACGCGGGAGGCGGAACGCCGGGTGGGAGGATGCCCGCGACGTCGAGCACCGCGTCCGACGACGGTACGGGCGGAACGATCGGCGAGGATGATGGTGGGGGCGGAGGCGCCGCAACGACCGGCGACGACGATGGTGGGGGCAGAGGCGCCGCAACGACCGGCGACGATGAAGGCGAAGGAGGTGGGGGCGCCGCCACGACCGGCGACGACGCCGCCTCGCGCGC
The DNA here is from genome assembly GCA_044224815.1 of Polyangiaceae bacterium. Classification (GTDB taxonomy): domain Bacteria; phylum Myxococcota_A; class Polyangia; order Polyangiales; family Polyangiaceae; genus JADJCA01. The sequence goes on from JBGAJR010000005.1 coordinate 60,517, forward strand.
GACGTTCGGCGCGTTGGGCGGCACTCCGCCGGTGTCCGGCTCACCGCGCGCGAGCGCAGCGACGACGCTGAACGCGACGTGTGGCGTCGGAATGCCGCCCGGTGAAGAATCGAGAGGGGCGGGGGGCGCGACCTCCGCCGGCTTCGGCGGCGGCGCGGCTGCAACGACGGAAGAGGAGGGCGGTGGCGGGGCCGCCAAGTCGGGCGATGATCGCGGTCGCGGCGGCGCAACGCGGGAGACCGCGGTGAGGGTGCGCTCGCTGTCCCGAGGCTTCGGCACCGGCGGAGGCGTTGCGGGCAACCTCGGCGCGCTGGGTGAGGGGGGACGAGGCGGCGAAGGCGCCGCGGCTTCGGGGGTCGTATCGAGACGCCGCGTCCCGCTCCGCTCGAGAACGTCCGTCGCTGGCGGGGTGCTCAGCGCCCCCGCGCGTTGCGAGCGTCGCTGGGCTCCCGCCGCCTCGCCGAGCGATTCGACGGCGCGCCCGACACGCGTCGGCGCTGCAAGTCGGGCCTGCGCGATCATGCGGACCGCCATGGCGATCTCGTTCATGCCCGCGTAGCGCTGCGCCGGATCGACCGCCAGCCCTCGCGCCGCGACCTCGACGAGCGGCTCGGCCCACGCTTCGCGAGCCTTGGCGCGCGGCATCGGCCCGGCGAGCTGTCTCGCCAACACCGCCTCCACCGTTCGTTCCGTGAAGAGACGCTCGCCACTCAACGCCTCCCACAGAAGGACGCTCGCCGAGTAGACGTCCGCCCGCGTGTCTGCGGTCCCGTCACCAAGCAAGATCTCGGGCGCGAGGTGGGCCGCGTCCTCGGCGAGCGGCGGCCCCGGCAAATACAGCGCGCCGGTGAGCCTCGAATGCCCGTCCAATCCGACGAGGATGTGTCGCGGGCCGACGCGCCCATGCACGAGGGGAGTCGGGCTCTTGGCGGAGTGGAGCGCCGTCAGCGCGGCAAGGACGTCGAGTACGACGCGCAAGCCCACGGCGAGCGCCATGAAGCTCGTTCGTTCGCGCTCTTCGGAGGCGAGCAGCGTCTCGAGCCACTCGCCGGCGGCCCAGGTCGAGACGAGGGTCAATGTCGCGCCGTCGTGACTCGTCTCGAGGACACGCGGAAGATGTGGGCTCACCGTCGAGGCGAGAACTTTTGCGCGCGCGAGGAGCGCGTCACGCTCGGCGAGCGTGAGCGAGGCTGTGTCGATGCGCTCCACCACGACCCGACGCTGGTCGGCGCCGAGCGTCGCGAGCTCGCGCGCGTGCCCGCGCGTGGACGCGAGCCGCTTGACCAGATGGTGCTGCGCGCGACCCGAGGAGGGCGCGGAGTCGGTTCCAGCGGGGGAGGCCACTACGACCCATGATTCTAGACGACTCACGGGAGCCGCGCGTGGATCTCGGCCAAACTCGCGCCGTTCTGTCCGACGAAGCCTCAGCGAACCTGAAAAATGGGGTGGCTACGCCACGCGGCGTGCTCGCGCAGATCCGCCCACACTTCGCGCGCGGAGGTGTACCGGTAGGCATCGCGGCGCCGAAGGAGCTTGGCGATCGTCTCGCCGAGCGAGGTGCCGATTCGCTCGGCCCGCCGGCGCGGCTCACCATCGGAGACGAACCGAACGAGGTCGGCGTAAGGCAGGCCCACAGGGATGGCGGGCTCCCCCATCAGCATCCAGTAGAGGAGGAGACCGACCTGGTAGAGGTCGCTCTGCTTGCTCGTGTAGCCAGCCGCCACGACCTCGGGGGCCATGATGTTGTGGTGCACCACGTTCGGTCGAATCGAAGGTGCGCCCCGCAGCTCGTGACTGATCCCGAAGTCGCTGATCTTCACCAGCGGGCGATCGAGCTGACTGATGAGCACGTTCCCCGGGTGCAAGTCGTCGTGGACGATGTCGTTGTCGTGGAGGAACTGGACGGCGGCGAGGAGCTGCCGCGCGAGCTCGATCACGAGGCCCTCTTGCAGCGGAGCGCCGAGCATCGCGTGGAGCGGATGATCGCACCGCTCGAGCGCGAGGAAAAAGAGCGAGTTTTGCTCGAACGCGTCGTGGATGTAGACGACGTTGGGATGCCGGAGCGACATGAGCCGTCGCACCTCGCTCTCCCATTCGCGGCGCACCTCGGCGTAGGGTCGGTTGGCCGGCCGAATGAGCTTCACCGCATAGATCTGATCGAACGGGCCGACGCACTCGTACACCGCTCCGAACATGCCCGCGCCGATGACCGAGCGGACCGAGTAGCTCCCGCGTGAGGACGTGAGCGTCGAACCGAGCTGCGGCATCTGCACGGCCACGAAGCCGGGCGTTCCTTGCGGGCCCTGAGGTCCGAACCCCGGAGGCGGCAAGGGTGGCCCCGAGCCGGGGACCATGGGGCCGGGCGTCGGGAGCTGTGGCGCGACCGGCATCTGGGGTTGCGAGTGGGGATGCGGCGCGTGGTGGTGGCGCGGATGATGGGAATGGCCGCCGTGTCCGTGCGGGCCTTGGCCGTGCGGCAGCGCGGGCTGCGACGGCGCGGGGGCTGGCAGGTTCGGCACCGATGGCGGGGGGGGCGCCGGCGCGTGGCTCTGGGGGAGCGCGGGCATCATCGGGCTCGTGTGCCGCTTGCCGGAGCTCACTCGCTCGAGCGTACAGCGCTTTCTCGCTCGGTGGGATCGGGAGTTTTCGCGCGACGACACGGGGACCCGCGAATCACGGTAGGATGCCCGCCGCTCATGCGAGGCAAGCGCCTTTCGGAGATCGTTCGGCTCGAGGAAGCCAAGGCGGGCAAGAAGTGGCGCCGCTGGGGCACGTATTTGAGCGAGCGGCAGTGGGGCACCGTGCGCGAGGATTACTCGCCAAGCGGAGATGCGTGGCGCTACTTCACGTACGAGGACGCGAACGTGCGCGCGTACCGCTGGGGTGAGGACGGCCTGCTCGGGCTCTCCGACAATCGCGGCCTCCTCCAGTTCGCGGTCGCGCTCTGGAACGAGAAGGACCCGTTCCTCAAAGAGCGCCTCTTCGGGCTCACCGGGCCCGAGGGCAATCACGGCGAGGACGTCAAAGAGCTCTACTGGTACCTCGACGCGACGCCGACGTGCTCGTACGCGAAGGCGCTCTACAAATACCCTCACGACGCGTTTCCGTACGCCGAGCTGCGCGCCGCCGCGCGTCGCCTCGGGCCGCACGTGCGCGAGCCCGAGATCTGGGAGACCGGGCTCTTCGACGAAGGCCGCTACTTCGACGTCACCGTCGAGTACGCGAAGGGCGGCACCGACGACGTCTTCATTCGGCTCACGATCAAGAACCACGGGCCGCGCGCCACCGTGCACGTGCTGCCGACGATCTGGTTCCGCAACACCTGGGTGTGGCAGGGCGGCAGCCCGGACTGTGGACTCTGGACCGAGTGGGCGCGCGACACTTACGCGGTCATCGCCGCCGACCAGTCGCACCTCGGCGCGCGCTGGCTGTATCTCGAAGGCCAGCCCAAGCTCCTCTTCACCGACAACGAGACCAACCTCGAGCGCCTCTTCAACACGCCCAACAAGGCGCGCTTCACCAAGGACGCGTTCCACAGGTACGTCACGCTCGGCGATCACGGTGCGGTGAATCCCGGCCTCCGCGGTACCAAGGCCGCCGGGCACGAACGCGTCACGCTCGAGCCGGGCGAGTCACGCGTCTTCCGTTTTCGGTTGACCGACGCGCGCATCGATCAGCCATTCGCGACCTTCGACGAGGTCATGAAGACCCGCATCGACGAGGCGGACGAGTTCTACGAGAGCCTCCTCCCGCGCGAGCTCGGCGCCGAAGAAAAGAGCGTCTACCGGCAAGCGGTCGCCGGTCTCCTTTGGACGAAGCAGTTCTACTCCTACGACGTCGATCGATGGCTCCGCGGAGATCCGGCGTTTCCGCCGCCGGCGCGCGAGCGGCATGACGGTCGCAACGGCCACTGGAGGCACCTCTACAACAGCGAGGTCCTCTCGGTCCCCGACAAGTGGGAGTACCCGTGGTACGCGGCGTGGGATCTCGCGTTCCACTCCATTCCGTTCGCGCTCTGCGACGCCGAGTTCGCCAAGCAGCAGCTCACGCTGCTTTTGCGTGAATGGTACATGCATCCCAACGGGCAGCTGCCGGCGTACGAGTGGAAGTTCGAGGACGTGAACCCGCCCGTCCACGCGTGGGCGGCCCTCCGCGTCTACCAAGTCGAGCGAAGGCAGATCGGCCGGAGCGATCGGCCGTTCTTGGAGAGCGTCTTCCACAAGCTGATGCTGAATTTCACCTGGTGGGTGAACCGCAAGGACCTCGCCGGCAAGAACGTCTTCGAGGGCGGATTCCTCGGTCTCGACAACATCGGCGTCTTCGATCGCTCGAACGCGCTCCCCGCCGGCGGACAGCTCGAGCAGGCCGACGCCACGAGCTGGATGGGCATGTACTGCCTGAACCTGCTCGCGATGGCGCTCGAGCTCGCGCGCGAGAACGACAGCTACCAAGACGTCGCCAACAAGTTCTTCGAACACTTCCTCTACATCGCGCGCGCGATGAACGACGACGACGACGAGTCGGTCGCGCTCTGGGACGACGCGGACGGCTTCTACTACGACGTGCTCCACATGCCGAACGGCGCGCGCGTCCCGATGAAGGTGCGCTCGATGGTGGGACTCATCCCGCTCTTCGCCGTCGAGACCGTCGACGCCTCCGTCCTCGAGCGCTTTCCGGCGTTCGTGAAGCGGATGAACTGGTTCGTGGAGAACCGCCCGGAGCTCGGCCGCTACGCGCAGACGCTCCAGGCTGGCCACCGCGAGCGCTACATCCTCTCGCTCCTCTCCCGTGAGCGCCTCGTGCGCATCCTCCACCGCTTGCTCGACGAAAAGGAGTTCCTGTCGCCCTACGGCATCCGCGCGCTCTCGCGCGTGCACGGCGACGCTCCGTACGAGGTCGTGCTGGACGGCACGGTTCATCGCGTCGCCTACGAGCCCGGCGAATCGTCGTCGGGGATCTTCGGCGGCAACTCGAACTGGCGCGGACCGGTCTGGATGCCGGTCAACTACCTCATCATCGAGTCGCTGCAGAAGTACCACCACTTCTACGGCGACGATCTCAAGGTCGAGTGCCCCACCGGCTCTGGCCAGATGATGGACCTCTGGCAGGTCGCGAGCGAGCTCTCGCGCCGCGTCGTCGCCCTCTTCTTGCGCGGCCCCGACGGCAGACGCCCCGCCGACGGCGAGATGCCCCTGGCGAGCGAGCCCGAGTTCCGCGACTACGTGACGTTCTACGAATACTTCCACGGCGAGTCGGGCGCTGGCCTCGGCGCGAGCCACCAGACCGGATGGACCGCGCTCGTCGCCAAGCTGCTGCACCAAAGCCCGCTGTGGCACGTCCCGCCCGCGAGCCACACCTGACCGAACGACGCGAGGAGAGCCCGTTGCCGACGCCGAAGAAGACGCCGAAGAAGAGCGCTGCGCGATCGAAGGCCGACGCTCCGTTCGACCAGGCCTACTACGACCGCTTCTACGAGTCCGACGCGACCCAAGTCTACGGCGAGAGTGAGGTCGCGCACCTTTGCCGGGCGATCACCGAGCTCATCGCGTGGTACGGCGGCGACCTTCGCTCCGTCCTCGACGTGGGCGCCGGGACCGGGCTGTGGCGTGACTGGTTCAAGGCGGAGAAGCCGGGCGTCCGCTACCTCTCCACCGAAGTGAGCCCCTACGCGTGCCAGAAATACGGGCACGAGCTCCACGACATCTCGCATTGGCGCGGTCGCGAGCGCTTCGACCTCGTGGTGTGTCAGGGCGTCTTGCCGTATCTCTCCGACGACGACGCGTCGCGCGCGATCGAGAACATCGCCGCCATGTGCCGCGGCTTCTTCTACCTCGAGGCGATCACCAAACGGGATCTCGAGGAGGTCGTCGACCGCACGCGGACCGACACGACCGTCCGCGCGCGCACGGGCCGGTGGTACCGGTCGAGGCTCGCGGCGCACTTCGTGCCCGTCGGGTGCGGCTTGTATTATGCAAAGAACGGCCCGCTCGTGTTCTACGAGCTCGAGCGCGCGTGATGGGGATCGCGATCAGCCGAGCACGACGAACTTGAGGTAGCGGCCTTCTGGGAAGACCGGCAGCGTGGGGTGGTCGGCCGGAGGCCCGAAGACCTCGAGCGCGCGGAGACGCGGCCCGAGCGTCTCGTCGTCGAGGGTCGACAAGAACGCTTCCATCCCTACGTGGCTGGAGCACGACGACGCGCAGAAAATCGCGTTCGGCGCGAGGAGGCGCGCGCAGGCGCGGTGCAGATCGCGATACGACTGGAGCGCGCGGGGCACCGCCTTCTCGTTCGGAGCGAAGCTCGGCGGATCACTGATGACGAGGTCGAACGTTTCGCCACGCGCCGCGGCGGCCGCGAGCCACGCGAAGGCGTCGGCGGCGGCGAAGCGGTGGCGGCTCGTGTCCACTCCAGCGAGGCGGAAGCTGTCTTGCGCGGTCTTGTGCGCGGCGGCGGCCACGTCGACGCTCGTGACCGTGGTGGCGCCGCCGAGCGCAGCCGCGAGGGAGAAGCCGCCCGCGTACGAGAACAGGTTCAAGACGCGGCGGCCGGCCGCCATGCGCCGCACGCGCGCTCTGTTCTCGCGCTGATCGAGGAACGCGCCGGTCTTCTGCCCGTCTTCGAGATCGACCCAAAACGGCATCCCGTGCTCGCGGACCGTGATGCGCGCGGGAGGTGCGGGCCCGCGCAAGGACTCCATTCGAGCGCCCCGCTGCTTTCTCACCAGCGAGACCGCGCCGCGCCGCTCGAGCGCAGGCCAGAGCGCGTCCACGAGCGCGGCCAAATGCGCTTCGACGGCATCGCCGTCCAGGCGGAGGACGACCACGTCGCCGTAGCGGTCGACGACGACTCCGGGCATGCGGTCGCCCTCGCCGTTGATGCACCGGAAGGCCGTCGTCTCCGGCCCGGCGAAGAGCGGGTCGCGCAGGGCGAGGGCAACCTCCGCTCGCCCGCCGAAGAGGGAGGGGATGGGCTCCTCATCGGCGCGGGCCCAGACCCGAACCGCGATGGGCGAACGGGCGTCGTAGAGACCGACCCCGAGCGTGTTTCCCGCCGCGTCCCGAAGGCGCAGGCTGTCACCGGTCGCAGCGTCGGGGCCGACCGTCAGCGCCTCGCGGAAGACCCAAGGGTGGCCGCGGCGAACGCTCGGCGCCGCCCGCTCGGAGACGATGGCGAAGCCAGGGGCGGGGACGTGGGCCGCCGTCCGGGTGGACGGACTCTTGTGCGGTCGGGGCCTGCGGGGCGCGTGAGCCAAGGTCGGGTGAGGGTGTGCCAGATTGACGCGAATTCCGGAAGAATCCGGATCGGTGCGCCGTGCGCGGGGTGACGGGAGACAGCGTAGCGCAACGCTTCTTCGAGCAATCGCGGTTTGCACGCGGCTTGCTTTCCTTCGGCCGCGTGCGACCCCAATCTTGGTGGCTCCGGGGCCTCGAAATCGGCCCGGGGGGACGTAGTTAAGACGATAGATCCGCCCTCGCCGAACCGTAGCTTTGTCGAGCGCGTAACCGCGCTCGGGGCGCCAACGCTTCATCCCTCGGATCCCATGAGTAAAAAACGCGCGAACAAGTCCAAGCGGCGACGTGAGTCTCAGCAGCCAGCGGCCGCAGGCGAACAGCCCCGTTTGAAGCTCGTCTCGGGCATGGCCGCTCCGGCCGCGAACGCCCCCGATTCCACACCCGAGCCGCGGAAGTCCGACTTCGAGCTCGCGTCGGACGAGACGCGACTCTCGGATCCGCCGGACTCGGTCGATGATCACGAGCACGAGACGCGGTTCTTCGACGACGGGCACAAGATTCAGACGCCGCACGCGTTCTCCGTGGAGGAGCTCGACCTCGAGGTCGAGGCGCCGAAGCCGTCGCCCAAGATGACCCCGGTCGCGCGTGCGCGCCGCGCTCACTTCTCCAAATACGTGAAGGGCGCGATGGTCGCGGCGACCGCCATCCTCGCGCTCGCTGGCATCCGCGCGGTGGTCGGCCATGCCGACCGCGGACCGCAGGCCTACGCCAACCAAGCGCTGTCCGCGCCGGGCATCGTCGAGGTGCGCCGCGCGAACGAGGTCGCGCCCACCGCCACGGCGCCGACCGCCACCGTCGGAACCACGGGCGGGCAGGTCGCTGCGGCGCCCGAGCTCATCCCGCCGCCGCAACAGGCCGAGACGCCCAAGCCGGAAGCGGCCAAGGTCGAAGCACCCAAGGTCGAAGCCAAGGCCGAGCCCGTGAAGGCCGACGAGAAGCCGGCCGAGAAGAGCACCGCGCCCGAGCCGGCCAAAGTCGAGGCTGCCACGCCGGCTGCCGCGCCGGCGCCGGCCCCGGTCGCCAAGACCGAGCCCGTCGCGGGCGCGCTCACGGCGGCGCAGGAAAAGGTCGAGTCGCGCAAGGCGCTCGAGCGTGGCAAAGCGGGGCTGGCGATCGAGGCGGGGGAGCGCTCCGTCGCCCTCGACCCGACCGACGGCGAAGCGTGGCTCATCCTCGGCGCCGCCTACCAAGAGAAGGGCAACGTCAAGGACGCGCGACGCGCGTTCCAGTCGTGCACCAAGGAAGGCAAGCGCGGACCGATCTCCGAGTGCCGCGCGATGCTGCAGTGAAAAGCGCGCGGTAGACGCGCGACGAAACGTGAGGACTCTGCCTCCCTGGTGGTAGCCTCACGCGCATGCGATTCGTCCACGCGGCTTGGGGTCCTCTCGTCGTTACCGTCTCGCTTGTCGCTTGCGACAAGGAGACGCCGAAGCCCTCTGCGGCGCCGCCGGCGGCGAGCGCAGTCGCGAGCGCCGCGGCCAGCGCGGCTCCGAGCGCGTCGGCCAGCGCGGCTCCCGTAGCGAGCGCGACCCTGGCCGCGCAGGGCAAGATGGCGCACTGCCCGAGCGCCGTCGCTGGCTCGACGACGAACGTGAAGGACATCGAGGGCGGCGTTTCGCTCACCGTCACGGCCAAGGACGCACCCGCCGTGGCCGACCTGCGCGCTCGCGCGAAGTTCCTCGCCGACTCCGCGAAGAACATGTCGCCCGACGTGAAGCACACCGGTGGGGGCGAGGGCGGCGGTGCGTTCGGTCGCTGCCCGGTCGTCATGCGCAACACGTCGGTCGAGGTCAAAGAGGTCGAAGGTGGCGCCGAGATCGCGGTCAAGCCGAAGGACACGAAGGAGCTCGATTGGCTCCGCCGTGAATCGCGCGAGCGCCTCGCCGAGATGGGCGATCCCAACGCTAAGGAAGCGGGCCAAGGCAAGATGGCCAACTGTCCGAGCGCCGTCGACGGCGCCACCACGACGGTGAAAGAGCTCAAGGACGGCGTCGAGGTGACCATCGTCGGCAAGGGCGAAGGCGCGGAGAAGACGATCCGAGAACGCGCCAAGGCCGTCATCACGGCCGCGAAGCTCGACGCGCAGAAGGTCACTCACAAGGGCGACGGCTCGGGTGGTGGCGGGTTCGGCCGTTGCCCCGTCGTGCTCAAGGAGACGAAGGTGGAGTCCAAGGACGTCCCGGGCGGCGTCGTCTTCACCGTCAAGCCGGAGAAGCCCGCGGGGCTGGCCGACCTCAAGAAGGAAACCGCCGAGCGCACGCAGAAATTCGCCTCAACGGCCGCGCCCACCGCCGACAAGGCCAAGGACGACAAGGGCGCGCCGCCCAAGCCGGCGACGTCTGCGGGTCACTGAGCGCACCGCGCTCGTCAGGGGGGAGTCGAGCCGCTCGACTCGTCCGCGGGCGCGCGCTTCTCCCACTCCCACCGAAGGCCGACGAGCACCAGACGGAATCCGCCGGGCTGGATTCCCTCCGGTCGCCGCGCAGCGATCGTCGGCGTGTCGAGCAGGTTCTTCACCGAGAGGCGGAGCGTGATGCCGCTCGGAGCGTGCCGGTAGCGAAGCGCTGCGTTGACGAGCATCGAAGCTTCGATGCGACCAAGGCGACCTGTCACGTCCTCGGCCTCGGTGTTCGCTTCGTCGGTGAACTGGGGCCCGATCACTTGCGTCGCGATCTCGCCGCCAAAGCCGCTCGGATGGGTGACGTCCACGTTCGCGCCGCCGGTGTGCTCGGGCGCGTAGGGGAGGAGGTGCCCCGCGTTGGGGCCGTACCGGAACGCGGCGTGGGCATACGTGTATCGTGCACCAATATCGAGACCGGTCGCCCAGCCGGCGGCGCGGCCGATGGCGAGCGTGACCGCACCCTCGACGCCACGGAGGAGCGTCGCGCCCGCGTCGACCATCGAGATGTCCGCTCCCGGCGCCGAGCTCGCGATGACCTGATTGGAGAACGCGGAGACGAAGCCCGCGGCCTCGGTCTTGAGCCAGCGCGTGGGCGCGGCGCGGGCGCCGAGCTCGTAGTTCGTGCTCTCGTCGGCGCCGACGCTCGAGGATTGCCCGCGCGGGTTGATCGCGCTCGTGACGCGCGGCGGCGCGTATCCGCGATGCATGCCGAAGAACCCGTGCACCGCGCGGGTCCCGTAGACGAGGCCGATGCCGGGAATGACGCCGGTCGTGTCGCCCGAGCCCTCGCGGTACACGTCAACGGGCGCCCCGTTCTCGAACGTGTGCAGCGTAATCCGACGAAAAGCGAAGTGCTCGACGCGCACGCCGGGCGTGACGAGGAGACGATCGCTGAACGCGAGTCGGTCCTGCAGATAGGCGGCGAACGCCGTCCCGTGATGCTTCTCGGCGGTGTCGATGGTTCCGACGTAGGTCTCGGTATAAGAACCGCTCCGCTGCTGATAGTCGGCCGACTCGATCAGCGCGCGCCCTCCGACCTCGAACGTGTGGCGCACGTCGCCCGTGCGGGTCTTGATGGTGACGCGCGGCTCCACGCCGACGACGTCGTAGCTCCGATCCAAGACCGCGTTGGTCGGAAGGAAGTAGATCGCGCCGTTCGGCGTCGTCACGTCGCCGACGATGCGCGTGTAGTAGGCGCCAGCGGCCGGCGTGCGCGTGTAGTCCTGGCGGCGCCACACGCGCTCGGTGCGGTAAGCGTACGCCAGCGTCTTCATCGAGACCGAGTCCGAGAAGCGCTGCTCGTGGGTGAGCGACACGTCGTAGCGGCCAAGGACCAAATGGGAGTCGGGCGACAGCGACGCTCGCTTCGGATTCGCGTGGTACATCGCCGCGGTGAGGCCCACGTCGTCACTTGCCGCGTCGTCGCGGCGGACACCGAGCTTCAGCGTGGCCTTCCCGTCTTCGCTCGTCGGAAAAACGAGCTTGCCGATCGCGTCGGTCGAGGCGAAGGGGAGGTCGCGGTACCCGTCGCCGCGACGATGGAGAACCTGCACCACGTAACGTGCATCGCCGGCCGTGTCGCCATAACGACCGAGGCCGCGCACGTAGCCGTAGTTCCCCACGTCGAGGTCGGCGGCGACGCTGGTTCGCTCCGGCGGCGCGAGCGTCACCAAGTTCAAGGTGCCGGCCAGCGTCTGCGGTCCGAAGAGGATGTTCCCGCTGCCTTTCACGACCTCGATCGCGCGATACCGCTCGATCGCCGGCGCGAAGTACATGTCAGGCTCGGCGTACGGGTTGAGCGCGAGCGGCATTCCATCCTCGAGAATGAGGACCCGCCGGCTGCGGCCCGGATCGAGCCCGCGCACGCCCACGTCGAAGCGCCCCCCGCCACCCGGATCCTCGCGCGCGGTGACGCCCGGCACGCGGCGCAGGATCTCGCTCGTCTCCGTCGGCTGCGCTTGCTCGATCTCTTTCCGAGAGACGAGCGTTCCGGAGCCCGGGACCTTCGGCAGGCTGTCGGCCTTGTCGCCAATCACCCGCACTTCGGGAGGCTGAGTGTCTTTGGCGGGCTCCTTGGGAGAGGCGGCGCCCGGTGACGTCGGCGAGGCGGTCGGCTCGGCCGGCGGTGCGTCGGCGCGAGCTTCCGTCGCGCTGAGCGCGCTCGCCGTGCCGAGTACCGCGAGCGCCGCGCGTACGAGCCTCATCGCGCGCCTCCGTCGGGGCCCGGCGTCTTGCCGTCACAAACGCACGCGCCGAATCCGCTCTCGTCGGCGAGGCATGCCTGGTAGCCGACCGCGCCTTCGCCGCAGACGCAGATCTGATGGTCACCGACGTAGCACGCCGGGTAGCTCTCGTGACACGCCGCCGAGCCGAGCGCGACGAGCACGACCAGCGCACCGGCGAGAACCATCCGCCGCTCAGTTCGGGCGGCGGCAGTAGCCTTGCTGATTGCAGTCACCGTTGAAGATCCCCGTGCAGACTTGGGCCGCATTCGCCGCGGTGCAGTGAGCCGAGCACCAGGCCGACTTCCCGCCCTTGAAGCAGATCCCGCTCTCGCAGTCGCCGTCTGCGGTGCAGTCGGCCGCCAGCGGCTTCTTGCCGGCATCGACTGCGGCCGGGCCGCCGTCGCCCGTGCCACTGTCCGCGTTGACGACGACGATGGTGGGGCCCGAGGGCTTGCCGTCGTCGGCGCTGCAGCCGGTCATCGCGAGCGTCACCGCGTAGAAGCCCGCCACGAGTCGGGCACCATCCGCTCTCATTGGCTCCGAGGCTACACCAGCCCGCAGGGTCCTCGGTGTTACAGCCCTGCGTCCTTGGGAGCATGGTGATGTCGCACCCTTCGCCCGACGGATCGGTCGCGCTCCACTCCCGTCGCAACGCGGTGACGTGAGGCCGAAAATCCTCCTACGGAAGCACACACCTTCCCCGAGTCCCGACGGCGTCACGATCGGATCGTCCAAGCCTCAGGTGAACCGCGACTTTCTCGACGTTTTGCGCCATTTGGCTTCAAAACGGGTGCGCGCCGTCCGTTGGTAGCGGAACGACCACGTTCAGCCGTTCAGCGGCACACGCTTCGCAGAGAGCCCTGTCGATGGTTCGCGCGATTGCGATGTCGATGGTGGCGGTGGTCCTCGCGGGATGCTCCCGCAAGGTCCCCGAGATCGTCGCCACGGCGCCGGTCGCCACCAAGTCCGAGGCGACCGCGCCGGCAGGCAAGAGCGAGGGACCGCACGGCAGCCGCAAGAAGAAGAACATCGACGTCCCGGTCATCGTCGATGGCGCCTACGTCGCGACGCTCCGCGCCGGCGAGCTCCCGAGCGCGGTGGCCGCGCACGCGAAGAGCGCGTCGGAGACGCCTCGCTACTACCGCCTCGCCGAGTACCTCGCCGCCGTCGGCGTTCCGGTGGCGAAGGTTCGCGCCGTCCACGTCCGCGGCAACCTCGCCCGCATCGCGAGCGTCGAGGGTGACGAGCTGCGTCGCGAGCCGAGCCGCTTCGTGTTCGACTTCCTCGAGGGCACGACGGGCGTGGCCAAGCTCGCGTGGGACACGACGGGCCTCAAGAACACCTTCCGCGTCGACGAGATCCGCGAGCTCATCGTCTTCGTCGACAAGAGCGCTCCCGCGGTGGACGCGCGTCGCAGCTGCTACCTCGTCGAGAACAAGTGCTCGGAAGCGGTGCCGTACGCCGCGGACCTCGAGATCGGCAAGGGCACCCGCGTCTACCTCGACGGCAAGCTCGTCGGTCAGGTGAAGCGCCGCCGCCTCTCGGACGACGTCGTTCTCGGCAAGACGAGCGACGGTGCGACCGAGTTCGCGCTCGGCAAGCTCCTCGCGGGCTTCGGCGTCGACGCAACGCGCGTGCGCGGCGTCGACCTCGTCTCCGGTGACGACGTGGTGGGCCGCGCCGGCAAAGACGCGCTCGCGGCCGCCCCCGCGTTCGTTCTCCCCGCGCACGCGCACGGTCGCGTCCGGGTGAACGTCCCTGCGAGCTGGCAGGCCAGCTCGCGCGAGGACCGCGCCGCCGACGTGACGGCGGTGCTCGTCTACCAATCCACGCGCCCCAGCGCTCGCCCCCTCCAGACCATCGATTCGCTCCCGGCTTCCCCCCGAGCCGAGGAACCCTCGCCGGCCGACGACGGCTGACGAAGACGACGACCGAACGCGCGCCCCACGCGGAAGACCTCAGAGGAGAAACCCCAACCATGTCGATTCGCCGTTCCACCTCGCTCTCGATCGCCGCCGCCCTCACCGTCGCCTCGGGGCTCTCGGCGACGCGCGCGATGGCCGAGGACAAGCCGGCTGTCTTGCTGCGCACCGCGACGTCGATCGCGTACCTCGCGCCGAACCAGCCGGACGCGGTGGCGAAGAACACCGGCGCGGGGGTCATGGACGCGCGTCCGGCCTTCAAGAAGATCATGAACGCCAAGGGCGACTTCATGGTCCGCGTGGGCGTCCTCTCCACGGTTTCGTCGCAGACGGCGAACAACGCGGGCAGCCACATGCAGGGCGGCCTCTACATCGGCGACCTCACCGAGGCCGGCATCAGCCACCGCCCGATGAAGATGCTCCCGACGCTCGACGGCGAGCGCGCGTTCATGCGCCCGCAGATCGCCTTCGGTCAGAGCATGAACTTCATGCTCCTCGTCCTCGCGACCGAGGACAACGGCGCGAACAACAACCCGCAGGCCGCGGCGTTCCTCGCCGACCTCGATGGAAACCTCCTCCCGATCGAGAACACCAACCGCGGCACGCAAGACAAGCCGACGAACCTCATCACGGAGGCCCGCGCCCAGGACGACCAGACGTACGGCCCGCACAGCATCTGCTCCCTCGGTCTCGACGGGAACGGTGAGTCGTTCCTCGTCGGCATGCAGCGCAACAACGCCAACGCGTACGTGATGAAGATCAAGGTCGAGCCGGGCACCGCGCCGGGCAAGGGCAAGATCACCGTCCCGTACTTCACCAAGGTCGTCGACAACGCGCGTCACTGCCGTCCGCAGGTGACGTGCCCGATGCCCGGCCAGAAGGACGCGTACGTCACGACGGTCGAGGCCAACAATCAGCCTGCCGAGGTCGGCATCCGCCTCGTGAAGTTCAACGTCGACACCGGCGCGGTCGTTACCTCGGCGCTCGTCGCCGCGTCGGACCCCGACGGCACCAAGACCGGCAAAAAGAGCTACGCCGTCCAGAACTCCGGCCTCATCTACCTGGCCAATGGGATGGGTGCGGTCGGCTACCAGCTCTCCGGCAACGGCAAGACGGACAACAACGGCGACGGCCACGCGGGCGGCGCGAACCTCTCGGCCCTCGCCACGGTGCGTCTCGCGGACCTCCAGGTGATGGACCGCACCACGTCGGTCGCCCCCTACCAGCGTCACGCGTTCAGCTTCGCGACGAACTTCGGGCCCGGCGCCGGCAAGCCGGCCATCGCCGTGATGGGCGGCTCGTCGACGGGCACCGGCAAGGGCCTCATCCAGATCGTCGAGGTCGACGGCGCGGGCCACCCCAGCATGAGCAAGAACAACCTCTTCGACGTCTCGCTCTACTCCGACGTCGCGAACCTCCCGGCCCGCGGCAAACGCAACCCGAACAACCAGGGCGCGGGCTTCTTGAACGGCGTCGGTGGCGTCGACAACCCGGGCTTCGGCAAGCCCAACGGCTTCCTCCCCGAGGTGAAGCAGTTCTTCGTCTCGGCGCTCCCGGGCTTCGCGCAGGACCCGCAGAAGAACCCGGCGGTCAACCGCGAGAGCCTCTGGATTTCACTCGTGCCGCAGAACTGGGTGGAGACCATCCAAGCCGTCCCCGGGCCGGTCACGCAGGACATCCCGCTCGGACCGTCGCCCAAGGTCGACCCGACGCAGCCGACGGGCGTCGGCAACGCCGGCCTCCCGCCGGGCGAGCCGACCGGCAACGTCGCGGGCACGGGTGACAGCGGGTTCGCGCAGACGAACAGCGGCTGCAGCGCGATGGGTCGCCGGCCGGTGTCTTCTTCTTCGGAAATGGTCTGGGGGGTGCTGCTCGCCGTGTGTGCCTTGTCGCGTCGCCGCGTGGCCGGCGCCTTCGGGAGGAAGTCGTGAAGCATCTCGTTCTTGCGGTGACGATGGGCGTTTCGGTTCTCGCGGCGGCCTGCAGCGCAGCGCCCGAGTACAACGGCCTCGCCAAGTACGACTCGAACGAGAGCTCGAACTCGGCGCTCGTGCAAACGCCGGTCGCCACGGTGACCGCGCCTCCGGCGACGCAGCAGCAGCCGACGCCGCTCCCCGTGCCGACCCAGGGGCCCGGCAGCGCGCAGTCCTCGGCTCGCCAGTACTTCATCGACAACGTGTACCCGTCGCTCAACCAGACCTGCGGCTCCTGTCACGCGTCGGGTGCGAACGGCGCGCCGATGTTCCTCCAGACGAACGCGGCCACGGCGTACCAGACCATGGACGGTCGCGGGATGATCGTGACGCAGAGCTCGCTCCTCACGAAGGGCCAGCACATGGGCCCGGCCCTCACCGCAGCGGAGATCACTGCGGTGAACGCGTGGTTGGCGCTCGAGGCCAAGGAGCGCGTTGGCAAAGCCGCGCCGGTGAACATCCTCGACCGCATCGGTGACTGCCTCAGCGAAGGCCTGTTCGACAGCATCGGGTTTCAGAACCTGAAGACCACGCCTCGCAACGGCGAGGACACCAACACCTGCACCGGCTGCAACAACACCCCCTGCAGCCACTGCCACACGGGCGGCGACGGAAACTTCTACATGGCCGTCGGCTCGGGCATCGACGACACGACGTTCCAGAAGACGAAGCAGGCGCAGTTCGTGGTGAAGTACATCGGCCTGAACGGCACGCAGCCGATCGCGTCGAACGCGATTCAGGCGAAGAGCGTGACCACGCAGAACGACGGTACGTATTTCCACCCGATGTTCACGCTCACGCCGCAGATGCAATCGGCCATCAACGCCTTCGCGCAGGACGCCATCACGAAGTACAACGCTGGCCTCTGCGGCAAAGGTCCCTGAGCGGTAACAGTTTTGTGACACGCCCCCGACGCGCGGTGAGTCTCCCGTAGACTCACCGCGTGGGCCGCACCGTCGATGCACGCCTCCGCGTGCTCTACCTCGTCGGGATAGCGCTCGGGGTCTTCCTGGTGAAGCCGCCCTGGGCGCTCGCGGCGCTGCTCGCGTCCCAGTCGATCGCGTGGCTTGCCCTCGGGCTCGGCGGCCGGCGCCTCGTGCGTCAGTTCGTGAAGCTGTGGGGATTCGCAGCCGTCATCCTCGTCTCCTACGCGCTCACGAGCGAAGACCCGACGACCGATCGCTGGTCCAAGCTGCATCTCCTCGGGCTCGCGCTGCCGCTCAACGTGGGCGGCCTCGCCGCAGGCGGCGCGATGCTCCTCCGCGTGTTCACGGTGATCGTCGGCTCACAGGTCGCGCGTGCGGGCGACGCGCGCGCCATCGCGGCGGGGCTCGCAGCGATGGGCGCACCGCGGTCGTTCGCGGTTGCCCTGGATGCAGTCTTGGCCCTCTTGGGCGGCGGCGACGATGACGACGTGCGCCATGGCCGAGGCGGTGGCGGCGGTGGTGGCGGCGGCGGCGGCGGCGGTGGCCGAGGCGGCGGACGCGGGCGAGGGGACGGGCGCGGACGAGAGAACGCGGATGCGCCGCGCGAGGGAATTTTCGCTGCGGCGAAGCGCATCGCGCGAGGCGACGTCGAGCCGATTGCCCGACGCATCCAGCGACAGATCGCGCGCGCCGAGGCGCACGTCGAGACGCACGGCGGAAACCGTGACGTGGCCGTCGTCGCCGGGCTCGCGCTCACCATGCTCGGCATCAAAGCGCTGAAGATCCTCCCGAGCGTGCCCTTCGCGCCGGGCCACAAGCTGGTCCTCCTGACGCCGCTCTACATCGCGGCCGCGCTCATGACGCGCTCGCGCGTGGGGGCAGGCCTCACGGGGCTCGTGATGGGCGTGTGCGCGTTTCTGATGGGCGACGGCAAGTACGGCATCTTCGAGATCTTGAAGCACGTGACGCCCGGCCTCGTGTGCGACGCGATCGTCCCGCTGGTCACGCGCGGCGGGCGCGCGCCGGGGCGGCTCGCGTGGAGCTTCGTGGGCGGAGCTTCGGGCGCCGCGCGCTTCGCGACGATCTTCGTGGTCACGCTCGCCGTGCAGCCGCCGTCGGTCGCCTTCGCGTTCCTGATCCCCGGGATGCTGATCCACACCACCTTCGGCGTGATCTCCGGATACGTCAGCCATCCGCTGGTCGCGCTCGTCGCGCCCTCGCTTCGCGAAGGTGACGCGCTCGTCTCGCCCAACGCTCACGCGGCGCCGCTCGGGCCCGCCGCAGTTCCAGAGTCTGATTCACGTGTGAAGGAGCCAACATGAAGGAAGGCAGTGACTTGGTGAAAGGCGACGGCCGCACCCACATTCAGTCGTCGCTCATGCGGGAGTCGCTCGTCGACCGCCGCGTAACCGCCAAGACGGGGTCGGCGCGCGAGTTCGAGATCATGCCGGACGTGACGCTGGTCGGCATCGGCGGACACTCGATCTTCGACCGCGGCAAGGAGGCCCTCTTCCCGCTCGTGGCGGAGCTCGCGGAAGCGCGCCAGCACCACAAGATGGTCATCGGCGTAGGCGGTGGGACGCGCGTGCGTCACACCGTGGCCATGGCGCTCGATCTCGGCCTCCCCACCGGGGGCATCGCCCAGCTCGTCGGCGCCATGGAGGAAGCGAACGCGGTCTTCTTGAACGCACTCCTCGCCAAGAACGGCTCGATCGTGATGCAGCGCGAGCACTTCTGGGAGCTTCCGCTCTACCTCGAGAGCCACATGCTCCCGATCGTGATCTCGATCCCGCCGTACCACTTCTGGGAGCCGCCGCCCGAGGAAGGGCCGCTCCCGACCCACGGCTCGGACTTCGGCCTGTTCATCCACGCCGAGGTGCTCGGCATGCATCGCCTCATCTTCGTGAAGGACGAAGACGGCCTTTACGACCGCGACCCGAAGAAACACGCGGGCGCGAAGTTGATCAAGAAGACGACGCTCGAAGAGCTCATGGCGACGCACCCGGCGTTCAAGGGGGAGGGGGAGCTCATCCTCGACAAGCAACTCTTCCTCGCGTGGAAGTCCGCGCGTCACATCGAACGCATCCAGATCGTCAACGGCCTCCGGCGCGGCGAGCTCAAGGCCGCGCTCGCCGGCGAGGACGTCGGCACCGTCATCACGAAGGAGGTGCACCATGGCTGATCCCCATCCCGAGGTTCCCGGTCGCCGCACGATCGACAGCACGCTCGCCAACGCCACGCTCACCGGCGGCGGCGGAGACAAGTACGAGCCCATCGCGTTCATGCCCGACGTGAAGGTCTGCAAGATCGGCGGCCAGTCGATCATGGACCGCGGCCGCGAAGCGCTCTTCCCGATCTTGGACGAGCTCGTCGCCGTCAAAGACACGCACAAGCTCCTCTTGTGCACGGGCGGCGGCACGCGCGCACGCCACATCTACGCGGTCGCCTCCGACCTCGAGCTCCCGACCGGGGTCCTCGCCGCGCTCGGCGGATACGTGCCACGTCAGAACGCGCGCATGCTGCAGATGCTGCTCGCGAAGCACGGCGGGCTCTTCATGCTGCACGACGACTTCGAGAAGCTCCCCTTGTACTTCCGACTCGGCTGCATCCCGATCATGACCGGCATGCCGCCCTTCGGGTATTGGGAGAAACCCGCCGAAGACGGCCGCATTCCCCAGCACCGCACCGACGCCGGCGTGTTCCTCTCCGCGGAAGTCCTCGGGGCCAAGCGCGCCATCTTCATCAAGGACGAGGACGGGCTCTTCACCGACGACCCCAAGAAGAACCCCAAGGCCACGCACATCCCGCGCATCTCTGCCCGTGAGCTCATCGCGCGGAACCTCGACGACATGATCCTCGAGCGCGTGGTCATCGAGTATCTGACGCGCGCTCGCCACTGCACCGAGCTCCAGATCGTGAACGGCCTGAAGCGCGGCATGGTGACGCGGGCCCTCGCGGGCGAGGACGTCGGCACCATCATCACACGCGACTGACGTCGCCTCGGGATCCGTGGGCGCGCGTCAGAAGCGCG
Organism: Polyangiaceae bacterium; assembly: GCA_044224815.1. Lineage (GTDB taxonomy): Bacteria > Myxococcota_A > Polyangia > Polyangiales > Polyangiaceae > JADJCA01. The sequence continues at coordinate 80,287 of JBGAJR010000005.1, forward strand.
CGCTCGCGGAAGCCCCGATGACGCCGGGCCCGGCTAGCGGAACGATGACGGCTGCCGTCGGCGTCGCGGTGGGAGCGCTCAACAAGAGGTAGCCGCCGACCCCGATCCCGACGATGCCGAGCGCGAGGCCGGCCGTAGAAAAGTGCGCGAGCGTGTGGGCGCTGTCGTGGAGGTCGAGCCCTTCCTGCGTGCAGATCTTGCCGTTGCATAGCGCGTTCGCGTTGCTGTCCTTGGTGAGCGCGACGACGCCGAGGACCCCGCCCACGGCGAGCGACGCGGCGCCGAGCCCGACGATGACCGTGCCCACCGTGCGCTGCGAGGGGTTGCTCGGCTCGGGCGGCGGCGGCGCTGGCGGCGCTGGCGGCGGCGTGACCGGCGTCGGGGCGCGGAGCTTCGGCACCTTCACGCGAAAGGTTTGGCCCTCACCGGCGACCAGGACCTTGACGGTCGCGGGCTCGCGTTCCGGGGCGGTGGCCTGGACCACGTGCTCTCCGGGATCGATGGGCATGGAGGAGCCGAGCACGGCCGTGCTGAGCGACTTCCCGTCGAGCTCGAACGTGATCTTCGGCGCTGGCTCTTCGGCCTCGACGACGATGCGCGAGAGGCGCGGCTCGAGCGCGTTGACTCGCTCCTTCGCGATGCGCTCGCGATCTGCCTGATTGGCGCGCGACGCGAGGGCGCGGGCCTCCGTGAACTCTGCCCACGCGCTCGCCAGCTTGCCTTCGCGCTCGTGGCACGTGGCGAGGTACAGCAGCGTGCCGAGCTTGGGGTCGAGGCGCTGGCTCTCCGCGAACTTCGCGCAAGCCGGCGTCCATTGCTCGGAGGCCACGAGCTGCCGCGCGTCCTGGAACAGCGCCTCGGCGAGGGCGCGGTCGTTGGGGCCGCCCTGGGCCAGCGCAACCGACCAAGAGAACATGCCGCCGGCCACGGCGACGAGCGAGGCAATACGCTTCACGGGGCGAGCCTCACGATCTCACCCGTGTCGCGGGAGAAGTAGACGCCGCTCTCGTCGGCGACGACGGCGCGCGCGCCGATCTGGTTCTTCGCGATGACCTCCACCGCGCCGCCGGTCTTGCGGACGCGGTTGACCGTGCTCGCTCCCGACGCAGTGAAGTAGACGTAGTCACCGAACACCGCGACGCCCGCTGGGCCGTCCTGCCCCGTGGCGATCATCTCCGCGGTCGCCCCCGCATCGACGCTGGTGCTCCCGAGCGTACGCAGCACGTTGGCGGCAGTTGCAAAATACACGTACGTGCCGTCGGTGGCGATGGCAGTCAAGCCGGCATGCCCCGCCGCGATGGTCTGCACGGTCTGGGCGGCTTTGTCGTAACGGGTCACGGTCTGCAGCGGCGGGTTGTTGAAGTAGACCGCGTCTGGTGCAATCGCGAGTGCGTCGGGCTGACCCCCGAGCCCACTCGCGAGCGTGATGAGCTGCCCGCCTTCCTTCGAGACCGCGAAGAGCGCGGTCCCTGCCGGGTGGGTCGTCCAATAGACGAACGTCCCGTCGACGCCGAAGCCGTTGATGCGGTCGAGGAAGTCCGTGCACCCCGCGAGCTGGGTCGGCCCCGACTTTAGATCCTTCGAAGCCTTGAGGACTCCCTTCACGCAGCCGCCGTTCGTGTCGCTCGGCCAGAAAATCTGCGTCGCGTCGAGCGCGACCCACCGCGGAGTGACCGCCGCGTCGGTCACGAGCGTGGGCGGCGTCGTCGCGTTGGCGGTCTTCGGTTGGAAGGAGATCGTCCCGTCGCCGAGGTTGGCCCAGTAGACGCGGTCGGTGTCGAGCGCGAGCCCACGCGGCTGGTTCTGGCCGGTCGCGAGGACTTGCAGAAACAGGGAGCCGGGGGCGGCGTCGGGGGCCGCGTCAGCGGTCGGCAGCGCATCCGAAGTCGCGCCACCGTCACCGTTCGCGACGGCGCCTGCGTCGCTGCTCCCGAGCTCGTAGTCGTTCTTGCCGAGGAGGAGCTCGCAGCCGAACGCGCCGAGACACAGGGCCAAGCTCACGCTCGTGGCGAGGGCTCGAGTCATCATCGATCATTCTCGCTGGGATCGCGCGGGATGACGAGACTTCTCGGCGCGCGTTCGCGGTTCAGTCGCGTCCGCCGAGCGCGTCGAACGGCGAAGCGGGCGGGCGCGGCTTTCGCGGCAGCGGCTTCTTCGGGCTGGACACTGGAGTGGCCGGCGGGGGAGCCGAGGCACGCGGAGCCGCGCTCGGCGACGTCTCGACACTCGCAGCGACCTTGGGCGCGGCGTCGGTCAGCGCGTCGTCCTTCGCCGTGGTACCGGTCGCTTCGGGGATCGCCTCGGCGACGGCTGACGTAGCGGCGGACGACGGCGGGGCGGGGGGAGCTACCGTCGACGCTTGACGCCCCGCGCTCTCGTGCGACTGGGGCTTGCTCGCACGCGCCGTGGTGAGCCACAGGCCCGCACCGACCAGCGCGGCGGCCGCACCGATGAGCGTCGCGGCGACGAGCGTGCGCGGACGCGTCGTGTTCGGCGGCGCGCCCGAGCGCCGACCAAGGGCGAGCGACACGCTGGAGAGCTGCGACGCGCCCTCGCCGGAGTGATTCTCCCCGCCGAGGTCGGGCTGGCTCGCGACACGGGTCGGGCTCTCGCCATCGATCGGCCCCGCGGGCACGAAGGGGACGGGGACCGTCTCGGCGTTGAGCTTCGCCGCTTGCCGAATCACCTGACTCGAGGAGCTGTCCTCGTCGATCTCCGTCGCCTCGGCGAGCGCCTTGGCGAGGCTCTCCATGCCATGCGTGTTGGTGAGCCCGGCGCTCATCTCGATCGCGGCGATTCGTGCGACGTGCTCCTCGAGCTCTTTCTTCGCGACTCGCTCGAGCCACTCGCTCACCTCGGCCGTCGACGCGATGTTCCCCGCACGCTCGATCGCGATGGCCATCTCTCGTGCCGTGACGTACCGCTTCGAGAGATCGCGCTCGAGGCCGCGCATCACCACCGCGTCCAGGGCCGGCGGCACCCAGCTGGCCACGGTGCTCGGCGGCACCACCGTCCCCGAGAGGATCTTCGCGAGCGTCGACGCTTCGGTCTCACCCTTGAAAAGTCGACGTGACGTGAGCGCTTCCCAAAGTACGACGGAGGCTGCGTAGATGTCCGCTTTGCGGTCCACGAAGTCGGTTTGGAGCTGCTCCGGAGACATGTACGCGAGCTTGCCTTTGATGTGCCCTTCGCGCGTGTTCTGAATCCGACCGGCCGCCTTGGCGACGCCGAAGTCGAGAACGCGCGCCAGGCCATCCGCCCCGACCATGATGTTCTGGGGCGAGACGTCGCGGTGGACGATGTTCAGGTGGATGCCGCGCTCGTCGCGCGCTTCGTGCGCAGCGTGGAGACCTTGGAGCGCGCCGGAGAGGATGCTCGCCACGATGCGGGAGGGGATCGGCTCGCCGGTCTTGGTGGCTTGCTTGATCAGCCAGGAGAGCGACTGCCCCTGGAGATAATCCATGACGAGGAAAAGCTCCCCGCCGGTGGCGACGACGTCGAGGGTCGACACCACGTTCGGGTGCGAGATCTTCGCGGCCAGGCGAGCCTCGTCCAAGAACATCGAGACGAATTCGGGATCGCGCGCGTACTCGGGGTGGAGGCGTTTGATCGCCACCATACGAGTGAAGCCGACGGGACCGAGGAGGCGGCCGACGTGCACGGTGGCCATGCCGCCCGCGGCCAGCTTGCCGAGGATCGCATAACGACCGACGAATCGGACGCCCAACGCCGGCTCGCTCGGCGTGCGCTCCTTGCCCTCGTTCTCGCCCATGCCTCGATCCCAAAGCGTACCTCTCGAGCGTCTCCGTCGCGACACAAAGCCTCGCGGGACGAGACGGTCCGTGGGGGCGCGTAGGCTTGCGTGTGCGCGCGTCCGACCTCGCGGTCGCGGGGCATCGTAACGGGTGCAGAGTGCATGCAACTCGGCCCCCATAAGGCACGTCAAACTCTCTCTATTGTCGGACAGTTACGAGTCGGTGACGAAGCTGTGCCGTGGCGCGTTGACACCCCTCATTGCGAGCGCTAGACCGCGCCCGTGTTCAAGAAAGTCTGCCTCTTCGCCGGTAACGCCAACCCCGAGCTCGCGCAGACGATAGCGAACTACCTGGAGACGCCCCTCGGCCGGGCCAAAACCACGCGGTTCTCCGACGGGGAGTCGTTCGTCGAAATCGGCGAGAACGTCCGCGGTGTCGACGCGTTCGTCATCCAGCCGACGACGAGCCCGGTCAACGAGAACGTGATGGAGCTCCTCATCATGGTCGACGCGCTCCGTCGCGCGTCGGCGGGCTCGATCACGGCCGTGATTCCTTACTACGGCTACGGGCGCCAAGACCGCAAGGTCGCGCCCCGGACGCCCATCACGTCGAAGCTCGTCGCCGATCTCCTCCAGGCCGCGGGCGTGACCCGGGTCGTCTCGGTGGATCTCCACGCCGGGCAGATCCAAGGCTTCTTCAACATCCCGTTCGATCACCTCTACGCGATGCCGGTGATGCTCGAGGAGTACTTGAAGAAGAACTTCGACGCGTCCGCGGTGTGCGTCTCTCCCGACGCCGGCGGTGTCGAGCGCGCTCGGGCGTACTCGAAGCGGCTCAACGCGAGTCTGGCGATCGTCGACAAGCGTCGCGAGCGCGCGAACGTGAGCGAGGTGATGAACCTCATCGGCGACGTGAAAGGCCGTGACTGCATCATCATCGACGACATGATCGACACGGCGGGAACGCTGACCGGCGCGGCCCAGGCGCTCCGCGATCGCGGCGCCAAGCGGATCGTCGCCTGCGCGACGCATGGCGTCCTCTCCGGGCCGGCGATCAAGCGCATCGCCGAGTCGCCGCTCGACGAGGTCGTCATCACCGACACGATCCCGCTCACCGAGGCCGCCAAGACGTCCGGCAAGATCAAGCAGGTCAGCATCGGCCGGCTCCTCGGCGAGGCCATCAAGCGCATCCACAGCTCCGACTCCGTCAGCTCGCTGTTCGGCTAGTCGATCTGGTGAACCCCTGCGGGGTTCCTCGCTGCGTTGACACGCAGCGAGCCTCCTCCCGCTCTCAGGTTCTTTGAACCTTCGCTTCTCGCGACCTCACGGGTCGCGAGAAGGGGGCGCCGCGCGTACGCGACGAGCCTCCCCAGCTCTCGGGTTCTTTGAACCTTCGCCTCTCGCGACCTCACGGGTCGCGAGAAGGGGCGCCGGTGTTTGTCGCCGTTCGGTAGCACGCAGCGGCCCCTCGTCGCATAACGAGCATCCCCAGCGACCTCAGGGGTCGCGAGAGGGGGCTTGCTGAGCCTTTGGGGCGCGAATGGCTTGGCGGGCGGGGTGGGGTCTGCTATTTCGCGCGTCCCGCGTTCGTTGGGAACGGGTTGGCCTTTCGCCGATGCCGCAGAACCCCGCACCGAGCGATGGGACAGGAGAGTCGAATCATGAGCACCGAGATCGTCACCCTCAAGGCAAGCCCCCGCAAAGCCGCTGGTAAGGCCGAGGCCCGTCGCCTCCGCTCGTCGGGTCAGATCCCCGCCATCGCGTACGGCCGCGGCCTCGAGGCGACGCCGATCGCCGTCTTCCCGAAGGAGGTCATCTCGATCCTCGGAAGCGAGCGCGGCAAGAACACCGTCATCAAGATGCCGCTCGAGGGCAAGACCGACCTCCTCGTCATGATTCGCGACTCGTCGCACCACCCGGTGAAGCGTTCGCTCGAGCACGTCGACTTCGTCGAGGTGAAGCTCGATCGTCCGGTCGACGTCCACGTTCCGCTGTTCTGGACCGGCAAGCCCGTCGGCGTCACCAAGGGCGGCCTCCTCCGCCAGGTCTTCCGCACGGTGCCCCTCCGCTGCCTCCCCAACCAGATTCCGCTCAAGCTCGAGGTCGACGTCACGCACCTCGAGCTCGGTGAGCACGTGGCCACCAAGGATCTCAAGCTCGCCGACGGCGTCGCCGCGCTCCTCTCGCCCGAGCTCACGCTCATCGCGGTCGTCGCTCCGGAGAAGGATCGCAGCGAGGAAGAGGCGGCTGCGGGCGCGACGGCGGCTGCGGGCGCGGCTCCGGCTGCAGGCGCGGCAGCGGGTGCGGCTCCGGCTGCCGCCGCGGGTGCCAAAGACGCGAAGGCCGCCGCGGCCCCGGCCAAGGACGCGAAGAAGAAGTGAACGGCTTGGGTCGGCGCTCGCCGGCCCAGTCTCTCGGCGGCGCGCTCGGCTTCGGCGGAGCGCGCCGCGCGCATTTGGAGGCAGCGATCGCGCGATGTGGCTCGTCGTCGGATTGGGAAACCCGGGGAAGGGGTACGAAAGTCACCGCCACAACGTGGGGTTCATGGCGGTGGACGCCTTCGCGCGCGCCGCAAATCTCCCCGATTTTCGCGAGAAGTTCTCCGGGGTGTTCGCCAAGGGAGACGCCGTCGCGGCGCTCAAGCCGATGACGTTCATGAACCTCTCCGGCGACAGCGTGCAGCCGGCGGCGGCCTTTCTGAAGGTCGCGCCCGACCACATCGTCGTCGTGCACGACGAGCTCGACGTGCCGTTCGGGGACGTGCGCGTGAAGGTGGGCGGCGGACACGCCGGTCACAACGGCCTCCGGAGCATCATCCAGCGCTTGGGGACTCCGGACTTCGTACGCGTGCGCGTGGGGATTGGTCGTCCGCCGGCCGGATTCCGCGGCGAAGTCGCCGATTTCGTCCTCTCGGGATTCGACACGATGGAGCGAGCAGAGCTCCCCAATGTGCTCGACCGCGCCGTCGTTGCGGTGCGGGACGTCGTCGACAAAGGCGCGGCCGCTGCCATGAACGCCCACAACCGGGGTGCGACGGGCGGGGGCAAGAAGCCCAAGGCCTGACGGAACCTCGCGGACCGTTTGTTTTTCTGCGCGGTCGTGCTACGAACCGCGCCCCTTCGCGGTGGCGCCCCGCGCACCCTCGAGGGACTCCCTGCTCACCCCGTTTCGGGGTGGGCCTCATGTCCAAAGGGAAACCATGAGCAACACGCAAATCCTGAAGTCGAAGGAGTACGAGACCATCTACGTGCTCCGCGGCGACGTCGATCCCGACACCGCCGAGAAGGTCCAGACCCGCGTCTCCGAGGTCGTCAACCGCGAGAGCGGCAAGATGGTCAAGGTCGAGTCGTGGGGCCGCCGCAAGCTGGCTTACCCGGTCAAGAAGTCCCGCAAGGGCGTCTATGTCTACGTGAAGTACGTGGGCAAGGGCGGCCTCGTGCAGGAGCTCGAGCGCAACCTCAAGCTCCAGGACTCGGTCCTGAAGTTCCAGACCGTCGTCCTCAGCGAGGACGTCGACGTCGCTGGCGTCTCGGTCGACCCCGAGGAGATCAAGTACACCCGCCTCGAGCTCCCGGCCGAGGACGAGAAAGAGGAGTCGCGCGAGCGGCAGCTCGGTCTCGTCGACTTCGGCGAGGGCGCGCCCAAGTCGATGCGCGAGCCGCGCGTCGACGAGGACTTCGAGGCTGAGGAAGAGACGGCCGAGGCTGCTCCGGCCGCCCCGGCGGCGGCCGCGGCCGAGAAGGAGGAGGCGTGAACATGAAGAGCAACAGCACGGCGCCGAGCGCCTTCGACGACGACAAGGACTTCGGCCGGACGCCGGACCTCAACGCCGACGTGTCCGGTCGCCGGCGCGCTGGCAAGAAGCGCGTCTGCAAGTACTGCGCGGACAAGATCACCTTCATCGACTACAAAGACCCGCAGGCGCTGAAGTACTTCATCACCGACCGCGGCAAGGTCGTTCCGCGCCGCATCAGCGGCAACTGCGCGCTTCACCAGCGCAAGGTCACCCAGGCGATCAAGCGCGCGCGCAACATCGCCCTCTTGCCCTTCACCGTCACGTCCTGACGCGAGCCTGAAGGAACAAGGAGAGAGCCATGCCCGCTACCATCCAAGTCATCCTCCGCGAGGACGTCCCCAACGTCGGCAGCTCCGGTGAGCTCGTCAAAGTTCGCCCCGGCTTCGCCCGCAACTACCTCCTTCCGCGCAAGCTCGCCTCGCCGGCGACCACCGCGCAGGTCAATCGCGTCAACCACGAGAAGGCCGTCGCTCTCGTGCGGACCGAGAAGATGAAGAAGGAGTTCCGCGAGCTCGCCGGCAAGCTCGGCGCGCTCGAGATCAAGATCGCGCACAAGGTCGGCGAAGACGACCGCCTCTTCGGCTCGGTGACCTCCAAGGAGATCCACCACGCCGTCGAGGCCAAGGGCCTCAAGCTCGATCGCAAGAAGATCGCGCTCGCCGAGCCGATTCGTGCGCTCGGCACCTACGAGGTTCCGGTGAAGCTCCTCGCGGACATCACCGCGACGCTCAAGGTCGAAGTCGTCAAGAAGTGACCTGCCCGGAGGTGTGGCGGGCGATTGCCCCGCGCCTCCGTCCCGTAGACGCTCGCTCCGGCTCGCCGGAGCGGGCGTTTGCCATTTCGGATCCCTGTGGGCAACCTGAGGACGCGCGCGTGGGTAACCTGTGCGCGATCGAGGACGCGAAGCGATGAGAGCGGGCGAAGGGAAACCGTGGGCGAAGCGTGAGCCGGAGGCGCCGCCGATCGTGGACGGGCGGGTGCCGCCGCACGATCTCGACGCGGAGGCCGCGGTCCTATCGGCCATCATGATCGACCCCGGCTCGCTCGATCGGGTGCAGGAGTTCTTGAAGGCCGAGCACTTCTACTCGGAGGCGCACCGGCGCATCTACGAGGCGTGCGCCGAGCTCCACGCGGTCGGCCAGCCCGTCGACATCGTTCAGGTCGGCACTTGGCTCAAGAACCGCGATCGCATCGGCCAGATCGGCGGCATGGCCTACCTCACGGAGATCCTGAACGCGGCTCCCGCCGTCGCCAACATCACGGCGTACGCCAAGACCATCCACGAAAAATCGCGCGTTCGCCAGCTGATCGCCGCGTGCCAGAAGATCTCGGCGCAGGGCTACATCGACTACGGCGAGGCCCAGTCGTACATCGATTCCGCCGAGCAGCAGGTCTACCAAATCGCCCGCACGAGCGAGTCGAGCAGCGTCGAGCCGCTCCTCAGCGTGATGAAGAAGTCGTTCCGCGCGCTCACCGAGGCGATGCAGCGCGGGAACCGCATCACCGGCATGTCGACCGGCTTCGAGCGGCTCGACCGCCTGACGGCCGGCCTCCACGAAGGCGACCTCACCATCATCGCCGCGCGCCCCGGCATGGGTAAGACGAGCTTCGTGCTCAACCTCGGCGTCAACGCGGCGAGCCCGCGCGGGCGGGAGGTGGAGGGCGACCCCAACCAGCGCTGGGAAGAGCCCGGCTATGGCGTCGCGGTCTTCTCGCTCGAAATGCCCCGCGAGCAGCTCGCGAATCGTATGGTCTGCTCCGAGGGCAAGGTCGATGTCAGCAAGGTGCGCAGCGGATTTCTAGGGCAGCAAGACTGGAACCGCCTCACGCAAGCCGCGTCCTTCCTGGGCAGCCTCCCCATCTGGATCGACGACACGCCCGGCCTGTCGCTCCTCGAGCTCCGCTCCAAGGTGCGTCGTCTTCAAGCCGAGTTCGATCGCACGGACGCCGATGGCCGCAAGACGCGGAAGATAGGCGTCATCGTCATCGACTATCTCCAGCTCATGAAGGGGCGCGATGGCGCCCAGTCGCGCGAGCAAGAGATCAGCGAGATCTCCCGCGGTCTCAAGGGGCTCGCCAAGGAGCTTCGCGTCGCGGTGATCGCGCTCTCTCAGCTCAATCGCGCCGTCGAAACGCGCAGCGAAAAGTCGAAGCGGCCACAGATCTCCGACCTCCGCGAGTCGGGCGCCATCGAGCAGGACGCCGACAACATCCTCTTCATCTACCGCGACGAGTACTACAACAAGGAGACGACCACCGAGCGCAAGGTGGCCGAGCTCATCGTGGCCAAGCAGCGTAACGGCCCCACGGGGACGGTGAAGGTCCGCTTCGACAGCGAGTTCACGCGCTTCGACAACCTCGCCGAGGGCGAGTACGTCGACGACGGCCCGGAGTGATCGCGGGCGTTCGCCCCGTGGTATAGGCAACCGCCGTGGTCGTGGCTGGCTCCGCAAACGAATCCCTCGCGTCGCTCCTGCTTCATCGGCGCGTCGTGATCACCGTCGGCGCCGGCGGGGTGGGGAAGACCACGACCGCCGCCGCGCTCGCCGTGGCGGCCGCTGCCAAAGGGCGGCGCGTCCTCTGCCTGACGATCGATCCAGCCAAGCGCCTCGCCGAGAGCCTCGGCCTCGATGCGATGACCACCGAGGCCATGGTCGTCGACCCGGCGCGGTTCGCTCGGGCTGGCGTTCCGCACGAGGGCAGCCTCACGGTGATGATGCTCGATACGAAGCGGACGTTCGACGAGATCGTGCGGAAGCATTCGTCGACGCCGGCGAAGGCGGAGCAGCTCCTCAAGAACCGCCTCTACCAGTACGTCTCGACGTCGCTCGCGGGGACGCAGGAATACATGGCGATGGAGAAGCTCGCGATGGTCAAGAGCGACCCGCGCTACGATCTCATCGTCCTCGACACGCCGCCGACGGCCAACGCGCTCGACTTCCTCGACGCTCCCGAGCGGCTGATCGGCGCGCTCGACTCGGCGGCGATGCGCTGGTTCGTCGATGCGTTCCAGTCGACCGGCAAGCTGTCTCTCAACGTGCTCGCCAAGTCCGCGGCGGTGGTGCTGCGGACGATCGGCAAGATCACGGGCGGGAGCTTCCTCGACGACATGGCGAGGCTCATCACCGAGTTGAACGACCTCTTCGGTGGGTTTCGCGAGCGCGCGCGCACCGTGCAACGGGAGCTTCGCGGAGACGACGTCGCCTTCGTGCTCGTGACGTCGCCCGCGCCGATGAGCGTGCGGGAGGTGCTCTATTTCTCGGAGCGGCTCACCGCGTCGTCCATGCCGCGAGGAGCGTTCGTGGTCAATCGACTACGCCTTGCCCCGCTCGGGCCGGAAGTGAGCGCGCGCGACATCGAGGCCGAGATCGGTGCACGTAGCCTCGCGCTGGAGGAGGGCGCCGCTGAGCGGCTGGCCGAAGCGCGCGCCGATCAGGCGAAGCTCGCGGCTCTCGATGCCATTCATCTTCGGCGGCTCGAGGCCGAGGCCGGCAACGTTCCGCTGGTGCGCGTCCCCGAGTTCGCGACGGATGTCAGGGACGTCGCGCTCCTCGGCGACGTGGCGGCGCTACTCGTGGCCGGAGGGGTTTAGCTCAGCGTCCGCCGCGCTTTCGCGGGGACACGCGGCTCACTTCGCGATGCCGTCGAGAACGCACGCGCTCCACTGACCACCGGTGCACACGGCGCCGCCCTCGCCGCACACGGTGCGACCGTCGGGGCGCTTCTCGTAGACCACGCCGCACGCGACGCGCTTTCCTTCGTCCGTGCACGGGCAACCGGCCTGGTGACCATCCGCCGCGCAGCGATCAGCGGGCGCCTGGGTCGTGGGTACGACCGAGTCGCTGACCTCACCACCAACCTGCTCCGGCGAGCTTGCACACCCGGTAATAGCGCTTGCCAGGACGGTCAGCGCTGCTACCATCAAAAGGTCAAGTCTCGAGATGGTCGTGTTGGTCATGTGACGCATTAGAGACTAATGCCTCCTGGGGCTCTTCGCACCCCAAATGCGTACCCCGACGCAAGATCGGTCGCACCGTGGCGGTGAGCGGCCACCTCCAGGGGCGAGGTGGTCGCCCCCTCGCACAATCGTGCAATCGATTGAAATGACAGGCCAAGGAAATGGCTGCGCGGTCTCGGCCGCGAGGGTCGGCCTACCGAGCGTCGTCGTTCAAGGCGCTTTGAGCTGAGGCCGGAGCATCTCCGCGAGAAGAACGCTCGCCGCGATGCCCACGTTCAGAGAGCCCACGACCCCGTGCCCGGCGATCCGAACCATCGCGTCGCATTGAGCGATGACCCGCTCGCTCATCCCTTCGCGCTCGTGGCCGACCACGAGGATCGCGGGGCGAGGGAAGTCGTGCCCGATCGCGTTGATCGACGCGTCGTTCTCCGCACCGAAGACGCGGACGCCGAGCGCGCGGAGGCGCCCGAGCGAGTCTGCGAGATCGGTGGTGCGCGCGAGGCAGAGGTCTTCTGCTCCGCCTTCGGCGACGCGGACCGCGTCCGGTGGGAGCGCGGGGTGCGGCGCCGGCGCGCCGAGGATCGCGCCCTCCGCGCCGAAGAACGCGGCGGTCCGGAGGATCGCCCCGATGTTGTACGGGTTGCGGACCCGATCGAACGCCACCGCGACGCCCTTCGTGCGAAGCAAGCGCTCTCCGAGGTCGCGCAGCGACGCGAACGTGCGCGGCTTGGTGAGCACGCAGAGCCCCTCGTGGTGATCCGAGCCCGCGGCGCGTGCGAGGCCCGCGTCGTCCATCTCGGCGCACGCGACGCGCCCGGCATCCGGACCGGCGCGCCGAAGCGCTTCCTCGATCTCCCTGCGGAGCGCGGGCGCGCACGCCACGCGGAGGACCGCGGCCGGGCGGCGAGCGAGGACCGCGAGCCCAGCGCGTCGCCCGTAGACGACTTCCTCACCCGCGCGTGCGGGCTCCACGGTTCGGGAGGGGGCGCGGAGCTCGCGCTCCGGCCGTCCCGCGCGACGCTCGCCGCGATGCGGCCGGTCGCGCCGCTCCCTCACGCCTCGCCCCCCTCGTCCTCTTCACCCTTCTTGCGCCGGCGCTTTTCCTTGTAGAGCACACGGATCGGCACGCCCTCGAAGCCGAATCGCTTGCGCAGCTGGTTCGACACGTAGCGGCGATAGGAGAAGTGGACCGAGTCGGGGTGACTGGCGACCACGACGAAGGTCGGCGGCGCGCTCTCGGCTTGGGTGATGAAGTAGAGCCGAGGGGCGCGGCCGCCGCTCGTGGGAGGAGATCGCGTCTCGATCACCTCGGCGAAGAAGCGATTGAGCTCGCCGGTGGTGACGCGCTTGGTGAAGGCCTCGCGGACGTCGCCGATGGTCTTGAGCAGCGTGTCCAGGCCACGCCCGGTCTTGGCGCTGATGCGAACGACGGGCACGTACGGCGCGAAGGAGATCTTCGCGCGCGCGGCCTCCTCGGCCTTCTCGTACTCGCTCTTGCTGAGGAGATCGCACTTGTTGAGCGCGATGACCATGCCGCGGCCGCGCTCTTCGACGAGGCCGAGGATCTTGGCGTCCTGCTCGGCGACGCCTTCTTTGGCGTCGCACATGAGGAGGGCGACCTCGGCCCGCTCGATGCTACGGATCGACTGGTAGACGCTCATCGACTCGATGGCGTCCTCGGCCTTGGTGACCTTCGATTTCTTGCGAATGCCGGCGGTGTCGATGAACACGTACGACTGCCCGTGCTTGACGAGCATTCGCTCTTCGCCGAGGAGGCGATTCAAGAGGCTCGACTTCCCCGCGTTGGGCCGGCCGATGATCGCCACTCGCGTCACGCCTTCGGTGGGGCCCTCTTCCGATGCGAGCTCGGGGAGCACTTCCACGAACGCCTCTTCGAGCTCGCCGATGCCGCGCCCGTGGAGCGCGCTCACTGGGTAGACCTTCTCGACGCCGAGGCGATAGAGCTCGAAGGCCTCACCGTCCAAGCTCGGCTTGTCGGCCTTGTTGGCCGAGAAGAAGACCGGCTTCTTGCTCCGACGCAAGAGGTCGACGGCCGCGCGGTCCCCGGTCGTGAGGCCGGTCGTCGCGTCGGTGACGAACACGATGACGTCCGCCTCCTTGATGGCCTCGCGCACGTGGCGCGCGATTCCGGCGCGCATCGGATCCGGGTCCTCCGGGTCGAAGCCGCCAGTGTCGACGAGCGTGTAGTTCTTGCCGTAGGCCGTTGCGTCGACGTAGTGGCGGTCGCGGGTGACACCCGGCTCGTCGTGCACGATGGCGAGCCGGCGCCGCGCGAGACGGTTGAAGAGCGTCGACTTGCCGACGTTCGGGCGACCGACGATGGCCACGATTGGAAGGCCGCTCGTGCCTGCGGGGGCCTTGCGCGGGGGGAGCTTGGGTCTGTGCTTCGTCATGGCTCTCTCTCCGGCTTACGCCTCGTCTCCGTAGCCGAGCTCACGGAGGAGTCGGTCCGACTCGTACCAGCCGCTGGTGACGCGAACCCAAAGCTTGAGCATCACCGGACGCCCGAGGAGCGTCTCGATGCGCTTGCGGGCGCGCGTGCCGACTTCTTTCAAGACTTCGCCGCCCTGGCCGATGACGATCTTCTTGTGGCTCGGCTTGTCGACGTGAATCGTCACCTCGATACGCGGAACCTTCTTGCCCTCGTCCCAGCGATCGACCGTCACGGCAACTCCGTGCGGCACCTCTTCGCGGGTCGCATGCAGCACCTGCTCGCGCACGTACTCCTGCACGAAGAAGCGAGCCGGGCGATCGCTGAAGGTCTCCTCGTCGTAGAGCTTGGGGCCGCTCGGGAGGCGCGCGTCGATCTCCTTGCGGAGGCGGTCGAGCCCGTTTTTCTTCTTCGCCGAGACGGGGACGATCGCCGCGAAGGGGAAGGCTTCGGCGCGCTTCGCGAGGATGGGCAAGAGCGCGGCCTTGTCGCGCACACGGTCGATTTTGTTCACCACGAGGACGACCGCCTTGTCCTTGGGGAGCGCGGCGAGCACCTCGCGATCCTTGGGCGAGTAATCCGCGTTGAGGACGGTGCCGACGTCGGTGACGAAGACGACGACGTCGGCGCCCGAGACCGCTTCGCGGGCCTCGTGGTTCATGCGTACGCCGAGCTTGTTTCGCGCGGCGTGGAGCCCCGGCGTGTCGACCAGGGCGATCTGGAGCGCCTCGTCGTTCACGATGCCCACCACGCGGTCGCGCGTCGTCTGCGGGTGGTGACTGACGATCGAGACGTGCTCGCCCACGAGCGCGTTGACGATGGTGCTCTTCCCGACGTTGGGGCGCCCCACCACGGCAACGAGCCCGGTGCGCAATCCTTCTGATTCTCGGGAGGCCGACTTCCTGGCCATGACGGCGCGCACCCTACATGAGTCCCCGCCGACTGGACCGAGCAAATTCGCACCGGCGATGAGCCGAACGGACCGGGTGGTGGCCCCGGCTGTCCGACGAGACACGTCACGGGACGGAGCACTGAACGCTCCCTTTACCCCACGGAAAGTTGCGGCTAGGGTCCGCGCGCGAGGATGACCACCCAAGTGACGACAGGGGAAGAAAAGGCGGACGCCAGCGGGCCCGCCGAGGCCACGCGCGAGGACGCGCCGGCCGCCGCACGGGTGACGGACGAGTCCGACCGCAGCGCTGCGAGCGCCAGCGACGACGCTCTTCCGGGGTGGCTGACGGCCGCTCTCGTGCTCGGCGTCCCGGCCATTCTGTTTGCGCTCCTGCCGCCGCTCTCACGGGCTGGCCTGTGGGATCCGCCCGAGCTGAACGTCGCTGATCTTTCGCGACGGATAGCCGTCAATGTCTTCGGCGCCGGCCCGCTCGCGCTCACCGGGGCCGACAACTCGATGCCTCACCTGAACGACCTCGGGAAGCCCGAGCTGCCGTTCCTGTCCATCGCGCTCGGCTTCAAGCTCTTCGGCCTTCACGAGTGGGCAGGCCGCGTTCCACTCGCGTTCTGGGGCCTCGTCGGCGTGGCGGCCACTTATGCGTTCGTGTCGCGCCTCGTCGACCGGCGCGCCGGCATCTACGCCGCGCTCGTTCTCGCCACGACGCCGCTCTACGCCGTTCAGTCGCGCACCATGATCGGTGACGTCGTCACGATGGCCGGTCTCGCAATGGCGTTCGGCGGCCTCGCGGTCGGGCTCGTCGACGGTGTGGGCGAGCGAGCCGGTGCGGCGCGAGACCGCGCGCTGTTCGCCGCGATGGGCGTGCTCGGCCTCGTCGTCGGTTACTACTCGCGAGGGCTCTTCTTGGGCGTGATGGGGCCGCTCGTGGCGGTCGCGCTCGTCTACTTCCTCATCCTCGGCAGCGGTGGGGTCGCCAAGGTCGATGCCTTTGGCCACGCCATCGGCGGCGGCGCCGTGATCGCTGCGCTCGCGTGCGCCCCGAGCGTTTGGAATGCGTTCGATCACGGGGACAAGCTGAACCTGTCGACGACGCTCGGCGGCTTCATTCGTCCGCCCGGCAAGTACCCGACCCACGACTTCATGCTCGGGCAGATCGCCCATGCGATGGCGCCGTGGAGCGCGTTCGCGCCGTTCGCCCTCGGGCGCCTTTTCATCGCCCCGCCGGAGCGCGCCGTCCGCGCGACCCTCGCCCGCGCAACGCTCCTCGTGGGCGTGATGACGATCTTCGTCACGCAAGGGCTCCTCGTTGCCAAGGTCGATGCGATCGCATTCGCCGGTCCGGCGCTCCTCGCCGCGGCAGCGGGCGTCGCGCTTCGCGACTACGAGCGTGGGGCGCACCCGTCGATCGCCGTGGGCGTCGGCGCGTCGCTGCTGCTCTTCCTGTTCCGCCACGATCTGAAGCACCTGCCCGAGAAGGCTTTTCAGGTCTTCGGAGTCACCACGGGAGCATTCCCGGAGAGCTTCAAGAACGAGTCGACCGTCCTCTGGATGGTGCTCCTTCTGGCATTCGGGGTGATCGCCTTCCTCACGTTCGTCGAGCGCGGCGCCAAGCGGCAGCCGTTCGATCCGGCGGTGTACGTCAAGGTCTTGAACGCGCTCCGCGACGCTTGGGACGGGCTGTTGTCGCTCGTCTACTTCGCGCTGGTGGCCGGCTCGTCGCTGGCCGGGCTCCTCGTCTTCGTCGGCATGCGCACCAAGGCCAAGTGGCTCCCCACGTTCCCCAAGAACGTGAGCGACTACCTCCTGAATGCCTGGTGGATGGTGGCCCTCGCGCCCCTCGTCGCGGTCTTCGGGCTCCTCTTTGCGTGCGACGTCTGGGCGTGGGCCTTCGACCGCGCCGCCACCAAGCCGTCGTGGGGCTCGTTCACGCGCGGCTTCGAGCCGTTCGAAGAGCTCTTCGCGCGCCTCAAAAAGAAGGACACCGACCGCGAGATCCGCCTCATGGAGCTCCTCGGGCTCTTCCCGCTCATGGTGCTCGCCGTTCCGGCCGCCGTCGGCGCAGGGCTCTACCTCCAAGGGACCAAGCCCGCGGTCGCGCTCGCGTTGGCGTTCCCGTCCGGCATCGGCGCGTTCCTGGTCATCGGCGCCATCGGCGAGCTGGTGAAGGGGAGCCGCGCCGCCGGGCTCGTCGTGGTGGGCGGTGTGCTCGCAGCCGGCGTGGGCGGTTATTACTACCCGGCGCTCGCCAACCAGCTCTCTCCGAAGGAAGTCTTCGAGAGCTACGCCAAGGTGCGGAAGGCCGACGAGCCGCTCGGGCTCTTCGGCGTCGGGAGCCGCACCGCGGCGTACTACGCAGGCGGGCAGCCGCCCGCGTTCAACGACGCGCAGGGCGCCTACGACTGGCTCGCCAGCGGCGGCGACGAGAGCCGACGCTTCATCGCGATGCGCGCCGACGAGCTCGGGCGACTCAACAAAATCTACCGCGAGCACACGCGCGCCAATGTGCCCGTGCTCGACGCGCGTTCGAGCCAGATCATCCTGGTCGCCTCGCGCCTCGCGCCGAACGAGAAGTCACAGAATCCCTTCGAGAAGCTCGTCCTCGCGACGGCCCCGCGTCCGCAGAAGCCCCTCGCGGCCAACATGGACGACAAGCTCGAGGTGCTCGGCTACGACCTCGTCGATCAAAACGGGCGCCTCGCCGACTTCGTCACGCCGGGGCACAAGTTCTCGCTCCGTACCTATTACAAGGTGCTCGCGCCCGTGACGAGCGAGTGGGAGTCGTTCATCCACATCGACGGCTTTCAGCGGCGCCACAACGGCGACCACAAGATCATGCAGGGTAAGTACCCGTTCTCGTTGTGGCTCAAGGACGACATCATGATCGACGTCCACGAGTTCACGCTCGAGCCGAACTTCACGCCCGGCAACTACACGATCTACTTCGGGCTCTTCCTCGGCGAGACCCGCATGAAGGTCAAGAGCGGCCCCAACGACGGCGACAATCGCGTCGTCGGCGGTGCGCTCCGCGTCCAGTGAGGAGACCGCGGCGATGAGCACCGACGATCGACGCCACCACGAACGCTACGACGTCACGTGGCCCGTCGACTGCGTGGCGGACGACACGTTCCTCTTCGCCTCCATCTCCAACGTGAGCGAGCTCGGCATCTTCGTGAAGACGGAGTCGCCGCTCGCCGTTGGAGCGGAGCTGACGCTGTCGTTCGCGCCGCCCGGACACGAGGCGTTCAAGCTGACCGGCGTGGTCGCGTGGGTGAACCCGCTTCGCCCGAACGGCGACAACCCGAATCCCGGGATGGGCGTGCGCTTCAACGCGCTCCATCCTCTCGAGCGAGAGCGCCTCGTCGCCGTGATCCGCACCATCGCGTACTTGCGAAAGTAGCGGCGGGCGCGGCGCGATCAGGGGCCGGGAAGGCGACGGCCGTAGATGCCGGCTTTGGCGTCGCTCGTGGTGTCTTCCCACGCGATGGCGACGAACGGCCCCGTGCCACCGACGGCGATCGCCGGGTTGGCGCGTCGGCGACCGGGGGTCGCGCTGGCGAGGAACTCCGTCGCTTGTCCGTCGATGGGATTGAAGAGCACGCCTTCGTTGCCGCCGAGGTACGCGGCGCGCACGTCGCTGCTGGCGCCGTCGATCCACGCGATCGCGTACGAGCCGCTCGACGCCGCCATGGGCGCGATCACCGGTGCGTATTGATCCCCAGCGGTCACGACGGCGTTGACCGGCGTCGCCTGGTCACCCGCGATTTGCTTCCCGTCCTTGTTGTACCGCTGGACGAAGATGTCTCCGCGATCGCTGAAGACGATCGCGAAGCGGCCGTCGGCGAGCGCGGCGACGTCGGGATGAGAGACCGGCCCGGTGTGGGCGGCGCCGTTCACCTTCTCCTCGGGGGAGGGAGTGCCGTCGGGGCTCAGATGGGCGAGGCGCACGTCGGCGCCGGCTTCCCAGGTCGCGACGAAGCCGGTCCCGACCCCCGTCACCCGCACGTTCTTGTTCGCCGAGCCGGAGCTGAGAACGCGCGTCGCGCCTCGCGTCCCGTCGGCCGGGTTGTACGTGCGCCCTTGGATCGAGCCGTCTCGGTCGTCTTGCCACGCGACGAAGAGGATGCCCGACTTGTTGATCGCGATCGCGGGGAGCGACTGATTGCCGGCCTCACCGGTGGTCGTTCCGTTGATCCGGATGGCGTCCGTTTGCTCGGCCGTGAGCGTGGCGTCGATGGAGCGGAGCCGGATGTCGAGATCGTTGTTCGGGTTGTCTTCGAACGCGATCCAAGTCTGGCCATTGCCAGCCGACACGGCGGCCGGCGACGACTGGTCCTTCGCCGACTCGGCCGGCGGGAACTTCGCCGAGGGGATGTTCGGCAGGAAGAACGAATAGTCGGCGACCTCCGCTCCCTGGCTCGAGAAGCGGCCGAAGGCATCACTCCGTACGCGGCCCGTCACCTCGAGCGTCGCCCCCGACTTGTCGGAGAAGAATGCGAGGAGCTTCGCGTTCGTGCCCGTGCCGAGGGGCCACACCAGGGTCGGGCGCTCCTTGTCGCCGGGCTTGCCGTTCGCCGTCCCGCCCGTCGTTCCGCGCCCATTCGAGAGGAGCACTTCCTTCGTCTTGCATTGCGCGTCGCAGACGGAGTCGTCGGGCTGACCCGGCGGATCGCAAAGCTCGGTGGGCTCGAGCTTCCCGTTGCCGCACACCGCGGGCTCGAGGAAGCGGTGCATTTGGATCGTGAGCGACGCTCGCGCCTCGGTGATTGGTTGGGTGTCGCAACCCGAGGCGAGCAGGTGGTCGCTGTCGTCGGTGGCCGACGCGACGAAGACGTACGGAGTGCTCGATCGCTTGATGACCACGTCGCCGCAAAACCTCGTGCCGGCCGGGCACCCGTCGGAGGAGAGCGTCTCCTCGATGATGGGGTTCGACGTGTCTCCATTGCCGAGACCGCGCTCGGTGTCGCAGGTGACGAGCGAGCTGTCGAACGCGCGGAGCGTAAGCGTCGTGACCTGGTCGAGCACGCCCTTCGGAAAGATGAGCGTCGGGGCGGTGTGCACGGGGACGTCGTCGCTCGCCTGGCCGCACGCGAGGACGAGAAGGAGCGTGCCGGCGCCGAGCGTCGTGTGCCGCATCGTTCGGTCCTTATACAACAATCGCCGCCGTTGGGCCGCTCGCCGAAGCGTTTTTGGCGACCAAGGCCGCCGCCCTCAGCGTCGCGTGCCGCGTGACGACGGAGGACCGAGCGGGGCCGGGGCGGCCTCGGGCTGGCGCTCCACGAGCTCGATGCCCGCGTCGACGACCGCATCGCGCAGGGCGACCGCTGCCGGGCCGTCGCCCCCGACGTGAACGCGCCTCACGCCACGGACGAGGAGCCCGCCGGCGACGCGTCCGGCCCACGCCGCGAGGACGTCGGGCTCGGTAGCCACGTGGGTCGCCGCCACGGCCGCGACGCCACGCTCCAACATGACGATGCAGCGCGGCGGCTCGAAGCTCGCAAACGTCGCGCGCTCCGCCTCCTCACGCACCGCGCGCACGAAGCCCTCCACGAGCGCGGCGCGAAGGCCTCGCCAAGCGTGCTCGTCGACGACGAGGCCATGCTCGGCGAGCGTGCCCGCGCCGGCGTCGAACATGGTCGCGGCGAGGGTGGGGGAGGCGCCGCGCGCCGCGAGCTCCACCCCCAAGCGAATGCATGCATGATACACGTCTGCGGGGAGGCTCGACGTGGCGCCGCCGCTCGCCACCAAGATGTCGACCACGAGCGCGCGCAGCGCTTCCGCGTGGGAGAGAGCGCGCCGATCGTCGGGTAACAGCCCGAGCGCCTCTTCGCGCGCGCTCCAGTCCGTGAGCACGCGGGCGACGCGATCTCCTTCAGAAGCCATTGGCCGTCGGTTTCGCGGCCTTGGCGCGCGACGGGCTCATGGCGTCGAGCTCGGCCTGCGCGAGCGCGGCGTGGGACGGCACCGTGAGCAAGCGCGCGAAGCGCTGCCGAGCCGCGTCGAACGATCCCATCGCGCGGTAACAGCGCCCCGCTTCGAGCGTGGCATCGTAGCCGGGGGCCGTGCCGTAGTCCGAGCTCGCGAGGCGATCGAAGCGGCCCGCAGCGGTGGCGCACCCGGATCCTTCGCGTGCGCTCCGCGCTGCCATGAGGGCCGCTTGTCGGTTACCGCTTCCAGCGAGCGCGTCGAACCGCTGCGTGGCCTCTGCGTAGCGCCCACCGCGATACGCAGCCATGGCCTCCGCGAACGCGTCGCCGCTGCTCGCCGAAGCAGACTTCTTGGCTTCGGTGGCCGGGCCCGCGGGGGGCGGCGCGGCCGCAGCCGCGGGCGGCGTTGCCATTGCGCCAGGGGCGGCCGCAGCCTTCGGAGGTGCGGGCTCACTCGCCGGGCGGTCCTCGTTCATCGCGACGAGGCCCTCCGATTGTGCGCTCGGCCGCGCCGCGCTTCGGGCCGCCGGGCGCGGCTCGAGCGCCGCGCCGCCGATCACGGCGCCGCCGCGCGCGCGCGGGTCCTCCTCGCGGTCGCTCTTGCCTCCGAACGCCAGCGCTTGCGGCGCGGCGCTCGCGGCCGGCTTCAAATCTTCGATCGGCGCCGCCGTCGCGGTCGCCTGCGCGAGCGGCTGCTCTGGGCCGTGGGCCTGGGCCGCGCTCGCGAAGTCCTTGCTCTTGTCGCTCACCGAATCCGGGGCGGCGATCTCGGCGGCGGGCGTCCCGCGCTCGGTCACCGTGACCGCGCTGCTCCGGGGTGCGCGGCTCCCTTGGATCAAAACCACGCTCGAACCGATCGTGACCAAGAAAACGGCGGCCATCGCGGTCTGAGGACGCATGGCCCAACGCCCTGCCATGGACACCACACGACTGAGCCGCGAGCGAATGGGGACGACCTTGCGGGCCTCCGCCGCCGCCGCGAAGATCCGCTCCTCGAGCCCGTCGGGGGTCTCCACCGGCGTGAAGGCCGTGGCGAGTACCTTCCGCGTCGCGCGGAATGAAGACAGCCGGTCCGCACAGCGAGCGCACGTCGACGCATGGCGGCGGAGCGCAGCGCTCGTCACCTCGTCGAGCTCTCCATAGAGCTCGTCCATCAATGCGTCGTCGAACTTCTCGCAATCCATCGGGGTCTTGGCTCAGCTGCTTTCGTGCGGTTCGTCAGGGGTGAGGGTGGTTGATCGACTTCTTCAAAACGTTCGTCGCGAGGCCGCGTCGCGCAAGGTCAACGTGGTCAACGGAGGGCGCGCGCGTACTCCTCGTACTCGGAGAGCGCCTGCTGCAGCCGCTCGAGCGCGTAGCGCATGCGGCTCTTCACCGTGTTTTCGGGGATGCCCGTGATGTCGGCGATCTCCTTGAAGGGCAGGTTCGAAACCTCGCGGAGCAGAAAGACTTCGCGTTGCTCGTCCGGGAGGGCGTCGACGGCGCGTGTGATGAGCGACCGCAGCTCGGATCCGGTCGCCTCGCGCTCGACGCTGGCGCGCGCGTCCGGCGTGCGCTCGCCGAGCGTCGGTCGGTCCGAGTCGGGGCTCCCCGACGACTCGTCGAGCGACGGGTGGCGCCGGTGCACGCGCTTCCTCAAGTAGTCGATGCAGAGGTTTCGACCGATCGTGTAGAGCCAGGTCGAGAAGCGCGCCTCGTGCTTGAAGTCGGCAGCGTTTTGCACCACCCGCACGAACGCGTCCTGGACGACCTCTTCGGCCACCGAGGGCATTCGCACCTGGCGTAGGGCGAAATTGTAGAGCGGACCCTGGTGCCGCCGAACGAGGACGGCAAACGCCGACTGGTCGCCGCTTTGGTAGCGGACCATGAGCGTCTCGTCCGGCAGGTCGCGCGGTTCGCGTTCGCTCAAGAGAGTCCCGGGCTCCGTTTCGGGGGCTCCCGGCGGGGGTTGGATGCGAAACGCCGACCTTCACGCCCCTAACGACGCATCAGGCCGGCCAAGGATCTGCCCGCCGGTACGAAGCCCACTCTATCTTGGAATTCGGCCCGGTTGAAACTCGGGTGGGTGTCCTACATTGGGGGCGTTTCCCCTTGACAGGACGAGACGGCCCCTTACGGAGGCCGGTCCTTCCAACCCCGTTGCAAGGATTGTCCGAGGACAACTAGACTTCCGCCCAGCGAGGTGGCCGGTCGAGAACCGCCTCGTGTACGAGTGGCTGGCGTACTTCTGTCTCGGAGCGCTTCTCGGAAAGGGAAATTCGATGCGACCTCGCGTGGTGATCGGTCTCGCCTGCTTGCTTTCTCTCGCTGTTGCTGGGAGCTCGCTCGCGCAGAACGCCAAGGACAAGCCAGCGACCACCAAGCCGGCCGCCAAGCCCGATGCCAAGAAGGACTCGGGCGGCAAGAAGGACTCCGCCAAGAAGGACGCCGGCGCGGCAACGGCATCCGCCGCATCGTCCGAGTCGGACGCGGGGGCCGCTGGCACGACGACGGCGGCGAGCGCAGGTGACGCCGGCGCGGCGAGCACCGCTGCCGCCGGTCCGACGATGCCCGGCGCGACCCCGACGATGGACGGCTCGACGTACGCGGTCCGCCTTCGCGATCTCGAAGCGCGCGTCGACGAGCTCAAAGATCAGATCCGTCGCAGCCACACGCGCCTCGCGCTCCTCAGCGACACGATCATGTCGGGTGGCGTCGCGGGCTCGCGCTCCGAGATCATCTTCAAGAACGAGATGAGCGGCGCCTACCGACTCGTAGCGGCGACGTTCCTCCTCGACGGCGCGGTTCAATACAACCGCAACGACGACACGGGCGCCCTCGCAGAGCAAAAGGAGATCCCGATCTTCAGCGGATCGGTTCCGGCCGGCGATCACACGATCGCGACCAAGCTCACGTTCCAGGGCAACGGCTACGGCGTCTTCACCTACTTGAAGAGCTACAAGTGGGAGGTGCCGGGCAACCACACCTTCACGTCGGTCGAAGGCAAGACCATGCAGATCACCGTGACCGCGCTCGAGAAGGGCGGCGTAACGACGCCGCTCAGCGAGCGCCCGACGCTCCAGTGGCAAGAGAACGCCAGCGCCCTCGGCGCGACGCCCGCTGCGGCGCCCGCGGCTCCGGCCGGTGGCGCAAGCGGGAGCGCGAGCGTGGGTGACGGTAAGGCTCAGGGCGGCTTCTCGATTGGAGGGGGGACGAAGTGAAGCCCATCGCGCGAGCGTGCGTTTCGCTGCTCGCCCTCACCGTCGCCGCGTCGCTCGAGGGTCGGGCCTTGGCCGGACCGGAAGAGAGCGCGACGACCGCACAGGGGGAAGTGCAGGCAGCGGACCGCGAGTCCGGGTCGGTGCAATCCGTCGTCCAGCGCACACAGTCGCAGCTGGTCACGGTGGAGCAGCGCCTCGCCAACGGTGAGCTCCTCTATCGAACGGCGGTGGCGCCGAACTCGAAGAGCCGCGCCGAGGATCTGGCTCGCGCCGAGCTCGTCCTGAGCGAGATCGTCGAAGGGTTTCCCGATACGCGCAACGCCTCGGACGCGATGTTCCTTCGCGGCGAGTCGTATTACGCGGGCGAGGAGTACCTCTCGGCGCGGCGCGACTACCGCACCATCGTCGACAAGGGCAGCGACCCTCGTTACCAGCAGTACGTCGGTCGCGCGGTGGCGCGTCTCGTCGACGTGGCGATTCGTCTCCAGGACTTCGCGTCGCTCGACGAGGTGTTCCAGAAGATGAACCAGGTGCCGCCGTCGCAGGTCGACGCGGCGCTCACCTACGCGCGTGGCAAGGCGTACTACTTCAAGAAGGACTACGCGAACGCCAACTCGTCGTTCGCCTCCGTTCCGAATGGTGCACTCTACACGCACCAAGCTCGCTACTTCCAAGCGCTCGTGCGCATGAAGGAAGCGAAGCCCGAGACGGGCGCCGGCGGCACCGCGCAGAAGGCCAACTACCGCCCGGCGATCGAGGCTTTCCGCGCCGTCACGGATCTGCCCCCCGACACCGAAGAGCACCGCCACGTCATCGACCTCGCGTGGATGGCGATGGGCCGTCTCTTCTACGAGATGGAGCAGTACCAACAGGCCGTGGAGATGTACAACCACGTCGGCCGCGACGACAAAGCCGAGTTCGACACGATGCTCTACGAGCTCGCGTGGACCTTCGTGCGTCTCGGCGACGTGCAGCGCGCCGAGCGCGCGCTCGAGGTCCTCTCGATCTCGAACCCCGAGTCGTCGTTCGCCGGTGACGGCACGCTCCTCCGCGCGGACCTTCTGCTCCGCGCCGGTGCGTTCGACAAGGCGCTCCAGCTCTACTTGAAGGTTCGCGACGAGTTCGACCCGACGCGGGCCAAGCTCGAGACGTTCCTCGCCAGCACGCAGGACACCTCGGCGTTCTACGACAAGCTGATGGCGCAGCAGATGGACGTGCTCGATCAGAGCGACCAGCTGCCGCCCATCACGATCAAGTGGGCGCGCGAAATGGAAGACGGCCGCGCCGCCTTCCGAATCATCGACGACATCAACGAGTGCAAGCACCTCATTCGCTCGAGCGAGGTCTTGATCGAGAAGCTGATGAGCGTCGTCACTTCGCCGAGCCGGGTGCGGGCATTCCCCGAGCTCAAGGCCGGCGAGGAGCAAGCGGTCGGCCTCTTGAACCGCCTCGCTCGCGCGCGCCTCGAGCTCGCGCGAGGGATGGATGGGATGGAGCCGGCCGCAATGGGCGGCGAAATCGAGGGCGTCCGCACGCAGCGCCGGCAGCTCATGGCGCAAGTCGAGGCGATGCCAGTCACCACGGCCGAGTTCGAACGCCGCGACACGCAGGGCTTGAGCCAGTGGAACAACGTGTCCCAGGAGCTCTCGCGTCGCCTCCTAGAAATCGATCGCCTCGCGGCGACGGCCAACGGCCTTCGTCGGATGCTCAAGGA
Organism: Polyangiaceae bacterium; assembly: GCA_044224815.1. Lineage (GTDB taxonomy): Bacteria > Myxococcota_A > Polyangia > Polyangiales > Polyangiaceae > JADJCA01. The sequence goes on from JBGAJR010000005.1 coordinate 105,995, forward strand.
AGACGCCCAGCGCGGCGTCACCCGCGACCCGACGAGCGTTCAGCGCTTCCAGGCGGAGATCGAGGCCAACGAGCGGCAGCTCAAGCTCTTCCGCGATCAGTCGGCGGAGCTCCGTCGTCAGATCGAGATTGGGCGCGCGCAGGTCGGTCTCGGCGACTCCCGTTACCAGAACGATGCCATCGCGCGGGCCAGCTTCCGCGACGCCTTCGATCGCGAGGTCCAACTCGCGCAACAAGGCGCCGCGGGCGGGAACGCCCAAACGTTCGCGTCGCGCATCTGGCCGATCCTCGTGCAAGCCCGCACCGTCGAGGACCGCCTCACGGGTTCTTTCGGCGATCTCGAGCGCCAAGTCGAGGCGCGCGTCGCCGAGCTCAAAGGCAAGATCGACGCGGAGCGCACCAAGATCCTGGGTTACCAGGGCGAGCTCGGGAAGCTCGACGGTGAGGCGCGCGACCTCGTCGGCAAGGTCGCCCAACGGAACTTCATGCTCGTCCGCGACAAGGTGCGGGGCATCGTCCTCCGCGCCGACGTCGGCATCACGGAACAAGCGTGGGAGGTCCGCGAAGAGGAGCTCGAGCGCGTGCGTACGCTCCAGACCGAGCGCGCGCGCCAAGAGCAGATCCTCGACGAGGAGCTCAAAGAGGTGCTCGACGATTCGGTCGATCCGAACACGAGCGCTGGCGCTCCGCTCAAGTGAAGTGTGCTGCGTGATGCGTGCCTCGGTGCGCATCACTGAATGAACGGCCTCATCAAGGACCCAGAAATGGCACTTTCTTCCAGGTTGCTGACGATCGCGGGCACCGCCACGATGCTGACGTTGGCGCTGAGCTTTTCGAGCTCGGCCCAGCAGGGTGGGGGCAAGACGGCGGACGCGGGCGCTCCGAAGCCCGGAACCGGCGTCGCCGACGGCGGGGTCACGCCCAGCAGCACGACGGGCGCCGACGGTGGCGCTGCCGCCACCTCGACCTCCACCGCCGACTCCGACGGTGGCTCGCTCGCGCCGATTTCATCGGCGGCGCCGCCGTCGCTCGCCACCGGTGGCCCGGTCGCGCGCAAGGTCTTGCCGCCGCCGCCGCCGCCCACGCCGCAGCAGCGCGCTGCGCTCGATTCGCTGCGCGGCGAGGCCGATGCGTACGAGAAGGGCGCGCGCGATTACCGCGACGCCATCACCTCGATCATCAAGCTCCACTACGAGACCAAGAAGAAGGAAATCCTCTCCGGCCTCGATCGCGAGATCACCGTCGAGAAGGCCGAGCTGCGGAAGGCGCGCGACACCGCGATTCAGCGTCTCGAGGAGTTCGTCGCCAAGTACTCCGGAACGAGCGCCCAGCCCGAGGCGACGCCCGACGCGATGTATCGCTTGGCGGCGCTCTACGAGGAGCGCGCCCGCGCCGAAGACGCGTCCGACGACCTCTCGATCGGCCTCAAGCCGGCGATTGCACTCTACAAGCGAATCATCCACGAGTTCCCGAAGTACCGCGAGCTCGCAGGCGTCTATTACTTCCTCGGGCACGCCTACAACGACTCGAGCCGCGTCGAAGAGGCGCAGCAGGTGTGGCGCTCGCTCGTCTGCTCCAACCACTTCTCGTATCCGACGCCCCCGGACGCGAAGAACCCGGACGCGGACTCGATCGTCCCGATGCCGCAGGACAACACGGAGCAGTACTGGACGGCGTGGCGCTCGCGCTTCCCGGAGTACAAGTCGCTCAAGAAGGGCGGCCCCGACACCAAGTACACCGAGGTCTACCCCAAGGACTGCGCGCACCTCGCGCAGCCGGCGCTCCGGCCTGGCGACGAGCCCAAGTACGTGGCCGAAGTCTGGTGGCAAATCGGAAACTGGGAGTTCGACCAGCTCGACGTGCGCGGCGGTGTGGTGCGCGACGAGCCGAACAGCGTCTGGGACTTCAACCGCGCCGCGAGCGCGTACACCCACTCCCTCGAGTTCAAGAAGCCGCCGCTCTACGGCGTGTCGCTCTACAAGTACGCCTGGACGCTGTTCAAGCAGCAGCGCTACGAGGCGGCGACGCGCGAGTTCGTGCACCTCCTCACGTACACCGACGAGCAACAGAAGCTCACCGGTGACCCGGGCGCCGACTTCCGAAGCGAGGCGTACACGTACATCGCCGGCTCCCTCACGAACACGGACTTCAAGGGCCCCGACCCGGAGGACCCGTACATCCCGCGGCCTGACATCATCGACACCGAGCCGCGGCCCGAGGTCGCCGAGCAAAAGCTCCGCATCGCGATCGAGCGCGTGAAGGATCCGGCGGTCATCCCGCAGGACAAGCCCTGGACGATCGAGGTCTACAAGTCCCTCGCTCAGGAGTTCCGATCGCTCAACCAGTTCAACAACGCGGTCGAGGTCTACGATCTCATCTTGGCCAAGTGGCCGATGGATCCGTCGGCGCCCGACGTGCAGAACGCCATCGCCGAAACCTACGACCAGATGGCGATCCTGAAGCGCCCGGGCACGCCGGAGCACGACGCCATCAGCTCGAAGGCCCTCGAGGCCCGCACCAAGCTGGCGAACTACATCGGCAACACGCCGTGGGTCGACGCCAACAAGGAGAACCCGGCGGCGATCCAGAACGCCGAGCGGCTCGTTCGCGGCGGTCTCCGTCAGGCGGCCGCGCAGCACACCAACAACGGCCGCCAGGCGCTCCTCGCCGCCAACGAGACGGGGGACCCGAAGCAGCAGGTCGAGCTCCTGAACCGAGCGTTTGCAGAATACAAGCTCGCGGCGCTCGGCTGGCAGGGCTACTTGAAGCAGGACGAGAACGCGCCCGACGCGTACGAGTCACGCTACTGGCTCGCGGACTCGCGCCACAAGCAGGTGCGTGTCGAGCTCCTCCTGAACCGCGTGGGGAAGGGCTTCCCCGAGCCGACGCCGAAGGAGGTCGAGGAGGCGAAGGCGTCGGCGATCGACGTGCGCGACTCCAACGAGGACGACAAGTACCTCGACAACGCGGCGTTCTTCGTCGTCGAGGAAGCCGACATCCTCCGCGACCTCGAATACAAGCGCTACGACGACACCAAGGGCGGCTCGGGCATCGCCAAGCGCGACGCCGTCCGCTTCGACAACGACGGCCCGGACCGGAAGGTCATCAAGGACGCCGTGCCGCCGGTCATCCTCGGCAGCGTCCAGGCGCGCGACGAGTACATCGCGCGCGTTCCGCCGACCCTGGACGTGAACAAGCGCTCGATCGAGTACCAGTTCTACTCGGCCGACATGTACTTCGTGTACGGCGACTTCGACACGGCCCGCGCCCGGTTCGAGCCCATCTACCGCGACCACTGCGGCAAGGACGAGTTCGGCTACAAGGCGTGGGAGAAGCTCATCTCGATGAGCAACATGATGCGCGACAGTGAGCGCTCGCGTCAGCTGGCCGAGGCCGAGAAGGCCAAGACCTGCGCCGTCAACGAAGAGCAGAAGACGGCCGGCGGGCTCATCATCAACCCGACCTTGCAAGAGGCCGCGTACATCAAGGCCCGCGAGAAATTCAAGCAGGCCAAGGACGCCAAGCCCGGCCCCGAGCGCGACAAGCTCTGGCGCGAAGCGGCCGGCATGTACGAGGCCGCGCTCCAGGCGGCACCGGCGCGCGACGAGGCCCCCGAGGCCGCGATGAACGCCGCGTACGCCTACAAGCAGGTGGGCGAGTTCTCGAAGGCGATCGAGCTCTACAACAAGTTCATCGCCGAGTACGGAAGCGAGCAACGCCTGCAGACGCTCCAGAAGGGCGACGCCAAGGCGAAGACCGCGCCCGATCCGAAGAAGTACCAGGAGCGTCTGGGCTTCCTCGCGACGGCGTACGACGAGCTCGGCAGCACCTACTACGGCTTCTTCAACTACGTGAAGGCCGCCGAGACCTACGAGAAGGTCGCCGGCAACGAGCGCTTCGACGAGGCGCGTCGGAAGACGTCCGCGAAGAACGCGATGATCCTCTACAACAGCATGGGTCAGCGCGAGAAGATGCGTTCGGAATACAACATCTTCTTGAAGCTCCACCCGTCGAGCGAAGAGAAGGCGAACGCCGACTACCTCGTCGCGAGCTACGACTACCAGCAGTGGAATCCGGCTGGCGGCGACGCGGGCATGAACCGCCAAAATCGCCTCGCTGCGCAGCAGTCGTACGCGGGCTTCTACAACCAGAACAAGGGCAACGCCGCAGCCGCCAAGTACGTGCTCGAGGCCGCCTACCGCGACGCCAAGATGCAGAAGTCGGCGGGCGACGTCGGCTACCGCGTTTGGTACAAGAACACGATCGCTGCTTGGGAGTCGTTCCGCGCTCGCGGCACCGCGACCAAGGACGGCAAGCCCGAGGCGCTCCAACCGCCGTACGCCGATTACCCGGCCGAGGCCGAGTTCGTGCTCGCCGACGAAGAGATTCGCGCGAAGTACGACACCGAGCGTCACAAGTACCAAGGCTCGACCGAGGACGTCATCGGCAAGGTCGATCCCAAGACCAAGCAGATCACCAAGACCGGCCGCTACCAGGCGAACGCCAAGGACGCGGACAAGTTCGACAAGGATCTGCAGCACATCATCGCGACGTACCCGAGCGTCGAATGGGTGCCGGCGGCGATCGCGCGGCAGGGCGCGCTCTACGACGAGCTCCGCACCGGCCTCTACAACGCCGTTCCGCCGGCGGTCACGCTCTTCTCCAAGCAGCAGGAGACGCTCCTCAAGCAAATGGAGAACAGCGGCCGCGACGATCTCGCCGACAAGGCCGACGAGCTCCGCAGCGCCATCCGCGACGGGTGGCGCACGAAGCGCGACGCCGAGCTCGCCGCGGCCGACGAGGTCATGGTGCGTCGCTACGCGACCGCCGTGTCGCTCGCCCGGCAGTACAACGTCAAGAACCCCGCGGTCACTCACGCCATCGCGCGCCTCGCGTACTTCACCGATCTGCTCACCGACGCGAAGATGGGCGAGTACGTGACGAAGACCACGGACCCGAACGACAAGAACCGCAAGCTCGACTACAAGCCGGGCCAGTACGTCCAGTCGCGGCCGGGCCTCCCGCTCGTTCCGCCGCCGTCGGGCGCCGCCGAACCGCTCCCGATCGCGCCATGAGGTCCACGACGATGATCACGCGCAGCTGGCTCATGAGCCTCACCGGCACCTCGCTCGCCACCGTCACGGTCTCGCTCGGGATCGCCGCGCTCGCCGCAGCGTGCGGCGGCGATTCCGCGCAGACGAAGGTGGAGTATCCGCAGACCGACGCTGGCGGCGCGGCCGTGGTTCGCCCGGCCGATGAGGGCAAGCCCGCCGAGGTGGTTGGCGAGACGTCCGGGCCCGGCGGCACCGGCCTCACGGGCTCGGCCCTCGATGCGTACGACAAGGGATGGAAGGCTTGGCTCACGGGTGACCTCGCGACCGCCAAGGCTTCGTTCATCGACGCGGCTTCGAAGGCGCCGTCGAACCCGGCGCCGCAGCACTCGCTCGGCGCGGTGCTCGAACGCCTCGGCGACACGGCGGGTGCGCAGCAGGCGTACCGCGCATCGTTCTCCGCGAAGAGCGACTTCGAGCCGGCGTTGTGCAGCTACGCGCTGTCTCTTGCGCGCGGCGGTCACGGCGGTGAGGCCGACACGTTCCTCGCGGACAAGAAGGCGAAGATGCCGCAGAGCGCGCGCGTCGCCGCTTGCCTCGCCGAGGTGAAGTCGATCGCCAAGGACAGCGCGTCTGCGCAACAGCTCGCCCAGGAGGCGCTGCGCATCAACCCGGACTACAAGGACGCAATGGTCGTCATCGCGCGCGACCACTACCGCGCGGGCCGCCTCGACCTCGCCAAGTACGCGCTGCAGGCCATCCTCGAGGGCTTCGGCGAGTCCAGCCCGCCCCGCGACAAGGAGAACGCCGAGGCCCATCTCCTCCGCGGGATCATCGAGCGCGAGCAGGGGCAACGTCTCGCTGCGATGCGCGACTTCGAAGCCGCGAAAGCCAAGCGGCCTGACCTCGTCGAGGCGCAGATTCAGGCCGGGGCGATGCGTCTGGAGGCGGGCAACGTCGCCGAGGCGCTCCCGATGCTCGAAACGGCGTCGCGGTTCGCACCGAAGAGCGCCATCGCACACCTCAACTTGGGCGATGCGTACCGCCTCTCCGGCCGCACCGACGACGCGAAGAAGGAGTTCGACACGGCGCTCTCGCTCGACTCGAGCCTCGCTGCGGCCCACTATAATTTGGGCCTCATGTACCTCTTCGCGCCGAACATGGGCGGCATGACCGCCGATCAGCAGGTCGCGACGGCGATCCGCGAGTTCGAGACCTACAAGTCCATGAGGGGCGGCAAGACCACCGACGACGTCGACCAGCTCCTCAGCGACGCCAAGCGGAAACAGTCCGACCTCAAGCTCCAAGCGGGCGCAGCAGCAGCCCCCGCTGGGTCCGCAGCCAAGCCTGCGGCCTCCGGCGCTCCCGCCAAAAAGCCCTGACCGACGAAGCGAAAGGAACTCTCATCATGAAGCACCTCTTCACGCTCGCGGTCGTCATCGGCGCCGTCTTCGTCAGCAGCGGCGACGCATCGGCGCAGCAAGCCGGTCGCGTCATCACGATCGGCGAGGTCACCATCGTCGGGCGCGTTCAGAAGCCGATCGCGTCGGTCGACGTCAGCAAGATCCAACCGAAGCTCACGCTCGCGGAGCTGCGCCAGCCGTTCCTCGATCGCATCGAGCAAGCGACGCTCAAAGAGCCGTTCTGATCCAACGGCAGACGGGGCGACTCTCGCGTGTGGGCCGTTCTCGTCGCGTGCATCGTCTCCTTCACGTGCGTGGGCGTGTCGCTGCGACGCCTCGAGTACGTGTATGCTGCATGTAGCTTCGATCCGGACGTGCTCCTGCGTGCCCTGCGCGGTGATCGGGGACGCGAGCTCGCTCCCGCGCTCCTCCGCGAGCTCGCCCGCGAGGCGCCCGAGGAACGGGACCGCGACCTCTTCGTAGCGCTCGCCGACACCTCCGACGCGCGCGCGGCGCTGCTCGGAGAAGCGCTGCTTGAGCTCGATTATCGCTTCCAGCGCTGGGCACGGGTGCCGCGCGTGTCGGCCAGCATCGCGAGTAGCGCCGGGTTCCTCCTCGCGACCTGGGCGCTTCGGTTGTCGCTCGTCGTCGCGCCGGGCGTGGGCGAGGATCAATTCCGCGACGTGCTCGAAGCGGCGCTCGCTTCGGCCCTCGGCGTCGTCGCGGTCGGTGCGATCGGCACCGTCGGGTCGCTCGCCGTGTTCTACGAAGCGCGCAAGGTGACGCGCGCGCGGAAGGCCGCGACCGACAAGCTCATCGATCGCTTGGAGCGCATCGCGGCCCCAGTCGACGGGGCAGGGGGCGCAGACCTGGCGACGGTGTAGGCGGCCGGCGCCCATCCGCAGAGTCCGACAAAGCGTTGGTCCTTCTCAAGAATCTCAGATACTTTCGCCTCGGCGCGTGTTCTTTGGGAACATCGCGCCGATCGCGTAGTCCATCCGCCTAAGAATCATTTCGTTCGCCGCTGCGCGAACCGAAAGGCAAGTCGAGATGAACGTCGGACCGCAGGGAGGACAACAGCCGGGTCGCCCGGGACAAATGACCGCCGTCATGCGCGCGGTCTCCCAGCAGACCGGGCCCAAGGTCCTCCGCATCGGCCTCGTGCAAGCCGGGCGCGTCGTGGAAGAGCGCATCATCAAGCAGCGCACGAGCGTGACGATCGGCCCGAGTGAGAAGGCGATGTTCGTCATCACGACGCAGGCCGTTCCCGCGCAGTTCAAGGTCTTCGAGTTGATCGGCGGCGACTACTACCTGAACTTCCTGGACGGAATGACGGGTCGGGTCGCGCTGCAGACCGGCATCAGCGATCTCGCCGCCCTCCGCGGGCAAGCGAAGCGAGTCGGCAACGCGTACCAGGTGAAGCTCACCGACGAGGCGCGCGGAAAGGTCGTCATCGGCGACACCACGTTCCTCTTTCAGTTCGTCGCGCCGCCGCCGCCGCAACCGCGTCCGCAGCTTCCGCTGGCCGTCAAAGGCGGCCTCGCGAGCCAGATCGACTGGAACCTGACCATCATCGCGGCCTTCTCGTTCCTGATGCACTTCGGGTTCGTCGGCGCGATGTACTCCGACTGGATGGACCCGCCGGTCAGCGACGACGTGTCGCTCGCGGGACTCATCGATCAGATGAAGAACGTGCCTGCGCCGCCGGTCGAAACACCGGTGGAGGTCTCGACGGCCGATAAGCCGACCGAGAAGGCGCCGCCGACCGAGGCCACGAAGCCGTCGAGCGGTGGCGCAAAGGCGTCGGGCGCAGGCTCGGCCGGGCAGGGTAAGGTCAGCGACAGCAAGGCGGCGGCGATGGCCGCGCAGGCCGAGGCGATCCAGATGCAGATGCTCGCCGCGTTCGGCGGTGCGTCCGCGGTTCAGGGCGCGCTGACGCGTGGTGACACTCCGGCGCAAGATTTGAGCGAAGCCGCCAAGTCGGGCGCGGGTGTGTCGAGCACCGGTGGCGATCTCAAGCTCGGAAGCGGCGGCGGCGGGCTCGTTCAACCGGGCAAGGCCGGCAGCGGTCTTTCTGGCATCGGCGTGACCGGCGGCGGCGGCACCGGCGGAACGGCCGGTAAGGAGACCGCGGTCAAGGGGCCGACCGGTGACGCGCAGATCGGCAAGGCCGAGATGTCCGTTCCGGTCGCCAACGCCGAACGGACGGTTGCTGGCCTCCGGACCAAGTTCAAGCGCTGCTACGAGAAGGGCCTCGCGAGCGACCCCGCGATGTCCGGTGCAGTGACCATCGTCACCAAGGTTGCGCCGAACGGCGAGGTGAGCTCGGCGGATCCGCAGGGCAACTCGGGCCTCTCGGCCGACGTCGTCTCGTGCATCCAGAAAGCCGTCCGCGGCGCCCAATTCGACGCCCCGGGGGGCTCCGGCTCCACCATCAACATCCCGGTCAAGTTCGTCCAACAGTCGAGGTGATCGGAACCGCGAAGGCCGACCAGGTGCGGGCTGCACCGGGTCGGCCTTCGGCTTTTTGTGCCCTCACAAACGCGCAGGGGTCTGAACGCGGACGCCCATTCGGGCATCAAACCCGTCTGGGTGGCTCCAAACGATCGACGACCAGCAGCTTTTGTTGGTAATTACGAGTGGTTGGCGTGCCGTGCGCCAGGTCTGACATGTCTCGTTGACTTCGTGGGATACATCCCGATAGATTCGCGAAGCACACGGATGGAGTGAACAAGTGACTGGTTGCGGTCGTTCGTCGCAAACAGCGGGAAACGCAACGCAACTGGGAGGGAGAGCGATGTTGGTTCGCACGAGGCTAAAGTGGGCAGTGGCGCTCGCGGCTCTCGCTATCGCGGCAACGCCGGCGATCGCGCAAACCGTGGGTGACCGTCCGGATGCTCGTGTCGACGTGCGCCGTCCGGTGAACATCCCGATGGACGAGCAACTCAAGGAGGCCGACGGAGTGCTCGGCCGAATGGAGATGGCTCGCGGGCAAGTTCGCCGACAGCTCGAGAAGGCGCGCGCCCAGCGCGACGTCGTCAAGACGCTCTGCCTCAACGACAAGTTGAACCAGCTCGACGTGACGAAGCGCACCGCCGCGGAGCGCGCTCAATCACTCAAGGCCGCCGTCGACCGCAAGGACGCCGAGGGCTCGAGCCACGAGTACACGATCGTGAAGGTTCTTCAGCAACGCTCCGACCAGCTCGTGCAAGAGGCGAACTCTTGCGTGGGCGAGCAGGAGGCGTTCCTCGCGAACACGCGAGTGACGCAGGTCCTCGACAAGAACCTTCCGCCGCCCGCCAATGAGACCGACTTCCCGGGCAAGGATCCGGGCTTGGTGACGGACGTACCGAAGTGCACCTCGTGCATTCGCTGATCATCGACGAAGCTGTCGCCACGCAGTTCTGATCCCTTTTCTCGAGCGCCGCGAGTCCTTCGGGGTCTCTCGACGTACGCGTAGCCTGGAATGAACAACTCTCGAATCGTTCGGACAAAGCGGTCGTCGTACCTTGCGGTGACTCTCGCTGCCGCCTCCCTCTTCGCTTCGCGCGAGGCTGGCGCGCAGGAGTGGATGAAGGATCGCTCGTTCCAGGAGGGCGCTGGCGTCCGTACTGGAGACCTCGAGCTCCACCCCGGCATCGGCGCCGAGTTCGGGTACGACTCGAACTACCTCCTTCGCTCTCACAAGGACGGCCCCACCATCTCGAACGCGGCGCCGGCCGCTCCAGTCGAGGGCGCGGGCATTCTACGCATCACGCCGTCGCTCAGCATCGCGACGCTGTCGCGGGAGCGCAAAGAGGGCGACCTTCAGCTCACGCCGCCGGTGCTCGACTTCCGGGCCGGTTTGAACGCCACCTACCGGGAGTTCTTCGGTGCGGAGATCATCCGCAAGCAGCGTAACGTTTCCGGCGCTGCGCACGTTCGTCTCGACATCCTTCCCGAGCGCCCCTTCGGCTTCGGCGTGTTCGGAGCGTTCGAGCGCACCATCCACCCGTCGACGGTGGGCAATCCCGACTTGTCCTTCAACCGCGACGACGTCAGTGGCGGCGCCGAGGTGGTGATGCAGCCGGGTGGCGGCACGCTCGACTATCGGCTCGGCTACCAGTTCCGCGCGACCTTGTTCGAAGACACGCTCGGCGTGCCGTACACCAACCTCACGAATGAGGCGTACATGCGCGGCCGTTGGCGGTTCCGCCCGCGCACTGCGCTCCTCTACGATGGGTCGATCCGCTGGCTGCACTACACGCAGGCCTCACGAGCGACGACGCTGTTGAACGACGGCTCGCCCACGCGCGCGCGCATCGGCATGACGGGCCTGCTGACGCCCCGCGTTGGGTTCTTGGGAATGGTGGGCTACGGCGCCACGTTCTTCGAGAACGCCAACGCGGTCTACGTGCGGCAATACGACAGCGTCATCGGCCAGGCCGAGCTCAAATACTTCCTCACCGCGCAGGCCACCGAGAACCCCGAGGTGGTGACGCTTTCGGTCTCGTCGATTGCGCTCGGATACAACCGCGACTTCCAGACGAGCTTCCTCGGCAACTACTACAGCCACGATCGCGGTTACCTGAAGTTCGTCTACATGTTCGGCGGGCGCCTCCTGCTCAGCATCGACGGCGGTCTCGCGGCCGAAGGCTACCCCGCGGTGTTTGCCGTCGGCGGCGCAGGCGGCGCCACGCAGATCTCGAGCGAGTTCACCGATCTTCGCGCCGATGCGGGCCTCTTCGCCGAGTACCGCTTCACGAACGCGTTCGGGTTGAACACCACCTTCCGTTACACCGAGAACTTCAGCGACAAGCAGCTCCCGTTGGGCCAAGTCGTGGGTGGAACGGGCGGGCTCTACGATCTCAGCTGGCGTCGTTTCGAAGCGTTCCTCGGCGCACGTCTCTTCCTCTGATTGCCCGCCTCGCAGTGCGGGACGGAGCTCCGGTCGTCATGCGGTTCGTATTGCTCGTGCTCGCCCTCTTCATCGGCGCGTGCGCAGGCGCGCGGCCGCCTGCGCCCGAGCTGCCGCCGGTGGAGCGGAACACCACGCTTGGTCCAGGAGACCTCCTCCAGATCGAGGTGGTCGGTGAGAAGGACCTGCCCAAGGACTACCAAGTCTTCTCGGACGGCACGATCGAGTTCCCCTACCTCGACAAAGTCGCCGTGGCTGGGTTGGAGCCACAGGCCGTCGTCGAGACCATCAAGAGCAAGCTGAAGGATCAGAAGATCCTCGTCGATCCGAAGGTCACGCTGGTCGTGAAGGCCTACGCTTCCAAGGCGGTGAGCATCATCGGGCAGGTGCAGAAGCCCGGCTCGATCGCGTGGTCCGAGGGCATCACGCTCCTCAAGGCCGTGTCGCAGGTCGGTGGGTTCACGCAGCTGGCGAACAGCAACCAGGTCATCCTGATCCGCCAGAGCAAGACGGGGAAGAGCGTGCGCGTCCTCGTCAGCGTCGACGCGATCATGGAGAACCAACAGCCCGACATCCCGCTCCAGGCGGGCGACACGATCAAGGTCGAGCAGCGCGCGTTCTGATCACGCGGTCTCCGCGCCTGGCTCGCCGTCGCTCACGCTCCGACGAACTTCGGGGCGCGCTTCTCCATCCAGGCCATCACGCCCTCCATGCAATCCTGGCTGCGGAGGAGGCGAAGCTGACCCTCGCGTTCGCGGGCGAGGGCCGCGTCGATGTCTCCCAGGCTCGCCAGGACCGCGGCCTTGGCGCGGGCGAAGGCGAGAGGGGGACCGGCTTCGAGCTTGCGCGCCAAAGTCATCGTCGCGCTCGAGAGGTCGCTCGCGGGAACGCGCGCGACGAGAAGGCCGAGGCGCTCGAGCTCCGCCGACTCCAGCTTATCCGCGAGGAGAATGAGCTGCATCGCGCGTGATTTCCCAACCAGATGGGGAAGCCAGAACGTCCCGCCTCCGTCCGGCATGAGGCCGATGTGCACGAACTTCTCTTGCACGTAGGCGTCGTGCGAGGCCACGCGCAGGTCCGCTGCGAGCGCGAGGTCGGCGCCGAAGCCCACCGCGGCGCCGTCGAGCATGGCGACGACCGGCTTCGGCGCGCGCACGATGGCGCGGACGACTCCGTGGAAGTCGTCCATGTACTCCTCGAGCCGCTCCATGAGGTTCGGCACCTCGGAAAGCGTCCGGCGGAGATCGGCGCCAGCGCAGAAGTGTCCGCCGGCGCCCGTCAGGACGATGACCCGCACGGCGGAATCGGCCGCGGCCGCGTCGAGCGCTGCGCGTAGCGTGCTGACGACCGACAGCGTGAGGGCATTGCGTGCTTCGGGGCGGTTCAGGGTGATCGTGGCCGTCGCGCCGTCGCGCGTGACCCGTACGTCGCTCGCATCGCTCATGGCGCGAGAGTCTAGCAGCGCGCGCGGCCGGCGCCGTGGCCCGAGAACGCTTGCCGCTCGGAACGGCCAGCGGTACCGGAGCGCGATGCTTCCCCGATTCGACGAGAACGCGCCACGCCCCATCCCCGAGCTCGATCGCCAGAACGGCGCCACGCTCGATCGCTTGGTGGGCCTCATGCGTCGGCTCCTCGCCGACGATGGTTGCCCGTGGGATCGAGAGCAGGACTTCTCGAGCCTGCGTCGTTACACGCTCGAAGAGGCCTGCGAGGTCATCGACGCCATCGACTCTGGCGATCGCGGCGCGCTCAAGGAGGAGCTCGGCGATCTCATGCTCCAGATCGTGTTCCAAGCGGAGCTCGCACGGCGAGAGCGGACGTTCGCCATCGACGACGTGATCGAGGCGATCGTGTCGAAGCTCGTGCGCCGGCACCCCCACGTTTTCGGCGATCTCGCGGCGGAGAACAAAGACGAGGTCCTCCAGAACTGGGAGAAAATCAAAGCGGCCGAGAAGGGGCAGCGCGGCCTTCTCGCGGGCGTGCCGCGGAGCCTGCCCGCGCTCATGCGCGCCCAGCGTATCGGCGAAAAGGTGGCGCGGGTCGGCTTCGACTGGGAGGACGCCAAAGGCTCGCGCGCGAAGGTCGCCGAAGAGCTCGGTGAGCTCGATCATGCGATCGCCACGCGCGACGCGGCGGCCATCGAGGAGGAGCTCGGCGACGTGCTCTTCGCGCTCGTGAACCTGGCGCGGCACGTCGACGTCGACGCCGAGGGTGCGATGAAGCGCACCATCGACAAGTTCGTCCGGCGGTTCGACCACGTCGAGACGCGGGTGCGCGAGGTTCACGGTGGCTGGGGCGAAGCCGGCTCGGCGCCCCTCCCGCTCGCCGTCCTCGACGGGTATTGGGAAGAGGCCAAACGGGCCGAAAAAGGCTGAGCGCGCCCGAAATGGCGGTGTCCGGCCTTTGACTTTGGGCAGCCCGCTTCTAAGTTGCCCAAAGTCCTCGCCGTGCCCGCATTCACCGCCGATTCGCCCACGCCGCCGCTCGCCCGTACGGCCGACGAGTGGGCGGCATTCGCCACCCAGCACGGCGGACGCCCATTCCACGGCAAGCAGATCTTCCGATGGATCCACGCGCGCAGCGTCACCGACCCCGCGTCGATGAGCGACCTGCCGAAGGCACTCCGCGAGGCCATGGCGGCGCTCGAGCTCCCCAAGGTGCTCGAGGTCACCACGGTGCGGCGCGCAGCCGACGGGACGCGCAAGCTGCTCGTCCGCATGCACGACGGCGCGACCGTCGAGACCGTGCTCATTCCGGGCGTGACGGGTGGCCGCTCGCAGCTCCCGTCGCCGCTCGGGGACGGATACGAAGACGCGGACGCGGCCAGTGTCGCGGACGACGAAGATCTCGCCGCCGAGGACGCGGCCGCACCCGACGCGGCGGCCACCGTGCGCGTCACGCAGTGCATCTCGACCCAGGTCGGCTGCGCGATGGGCTGCGTGTTCTGCGCCAGCGGCGTCGCAGGGCTCAAGCGTCACATGTCGCCCGACGAGATCGTCGCCCAAGTGCTCGAAGGGCGGCGCCAGCTCGACCCGAGCGAGCGGCTGACGAACGTCGTGCTCATGGGCATGGGCGAGCCGCTGCACAACTACGAGGCCACCAAGGCCGCGCTCCGCCTCATCACGCACCCGGACGGCATCGGCCTTTCGAATCGACGCGTCACGGTGTCGACCAGCGGTCTCGTGCCCGAGATCAAGCGGCTGGGCGAAGACTTCGGCGGCCAGATCGGCCTTGCCATCTCGCTTCACGCGACGAGCGACGAGACGCGCTCGCGCCTGATGCCCATCAACAAGAAATACCCGCTCGACGAGCTCCTCGCGGCCCTCCGCGCCTATCCGCTCCCCAAGCGCCGTCGCATCACCATCGAGTACACGCTGGTCGCCGGAAAGAACGACACCCCGGACGAAGCCAAGAAGCTCGCGCGCCTCCTCCGCGGCATCCCGGTGAAGGTGAACCTCATTCCGATGAACCCCATCGAGGCAAGCTCCCTCGGGCCGCCGGATCTGACCGGCGTCCTCGCGTTCCAACGCATCCTCGTCGACGCGGGCTATTCGTGCTTCATCCGGCGGCGGCGCGGCGACGACGTCAGCGCCGCCTGCGGCCAGCTGGCGCTCTCCGGCGAGAAGCGCCGCGTTCGGGTCGTCCGCGACTGACGCGCTTTTCGTCCGCATCCCGTCGTATCCTGCGCGCACGAATGCTCCGGTTCTTCGGCCCCGTCGTCGTGTCCCTCTTGGGGGCCGGCGCGACATCGCTCGTGCCGTCGCTCGCCCGGGCCGACGACGCGCCGCCCGAGGCGCTTCGTGACGCACCGAGCGCACCGATGCCGGCGCCGCACGGCCGTGTACCTTACATGCATCTCGAGGGCACGATCGCCGTCGGCACGGGGCTCCGCTTCAACAACCCGTATCGACTCGCGACGCCGCTCGGGAGCGACGCCGAGTCGGTGTCGCGTACGGCCACCTATTTGGACCTCGGTGCCGGCGTGCGGGTCGGATCGCCCGCGTGGTTCCAGCACGGCCCGCTGATGCGAGTGTCGTTCTCGCTCGAGGGCGTTCATCAAGAAGTGCTGACGCCCGGCTACGGCGTCTGCCGAGCGTTCCGCGCGCTCGAGCCCTGCATTCGCGTGGGGTTGCCGCTCGTCCTGCGTCCCGACGCGAACGTCGGCGTCGAGGCCGGCGTCGCGCTTCACTACTTCGTGCGCGCTGGCATCGGCGTCGTGGCCGAAGGGGTGGCGGATCTCTTCTACGGCGCGGGTACGCGCGAGGTCGCGTACCCGGCGTACCCGATGCTCTCGATCCAAGGGGGCCTCGTCGTGGCCTTGGAGGCGCTGCCGTGACGCGGCGAAACGTCGGCCGCGCGCTGGTCGGCGCCGTGCTCGCCGTGCTCTGCATGGCGCCCACGCCGGGCGACATCGGCGGTTGCGGCGACGCGCCGACCGAGGTCCCGGCTTCACGCTATGCCGCCGCGCGCAAGCGCCTAGAGTGCGATCGCTGCGGCTCGTGCGGCGTCGTGAACGCGCGCTGCGAGCGCGCTTGCAACCCAAAGGTTCCTAGCGACGTCGCGCTGCCCGTCACCTGCCGGCCGCTCACGCACGACGTGGACGTTTGCTTGCGGGCGCTCGTCACCTCGTCGTGCTCGACATTCGCGGCGGCCGTAGACGACGACGCGCCGATCAGCCCGAGCGAGTGCCTCTTTTGTCGTGAGGGTGAGCCGGGGGATGCCGACGTCAGCCAAGCGTTCACCGACGCCGGGGGCGACGCGCGATGATTCGCTTCCGCGCCACGAGGCTCGCGGTCGCCGCGATGGTCGCGTCGACGGGCTGTGCGACGGTCCAGCGCGCCGTCGCCCCCGTCGACGACTACGACGCCTACCGGCGCGTCCGCCTCGCCGAAGCGATGGGGGAACGCCTCCGTCTCGCGCAGGACTATCTGCGCGAGCGCCCAAGTGGCGTGTTCGCTCCCGAGCTGCGCGCGCTCTTCGAGACCGAAGAGCCTTCGTACTTCGACGACGCGAAGGCATCGCGGTCAGGGACGCTCGGCTACCTCACGCACCTTCCGGACGGCCCGCACGCGCCGGCCGCAGCCTCCCTCCTCGCCGCGTGGGACACGAAGCTCGAGGAAGGCGAAACGGCGAGCCTCCTCCGGGCGGCGCGCCGCACCGAAACGATGCTCGCGGGGGCGGCCACGCAGCGGCAGCGGGTGGGGGAGACCGTGTTCGAGGCGCTCCGCGCGCTCACCGACCCGAGCGCCTACGGCAGGCCGATCGAGGACGCTCCGGCTACGCTCCGCCGATTCCTCGTGGGGAGCGACGGCGTCACGTGGGGTCGCATGCCGACGTCTACGACGCGGGATCTCTTCTTCTCGGTGCCGACGAGCCTCGATCGGGAGTCGCGCTTCGTGAGCGTGACCGTCGAGCTCGTCACGGATGAGCCCGCGCGTGTGGTCCGCGCCGGGGTCGTCCGGGGCCCCGATCTGTTCGTTCATTGGCTCGAGGCCGATCAAATGGTCGCCCTCGATCCGACCGGCACGGAGGTGCGCGTGCGCGCCGCACGGAGCGCGCGCGACCGCTTGGAGGGATTCTTCGAAGCGATCGTACCCAAGGCACGCTGCGCCCCGCCGTCCCCGCCCCGAGGCACGGTGCTGGTCCGGGCCTGCGACGGTTGGTCGATCGAAGTCGTGGCGAGCGGAGAGGCCGGGACGGACGACACGATTACCGTGCGGCGCGTGCCCTGAGAGGTCTCGTTTCGCACGTTGGAGCGCTGCAGCGCGAGCGCTCTTCTGCGGTGCGAACCGGCTGGGCCGCTCGAAAACCCGAGGGCGAAGCGGCGGACGGGCGTTATAGTGTCCGCTCTCGCGAATCCCATGCTGCCTTACATCCACGTCAAAGATCTGTCGCTCGGTCCGCTCACCCTCCACCCGTTCGGCGTCCTCGTCGCGCTCGGAGTGGTGATCGGCACGTGGCTCGCGACGTGGCGCGCGCGCACGCGCGGCATGGACCTCGTGCGACTCAACTCTTTCGTCACCTGGATGCTCGTGGCCGGGTTCATCGGCGGCCACATGCTCGACAGCATCTTCTACCACCCCAAGGAGGTGATGAAGGACCCGCTCTCGCTCATCCGCTTGTGGGAGGGCTTGAGCTCGTTCGGTGGATTCGTGGGCGGCGTCATCGGCATCACGCTGTGGAAGTACTTCGAGTACGTGCCCGGCGCCGCCAAGGCCGACGCGCCCGCAAAGGCCGAGGCGGAAGGTGGCGACGACGCCCCGGCACCGGCCGCGAAGCGTGGCTGGTTCCCGATCGCGCGCCGCGCCGTACCCGAGACGGCGATGCCCTTCATGGACGTGATTCTGTCCGTGTTTCCCGTCGCGTGGATCTTCGGCCGGAGCGGGTGCTCGGTGGTTCACGATCATCCCGGAGCGGTCTCGTCGGTGAAGGGTGCGTTCATGACGGTCGCGTATCCGGGACCCGGCGAGCGACCGCAATGGGAGCACGCGGTCGACTTCTTCCGCGGGAGCGTGCATCGCTACGACCTCGGACTGATGGAGCTCTCCTTCACGATCGTGCTCTCGGCCCTCCTCGCGCTGACGTGGCGTCGCCGGCTCCCGACGGGGTCGTACATCGTCGCGGTGTGTCTGGCGTACGCGCCGGTTCGATTCGCGATGGACCGTCTCCGCATCACCGAAGGCGACAGCGCCGACCCGCGGTACGGCGGGCTCACGCCGGCCCAATGGGCGTGCGTGGCTTTGTTCGGCGTCGGCCTGCTCACCGCGCTGTGGATGCGCTCCATGGCGAAGCGCGGGATCGATCTCACCGATCGCGTCCTCGTCACGCCGCGCTGAGCGGGTCCGCCTCAGGAGGCGTGCGCCGAGAGCAGCGCACGCATGTCGTCCGGGATAGGGATCGACTTCATCACCGCGAGGTCGCTCACCGCGCAGGTGTGGACCACCTCGGCGACCGGCGCGTCATCGCGCGCGCGAAAGAACGCATAACGAAGCTTGGTCGACGACCGGCCCACGTGCGGGATGGTGACCTCGATGCGCGCGACGTCGCCGTAACGAAGCGGCGCCTTGTAATCCACGTCTAGGTGGACCGCCGGAAGGCCAATGTGCCTTTCGTTGATGAGGCGCACGTACCCGCCGTCTAGCGGACCGAAGAAGGCTTCCATGGCCTCGTGGCAGTAGTTCAGGAACCGCGCGAAAAAGACGATCCCCGCGGCGTCGACGTCCTCGAAGCGAACCGGCCGTTCGTAGACGAACACGTCAGCTCGGCTCGCGCAGGTCGGCCCCGAGAGCGCGCGCGACCTCGGGCCCGAGCGCGGTCCGCGCCGAGTACGCCGCGTGCTCGACCCCCACCGCCACCTCGGCCTTTCCCGAGCGAACGGCTTCCGCGAGGCCCGGCGGAAGCGAGAACTTGAGGTACAAGACGGCCGACGCGCGGTCCTCGAGGAGCCGCTCCGGGGCGATCGAGCCATGAACGCGCTCGCCGCCGACTTCGACGTAGAACGCGGTCTCGATGCCTTTGGCCTGGACGAGGAAGCGCTCGCGCTCCTCCTTGTCGTCGATCTCGATCATCGCGGTGAGCGAGAGCTCGTCTCTCTTCGGCACGAGCTCGTTGTAAGTGGCGATCTCGTGAAGGATCGCCTCCTCGCGCGTGATTCGCTCGGTGCGCAGCATCTCCTGCACCTGGAGGAGCACCGAGTCGTGCGTCTCGAAGACGCCGCTCACGCGGTCGCCGATCTTGATGCGCCGCTCTTTCTTCTCGGCGATGACGCGCGCGCGAAACTGCGCGCGAACGGCCTCGTACTCACCGATGCGGAGGATCTCGTCTCGTTCGACCAGTCTCATGGCGTACCTCTACTTCTCACTTCCATGCATGCGGTCAGGTCACGCCCACGGCCACGCCGTAAGCGTCGGCGAGCGACTCGATCGGATGAACGACGCGAACGCCGTTCTCCTTCACGATGCGCTGCCCGGAGAGCTGGCAGTCGGTCACGACCACCTGCGCCTCGGCGTTCTCCACGCCGCGGACGAGGCGCGCCGCGTACTTGCGACCTTCCTCGTAGTACTGCGACTTCATGCCCCAGGTGCCGTCGACAGCAGAGCACTGCTCGATGACCTCGACCTCGGTGTCGGGGAGGAGCCCGAGGACGCGCGCGCCCGGGAAGCCGATCTTCTGCGCGCGGAGGTGACAGGGCGCGTGGTACGCGACCTTGCCGAGGCCCTTCTTGAAGTCCTTGGACAGCTTCTTCTCCTTGCGGAGCGCGTCCAAGAACTCCATCAAGTCGAAGGTCGACTTGGCCACGAGCTCGGCTTCCTTGGTGCCGAGGAGCTCGGGGTACTCCTTCTTGATCATGTAGCTGCACGTCGGCTGCGGCACGACGATCTTGTGCCCTTGCCGGACGTGCTCGAGGAGCGCCTCCACGTTGGCGCGCGCCTTCTTCATCGCCCCCTCGACGTCGCCGCCGTCGACGTTGGGCATGCCGCAGCACTCCTGCGCCGGGCGCACCACCGCATAGCCGTTCTTCTCGAGCACGCGCACGGCGTTCGCCGGGACGCTGGGGAAATTGTAGTCGCCCAGGCAAGTCGCGAAGATCGCGACCGTGCCCTCGCGCCCTGCTTCTTCGAGCGGCTTGTGCGCGGCGAGCCACTTGTCGAACGGTTGGGACGCGAACGGCGGAAGCAGGAACTCGGACGAGATGCCGGCCGTGGCCTCCATGACCTTGCGGACGAGGCGATTGGCGTGGACGAAGTTCGTCGGGGCGGCCATCACGCCGCTCACCAGACTGCCCAAGACGCCGGGCTCACCGAGCGCGCGGTCTTGGATCGTGATGCCATTGCGACGCGCCCGCTGCGCCTTCTCGCGCGCGAGGAGGCGGGGG
Organism: Polyangiaceae bacterium; assembly: GCA_044224815.1. GTDB lineage: Bacteria > Myxococcota_A > Polyangia > Polyangiales > Polyangiaceae > JADJCA01. The sequence continues at coordinate 126,220 of JBGAJR010000005.1, forward strand.
ACGTCGAGCGCCCAGGCGTGCCCTTCGTCGGGCGTGTAAGGGCACTTGATGTAGCAAAGCTTGCACTGCCAGCAGTGGTCCGTGACGCTGGCGAAGTCTTGGTTGTCGAGGAGCTCCGCGCCCTCGGCGCCGCGCTTTTCGATGTCGCGGTCGATGCGCGAGAACATGTCCGGGAACGAGCCGCAGTAGTTCACGCACATGCGGCAGTTGTGACAGACCTCGAGGACGCGACGCATCTCGTACGTCAGGTCGGCCGGATCCCAGTAGCGCTCCTCGTTGGGCGTGCGGGCCGGGGGCTGCTTCGGCAACGGATCGATCTTGGACATCGGGCTCGGACGCAGGTTTGAGCGTTGGGCGATCGGACGACGACGACGATGAAAGAGGAGGGGAGGCCCGGCACACGCACGCGGCGGCGCCGGCGCCTCCTCTCGCCGAAGCGACTCAGCCCTTGAGGGACTCGAGCATCTTGGTGAAGCGGCCCGCGTGGCTCTTCTCGGCCTTCGCGAGCGTCTCGAACCACTCGGCGATGTCGTCGAAGCCTTCCTCGCGCGCCGTCTTCGCCATGCTCGGGTACATGGTCTCGTACTCGTGGGTCTCGCCCGCGATCGACGCCTTGAGGTTCTTCTCCGTGTTGCCGATCGGGAGGCCCGTCGCGGGGTCGCCCGCCTGCTTCAAGTAGTCGAGGTGGCCGTGCGCGTGGCCCGTCTCACCGTCGGCCGTCTCCTTGAAGTTGCCGGCGATCTCCGGGAGGCCTTCCACGTCCGCGACCTTCGCGAAGTACATGTAGCGGCGGTTCGCCTGGCTCTCGCCCGCGAAAGCATCCTTGAGGTTCTGGTGGGTCTTGGTGCCTGAGAGTGCTTTACCCATGGTGTTCCTTCTTTCGGTCAGTGACAAAGATGGCGCCGGGGCGCCGGAAACGAACGTGAGCCGAGAGCGCCTCAGCCCGCGCAGTCGCGGCACAAGCCGCGGTAGATGGTCTCCACGCGCCGCACGGCGAAGCCGGTTTGGCGTTCGAGGAGCTCGCGCTGCGACTCGGGCGGCGCGGACGACTCGATCGGGAGATCGAGGATGCGCTCGCACGCCTCGCAGATCGCGTGCTCGTGGGGATCGGTGTTGGGGTCGAACCGCGCGGCTGCGCCGACCTTGAGCACCCCCGAAGAGCCGGCCTTCGAGAGCGCGTCGAGCGTGTTGTAGACCGTGGCAAAGCTGAGCGTCTCGTGGGTGACGCGCAGCCGCTCGAAGATCGATTGGGCGGTCGGATGACTGAGGTCGTCCGCAAAGAGCGCGACCACTGCGCGCCGCTGCTCGGTGAGCTTGAAGCCCGCTTCGCGCAGGGCGCGGAGCATCTCTTCGGAGCGGTCAGTCGCCTCGGGACGCTTCATGCGCCACGAAGTTAGTGAGAACGATTCTAAATGGCAATGCCCCCGGACCGATTTGAGCGGCTCCGAGCGCTCCGGCCGCAGCGCGGCGTTTGCCTTTGAACTACTTGGTCTTGCGCCCGCCGAGGACGGCCAGTTTCAGGTACGAAAGCTGGCTCGCGGCGGCCTGCTTCACGAGGTCGAGCTTGCTCGCCTCCTTGCCCTTGGCGTCGCCCTTGAGCTCTCCGGACTCGTACAGCGTGCGGGTCTTGGCGCGTTGGAGCTTGCCGCTGGAGGTCTTGGGGAGCGTGCCGGTGGGGAGGGCCACCACGTCGTCGAGCGTGAGGCCCATGCCTTCCTGGACGGCGCGTCGGATGGCCGCGCTGATCTCGGCGGCGCGCGCCAGATCGGTGGGGGCTTGGACCTCGAACGCGAGCACGACGCGCTCGCGGTCGCGCTCCTGACCGCTCGGATCGCGAGCGCCGAACGCGATCACGTTGCCCTTGCGGACGCCGTCGATCTTGCTCGCCTCCCACTCCATGTCTTGTGGGTAGTAGTTGCGGCCGTTGACGATCACGACCTCTTTGGAGCGGCCGCAGATGAAGACCTTCTGCTCCCAGAGGAAGCCGAGATCACCGGTGCGAAGGAACGTCCCCGCGAACGCTTCCTTGGTGCGGTCACTGTCGTCCCAGTAGCCGTGCATGACGCTCGGCCCCTTGATGCGGAGCTCACCGACCTTGCCCTCGGGCAGGGGACGCTCGCTCTTCTCGTCGTCGAGCGGGAAGACGCCGATCTCGTGCTCCGGGAACTGCGAGCCGCACGAGACGAGGCGCACGGCCTGCTCGTGGTCCTCGGGGAGGAGCTTGACCTCGCCCACCGCCCACAGCGTCGGCCCATCGACCGCGATGGTCTTCATGCCCTTGTCGAGCTCGGTGAAGGCGATAGCGAGCGACGACTCGGCCATTCCGTACGACGGAAGGAACGCCTCCTTGCGGAAGCCGACCTTGCCAAACGCGTTCACGAAGGCCTCGAGCGTCTCGGGACGAATCGGCTCGGCGCCGCAGCCGGCGACGCGCCAGCGCCCGAGATCGATCCCCTCGAGATCCTTCTCGCGAATGCGCTTCACGCAGAGCGCGTAGGCGAAGTTGGGCGCGTAGGCGATCGAGCCCGAGTGCCGCGTGAACGCCTGCAGCCACGACAAGGGACGCTTCAAGAAAAGGAGCGGCGGCAGATAGATCGTGGGCGTCGTGGTCGTGAGGGGAGAGAGCACGAAACCGATGAGCCCCATGTCGTGGTAGAGCGGCAGCCACGAGATGGCGACGTCTTCCGGTCCGATCCGGAGGCCGTCTTCCATGATGCACTTGATGTTGGCGGCGAGGTTCCCGTGCGTGAGCGCGACGCCCTTGGGACGCGAAGTCGAGCCGCTCGTGAACTGAAGGAACGCCATGTCGTCCATCCCGATCTTCTCGGGACGGAGCGTCTCCATCGACTCGCGGATCGCTTCGATGCCGACGACTTGCTCGAGCGCCGGACAAGCGGCTTGAACGGTGCCGAGCATGCGCTTGATGCGCGTCTCGGTGATGAGGGCCCGCGCGCCGCTCTTGGCGACGATGTGCCGCGTGTTGTCGAGGTACGCCTGGAACTGACCGAGGCCGAACGGCGGGTAGATCGGAACCGGCACGACGCCGGCGCGGAGGGCGCCGAAAAAGCAGAGGATGAAGTCCTCGTTGGCCGGGAGAATGAGCGCTACGCGGTCGCCCTTCTTGAGGCCGAGCGCCTGCATCGCCCCGCCGTAGCGCGCGCTCGCGCGTTCGATGGCCGTGAAGGAGAACGAGGTCTCGCTGGTGCCTTCCGCGCCTGGGAAGCCCGGGACGCCCGTCTCGGGGACGAAGCGGAAGCCGCGGGACGGGTCCGCCTTGGCGGCGTCTTCGATCGCTTGAACGAGGGTGCGTGCGCCGATAGCCATGATCGCGGGTCGGTCCTTACCAGACGCGCGGGCCGTCCAGAAGCAAAAAGCCAGGGGATTTGGCTACGTGGGCACACAACCGGCCCGCGAAGAACGCTTTACACCGGCGCCTCGAGTTCGCGATACTCGCTGCCATGGCTCTCATCGACAACGACGAAGCGGCGCGCCGCCTCGCCCGCGCCATCGCGAGCGACATCTCGCTCTACAACGAAGACAAGATCGTGAACGGCATCACGAACGACAACCTCTTCACGTCGTTGGCCGAGGAGATCGAGGAGGGCCGGGCGCTCTACAAGAAGCGCGTCGCCCCCGAGCTCTACCCGAAGAACTATTACGACCGAGCCCTCGTCGACATCGTCATCAAGGGCAAGGGTCACATCAAGTCCAAGCTCTGGTGAGCCGCTCGGCCGTCGCCGAGCGAGCGACGCCCAAGCTTTGCGCACCTCACGCGCCGGCGGCGGCGCGCCATTGCGCATGAGCGCGAACGACGAGGCGATCGTCGTGACGGTGCCGCCGGCTGCGGCCGGACAGCGTGCCGATCGTACCGTGGCCGCCGCCCTGAAGGCGGCGCTGGGCGACGGAGCGCCGTCGCGCGCCGTCGTGCAGCGATGGCTCGACGAAGGCCGCATCACCCGCGGTGACCGGCCCGTCGCCGCCGCCGATCGACTGCGGAGCGGTGACGTCCTCCGCGTCGTCCCTGGCGCTCCGCCGCGCAGCGACGCAGCGCCAGAGGAGGGGATCGCCTTCGAGGTCCTCTACGTCGACGACGACGTTGTCGTCCTCGACAAGCCGGCCGGGCTCGTCGTCCACCCGGCGCGCGGCCACGAGACAGGCACGCTCGTGAACGGCCTCCTCGCGCGCGGCCTGTTTCGCGCCGACGAGGCGCTCGCCGACACGCGCGACCCAGAAGGTCATCTGCGGCCCGGCATCGTGCATCGTCTGGACGCGGGAACGAGCGGCGTCATGGTCGTGGCGCGCACGTCCCTCGCGCGCGAAGGATTGAAGGCGCAGTTCCACGATCATTCGATCGCTCGGGCCTACGAGGCGCTCACGGTGGGCGTCGCCGAGGCGCGCCTCCACGCCACGCTCCATGGGCGCGCCCCGAACGACCGATTGCGGTTTACGACGCGGGTCCGGGAAGGGAAGCGCGCGGTGACCCGCGTGAGTGTGCTCGCTCACTTCGGGAGCCTGGCGAGCCACGTCCGCTGCGAGCTCGAGACCGGACGCACCCATCAGATCCGGGTTCACCTCGCCGAATCCGGGACGCCGATCCTCGGCGACCCGCTCTACGGCAAGCCCGCGAAAGACCCACGCGTGCGCGCCATCGCGACCGCCCTCGGCCACCAAGCGCTCACCGCCCGGCTCCTCGGGTTTCGACACCCACGGACGGGCGCCGAGATGCGCTTCGAGGTGCCACTGCCCGCGGACTTCGAAGCCGCCGCGGCCAAGCTTCTCGCCCTCACGGCCTGATCCGCGGCGGGCATGTGCCAGCCACTGGCACATCACCGACTGTGAGGTTCCGCGGGATTGGGACGGTTTCGGCACGGCACGGCAAGTGCTCGGCGAGGGGGCATGCAAGCACGAGAGCTCGGCATCTCGAGTCCATGCCCCCTCGACTGGACGAAGATGACGCCTCAGGACGGTGGGCGCTTCTGTGCAGAGTGCAAGAAAGTCGTCCGCGACCTCTCGCGGCTCACCGAACGAAAGGCACGCGCGCTGCTCGCGGAGCCGCACACGGAGGGCCTGTGCGTGCGGCTCATTCACGATCGGGACGGGCGGGTGATGTTCGCTGACACGCCGCGACCGCTCCTCCCCGCATCGATGCTCCAGCGCGCGAAGCGCGCCGCGCTCGTCGCTGGAGTCGGGCTGGCCACGGAGGCCTGCTCCGGAGACCCCATGGGCGCTTTCGGGGACGGCTCGTACGACACGCTGATGGGGGCCGCAGAGGCCCCCACGGCGATCATGCGACCCGAGGCCGACGCCGGTCACTCGGACGGGGGTGATGCCGGTGACGCGCTGCGCCCCTCCGGTGATGGCGGCGACGCGAGCGCGGATGCGGGAGTGGACGCCGACGCTGCGCTCGACGGCGGCGCGACCGATGGCACCACACCGGAGGCCGGAAGCGCGATCTGAGCGCGCTCAGTCGCGAAGGAGCTTGGGATAGCGTCGCTTCAGGAGCGAGAGCGCGATGAAGCCGACCAGCACCGCGAACCAGAGCGTCGCCAAGCGCACCAAGACCATCGACGCCGTCGCCGAAGGCTCGGAGACGTGGCCTAGCTCGATGAGCTGGCTCTGGAGCGCGCCCTCGGTGACGCCGAGACCGCCGGGCGTGATGGCGACGAGCGCGCCCGCGAGCGTGCTCGTCGCGTAGAAGAACGTGGAGAGCGCGACGCTCACCGACTCGCCGAACCCGCGCAGGATCACGTAGAGCGAGAGGCACTCGAGAAACCACGCCCCAATCGAGAGCAGGGTGGGGACGACGAGGTTTCGGGGAGCGACGAGGACGGCCAGGCTCTCGTAGGCGTCGTGGAGCTTGGGGCCGATGCGCCCGAGCGGGCCGGGCATTCGCTCTACGATGCCGATGATGCCGAGCGAGAGGCGCCGTGAGGCGACGACGACGACGAGGGAGAGGACGAGCGCCGCTCCGATGCCCGCCCACACGCGGCCGCCCGCGAATCCCGACGACCCGACGACGATGAGCGCGATGATACCGATGAGATCGGTCACGCGCTCGGCCACGACGATCGGCGCCGTGCGCGCGATCGCTACGCCGTGGGTCTCGAAGAGAACGAGCGACTTGAAGACCTCGCCGACCTTGCCCGGTGACACGGTGAGCACGAACCCGGAGAGGAACGTGAGGAAGCTGTCGGTGGGCGAGATCGTGCGCGCGCTCGCGCCGGGCGCGCGCTGCAGCCCGAGCCGCGCGAGGTAGAACTCCCACTTGAAGTAGCGGACGACGTAGTTCCCGAAAGCCAGCGCGCACGCGGCGGCGAACGTCGACCAATCGTACGTGCGGAGGAGCGCACGCACCGAGCCCAGCCCACGGAAGACCACGAAGCCGGCGTAGACGAGGACACCGAGGAGCATCACCGCGAGGATGCGGCGGAGGGGAACGCGGGGAGCCTTGGAGCCGTCGGCGGGGGCGGATGTCATCGGGCGCGCTTCACGGATCGATAGACGAAGAGGCCGAGCAGAAGGGCCGAGACGACGGCCACCACGACGAAGAGCCAGGGGGGCGCCTCGAACCGGCCGCGGCCGAGGCCCGGGTCGGGTCGGTGCACGATCTCCTGACCTTCCCGCGGAGGCGGAGGGGACGCGGCGTCGGCTTGCACACCGGCGTAGTAGAAACTCTCGCTCTCCGCCGCAAGCCCCGTGACAAGCCCGGCCAAAGTCGCGACGGCGCATGGTAACGTGGCACCTCGTGAACGAGAGCCAGCACGGCCCCGCCGCCAACGCCACTTCCGCGAGCCCGCCCAACGACGTCGCCCTCCTCGAGCGCGCGCAGGCGGCTTGCAGCGCGCTCAAGACCGCAGTCGGCGCCAAGGTCGTCGGTCAAGAGCACGTGATCGACCTCATGCTGGTCGCGCTCCTCGCGCGCGGGCACGCGCTGCTCGTCGGCGTTCCCGGCTTGGCCAAGACGCTGCTCGTCGGCTCGCTCGCCGAGGCGCTCGATCTCAGCTTCGGTCGTGTGCAATTTACACCCGACTTGCTGCCCGCCGACATCACCGGGACCGACGTCCTCCAAGAAGAGGACGACGACAAGGGCGGTGTCCGCCGCCGCCTGCGCTTCCTTCCCGGCCCGATTTTCCACCACCTCGTCCTCGCCGACGAAATCAACCGCACGCCGCCCAAGACGCAGGCGGCGCTCCTCCAGGCGATGCAGGAGCGAAGGGTGACGGTCGGCACGACGACGCACGCGCTCCCCGATCCGTTCCAGGTCTTCGCGACGCGGAACCCGATCGAGCAAGAAGGAACCTATCCGCTACCGGAGGCGCAGCTCGACCGCTTCCTCCTCGAAATCCACATCGACTACCCGTCGGAGCAAGAGGAGCGCGAGATCGCGCGTCGCACGACGAGCGCCGCGACCGAGGGTGTGCCGCGCGTGCTCAACGAAGGGGACGTGCGCGCCCTCCAAGGCCTCGTGCCGCGCATTCCGGTGACGGACGCGGCCGTGGCCTACGCGGTGGCGCTCGGGCGGTGCACGCGGCCGGGCGGGGAGGGCGCGCCGCGCGAGGTGACCGAGTACGTGCGATTCGGTGCCGGCCCGCGCGGCTCCCAGGCGCTGGTGCTCGCGGCCAAGGCGCGTGCCGCCCTCCGTGGTGAAGCCGCCGCCGACATCGAAGACGTCAAAGCCTTGGCCATCCCGGTTCTCCGGCATCGCCTCGTCTTGAGCTACCGCGCGGAGGCCGAGGGCGTGCGCGACGTCGACATCGTCCAACGCGTGATCGCCGCTGTGTCGCACTGACGGCCCAGCCGTCCGTCGAGAAAAAACTGGCCCCCAGCGGTAAAAGGCTGGAAAATACAGGGATCGATGGCCGAACGTGGTCCCTCCGGCGGTCCGGGTGACGAGAAAGGCGCGAAGGGCGCCGCTCCGAACGCCAAGAACATCCCTAAAGATCGGGGGTCGGCGGGCGAGCTTCCGCCCGCGGGGGACAAGGCTGGCGACAAGAGCGCGGCCGACAAGACGTCCGACAAGGGCGCGGACAAGAACGTCGACAAGGGCGATCGCCCCGCGCCGCCGTCGCTCCCGTCGATCCCCCCCATGCCCGCCGCCGGCCCGTGGCGGAGCTACAAGGAGATCGTCTCCGCGCTCGCGACGCGCGTCGTCGAAGCCCAGCGGCCGATCCGAGTGCTCCAGTCGATCCGCTGGGACGCGCAGGTCGAGGAGCAGTTCTGGAAGAGCAAGTGCCGCGAGCTCCCCAAGGTCGACGCGGCCTACTACGAGAAGGTCGATCTCGGCTTCGACCCCAAGGCGAAGAGCGAAGAGTTCGAAGAGATCGTCCGCGACGTAGAGCGTGAGGTGGGCGCGGACGACGCGATCGGCGGGATTCTGCGCGCCACCGCGCTCGAGTACCGCGACGTCGCCCGTATGCTCGCGGCCCGCGGTACGCCGCTCTACTACGGCTTCTCGCGCCGCCTCTACGGCTCACCCAAAGACAAGTTCCCCGACGGGAAGTCGACGGTGCGCGACCTCGGCCACGTGCTCTACCAGATCCTCACCAAAGCCGATGAGAGCGTGCTCGGCGCGACCCCCGAGCGGACGTTGAGCGCCAACGAGTGCGCCAACGAGCTGAACGAGCGCTTCGCACGCTACTTCGCCGACACCACGGTGCGCGTCCAGGCCGACGACACGATCTTGGCCGACGCCGCCGCTGGCAACGACTACGTGAAGATCCGCACCGGCGCGAAGTTCTCCATGCGCGACATCGACATCCTCGAGGTCCACGAGGGATGGGTGCATGTTGCAACTTCGTTGAACGGTCAGGCGCAGCCGGTCGCCAAGTGGCTCGCCAAGGGCCCGCCGCGCACGACCGCGGTGCAAGAAGGGCTGGCGGCGCTGCTGGAGATCTTCACGTTCCGCACCTATCCGCGCCGGGCGCGCCGCCTCAACGATCGCGTCATCGCGGTCGACAAGGCCGAGGACGGGGCGAGCTTCATCGAGGTCTTCGAGTGGTTCCGCACCGAGGGCTACGACGAGGACGAGTGCTTCCACGCGACGCGCCGGATTTTCCGCGGCGGCGTGGTGGAGGGCGGGGCCCCGTTCACCAAGGACGCCTCGTATTGCCGCGGCGTCGTCCTCAACTACGCGTTCATCCGCAGCGCGATCCAGCACAGCCGCGCCGAGCTCATTCCGTTCCTGTTCGTCGGCAAGGTCGCCCACGAGGACGTCCCGATCCTCTACTCGCGCGTGAACGAGGGCGTGGTGAAGCCGCCGCGCTACCTCCCGTCGATGTTCCGCGACCTCAATGGGCTCGCGATCTGGATGGCGTACTCGAGCTTCTTCTCGCAGCTCGGCGGTGACGCCGTGGCCGACCACTACGGCAAGCTCTTCGAGCGGACGTGAAGCTCCCGATCGAGCTCCACGCGGTGACGCACGAGCCACACGACCAGATCTTGCCGCGCATCGCGGACGCCATCGACGAGGCGGACCTCCGGGTCCTCGACGTGCACCTCTTCTCGGATCTTCAAGCGGCGCTGCTCTTGGAAGTGACCGGCCCGCGGTTCACTCGCCTGGGCGAGCACCTCGCGCCGCTTCACGTGCGCCTCACCGACGCGAGCGTCAAGACGCTCGCGAGCGCGCCGCCCGACGTCGAAGCGGCGTCGTTGGAGATCACCTTCGCGCACGGCAAAGGCGATCTCCGGCGCGTCGTACCCGCCGTGCCCTGAGGGCGTCAGTAGGTCGTGGTGAACGAGTCCATCTTGGGGCTCGACGGCCACGAGAGGCCGCGCACGTGTCGGTCGACGCACGAGGCGACCTTGGCGTCGGGCGGGCTCGGGTAGACGCTCACGCCGACCGCGCGACCGTTCTTCACCGCGACCTTCACGGTCACCTTCATGCTGTCGGGCGCGCCACAGCCGCTGATGAACGAAGCGTTGCGCATGGGCGCGTTCAGCTGGCCGTCGGTGAGGTCGGGCCCGGAGCCCTTGCCGATGTTGACCTCCTGGACGTTGGACGAGAGCGCCGCTTCGTAGCTCATTCCGGCCGCGAAACCGCCACCCCCGGCGCCGCCGCGGCCTCCCGCGCCGCCGCCGCGCTTCTGCCCCTTCACGCCGCCTTGCACGTCGATGGCGACGTTGTTGTCGTCCGCCATCTCGACGTCGTCTTTGCGCTCTCCCACCTTCTTGTAGAGGTAGAAGCCGGCCGCGCCCACGATCCCGAGGAGGAGCACCGCACCGATGAGGCCCTTGGCGACGCCCGCGCGCTTGTCCTTTTGCGCGACCTCGGCGACCGCCTTCTTCTCGGCGACGATCTCGCGCTTGAGGGCGGCCTGGTCCGCGAACGGCGCAAAGTCCGTCCATTCACCGATCGGCCGCGACTCGCCGGAGATCTCGTCACGGAGCACGTCGGTGAGGAGGAACTTGTGCGACGCGACCTGTTGGAGGAGCTCGACCGCGGCGAACGGACCGTGGTCCATGCGATCCTTGTGGACGACGTAGCGCGGTCGGGGATCGCTCTCGAGCTGTTGCTTGAGCTGCGCGAGCTGCGCGGTCGGGTCGACCTTGGGACGAGAGGGTGCGGCGTTGGGCGCTGCCACCGCGGCGAACGGATCGACGATGGCTCCCGAGGACGCCGGCGCTGGCACGGCACGCGCCTGACCATTGGCGCCGACGCCGTTCGGAATGCCGGTGGGCATCACCACGACGGGCGCGGGGTTCGCCGGCGGAATGAGGGACAGGCTGATGTCGACGTCGAAGTCCCCGCCGTGGTCGAGGTTCGCCGGGTCGACCGGCGGCGGCGCCAAGCTCGATTGCGGCGCGATCGCGTGGAGCGCGCTCGCGAGGGCGCCGAGGTCGTCGGGCCGGTGCGCGGGATCCGAGACGAGCGCCTTCGCGAGCAGCGTCTCGAGGGCGGTCGGAAGCGAGGGATCGACGTCGCGCGGCCGCACCATGCCCGCGCCGGCGGTCTGGCCGGTCACGGCTTCGTAGAGCATGGCGCCGATGGCGAAGACGCTCGCGCGCGCGCCGCCGGGCTCCAGCGTGCGCTCGAGCTCCGGTGGGGTGCAGGCGCGATCACGCGCGCTCGTGGGAACGACGGCGAGGCTCGGCTCGAGGCGCGGGAACCCATCCGGCCCCGCCACGATGCATGAAGGATGCACGTAAAGACGCTCGCCGGCGTCGTGATGCGACTTCATGTCGATGCACAGCGGGACGAACATCCCGATGGCCTCTACGAGCGAGAAGCGCTGGCCCGCGGCAAAGCGGGCTTCGAAGATGGACCTGAGAGAAGTACCGCCGGGCGCACCCGCCATGGGCGCCGGCCCTCTTTGGACCGACGCGGAGGACATCGACATGCGCGGAGAATAGCCGAGCCGGGCGGACACGCTCAACGGCCCGCGGCGATTCGGAACACAGTCGTCGGTGACGAGCACGCACACGCACTCCGTTCCGTCGACACCGAAGTTTTTCTGGTGGCGAGCAATGGTGGCCGCCGCCGCGACCACCATCCGCGTGTCGCCGTCAGGCTACGGAGCGGGGGCTCGCTCGCGCGCCGGCTCGGCGTTGACGGTGCGCCCGCCGATGACCTGGCCGGAGAGCGCGCCGATGGCCTTGTCGAGGAGCTCGCGCTTGACGCTGATGAAGGTCATTCGGTCTCGCACGTGGATTTCGCCCGTGTCGGCGCGATCGATCCCGCCGCCTTCGGTGAGGAGCTTCTGAAGGTCGCCGGGGCGGGCGCCATCGCGGCGACCGACGTTCACGAAGATGCGCGCGTAGCTCGGGTCCGAGCTCACGTCGCGCGAGGGCCCGGCCTCCGTGACGACGGGCATGGGCGTTTCGGTGAAGCCAGGCATCTCGGAGAACCCGGGGAGCTCCGGCGGCGGCGCCGGCATCGTCGCCATGTCCGGGCGGATGCGCCGCGGGCGGGGACCCCGGTCTCGGTCTCGGTCTCGGTCCGCAGAGCGCTCGCGGCGGGGCGCGTCCGCCTGCGAACGGGCGGCGGCGCCGCTGTCGCGGATCTCGCTGGCGATGCGCGCCGTGGGCAGCGTCGGCGCCACGGCGTCGGCGACGTTGACCGCGACGACGGGCGGCGGGTTCTTGGCGCGGCGCGCCTCGCTCGCCTCACGCGGCGCGTTGGGTCGCGCGCCGAGGTGCTCACGCAGGAGCGCGCCGATGATCGTCTCGGCGCTCGCGTGCGTGAGGAGCCGGCGGGCGAGGGCGCGGTCGTCGGGGTGCACCTCGCGCTCGCCGAAGGCATCGACGAACGTCTGCACGAGGTCCATCTCCGAGCGCGTCTTCAGCTCGGTGGGCGTCGGGAGCTGCTTCTCGATCGGCCGAAGCTTGTAGGTCAGGCGAAGGAGATAGAGCTTGCCGACGTCGCGGCTCGCAACGAGCGAGATGGCCGTTCCGGTGCGCCCCGCGCGGCCCGTGCGGCCCGTGCGGTGCACGTACGACTCCGCCGCTTCGGGGAAATCGTAGTTGATGACGTGCGTGAGGTGCGAGATGTCGATGCCGCGCGCGGCGACGTCGGTGGCGACGAGGAAGCGGAGCTTGCCCTCGCGCGTGCGCGCCATGACGCGCTCGCGTTCCTTCTGCTCGAGATCGCTGTTGAGCCAGTCGGCGTCGTAGCCCTGGTTTTGCAGCGCTTCGGCGACGCGCTCCGTCTCGTCGCGGGTGTTGCAGAAGATGACGGCGCTCTCGGGATCTTCGACGTCGAGGATGCGCACGAGCTCGCGCCGTTTGTCGACGCCCGGCCCGACGATGTAGACGAAGTGGGCGATCGAGAGCGCGCCGACCTGGTCGCTCGAGAGGGTGATGAACTCCGGCTCGCGGAGCTGCTTGATCGCCAACCGCTCGATGTCCGGCGGGATGGTCGCGCTGAAGAAGAGGCCCTGGCGATCCTTCGGGAGCGCGTCGGCGATGGCGTGGAGCTCTTTGGCGAAGCCCATCGAGAGCATCTCGTCGGCCTCGTCGAGGACGAAGATGCGCACGGCCGACGTGTCGAGCGTGCCGCGCCGAATGTGATCGAGTACGCGCCCCGGCGTGCCCGACACGATCTGCGCGCCTTCGGCGAGGGCTTCGATTTGCTGGCCCATCGGCGCGCCGCCGTAGATGGCGAGCACCTTGATGCCGCGGCCCGCGCTGAGCTTCTCGAGCTCGCGCGAGACTTGAAGGGCGAGCTCGCGCGTGGGTCCGAGGATGAGCGCCTGGACGCGCGGCTCGCTCTTCTTCACGAGCTGGTCGACGATGGGCAGACCGAAGGCGGCGGTCTTTCCGGTGCCGGTTCGCGCTTGAACGACGAGGTTCTTGCCACGCACCGCGGGCTCGAACACCGCCACCTGGACCGGCGTGGGTGAGACGTAGCCCATCGCATCGATGGCTTTTCGCACCTCCGGCGTCAGCGGGAGGGCGTCGAAGGTTTGGGGCGCTGCAGAAGTAGGGGAAGTCGCGTCCGACACAGCCCCTCTTTACCGCGAAACGTGGCGGGGGGGCGGGCTTTCGACGGGAAGGAAGCGTCGGGCGCCTCCGGCGGTCTCGGCCGTGTCGCGCGCATGCCTTCGGGCCCAGCCCTCCTGGACGCGGCGCTGACGAGTCATCGCAGCGAACGCGTCACGCGATGCGATGTCGGCGCCGCACGCCCGCTCGACCCCGTCGACCGCGCTCCATTCCGGGGCGAGCGCTGCCTCGAACAGGCGATGCGCACCGTCCTCGTCGTCGGCCCACAACGCGGCGCGAAGGCCTCGATCGAGGGCGCCACCGAGGGTTGAGAGCCCGGCGCGACAGTCGGGCGTCACCGGCGCGCTCGCCGCATCGGGCGCACGCGGCGGCACTGGCTCGGCCCAAATCTGCCGAATGACCACGTAGGCCGTCCAGACGATGAACGACACGAGGACCACCAGGTACGGCACAAACACCCAGCGAAAACCGGGATTTGGGCGACTTTCTTCTTCCGGGGGGCCTTCGCTGTCCGTCATGGGGCGGTGCTCCGGCAGGGACGCCGTGCTCGCCCTCACTTTTCGGGCGGTCGTGAAGGGGAGTCAACGCGTTTTCACGCGGATGCGAACGGCGCAATGGCTCTTGACCCCTCCCGACAAGCCCCACATAGTTCAAATCGTTTTGAAGGTTGCGAGCGCAATGAACGGCCGGCCCCTCATGAATCCCGCGACCGCGGTCTCGATGCTCGCGGAGGCGGGCACGGGACGCGTGGGGCCCAAGGCAGCCGGAAGGCTGGCCGAGGTCGTCGGCGTCTTCGGCGACGACTTGGCGTGGGTCGAGCGGGAGCTTGCCACCCACGCAGCGACGGGCGCGGAGCCAGCGACCAACGCGGCGACGCACCTCCTTGCTTCGGGAGGCAAACGCATCCGCCCTCTCACCGTGTTGCTCGCTTGCGCCGCATTCGGCGAGGTTCGCTCGGCGGCGCGTGACCTCGCCGTCGTCGCCGAGCTCATCCACCTCGCGACGCTCCTGCACGACGACGTGCTCGACGACGGCAGCGAGCGACGCGGTCAACCGACGGCGCGCCGGCTGTGGGGGAACGCGGTCAGCATTCTCGCCGGCGATCTGCTCCTCACGCATGCGCTCGAACGAACGAGCGGGCTCGGGCTCCCAACGGTCCTCTCCGATCTATTCGCGACCCTTCGAAGGCTCGTCGACGGCGAGGTCATCCAGCTGCGGAATCGCACGCGCATCGATCCGAGCGAAGAGACGTACTTCCACGTCGTCGAGAACAAGACGGCGTCCCTCTTCGGTTGGTCGGCGCGGGCCGGCGCGCGCGCCGCTGGTGCGCCCGAAGACGCCGTGCTCGCGCTGGGCGAGTTCGGTGAGCGCATTGGCGTCGCGTTCCAGCTCGTGGACGACGCGCTCGACTACGAGGGCAGCGCCGACAAGACGCCGCTCTTGGATCTCCGCGAGGGCAAGCTCACGCTGCCGCTCCTCCGTACGCTCGCCGCGCGGCCGGAGCTCTTGCGCGACGTCGAGGTCGTGCGGAGCGGCGCCGACGACGGTGGCGACGCCGCGGCCAAGCTCGTGCATGCCGTGAAGGCCACGAACGCCTGTCACGAAACGCGCCGGCTCGCGGATCAAGAGACCGCGCGAGCTCTCGCGGCGCTCGATCGCGTGCCGGGCTCACCGGCGCGTGATCTCCTCGTCGCCGTCGCGGGCGAGCTCACCGGACGAGCGAGCTGACCCTGCGGGAGGACCCCATGACGATGCAGAGCCCCGAGAGCACGCGTGAACTCCGCACGATGTGGCCGAGCGAAGCGCGGGTCAGCGACGTCATCGGTCGCCTCATCGAGTTTTGGGGCTTCAAGCGCAACATGGGTCGCGTCTGGGCGGTCCTTTATCTCTCGCCCGAGCCGCTGAGCGCCGAAGACCTTCGGCACGCGCTGACGTTGTCGAGCGGCGCCGTCAGCATGACGCTCAGCGAGCTCTCGCGATGGGGGGTCGTGCGCAAGGTCTGGGTCCAAGGCGAGCGCAAGGACTTCTACGCGGCCGAGGTGAATCTCTGGCGCATGATCTCGCGCGTCTTCAACGAGCGCGAGAAGGCGGAGATCGGCGCGGCCATCGAGGCGCTCGCCGAAGCGCTCCGCGACCTCGATCGCGTTGACGACACCGACCCGCGGGTCCGAGCCCGTGTGGCCCTTCAGCGCGAGCGCATCGGCAATTTGCTCGAGCTCGCCAAGCTGGGCCAGCAGCTCTTGGAGGCGCTCCTCGCCACCGCCAAGCTCGACGCCGAGCCGCTCGTCCGCTTCCTCCTGGGTAAGACCAGCTAAGGAGCGACCGGGCGCCGGTCCGTCGCAACGCCTCTCGCTCTATCGACGCCCCTCTCTCGTTCCCCTGCGGGGTGCCAGAGGCGAAGGTGCCGCGCACCTGAGCGGGGAGGGAGAAGGAACCCGCCAGGGTTCGCTAGTTCAGCCGCGGGTCGGGGCCGGTTTCGCGCTCGAGGAAGAACGAGGCGATCTCGCGCTCGAGCGCGCCCGCCGTCTCCTCTTCCATCGCCTCGAGCGAGCCCGCGACGCGCTCGACGTTTCGTTGGTACACGAACAATCGGAGCGGCCCTGGTGCGCCGCCTTCTTCGGTGGGAGGGGCCTGCTCGAGGAGCAAGAGCGCGCGCGGGTCGACGCCGTCGACGACGATCTCGGGCCCGGGCAGGTCGACGACGAACACGTCGGCGCCGCGCACGTAGCGAGCCAGCGCGACATCGAGCCGCGAAAGGACGCCGCGAACCATCGAGGCGAACGTGTCCGGCGACGGTGACCACGTCGGCGGCAGGCGCTGCGCGTCGATGCCGCGCGAGCGAAGCAGCGCCTCGGTGGCGCCGCGCGCGTCGCCGCGCTCGTCGCGAACGAGCCCGAGGTAGTACTGCGCGTCGGCCGAGAGGGCGTCGCGACGAGCCGCGTCTTCGATGTACGGTGCAGCCTTCTCGAGGCGACCGAGCTCGTAGTAGCTGCGGCCGATCAGGAAGGTGTAGCTCGGGTTCTCGAACGGCTTGTCCGGGATGAGCGACATCGTCTTGAGTGCGTCGTCGCTGCGACCGAGCGCGATGAGCGCCTCGACCTTGAGGAGGAGGCAATCGGCCTGCTCCTCCGCGGTCTCCGCGAGCTCGTGCGCGTCTTCACACATCGAGATCGCCTCTTCCCACTCGCCGAGCGGGTGGAGAAGCACCTCGGACGCGTTCAACATCGCCTCGAAGTACGTGTCGTCGAGCGCGATGGCTTGGCGATAGTGCTCCAGCGCCTCGTCGGCGTCGCCGTTCAATGCCGCCGTGTACCCGAGCAGGTTGTGGACCTCCGGCGACTGCGGATCGATCTCGAGCGCGCGCTTGGCGCACGCGGTGGCGCCGGGCGCGTCCCCGCGCTGCGCGAGGTCCCAGCCACGATCGAGGTGCGCGGAGAGTTGGTCCATCTGGGCAGAGACCTTTTCCGCAAGCCGCCCCGTTCGTCAAGCGCGGGGCGGCCGCGTGCGCGCGATCGGTGCGCGACCTCTTGACGCCGCGCGCTACTTCGATTCGCCGTGGACGACGACGAGGGTGCCAGGCTTGTCGCCGCTGCTCCAGACCCCGTGCCACCCGTCGGGCATCGACGGCTCGGTCCAGAAGAACATCGTGCGGGCGTCGAGCGGCGAGAGGTTCACGCACCCGTGGCTGCGTACGTTGCCGAAGTTCGTGTGCCAGAAGGCGCCGTGGAGAGCGATCGAGCCGTTGAAGTACATGACCCACGGCACGTCTTCGATCGAATAGGGGCCATCGCTCGCGACGTCGCCGTCCATGGTGGCGGCGATGTGCTTCTCGCGGATGCGGAACGTGCCCGGCTTGGTCTCGAAGTTCTTCTCTTTGTTGACGCGGTCCTTCTTGCCGGTCGAAACGAGGGTGGCGAAGACGGGCGTCTCGCCCTCGAATGCGACGAGGGTCTGCGTCTCGAGGTTGACGTCGACCCACTTTTCACCCGGCTTGAGCTCCTTGGGCGGAGCGCCGGGGGCGGTCACGCGACCCTCGCTCTGGCGCATCCACCAGCCCTCTTCGGTTTCCTGGTAGGTGAAGCCGCCGCTCCGCATCGTCTTGCCGGTGAGGCCGACCGCCGTGAAGCGCGCCAGCGCCTCGCCAGTGGGCGTCATCTTGCTTCCGTCTTTGCTCGGAACGTACTTGCGGGCGCGCCAGAGCGCGAAGCCGATCGGGAGCTTCGTGGGGACCTTGACCGAAGGCTCGGGCCAACCGCCGTCGGCGTTCGCGGTGATGCCGGCGTCGGCGGCGAACGGTTGCGGCGGCGGGGCAGATGCCAACGCGGGCCCGGGGAGCGACGAGTCGCCGAGCCACACGCCGTGGAACGTGGAAGGCTTGTCGTTGACGAACACGCGATCGAACGGGACGACGTAGCCCTCGGTGTTCTTCCACCACTTGCCGCTGTCGAGCTTCTCCTGCTTGTCGAGCGCGAGGTAGAAGCCGCGGACCATGCGGCGCACGATGGGGCCTTCGCCTTTGAGCTCGTCGAGCGTGATCTGGGGCTTTCCTCCGTCGTGATCGCGGAGGTACCAGGGGATGCCGGCGTCGGAGTCGGTGCCGACCCCGAGCGGATCCGTCGCGGACCCGACCATCGGCCCGCGGACGCTGACGTCGGTCTGCGTGCCGATCGCGACGCCGGCGTCGAGCGAGTCGTACGGGTTGCCTTCCTCGATGGCGCGCTTCTTCGCTTTGGCCGACAGCCACGGCTCGTACTGCAATCGCTCTTCGTGCGACGGAATCGTCCGGTAGAGCGGCGCGCCGTGCGTGAGGTTGTAGCCGTACTGGTAAGGTAGGGACGCGTCCATGAACGGGAGGTGCGGAGCCAGCTTCACGCGCGGATGGTTGAGATCCAGCGACGCGTACTTGCCGCACACGAACCCGCCCGACACGAGCTCGTACCAACCTTCGAGGCAGTTCGGCTTCTTGTGGGCCTCGGGGAGCACCGGCGCCTTGGCGCCGCGGCGCATGTACCCGATGCGCTTCACCGCCTCGCGCGCAGGGTCGCGGCGGGTGGAGCCTTCGGGGAGCGGCCACTCCATGTCGCTCATGATCGGCGTGTGCATGAAGAGCGCGGCGAGGTACGGGCCGTCGTACGGCTTCTCGACCGGCGCAGCGTCCACCACCGCCGCGGTCGCCGTGACCGGGGCGGGCGTCGCGACTGCGACGGCGGAGTCGAGCGAGGCGTCAGAGGGGTGCGTAGCGACCGGGGCCTTCGCGACGTCGCGACGGTCGCTGCAAGCGGTCGCTCCGGCGAGCGCCAGCACGAGGGGTGCGAGGGCTCCTCTCCGAGCAAAAGAGAGGCGGAACCTGTCCGAACTGCGGGCCGACATGGTCCTCCTTTGGCCAACCACTAGTACCCTCCCGCTGTCGTGTCGATCCAGTTCTTGGCGGCGCGGCTGCACGATGGCAGGTACTGCGAGGGACGTGCCGTGAGGAGATCGGCGGAATCTCGGGAAGAATCGCGGATTCGCCCCCGTTCTCCTGTGGGAGGGAGAGGGCGGCACCGTGTCCGATGAGACGCACGCCGGGGGTGGCGCCGAGTCGCCGCCGCCGAGCCCCCTCCGGGCAGGAGCAGCAGAGGGCGCCCCGACCGCGCCTCACGCGACCCCGGCCGATCGGACGGCGACGGCGCCCTCGGGGCCCGCCCGCTTCTGGGATCCCCGTCGCATTCGCCGTGCCCTCGCCGCGGCGCTCATCCTCAGCACCGGCCTTCACGCGATCTTCTCGCCGTGGAGCCTCTTCCCCGAGAAAGGTCTCGAGGTGCGCGAGGTCGAGGGCGAGCTGAGCATCGCGATCGACACCGAGGACGATCCGACCCCGCCGCCGCCGCCGCCCCCGCCGCCGCCGCCGCCACCTGCGGCGACCGACAACGCCGCAAACGAAGGCCCTGGTGCAAAACGTGACGCGGGGCCAAAGGACGCCGGGCCCAAGGATGCGGCGCCCAAAGACGCGGGTCCGAAAGACGCCGCTCGCGACGTCGACCTCGACGGCGAGAGCGACGGCGCCGTCGCCGACGTGCTCGATGCGGGGCCCCGCGACGCGGCGAGCGACGCGCTCTCGCTCGTGGAGGCTGGCGCGATCGCGCTCGGCGAAGACGGCGGCGGCGCGCCCGGCGCCAACGGACCACGCGATCCGACCAGCACCATCGGCGCCGCCGGCAACGTGCAAGCCGACGTACCGCTCGTGCAGCTCCTCGTGAACGTCGCCGAGATCCGCAAGAACCCGGTGGGCGCGAAGATGGGGCCGCTCCTTTCCGCGATTCCCGAGTGGGACTCGTTCATCGCCGGAACCAACGTCGATCCGATCCGCGACACGGAGTGGATCTACATGAGCGGACCGTCGCTCTACACGAAGCGGACCGCGAAGCTCGCCATCATCATTCGCTACAGCGCCTCCGACGCCGTCGTCGATCGCGCGCTCGAAATCGTGTCGAAGAAATACGCTTCGGGCGGCCCCTTCGACGCGGGCGTGCCCGGCGTCCGCGCGATGCTGGGACACGCCGACTTCGCGCCGCGCGTCTTCTTGCGACCGCAGTCGCACGTGCTCGCGGTGGTCCCGCCGGACTACGCGCACACCGCGGCGAAGATCCTCTCCAAGGCCAAGGTGAGCCCGAAGGTGCGGCCGGGCGAGGCGATGCGCCTCACGCTCAAGAACCCGTCGCGACCGTTCCCGTTCTTGCCGACGACGCTGAAGGAGCTTCGCTTGTGGATCGTGCCTCACGAGGACGGGAGCGCCGACGTCTTCGGCGAGGCCGACACGCAGACGCCGGACGAGGCCGAGGAGGCCGCCAAGCAAATCCGCCGGGTGATTCGCGAGCAGAACTCGTTCGGCGTGCAGCTCGTCACCAAGGGCCTCTTGAACAAGGCCGAGGCAGTCCCCGACGGCGCGCTCGTGCGAATCCACGTTCCGGCCACGGAGGAGCAGATCCAGTCACTCTTCGACTTCGTGTCTGCCTACCTCGGGGTGGGGAAGAAGTGACCGCCGCGCGTGGTTCGATCTACGCTCCGCCCGCCATGACGTACCGAAGCTGGACCCGAGTCGCGTTCGCCGCCCTCACGCTCGCGCTTGCCACCGGATGCAACAAGACCGTCGACGAGCCCAAGACCGACTTCAAGCCCACGCAGGCGCCGCCCGAGCCGCCCGGGCCGACCAAGCTCGAGATCAAGGACGAGAGCGTCGGCACCGGCAAGGAGGCCAAGACCGGCGATCGGGTGCGTGTACACTACACGGGTACCTTGATGAACGGGAACAAGTTCGACAGCTCGCGCGACCGTGGCGATCCCTTCGAGTTCACGCTCGGCAAGGGCGAGGTCATCAAGGGCTGGGATCAGGGCGTCGTGGGCATGAAAGTGGGTGGTAAACGCAAGCTCACCATCCCGTTCGATCTCGCGTACGGCGAGGCCGGCCACCCGCCGAGCATTCCGCCCAAGGCCGCGCTCAAGTTCGACGTCGAGCTCGTCGAAGTGAAGTGACCGTTCACGCGGGCGGACGACCGCGGCTGGCGAAGAGCGCGGCGAGCCCCGTCGCATCGCTCGCGCGGAGGGGGCCGACGTCGAGCGCTCCGTCCGGGCTCTCGATGCGCAAGTAACGGAGCGGACCGCGATCGGCGCGACCGACGCCGGAGATCCGCTCCCAGCGCCGAGTGGACCCGGCGAACGTGACGCCGTCGGCGTCGAGGACGACGTCGAGAGGAAGCGTCGCCGAGAGCGCCCACGCCGACGCGATGAGCACGGCGAACACCGCGGCCGCGGCCGCGCCGAAGCTCAGACCGGCGCGGGCGCCACCGGCCTCGAGGTCGGCGCCCAAGACGAGCGCCGCCAGCGCGGCCGCGTGGACGCCGACGGCGGCGAGCCAGAAGAGCGCCGGCGAGCCCACCGTGACGAGCGTGCTTCTGTCGCGACTGAGCGGCGCGGCATCGCGGTCGACGGCCCCACGACGGAGCGCACGCCGCACCAGCACGACGAACGTCGTCGCGAGCGCGAGGTTCAAGACGAGCGCCGCCGGAGCGAGGCCCTTGGTGGAAAGGAGCGCGTCGAACGCACCATGGAGGAGCGACGCGACGAGGAATGCGCGGAGCACGAGGAAGCGCCCGCGCCCCGGGACGAGCGTCTGCCCGAGCGCGAAGCCCCAGATCGCGCCGAAGAAGAGGTGCGCCGGGATGCTGGTGAACGTTCGCGCGAGGACCAGCGACGGCGCGAGGCGGCCGGTCGCGAAGTACTTCACGTTCTCGGCGGCGGCGAACCCGAGCGCGGCGGCGACGCCGTAGACGATGCCGTCGATCGGCTCGTCGAACTCGCGGCGGCGGCGGACGAACGACGCGGCGAGGAGCTTCACGCCTTCCTCGGTGACGCCGACGACGAGCGTGAAGACGGCGAGGGCATAAGGGAGCGCGGCGAGGCGCCCGCCCATCGTGGCGAAGGTGGGATTGAGGGCGATCGAAGCGCGCGCCCACGCGACCTCGATCAGCGCCGCCGGCACGACCGAGAGAAGGCCCAAGCCGAACACCGAAAGGACGAGCCAGAGCGGCTCGGGATGGAGGCGATCGAATCGGCGGACGAACGCGAGCCACAAGAGCGAGAGCGCGACGGGGAGGGCGAGGCCCAGCGCGAAGGCTCGGTAGTCGGCGGCCACCGCCGTCGTCGCCTTGGTCTCGAGCTCGGGCAGCGCCGGCGTCGCGAGGAGCGCGCGCACTCGTTCGGCGCGCGCATACGCGTAGAGCCCTTCCCCCACGCGAACGCGATACCGCCCCGGGTCGCTGGTGCGGGCGAGTGCGCCCAGCACGGCGTCGTCGCGCATCACGAGGAGCTCGCCTCCGGCGTCGAGCGCGCGATCGACATCGGCGCGACGCTCGGCGGTCACGCGAAGGTCGATCGCTTGACCGTCGGGAGAAACTTCGACCTTCGTGAGTGCGGCGGCCTCGAGCACCACGAGGGGCGGCGCGCGGACGACGCGAAGGCGCGCCTCGTCAGGGCTCGTCGGCTCGATTCCGAAGCGCGTCCCGGCAGGCGGGGGCGCGGCTGCGCGCACCTCGACGGCGCTGACCGGCAGTGGCGCGGGGGCATCGGTCGGCGCGGGAGCGGCGAGCGTGACGCCCCCCGGCCAGCGGAGGAGCGCCCGGACCGTCGGGAGCGTCGCGCGATCGACCACCACGCGGACGACGCGGTCGTCGACCGAAACGTCGGCGGCGACCCGGGCGGCCGCGAGGCGGGCGAGGATCGCGCGGCGGAGCGGCGGCCCCGTGAGCGGTGACGCTGCACCCGCCCGAAGCTCGCAGGCTTCGTCGCCGACGCCGTGCAGCGCGCCGCATCCGGTGGAGAGCAGCCCGACGACGACCGCGACGAGCCGCAAGAGGAGCGAACGGACGTGGCCGGACACGGCCGGCCACCAGAGTCGTTGACGGCCGCCCCGGCGATGGACGAGAGTCACGCTCATGGCAGAAGCGGGCCCGGTCTTCATCGTCGCTGGCGTCGTGTTCGCGGTGGCGGCCGTGTGGGTGGTTTGGGTCAACGTTCGGCCGGGCAAGCCCTGGGCGGAGCCGCCGAGCCAAGACGAGAAGCCCGGCTGACGCCGACCGTCCGAACCATGCAATCTACATGCGCTCCGGGGCCCCGATGCCGAGGAGCGACAGCCCCAGCGCGAGGGTCTTGGCCGTGAGCTCGGCGAGCGCGAGCCTCGAAGCGCGCGTCGGCCCCTCCGACTTCAGGACGGGGCAGGCCTCGTAGAAGGCCGTGAAGGTGGTGGCGAGGCCGTGCAGGTAGCCGGCCAGCCGATGCGGCTCGAGCGAAGCCTCCACCGAAGCGACGGCCGAGCCGAAGCCGAGCAGGGCGAGCGCGAGCTTCTTTTCGTGCGCGTCGGCGATCTGGATCGCGCCGGGTACGGCCACGCCGCCATCGGCGCCGGCCTTGCGCATCATCGAGTGGATGCGGGCGTGTGCATACTGCAAGTACCCCGCGGTGTTCCCCTCGAACGCGATCATGCGATCGGGGTCGTAGACGTAGTCCTTCACGCGGTCGGTGGAGAGGTCGGCGTATTTGACCGCCCCGATACCGACCATGCGCGCGAGAGCGAGCTTTTCGTCCGCGCCGAGGTCTGCGGACTTCTCGTCGATCACCTTGGCGGCGCGCTCGACGGCTTCGTCGAGGAGCTCGATCAGGCGAACGGCGTCGCCGGAGCGACTCTTCAACATCTTGCGATCGGCGCCGAGCACCGAGCCGAACGCCACGTGCTCGGCGCGACGCGGCGGCGCGAGCCAGCCGAGCTCGCGCGCCGCCGAGAAGATCATCGAGAGGTGCTGCTCTTGCGGTGACCCCACTACGTAGAGCACCCGCGTCGCTCGGAGCTCGTCCAAGCGGTAGCGAATCGCGGCGAGGTCGGTGGTCGCGTAGCCGTAGCCGCCGTCGCTCTTGCGCACGATGAGCGGCAGGGGTGCGCCTTCCTTCGTCTTGAAGCCGGGCGGGAAGAGGCAGAGCGCCCCGTCGCTGATCCGCGCCTTCTGGCTCTTCTCGAGCTCGTCGGCGAGAGGCGCGAGGCGCGGGTTGTAGAAGCTCTCTCCGCAAATGTCCTTGGGGCGGAGCGTGACGTCGAGCTTGGCGTAGACGTCGTCGAAGTAGCGGCGCGAGACGCCGACGAGCTCGTTCCAGAGCGCGAGCGTGGCCGAGTCGCCGGCTTGGAGCGCCACGACGCGGAGGCGGGCGCGCTCGGCGAACGCCGGGTCGGCGTCGAACTTGGCGCGGGCGGCTTTGTAGAACGCGCCCAGCTCGCCGACCGACGCGTGATCGGATCCCCCGACGTCGACGAGGTGCTCGAGCAGCATGCCGAACGGCGTGCCCCAGTCGCCGACGTGATTTTGCCGAATGACGGCGTGACCGCGGAACTCGAGGAGGCGCGCGATGGCGTCACCGATGACCGTGCTCCGGAGGTGCCCGACGTGCATCTCCTTGGCGACGTTGGGCGCCGAATAGTCGATGACGACCCGATCGGTCGCCGGGGCCATCGGCACGGCCGCCCGGTCGTCACCGCGCGCGAAATCGAGAGCGCGGGCGAGGAACGCCGGCTCGAGCGTGAGGTTCAAGAAGCCCGGGCCCGCGACGGACACCTCGGCCACGACGCCCGCGGCGAGCGTGCGGAGCTCGGCGGCGATGGCCGTGGCGACATCGCGCGGCGGCTTGCCCACCTTCTTGGCGAGCGGAAGCGCGACGTTGGCTTGCATGTCGGCGTGCTCGGAGGCGCGGAGCGCTGCGCCCACGCCATCCGCCGCGTCACCGAGCGCGTTCTTCGCGGCGCGAGCCACGAAGGGCTCGAGCACGTCCATCGGGTCGACGATCACCCCCGTCTCATAGCGGAACCGGCCCGGGTTTTCTAGCCGGGCGCGCGCTCAGCCGAGGCCGAAGAACTCGCGGATGCGCGCCACGATCTGCGCCTGCTCCGCGGACTCGCGCGCGCGGCGGTCGGATTCGTTCCAATGCTCGCGCGCGGCGAGGAGCTCGACGCGGCGTCGGGCGAGCATCCCGCTCATCTCTTCCGCGATCTCGGGTCGGTCGCGGACGATCTTCTCGAAGCCTTCTTTGTCGAGCCGGTAGCACTCGACGTCGGTGACCGCGAAGACGTCGGCCAGGCGCGGTTCGCCCGTCATGAGACCCATCTCGCCGAAGAAGCTCGGCGCCTCGAGCTTGGCCACCACGCGCGACGGACCATTGTCGATGCGCGTCCGGATTTCCACCGAGCCGTTCGTCAGGATGTAGAGCCAGTGCGCGACCGCGCCCTGCCGCGTGATGAGCTCACCGGCCACGAACGGCGCGTACACCACGTGATCGGCGATGAACGTCTGCTCCTCTTCGGTGAGGCTCTGGAAGAGCGTCATCGCGCGCACCGAGGCGAGGCGTTGCGCCCGGTGGCGCTCCTCGCGCCGCTGCGTGTAGCCCTCGTCTTCCTGCGTCACGAAGAGCGTGCGGACCGGACGCGCGAGCGGGATGTTCTCGCGCTTGAGCGCTGCGTAGATGCGCGTCCGCACCGCCGAGCTCGTGGGATCGTCGACGGCCAAATCCGTGAGCCAATAGCGCACGGCGTAGAGTGCGTAGCTGTCTTTGCCTTCGCGCGCGAAGTCGAGGCACACGCAGTTGGGCTTGGGCTCGGCGGCCACGTTGGCGAGCGGCGCGCCGCGGAGCGCGCCCTGCACGATGTCGATGACCTGCTGTGGCGAGTACCGGAAGTCCACGTGGAAGTAGACCCACATCCGGTACTGGAGCGGCTCACCGTCACGCTTGCCGAGGATGGTGATGTTGCTGGCGAGGAGCGCCGAGTTGGGGACGATGATGGTCGACCAGTCCCGCGTCTCGAGCAC
Organism: Polyangiaceae bacterium; assembly: GCA_044224815.1. Taxonomy (GTDB): domain Bacteria; phylum Myxococcota_A; class Polyangia; order Polyangiales; family Polyangiaceae; genus JADJCA01. The sequence continues at coordinate 152,037 of JBGAJR010000005.1, forward strand.
CGTGTGGCGCCACCTGATCTCCTTGACCTTGCCCTGCTTGCCGTTCTCGAGTTGCACCCAGTCGCCGACGTGAATCGACCCGTCGAGCTGGAGCGCCACGCCGCCCAGGATGTTGCCGAGCGTCGCTTGGAGCGAAATGGCGAGGACGCCGGAGACCACCGCCGACGTCGCGATCACGCTCGAAGGCTCGAGGCCCGATTCGCGCGCGACACCGATGCTCACGACGATGTACGCGATGCCGACCGTGATGTCGCTCACGATGGTCGCGAACTGCACGCGCAATGCGCGAAGGCCCACGTCGAAGAGCGCGAGGCCCGAGAGGCTCACCACCGTGAACGCCTCGAGGAGGTTCACGATGAAGGCCATCCGGTGCGTCCACGCCTCGGAGAGCGAGCCCTTGAGGGCGAACTGCGCGACGACCGAGGTCGCGTAGAGCGTGTAGAGGATGACCGTGTGCCGCAGGTACTTGCGGCGCTCGGGCGCGAGTCGATTGACGAGCGACGCCACGACGAAGAGCGCGAGCGCGAGAGCCACGAGGCTCCAACGCTCGGCGAGCTCGTGGAGGCGCGAGAAGATCATGCGCCGACAGTGTCAGCGAAGTGACGGGCCGCGGACAAGCAGGCAACACGCCCGACGCCGCGGAACCGCACCAGGCGTCAGCCCGCGAAGGCCTCGTCGAGGAGCATCTTCTGCTCGAGATCGTGGCTGGCCTTGCTGCCCGTGGCCGGGCTCGCGCTCTCCACTCGGGCTACGAGCGAAAGCGGGAGGCGGCGGCCGATCTGCTCGGGGAGGCGCGCGTTCATGAAGTACCAGGCCCCCATGTTCTTGGGCTCCTCCTGGACCCACACGAGGGGTGTGCCGTCGGCGAAGGGCGCGAGCGCGTCGTTGAGGGCGTTCGAGAACGGATAGAGCTGCTCGACGCGAATGATGGCGACGTCCTCGCGGCCGGACTCGCGGCGGCGCTTCACGAGGTCGTAGTAGACCTTGCCGGTGCAGAGGAGGATGCGTTTGACCTTCGCCGGATCGACGCTCGCGTCGGCGATGACACGCTGGAACGTCCCGGTCACGAGATCGTCGAGCGTCGACACCGCCTCCGGCAAGCGGAGGAGCGACTTGGGCGTCATCACCACGAGCGGCTTGCGGATCGGGCGAAGCACTTGCCGCCGCAGCAGGTGGAACACCTGGGCCGGCGTCGTGAGGTTGCAGACCTGGATGTTGTCCTCGGCCGATTGCTGGAGGAACCGCTCGAGGCGAGCGCTCGAGTGCTCCGGCCCCTGGCCTTCGTAGCCGTGCGGAAGGAGGAGGACGAGGCCAGACAGCCGGTTCCACTTGTCCTCGGCCGACACGAGGAACTGGTCGACGATGACCTGCGCGCAGTTCAAGAAGTCGCCGAACTGCGCCTCCCAGATGACGAGGCCCTCGGGGCAATCGAGGCTGTAGCCGTACTCGAAGCCGAGAACGCCGGCCTCCGAGAGCGGGCTGTCGTAGACGCGGAAGGGCGCGCCACCGAGCGAGGCGAGGGGCGTGAAGCGCTCGCCGGTCTTCACGTCGGTGAGGACGGCGTGGCGATGGCTGAACGTGCCGCGCCGCGCGTCTTGGCCGGAGAGCCGAATCGGGTGACCTTCGAGGAGGAGCGTCGCGTACGCGAGCGTCTCCGCCGTCTCCCACATGACCGTGCCCTGGGCTTCGGCGCGCTTCTTCCGGTTCTCGAGGACTTGGTACGCCTTCGCGTTGGGCGTGAACGACGGGGGCAGGGTGATGAGCTTGCCGAGGAGCCCGAGGAGCTTCTCGCGCGGGACGCCGGTCGGTGCCTCCGCCGTCAGGTGATCGGGGCCGCCGTAGTACGAGCTCCAGATGCCCTCGAGCGAGCTGGGCTTCTTGTTGAAGTCGCCCTTTCTCGCATCTTCGAGCGCGTCGTCGAGCGCGCGCTTGCGTGCGGCCTCGATCTCGGTGGCCTGCTCTTCGGTGATCTGGCTCGTGCCCACCAGTCGCTGGACGTACATCTGGCGAACCGTCGGCTTCTTGTCGATCAGCGCGTACATGAGCGGCTGCGTGAAGCGCGGCTCGTCGCCTTCGTTGTGGCCGTACTTGCGGTAGCAGAAGACATCGATGACGACGTCCTTCTGGAAGCGCTGCCGGAACTCGATCGCGAGGCGCGTGACCTGCACCACCGCCTCGGGGTCCTCGCCGTTCACGTGGAACACGGGGACCTTCATCATGCGCGTGATGTCGGTGCAGTAGCGCGTCGAGCGCGAGTCGCTCGGAAGCGTGGTGAAGCCAATCTGGTTGTTGACGACGACGTGGATGGTGCCGCCCGTCGCGTAGCCTTCGAGGCCCGCGAGGTTGAGGGTCTCGGGGACGACGCCCTGCCCCATGAATGCGGCGTCGCCGTGGATGAGGAGCGGCATCACGTCCTTGCCCGGGTCGCGATCCTGCTTGGCGCGCACGCGCCCCTCGACGACCGGGTTCACCCACTCGAGGTGGCTCGGGTTGAACGTGAGCGAGAGATGCACGCTCTTGCCGCTCTCGGTGACGCGATCGGTGGAGTAGCCGAGGTGGTACTTCACGTCGCCGCCGCCCATGAAGCGCTCGGGCTGCTTGTCGTCGAACGCCGCGAAGATCTCGCGCGGGTGCTTGCCCATGATGTTGGCGAGCACGTTCAGGCGGCCGCGGTGGGCCATGCCGAGCACGATCTCCGAGACGCCGTGCTTGCCGGCCTCTTCGATGAGGAGGTCGAGCATCGCGATGCTGCTCTCGCCGCCCTCGACGCTGAAGCGCTTGGCGTTCGTGTAGTTCTTGTGGATGAAGGTCTCGAAGACCTCGGCGTCGGTGAGCTTCGTCAGGATGCGAAGCACGTCGCTCCGACTGAGCGCCGCGCGGTTGCGCGACTGCTCCATGCGCTCTTGGAGCCAGATGCGCATCTCGGGCTCTTCGATGTGCGTGAACTCCACCCCGATCGATCGGCAGTACGTCTCGGTGAGGTGCGCGACGATCTCGCGGAGCTGGGCGCGCTGCGGAAGGCCCGCCACGCCAGCGGTCGGGAGCACGACGTCGAGATCGGCCGCCGAAAAGCCGAAGTTGCCGAGGTCGAGCTCGGGCGCGGCCGCCGGCGGCTGGCCGAGCGGATCGAGGTGCGCAAAGAGGTGGCCGCGAACGCGGTAAGCGTTCACCAGCTGGAAGACGCGCGCTTGGCTGCTGGCGGTGGCGAACAGCTGCTCGTCACGGCTCACCACCGGCATCAGGTGCGCGGTGCCGTTCGCGTAGACCGGCACGCCGTTGCGCGTGGAATCGGGAGGGAGCGAGGGAGAGAGGACCGGCTGGGGCGGCGCGGAGGGCGCGCTGACGGCGTGGGCGACGCTCCCGTTCGAACCGTTGGCACCGTTCGCATACGCGCCGGGGGCCGCGGCCTGGCCGATCGGGGCCGCGTCCTGTCCCTCGAAGAAGCGTCGCCACTTCTCGTCGACGGACTGCGGGCTCTGGAGGTAACGCGCGTGGAGATCCTCGACGAACCCCGCGTTGATACCGAACTGATCGAACATACTGGCCTTCCGGTGCATGGGCCGAGCGCGCTCCCCGATGACTCCCCCGGCGCGGTCGGCTGGAAACGTGCGAATACTTATAGCGACGCGAGGGCCCGCTGGACACAGGGCATTGCGGTTCTGGGCCCTCGGGCAGCGTGGCCGACCCCGGGCTCAGGCCGCGCTCATTTGATCCACGCGGCCAGGTCGGTCGAGGGATCGAGCGCGACCAGGATGGCGTCGAGGCTCATCGCCTGGACTTTGCTGCCGTATGGGACGATTCGGATCCCATCCGCGGTGCGGAGAAGCGTCACGCGCAAAGCTTGCGTCGGCTGAGGCGCGTTGGGGTCGGGAACGAGGGTGGCGTCGGCCGGTGGCGGTGCCGCCGACGCTCGTCGCACGCGCTCGACCTCCGCACGGACCGCATCGCTGCTCTTGCTGTTGGTCTGCGTGGGCCACGGCTCCTCGGAGATGGGCTCGAGGGAAGGGTCGCTCGACGGCTGCTCGGGCGGGAGCATCGCAGGGGCGACCTCGGTCGCTGGCGCGACGGACGAGGGCGCCGCATCGGGGGCGATCACCTGCGTCATGTCCTCGGGGTCGGGCGCGCGCGGCCGCTCGGACCGCGTGAGCGCAGCGAGGTGCGCCATCTTGTCGAGGTTCTTCACCGTGCGGAGGTTCTCGGTCGCGCCTTCGGGGCGACGCAGCTCGGGCCCGGATTCGAGAGGCGCCGGAGCCTTGGGCGGTCCGCTCGATCGGGTGCTCGCGCTGACTTGTGGCCGCGAGCCCGCGGGTGGCGGCACGCGCGAAGCGCTCGGCGCCGCGGGCGCCTTCGAGCCACGACCCACCGCGCCCAGGCCAGGGTTGGTGTTCGGCGCAGGCTTCGCGCTCGGTCGCGGGGCGTTCGATGCGCCCGCTGGCGCGCTGGGGCGAGCCGGCGGTACCGACGATCCGCCGAGCGGCGTCTTCTTCTTCGCGGGATCGGGGAGGACGATGCCCATCGGCTGGACGAGCGTGGCGCCGCTCGGATGAGGCTCTTCACCGAGTGGAGGGAGCTTGGGCGAGGACTCGACCTGCGCCGCCAGCGCGCTCGCCGCTTTCGCGAGCTCGAGATAGCGCGCGTCGAGCCCGGCCTCGGACGCGGCCTCCGCGGCACGCTGCAGCCACTTGAGGGCGTCGGGAGCGTCACCGCGTCGCCAGTTGGCCTCGGCCGTGGACAGCGCCCACGAGACGTCCTCGTGATCGGTGGGGACGGGCGGCGGAATGGGGCTTTGGGATCGGTCGGTCACGCTCGCTCAGCTTCGGCCACGCGGAGCTGGGTTTCAAGGAATTCCCGCGTCATCGGGCCCGGCGCACGGCCTTCGGCGCGCGCCGACGATCCCCCGCCGCGGCCGCCGAGCGGAGCGATCACGCCCTTCCAGAACGCGCCGCAGTCGAAGCGCGCGGCTGCGCCCCGTTGCACGACGATCGACGCACCGTTCGGGCCGCTGGCGGCGATGGCCGCGACCACGTCTGCGCGCTCCGTGAGCCGTCCGGCGAGCGAGCGAAGGAACGACACGTCCGCGCCATCGTGCACGTGGACGATCGGAACGAACGCGCGTTCGGGGCTCGGCGAGGCCGCGGCGCTCGCCAGCAGGTTCGTCGCGATGGCGTCGGCGAGCTCGCCACGGAGCTTCGTCGCGGCGTCGCGCTCGGTCTTGAGGTCGGCGCGCAGCTTGAGGAGCGCGGAAGGCACGTCGAGCGGTCCGCACGAGAGCTCGCGGCCGAGGGCGACGAGCGCGGCGTGCTTCGCGCGGGCGTCGTTGATCGCCTCGGCGGCGGCGATGAACGTGACGCGGGTCATGCCTTTGTAGCGCTCCACGGAGGCGACGCGGACCGCTCCGATTTCGCCGGTACGCGACACGTGGGTGCCGCCGCACGGCGTGACGTCGTAGTAGGCGGCGTCGTCGCCGACCGCGACGATGCGCACGTTTTCGCTGACCTTGGGCGGGCGCCGCAGCGGGAGCGAAGCCAGGCGCGCCGCGTCGGGAAAGAACGCGGAGACCGTGAGGTTGTCACGGATGACCGCGTTCACGAGGTCCTCGGCGCGGGCGAGCGCCGCGTCGTCGATCGTGTCGCGCTCGACGTCGATCGTCGAAGCGTTCGTGCCGAGCCGCGCCGACGCGGTCGCCGCGGACGCCTCGGTGAGGAGCGCGCACGACAGCATGTGCTGCGCCGTGTGCTGCGCGCGTTGCGTGACCCGGCGCGCACCATCGACGCGCCCGCGCACGCCGCGCGCGAGCGCCGCGCGCGCCTCGTCGCTCGGCATCGCGGCGAGAACGTGGTGGATGGTGCCGACCTCGTCGATCTGCGTGTCGACGACCTCGAGGCCGAGGCTCGCGTTACCGCCGGCGAGCAAGACGCCGCGGTCGCCGAGCTGACCGCCCGCCTCGGGGTAGAACACGGTCGCGTCGCAGACGACCGTGGGGCGGTCCCCGAGGCTCGACAGCGTGCAACGCTCGGCCTCGAACTCCTCTCGGTACGCGTCTCGCCAGTAGAGCTTCTCCGTGGTCATCCGCTCCACACTTCCCCCGCGATGCGCGGCGTGCAAGGTTCTTCGGGTGGAACTCGTGATCAACGGACAGCCGCGCGAAGTACCGGACGCGCTCACCATCCGCGAGCTCATCGCCCACCTCGGGCTCACCGGCCCGGTCGCCGTCGAAGTGAACCGCGCGATCGTCCCGCGCGCCGACCACGAACGGCACGCGCTCAAGGCCGGCGACGCGCTCGAAATCGTGCACTTCGTGGGCGGCGGCTGAGATCGTCTCAGAGGAGCGCGCGGGCGCGGCGCACGAGCTCGGCGACGGCGTCGCGCGCGGCCTCCGCGGTGCGCGACGCATTCGCTCGCGGGGCGAGCGGCGGGCCGACGACCAGCGCGACGCGCGTCTCTCGGGCGGCCGCGATTCGCCCGAGGTGCTCGACGAACGTCTCCTCCACATACGCGGCATCGGCGCCGCTCGCGTAAGCGAGCCCGACCGGAAGGATGCGCGCATCGGCCGCTTTTGCCGCGACGAACGCGCCCTTGTGGAACGGCCGCACCTCGTCGTCGGGGAACGTCGTGCCCTCGGGGAACACGGTGACGCTGCGGCGCATCTCGAGGTAGCGAGACATCTGGCGAATCGCTTGGACGCCGCTGGTGGTGCTCTCGCGGTCGACGAAGATCGTCTCGACGCTCTTCGCCGCCCGACCGATGAGCGGCCAGTGCGCGAGATCTTCGCGACTGACCATGTGGCCGCCGAACACGTGAAGCAGAAGCCCGATGTCGATGGTGGAGCGGTGGTTCGCCACGACGAGCCGGCCGTGCGGCCCGTCCGGAGCGAGAAGGCCGCCGGCCCCCGCGCTTTCGTCGACGACCTGGAGCCGGATGCCGAACAGATCGATCAAGGCGCCGCTCCACACGTGGAGGTAGCGCTCGCGGCGTGCGCGCCGATCCGCCTCGCCGCCGAGCCGCTCGTGAAGGACGAACGTGCCCAGCATGCCGGTGGTGAGCGTCCCGAATGCCGCAACGCGCGCACCACGACGCGCCTCCGAGCGGAGATCGATCACCACAGCCTCCGCAGCGCGAACGCGAGCGCCTCGCCCACGCGGCGCGCGACGCCACGCTCGCGCCAGCGCGCGAGATCGATGCGCTCTGCCTGAGCCAAGTCGTGCTCGAACCACGCTCGCGCGTGACGTGCGAACGCGCGATCGTCGATGAACACGTTGGCCTCCAGATTTTTGCGAAACGAGCGCTCGTCGAAGTTGTAGCTGCCGACGGTCGTGACGTCGTCGATGATGGCGGTCTTCGCGTGGAGGATCGTCTCCGGGTACGCGTAAACCTCGATGCCGCGGCGGACGAGACGGTCGAAGAGCGCTTCACTCGCCAGTTGAACGAGCGGAACGTCGCTCTTCATCGGAACCAGGACGCGGACGCGCACCCCGCGCGCCCGCGCACGAAACAGGGCGCCGCGCAGGCCGACGTCGGGCACGAAGTACGAGTTCGCAATGTCGATGCGCTCGCGTGCGCGCCGTAAGCGGCGGAGGTACTCGCGTCGAATCGATCGCCGTCGAGTGCGGCCGCTCGCGACGATGGCGACGGGGCCGTCCTGACGCGCCGACACGCGCGGGAAGGGACCGCGCGCTTCGGCGGCGCGACGCCACGCTTCGAAGAAGACAGCGCGGAGCTCGGCCGCGGCCGGCCCGCGCAGCGACACCGCGTCGTCGCGCCAGCCTTCTCCGCCGTCGTCGAACGCGAGCCAGTGACGCGCGAGGTTGATACCTCCGAGGAAGCCGACCTCGTCGTCGACGACGAGGATCTTCCGATGATCACGCCGATCGAGGCGCGCGAGATCGAGCTTACGGACGAGGGCCCGCACCGGGTGATAGGTCGAGACCGCGCCGCCGCTCGCGGTGAGCGGCATCCAGAAGCTCGGTGTCAGCGCGAGGCTTCCGACGGCGTCGACCACCACCTTGACCGTGACGCCGTGACGCGCACGCTCGGCGAGGGCATCGCGGAACCTTCGCCCGCAGTCGTCGTCGCCGACCCAATACATCTCGAGGAGGATCTCGCGCCGCGCGCCGGCGATGGCCGCGAGCATGGCGGGGAAGGCCTGCGCGCCGTCGCGGAGAAGCTGCACCTCATCGTTTCCGACGGCGAACGTACGCTCGGTCGCGTTCACGGGGTCGGTCTCGGACGAGGTGGCCGCAGCGCGACGACCGTCATCGCGTCCTCGCGAAGGAGGCGTTCGGCGACCGGAGTGAGCCTGGCGCTCGTGGGCGAAACGTCGCGGGACGGGCCCGCGTCGGCGAAGAGCGCGGCGATTCGCTCCCGCGGGTCGAGGGCAACGCGAGCCGTTCGCGTCGCGCGCGCCGCGGCAATCTTCGACCAATCGGCATCGGTGACCGCGCCCTTGCGCACGCGCTCGAGCAGCGCGCGCACCTGCGCCACCGCTCCGTCGAGCGACGCCTCCGTCGCGGCGACGTGAATGACGAGCGCTTGGGCGAACGGACCCCCGACGACGCGCGCCGTCGCGCTTCGCGCGAGGCCCGCGCCAACGACGCTCGTCGCGAGCAGACCTCCACCCTCGGAGAGCGCCTCGGCGAGCCACGCGGCGGCGTCCCGCGCGTCGTTCGCGACGGGGAAGGCGAGATACGCCTCGTAGATCCCCGGCGCGTCGACGACGTACATGCCGGGGCGCGGCACGTTCGCGGCGTTGGGAACCGGGCACGCGCGCGCCCCCTCGGGGCGGCGAGTGACCCAACGATCGGCCGTGCGAACGGCGACGTCGGCCTGCGCATCATCGACGTTGGCGAGGACCGCCGCGCGGAGCGGGCCTTCGCGCAAGGCGGCCGCGCGCGTGCCGAGGCTCGCGATAGACACCTTGGCGAGCGTATCCGGGCTGCCGTCGGGAAAAATCCACGACGGGTGCCCAGGCGAGAGTGACTCCGCCAGCGCGAAGAGCGCGCGTGGACGAGGATCGCCGACCTTCGCGCGCAGTCCCGCGCGGACTCGTGCGGCCGCGCGTTCGTCCACCGGCTCGGCGACGAGCGCACGCGCGACCACGTCCGCAACGCGCCGCGCATGGGCCGCGGGCGCCTCGCCAGCGAGCGCGGGTGCGTGGGCGAGGAGCCCCACCGCGTCGGGCGTCGCCCACGGCTCGACGACGACCTCCGTGCTGCCAACGCGCAATGCCTCCGACGCCGACCGCGCGAAGGCCGCCGAGAGCCCCGCGTCGTTCGACACCTCGGCCGCCGTGCCACACGGCGACGCGAACAGCATCCACAGCTCGGCTTGCCCTCGTTCGACGCGCGTCCGCGACTGCACCGCCGGCTTCTCGAGCTGCGATACGGCGCGATCGAGCGCTGCGCCGAACGCCGCCTCGACGTCGGGCGGCGTCGCCTTGTCTTTGCCGGGGGCGTGGACGACGAACGCTCGTGACGGCGCCTCTCGTCTCGGAACCACGACCACTGGCGGCGTCGACGTGAGTGCCCACCACGCCGCGCGCTCTGCCGCCTCACGCGGGTCCGCGGCCTGACGTGCGAGCGCGCGACCGGCAGCGCGCGTGTTACCCGCAGGCTCGAGGGCCGCTTGAACCTCTTGTGCGGCGAGCGCGACGGCCGTAGCGAGCCGCGGCGCGGTGGCCGGAGCGGTGACGTCGATCGGGCCGAAGTCGAGGGTGACTCCGACACATCCGCCCGAGAGCGCGGTGGTTCCCGTGACGTCGTCGACGCGCGGAGCTCCGTCGAGCACGCCCATCCGTGCGATGAGCGCGCTCCCCGGGGCACTGAGGGCGCGGGCCGCCGCCACGGCGCGACCGGGGTCCTTGGTTCGCGTGACGACGTATGCGCGCGCGGACCGCGCTGCGGCGAGACCGGGCGCCTCGACCCACTCCGCGCGCGACGTCACGGGCGGTGTGGGGGGCGCAACGGGCGCGCCGACCGACCACGGCTCGAGGTGCGAGACGGCGTCGGCAGCGGTCTTGGTCGGCGCCGTCGGGCCCACGAGCGCGAACGCGACACGACCGAGCGTGGCCGCAGCGCTCCGAATGGGCTCGACATCGAGATCAGTCGCCCCAGCGGGCGCGCTCGCGTACGCGTCACCGCGACACTCGGCGACGGCGCGGAGCTCGGGATCGGGCAGCGGTCGTTTGGCGAGCGCCGCCAGCCGTCGCTTCACCGCGGGTCGCTCCGCAGGTTGCGTCGGCGCGCGAAGCGCGTGATCGACGGCAGCCACCAGCGCGCCGATCTCGCGGTCGCCGATGAGTCCGCGCACGAGAACGCTTTCCATGCCCGCGCGCGCTTCCACTCCCGGCCAGGCCTCGCGAAGGCGCTCCTCGAGGAGTGTGGCCAATGCGATCGTGGCTTCTCCCGGTTGATTCGGCGCGAGGCCCTCGGTGGAGATGGCCACCGCGAATCCGGGCGCCGGGTCGCCCTCGCGCGGCACGAGCGCGAGCGGCGGACGATCGGGCGCGACGTGGACCTCGTCATCCGGGAGGGCGTGGGGCGCCGAAGGCCCCGGGGGGGCGCCGCACGCGACGGCCAGGAGGGCCAAAGCGAGCTCCGTCGGAAACCGCACGGCGGCGTTATCGCCCAAAGCCGCGACGCGCGGAACCTCAAAGGCCCGCGCGTAACACTGTGACGGTGAAATGCGTAACAGGTTACGTAACACCGACCTTCTCCGACACGGTGTTACGATCCCTTTACGTCACCAAGTGTCTGAAATTCCCTGACGACCGAGCGTGCCGAGGGTTGGCACATGCCGTGCTTGAGGGGGTGCGTTCCCGGAAATCGGGAACGACTTCAGGAGGCTCGGTTTCCCCATGCAGAAGCAACCCTACGAGAGCGGCGTCTTCCCGGTTCTTCGTCTCGACGACGCGGACGCAGTCCTTGCTGCGGCCGAGCCCACCGAGATGGAGAAGGTGGAGGTCTCGCCGGCCCTCGCCGAGGACCTCGCGCTCCTCGAGGGTCTCCTCGTGAACGACCCGCGCGCCTGGCGCGAGTTCGGCGTCCGCTACGAGCGCCTCATCCAGCGCTGCATCGCGAAGGTGATCCGCCGATTCGGCTCGCGCGTCACCGCCGAGGACGCCCGCGAGATCCAGGGTCAGCTCGTCCTCTCGCTCCTCGCGAACGACAAGCACAAGCTTCGCAGCTTCGACGCGGCGCGCGGCAACCGCTTCTCGAGCTGGATCGGCATGCTCGCGATGAACGCGGCCTACGACCACCTTCGCTCGATCCGCCGCGAGCCGAACAAGACCGCGCTCGACGCCGCCGTCGAGCTCCCCGCCGAGACGAGCGACCCGTTCGAGCAGACCGCCGAGCGCGAGCGCGCCGGCCTCGCGGCCCGCATGCTCAGCGACTTCAGCGAGCGCGACCGCACCTTCGCGACGCTCTATTTCGGCGAGGGCATGGACCCCGTCCAGATCGCCGAGCGCATGAACATCAGCATCAAGACGGTCTACTCGAAGAAGCACAAGATCCAGTCGAAGCTCGAGTCCCTCGCCTCGGTGGCGTGAGCTCGCCTCTGCAGACCTGCCATTCCTCCCTGGTTCTGTCCAAGAGGTAGTGGTCTCTTCCGGAGTCGCAACTCCGCTCTAGCGAGCGGAGCTTGCTCGGTCCTTCGTCGCAAGCTCCTCAGGACGGCCGGTTGCGTTCGAGGGGCTCCGCCCCTCGAGCACCCAAGACATATCGGCTGCCAGGTCTAGAGCAGCTCGCCCAGACGCGTCGACGCCACCTCTCGCGACCCCCGCGGTCGCGAGAGGGCGAAGGTTCGCCAGAACCTGAGTGCCGGGGAGGCTCGCCCGAGTGTCAACTCGGGCGAGGGGCCGGGCCCTCAAGCCCGAGCCCTCAAGGCTGAATCTTGATGTCGGCGCCGTTGCGCGGCGCGATGTGGAAGTTGATCGCACGCGAGGTCGCGAAGAACGTGACGACGCCGGTCACGCTCGCGAGCTTGGCGCCCTTGGACACCGTGTCGGCGGTGAGCGGCGTCAGCTCGTTCGAGATGGTTGGCGCGCTCGCCGACGTCACCGGTCCGCCGCCGCCGTTCTTGGTGAGCGTGACCGAGCCGCGGTTCGATGCGGGATCGAGGATCACGGCCGTCGCGGCATAGACGTCCTTCACGACGACGAGCATGCCGATCCATCGGCGGCCGGTCTCGAACTTGTTGAGATCGTCGAGGTCGATCTCCTTGGGCGTGGGCACTGGCCCTTCGAACCGAAGCTTCGTGGTAGGCGTCACGATTTGCGGGAGGAACGTGCCGGTCGCGAAGCGGTTCGTGCCGAGCGCTGTCACCTCGGCATACTGGCCCGACAAGTCGACGACGTCGCCCGGCGCCAGCCGCAGGCTCGCCGGCACGAGCACCGGGCTGTACAAGCTCACCCCCGAGAACGGATCCGTGGACCCGAAGTCTTGGACCCAGATCGTGCCACGCGACTTGCCGTCGCCCGTCTCGTCGTACTGGTCGACGGCGAGGACCGTGACGGCCGTCATGTCGAACGTCTTGCCCGCGTTGCCGTTGGCCGGATTCTGCACGTCACGAACGCGCGTGCCGTTGCCGAGCGGGTTCGCCGTGGGATCGGCGGGCGTGTCGCCTTCGCCCACCCGATTGGTGCACGCTCCGAGAACGAGAACGAGGGCCCACGCCGCGCGTCGCATGACGGTCGGTTAGCACGATTCCCGGACGGAGCGGAGTCCTCTCGCGCTTCCGGCACGTACCGTCAGGCGGCCGAGGCCTTGTTCCGGACGAACCGGGCGATCGCTCGCAGCGGGACTCGGGTGGGGCAGAGGGCCTCCGCGCGGGCGAGGTGCTCGTCGGTCGTCGCGCCCAGTGAGACCACGGCCGCGTCGAAGTCCGGCATGCTGCGCGAGCTGGCGAGCGCGAGGTCCATGGGGCCTGCGTACGCTCCGCGCGAGAGCGCGATGTGCGCGGCCTCGCCCACGTCGCACAAGCCGCACGCAACGCATCCGCCAAGGAGCGGCAGAAGCTTCCGCTCCTCCGGCTCGACCGGTGGCAGTCGGTCGGCCGCGTAATTCGCGGTGAACGCCGCGACCCCGCGGCGGCGACCGAGCGCCCCGTCGACGAGCGAACGAACGAGCGACCAGGCCAAAAGGAGAAGCGCAGACAGGCGTTGCATGGAATTTTCTACGGCTTGCGCAGGGGCGGGCCGAGTGTAACTCCTCTGCGTCATGCGCCGAAGCACACTCCGCGTGGTGTTCGGAACGGCCGTCCTGAGCCTCTCGATCGTAGGGTGCGCAGGGCGACAGGGCCAAGGCGCGCGCGGCTTCAACGCCCCGGCCGTGACGAGCGCCACGCCTCAGCGCAGCGACGGGGACCTCTCGAAGAGCGCGCGCGACGCGCAGCGTGGCCCCGATCAAGTCGGCCTCGCGACCTGGTACGGCACCTCGTTCGCCGGGAAAAAGACGGCGAGCGGCGAGCGCTTCGATCCGACGGCCATGACGGCGGCCCATCGAAAGCTCCCGTTCGGGACGTGGGTCGAGGTGCGGCGAGTCGACACTGGCGGCGTCGTTCGCGTTCGGATCACCGATCGCGGTCCGTGGGGTGACGATCGGAAGATCATCGATCTCTCGCAGGCGGCGGCAGAGCGGCTCGGTGTCGTCGCGGCGGGCGTCGCCAAGGTGGAGCTCCGCGTCGTCTCGAGCGGGGACTGATCGACTTCCGGTTAAGGCGCGGGCGCGCTATCGATCGCGCATGCCCGTCTACGCCCTGGGAGACAAGACGCCGGTCCTCGGTAAAAACGTGTGGATCGCGCCGAACGCGTCCGTCATCGGCGACGTGACGCTCGGCGACGACGTGAGCATCTGGTTCGGCGTCGTCCTCCGTGGCGACTGCGGCGCGATTCGCATCGGCGCGCGCACCAACGTCCAGGACGGCACCGTGGTGCACGTGACGGGCGGCAAAGCCAACACGACCGTCGGAGAAGACGTCACGATCGGCCACATGGCGCTCCTCCACGGCTGCACCGTCGAGGACCGCGCGCTCGTCGGGATGGGGTCGATCCTCCTCGACAACTGCGTCGTCGGTCACGACTCGTTCGTCGCCGCTGGGGCGCTGGTGTCACCGGGGACCGTGGTCCCGCCGCGCTCGATGGTGATGGGCCGCCCCGCCCGCGTGGTGCGGGCGATCGAGGAGCGGGATCTCGTTTGGACGCAGGAGGCGTCGCGCCTCTACCTCGGCTACGCCGAGGAGCACCGCACGAGCCTGCGCGAGATTCCGTACGCGCCGCCGCAGCGCTGATCAGTCGACGACGGGGAGGGAGCGGCCGCGCAGCGCCACCTTCGTCGCGACGGCGGCGGGGCCCCGCGCGCGGATCGCGATGAGCGCGTCGTCCGTGGGCGCACCGACCAGCGAGTGCTTGTTCGCCCCAGTGATCGTCACCCGCACGAGCTCTCCCACCATCGCCTCCGCGTCGCCCGACGCGACCGAAACGTGGACGATCTCGTTTCGCTCGCTCCGGCCCGAGAGGAGCCGCCCCTCGGCCTCGCCGCGGCGGCCGTCCTTCTTGCTCTCCCCCTCGACGAGCACCGTGGTCTCGGAGCCGACGAGCGTCGCGAGGTGCGCGCGGCCTTGCGCTTCGACCGCCGCGAACAGCCGCGCCAAGCGATCCTGCTTCACGTCCTCGGGCACGTCGTCGGCGAGCTTGAGCGCTGGCGTGTTGGGCCGCGGCGAGAACTTGAAGCCGAACGCGGCCACGAAGCCGACCTCGCGCACGAGCGACAGCGTCTCCTGGAAGTCCTCCTCGGTCTCGCCGGGGAACCCCACGATGATGTCGGTCGAGAGCGTGAGCCCGGGTCGCGATGCGACGAGGCGCCCGACGCGTTCGATGTACTCCGCACGCTTGTAGCGGCGAATCATCCGGCGGAGCATGCGGTCGCTGCCAGATTGGACCGGCATGTGGACGTGCCGCGCGAGGACGTCGATCTCGGCGTGCGCCCGGACGAGGGCGCCGGTGAGGTGACGCGGGTGCGGGCTCGTGTACCGAATGCGGCGGAGGCCAGGCACTTCGCCCGCAAGGCGCCGGAGAAGGTGGGGGAACTGGCTCTCGTCCGGGTCGTCGCTCTCGGGCGGCGGGAGTGCGGGATCGCGGAAGCTGTCGACCGTCTGCCCGAGGAGCACGATCTCCTTCGTGCCGGCCGCCACCCAACGCGCGGCCTCGGCGACGATCTCGTCTGCGGGTCGGTAGCGCTCCGGACCGCGCGTCGTGGGGACGATGCAGAACGAGCAGCGCTCGTCGCACCCCTTCATCGTGGTGACGAACGCGCTCGGCGGCGCCTGCCCGGCGCGCGGCTGCGCCGCGAGGAAGCGCACCGCGTCGAGGTCGAAGACGGTTCGCGCGAGCGGCGGGGCGCCGGCGCGCTGGGCTTCGACGAGGGCAGGGAGCTCGGCGATGTTGTCCGGACCGATCACGAGGTCGACGTGGGCGATCCGTCCAAGAAGCCGCTCGCCCTCCTGTTGGGCCACGCAGCCGGCGACGACGAGCACGACCTCGGGCCGTTCGGCCTTGAGGGGCGCGAGCTTGCCGACCTCGCTCCGCAGCTTCTGCTCAGCCTTCTCCCGAACGCTGCAAGTGTTGAAAACCACGAGGTCGGCGTCGCCCGCCGCTTCGGCGGGGCGCCAGCCGAACGCCTCCAGGACCTCGGTCATGCGATCCGAGTCGTGGACGTTCATTTGGCATCCGAACGTATGGACGAAATAGCGGCCCGACATCGCGAGGGCGCTCAGATAGCACGTTTCTCACGGCTCGCGCGGCGGCGGACGGCCTGGACCGTGCGAGCGGTCGACGGCGGCGAGTTCTGCTACGATTCTGCCCGCCATGGCCCAAAAGTTCGCGACCCTCGTCGATGTCTTCGATCACGCCGTCAACGCGTTCGCTTCGCGCCCCCTCTTCGGGACCAAGAAGAGCGGGAGCTGGGAGTGGGTGACGTACAAAGAGTTCGGAGAGCAGGTCGACAAGGTCCGCGCCGGCTTCAAGAAGCTCGGCCTCGAGCGCGGCGACAGCGTCGCGCTCATCGCGAACAACCGCGTCGAGTGGGCGGTGGCCGCGTACGCGTCGTTCGGTCTCGGGGTCTTCATGGTCCCGATGTACGAAGCGCAGAGTGACAAGGACTGGGACTACATCGTCCGCGACTCGGCCTCGAAGATCCTCATCGTCGCGAACACGAAGATCCTCGAAAAGTGCAAGAAGTTCCTCGGCACTATCCCCACGCTCAAGGGCATCGTCGTCCTCGACGGCGACGTGAAGTCCGAAGGGCAGATCACTCCGTGGTCGGCGCTTCTCGCGTCGACCGAGACCGTGCCGGCCATCCACCCGGCCACGACCGACAACGCGTGCATCATCTACACGAGCGGCACCACGGGAAATCCCAAGGGCGTCATTCTCTCGCACTCCAACCTCGCCTCGAACGTGAGCGCGGTGCACGACATCTTCGAGATCGGACCGAGCGATCGCTCTCTCTCGTTCCTCCCGTGGGCCCACTCGTTCGGTCAGACGTGCGAGCTCCACACGCTCATGAGCTGCGGCGCGAGCACCGGGTTCGCCGAATCGGTGGAGAAGATCGTCGACAACCTGAGCGAGGTGCAGCCCACGCTGCTCTTCAGCGTTCCGCGCATCTTCAACAAAATCTACGCGGGCGTGCAGAAGCAGATCGCCGAGAAGCCCGGCCTCGTCCAAGCGATGGTGCGCGGGGCGCTCCGCGCGTCGGCCAAGATTCGCAACGGTGAGCAGCCCTCGTTCGGCGAGGGGATCATGCTCTCGCTCGCCAACAAGCTCGTGTTCACCAAGGTGCGCGCCAAGTTCGGCGGACGCCTCCGCTACGCGTTCAGCGGCGGCGCGGCCATCTCGCGCGAGGTCGCCGAGTTCATCGACAGCCTCGGCATCACCGTCTACGAGGGCTACGGCCTCACCGAGACGAGCCCCATCGCGAGCGCGAACTCGCCTGGGAAGCGCAAGATCGGCTCGATCGGCAAGGCCATCCCGGGCGTCGAGATCGTCGTCGACGCGACCGAAGGCCGGAAGACCGACAAGGGCTACCCGGAGGGCGAGCTCGTCGTCTTCGGCCACAACGTCATGCAGGGCTACTTGAACCGCCCCGAAGACAACGCCGCCGTGTTCTGCACGCGCGACTTCAAGCCGTGGGGCGACCGTGGCCCGGATCCGGATCGCGGCTTCCGCACCGGCGACATGGGCTACGTGGACAAGGAAGGCTTCGTCTACATCACCGGCCGCATCAAGGAGCAGTACAAGCTCGAGAACGGCAAGTACGTCGTTCCCACGCCGCTCGAAGAAGAGATCAAGCTCTCGCCGTTCGTGCTCAACGTGATGGTCTACGGCGACAACCGCCCGTTCAACACGGCGCTCGTCGTCGCCAACACGTCGGCCATCAGCGACTGGGCGAGCCGCGAGGGCGTGTCGCTCGCGTCCGATCCCGACAAGATGCTCGAGGACTCCAAGGTCCGCGACCTTTTCAAGGCCGAGATCGCCAAGTACGGCGAGAAGTTCAAGGGCTTCGAGGCCGTGCAGGACTTCGCGCTCATCGCCGAGGACTTCACGGCCGACAACGGCCTCCTCACGCCGAGCCTCAAGGTGAAGCGCCGCGCCGTGTTCGAGCGTCACGGTCACCTGATCGATGCACTCTACAAGAAGCGCGCGGCCGCCAAGGCGCAGACCGCTTCGGCCTGAATCACAACCTTCGGTGCGCGTCGCACGGCATCGCCGCGCGGACGCGCGCCTGATACGCGAAATCCAGACGGGCGAGCGCGAAGCCCGGGCCCTCGGGGGCCTGGGCGATCACGTCGCCCCACGGATCGATGATCATGCTCTTGCCGTAGGTCGCTCGGCCCTGCGGATGCGTGCCCCATTGCGCCGCCGCGAGCACGTACGCCTGGTTCTCGATCGCGCGCGCGCGGAGGAGCGGCACCCAGTGATCCTTGCCGGTCTGTAGCGTGAAGGCGGCCGGCACGGTGAGGACGTCGGCGCCCTTTTGGGCGAGCGCGCGATAGAGCTCCGGGAAGCGAAGGTCGTAGCAAATCGTGAGGCCGACCTTCACGCCGCGCACGTCAGCGAGGACGGGGTCGACGCCCGGCGTCGTGGCTTCACTCTCGCGGTACGAGCGGCCACCGGGGACGTCGACGTCGAAGAGGTGAATCTTGCGGTAGGTGGCGACGGTCTCGCCGTTGGGCCCCACGAGCCACGCGGTATTGAAGGGGCGCGCCGCGTCGCCGCTCCGTTCGGGAAACCCGCCCGCGAGAAGCGTGACGCGATTCGCGCGGGCGGCGTCGACCACGAAGCGCGAGATCGGCCCGTCCGCGCCGAGCGGCTCGGCGAAGGCGCGCTTCTCCGTGTCGGTCGCCATGAAGGCGAAGTTCTCGGGGAGGACGACGAGCTCGGCGCCCGCCTTCGCCGCAGCGTCGACGAGCGCGCCGGCTTTGGCGAGGTTTTCGGAGACGACGTCCTGGCTCGACAGCTGGACGACGGCGCAAGTGAGCGGCGCGTTCATGGTGCGACCGATGATGCCCGATCGCGGTCCGCTGCGCGCGCGATCCTCAGAGGTGCTGGCGCGCGATGTCGGCCCAGGTGCCGTTGGGCTCGAGATCGAGGTACTTCCGCCAATGGATGCGCGCGCGGCCGCGCTCGGCGAGCTGCTCGAGCGCCATGGCCAAGTTGAAGTGCGCGTCGGCGAAGCGCGGATCGCGCTCGATGGCCTTGTCGAAGAGGGGGACCGCGCTCGCGGGGTCGCCACGCTCCAAGACGACGTACCCGAGGTTGTAGTGGGCCTCGGGCTGGCCGTCGTCGATCGAGAGGGCCTTGCGATAGAGGCTCTCGGCGCCGGTGGAATCGCCGCGGCGGAATCGCACGTTGCCGAGGTTCGTGTACGCGATCGCGAGGTGGGGATCGATCTCCACGGCGCGGCGATAGAGATCCTCGGCCTCGTCGAACGTGGCCGGGTCCTCGTCGAGCGTGCTCGCGCGGGCGTAGAGCTCGTACGCGGTGCGCGCACGGGACGCGCTCACCTCGGGCCGGAGAACGCGCACCACGTCGTCCCGAAGGGACTTCACCTGGAAGTCGAGGACGAGCTGGCCGGTGGTCGGTTCGAACGTCACGTCGGGCGTGCGAACCACGACGCGGCGCCCGTCGCTCACGAGTCGGAGCTCCTGGAGCGGGCGGGTGACGCGCGGGAGGGCTTGGCGCAGCGCGCCGATGGCCCGCGCCACTTCACGCAGCTTGACGTCCTTCGCGAGCATCAAGCTCGCGCGGAGGGCGATGAGGTCTTGGAACGTGTACGCGCGGCGACCGGACTTCATGCCGCTCGGCGAGACCACGGACGCCTTGTCGAGCGCGCGGAGGCGGCCGGGCGTCAGCTCGAACAGGCGGCAGACCTCGCGCGGCGTGAAGACGTCGCTGATCGGCTCCCGACCGTTGCGTGTGCCTTCCTCGACGGGCGGCGGCGGCGGCTCGGCCGGCATGAAGGGAATCGGCTCGCCCTGAATTCGGCGGCCGCCCCCCGGCCCGAACGCAACGTGGATGACGTTGTCCATGCGCCTCTTCCGCTTACTCGAACGTCGGTTGTCTTTTCCGTCGGTCATGGGGGCGTGCCGGCCCCGGGCACCGAGCCCGGAGCGCGCACACCAATCAACGGCGCTTGCACGTCGACGTCAATCCTCAACCCTCGGGGATCGGTCGATGCGCGGAGCTCGCAGACGGCTCGCCCGAGCGTCGCGGGCGCCCGGGCGGCCGCTTCACGCTGGGCAAGGCGCAGAACGCGCACGCGGAGGTGCGGGTCGCCGGAGGCCAAGGCGACGACGCGCGCGCGCTCGACCTCGCCCACGTCGGGGAGGGGAACGACGAGGCTCGTCGAGCCATACCAGGCCGACCCGTCGCCCTCGGCGCGGGCCTGTCCTTCGCTGAGCACGTCGGCGGAGTCGACGAGGTCTCGCCAGCGCGCGTCGGCCGTGCCGACCAAGCCGCCGGCCCGGTGCTTCCCCATGGGCGCGACCCGCGTCTTCGACAGACCGGGGCCACGGCGCGCGTTCATCGTCACGAAACGGATCGTGCCGTGGCGCGAACAACGCGCGCAACATTCCATCAGCGCGGCGCGCGCTCGCTCGAGAGAACAAGCCCGATCGTGCGGCGTCAGCCGAACGCGCGGCGGGCGGCGAGCGCGGCGTCCGCGAGCGGAACGGCGAACTGCTCCACGATGAGCCCGCCCGGCGTCGACTCGATCCACGTCGCGTGAGCCACCGCAGGCTCGTCGGGAGCCTCCCCGACGCTGCCGACGTTGACGACCCGAAGATCGCCGATGGTGCGATCGAACGGCACGTGGCTCGCACCGCAGACGACGACGTCCGCGGGGTCATCGCCCACGAGGGCGCGGATCTCGTCGTCGCTGAGGTCGTGCGAGATCGCCTCGCCCGGATCGGACGGAGAGCCGTGCACGAGGAGGAGCTCCCCTCCATCCTCGAGGGGAATACGAACCTGCGCGGGCAACCGTCGCAGGCGTTCGAGGATGAGATCTCCGAGCTCGGTCCGAACGTCGCGCATGCGCTGTACGGCGCGAGCCTCGCGCTCGCTCGAGACCGGGATTGCGTTCGGATCGAGGGTGACGAGCGCCTTGTCGGTGAGGCCTTGAACCATGACGGCGCCCGCGGCTGACAAGCGGCGCCACGTCTCGAGCGGCTGGGGCCCGGGGAACACGATGTCGCCCGCGACGAGGAGCTTGTTGAACGAGCGGCGCTCGGCGGTGGCGAGGACGGCGGCCAGCGCGTCGAGGTAACCGTGCACGTCGGACAAGCAGAGAAGGCGCATCGCTCGAACGAGGATAGCGGAAACCGGGCCGCCGTGGGCCCACGAGGTCGCACGTGCCCGCACGTTTGCCGACGTGAACCTGTTCGGCTGGACCCAGTCCCGTCCCCCGATACGCGCCGGCTTCAGGGACATCGGGTGTCGTGGCGCAACCGTGGTGGTTCGCGCGTGTCGAAAACCCCACGCCGTTGGGGGAAGCGGACCTCGCACAGGTCCTACAAAACGGGGTGACTGAGCATCGGATGCCCTCCAGGGACCTGGCACAGCTCATGTACACTCGAGTCCTCGAACCGAATGGCCACCTGCCCCACCTGCCGCACGCACTACCCCGACAGCGTGTCGTCCTGCTCCAAGGACGGTGACGGGCTTCTTCCGGACGAGGCCTTCAGCTCCGCGGACGCCGACCTCCAGCCAGGGCGCGTCGTGGGCGAATATCGCGTGGAGGGCAAGCTCGGGCAGGGCGGCTTCGGCACCGTGTACCGAGCCGTGCATCCGCTCATCGGGAAGGCGGCCGCGATCAAGGTTCTCTCGCGGCAGTTCTCCTCCAATCCGCAGATGGTCGCGCGCTTCATCGCCGAGGCGCGCGCGGTGAACCAAATTCGGCACCGCCACATCATCGACATCTTCGCGTTCGGCTCCCTCGACGACGGTCGTCAGTACTTCGTGATGGAGCTGCTCGAGGGCATGACCCTCGACGCGTACTTGAAGCAGCGTGGTCGCCTCACGCCCGAGCAGGCGATCCCGATCTTGCGCGCCGTCGGCCGCGCGCTCGACGCGGCCCACGCGCGCGACATCGCCCACCGCGATCTCAAGCCCGAGAACGTGTTCCTCTCGATGCAGGACGGCGAGGTGTTCCCCAAGCTCCTCGACTTCGGCATCGCCAAGCTGATGGGCGAATCCGCAGGATCGAGCGGTCTCAAGACCAACACCGGCACGCCGATCGGGACGCCGCACTACATGTCCCCGGAGCAGTGCCGCGGCCGCGACGTCGACCACCGCACGGACGTCTATTCGTTCGGCGTCATGGCGCACGAGCTCCTCACCGGGAAGCTCCCGTTCCACGGCAACGACATCATGGACCTCCTGATGAAGCAGGTGATGTCGCCGCCGCCGCCGATGTCCAAGGTGTGCGACGAGCTCTCGCCCGCGCTCGACGCAGCCGTTCTCGCGATGATGGAGAAGGAGCCCGACCGCCGCCCGAAATCGCTGGGCGAGGCGGTCGAGTCACTCGCGCGCGCGGCGCGTGAGGCGGGCTACGACGTCGCGCTCGCGCCACCACCCGGCGAATCGGGGCCGCGCATCATCCCGCCGGCAGCCGGTCACATCAGCTCGGCCCCAACGGTCGGCGCAACGCCGGTGTCGGTCACCTTCCAAGGCACGTCCAGCGAGTCTGGCCTCGCGCCGATGGGGTCTGCGCGGTCTCGGAGCGCCGCGCTCCTGGTGGGCGGAGTCGCGATCTTGTGCGGAGCCGCGTTCGTGGTGCTGCGCGCGGGGTCGACCCGACCGATGGCGACCGAGCCGCCGACACCGGCAGTCGTCACGAGCGCGGTGGGTACGCCGCCGGTCCCGGTCACCACGAGCACCGTTGTCGAGCCGGCGAAGCCAGCGGCAACGACCGCTCAAAAGACGAGCGTGCGCCTCGACTCGACCCCCCCCGGCGCGCTCGTGGTCCGCGGTGACAAGACGCTCGGGAAGACCCCCACGGTGGTCGAGCTCGCGGCGAATGAGAAGCTCTCGGTTGCGCTCAAGCTCGATGGCTTCGATCCGGTCGACGTGGAGCTGTCGGCCGACGCGCCCAACATGAGCGTTCCGCTCGTGAAACACGCCCACGAAGGAAGACCGAAGGGCAACCACGGGGGCGCGCGCAAGCAGGCGGGCGGCGCACTCCAAGGCGAGCTCGAGAACCCGTTCGAAACGCACTGATCTTCGGCCCCGGCAAAGCGTATCTTCTCCGCACACGCTTGGACTCGAACGACCCGAAGGTGATCCGATTCTTTTCCCCGCGAGCTTGGGTGCTCGCGCTCTCCGTCGCGTCTGCGATCGGCTGCGCCAACCTCGGCGACATCCCGACCCAGGTTTGCGGCAACCACATCGTGGAAGCCGACGAAGACTGCGAGACCACGACCGAGCCCGGGACCCACTGCGGCGCGCCGAACGAGAGCGGCGCCTGTCGCTACACGTGCGGAGAGACCGGCATCGCCTGTCCGGCGAGCTACGGCTGCGGAATCGACGGCGTGTGCCGGCGCCTCGCGAATCGGAGTGGCGACAAGCCCGTCTTCCAGCCGCTGAGCGGCCCCGTTCCATCGCTGGCGTTCGCGCTCTCCGCGGGAGACTTCGACGGCGACGGACGCGCGGATCTCATCGGACGCGGCCGCCGTTCGATCGAGCTCATCGGCCTCGTGTCCGACAACGCGCTCACCCAGAAGAGCGCGCTCGCCGCCAACGCCATCGGCGGCATACCCGCGATCGGAGTGTTTCCGGCATCGGCCGCGGACGAGCGTCCGCGCAGCGACCTGGCCGCGGTGCGGCCGGGCGGCTTCGTCTCGGTGTGGCGAGGCGAGACAGACGGCTCGCTCTCCTCGACTTTCTACTCGGCGTTCTCCTCACCGGGACCGTTTCGCATCACGACCGGCGAAGTCTTGCCCGAGTCCGCGGCGAGCGCCGCGCATCATGGCGACGAGGTGCTCTCGGTCACGAGCGCGACCGATCCGCCGACGCTCTCCTACGTCGACCCGACCGCGGGCCTCGCGTCGCGCGTGCTCCTCGCGTCCCGCACATGGAAGCCCGAGGACCTCGCGCCGCTCCGCACGGGGCGGCTGGACGAAAGCCTTCCGTGCGATCACGTCGTCATCGGAGTGACGAGCCCAGGGAACAACGGCAGCGTCGCCGTCTTTCCGCTCTGCAGGCGAGTGGGCAAGAACAAGGTCGAGCCCAACGAGCCGGGCGGCGCGCAGATCGCGCCCAGCACGATCACGCTTCCCGCGGGCTCGTCGGTCGGCAAGCGCGGCCTCTTCGTGATCGACGTCGATCACGATGGTCACCTCGACGTCGTGATCGACGGAACCACGTCGACCATGATCGCGTACGGCTTCGGAGACGGGACTTTCCACAGCGCGCCCGGCGCGAAGCCGGCGACCCCGGATTTCGCCGCCGCTCCGCTGGCCGGAATGGACTGCGGGAAGCTCAACAAGCAGCGTGCATTTCCGCTGGCGATGGGGCAGCTCACGAAGGGTGACAACGTCGTCGACTTCGTCACCGACCAGGGCATTTGCTACCGAACCGCGACCGAGCAGACGCTGCTCGATCTCGGCCGGGTCACCGACGCCGTCATCGGCGACGTGAACGGCAACGGCATCGACGACGTCGTGGCGACCACGCCGACGGCCGTCGAGGTCTTGAGCAGCACCGGCTCGTTCGGCAATCGATTCACGTACCCCGCGAGCAACCCGAAGAACCTCGCGATCGGTGATTTCGACGGCGATCTCCTGATGGACGCCGCGTTTCAAGAAACCGGAGATGGGACCGCGGACACGCTGTCGGTGATGTTCGGTCGACCGTTCTCCGGGCCGGAGTCGCCCATCGTCGTGGGGACGGTGGCCCAGACAGAGCAGATCGTCGCCGGCGCGATCAACCCATTCGGTGGCGACGTGGACGATCTCACCGACCTCGGCGTCATCAGCATGACCGACGCGACGCACCACCGGGTCGCGTTCATTCGCGGCAGCACGGATCGTCAGCTCGAAGCGCCGTTCTCGGTGGGCAAGGTGAGCAGTCTCACGCAGTCGCGACACTCGTACGCGGAGGCAGTAGCGGCGGGACCGTTCTTGCCCGGCGGCCACGACTCACTCGCCGTCGTAGCGCAGTCGCTCGAGAACGGGCACGGCCAGCTGTGGCTGGTCCCGGTCGGCAACGACGCGCAGGTCGACGAAACGGAGATGAAGGTCACCGAAGACTTCGCGATCGGCACCGACCCTGGCCCGATCTCGAAAGAGGGCTTCGGCTTCCAGTGGCCGCTCTCGCGCCTCGTTCCGGTGAACCTCGACGGATCGCCCGAGGCGGAGCTCGTGATCGTAGCGCCGAGCGACTCGGCGACGGTCCCGGCCCAGATGTGGGTCGTCAAGGTCGCGAGCGATGGTGGTCCTCACTTCGTCGCCGGCGCGCAATATCCGCTCGGGTCGAGCCAGCCGCGCCGCCCCCTCAACATTCTCGCGGCCGACTTCAATCGCGATGGCAAGGCCGATGTGGCGGTCATCGTGGAGCGCGACACAACCACCGAGGCGCTGCTGTTCTGGGGCAAGGGCGACGGCACGTTCGACCTCGGGCCGACGGTGCCGCGAGTCTCCGCAGCCACCGTCGCGAACATCCGGGGTGAGGAGCGACTGGTCGTCGCGCAACGCGGCGGCCTAGCCCCGGTGACCTTCGAAGGTGGGTCGCCCACCATCATGGATCCGCTGGTGTCCCTCATCAACGAGAGTCGCCCCGACGCGATCGTCGCGGCCGACGTCGACGGCGACGGCGTCACCGACATCGCCGTCGCGGAGAACAACCACGTGACCGTGTACCTCGGCGTTCCGGAGCTCCGATGAGGCGTCATCTTCGATCCGTCGCGCTCGCTTTCGCGGTCCTCACGGCTGCGCCGCTGGCCTCGGCCGAAACCGCGGGAGCCACCGCCGCCGACGTGGAAGCGGCGAAGAAGCTCTTCGAGGCGGGGGCACAAGCCTACTCGTCGGGCCAGTTCACCGCCGCCATCCAAGCCTTCGAGCAGGCGCTCAAGGTCGTCCCCAAGCCGGCGATCCTGTTCTCCCTCGCGCAGGCCGAGCGGCGCCAGTACTTCCTCGACAAGAACCCGGCCACGCTCCGCGCGTCGATCAAGAACTTCCGTTCGTACATCGAGCAGGTGCCGGAAGGCGGGCGACGCGTCGATGCGGCGCAAGCGCTGTCCGAGCTCGAAATCCTCGAGTCGCGACTCGCCGACGCCACGTCGGTCAAGCCGGCGCCCAAAGAGCCAGCGCGCCTCATGGTGATGAGCCGCACGCCCGGGGCAACGGCGTCGATCGACGGCGGTGAGGCCAAGCCCGTCCCGGTCGGCGTGGTCGTCACGCCCGGCAAGCACAAGGTGCGCGTCGCCGCCAAAGGCCACTACGCCGAGGAGCGCGAGCCGGTCGCGATCGAGAACACGATCGTGCCAGTCGACATGAACCTCCGCGCGATGCCTGCGACCCTCGTCGTCGACGGGCCGTCGGGCGCGGAGATTTCGATCGACGGCCACTACGCCGGCACCGTCGGTGAGGTGTCGGAGCTGCAGGTCCCCGCGGGGTCGCGCTACGTGACACTCAACAAGCCGGGGCGCGAGCCGGTAGCACTCGAGCTCGAGCTCGGACGCGGTGAGCGGCGCCAGGTCACGGTGCCGCTCCGGATGACGCGCCAGCGCTACTTCGCCTTGGGCGTCCTCGGCTTGGCTGGCGTGGGTGCGGTCACGGCGGGCGTCACCGGCGTGATCGCCCTCGGGCACGAACGCGACGCCAAGGCGATCGAAACGCAGCGACGTGACGCGACGATCACGACCGCCGACGTCGCCGTCTACGATCGGCAGGTCGCACTGCGCGATCGCTTCGTCGGCTACACGACGATCGCCGGCGGCGTCGCGCTCGGCGCGGGCCTCGTCGGCGCCGGGCTTTGGTTCTTCGACCGCGCGACGCCGCCGAGCGCGCCCGCGGTCCGGGACAGCGCGAAGCCCGCCGAGCCTGCACCGAAGAGCGAGCCGGAGCCGACCGAGATCGGCATCGGCCCGGGGCCGGGCGTCGCCGGTGCGTCGCTCGTCGGCCGCTTCTGACCGTCAGCGAGAGCCGAACGTGGGCGCGCGACGCTCGAAATACGCGGCCACGGCCTCTCGATGGTCGGCGCCGGTCCACGTCGCGACGAAGGCCTCGCGCTCGTGCGGCCGCAGCCGATCGTAGTTCGCTCGACGAGACTCGACGAGCAGTGACTTCATCGCCGCCACGGCGCTCGGCGACCCGAGCTCGACGTCGCTCGCCCACGCGAGCGCGAGCGCCAAGCACTCTCCGTCTTGCTCCGTGACGTGATCGACGAGACGGAGGACGCGCGCCTCCATCGCCGAAACCTCGTGCGCCGTCAGGAGGAGCCGCGAGGCCGTCCCATACCCGACCACCGACACGAGCCGCGCGAGCGTGCCCCACGACGTGGTCACGGCCATGCGCACTTGCTTGAACGAGATCCGCGCCGCGGCGTCGGCGACGCGCATGTCACACGCGAGGGCGAGCTCGGCGCCGCCGCCGAACGCCACGCCAGGGAGCGCGGCGATGACCGGGACGGGGAGCGCCTCGATGCGTCGGCAAATCGCCTCCCCAGCGTCGGAGAAGCGCGCCGCGTCGTCCTCGCTCACGATCTCCCGCGCGTCGCGGAGATCCGCGCCCGACGAAAACGCGCGCCCCGCGCCGGTGAGCACCACCGCCCGAAGCTCGCGATCTTGCTCGGCTTGGTCGAGCGCGGCGACCAGCCCCGTGAGCGTGGCCTCGTCGAGCGCGTTCTTGGCGGCCGGTCGATCGAGCGTGAAGAGCGCGACGCCGCGCGAGATGCGTTCAACGCGAAGCATGCGAGCGCGGACCCCCAGCGTCGCGAATTCGGCGAACGCGGCGCTCCTCTTCGATCACCGTGTCTCGACGCTTGGCGCGACGGGTGAGGCGCTTCTCGGCGTGCTGGATGATCGCGCCTGCGACGTCGACGCCGCTCGTTCGCTCGATGCCTTCGAGGCCGGGCGAGCTGTTGATCTCGAGGATCTTCGGGCCGTCGCGACCCTCGAGGAGATCGACGCCGGCGACCTCGAGCCCCATGACCTTGGTCGCGGCGATGGCGGCGCTCGAGAATCGCTTGTCGAGCTCGACGCGGACGCCGAGGCCGCCGCGATGCAGGTTCGAACGGAACTCGCCGGCCTTGGCCTGGCGTCGCATCGCCGCGATGACGCGGTTGCCGACGACGATCGCGCGGTAATCGCGGCCACGCGACTCGGCGATGTACTCCTGCAGGATGATGTCCTGGCCCATCGCCCAAAGGGTCTCGAGGAGCGAGGTCACGGCCTGCGGCGTCTCGGCGATCATGGTGCCGATGCCCTGCGCGCCTTGCTGGAGCTTGACGATCGCCGGCGTGCCGCCGACGAAGGAGAGCGCGAGGTCGACCGAAGCCGGCGTGCGCGCGCACACGGTCCGCGGGACGTCGATGTTCTTTCGCGTGAGGAGCTGCATCGCGCGGAGCTTGTCGCGCGAGCGGGCGATCGCGATGGCGGTGTTGAGCACCGGGATGCCCATCATGTCGAACTGCCGCACGACCGCGAGCCCGTAGTTGGTGATCGACGCGCCGATGCGCGGGATGACCATGTCTGCGTGCGGCACCGGCCGATCTCCGAGGAACATCGAGGGGCGGCCTCGAGAAACCGCGATGTGGAAGTCGAGCGGGTCGGCGACGGTGACCTCGTGGCCGCGCGAGCGCGCCGCGAGCACGAGTCGGCTCGTCGAATAGAGGGAGGCGTTTCGAGACAGGACGAGGAGACGCATGGGCCGCTGGGGGCACCGAACGTATGGGGTGGGCGAGGGCGACGCAAGACGGCCTTTCCCATTGCGAGGAAACGGCCTAAATTCCGCGCTGTCCATGCGCTTCGGCATCCCCCCCACCGCCCCCGCCGGGCGCCCGACCTCGCGCGAGGACGATCTCGACGAGCTTCCGCCGCTCGACGACGAGCCCCAAGACGAGCCGGAAGCGACCCTCGACGACCTCGATCCGCTGCCCGACGTCGCCGGCGACGCGCTCGACGACGCCACCGGCGAAGACGATCCCGTCGGCGAAGAGTGGCTGGACCCACTCGCGGGTGAGGCGAGCGGAGCAGGCGCCGAGCCCGACGACGATCTCGACGTGGGCGACGGCGCCGAGGTCTCCGATCTGGAAGGCGGCGGTTGGCTCGAGGCGGGGGCGACGGATCTCCCCGACGCGCCAGAAGAGGATCCGGAGCTCGAAGAAGGCGAGGCGATTGCAGCCGACGCCGGCGAGGAAGGCCCGCTCGAAGAGGGAGAGTCCTTGAAGGAAGAAGATCTTCCCTCGCTCGACGCCGACGACGGCGGCGAAGAAGACGACGACCATTTCTTCGACGCGCTCGCGGACGAGACGCCGCTCCCGTGGAGTCGCGAGCGGTGGAACCCTCGGCCCGTCGTGAGCCAGCTCGAGCTCGGCAGCGTGCGAGCGCTCACGCCGATCGCGCGCGGAGCGCTCGCCCTGGTCGGTGACCGCTGGTTGCGCATCGAAATCGACGGCGCAGTCTCGCGCGTCGCCGGGAGTGGCCTCCCGGACACGGCGCACGTCTCGTCGGCGACGAGCGAAGGGGACGCGACGTTCGTTTCGACCGACCGCGGGCGATTCCGGAGCGATGACGGCGGCGAGACGTTCGCGCCGAGCGATGCGGCGCCGAGCGAGGGCGGACAGACGCTGCGCGCGGCGACCGAGGATGCGCTCGATCTCCCGCGCGGCGTCGAGCTCGTGGGGGTCGTCACGCATCGCGGCGGCACCTGGGCGGTGGCGCACGCGCACGCCCACGGTCGCGTCTACGTGGTCGACGTCCCGTCCCGGACCATCCTCGCCGAGATCCTCGAGCCCGACGCCGAGGAGCGCGAGTCGCCCAGCGTGCTCGACGTCAGCGACCTCCCGCGGTGGGTCGTCGCGTGGGACCAGGTGCGAGGCCTCCTTTGGATCGGTGGGCCAATCGGCGTGGTCGCCCTCGAGCCCCGCGGCTGACTCGGCCAATTCGCTTCACCGCCTCGAAAAAACCTCTAGGATTATCTTCGTACCGCTGTGAGCCGCGCCTCTCGGGCGCCACGGCGCCGTTGCGCAGCATCCTCGATGACCATCGCCATTCCCCGAGCCGAGTTGGTCCTCTCGCTCGCACCGTCGTTGGGCGAGGAGAAGAGCGTGGAGGTGGTGAACGCCGCGCTCGCGAAGCTCGGATTCGAAGACGCAGTGCTCGAGCCGGCACAGGTCGAGGCGGTCCTCGAGCACCTCTCGGCCGAGCCGGGTCTCGTGGGCGTCGCGGCGCGCGTCGCCAAGCAACGGAGCCGCGTCTTCTCGGATGATCCGACGTCGGGCTCCACGGGGGAGTCGAGCTCGACGACGCGTCGCTCGCTCCGCCCGCGCGCCGTGGACGCGCGCATCTACGAGTCTTCGACCACGCTCCGCGCGCCGTCGATTCCTCCGCCGACGCCCGCGCGGATCCGCCTGAAGGATCTCGCGCGCATGCTCGCGCCATCGATCGGCGAGGCGAGGGGAGAGGAGGTCGTGCGGGACGCGGCGATGAAGCTCGGGATCGAAGGGCCGGAAACGAGCCGTGACCGCGCCCTCGAGCTCCTCGAGCTCCTCGCCACCGAGACCGGAGTGGTCGGGGTCACGGCGCGGTTCGCGAAGGCACGCCTCCTCCTGAACCCCGCCTGAATTTGGCCCGGCGCCGCCGGGCATGCTACGCGCGAGATGGGCGTTCGATCGTCGACTGGGCGAGCTCGTTCCGACGTCTCGCGCCTCCTCATCAGCGCATGTCCATCATCGTCCAAAAGTACGGCGGATCTTCGGTCGCGGACGTCAACAAGATTGGCCTCGTCGCCGACAAAGTCGTCCAAGCCAAACGCGCAGGGCACGACGTGGTCGTGGTCGTCAGCGCCATGGGCAAGACCACCGATCAGCTCCTCGAGCTCGCCAAATCGGTGTCGCACGCAGGCCCGAGTGGCGTGATCGATCCGCCGCGCCGCGAGCTCGACATGCTGCTCTCGACCGGGGAGCGCGTCTCGATGGCGCTCCTCTCGATCGCCATCCACGCGCGCGGCGCTGAAGCCATCAGCTTCACCGGAAGCCAGTCCGGCATCATCACGAACGACCGACACTTCGACGCACGCATCATCGAGGTGCGCCCCCATCGCATCGAAGACGAGCTCGCGCGCGGCCGCATCGTCATCGTCGCCGGCTACCAGGGCATGAGCTACAAGCGCGAGATCACGACCCTCGGTCGTGGCGGGTCGGACACCACGGCCGTCGCGCTGGCCGCGGCGCTCGGCGCCGAGCGGTGCGAGATCTACAGCGACGTCGACGGCGTGTACTCGGCCGATCCGCGCGTCGTTCCCGATCCTGTGCACCTACCGACGCTCGATCTCGCGACGCTCCAAGAGATGGCCGAGGCCGGCGCCAAGGTGCTGAACGCGCAGGCCGTCGAATGGGCGCGCCGGAGCAAAATCGCCATTTACGCGCGAAAGACGGCCGATCCGGTCGACGAGCGCGGGGCTCCGGCCCGCGAGACCGTGGCCGCCGGCGACGTCGGCGACGGCGCGGCGCGCGTCCGTGCGGTCATCGGTCTGGGCAACGTGGTCGTCCTCCGCGCCGCGACCCCGGCGGCGACGCTCGCGCGTGCGGCGAGCGAGCTCGACCTCCCGCTCGTCGATCTGACGGGTGACGAGTCGGGCAGTCGCGCAGTCCTTCCGCTCCTCAACGTGCCCGATTGGGAGAAGCAGCGCAGCGTGCTGGGCGCCAAGGTGCCTGGGCTCGAGATCGCTCCCGGACAGGCGCTCGTGAGCTTGGTGGGCGCCGAGCTCGCCGGGGCGGCGCCGCGCGTCCTCGCGACGCTCGCCGAAGCAGGCGTACGGGCGAGTCACCTCGTAGCCGGCCCGCTCCGCGTGAGCGTCACGGTCGACGCTGCCGGCCTCGAGCCGGCGCAGCGCGCCTTGCACGCCGCGTTCGTCTCCTCACGCTGACACGACCGGAGTCACCGCCGGGCGTCACTCTCGGTTACCCGCGATCCAGCCGCACTCTGATTCGGCCGAAATCCCGCCACTTCGTGGTGGCACGCGGGCTGCTCGTGTGGGGCGTATGCGCACCTGGTTGGCGACGTCGGTCGCCTCGCTCTCGCTCGCTCTCTTCGGCTGCTCGTCTTCTTCGGATTCGGGTCCAGGCACCGGGCCCGCGACCGCACCGCCCGAGGGCCCCGCGACGACGAGCGCGACCACGACGTTGCCCCGCGTGCCGTGCCGCTTCAACGTCCCCACGTCGCTCGAAGGCAGCGCCTACGAGTGCTTCGACGTCGTGGTCCCCGAAAACCGCAGCGTCGCCGGCAGCCGCACGATCCAAGTGCACGCCATTCGCTTCCACGGCAAAGCGGGCGGCACGACCACCATCGAGCTGAACGGCGGGCCCGGCGGCCCGTCCGAGGACGCGGCCATGGGCCTCGCGCTCGGCGTTCCGGAGCTCAAGGACTCGCTCGGGAAGTTCCTCGAGGTCGGCGACTACGTGATGTTCGATCAGCGGGGCGTCGGCCGTTCGATCCCGCGCATCGACTGTACGGAGTCCGAGCTGTCGCTCGGGCCCGTCGACGGCGGGAAGAAATGCGCCGATCGCTGGGCCGCGAAGGGCGTCGACCTCACCGGCTACGTGACGAGCGAGAACGCCGAAGACGTCCATGATCTCATGGTCGGGCTCGGGCTCTCTCGCGTGAACCTTCACTCCATCTCGTACGGAACGCGGCTCGCCCTCGAGATCTTGCGCCGTCACCCGACCGAAGTCGCGCACACGATCATCGACGGCGTCATGCCCGCGCAAGCCAAAGCGCTCACCGAAGGCGACCAGAACTTCGACGCGGTCTTCACGCGCATCTTCGCGGCCTGCGCCGCCGACGCGGCGTGCAAGGCGGCGTACCCCGATCTCGAGAAGGCGCTCTCCGACGTGAAGGCCAAGCTCGGCAAGCAGCCGTTCTCTCTCGACGGCATGCAGTTCGGCTGGGATGAGTGGAGCGGGGAGCTCATGCAGAACCTCTACGCCGACCACTTCGCGGGCGAGGTCCCGTTCCTCATCTACGACATGCTCGACAAGACCGCGGCTGGGTTCGCCGCCGACATGGACGCGCGGATGGCCGACGACCAGAAGGCGATGGATGACCACGACGCGCTCCTCGCGTCGACGCCGCTCGGGCAGGAGGTGCAAAAGCGCGTCGCCGCCGACAAGGATCCGGGCGCGAACGAAATGCCGATGGGCATGTACCTCTCGGTCGTTTGCAGCGACTACGTCCAGTACGAGTCCCTCGACGAGGCGCTCGCGCTCGAGGCCAAGGTACGGCCGGTGTTCCAGAACGAGCTCCGGGTGCGCGACACCTGGGACGGCTGCGCGCCGTGGCCGAAGCGAGCCAAGGCCGAAGGCGTCTGGGCGGCCGTGACGTCGGACCGCCCCGTCCTGGCCGTCGGCGGGGCGTTCGATCCCGCGACGCCCGTCGGCTGGCGCGATCTCGCCGCCGCGACGCTCACGGCGAGCCAGAAGGTGACCATGGCGGCGGGTGCGCACGGCGCGATGGACGCCTGCGCGATGGGCTTCAAGATGTCGTTCCTCGGCGAGACCCCCATCGACGCGTCGTGCGCTTCGACCGAAGCCGTGGCCTTTCACCTTCCGGGTGGTGCCCCCAAAAAGCTCCACGCACGGTCACTCGTGAAGGGCCGAGGGGCCGGCGCACGAAGTCTCCCGGTGTCGCCGATCGCGCTCGATCTCTTGCGGCGCGCCCGCTGACGTCTACTGCTGACAGATCGCGCCCAGCCCTTGCGGCAAACACAAGCGAGACGGCTCGGAGCGGCACGGAACCGCGTCGCACTGCGGCACGCACTTGGCGGCCTTGAACGCCGCGACCGCGAGCTGGAACGCCTTCACTTGGGGCGTGCCGCGCTGGACCTTGCTGATCGACGCCTTGCAGCAGATGTCCTCGATCAGGAGATCGCACTGCGGATCCAACGAGACGATCGAGCACTCGATCGCCTTCGGGCGAAAGTCGTCGACGTCTTGGGCGAGCTCCGCGCACGACCGCTTGGGGCCGGCATCGGTTCCGCCACCACCGTCGTTGCCCCCGCTGGCGTCGGCGACGCTGCCGTCGGTCGTACCACCACCGTCGCTCGTGCCCCCATCATCACCGACGCTCGCCCCAGCGTCGGTCGCGGCGTTGCCACCGCCGCCGGACGCGAAGAGATCGTTGGATGTCGTGCTTCCGCAAGCGACCGCCACGCTGGCGACGAGCACGAGGGCGAGGCCGAGGCGACGCGAGACCGACATGCCAGAAGCTTACCGCGGTATCGCCTGGCGTGCAGAGGCGGGTCATAGGTGCGTGGCGCCGCGAGCTCGGCCGCGACTCAGCGCCGACGCCTCCGGACGAGCGCGGCCCCGACGGCGATGAGCGCAGCGGCACCGACCCAGGTCGCCACGCCCGAGTGAATCGCGTCCCAGGTGACGGGCTCGGGATTCAGCACGGAGAGCGGGCTCCAAGCTATGGGCCATGACGGTGGGCTCTCGTCGCGTGTGAAGCCGATCGCGAACGAGACGAGAAGGGGCAACACGGCGCCCGCGAGCGCGGTCGCGACGACGACCCCGCGCGCGACCGCGACCGGAGCGCGCAACGCCCGGAGGAGCGAGTCGAGCGAATACAAGAACGCTGCAAACGCGGGCGCGTACATCGTCATCGCGCGGAGCGAATCGGACGAAGCGAGCTCGGCGCCGCGCACGAAGGCGACGAGGCGAGCGACGGCCGGGATCGTCACGAACGCGAGCGTGGCTTGCCCGAGCCCGCGCAGTGCCCACGCGCGCCCCACGTGAGGCGCCCCGGCAAAGGTCACCAGCTCCGCGAAGACCACCAGCGCGAGGAAGATCTCGAGCGCGAACGCCTCATCGGCGCGGGCGAACGGCACGAGGCCCAGGGTGAACGCGAGTGGCAGCACGAGCCCGGCAAACGCGCGCGCGTGCTCGCGCGTGCGGAGCTCGCGCCGCTCGCTCATTCCCGCGAAGGAGAGTCGCCGGAGGAACACCCAACTCGTCGCCGCGAGGAGCCCCGGAATCACCAAGAGGTACCGAATCGCCTCGAGCGACCAGGGCCCGTAAGCGAGGGCGACCGGCCAGAAGACGGGCGCATCGATGGACACCGCGGGGAGCTCCACGCGATGGCGAAGCCAATGGACGGCAATCGCGCTCGCGGCCGCCATGGAGAGAGACAGGAGCGCCGAGGCGAGCACGGTGACGAGGAGCGCGCTCCGCGCAGTAGGGAGGGCCGCGCTGACCGCGAGCCCGAAGCGCACGGCGAGCGCACCGAGCGCGAAGAGCATGACGAGCCCGAGGGCAGTTTCGCCGATGCGAACCCCGCCGGCGACGTGGGGCAAGCCGGCCGCGGGCAGCAGCATGAAGAGGTAGAGCGCGAGCTCGCTGTATGCTGCACGGAATTTCCCACGGTCGATTCGTTCCGGCGCGAGGCCGGTCATGACCAGCGCTTCCCACGTCTTGCCCTCGCGCTCTGCGGCGACCGCGCTCGCGGCGAGGGCCGGCCCGAGCAGCACGACCAAGAGCGCGCCGGCGCCGAAGTAGATCTGCGAGAGGTACTGGCCTCGAAGCGACGGATAGGGGAAGTGTCCGAGGGCGCCCACGGTGACCAGGCCGAGCGTCATGGCGAGGAGCGACAGAGAGAGAAGCCACGGCGTGCGCGCGAGCCGCGCGGTGGCTCGCCACTCGCGGAGCCAGATCGGGTCGCGCCTCATCGGACGAAGAACGGCGCTCATGCCTCTCCACCTCGGGTCAGCTCGAGAAAGATGCGTTCGAGCTCGCTGCCTTCGGGCTCCACTGCGCACACCAGCACGTCGGCCTCGGAGAGCGCTTTGACCGCGCGCCCGAGCGAGCGCTCGTCCGCGTACCGCACGGAGAACGTGGTGACGCGCTCGCGATCGTCGGCCAGCGCGACGCCGTGCGCCACCGCGTCTCGCACGCCCGGCGACGCGGTGAGGATCGCCAGGGCGCGCGCGCTCGATCCGAGGACCCGGACGCGGGCGGCGCGAGGGGCGTCTTGCGCCACACGATACGGAGCGTTGACGGTCGCGGCGTCCGGCGCGCGAAGCGCGCGAGCTTTTGCTCCGATGGCGTCGATGGGGCCGAACGCCACCATGCGTCCGGCCTCGAGGATCCCGACGTGAGTGGACACGTCGGCGAGCTCCGCGAGGATGTGGCTGGAGAGAAGGATCGTCTTGCCAGCGCGACGGAGCGAGAGGATGAGATCGCGCAGCTCGATCCGCGCGCGCGGGTCAAGATCGCTCGCCGGCTCGTCGAGCACAAGCACGGAAGGATCGTGGAGGAGCACGCGCGCCAACTGCAGACGCTGCTTCATTCCCTTGGAGAGCGCGCTGACGTCTCGCTCCGACACTCCCTCGAGCCCCGTCATCGCGAGCACGTCGGCCACGCGAGCGTCGCCGATGCCCTGCACACCGGCGAAGAACGCCAGGTACTCGCAGACGGTCGTTCGTTCGTAGACGCCGGCGTGGTCGGGCATGTAGCCGAGCTGGCGGCGCGCCCCCTCCGGGTCGCGGCGCGCGTCGACGCCAGCGATGCGGATGGTGCCGCGATCGGGCAGGAGGAGCGCTGCGAGCGCACGGAGCGTCGTGGTCTTGCCCGCGCCGTTCGCGCCGACGAAGGCGAACACGTGACCGGGATCGACGTGGAACGTGACGTCGCTGAGGACGGCGACTTCGCCATATCGAACGGCGAGCCCTTCGACTTCGATGGCCGCGGTCATGGCGCCTCGCACGGGTGAGCGCAGGTCACGCGGAGCGCCTCGGTGGCGCCCCCCTCGGCGCGGAGCGCGTAGAGCGTGACGGGGCGGGCGACGGTGGTCGACCAGTCGTCCCCTACGAAGTCCGACAGCGCGGCGTCGCTCGTGTCTTCCTCGAGCGCCTTGGTCATACGCGTTCGGAATGTCGCGGTGGCCATCCGGTCGATGCGCCCCACGTAAACCCGCTCTCCTTGGCGCGTCACCCACGCGGAGAGGAGCGGTGCGCCCGTGGCATTGGTGACCGTGCAAGCGGCGTGGGTGCACGTCAGCGTCACCGGATCGGCGCCCTCCGCGAACGCCGTCTCTTCGAAGGCGAGGAAGTCACGGAGGCGTCGCGGCTCATCGCTCTCGAGCAGCAGCGTCCCGTCGTCGGCCCGACGAATGGGGGCGGACCAAAAGCCGGGCGAGACACTCTCGTCCGCGGAGATCGAAGCCCCTGGGAGGAGCGGCCGCACGCGCACGGGGCCATCCGGAGCGACGAATCCGTGGACGATGGAGGTGCGTCCGCGCCGCTCGCCGCTCGCGACCTCGACCGAGACGACGCGTTTCTCGTGCGGCGTCGGCGCGGCCGCGCGCGCGATCGCCAGCACGCCGCCCAGGCCGAGCACCGACGCGACCGGGATGAGGAGAAGCGCCTGCTCCGCTCGGCCACGCCGCCTGAGGATCAAGAACAGGGCCGGCCCCATCAGGAGCGCGAGCGCGAACGCCGCCGAGCTCGCCGCGGCGAAGAACCCGCCCGGCGGCCGCTCGAGGAACCGCTCGTAGCCCGCGAAGCGGCGCGGCGGGAGCGTCCGCCCGAGCGCATCGATGTAGAGTGCACTCATAGCGTCGCCCCCGATGGCGGGGCTCTCGCTCGCGGGCGCGACGCGAACCACGCGGCCTTGCCCGAGCGAGATCGTCGCATCTCGTCGATCGAGCTCCGACGCCCGCCCCAATCCACAAGGGAGCTCGACCGGGAGCGCGCCCGCGCCGGCCACGAACAAGACGCCGCCGCTGCGCACCCAGTCTACGAGCGGCCGGCACGCGGCCGGGGTCAACGTGGAGAACGCCGCCGGCGACATGCCGAACAGCACGACGCGTTCGTACGAGAGCGACGACTCGGGCCAAGCGCCGCGAACGAAACCGTACGTGGGCGCCGGGCAGCACGAGGGCCCCGTGCACGTCGAGCACGCGAGCGTCGGAAGGCCGATGTCCCGCGCCCAGATGGACGGGCCTCGCTCTCGTTTGACGAAGGCCGGGGCGATCGCCAGGGCGCGCCCATCGCGCGAGAGGCGAACGCGGTAGTCGACGCCGCTGCGAAGCGGCAGCGTGACATGACCCGGCTCCGCACCGACGTCGACCGCCAGGGAACGCTCGCGAACGGACGTCCCGACGTCGACGCGATCGAGCTCGATCACGGCCGCGCCTGGTGGGCCCGAGAACGAGACGTCGACTTCACCGACCTCGGAGGTGACGGTGTCCACGACGGGGGTCGCGCGAAGCAGCGGCGGCTCGCTGCGTGCGCGCCCGGCTTGGGTGAGCACGCAGACGGTCGCCAAGGTGGCGAACGCCGCGCGCACGGTCCACCTCGCCCCACGCTGCGATGCAGGCATCGCTCGAATGGACGCCCGCGGCGACGGGGTTGTTCCGAGAAAACGTGCCGCCCGGCGTGGTCAGCCGCCGGCCGCGTGTCCGACGACCGCCACGACGACGTTGGCGTTCTTGTAGAGGTTGTCGTGCCGACCGTCCGAGATCTTGAGGAAGGTCGCGTGCGGAAAGGCTTGGCTCAAGCGCTCTCCGAGCTCGACGGGGATGACGTCGTCGTTCTGACCGTGAACCACCAGCGTGGGGAGCGCGATGGTGGGTGCTTTGGCGAGTGAGTCGAAGCGGTCGACCATGATCCACGCGCTCGGAAGAACGGGGAGGGCGCGCGCGGCGAGATCGACGGTCGACGTGAACGGCGCGACCAAGACCAATCGCGCTCCTCGCCCGCGGCTCGCCATTTCCGTGGCCACGCCCGTACCGAGCGACTGGCCCCAGAGTACGATCCGATTGGGACCGATCCCGCGCGACGCGAGCGCGCCCAGCACCGCCTCCGCGTCGGCGTAGAGGCCAGCCTCGGTCGGCGCGCCGCTCGTACGCGAGCGACCGAAACCGCGGTACTCCACCAGAACGACGTGGAAGCCGCGCTTTTGGAGCATGCGCGCGAGGGTGAGGTTCTCGTCCGCGGCCTCGGCGTTCCCGTGGAAATGAACGATCGTGCGCGTCGCCTTCGGTGCCGCGAGCTCGAGCGCGTGAACGGGAGTGCCGTCGGCCGAGGCGACCGAGATCTCGCTCACGCCGTCAGGCATCTCCACCGGTGGCGTGGTGTCGGGCGGCTGATAGAGAACGCGGCGGTGGAACGTCCGCGCCGCCACCACCAGGAGCGCGTAGACGGCGACCATCCATGCAAGATGCAGGCATGCCTTGATGGCTCGGCGTCGCCACTTTTGCTTCGGCGTCTCTTCGAGCTCGACGACGGCGTCCATCGTGGACGGGCAGGGTACGCGCGGGGCTCGTCAGCGGGAACTCCGCTCGATCACCCACCTACATCGGCGCCGCGGGGCGCCCTGGATCACGGAGACACTCGCGCGGCAGGGCCGACGTGGCGTTCGTGAGGATCCCCGGCGATTTTGTGGGGTGCGAGCATCGAGATCGTGGCGCGGTTCATGCTGCAACGTCGCATCATGGTCCACTCGCGCCTCCTCCTCGCCATCGCCGCCGCCCTCCTTTCCGCAGCATGCTCGTCGGGCACCACGACCGGGCTCGGGCAGGAGCCGGATGCGGGCACGGCAAGCAAGGGCGACAGCGGGTCGACCTCGAGCATCGTTCCTGGCGACGCGGGCAGCGGGAGCACGACCCCGACCGGCTCGACGTCCGGCTGCGACATTCAAACCGGCAGCGCGACCTGCGACGGGTGCATGAAGCAGTCGTGCTGCACGGTCATCGCGGCGTGTGGCGCCAACGCCGACTGCGTGGCGCTCGACACGTGCCTCTCCAAATGCCCGTCGGGAGCCTCGGGCCAGGCGTGCGGCGATGCCTGCTACCAACAGCACACCGAAGGCGCGACCAAGGCCGACGCGATCGACTCCTGCGCCGCGGCGAGCTGCAAGACGCAGTGTCAGTGACCTTCGCGTTTTCGACCCCATGAACGGCGCGGTTTGCCCTGACCGCAACCACCGGGCAAACTCTGTCGGATGACGCCTCGCCCGAGCACGGTACGGGCCGCCACCGTCGCGGTCGCCGTCCTCGCGGCCGCCACGTGGTCTGCACACGCCGAGGCGGCGCCGCCGTCGCCGGAGCTGATGGCGAAGCTCGCCGAGAGCGCGGCACGCTTCGAGGCGCTCGCGCTCCATGGGCGCTACTCGTTCGCGGGGCACATGGAGACCGTGGACGGCGACGGCCGGGCCGATGACGTGAAGGAGATGCGCGCGCACGTCGAGCCGAGCGGCGAGCTTCCGCGCATGATCATCGATCGCTACCTCGAGGACGGCGAGGACAAGACCGAGGAGGCGCGCGCCGACGCCGTGAAGCGCGAAGAGAAGCGCCGGCGCGATCCGGAGCGCCACAAGAAGCGCCTCCGCATGCCGACCCTCGCGAGCGAGCAAGGCCGCTACGACTTCGACGTCGTAGAAACCGACCCGCGGGACCCGAGCCGGGTGAAGCTCGCGTTCAATCCTCGCGCTCCCGACGAGCACACGCTCGAGGGGACCGCGTGGGTGGATGGTCAGAAGGGGACCGTGCTTTCGGCCGGGTTCAAGCTCTCGCGCACGTCGCTCTTCGTGCGCTACGTCCACGTGACGGTCGTGTTTGGCGCGGACACCGCGTTCGGCCCTGCCATCTCGCGCATCGACTTCGAGGGCGAGGGGGGCATCCTGTTCGTCCGGAAGCACTTCCGAGGCTCGGCGACGCTCTCCGACTACCGCGCGCCTTGAGCGAGGCGTCACCTTGAGAAGACACGCGCGATCGCCGCGTGACACCGCGAGATCTGGTGTGTTTTCGTTGTGACGCCGGGAGACACTTTCCCGTCGATCCCTGGTCTTTTTTCCACTCGGTGTGGACCTCCTACATCTGGGTTGCGTGAAGGATGGAGGCACGTGGCGTGCTGTTCGGACGTGCATGCCGAACCGCACGCTCACGATGCTCCTCCTCGTCGCTCCGCTGATGGCTTGTTCGTCGCAATCGGATGACACGCGCGACGACGACCAAGCCGACACCGACACGGAAGAAGATCCCGGCTCGTCGGCGCAAGCGCTCACGAGCGGAGTGAGCTGCACGCACGAGTCGCAGCCGGCGTATCAGGGCGGGAGCCGCATCGGCACCGTCGACACCATCATGGTCGACGGCAAGCGGATGACGCAGAAGACGGCCAACGCGTTTCTCTACCTCAAGCAACGCGCCGCCGCGCGCGGCGTCAACATCTGGGTCAACAGCGGCTTTCGCACGATGGATGAGCAGCGGCACCTCTACTACTGCTACACGTCCGGTAGCTGCAACAGCGGCAACCTCGCCGCGCGGCCCGGCTATTCGAATCACCAAAACGGGCGCGCGGTCGACATCGGCACCGACAACCGCGGCCGCTTGAATCAGATCATCAGCGACCTCGGCCTCGACTGGCGCCGCACTGTCCCGAGCGAAGCCTGGCACTACGAGTATTTCGGCTCGATGGTGACGGGCCCGTGCGACGGAACCAGCGGCCCGGCCCCCGAGCCGCCGACGGCACCCACGCCGGGCCAAGGGACGCCCGGCCAGGGAGCACCCGCGGGTGGCCAATCGTGCGGGACCGATGGCGACTGCAACCCGGGGAACGATGGCGCAGGCCTCATCTGCTCCGGCGGTGCGTGCATCCCGGGCTGTCACTCGAACGCGCAGTGCCCGGGTGTGAAGACGTGCAAGGCGGGCCAGTGCAAGTGACGCGCTGAGCAGCAAACCAAACCGAGCCGGATGCGATCGACGACCTCGCGCTCACGCGTGAGGTCGTCCTGCTTTTGTCGGGTCGTCGTCCGAACGCGGGGCGATGGATGGGGTCGTCGCGCGGCGACACCGGGAGACACTCCGCGCGGATCACCCGCGCCTTTCCTCAATGGTTTCACGACGCGCACGCCGAATCCCACACCGGAACCGCCTGGATTACATCGGCACATGACGTGCTCTGTCGAAGGGCATGACCCACGCGCTTCGAGCACTCATGATCGCTCTCGTCGCCCTCCCACTCTTTGCGTGCAGCGACGGCTCGTCCGACTCCGAAAGCTCCGCGGACGCGGACGATCCCGAGCACGAGGAAGAAGGAACCGCGGAGGGGGCGCTCACGGGCTCGAGCGTGAGCTGCAACATCGACAACCAGCCGGCCTACTCCGGCGGCTCACGCCTCGGCACCGTCAAGACATTCAAGATCGGCTCGAAGCGCGTCGCGATGAAGTCCGGTAACGCCTTCCTCGTGCTCCAGAAGAAGGCGGCCGCGCGCGGCGTGAGCATCTGGTTGAACAGCGGCTTTCGCACGATGGATGAGCAGCGGCATCTCTACTACTGCTACACGTCCGGCAGCTGTAACAGCGGCAACCTCGCCGCGCGCCCGGGCTACTCCAATCACCAAAACGGGCGCGCGCTCGACATCGGGACCGACAACCGCGCGCGCCTGAATCAGATCATCCGCGACTCGGGGCTCGACTGGCGCCGCACCGTCCCGAGCGAGGCGTGGCACTACGAATACTTCGGCGCCGACCCCGGCGGCCCCTGCGACTGACCCTCGGGCTAGTGAAACCCTGCGGGTTTCCTCGCTGCGTTGACACGCAGCGAGCCTCCTTCCGCTCTCAGGTTCGGCGAACCTTCGGCGTCTGCGACCACACGGGTCGCAGACGGGAGCGTTTGGCTAGCTGCGACGGAGTTGCAAGACTGCGCGCCCGTTCGCGAACATCCGCGCTTCGCGGGTCGGCCGGGCTCGCTGCGCCGAGGGGGCCGCAGGCCCCGCTAATCAGAGAGCCGCGTTGAGCGGGTCGTACTTCGAGCCGCCCTTTTGAATGCCGTCGCCCATCTTGATCGGGCGGCTCGGCGCCGCCGGCGCGGGGCGATTCGCGCGGCGCTGCTGCATCTCGGCGTCGTGCTTCTTGTCCAGATCGAGGAGCATGCGGCGCTGCTCGTCGTTGAGGCGCGGCCCTGCGTCGCCGAAGATCGAGTCGCCCCCCGCGGTGGTCGTGGTCGGCGTGCTCGCTTGGGTCACGGTCACCGGCATCGACGCCGTCACCTTGGACGGATCCGCCGCGCCGCCGACGCGCACCGCGGTGAAGGCCGCTGCGCCGAGCACGGCGACGGCCGCGATCGCGGCGAACGCGACGCGCTTCTTCGAGCGACCGAACGAGGGCGCGACGTCATCGTCGACACCGAGCTCGGCCACGACCGGCGGCGGCGCGGCGCTGGGAGGGGGCACCGAGGGCGGAGCCGCGCTCGGCGGCGGCGCCATCTCGACTTGCGGCGCAGGGGCTTCGTCGCCTCCCGACAGGACCACTCCGAGCGGAGTCCACTCGAGCGAGCCGTCTTGACGAACCAGCGTCGCTTCGTCGATCGACCCCGTCTGGAAGGCCGTGTCGAGCTCGTCGAGGGAGTAGGCGCGAACGCCGCCATCGGAAAGTTGCACGAACCAGAGATCGTCGTCGGAGTGTGCGTCCATCGAGCGTGCGACCCTAGTCGGCGCAAGCGTCAAAGACAGCAACAGGAGCGTCTCAACATGCACCGCGGTGTCGCCACAACGTGACGAACGCGGGTCGCGCGTCGCCATCCAGAGACGTTGTCACCCGCTTTTGTCGGCATTTTTGCCATCTTTTGGATTGCAGAGTGCACGCTCGATGGTAGTCGCGTGCAAGCGTGAGTGGACCCACACGCAAGGCGCCGCCCAGGGCGCGAAAGGACGACCACGAAGCCATGCGGCGAACGGCGAGCCCAACGCGCGCGACGAAACGCTTCTTCCTCGGCGGCGCGGTGACCGTCGCGACCACGATCGCCGCCGCCGCGGCGGGATGCGGGCAGGCGAGCCGAGAGGATCTCCGCGCCGCGCCCGAGGCGGGCGTCACCCCTTCGCCCGCGCCGTCCACGAGCACCGACGTCAGCGACGGCGGAGAGTTCGGCACTGCGTGCAACGGGCTCGCGACGACGATCACCGGCATCGTGAAGGACCCGGCGGGGATGTTCCCGCTCTACAACGTGCTCGTGTACGTCCCCACCGAGGCGGTCGCGCCGATGCCGCCGCCGGGCCCGACGTGCCTGCAATGCGGGACCCCCGTCTCCGGCGCGCCCAAAATCGTGGCCCGCACCGACGCGAAGGGGAACTTCCGCTTGGTGAACGCGCCCGTCGGCAAAGACGTTCCGATCGTCATTCAGGCCGGCAAGTGGCGGAGGCAGCTCAAGGTCCCGAGCGTGAAGCCGTGCGTCGAGAACTTCATCGGCGACTTCGACGCGACCCGCATGCCGAGGAATCAGTCCGAAGGCGACATGCCCGAGATCGCCCTCGCCACGGGCGGCTTCGATCCGCTCGAGTGCTTGCTGCGCAAGATTGGCATCGACGACGCTGAGTTCACCGGGCCCCACGGCAAAGGTCGCGTGCACCTCTATCAAGGCAAAGGCGGCGCGCGCGCGAAGGACGAGGCCTCGCCGTCCCGCGCGTTCTGGGAGAGCCCCCAGAGCTTCAAGGGCTACGACATGGTCATGCTCGCCTGCGAGGGCGATCTGCCTTACGCCGCCGACGCATCGGCAGCGGGCGCGCTCGCGGCGAAGAGCATCTACGACTACTTGAACGAAGGCGGACGCGTCTTCGCGACGCATTACAATTACTACTGGTTCGAGTCCGGTCCGCTGGGCCCGCACGGCAGCGTGCGTGACGTCGCGACGTGGACCCCGTCCGACGCGGGGACGGGCGTGACCGGCGTCTACAACGTCGACAGCACCTTTCCCAAGGGCAAGGCGTTCGCAGAGTGGCTCGTCGGCGTCGGAGCTTCTCCGGTGCCCGGCTTGATCCCGCTCAGCGACGTTCGGGAAGACGTCGGCGCCGTCAACGCCGCCGTCGGCGCGCAGCGCTGGATCTACCAAGGCGGCTCCGCCAAGTACCTGTCGTTCAACACTCCGCTCGATCAGCCACCGGAGAGCCAGTGCGGGCGCGCCGTCCTCAGCGACATCCACATCTCGAGCACCGACGAGACCGGCGGCGTCTTTCCCGACGGGTGCAAGGGCGGGACTCTGTCGCAGCAAGAGCAGGCGCTCGAGTTCCTGCTGTTCGATC
This sequence comes from Polyangiaceae bacterium, assembly GCA_044224815.1. GTDB lineage: Bacteria > Myxococcota_A > Polyangia > Polyangiales > Polyangiaceae > JADJCA01. The sequence continues at coordinate 196,812 of JBGAJR010000005.1, forward strand.
TCGCGAACTGCGTGCAGGACGACAAGAAGGCTCCCGAAGTCCCGCGCTGACGGCAGCGTACGCATCGCGCACGCCGCTCTGGTATGCGTTCGTCCTCATGAAGCTCGCGACTCCGCTCTCGAACCGCCTCGGACTCAAGTACCCGTTCGTCGCGGCCCCGATGTTCCTCATCTCGAACCGCGAGATGATCGTCGCCTGCGCCGAGGCCGGCATCCTCGGCTGCATGCCCTCGCTCAACGCGCGCACGGGGGAGAAGCTGCGCGAGGACCTCGCGTGGATCAGGGCGCGCACCGACCGCGCTTTCGGCATCAACCTCACCATCGGGCTCACGCCGCCCGAGCGAGTCGAGGCCGACTTCGCCGCATGCATCGAGTTCGAAGTGCCGGTGCTCCTCACCTCGTACGGCAACCCGAGCGCGCTCGTCGCACGAGCGCACGAGAAGAAGCGGCTCGTCTTCCACGACGTCATCAACCTCGCGCACGGTAAGAAGGCGGTCGCGGCCGGCGTCGACGGCATCATCGCGGTGGGCGCCGGCGCGGGTGGCCACGCCGGCCGCATCTCGCCGTTCGTGCTCGTCCCGTGGCTCAAGGAGGAGCTCCAGGTGCCGATCCTCGCCGCCGGCTGCATCTCCGACGGTCGGCAAGTGGTGGCGAGCCTCGCCCTGGGCGCGGAGCTTTGTTACATCGGCACGCGCTTCATCGCGTCGGCGGAGTGCGGAGCGAGCGACGCGTACAAGGCCAAGGTCGTCGCGAGCGGCCCGGAAGACATCGTCTACACCGACGCAGTGTCCGGCATTCACGCGAGCTTCATCAAGGACACCGTCCCCGAGAACTTCACGCCCGATCGGAGCGCGGAAGGCGCGAAGCGGTGGAAGGACATCTGGAGCGCAGGGCAGGGCGTCGGCCTGATCCACGACGTGAAGCCCATCGGCGCGATCGTGGAAGACCTCGCGCGCGAAGCGCACGACTGCCTCGCCGCGCTCGGCTGACGGCCGCGTGACCACCCGAGCCCCCAAGGTCTGGGGTGCCCGCACCCGAATCGCGGATGCGACTGCCTTTTCATCGCGTCTCGCGCGCGCAAGCGGCTGACAGCCACGATCGCGCTGCTAGTGTGCGGTCAATTCCGCGCGCCATGACGAAGTCGACGACGCTCCGCTCTCTCTTCTCGCTGTCGCTGTCCCTCTCCCTCACGAGTGCGCTCGGCGCCGCCGCTGCGTGCGGTGACGACGCCGCGTCACAAGCCGATCCCACGACGAGCGACGCGAGCTCGAACGCGGCCGCGGACGCGAGCGCATCACGCGACGGAGGCTCGGGCGCTCCGACGCCGAGCGACGCGAGCGCACCGCTCGCGGACGCGAGCGCGGACGTGAAAACGACGCCGCCGACGCCGTGGCCCGAGTGGGCCTTCAGTCACTGGATCTGGGAGGGCGAGAGCACGCAGCAAAGCGCGATCGACATCCTCGACGGCTACGCCGCGCATGGAATCCCCGTCGGCGCGATCATGATCGATAGCCCCTGGGAGACTGGCTACAACACGCTCGAGTGGGACAAGGGGCTCTTCCCCGATCCCAAGAAGCTCATCGACGACATCCACGCCCGCAACGCGCGCGTCCTCTTGTGGATCGTGCCCGCCGTGAACACCGACGTCGCGCCGCTCTACGAAGACATGAAGAGCCAGAGTTACTTCATGACGCAGCTCCCGTTCGGGAGCCCGGCGGTCGTGAGCTGGTGGAAGGGGAAGGGAAGTCTCCTCGACTACTTGAGCGCGCCCGCGGTCGCGTTCTGGGAGAAGAAGCTCGACCTCGCGCTCGCCTACGGCATCGATGGATGGAAGTGCGACGGCATCGACGTGTCGGTCACGAGCGCGCCGTTCTCGCACGGCAAGTCCGGCCTCGTGACGCACAAGGCGTACGCCGACGCGTACTACCGGCACTTCTACGAATACACGCGGAAGAAGCTCGGGAGCGATCGGCTCATCACGGCGCGTCCCGTCGACACGTACGGGTACGACGTGGGCTTGCTCGGCCAAACCGGCATCGACGAGGCGACCTTCGCGCCGCGCGACATCAACGTCGTCGGCTGGGTGGGCGACCAGGACGCGACCTTCGACGGCATGAAGGCCGCGCTCCTCAACATGTACTACTCGGCGGCCCAAGGCTTCGTCGGCTTCGGCTCCGACATCGGCGGCTACCGGACCGACGACGCGCACCCGCCGCAGATGCGATCCAAGGAGCTCTTCGTGCGCTGGGCCCAGCTCGGGGCCTTCAGCCCGCTCATGGAGAACGGCGGCGGCGGCGAGCACCGACCGTGGATGTTCGACACCGAGACCACGGACATCTACCGCACCTTCGTAAAGCTGCACTATGCACTCATCCCGTACTTCATGGAGCACGGGTGGTCCGCGTACCAAGCCAAGAAGTCGATGGTCACCTTCCTCGACAAGGCCGACTTCCGTTATCTGCTCGGGCCCGACGTCTTCGTCGCCCCGATGCTCGACGCGACCCCTTCGCGCACGCTCACGTTCCCGCCCGGTGGCGACACGTGGGTCTACCTCTTCGACAAGTCGAAGACCTATGCCGGCGGCGCCACCGTGACGCTCTCGGTTCCTCTGGGCGAGTTTCCGGTGTTCGTGAAGAAGGGCTCGGCCGTCGAGGGTCAGCTCGTCGTCACGCCCTGATCCAGGCGAGCGCGCGGCATGCCGATGCCGCGTCGAGCAGGGCGCGACCTACGATCGGCGAGCGCATGGCGGGATTGCGCGGCAATTTCGATCCCACGCGAATGGGCACGATCGGTGCAGCGTTCTCGGGCCATGAAGCGAATCGCGATCCCCTCCGCCATCCTCGCCTCCCTCCTCACCGTCGCTTGCGGCGCGGCCAGTGAGCCGCCTGCCCAATCGCCCGCCTCCGGTGGCGAGGCGACCAAGCCCGGGCTGGTCTATGGCATCGGCCAAGGCCAAATCACCGTCGTCCGCTTGGCGACGCCCGACGGGCGCATCCATCTCACGCTCGACCGCTCCGGCCCGAAGCCCAAGATGCAGCGTGATGGCTCCAAGGACATCGTGGAGCTCACGATGGAGGAGGATCGCTTCGGCGGACGGCTGCGGGGGCACCGCCTCGTCGACCCGAGCGGGAAGGGACGCCTCTACCTCTCAGTGAACGGCCACTACACGCTCTACGAGGGGCGCGACGATCTCGCGCTGCGCATCGACGGCGAGGCCAAGCCGCTCGGGGCGGCGACCGTGGCCGGTGAGCCCGTCTACGAGAAGAGCAAGTCGGAGCGCGACGCCGAGACGCTCGCTCCACGCACGGTGCGGGCCAAGCTCCAGAGCATGAAGCCGGAGGACGCGAGCCGCCTCGCCAAGATCGAAGAAGCCATCAAGAGCGCCTCCGCGGACATGTTCGTCCGCTACGTCGTCCACGCGCCGGGCGGCTGGGAGGCGAGCCAGCAGATCACGCCCGAAGGGTTCGGCGGCTGGGCCTACGGCGGCGTGGGCCACCGCACCGAGGACAAGTGGCAGCCGGCCACCGACAAGGGCCTCCGCAAGTTCGGCGGCTTCGTGCGCGGCTTCACCGACTACCAGTCGCGCGGCCACATGCAGGTCGTCGAGATGGCCGGTTACGATGGACGGCTCGCGTCCGGCACGCCCGGCTTGGTCTGGGAGATCGACGGAGGCACGGCGGTCTTCGTGACGCTCGACGGCGGTCGCTACCTCGTAAGCCTCGGCCAGGACCAGATCCGCCTCGAGCCCGGCGCCGGCAGCGAATCGGAGTGGCCGAAGCCGCTCCAGCACGCGCTCCTCGACGTCTCCAGCACGACGGCCCTCGCGAAGGTGGGCGAGGTGCCGAAGAGCGTCGAAGAGACGCTCACCCAAAACGACGAGGAGTGGTGGCAGTGCACGCGCAAGGTGTGGGCGAGCGTGCAGCGCAAGATCGACAGCTACAAGTTCACCGAGGCCGACCGCAAGGATACGGTCGCGCGCGCCGAGCGTGAGTGTGCAGCGGCGGTGAAGAAGGAAGAGGCCGCGTTCCTCACCGTGACGAGCGCACGCGCCGACGCGCGCTCGTCCCTCTTCGAGAAGGGCAAGGCGCGCGTCCGCGAGCTCCAGAAGCGCTGACGATTCGCCTCAGAGCGCGGACGGCGCCGCCGCACGAGCAACGTCGTCGTCGTAGCCAGGCGCATCGCCGAAGCCCATGTTGAGGATGGCCGTCCACGGAAGGACGCCGTCCTCGGCGTGGTTGGCGAGGCCGATCTGCACGCCGCGCAGGTGCTTGGCGTGGTTGAAGACACCGATTTGCACGCCGTCCACGCGACGCGCGACGTTGCCGATTCCGATCTGCGCGCCGGTCACGTCGCGCGCGACGTTCACGCCACCGAGCTCGAGGCCGACGTGCTTCTCGAGCGCCACGTTGCCGGCGCCGATCTGGATGCCGACGCTGTCCTCCGTGACGACACCGCCACCGATCTGCAAGAGGCCCCGGAAGCGGCGCGCGCCGGTCGCGAACACGCCGACCTGCGCGAGACCGGTGAACGTCGAGGTCGCGTAATTCGCGGCGCCGAGCTGGAGTACGCCATTGAAGTCGTCGGCCAAGTTGGCGCCGCCGAGCTGGACGAGGCCGTTGAAGCTGCCCGCGCGCTCACCGTACGGCGTCGTGAACCCGATCTCGTCTGCCGCGACGTTGAACGCACCCACCTGCACGAGGCCCCAGAAGTGGCGGTCGTAGTTGAAAGCCCCGACCTCGGTCACACCAGTGAACCGCTCGTCGGCACGATTGAATGCGGCAACGCGGGTGAGGGCCGTCATCTCCTTGGTGCGGTTGTAGGCGAGCGCGACCTGTCCGACCCCGTAGAAGTGCCGGGCACGGTTCTCGGACACGCTGAGCTGGAGGCCCCCGGCGAAGGTGTCGGAGAGCGAACGGCCAAGTGCGAACTGGGCGAGCCCGGCGTGCGTGCCGACGTCGGAGCGGACGAGCGAGAGGGACACGAGACCGTAGAACCGCTCCGTCCGTGCGTGCGCGACCGCGAGGGTCGCGATGCCCGCGAAGGTCCCGAGGTGCGGCCGCACGCCTCCGTGGAGGACGGCCCAATCCTTGGGCGGGTCCACCGCGATCGGGGCCCGCTCCTGGGACTCGCCGCCAGCGCTGTCGGCCACCATCACGTCGGCGGTGTGCGCACGCGGAGCGGCTCCCGCGGGAACGGCGACCGGCGCAGCCATGTCACGGGCCGGGGTCGTGCCAAAAGCCTCATCCGATTCGGCGCGCGCGGTGCCGGAGGCGAGGAGGAGGAGGGCGAGGGAACCGAAGAGAGGAAGGTGGCGCATGCCCCTAGAACGGGGGGGCCCCGCCGACCTTACGGCCCCGGGGAATATTTTTTTTCGCTCCGCCCCCGGGCGGTCCCCGGGCGCTATAGTCCTCCCGCCATGAAGCACGTGGCCGCCGGGATCTCTGCCCTCGTCAGCGTCATCGTCCTCGCCTCTGCGTGTGACGATGGCGGCCCTCGCCACCATCATCATCGCCGGCAACGCGGCGTTGCATGCACAGTGCAGCCATCTTGCGGCACCTGCACGCCGGTTCTCGGCTGCGGGTTCTGCTTCACCGCCGGCGGCGGCGTGTGCGTCGACGATCCGGCCGCGTGCCCGCGCGGCTCGTCGGGATTCACTTGGGAGCCGAGCGGATGCCCCGGCGCCGACGCTGGCGTCGACGTCGTGCGTATCCCGGCCGATGCGGCACTCGTCTCGCGGGAGGACGCGTCCGCGGAGCCTGACGCGGTCGCGCCGCCGCCCGCCGACGACGCGAGCGTCGACGCCGCGGTTGACGGAGCCGACGGCGGGCCCGATGGAGAGTGACGGTGGCGAACGCCGAACTCTTCGCTCCGGCGTGCTCCATCGCGCTCACGAAGCGCCGTCGCTTCTTCTGGGCCGCGTGGTGGACGGCACCACCCAGGCGTGCGCCGTTTCAGCCACCGGATGCCGCCGACGGCGGGGCGGAGTCCTTCGACGAAGCTCTCCGCGCCGCGGAGGCAATCGCCGGTACGTCGCTCACGGTGATCGAATCAGCGTGGGCGAGAGCCTTCATGCGCACCCTGCGTGGCCAGCCACCTTGGGCCACCGTCCTCCCGAGCGAGAGATCCCCGAGTGCGTCAAGCGCCAACGCGCCGAGTGAGGTCTCGGTCTGGGAGCGGCTGCAGGTCTCCGCCGACGCCAGTGCCGGCGAAATTCGCGCGGCCTTTCGGAGTCGCGCAAAGCAACTCCACCCTGACCATGGCGGTGACCAGGCCGAGTTTCGCGCCTTGATGCGGGCCTACGACGAAGCGATTCGGCGAGCCGCGCGGCCCCGTCGAAAGCGACCGACCGGAAGCTCTGCGTGATACGCTCGGGCTCGTGTCGAGGCTCCGACCGCTCTCGGCCTCCCTCGCTGCGATCGCCGTCGTGGCCCTCCCGGCGTGCTCGTTTCTCTTGTCGGTCGACAAGGCACAGTGCGCTTCGGGGGCCGACTGTCTCGCCAAGGGGTACGCCGGCGTCTGCAGCGACGGCATGTGCGTTCCGAGCGCGTCGGCGGACGCCGGCGCCGACGCCCAGCTCGACGCCGACACCGACGACCCGATTTGGGGCTGCGTCGGTCGCGTCACCTGGCCGCCCGAAGACGGCACCAAGACCGTCGTTCAAACGCAGCGGATCCTGCACCTGCTCGACGAAACGCCGCTCGTCGGAGTGAAGGTTCATGCGTGCCGCGGGCTCGACATCTCGTGTTCGAGCCCACTCACGGAGTCCACGACCGACGCGACGGGCACCTTCTCTTTCAAAGTGCCTTACGGGTTTCGCGGATTTCTCGAGGGCATCCCACCTCCCGACAGCGGCGTGATGACGCTTCTCTCGCCCTTCTTACCGCCTCCGTTCGTCGATCAAGTCGCGGATCTGACCGAGCCGATGCACTGCCCCACCGAAGCCGAGCTCGGTGGGCTGCTCGACGTGATCAAGCGCAAGGTGAATCCGGACACGGGACACGCCTTCGGTCTCGCCGTCGACTGTCAGGGACGCCCGGTGGCCGGCGTCAGGCTCGAAGCGACCCCGGTCGGGCCTGACAGCGTCCCGTACTACGCCGACGAGACCCGCCTCCCGAGCGTGACCCTGTCCGAGACCACCTCGCGCGGCGAGATGGGCATCGTCAATCTTCCGCCCGGCCCGGTGACCTTTCGCTACTTCGTCGGCAGTCGCCTCGTCGGCACCGTGACCGCGCAGATACGAAAGGGCGCGGTCTCGGCGATCGCCTTTGCTCCCACCCCGTCGGTCCAATGAATCGCATCGGGAACTACAGGCTCCTCGCGAACATCGGCCGTGGCGGCATGGCCGAGGTTTACCTCGCGCTCAGCACGGGGCTGCAGGGATTCCAGAAGCTCCTCGTCTTGAAGACCCTCAAGCCGGAGCTCGCCGCCGATCCCGAGTTCATCGACATGTTTCTCGCCGAGGCCCGCGTCGCGGCGCTCTTGAATCACCCGAACGTGGTGCAGACCTACGAGGTCGGGCGCGACGGCGAGCGACCGTTCATCGCGATGGAGTACCTCGAGGGCCAGCCGCTGAGCGCGCTCTTGGCGCGGGTAGGTCGCGACGCGATGCCGACCGCGCTCTTCGTGCACGTGATCGGCGAGATGCTCGCCGGCCTCCAAGCCGCGCACGAGGCCACGGACCTCAACGGCTCGCCGCTCCAGATCGTTCATCGCGACGTGAGCCCGCACAACGTGTTCGTCACGTACGCCGGGCAGGTGAAGCTCCTCGATTTCGGTATCGCGAAGGTCGCGAGCTCCGGCGCGCTCACCAAACACGGGACCATGAAAGGGAAGGTCGGCTACATGGCGCCCGAGCAAGCCATGGGGCTGCCGCTCGATCGCCGCGCCGACATCTTCGCCGCCGGGGTCATGCTTTGGGAGGCGGTGATGCGCAAACGCCTCGTCCCGCCGAACGAAGACGACACGGTCGCCATCGCCCGGCGCCTCGCGGGACAGGACCCACCACCCGTCGCCGCGACCGACTCCGAGGCCATGCTCGCGACGATCTGCGCCCGAGCGATGGCGCGAGCCGCGGACGAGCGCTTCGATACGGCCGCCGAGCTTCGCGATGCGCTCGAGGCCTGGCAGACCCAACCGGCGCGGTCGCGCGAGCGCGAGCTCGCACGACTGGTGGAGCGCGCCTTCGAGACCGAACGGAGCGCCATCCGCAAGACCATCGAAGCGCAAGTCGCCGAGACCGAGGCCCGCGCCGACGTCGCGGTCGTCGACATCGCGCCGGTCAGCGCCTCGGGGATCAACTCCGAGCCGGGCGCCGCCACCATGGAAGCGGCGCCCCCGACCGTCGCGCCCCCTGTGGCGCGGGCCAGGAGCACACGCCGACGCGCGTTCATCGCCGGCGCGGCCGTGGGGGTCGCGGCGGTCGTCGGCGCGACGTTGATGGCCTTTCGGGATCGACGGAGCGAAGGCGCAGACGTCGGGGCTCCGAGCGCAACGATGTCTGCGCCGCCGGCGAGCGCCACGGCGGACGCTCCGATCGTTCTCCGCGTCACCGCGACGCCTGAGAGCGCGGACATCGAGGTCGACGGCTTGCGTGGGCCGAGCCCGTTCGAAGCGCGGCTCCCGCGAGGCGCCGCTACGAGAACGGTGAGGGTCTCGGCGCCCGGCTACGAGCCCGATGTGCGGACGCTCACGCTCGACCGCGATCTCGACCTCGTGATCGCGCTGCGCCCCGTTGCGCTCGTCACGCCCATCGCGTCCGCCAGCGCGAGCACGGCACCACCGAAGCGCCCGCCGCCGCCCCGCCCCTCGGCAAGGCCGGCCACCAAGCCGCCCGCGTCGGCGCCGACGTCCGGTAGCATCGACGAGAAGGATCCCTACCGCCGATGAGACCCAAGGTCTTCGCGATCGCCCTCTCCATCGTCGCCGTCGGCGGAGGCTCCGCTCGCGCGGAGGATGCCACCCGCACCGAGACCGCGAGCAGTCACTTCCAGCGCGGCGTCGAGGCATTCCGCGACGGCACGTTCGACGCGGCCCTCGTCCACTTCAAGGCCGCGTACGCGGCCGCCCCGAATTATCGTGTACTCTACAACATCGGTCAGACGTCGCTGAAGCTCGCCGATTATGCCGGCGCGGAGAGCGCCCTCGACCGGTACTTGAGCGAGGGTGGCAGCGATTTGCCGGCAGATCGCCGGGCCGCGGTGACGGAGGACTTGGAGAAGATCCGCCGCCGCATAGCGACGATCACTCTCACGACCAACGAGACGCGCGGCGAGGTCCTCGTCGACGATGCGCCCGCAGGCCATCTTCCACTCCGCGGCCCGCTGCGGGTGAACGGCGGTCGACGGAAGATCTCGGTGGTGCCCGACGGAAGCCCCGCCGTGAGTCGCGTCGTCGAGGCGCCGGGGGGAGACGCGCTGACGGTCGAGCTGATCGTCCCCAAAGAGGGCAGCGCGGCGCCGGCTCCCGCCGTTCCTGTGCCCCCGACGGCCAGTCCGCCCGCCGAAACTCCGGCGCGCGCGAGCCCCACCGGCGCGTGGATCACCCTCGGCGTCGGCGGCGCGTTGGCCGCAGGCGCTGCGGTCTTCGGCGTCCTCGCCCTCGGCGCGCGCTCGGACGCCAAGGCGGCACTCGACCGTTATCCGGGGTCACGAAGCGCGCTCGACGACGCGCAAAACCGCCTCGCCACCGACGCAGCCGTGGCAGACGTCCTGGGCGGCCTCGCGGTCGTCGCGGGCGGGGTCGGGGTGACCTGGTTGCTCCTCGATCGCAGCACGGGCTCGGCCGGACAGAGCCGCGTCGATTTGAAGCTCGGGCCGTCGGGCGCGACCGCGACCGGTCGCTTCTGACGCCTGTTTCTGCACCGCGACGCGCAGGTCTCACCGGCGGCACGCTCACGAGAGGGTGGGGCAGGCGGCAAGAGTCCTGCTACAACCTTCGGCGAATGCGTCGGGATTCGACCTCGCTCTGGGCTTCGCTTCTGTCCTTCACCGCCGTCCTCGGCGTCGGCTTGTCACTCGCGCCCGGCTGCGGAAGCGACGACGACAAGAAGGACGGAGGCGTCGACGACCTCTTCCAGAAGAACGCGAACGGTGGCCCGTGCACGGGGCTCGCGTGTCAGGTCGACGCGTGCGGAGGAACGGGCAGCACGACCACGACCGTGAGCGGAACGGTGTACGCGCCCAACGGCACACTCCCGCTCTACAACGTCGTCGTCTACGTCCCCAACGCTCCGCTCGATCCGTTGCCGGAAGGCGCGTCGTGCGATCGCTGCGGAAACGTGTCGGGCGATCCCATCACGACCACGTTGAGCGACGTCAACGGGCGCTTCACGCTGAAGAACGTCCCCACCGGCGCCAACATCCCGCTCGTCATCCAAGTCGGCAAATGGCGCCGGCAGATCACGATCCCCGAAGTGAAGAAGTGCGCGGACACGCCGCTCGACAAGAGCCTGACGCGCCTCCCCAAGAACCAGTCCGAAGGCCACATCCCCAAGATCGCCGCCACCACGGGCCGCTGCGATCACCTCGCGTGCTTGCTCCCCAAGCTCGGGCTCGACGCATCCGAGTACTCCGCGCCGGGCGGCTCGGGTCGCCTCAACATCTTCCGCGGCGCGGCACACAAAGGCCCGCACGACGCGGCGCCGGTGCCCGCGCCCGCGCCGAACGGCTCGCCCGACGCCACCGCGCTTTGGAACAGCGTCGACACGCTCAAGGCGTACGACATGGTTCTCCTCTCGTGCGAGTGCGGTGAGCACGAAGAGATGAAGAGCCCGGCCGCGAAGAGCGCGCTCTACGACTTCGCGAAGCTCGGTGGGCGCGTCTTCAGCTCGCATTACCACTACACGTGGTTCCAAAATAGCCCCGCTCCCGAGGTGCGCGGCGTCGCGCAGTGGGCGGGCGACGGCAAGGCTCCGGGCGGCGACGTGCCGCCGTTCTTCGTCGACGACTCGTTCCCGAAGGGCAAGGCCCTCTCGGAGTGGCTCTCCAACGTCGGCGCGTCGCCGCAAAAGGGCGTCATCCCGATCAATCAGGCGCGCAGCGACGTCATCGGCGTGTCGAAGCCCCAGTCGACGCGCTGGGTCTACAACAAGCCGTTCATTCTCCCCGAAACGACCAAGTACCTGAGCTTCAACGCCCCGGTCGACAAGTCGTGGGATCAGCAGTGCGGCAAGGTCGTCTTCGGCGACATGCACGTCACGCAGACGGATCTCAACGACAAGCAGAACGGCACCACGCTCCCCGACGACGGCTTCCCCGGCACGTGTCCGAGCGAGCTCACGCCGGAAGAGAAGGCGCTCATCTTCTTCTTCTTCGACCTCTCCTCGTGCGTGCAGAAGGAAGACGACACGCCGGTGGCGCCCCCGCCGAAGTGACGGGCAGGAGGCGCGATCGACGCCTCCACCTCGGCCCCCCCAACGTGCGGAACGCGCACGGTTTTGTCCCATCTGACGCGGCGCGCCTGCACTTGGCGTGAAGGTTTGGTCTGTCGCCGGTCCATCCGGCCGCGACGGCTTGGGGGGTCGGCGATCCGGGACCCCGAGTGTCCATCCGTTGATTTTCCGCAGCATTTCGGGTGCCGGGCGTTCAGCCCACATTGGCCCGACCTGTGCTCCAGCTCCCGCATCCGGCGCCAACTCCGCAGGCGTCAGACGAGGAAATATGAACTGGACGAAGAGTGTCGTGGGGCTTCTTGGTTTGGGACTGCTCAGCGTGTTCGCGCAGGGCTGCTCGTCTTCGGAATCGGAGGACGAGAACTCGGGTGACGAGCTCAACACGAGCGCGAACCTCAGCAAGCCCGGCGACTGGGTCGTCGACCTCAAGGCCGCCAAAGAGAAGTACGGCACCGGCACCCAGCACTTCCTCGGCTACGACGGCGCCGAGCTCGGCGGCGCGCAGGCTGGCTTCCCGCCCGGCACGATCGTTTGGGATCAAACGTTCCGCTTCGACAGCAACCACAAGGCCGTCGACGCGAACAAGGAGTTCCCGGCGGTCAAGGACGCGTCCGGCAAGATCTACGGCCCCAAGGGTCGCTGGCTGAACATCATCCCGCTCCTCAAGGACACCGACCCGACCAAGCAGGCCCACCTGCGCGGCTGGCTGAAGAACGGTGACATCCTGATGTTCTTCCACCCCGAGCAGACGTCGACGCGCAACGCGATGGATCGCCGCGCGAGCCACGTCGCGATGCACTACGACTACAAGAGCCCCTACAACAACAAGGAGTTCGTCCACCACGTGGACAACCCCAACAACTACGGGCCCCGCTACAACTACACGCCCGAGACCCACATGCCGTTCCACGTCTTCCGCTATCAGCCGAAGGCGATGGCGGCCGACAAGGCGGCCAAGTACGCGCTCGCGGCCCGCAACTGGTCGTTCATCAACGACGACCTCTCGCCGTTCGCGGACTTCTACACGCTGAACCTTCAGCGCTTCGATCAGCTGAAGCAGTTCCGCGACTCGGCCCTCGCCGGCCAGCAGATGCCGAACCTCTACTGCTCGGGTCTCGCGTACACGAACCTCAACCTCGGCATCAACTTCCCGCTGCAGGCGGCGGACATCGGCGCGAAGACCTTTACCCGTCAGGAGACGGGCGAGAAGCTCGACAAGACCGTCCTCGCGCCGAGCGAGACCGCGGGCCTCGAGGCCGCGAACCGACTCGTCTTCGAGCCCTACACGCCGAGCGAGCTCGCGACGTCGTTCCTCGACAACACCTACGGCCACCTCCCGATCCAGGCGCGTCAGCAGCTCGCCAAGTCGAAGGCGACGCAGGACGGCATCGCGCAGGGCTTCTACAACCTCGCGTGGAGCGACGTCGAAGGGAAGCACCAGCCCGCGGGCGGCCAGCCGCCGGCAGTCTCGAACGAGAAGAACATGAAGGCCTGGGGTGAGGCGTACGGCCTCGCCGCTGGCGACGCGACCAAGGCGTACATCAATCGCGACGACATCGAGATCATGGGCTCCGACGGCCAGGTCATGAAGCTCAAGGACCTCCTCGCCGCGAATCCCGACATCGACCAGAACCAGCCGGCCTCGAAGATCCTTCGCTCGCTCGAGATCAAGTTCATCAAGAACCGGTTCGTTCCGCCGCGCATCTGGGCCGACACGGCCGAGGATCGCCAGTGGCTCCCGCCGGCGATGGACACGCGCACCGAGGCGACCTCGGACATCGTCTACATCGGCACGGTGCTCAACTGCGAGCTCCTCGCCGCGGCGGACGGCTCGGCGAAGGACGCCTGCAAGCTCAACGCGAGCGGCGTCGGCGCCGGCTCGGACGAGTTCAGCCAGGGTGGCGCCGACTCGAGCACGTACCCGCAGTACGCGCTCGCCAACGGCGGTGAGCGTACCCACCGTCGCTTCGACGCCCGCACGGGCCCGGATGCGATCGGCAAGGGCTCGAAGGTCGTCGTTCGCGCGACGGCTTCCGACCTCAGCGACGTGAAGTTCCTCTTCCACACGCCGGCCATGTTCAACGACGCGGCCAACAACGAGCTCTACTCGGGTGGCAAGTGGGCGCAGATGATGTCGCTCACCGACTCGAAGGCCTACGACGGCGCGTGCACCCAGATCTACAAGGACGCGCAAGCGGCCAGCCAGCGTGGCTCCTGCGCGCCGGTGGAAGGCATCCTCCTCGACCCGAGCAAGATCGGTGCGGCGGCGGGTCCGGTCACCGACCAGACGCTCTCCTTCGATCTCATGAAGGTGTGCACGATCAAGGACGAGAAGACCATGTCCTGCCCGGTCGTCAGCCAGAAGGCCGGCAAGTGGGACTTCGCCAACGTCACGATGAAGGAAGTCTCGCGTGAGGTCCCCAAGACCGACAAGCCCGCCTTCGTCGACGCCACGATGGTCGAGGTCGGCGCGCAGACGACCCCCGCTCAGCTCGAGGCGTGCCCGGCGTGCCCCGGCGGCGGCGCTCACTTCAACCAGTGGACGGTCACCCTCCGCAACGATCAGTGACGAACGAGCGAGCGCTCACCGCCCCGTGAGCGACCGCTGACCCAGAGACGCGGCGCGTGCTTCCTCGAGAGGCGCGCGCCGCGGCGCATTTTGTGGCTCCGCGCACCTCACGAGCGGTCGCTTGCGCTATGGTGACGCCGCTCCCATGCCGGCGATCTTCAAAAAGGGCGACATCTTCGGCGAAGGCCTCAAGGCCTTCGCGCAGGGCTGCAACTGCGCGGGGAGCATGGACTCCGGCATCGCGGTCGCATTCAAGAAGCGCTGGCCGCGCATGGAGGCCGACTATCGCGCCCGCTGCGCCGACGGTCGCTTCCACCTCGGCGACGTCTTCGTGTGGAGTGAAGAAGACACGACGGTCTTCAACATCGGCATCCAGGAGAACTGGAAGCAGCGCGCCACCATGGCGGCGCTCTCGCGCGGCATGAAGCGCACGCTGGAGCTCGCCGTCGCCGCCGGCATCGAGCGCATCGGCGTGCCGCGGATCGGCGCCGGGCTCGGCGGCCTCGAGTGGCCACGCGTGCGCAGCATCCTCACCGAGGTGTCCGACGCGGCCCCGGTCACGCTGGTCGTGTTCGAGCAGTTCATCCGCTCGCGCCCCGACGCCGAGCCCGAGTCCGACTGACACCCCGGAGATAATTCATGCAGCGTGCATTCTTCTTCGGCGTCGTGCTCGCGTCGTCCCTCGTCGCTTCCGGGTGCAAGCGCGCGAGCAGCGGTCCGTTCGAAGGACGCATCACCATGAGCGTCACGCGCGCGGGTAGCCCGCCGAGCGAAATGACGTTCGAGTCCGCGGGCAAGACCGCGCGCCTCACCATGGCCGACCCGACCGCCAGTGGGTCATACGCGCTGGTGCGGCCCGACGGCATGGCCGCGATCGTGCTCCCGGCGCAGAAGTCGTGGGCCGACCTATCGATGCAGAAGAGCGGGGCGGCGATGGCGGCGGCCGATCCGGGCGGCGCGCCCACGGTGGTCAAGACGGGGAAGCACGAGTCCGTCGCCGGCGCCGAGTGCGAGATTTGGGAGATCCGCCACACCGCGGGGTCGCGGAGTGAAGCGTGCATCGCCGAGGGCTTCGTCGACTTCGACTACGGCGCGCTGATGCCGGGAGCCACGTCGTTCACCGGCGCTGCGAGCGCCGACGTGAAGGAGCGGAAGCTCTTTCCGCTACGCTCGATCGAGATCGACGCGAGCGGGAAAGAAACGTCGCGCATGGTCGTGACGCGCATCGAGCGCGCCACCATCGACAAGGCGCGCCTCGAGGTCCCGAAGGACTACACGTACGTCAGCCCGCGCGCGAAGTGAGGGCGCCCGCGGCCGAAGCGCCCGGCTGACGCCCTGCTACTGAAGATGAATGGGGCCGTCTCGGTACGCCGTGCCCGGCGGGGGCGCGGGTAGGTTCAGGATCATCGGACCGACCTTGGAGGGCGGGAGGATGAAGTGACGGATCGTTCCGTTGGTGAGGTCGACCGGGAAGGTGCGGCCCCCCGGCATCTCGGGCGGAAGAACGATGAAGCCCTTGCCCTTGCTCACCGCGCCGCAGACGTCGCAGCCGACCGAGCCCACGTTGGCGTGAATGCGCGGCGGGTCCTCGTCGTCCGTGGTCGGATCGACGACGGCCGGCTCGCTCGCGCCGCACTGCGGAGCCACCGCGCCGATCCGCATGCCTGTCTCTGCGTCTCGCGTTCCTTGAAGGAGCGCCTTCGTGTCGGGGCGCCCGGAGCCGACCCAGTCGTAACGGCAGCTCTCGGTTTGCACGCCCTCGGGCACGCCGTCGAGCGCGACTGGCTCCCAGCGACCGCGCGAGCCGCGCACGACCGGGCACGACCGATCCCGGAAGAACGCCGCGTAGTGACGACACGATGATCGAAGCGCGTCCGCCTCGTCGCCGCTCGTGGCGTCTTGGTCATCGGTTCCGGACGAGCACCCGATTGCCGTCAGTGCGACCAAGAACGCCGCTCCACACGTGCGCTTTGCACCCGTTCGCCAAGCCATGGCGGGGGCGTAGCACGAGGTGGGGAGGTGTGCACGAGGCCCGCCCGCGCACCTGAGCCATGCGGCGTGAAACCTGGAGAGATCACGCCGATGGGGCGCGTGGCCCACGCCTTGAAAGACGTGCGTCGATGGTGGGCGAAAATCGTTCGCGAGGCGTTGTCGTCCCCTGCATTTGCTTCGTCGGAGGGGGCGACGCGCCAACGGCTTGACGGTCCTGCCGTGTGCCTGGCGAACGTCGTCAACGGACCGCCGCTTCCAAACGCTTCCTCCGTCGGAATCGAGTCATTCGGCCTCGGCACGTCGGCTGCCTCTCCAGCGAAGAACCCACGCGAGAGGAGCGGTGAGTCCATGCAGAAGAAACCCACGGGCATCGAGCGCTCGTTCGGCGACGACGAGATCATCGTGAGCAAGACGGATCTCACCGGCCGCATCACTTACGCGAACGAGATCTTTCTCCGCGTATCCGGCTACAGCGAGAAGGAAGCGCTCGGCGCACCGCACAGCATGATCCGCCACCCGGACATGCCGCGCAGCGTGTTCCAGGTCTTGTGGGACCGCCTGCGCGCGGGCAAAGAGATCTTCGCGTACGTCGTGAACCTCGCGAAGAACGGCGACCACTACTGGGTGTTCGCGCACGTCACGCCGAGCTTCGACGCGAGCGGCAAGATCATCGGGTTTCACTCCAACCGGCGCGTGGCCCAAGACAAACCGCGCCGCACGATGGAAGGCCTCTACGCCGTCCTCCGGGGCGAGGAAGCTCGCCAGCCCGACAAGGCTTCGGCCGTTCGCGCGGGCGTGGCCCGACTCGAGGCCGAGCTCGCCAAAGCCGGCGTCAGCTACGACGAATTCATCTTCGCGGGACTCACCTGAAAGGAGCGCGCCATGACGACGACCATGACCGACACCATCGCGCGCCGATCGGAGCCGCCGACCAACGCCCCTCCGTGGCGTCACGTGATTCGTAGCCTCGCGGAGATCTGCCAGCGCGCCGCGCACGGCGATCTCGAGGCCCGCGTCGTCGGCTTGCCCGAAGACGCGGACTTGCTCGAGCTCGCGCACGCGATCAACCACCTCCTCGACGTCTCCGACGCGTTCGTGCGCGAGGCCACCGCGTCGCTCGAGCACGTCGCGGCGGACAAATTCTATCGACGCATCGTCGAAGGCGGCATGCAAGGAGCCTATCGACACGCGGCGCGGGTGATGACGCAAGCCACGGAGCGGATGGGCAAGCGTTCGGCGGAGCTCTCCGCGCTCAAGGCCCGCAACATGGAGCTCGCCAACGTCTTCGAGAACAAGGTAAAGCACGTCGCCGAGTCGGTCGCCGCCGCCTCGACCGAGCTTCACGCGTCGGTCGGCGCGCTCAACGCGACGGCGACGATGGCCAGCACGAGCGCGACGTCGAGCGCGGGCGCAGCCGACGACGCTAGCCGCAGCGTCCAGTCCGTCGCCTCGGCAGCGGAGGAGCTGAGCGCGTCGATCCGCGGCATCAAGCAGCAGTCGACCGCGGCCACCGACAAGACCCAGCAGGCCGTCGATCTCGCCGGCGCCGGGCGGCGCATCACCCTCGAGCTGGCCTCGTCGGCGCGCGAGATCGGCGACGTCACGAAGATGATCCGCGACGTCGCCCACCAGACGAAGCTCCTCGCGCTCAACGCGACGATCGAAGCGGCGCACGCCGGTGAGGCCGGGAAGGGCTTCGGCGTCGTTGCGTCGGAGGTCAAGAGCCTCGCGCTCGAGACCGCCAAGGCGACCGAGAGCATCGAGCAGAAGGTCGACGAGATTCGGCGTGCGACCGAGGAGAACGTCAAGGCGATGGAGCGCGTGGTCGAGACCATCCGCGAGATCGACGGGCTCGCCAGCACCATCTCGATGTCCGTCGGTGAGCAGGCCGCGGCGACCGACGAGATCGCAAAGAGCGTCGAGCTCGCGGCGGTCGCGACGAGCACCGTCTCCTCCGACGTCGAGCGCATCTGCGATGCGGCGGGTCAGACGGGTCACGCCGCGCGCGAGCTCTCGGCCGCGGCCGCCGACCTCTCGCGCCAATCCGAGTCGCTCGAGAACGCGGTCGACGAGTTCCTGACGAGGTTCCGCGAAGGCTGACCGCAAAGCGGAACCTGGCGAGCGGCGCGCGAGACTCACTCGTGCGCCGTTCGCTTTTTGTCGCGCGGGGCGGACGGCTGGGCTCGCGACCTACGCCACGGCTGGAGCGCACGCGTCGAGGCGAGAATTGACTCGCCCACCCACACCGATTCACCTACCCAGACGCGAAATGGTTGCGCGAGAAGGTCGACCTCACGCAGACCTTCCCTTAGCCTGGCCTACGAAGGGGAGATCATTCAATGATGACTTCGACGACCTTGAAGCGAGTTTCTTATTTGGCGGTGCTCCTCGGAGGAGTGGTCGCCGCGCTGTATGGCTGCTCGTCCGACGACGAGACGGCGGCTCCGGCGGCCAAGGCCGACGCTGGAACGTCCACCACCGACGGGTCCACCACGACGGACAGCTCGAGCACGACCGATACCGGGAGCTCGACCGACACCGGGACCACGACGGACACCGGTACGACGGTCGACGCGGCCATTCCGACCGCCGTCGCGAACATCCAACCGACCTCGGATGCGAGCACCGTCACCGGCACCGCGACCTGGGTGCAGGGTGCGAGCGGCGGAGCGACCGTCACGGTGAGCATCACCGGCGCGCCTCCCGGCACGCACGGCATGCACATCCACGCGAACGCCGACTGCAGCAATCTCAACGACGCGGGTCCGGGCACCGGGGCCGGCGGGCACTGGAACCCGACGGACGCGGGCCACGCCTATCCGGATGCGTCGGCGCACCACATGGGTGACATGGGCAACATCGACATCGACGACGCTGGCGCGGGCTCGCTCACGCTCACCAACGTCGACTGGCTCGTCAGCCCGACGAGCTCGCCGAACTCGGTCGTCAACCACGCCGTGGTCTTCCATGCGGGAACGGACGACGGGACGACGCAGCCGACCGGAAACTCCGGCGGCCGCATCGGCTGCGGCGTGATCAGCCAGACCAAGTGATCGACTGATCCGAGCCCGCGCGAGCGGACTTCACGAGCCTTCGTCGCGCAGCGCGGCGAGGGCTCGTGTCGTTCGTGGGGTGGTGCCGCAACAGGAGCCCACGGCGCGCGCGCCGCGGGCGATCCACTCGCGTGCACATTGCACATAGGCGTCGTCGGAGATGCGCTCGCCGTTCCACGTGGCCGCGTTGGCGTAGACGCCGA
Source organism: Polyangiaceae bacterium (assembly GCA_044224815.1). Lineage (GTDB taxonomy): Bacteria > Myxococcota_A > Polyangia > Polyangiales > Polyangiaceae > JADJCA01. Next base: position 216,017 of record JBGAJR010000005.1, read on the forward strand.
AGGGAAGGCCGCGGCGCGCCAGCGCTTCGACGTACGCGAGTGTCCGGGTCGCCGCGACGCAGTTGACGAACACGAGCTCCGCGCCGGCGTCGACCACGCGGGCGGCCGCCTCGGCGAGCGTCGGCGCGTCGTGCAGATCGCCGCTCGGGCCGGCGGTGAGCGACGTCCAGACGGGGAGGCCGGTTCGCCCCGCCGCGCGCGTCGCCACGACGGCCTCGTCCCCGGACGGGAACGTCTCGCACATGAGGAGGTCGGCGCCCTCGTCGGCGAGAAGCCACGCCAGCGCTTCGTGGTCGCGCTCGGCCTCTTCGTCGGTGCGCGCGAGGTCCGGGCGGTAGCAATCCTCGATCGGGCCGAGGCTGCCGGCGACCCTTTGACCGTGCGGCACGGCGGCCTGCGCGAGCGAGGCGGCGAGCGCGGCGAGCTTCGGCCAACGCGCGCCCACCGTCCGCGCGCGCGTGCGGAAGGTGTTGGTGCGGTGCACGGTGGCCCCCGCCTCGACATATGCAGCATGCACGCTTTGGACGAGGTGCGGCGCGTCGACGAGGGCCTGGGCGCTCCACGCGGCGCCCGAGGTGTCCACGCCGCGCGCGGTGAGCTCCGAGCCCATGGGGCCGTCGAGCACGATCAGCCGCGTCATTGATCGCCCGCGTCGACCGGCGCGGGGGCGCCGCAGAAGAGCATCCCGTAGCGCACGCCGTCGGCGATGCGCCGTTGCGGGCCGCCAAGCGCGCACGGTGCGGCCGCGCCGCCGTCGGCCTCGAGCGCATCGGCGCACGCCGCGGCCGCCGCGTAGTCGCTGCACACGGTGGCGCGCGCAGCGGCCGTGCAACTCGAGGCGTCCGGACCGACGTCGGGGCAGGGCATCGTGTCCTCACACGCGCCGCTGACGCACTGTTCGAGCGCGGCAACCGCGGCGGCGCACGTCACGCCGGCGTCGCCGGCAACGAGGTTCGCGATGCATCCAGGCCGATCGAACGTCGCGGTCGAGCCGTTCTCGATGAGCGCTCCGGCCCTGCGCGCGGCGTACGAAGTCACGAGGCAGTCCTCACACGCCGTGAGCTGGGGTGTCGCGACGAGACTCGTGCACGCGGTGGAGGTGCTGCCGCCCGGGCCGAGGAAGCACTCCATGAGCGCCTCCACCTGAGATCCCGTGCAGAGACCGCGGTGGAGCGGATTCGGTGGCGTGAACGTCGGATTCACGGTCGGTCGGCTGAGCCCACAATCGTGAGCGTCATCGGTGCTGCCCACGGAACCCCCGTTGGCGTCTGGAAGGCCCGGCGGTGTCTTGGCGTCGCGATCGTCGGCAGGCGCGCCGTCGGCCGCGCCGGGGGATGAGGCAGCGTCCTGACTGCACGCAACGAGGTCGGTGAGCGTGACGACGGCGGCGCCTCCGAGGAGGACCGCAAGAAGGAAGCGCATGACCACAGGCTTAGCAGCGCCGCGCGGTGAAATCGTCGCATGCGCGTCTTAACCCACACGCGCATCGCCGGGCGTTCTCGCGGCTTCCGCCAGGTCTTTCCGTTCTGGAAACGCCTCCCGTCCAGCCGGGTGATGGCGATCCCGCCTCGACGCTGACAGAGCCGGGTCACGCGGAGCGCGGTGCTCCGCCTTCGAAAGGGTCCCACCATGCTTCGCTCCCTCGCCCAGACCACGCTCGGTTTCGCGTTCGTTCTCTCCACCGTCGGCGCGCTCGCGGGATGCGCCGTGCAAGCGAGCGACGACGACGCTTCGTCGAGCGATGCGCTCCGCCGAAAGAAGAGCGGCGAGGTCGTTCGCCGCTGCGCGGCCGGCGGCACCTTCGAAGCGCTGGCCGCGACCGACGCGAGCGACGTGAGCACGAAGGAGCGGCGCCGCATCGCCGAGGCGCTGCGCGGAAACCCCGGCTTCACGCGCGTGCTCGACCGCCTGACGAGCGAGGGTTACGTGATCGTGGCGGGGCGCTACGGGAACCACGTGGCTCCGGCCAACGGCGTCATCCCGGCAGACTTCGGCGCGCTCGACGAAGATCGACCGTCGACCACGTTCTTCGGCCAAGAGGTCACGGCCGACGGTCAGCTGGGCATCGACTTCTTCGACGACGCGATCCAGCTCGGCGTGACGCTTCGCGGCGGCGGCGTCGGATTCGATCTCCGCATCGGTCGACTCTCCTGCGAGCCTTGACCGAACGCGCGCGGGCGGGTCCGCCGCGAGGATCGCGCGACCACCCTCGGGGTCCATCGGAGGCCACGGTTTTCCGCCCATTACCGCCACCGCTCGATCCCTTCGCGCCATCCACCGCCCGAACGTCGACCGCGTCGACGCCCGCGCGTCGGCACGGCACGTGCTGGATGGAGCGCATGAAGATCGATCGCTTGGCCTTCCTCGCACTCGCCAGCTCTCTCAGCGTCGCCTGCTCCTCGTCGAACGACGAGGTCTCCCAAGACGAGGGCGCGGCGCACGCGACCCAGTGCGTACAACCGGGCGTCGCCACCGCGAAGCTCGGCTCGGACGACAGCCGCTTCTGCGAGGACCTCGCGACCCGGGCGGAGGCCAGTCCGAGCAAGCACGACTGGACGAGCGTCAACTCGGTGTGTCTCGGCTACCTGACTTCGTACAAGAGCGCCCCGGCGGCCGCGGCGAAGAAGTGCATGACGGAAGCGGGCAAGCGCATCACCGGCGACTTCTGGACCGCGCTGTACGGCTGCGGATTCTCCGCCCTCGCCAACGTGTGCCCGGACTCGGCGGCCACGACCACCTGTCAGCCTCTCGGCGGTCAGAACGCCGCGGCTTGTCCGTCACTCCTCACGGGTCTCGAGGAGAGCGCGCGCGCCGACGTCGAGTCGTGCGCAAAGACGATGGGCTTCGGCGTCTACTCTTGCGTAGAGGGCATCGAGCCGCACTACCGAGGAGAGTGCACGTCGCCGGGGAGCGATCCGACGCGATCGCTGGAGCGCGAGCTCCGTGCACAATGCACGCGAGAGATCCCCGCGGCGGGCGAAGCCCAGGACCTTTGCGTGAAGCTGGTCGGCAACGCGCAGCCCGCCGTGGCGCAGGCGATCATGAACGGCATCCATGCGGCGAGCACCGACGAGAACGGCGACCCGCGGACGATGACCGAAGCGGAGGTCTACAAGATCGGACTCCGCGAGCTTCATGCCGCGTGCCGGCAGCCAGCCGACGTCGACGCGCTCTGCCGTGAAGGCGTGACCGCCCTCGTGGGCAACGGTGGCAGCAACGCGGGCGGGCGCCTCACCAACGAGTGCCGCTCGCTCCTCGCCGGGCTCAAGCCGGCCGCCCGGCGACAGATGACGAACCTCATGTCGGGCATCGAGAACGGCGCCGAGTACACACGAAACCCGGGCGGGCTCTCCCGCATGATCAAGCTGCTCATCCCGTGCCTCGAGCCGGCCCGCGGCGTGTGCGAGGACAACTCGCAAGGCTGAGGAGCGCCGGGGGGCGCTCAGCCCGCGCCGGAGATACGCTGACCGCGTCCGATGCCTTCCAAGACTGCCGCGCGCTCAGCCAAGCCGCCTCGCTCGATCGATCGGCCGTCGGAGCGGGGCGGCTTCGTCGTCAAGGAGCACGCTCGCTTGGTCGTGCTCTTTCGCCTGCCGCACGTGGAGATCGCGCCGCACCTCGAGGCGCTGGTCGAACGCGCGCTCGAGGTCGCCGGGAACCGGGATCTCGCGTACCCGCGCCCGTCGGGCGATTGGCTCGATCCCAAGCCACGGCCGAAGATCATGAGCCACGTTCGCGCGGTCGCGAAAGCGACCTCGAACGCGACGATGAGCCTCTCGTCGCTCGACGACGCAGATAGCTTCGCCCTCGAGTACCGGGCCTACCTCCCGGTGTGGATCGCGGGCCGCGCCAAAGGACGTCCCGGGTTGCCGGAGCCGCGCCGCGGCAAGGCCTCGCACATGTCCGTGACGTTCCCGCGCGAGCTCCTCTACGAGCGAACGGACGCCATGGTGGGGTGGATGGCCTCGCTCTTGGGGCTCGTGCCATTCAGCGCAGCGACGCTCGGTTTGTCGCTCGAAGGGCACTACGCCGATCAGTACCGGCTCGGACTCGAGCACCTCGCGCTCGACATCTCGGACGTCGGCTGCGTCACCGACGACGTCGGAGACGATCTCCACGGCGTGGCTTGGCTCACCGCGCTCGGGCCCAAGCTCGTGGAGCGGCTCGGAGGCCGCGCTGCGCTCGCGCGTGATTTGGGCTCGGTGGCGGAGGTGGGGGAGGCGGCGGGAGGAGCGCTCGTGCGGCTCGGGCCGCACCCGGTTCGAGGCACGACGGAGCCAGAGCTCGCTCCGTATCGCGCCCTCGCGCAGCGACTCGGGCCGGCGCTGCACGTCCCGCGCGAGACGAGCTACTTCACGTGCGCGTTCGACGACGGAAGCGGCAAGTACGCCGACAGGGACCACGCGATGCAGGAAGCGTGGCACCGAAGGCTCGTCATGTCGCGAGGCGAGCTCGCGCGCGTCTTTCGCCCGTGAAGCGCTCAGTCCGTCAGGCTTTGGCGAAGGAACGCGCGAATCATCGGCGCGACCTGGTCCGGGACGGTCATCGGAAAGAAGTGCGAGCTCGCCACGACCTGCCCGACGGAGAGACGCCGCGTGAGCGCGCGGAGCCGCGCGAGATCGGCATACGGAGCACCCGTCCCGACGTAGAGCATGGGCGCGGTCACTCGGGCCGCTGCGCTCGCATTGTCGTAATCGAGCGCGGCGCGAAGGGCGGGGCCGAGGACGTGGCGAGGCACACGCCGCGCAGCCGCGAGGAGCTCGGAACGCGCGCGGGCATCGACCTCGGGCCCCATCAGATACTCGAGAAGGCGCGCGACCGTCGCTTCGGCTTCGTCGCCGGCCAAGCGCTCCACCACGGGTCGTAGGGGCGCGGTCGCGTCAGCGCCGACGGCGACGTGACACTCGAGGAGCACCGCGCCGTGCGCGACGCCCCGCGCCGCGAGCTCGAGCGCCACGAGCCCGCCCATACTGTGTCCGACGACGATCGGTCGCTCGAGACCCAGCGCTGCGATCACGGCCGTAACGTCGTCGGCGAACGCTTCGATCGAGAAGTCGTCGCGGCCGGCTGCGCTCGCTCCGTGTCCGCGGAGATCGAGCAGGAGCACACGATGGTCGTCGCTGAGAAGATCCGCGAGCGGGCGGAGCACGCGTCGGTCGACGCCCCAACCGTGGACCATGACGATGACTCGGCCGGCCACCTTGCCGATCTCCTCCGCGTCGATCCCGATCGACCCCAGATGGGCCTTCGGAGCCGCTTGCGTGACCAGGTCCGATCCGGATAGGGTCTTGGGCGTTTGCGGTGGGTCCGCCGCCAGCGTGGCGTGAGTAGCCCGCCGCCCGAGCGCCGGCTCGGCCGCGACCACACCGAGCCGTGCGCTCCCTCGCGCACGAGACGCGTTCTCGTGTTTCGTCATGGGCGAAGACTGACGCGCGTCGCGCGTCAGGTCAGCCCCTTACGTTTTACATGCAAATTGCAAGCGTCCGGGACGCTGACCGACGACCGCTCTACGCGGTATCCCTAGTTTGAATTTGGGACCCCATCGCCTCCCGAAGGTCGGGCTAGAACGACACGCCGCACTCGTACCAGCAGGACGTCATCGCGTTCTTTTCGGTCGTCGCGTCCGCGGCGTACTTGAACGGCTCACCGATGTGGGCGCGGTGGTAGAGCGAGACGCCGTACGCGGCCGGGTACTGGTAGACCGCTCCGCCGTACTCGACCTGTCCCACGCTCATCGTCGCGTCATCCGCCATGGTGAACGCCGGATTGACGAGCTCGCAGTGGTCCTGGCCCGAGAGGTTGTCGTCGCCGATTTTCGAGAACGGACCGGAGGCGGTGGGGCCGAGGTACAGATCGTAGCGACCGGGCGACTTGCAGCGGACGACCTTGACCCAGAGCCCGTACTTCGCGGTCTGATCGACATACGACACCGCGCCGTCGCACCGCTCGGAGCACGGCGGATCGCTGGGCGGCGGCGGCGGCGGACCAGCATCGACTGGAGGTGAGCCCGCGTCGACTGGCGGAGGCGGGGGCGGCCCGCACGAGAGGCCTTCGTCGATCGCACCGTCGCAGTCGTCGTCGACACCGTTGCAGACCTCGGTGAGCGGGGCCGGCCCGACACACGCCGTCCAACCGACCACGAAGAGGCCGTCCTCTCCCTGGCCCGCGCGCTCGCACCGCTGCTGTCCCGAAGCGCAGCTTCCCAGCGCGCCGGGTACGGAGCACGCACGCGAAGCGCCGGGGACGCACGCCGAGTCACCGCCGGTGACGAACCCGCCATCGACGGCCGGCGAGGTCGTCGGCGCGCCTCCGCCGCCGGCCGTCGTCGTCGGTCGCGTCGGGTCCGCGGGGGAGGGATCGACGGAAGGAGTCTCCGCGCTCGAGCCGCACGCAGCGGCGAGCGTGAGGAGAGCGACGATCGTCATGGGCCGAGTCGAAGAGCGGAGCATGCATCGGCCACTGCAAGAATTCCCCCACCTCGACGCACGGCATCCCCCCGACTCGACGCGCCAGACGAGGGTCGAATGGCGACCGCGGCACGACGCAGTTGGCGGGAGATTGCCCGTTTTGGCGGACGACGCGTGGCGGCTGAGCCTCGCGGTCCGCCGCGCGACGGCGCGCGAGGTCGTGCCGCTTGATAGGCTGGCCGCGCGTGGACGAGTCACTCCGAACGCTCGCCGCAATGGCGCGCGAAGAGATCCAGCGCGGCTCACTCCGCGGCGCGCGACTCGCCGCCCGCCTCGCGTCAATCGCCGCGCGCGAGCGCGATCTCTGGATCGACGCAGTTCTCGCAATCGACCCGCCGCCGCCCGACGTGGCCGACCTTCCGCGCGGCGCGGTGCCGTACTTGCCGTGCGCGGTCGACGAGATCGTCGCGGCGGTCATCGAAGCGCCGCTCGTCGCGGGCGACGTGCTCGTCGACATCGGCGCGGGCCTGGGGCGCGTGGTCCTGCTCGCTCACCTGCTGTCGGGCGCGCGAGCGCGGGGCATCGAGATCCAGGCGCCGCTCGTCGAGCGCGCGACGGCGTGCCGCGCCGCGCTCGGTCTCGTCGAGGACGATGCGTCGTTCGTGCACGCCAACGCGGTCGACGCCCCGCTCGACGGGAACGTCTTCTTCCTCTACGCGCCGTGCAACGGGGCCATGATGCGGAGCGTGCTCGCTCGCCTCGAGCGCGAAGCCCGCGACCGACGCATCGTGCTCGCCGCCGTGGGCCTCGAGCTCCGCGACGCCGCCTGGCTCACCCCCCGCGCGACGCCGCACGCGTCGCTCACGATCTACGAGTCGCTATCGTAGGGCGCGGTGACGAGGCCGACGCCCGGCTTTCGTGCGGTCTCAGCTATTTGCGCCTGGGCCAAAGCCCGAAGATGAAGGGGACGGCGAAAACGCCGAGCTCGGTCAGGGCGACGCGCAGGCCCTCGCCAGAGATGAACCCACGCCCGATGGGCGCAACGGGAAGGGGCGTCCACGGGGCGAAGAATCGCTCGTTGCTGAACGGCCAAAGGAGCGCGCAGCCCAGCCCTCCGTCCGTGAGACAGTCGAGCAGCGGGTGACTGGCCACTACGGCGCCGACGAACGCCGCGGTACGAACCACCGGCAGCTTCGCGGAGCGCGCGACCAAGCCGGCAGCCAACGCCACCAGCATGGCGAAAGCGAGCGAGTGCGTCGCCCCTCGATGTCCCCAGGGATTGGCGTACTCGACGCCTAGCCGGAACCCGAAGACATCGACGTCGGGCAACAGCGAGATGCTGCTCCAGACGATCATCGACGTGAGCGGCGTCCAAGGACGACCCTGCTCGCGGTCGTACCAACGTCTAGCGGCAAGGCCGACCGCTACATGTCCGATGCTCGCCATGCGCGAAGTGTCTCCGAGAACGCGCGGTGCGCTCGCTCTCGGTCCTCCCAGGCTCGGACGGCTCACGAGACTCTGGAATTCCTGGAGCGGGATACCGGGTTCGAACCGGCGACATCCAGCTTGGGAAGCTGGCACTCTACCAACTGAGTTAATCCCGCGAACACGAAGGGTGTAACGCGGCGACGCGGCCCTCGTCAACCTCGCACGCGCCGTCGCACGCCGAAACGCGAGCGACGCAGAGGGCGATCCGCAAATAGACAACGGCCCGGGTGGAGCTCTGTTCCCACCCGGGCCGCCGTGACCCAACTCTGGGGTTGGCCGCGCGTCTGCGCCGGCCGCTCGGTGATCCCGGCTGCAGCCCTCCAGCGAGGACCGGCAGGCTAGGGATCTCGGCAATCGACCACGCTACGGCTCCCGAACCTCCAGGTTCGAGCCAACGATACTTTTCTTCACGTGATGACCTCCTCCGGCGTGCCGGCACTCCAAGCTCCGGAAGCACGATTGCTCACCGGGGTATCGGAGTGTTTCGGTTGGGGTTGCATGCAACCTGTTCTGCCGCGCCCGTGAGAGTGCTCCCTCACCAGACCATTCCAGGGACGAGCCCAAACGCGACGACCCTCAAAACGTAGCACGCCGCTTCGGCCAGTTCGAAATCGCATGATTTCTCGGACGATCGCGGCGTAGGAAAATGTACGCATCGGCACGCCCACGCGACGCGGTGACGCACGGATCACTTCGACTTCGGCGAGCCCTTCAGCGCGAACGAGACCTCGCACGGCAGCGTCGCGAACGTGCCGGCCTCGACGACGTCGGTGCAGTCCGAGCCCTCGACGATCGTGAAGCGGTACGTGAGCTTCCCGCTGAACGCACGCACGTCGAGCGAGGACGATCCGGCGGGCGCGCGATTCTCGAGCGTCGTCTCGAGATCGTCGGTTCGCCGGACGGCGCACGCGGCCCGCGCCGGGGACTTCGTCGCCTCACGCAGCGTGCGTCCGTCCTCGGAGTGCATCGTGGTGTGGTCGTTCGCGTCGAGCGATCCCGCCACCGGCGCACCACCTTGGAGCCAATAGAGCCGCCGCCCGTCGTGCGAGAGCCGCACGTCGAAGCGCCACGGATCGGGCGGCGTCTGGGCATCGCCGCAGCTCGCGGTGAGCCGCGTTGCCTCGACGCCGAACGTCCCGAGCGAGTCGCCTGGGTTGTACGGATCTTTGCCGGTGCAGCCACCGGTCCCGACCACCATCACGCTCGCGACCGCGAGCCCGACTCGTCCACGGAGAGAGAGGCCCATGACGATCGCGCTATCCAACTCGCCTCGATCCAGGCAAATTTTCGGGGTGACCCGTGGCCCCTCCACGAACGTGCTCCGCGACGGAGGCGGCGTCACTGCGTGGGACGTGCGGGTCGCGCGTTCGGCTGCACTCTACACGCTTCTCGCTTTTTCGCTCGCGCTCCTCGTGACGAGCGCCACCGACGAGGGCGGCGTCGCGCTCTCCGAGCGGATCGGTCGCACGCTCCCGACCTTGCCCCTCGACGCCGGCTTCGGCGCCTGGCTCGCGCTCCGGTCGCGACGGGGCCGCGGGGAGCTCCGCGCGCTCGCCGCCACAGGCCGCGCGCCGGCCCGCGCCGCGCTCGCCGCTGCCGTGGGCGCGGCCCTGCTCGCCCTCGCCACGACCGCGATCGCTACGAGCTCCGCCGAGAGCGCCGTGGCGGCGTTCTTCCCGAGCGCGCGGGCGACGATCCGCGCACACCACGACGGCCAGAGCTTCGTCGAGGATGCCTCGGGCGCCCGCATCGATCCCGCCTCGGGCACCATCACGCTCCCGGCCGCGTCGGCGGAGGCCGCCCGAGCTCCCACCGCTTCTGCGCTCGGGCCCCGCGGCGCGCGACCCGTGACGCAGGCCGTGCTCGCGCTCGCCAGCCTGGCCTTCGCGCTCCTCGGCGCCCGCGGGGTCGCGTCTCGCCGCGATCTCATCGCGATCGCGGCGACCGTAGCGACGTCGGTGGTCGCCTTCCACGCCGCCGCGGCCGGCCGGATCGGCGCCGGCTGGTCGGTTTTTCCCACGTTGGGGCTCATCGTCTTCGCCGTCCTTCGCTATGGTGACGCCGCATGGCCTCCGGAAGTTTGATCACGGGCTCGTTCGGTACGCTGACCCACGGCTACGCCATCTTGGTCCACGGCGGCGCCGGTGACGTCCCTGAGGCGTCGCGCGCGCTCCACATCGAGGGCGCGCGCCGCGCCGCGGCGATCGGCGCAGAGGTGCTTGCCGGCGGCGGCTCCGCGGTCGACGCCGTTCAGCGCGCGGTGGAGTCACTCGAAGACAACCCCGTGTTCAACGCCGGCACCGGCGCATGCCTCAACGCCGACGGACACCTCGAGCTCGACGCCGCGATCATGGCCGGAGCCGATCTCGCCGCGGGCGCGGTCTGCGCGCTGCCGTCGTTCAAGAACCCGATCGCGGTCGCGCGCGCCGTCCTCGAGGCGCGCGCGCACGTCCTCTACGCCGGCGCGGGCGCCGAGCGCTTCGCGATCGAGCGCGGGTTGGCGCGCGTCGCCGAAGACACGATGGTCACGGCGAGCGCGCGCGAACGCCTCGTCGCGGTGAAGGCCGGCGCCACCGACAATTGGGCGGGCGGCACGGTGGGCGCGGTCGCGCGCGATCGCGCGGGGCACGTGGCCGCCGCGACGAGCACCGGCGGCAAGGTCGCCAAGGGCGTGGGGCGCGTGGGCGACTCGCCCATCCTCGGCGCCGGAACCTACGCGGACGACGGCGCGGGCGCGTGCTCCAACACGGGCGACGGCGAGGGCTTCCTCCGCGTGTGCCTCGCCAAGACGGTCACCGAGTGGATGCGCAGCGGCATGCACCCTGAGGAGGCCGCACGCGCGGGGCTGCGTCTCGTCCTCGAGCGCACGCAGGGCGTGGGCGGCACCATCCTCGTCGATCGATTCGGCCGCATCGGCTGGGCACGAACGACCCACACCATGTCGTGGGGCGCGATGTGCAGCGATTGGTCAGCCCCCCAAGCCGGCGCCTGACGCTTTAGTGGGAGCTGCGCTCCCCTCGATTCGTTGACACGAATCGAGCCTCCCCAGCTCTCAGGTTCAGGAACCTTCGCACGCACGCGCCGCAAGGGCGCGTGCGTGAGGCTTGCTTGGGCCCAAAGGTCACGACCGGCCCCACTCTTTTCTTCTCTCCTTGGGGGATCGAAGGGGGGCCGAGCTCATAGCGAGGTCCCCCTCGGCGAGAAGCGAGCCCGCAGCGCAGCGGAGGCGAGCGCCGAGCCAGGGGAGGTGCAGGAGGGGAACCCTCCTGCTCCAGACCGACCCTCCTGCTCCAGACCGCCCCCCCCTGCTCTAGAACGAACAAAACACGAAGAGCCCGACCCCAACGAGGGGGCCGAGCCCGGATGTGCATTCGCCCGGAAATCCCGGGCAGGGCCGCGTCAGCCCTCGGTCGTGGTCTTCGACGCCTTGCGGTCCATCGCGTCCTGAAGGCCGCAACGGAGGCGCGTGGCGCGCTTCACGCGCTTCTTCTTGAGGGGCGTCGAGAGCCACTCGTGACGCTTGCGCACATTCCAGATCGCTCGGTTCGCCATTGCGACGCAGTCTCCAATCGTTCGAATCGAAAAGCCGGTGGCGACCGTGAGCCGCACCCGGGCCGCGCAATCTGCTCGATCCACTGGAAATAGCAAGTCGAAACGGCCGCGCGGGGGCGCCGCCGGTCAATCCGGGATGGGGACGAGCTTCACGTCCAGCACGATCGGCCGGTCCTCGGCCACCACGATGCGGTCGAACGGGAGGTAGCTCGGCGCCTCGACCGTGATTCGATGCTGCCCCACCGGCAGCGCGATCCCCCGCTTGGCGATGACCCCGAGCGGTCCGATCGGGTGGTCATCGATGATCACCGTCGCCGTCTCGGGCCCGCCGGTCATGCGGAAGCTGACCGTAGGGGTCGCCGGCGGCGGCGTGGCCGCACCGCAGGCGACGGCCGACGTCGCGACGAACGCGACCGTGAGCAACCGAACGAAGCTCACGCGGCTCACTCCCACTCGATCGTGGCCGGCGGCTTGGACGAGATGTCGTAGACGACGCGGTTGATCCCCCGCACCTCGTTGATGATGCGGTTCGAGATGCGGCCGAGGACGTCGTACGGGATCATCGCCCAGTCGGCGGTCATGCCGTCCACCGACGTCACGGCACGGACCGCGCACGTCTCCTCGTACGTCCTCTCGTCGCCCATCACGCCCACCGAACGCACCGGGAGGAGCGCGCAGAAGGCCTGCCAGATCTGGTCGTAGAGGCCGGCCTTCTTGATCTCGCCGATCACGATGGCGTCGGCGGCGCGGAGCGACGCGAGCCGCTCCTCGGTGATCTCGCCGAGGCACCGAATCGCGAGCCCCGGACCGGGGAAGGGGTGCCGGTACAGGAGATCGCGCGGCATGCCCAACGTCTCGCCCGCGGCGCGAACCTCGTCCTTGAAGAGCTCACGGAGCGGCTCGATGAGTGCAAGATGCATGCGTTCGGGGAGGCCGCCCACGTTGTGATGGCTCTTGATGACCGCGCTCGGCCCCTTGAACGAGACGCTCTCGATCACGTCCGGATAGAGCGTGCCTTGCACGAGGTACTTGGCGCCCTCGACCTTGCGCGCTTCCTCTTCGAAGACCTCGATGAAGACGCGGCCGATGGTCTTTCGCTTCTTCTCCGGATCTGTGATGCCGCGGAGCGCCGTCAGGAACTTCTCGCGCGCGTCGACGGCCACGAGCCGGAGGTGGAAGTTCTCGCGGAACGTCGCCACGACCTGCTCGGCCTCGCCCTCGCGGAGGAGACCGTTGTCGACGAAGATGCACGTCAGGCGGTCGCCGAGCGCGCGGTGGCAAAGGATCGCGGCGACCGACGAGTCGACGCCGCCGGAGAGGCCGCAGATCGCGTGCTCGTTGGCGGCGACACGGCCGCGAACGGTGGCGATGGCCTCCTCGGTCCAAGAGCCCGGCGTCCACGTGGGCGAGAGGCCCGCGACGTCGAACAAGAACGCCGCGAGCACCTCGGAGCCGCGCGGCGTGTGCACGACCTCCGGGTGGAACTGGACGCCGTAGATGCGCTTCTCCGGCCAGGCGACCGCGCAGTGCGGCGTGTTGTCGGAGACGCCGAGGTTCTTGAACGTCTTGGGGAGCGAGGCGATGCGATCGCCGTGCGACATCCACACGTCGAGCGAGTCGCCCGGCTTCAAGCGGTGGAAGATTCCCTCCGGGCGCTCGACCGTGACGCGCGCCGATCCGTACTCGCGCGCCTCGGCGCGTTCGACCTTACCGCCGAGCAGGTGGGCCAACAGTTGGAGCCCGTAGCAGATCCCGAGGATGGGAACACCGAGCTCGGCCACCCGCGGATCCACCGTGGGCGCGCCGTCGCCGTACACGCTGGCCGGCCCGCCGGAGAGCACGATCGCCCGCGGCTTCATCCGCTCGATCTCAGCGAACGGCACCGTGCAGGGCTGCACCTCGCAGTAGACGTGATGCTCGCGGATCCGCCGCGCGATGAGTTGCGTGTACTGGGATCCGAAGTCGAGGATGAGGACCAGCTCTCGCGACATGCGCGAGGACGTACCACCGTCCGGCGCCGCGGTCACCGGGCGCCGGACGCGAGACTCACTCCTTCTCGAGACACTCGGGGCGGTATTGCTTGTGGCCCTTGTCGTCCGTGAAGACCGGATCGCACTTGGGCTTCCGCGGGGGCGCGTTGCGGACGCGCGGCGGCGCGGTGCCGGTGGTCGGGGCACCGCTCGGCGTGGGCAATATCTCGATGTCGGGCGGGCTCGGCGCCTCCGGCGCGGTGGGCGTCGTCGCCTCGGGCGGTGCAGGAGGCGCAGTCGCGCGGGCGGGCGGGATGGCCGACGAGGGCTCGCCCGACCGAACCGCCACGATGGCGCCGACCGCCGCGAAGAGGAGCGCGATCGCGAGGACGCCAGCGGTGACCAGCAGATTCGAGCGGCGACGGAGCGCAGCGGTCGTCGTCGCCGTCGAACCGCGCGGGGGCTCGATCGCCGGGGGCGTGTGACTGGAGTGCGCGACGGCGAGCTGAGTGCGCGGCTCGGAGGTCGAGTCCGGCCCGGGCGCGCGCGACGCCGGCGGGAGCACCGCCGCGCCCGACTTTTCGATCGCCGTCAGCGTCGTCGCCCGGCGCTTCAGCGCGTCGTGCGCCGTCTTCTCGGTGAAGCGACCGACCTCCGCGGGGAGAGCGAGCGAGAGTCGTTCGAGCGCCTCCGCCATTTCGAGCGCGCTCTTCCAACGCCTCGCGGGGTCCCGCTCGAGGGCCTTCAGCACGATGCCGTCGAGGCGATGGAGGAGCTCGTCGGTCGCGCTGTCGCTCCGCGGCACCTGCGTGCTCGGGGGATCGATTTGACCGCTCAGGATCTTCCCGAGGATGGCGGCCTCGTTGTCGGCGCTGAAGAGACGCTTCGAGGTGAGCGACTCCCAGAGCGTGACGCCGGCCGCGTAGATGTCCGTCTGCGGAGAGACGTTGCCGTTCAACTGCTCCGGGGCCATGTAGGCGATCTTGCCTTTGAGCTGCCCCTCGCGTGTCTGTTGATGGCGACCGACAGCTTTGGCGACGCCGAAGTCGAGCACCCGACCGACGCCGTCCGTACCGACGAGGATGTTCTGCGGGGAGATGTCGCGGTGGACGATCTGGAGCGGGTTGCCCGCCGCATCGCGCGCCTCGTGCGCGGCGTGGAGCCCGCGAAGCGCGCCGGCCATGACGGCGGCGGCGATGCGGGGAGGGAAGGGCTTCTTCTTCTCTTTGGTGAGGCGAATCAGCTTGGAGAGCGACTCGCCCGGCACGTACTCCATGACGAGGAAGAGCTCGTTCTCCATGCCGACGACGTCGAGGGTGGCGACGACGTTCGGATGCGTGACGTGTACGGCGACGCGCGCCTCGTCCAAGAACATCGTTCGGAACTCCGCGTCCTTGGCGAACTGCGGATGGAGACGTTTGATGGCGACGGTGCGGGCGTAGCCGTTCGGCGCGAGGAGTCGACCAAAGTGAATGGTCGCCATCCCACCCGCGGCGATCTCGCCGTAGACGGCATATTGCCCCAACATCCGCGCGGGCGCCGACGTCGCCTTCGCAGCCACTTTGACGACTCTATCAGATGGGAGCGGGGCGTCGCCGCATTTGCGCCGCACCTACGTGGTCGTACTCCGCGTTTTCACGCGGGTCCTCCCCGATCGCCCACAAGGTGGTCTATCGTGGCGCCCGAGCATGATCCCCGACGTTCGCATCGCGGTCACCCTCGTGGGAGACGTGCCCGTCCCGCTTCCCACGTACCAGACGGCCGGCGCGGCGGGCCTCGACCTCCAGGCGGCCATCGCCGCGCCTTTGGTGCTGAAGCCGCTGGAGCGCGCCCTCGTCCCCACCGGCATCGCGATGGCGATCCCATCGAAATTCGAGGGACAGGTGCGGCCGCGTTCGGGCTTGGCCTTGAAGCACGGCATCACGGTCGCAAATACGCCAGGCACGATCGACTCGGACTACCGCGGGGAGATCAAGGTCCTCCTCGTGAACCTCGGATCGAAGAAGGTCACGATTCAGCCCCTCGACCGCATCGCCCAGCTCGTCATCACGCCCGTCGCCACCGCTGAGCTCTCGCTGGTCGCGGAGCTACCGCCCACGACGCGCGGGGCGGGCGGCTACGGATCCACGGGCCATCGGTAGCGGGACCCGCGCGGGGTCGGATATAACGTCGTTCGGATGAGCGAAGATCTCTCCTCGGACAAGCCGGCGTCCGTTCCGCCATCACAGCGCGCGGCCGCTGCCGCGGATCCCGCGACGAGCCCGCTCTCGGTGAAGCTCCAAGTCGCGACGCCGCGCGAGCCGATCGTGCTCCGCGCGGCGGGGGAACGAGAAGAGACCGCCAAAGCTCGCGTCGGTACGCGCATCAAGGGCTGGCGGCTCCTTCGCGTGCTCGGCATCGGTCCCATCAGCTCGGCCTACGAGGTCATCCACGGCGAGAAGGACAGCGGGGACCGCGGCGTGCTCCGACTCCTCACGAGCGATCTCGGAAAGAACGAGCGCGCCAAGGGCCAGTTCTTGCGGGCGGCCTACGCGGCCAATCGCTTCCGACACCCGCGCGTCGTCCCCATCGTCGCCGACGGTACCAACGACGACGGCACGCCCTACGTGATCCGCGCGTTCACCGACGGAAAGACGCTGGCCGACGCCGTTCGCGAAGCGAGCGCCGCGCGCACCGGCGAGGGCGAAGGCGAAGCGAGCGCCACGCCGCCCCACATGGACGCGAGCAAGGTGCTCCGGATCATGGAGCAGGTTCTCGACGCGCTCGAGATCGCGCACGCGCATGGGGTGGTCCATGGCGACATCACGCCGAACAACGTGATCGTCACGCCACGAGGCTCCATTCGGCTCGTCGACTTCGCCACACCGCCGGGCACGTCGGTCGTGGGTCAAGACGTGCGAGACGTCCTCATCGACCATCGCATCGGTCCGTTCACGGCCCCCGAGCGCTGCGCCATTCCGCCCGATGTCGCGACCGAGCAGACCGACGTCTGGGCGGTCGCCGCGTGCGCGTATTACGCGCTCTCCGGCCAATATCCGCGCGGCGAGTCGACCCACCGCGCCGACCTCGCGACCGCGTCGCCGATCCCGCTACGCGAGATCGTGCCCACGGTGGCCGAGCCCATCTCGCAGATCCTCGATCACGCCCTCCAAAAGGAGCCCGAGCTCCGTTACGGCAGCGCCTACGCGATGCTCGGCGACGTCCGTCGCGCGCTCGCAGGGCGGCGCCCGAAGCTCGGCGACGCGCTCCGGCCCGTCCCGTCGGGGAGCTATCGCGACGTGTCGCTGCCCTCGAGCCGCCGCATGGGCATCCCCGACGCCGGGCCGCCGCGCCCCGCGCAAGCGGCGTCGTCCACCTCCTCGGCGAGCGGTCCGCGCACTCCCGAATCGCAGGCTCGAGAGGCCAAGCGACAGCGTGAGGAGTGGCGCGGCAACTTGATCCTCATCATGGCCATCGCCCTCCTGGTCGGCGTGGCCACGTTCGTGGTCGTTCGCGAGCGCATGGAAGACCAGCGAAAGCCGACCCCCGCCGAGGCGAAGTAGCCGGGTCGCGCCGCCGCGCGTCAGCCCTCGCCGCGCTTGATGCCGTAGCCGCGGATCTTCTTGTGCAGGTTGGTGCGCTCGACGCCGAGGACCACCGCAGCGCGCGAGATGTTCCAGCCCGTCACCTTGAGCATGTCGACGATGTATTTGCGCTCCGACTGCTCGCGGTGCTCGCGCAAGGTCGGGTACTGTCCCGGCTCCGGACCCTTGCCCGCGGCCTCGCCGCCGCCATCGTCGGGCACGTCGAGCTCGTGCGCGTGCGCGCCACCCGCGTCGGCCGCCTCGTCCTCGAACGGGCTCTCGTGCGGATCCTCGGGCAGATCGGCCACGGTGACGTTGTCGCCGCTCAAGATCGCCATGCGCTCGACCACGTTCTTGAGCTCGCGCACGTTGCCCGGCCACTTGCGCGCCGCGAGCCGGTCGAGCACGTCGGGGTTGATCGGCTTGGGCTTGGTGCCGTTCTCGCGCGAGAACGCGTCCATGAAGAACTGCGCGAGGAGCGCGATGTCCTCGGTGCGCTCGCGCAAGCTCGGGCTGCGAATCGGGAAGACGTTGAGGCGGAAGTAGAGATCCTCACGAAACCCGCCGCGCTCCACCTCCTTGGAGAGATCTTTGTTGGTCGCGGCGAGAACGCGCACGTCGACGTGCATGACGTGCTCGCTGCCGACGCGCGAGATCTCGCCCGACTGGAGCGCGCGGAGGACCTTGGCCTGCGCGACGAGATCCATGTCGCCGATCTCGTCCAAAAAGAGCGTGCCGCCGTGGGCCTGCTCGAAGAAGCCGCGCTTCTTGGTCTGGGCGCCGGTGAACGCGCCGCGCTCGTGGCCGAAGAGCTCGCTCTCGATGAGCTCACGGGGAATCGCCGCGCAGTTCACCTTGATGAACGGCGCGTCCTTGCGCGGCGAGAGGCGGTGGATCGCGCGCGAGATGAGCTCCTTGCCCGTGCCGCTCTCTCCGGTGATGAGCACGCTCGCCTTGGTGGGCGCGACCTTCTCGATCTCGATGAAGAGCTTCTTCATCGAGGCGCTGCGCCCGATCATCTCGTGGCGGTGCGCTTCGCTGAGGGCGACCTGATCGAGGACGCGTCGCGTCTGCGCAGCGTCGAGGACGTTGCGCACGCTGACGAGCACGCGCTCGCGAGCGAGGGGCTTCTCGAAGAAATCACTCGCGCCGAGCTTGATGGCCTGCACGGCCTCGTTCACCGAGGCGTGCCCGCTGATGACGATGACCGGCGTGTCCTTGACGGCTTCGTCGCGGCGGATCTTCTCGAGCGCGTCGAGGCCGCTCATGTCCGGCAGCTTCACGTCGAGGATGACGAGATCGACCGGCGTCTCGGGCGTGGAGAGTATGGTGAGCCCTTGGCCGGCCGTCTCGGCTTGGAGGACACCGTAGCCTTCGCCCTCGAGCACGAGCTGCAGCGCGCGCCGGATGTTCTTTTCGTCGTCGACGACGAGAACGGTCTTCTTGCCGGGCTCGCCCGAGCCACCCGGCGGCGGAGTCGACTGCGTGGTCGCCATCAGACCCCTCGCTCTTTCATGATGTCGAGGTAGCGACGCGCCGGAATGATGAGCGCGCTCGCCCCGTAGTTGTCGACGAGCGCGTTGAACGCAGTACGCGCCTCCGGATAGCGGTGCATCTTGAGGTACGTCTCTCCGAGGAGGAGCAGCGCGTCCGGCGCGAGGCCGAAGTCGTACGCCGGCGCTGGCTCGAGCGCAGCCCGCCGCGGCGGATCCGTCGCGGCCGGGGCAGGGACGGGTGCTCGGAGCGCGGCGAGCGAGCACGACGTCCCGACGTAGTTGCGGAGCGCGTACTGGAGCCGCGCCACCGCACCGTCGAAGTTGTCGCGCGAGAGATAGAAGCGCGCGACGTAGAGCTCGTGCCGCACGAGCTTGATGGTGACGTCCTCGAGGAGCTCGCACATGCGGCGGCTCTCCTTCACGTCGGGGTAGTCCTGGAGGAACGACTTGAGCTCGCGGTACGCGTCCACCGCCGCAGCCTGATCGCGCTCCTCGACCGCCGGCAGCAGGAATGAATCCGCGATCTCGTTGTACTGGGCCTCGGCGACCTTGGCCCGCGCGTAGGCGACCTCTTCGACGTCGGCGCGGTGATCGTGGATGAACTGCTTGTAGCCGCGGATCGCCTCCGCGTACTTCTCTTGCTCGAAGTCGGCGTCGGCGATGCGGAGCTCGGCCAGGCGCGCGTACTTCGAATAGCTGTACTTTCTCTTTACTTCACGGAAGGCGCTCTGAGCCTCGATCCAGTTCTTGGACTTGAGGTCCTCCATCGCCTCGTCGTAGGCGCGCTTCGCGTCGGCCGTGTAGTTCAGCGCCGTCTTGGGCGGCGGCTCGGCGCACCCGGAGAGGACCGCGGAGGAGAGAGAGATGGCCGCGAGAAAGGCGAGGGCGCGAGGCCGCATGTCCCGCGGTTTACCACGATTCCGCCCCCCCGGAGCGCCGGATCACTTCTCGCCGCGCCAGCGCTGGATGACGCGCGGCGGAGGCTCCTCGTCGGCGGCCGCATGACGGACGGCCGTGCGGACGAGGAGACGCGCCTTCTCGGCGAGCGCTTCGTCGGCGGACGTCTCCACGGCCACCTCGCCCGCGGCGTCGACCGTGGCCTTGAGCGGGAACTCGGCCTCGGGCGTGAGGACGTGCCCTTCGTAGACGAGCGCGGTCCCACCGCCGGGCGCGGGCCTCCGCTCGAGCATGAACCGGACTCCGTGGCTCGGGCGACCTCCGACGACGGGCATGGCGGCGGGACCCTAGCACGGCCGTTCGGACGCGCGCTTCCCGGGCGCCGCGCGCAGTGCTAAGAGCCCTGGATCGCGATGGATAAGAACCCCATCACCCCCGAAGGCCACGCCAAGCTCCGCGAGGAGCTCGTCCACCTGCGCAGCGTGGAGCGGCCCAAGGTCATTCAGATGATCGCCACCGCGCGCGAGCACGGCGACTTGAGCGAGAACGCGGAGTACCACGCCGCGCGCGATCGCCAGTCGTTCATCGAGGGGCGTATCAAAGACCTCGAGGCCAAGCTGGCGCTCGCCGAGGTGATCGATCCGTCGAAGCTCTCCGGCGACAAGATCGCGTTCGGCGCGACCGTCACGCTGATGAACACCAAGACCGAAGAAGAGGTCACCTACCAGATCGTCGGCGCCGACGAGGCTGATGTGGACCACGGCAAGATCAGCATCCTGAGCCCCCTCGCGCGATCGCTCCTCACCAAGGAAGCGGGCGACGAGATCCGTATGCCTGGCGCGCCCGGCACGCCGCCTCGCGTGTACGAGGTCGTCACGGTCGCCTTCAAGTGAGCCACCGGGGCGGCGTGCCCTGAGCTCTGAATGGATCGCGCGACGCAAAAGGCCGTTCCGCTCTCCTGGGAGTCTCCGCCCTCGCGTCTGCCCGGGCTCGGTCCCACGGCGGCGAGCGCGCTCGGGGCGTTCGGCATTCGAACCGTCGGCGACCTCCTCTGGACGCTGCCGGCCGGATACGACGACCTCCGTTCGCCGCTCTCCGTCGACGACGCCGTCGCGCGCGCCGGAGAGCTCGAAGGCCGCCGTATCACGGTCATCGGCGCAGTCGAGTCGAAGACGATCGTCCCGATGCGTGGCCGCCGCACGCTCCGCGTGATCGTCGCCGGCGAGCGCGCCAAGATCCACGCGTGGTGGTTCTTCCTGGCGCACGGCGTCTACAAGGCGGCCGAGCCCGGAACGCCGGTGCTCCTCATCGGTCAGCTGCGCATCGATCCCAAGAAGCCGCCGCGCATGGCGCACCCGGATTTTCTCGCCGGAAGCGCGCCTGCCGTGCGCGTGCGGTATCCGCGCTACGGCGTCCCCGGCGCCACGCTCCGCAAAGCCATCGGCGCCGCGCTGACCGAGCTCGGCGACTCGCTCCCGGACCCGGTGCCGCACGAGATCGCGGTCCGCGAGGGCATGCCGGCGTCGGGGCCGCTGCTCCGCGCCGTGCACGCCGCCGCGGGCGAACCGCCCACGAGCGCGACCGTCGAGCGGGTGCGCGAGCGCATCGCGTGGGCCGAGGTCTTCACGCGCACGTTCGATCGCCTGCGGATGGAGGCGCGCGCGGCCGCCGAAAACGGCGCGAGCCGTGGCGTGCCACTCGCCGCCCGTGTGACGACGGGCGAGCTCGAGGCCGCGTTCGGGTTCTCGTTCACCGCGAGCCAGTCGCGGGCGGTCGTCGAGATCGGCGACTCGCTCGAGGGCGCGCGCCCGACGCGGCGACTCCTCCTCGGCGACGTCGGCACGGGAAAGACCGCGGTCGCGCTCTCCGCGGCAGTCCAAGCGATCCGCTCCGGCGCGCAGGCGGCGCTCCTCGCGCCCACGACCGTGCTCGCCGAGCAATACCTCGACGCAACACGCCCGATCGTGGATGCGTTCGGGGTCCGGGTGACGCTCCTCACCGGCGGGCTTCCTGCGGCGGAGCGCAAGCGCCGCCTCGCCGCCATCGCCGCCGGCGAGGTCGATCTCGTCGTGGGCACGCACGCGCTCCTTTCGGAGAGCGTGAAGCTCGCGAAGCTGGGGCTCGTCGTCGTCGACGAACAGCACCGGCTCGGCGTGGCGCAGCGGCTCGCGCTCGTGCAGAAGGGCGCGCGTCCGCATCTCCTCACGCTGAGCGCGACTCCGATTCCGCGAACCCTCGCGCTCGCGCTGCGCGGCGATCTCCCCGTGACGACGCTCGACGAGCGGCCCCGCGGGCGGCCACCCGTCACGACGGAGCTTCTCCGAAAGAGCGCGTCCGGCGCCCTCACCGAGCGCATCGCCGAGACGGTGCGGCGCGGCGAGCAAGTGTTCGTCGTCTGCCCACTCATCGAGGACGGAGACGACGAGTCCGACGACGAGGCGCCGCTCGCGTCCGCGGTGGCGCGCTACGAAGCCCTCTCGGCCGCCCTCGCTCCGACGCCGGTCACGCTGGTGCACGGCGCGCTCGGCCACGTGAAGAAGACCGAGGCGATGCGCGCGTTCCGCCATGGCGAAGCGCGCGTCCTCGTGGGGACGACCGTGGTCGAGGTCGGCGTGGACGTGCCGGCGGCGACGCTCATGATCGTCGAAGGCGCCGAGCGCTTCGGCCTCGCGCAGCTCCATCAGCTCCGCGGACGCGTCGGCCGCGGCGCCGTCCCCGGCACGTGCGTGCTCGTCCACGAAGACGACCTCGGAGATCTCGCGCGCGCACGCCTCGACGCGCTCGCTCGCCTGGACAAGGGCGAGGACGTGGCCCGCGCCGATCTCGAGCTCCGCGGCGCGGGCGATCTTTGGGGCACCAAGCAATCGGGCGACGAGGACGGCCTCGCGTATCTCGCGCCGGGTGAGAGCCCGTCGTGGTTGGCGCGGATTCCTTCCGACGCCGCGGCGATCTTGGACGCCGACCCCGAGCTCCGGTTCGCCGAGCATCGCGCGCTCCGCCTCGCGGTCGAGCGGTTTCGGACGGCGCTCTCCGTACGCGAGGAGGCCGGGTGAGCCTCCACGACGAAGACGACGTCGCGCGGCGGAGCGAGCGCGCGCGCGGGCTGCCGGCGGCGCTCGCCGACGCCATGGTCGGCCTCGGCGCCGTGCTCGCGGTCTTCTTGATCACACTCGTCGTCGAGACGATCTTCGTCACGATCGCGCACAAGCGCCTCTTCGCGGGTGGGTGGGAGACGCGGGCCATTCGCTGGTACGTGATGCCGGTCGCGTTCGGGTTCTTCGTCCCGACGGCCGTGGCGATGCGGCTCCTCGGCGCCCTCGGCGCGCGCGCGACGCGTGAGCCCGTCGCGCGCCGATTGGCCGCGACGCTGGCCTTCACGTTCGCCGCCGCGGTCGCGTGGGGCGTCTCGGAGGGCCGACACTTCGCGCGACCGCCGGTGCGCCTCGGCTTCGCGCTCACGCTCTCGGTGGCAGCGGCAGCGGGCGCGTTCGTCGTCATCCCTCGGCTCGCCGCGGCCCCGCCGCGCATCCGCGCGCTCCTCGGGATCGCGATCGCCATCGCAGCGTGGTGGGCGGACGCGTTCGTCCTTCCGCACCTCTATCCGGCGTTCCATTCGGCGCTCTTCCTCGTGACGCTGGGCGGCGCAGCCCTCGCCGCGTCCGCGCTCGACCTTCGGGGACGGGTCGCGCGCGGGGTCACGCTCGGCGCGATCCTCGCGTCGGGCGCGGCCTTGGGCTTCGCCAAGACGGCGGCGACCAAGCTCGCCAGCTACGACAACGTGCGGCTCGTCCTCGTCGAGCGCGCCCCGATCCTCGGCCGCGCCGTTCGGCTCGCGGCGACGCTCGCGCCGCGCGCCCGCGACACGGCCCCCGAAGGCGAGGTCTCGTTCGACACGGCCCCCGACGCGCGCGAGGGGCTCGATTTTCGCGGTCGAGACGTCCTCTTCGTCTCCATCGACGCCCTGCGCGCC
This sequence comes from Polyangiaceae bacterium, assembly GCA_044224815.1. Classification (GTDB taxonomy): domain Bacteria; phylum Myxococcota_A; class Polyangia; order Polyangiales; family Polyangiaceae; genus JADJCA01. Next base: position 239,360 of record JBGAJR010000005.1, read on the forward strand.
GATCACGTCGGCGCGTACGGCTACGCGCGACCGACGACGCCGAACATCGACCGCCTGGCCAAGGGCGGCGTGCGGTTCGACGCCGCGTACTGCCCCACGCCGCACACGTCCTATTCGGTCACGTCGATGATGACTGGAAAGTACATGCGTCCGCTCCTCGCCCTCGGCGTCGGCGAAGACTCGGACACGTGGGCCGGCATCCTTCGTCAATACGGCTACCGCACCGCCGCCTTCTATCCGCCGGCCGTTTTTTTCATCGACGAGGCGCGATTCACCGCATTCCGCGATCGCGGGCTCGACTTCGAATACCGCAAGGTCGAGTTCGCCGCGCCCGAGCTCCGTGTGAAGCAAGTCGACGACTACCTTGCGCGCGCACCCCAGTCGTCGCCGGTCTTTCTGTGGGTGCACCTCTTCGAGCCGCACGAGCCATACGTGATGCATCCCGAGCATCCGTTCGGGGACCCGTCCGCGCCCAAGCCGATGGACGCGTACGACAGTGAAATCGCCGCGGCCGACGCCGCGCTCGGCACGATCGTCGAGCACGTCCGTCGGCAGCGCCCGCACGTCGTCACCATCGTGGCCGCCGATCACGGCGAGGAGTTCGGTGAGCACGGCGGGCGCTACCACGGGACGAGCGTCTACGACGAGCAGGTCCGTGTGCCGCTCGTGATGCACGCGGAGGGCGTTCCCAGCGGAGTCGTCGGCCAGCCCGTGCAAACGATCGACATCCTCCCCACGGTCCTCGCGGCCCTCAAGATCCCGCGCCCGGCACGCGTGCGTGGGCGGGACCTTGGCCCGATCGTGCGGGGAGGGGAGAAGCCCGGAGATCGAGGATTCGCGTTCGCCGAGACCGAAGACGCGACGCTCGTCGCGGAGGGCGATCAGCGGCTCGTTTGCGAACGGCACGTGATGGCGTGCGCGCTCTACGAGCCGAAGACCGACCCTGGTGAAGTGCGCGACAACGGCCCCGCGCACGCGGACGTCGTCGCGCGGCTCAAGGCCAAAGGCGCGGAGCTCGCCCGCAGCCACGGGCGCTTCGAGCACGGGCGCTCGGCCGACTACCCAGAAGCCTTGCGGCGCGCCCTCCAAGGGGACGCCGAGGCGGCGCTCGAGATCGCGCCGCTCCTCGACGACGTTCGACTCGACATCCGACGCGCCGCCGCGCGCGCTCTCTTCGAGCTCCACGTCGCCGACACGGCCCCCTTCGCGGAGCGCGCGCTGGCGGCGGGCGGAGACTCCGAAGTCGAGCGTTACGCGGCGCTCGCGCTCGTTCGCATGCGCGTCGCATCGCGGCCCCCTGCGGCGAGCACGATCGCCGACGAGCTGCTCGCGCGAGGTGACGGCGATTGGCGCTTCCGAGCCAGCCTCGCGCTCGGCGAGAGCGGCGACGCACGCGGCGGCCCGGTGCTGGCGACGACGCTCGACGCGAGCCTCGGCAAGAGCGAGGGCGCTTCGTCGCTCTCGTTCGCCGAGCAGCGTGACGTGGTTCGCGTCCTCGGTGTTCTCAAGGAGCGGACCGCCGTGCGCGCGCTCGTGAAGGCGCTCGACGACGTTCGCCTCCGGCCGCTCGCCGCCGATGCGCTCGGCGCGATCGGCGATCCCTCGGCACGCGCGCCGCTCCTCGCGGCGTTCGAGCACGAGCGCTACGTGAGCATGCGGGGCGCCGAAGCCCGCGCGCTCGTGGCGCTCGGCGCGGGCCGCACCCTCGAGTCCCCCCTCCGTGTTTTTGCGGGCGTTCCGGAGCCATGGCCAGACGCCGCGCGCATCGCTCTCGCCGCGGGCGTCGTCGCACGAGAGAAGTCGCCGCGCGAGACCGTGAGCGTCCCCGCGGCTCCTTCGAAGTCGCCCCGCCGACTGTACGTCCTCTCGACGAGCTCGAAGGGCGACGACGGCGGTGCGGGCGACGCGGTCGCGGTGAAGATCGGTTTGGGTCCGCTCGCACCGATCGCGGTCGAGGGGGATGTGTCCGTCTTCACGCTCCCGGCGGGCGAGGGGGCGCTCGTCTCGGCGGAAGGCGCCGCGGCACGCATCGCGGGAGCCTGGGTCGTCGACCTCACGGCCGAGCTCCCACCGCCTGCTCCCGTCCCGTGGGACGCCGGGGCACACCGGGGCGGGTCGACCGACGGGGAAATCCCCTAAAAACCCCGACTTCACGGCGAGGCGCGGGGAGGGTAAGGTGCACGCGCCATGTCGGACGACGAGAAGCCCAAGTCCCCGGAAACCACCGCCGAATCCGCCGAATCCGCGGAGTCCGAAGCGCCCGCCGAGGCGGCCGCCGAAGGTGAGGGCGAGGCGAAGGCCGACGCCGCACCGGCCGCCGAGGAAGACCTCGCGTCGCCGGAAGCGATCGCACGCCGCGTGGCCGCGCTCGGCGAAGAGGACGAGAGCGAGCGCCAAGCGCGCATCGAAGAAGAGAAGCTCGCGGCGCGCCGCGCCAAGCAAAAAGGCGGCGCGGGAAAGCGCGGCCTCGAAGCGGCCGCGTCCAAGAAGCTCGCCAAGATCGGCGACAAGAAGCCCGCGCCCGTCCAAGCGCGCCCCGCCGCGCCCAACGATCCGCTCCTCCAACGCACCAACGACTTCGCCAAGTGGGCGCGCCAGAACCGCGGCCTCGTCGGCGCGATCGTCGCTGGCGCCGTCCTCGTGATCGGGGGCATCACGCTCAAGGAGTGGCTGAGCCAACGCAAGGAGAGCCAGGCCTCCGAAATCCTCGCCGAGGGTGTGGCCGTTCAGCGCGGCCGCCTCGGTGACGACACCGTCGAGAGCCCGGACGGCTTCAAAGACCCGACGCCGATGTTCAAGACCGCCGCCGCGCGGCAGGACGCCGCGCTCGCGAAGTACCGCGACGTCCAGACCAAGTTCGCGGGGACCGGAGCGGCGTACCTCGCGCGCCTCGCCGAGGGCTCGCTCCTCCTCGACAAGCGTCAGGTCGACGACGCCATCAAAGCCTTCAGCGAAGTGAAGTCCTCTCCGCTCGCCGCTGCCGACGCCGAGGTTCGCGGCCGCGCGCTCGAGGGGCTCGGGTTCGCATACGAGCTCAAGGCGCAGGCTGGTGACGCCAGCAAGCTCGACGACGCGCTCAAGGTGTTCCGTGAGCTCGAGAACACCGACGTGAAGGGCTTCAAGGAGCTCGGCATGTACCACCAAGCCCGCGTGTTCGAGTCGAAGGGCGACAAGGACAAGGCCAAGGAGCTCTTGAAGAGCGTCCACGAACGCGCCAACAAGCCCGGCGAGGGCCACCCGTTCCCGTACCTCGAGAGCGTGGCCGACGATCGCCTGCGCGCGCTCGACCCCACCGCGCTCCCGGCCAAGCCGTCGATGAACGTGGGCAGCCCGACCAGCAAGATGTCGGACGCGCAGATGCGCAAGATGATCGAGCAGCTCCAAAAGCAGATGAAGGAAGCCGGCGACAAGCACGGCGGCGGCAAGTGACGACCGAGTCCTCGTTCGTTCGAGTCGCGAGCCTCGCGCTCCTCGCCACGCTCGTCGGCGCAACGGCGCCGGGCTGCGCGACGAGCGGCGGCGCCGGAGATCGCGTCCATCCGGAGTCTCCGCTCTGGTACGCGCGACCGAGCGGCGCAATGCGTGTACTTTACAGGCGCCCGCTGACCGCCACGTCGCGGAAGGTCGGCGAGGAGTACGAGCGCGGTCGCGCCGAGATCGACCCGCGCGGGAACCGCGTCTTCGTCGGCTCGTCCGATCGCGGGCTCTACGCGCTCCGCGCGGGCGACGGCAGCGTCCTCTGGCGCTTCGAGACGCTCGGCGTCGTGCAGAGCGAGCCGCTCTACGACGCTCAGCTCGACGTCGTGTACTTCGGCTCGCACGACGGCGCGCTCTACGCGGTGAAGGCCCGCACCGGTGAGCTCTTGTGGCGCTTCATGACCGGCGCCGAGGTCGCACGAAAACCCGTCCTCGACGGCGAGACGCTCGCGTTCGCCAACGCCGCCGACCAACTCTTCGCGGTCGACCGTCGCACCGGTCAGAGCAAGTGGCGCGCGCAGCGGACGCCCGCTGCCGGCATGGAGATCGCGGGCTACGCGGGGCCCGCGCTCGCGTTCGGCAAGATCTACATGGGCTACTCGGACGGGCACGTCTCCGCGTACGACGCGAAGGACGGCACCGAGCGCTGGACGCCGGTCGATCTCACGGCCGACGCCGAGAAGAGCGGCCTCGCCACCGAGGGCCCGCGCTACCTCGACGTCGACACGACGCCGATCGCCGACTTGAACGGGAAGTCCCGCGTGGTCTACGTCGCGAGCTACGCGGCGGGTATCTACGCGCTCGACGCCGAAACGGGCGCGCGCGTCTGGTCGAACGATCGCGCGACCGGCGTCACCGACCTCGTGCTCTATCACGAGGCGGCGCACGCCCCGAACGCGGGCGGCCCGTACGCCGGCGGCCCCACCGTCCCCGAGCGCAAGGTCCTCCTCGCCACCAGCGCGACGACCGGCTTCTGGGGTCTCGAGCCGACGACCGGCCGCAGCCTCTGGCAACAGCCGGTGCCCGAGGGGCCCGCGGGTCCGACGGGGAGCGCGCCGTTGCCGCACGAGGCGGCCCGTTCGATGGCCGGGCATCCGCCGCCCGACGGAGGCATGACGGTGCCGGTGCCGATCGCCGGCGCGGTCCTGGTCGGGACGAGCCGCTACGGGCTCTTCCTCGTTTCGCCCCGCAACGGCCGGGTCATCGACGGTCTCGATGTCGGCTCTGGCTTCGCGCAATCCGCCGGCGTCTACGGCAACCGCGCCTTCATCATGTCCAACGCCGGCACGCTGCTCTCGCTCGCCGTCGATCCGCCGATCCCCGAGCGCTGATCGCGCCGGCGATTCGCTCCCCCAACGCCGCGCGAGAGGACCGCAAGGCCATGACCGACGACGCCGCATCGTTCGCTCCCTTGTCCGTCGAGACGGCGGTCAAGCCCGGCACGCATGCGGCGCTGGTGCTCGGCTTCGCCACCCACAAGGGTGGCGTCGTGGCGGTGGGCGGGCAGGGGCGTGACCTCTTCCTACTTGCGGACGACGGTTGGCACTTCCGCGGCAAGCGTTCGGTCGGCAAGGGCCTCCGCAACGCGTGGTGGAACGACCACGGCATCTGGGTCGTCGGCGAGTACGGCTACGCCGCGCGCTCGACCGACGGCGGAGCCACCTGGGAGAAGATCCCCACCGGCACGAGCGGCTGCCTCTTCGGTGTCGTGCAGGACGCCGAGGGCGTCTTCTGGATCGCCGGCGACAACGGCTACGTCGCGCGGGCGACCGACGGCGGCGTGAAGTTCAAGAAGGTGAAGGGCGTAGGCGAGTCGATCGGCCGCATCGCCGCCACCTCTAAAGGCGTGCTCATTCCCACCGACGACCCCGGATACCTGTACGTCGCGCGCGGGAAGGAGATCGCCAAGACCAAGATCGTGACCGAAGACGCGCAGGGAAACTGCACGGATCTCATGGCGGCGACCGTCACGCCGCGCGGCACGATCGTGACGGTCGGGAACAAGGGCACCGTCATTCGCTCCGAAGACGACGGCGCGACGTTCGAGCGCGTCGACGTCGGCGCGTCCGGGCTCCTCACCGGCGTCGACGTCCTCGCGGACGGTCGCGTGATCATCGTCGGCGCGTCGGGCGGCATCTACGTGTCGAGCGACGACGCAAAGACGTTCGCCAAGCTCGACCAACACGTCACGACTGCGGCGCTTTGGTGCGTTCGCCGCATCGGTACCGGCGCGGTCGTCGGAGGCACCGACGGCCTCGTCCTTCGCGTATCGATCCCGGAGAGCGCGGCCGCACACGTGACGGTGACGCCATCGATCACGCCCGGCCCACCGCCGCCGCCGCCCGTCACCGCAACGCCGACGGAGACGACTGCGCGCCCCGAGTGGGCGGCGCCTCCCGCGTCGACGGCGCGGCAAGCGTGGCCGATTCCCGCGCCGCTCCCCATCGAGAAGCGCAAGGGCGTCTTCTGGACGCCCGAGCTTCGCGCGCTCCTCCACCCGCGCCGAGGCGGCGCCGATGCGCAAGTGCGACCCGTGCCGACGCTCGACGAGGCGTGGGCGCGCCTGCGACGCGGGCTTTGGGCCGCCGACCGGGCGGGGATGGAGATCAAGTCCCGCCCGTCCGGGATCTGGGCCCGCGTCACCTCGTGTTCGCCGCGCGAGCGTCGCTTCGGCGAGCGCGTTCTCGATGTCGCACCGCGCACCGGCGCTGCCGAAGAGGACCGCGTGCTCTTCGCGGAGATATTTGCACAATACAGCACCTTCGTCGTGCAGTTCCGCGACGACGTGTTCGAGGCGGCGGCCGACTTCATGGTCGCAGCGTACGGGCTCCCGGAAGCCATTCGCCGCACGCTGGGCGGCCTCGCCGACGAGCTTCCTTACACGGCGGCCGGACCGTTCGGCCGCTTGCGAGAGCTCATCGCGGTGGCCGACGACGCGACCTACCGCGAAGCGCGCGCGGCCGTCCTCGAGACGCTCGCGATCGAGAAAGAGAAGAAGGCGTCGTCGAGCCATCGCGTGCCGGATCTCCACTGGGCGGCGACCTTCATGCTTCCGGTACTCGGCGCGGACGACGACGCCGAGCGCGGTCTCCTCGAGGCGACCCTCGCGTGGGTCGGTGAGTTCGGGAACTTCAACGTCCGCGCGCTCGGTCTCGCGTCCGGCGACCTCGCCACGCTGAGCCGTTATCGCACCGCGAACCGCCGTGTTCGTCACGAGTTCTTCGCGGGCGAGCCGCGTCGTTACCTGGCGTCGCTTCTCGATCTGGAGGGCGACCGCGCGGCCGCCGCGTTGGCCGAGATGAAGCTCGCACCCCCGTTCGAGGACTCGGCCGTCGAGAACGGAAAGTGGTGCCAACTCCTCGCGCACCTCGACCACGACGCGGCGCTCGAAGCGCTCTTCCAGGAGCGCGCGGGCCGAGGAAAGACCTGGGGAACGCAAGCGCTGCTGACGGCGGCGCGCTTCAATCACGAGCGCGTGATCAAGCTGGCGCGCGCGCGCGGCGACGACGAGCTCATTCGGCTCGCCGAGGCGGAGGCGGGCCGCGCGCCCGAAGTCCCGCACCGAGAGATCGAAGACGCCGCCATGGCGCCCATCGCGGCCCCCGTGCCGTACGTGCCGGAGAGCCCGATTCGCCCGACGATGCTCGCGAACCCGCTCGGGCTCGAAACGGAGGTGGCGTGGCGCGATCCCGAGCTCGCGTGGGAGCCCTACCTTCCGCACTTCGATTGGAACGACGCACCGCTCCTCGGCGCCCCCGAAGCTGCGGTCGAATCGTTCGTCGCGCACGCCGAAAAATGGGCGCTTCCCACGGGGATCGACGCGGTCGGCGCGACCCCGGCCCGCGTTCACCCGCGGCTCTTCGCGCTCGGGTTCTCGTTCCAGGCGAGCTACTGGGCGCGCGGGATCCCCGCCATCGCGCTCGCGCACGGCGAGCGCTCGCTGCCGCTCCTCGTCGCTGCGCTGGCGACGCCCTCGGTGCAAGGCGCCGCGCTCGTCGCCGCCCAGGGCCTGGGGGACGTGTCGCTCGCGCCGCCCATGGTCTCGGCCTTTGCCGGCAAGCGCGACAAGGCGCTCGGGCGGGCCTGGCTCCTCAGGCACCCGCGCCACGCGGCGGCCGGGATCCTCGAGATGCTGGCCAAGGATGGCACGAGCCTCGAGGCGATGCGTGCGCTTCGCTTCCTCGAGACGCGCGGGCACCGCGATTCCATCCTCGAGCTGGCGCGCCGGCTCGGCCGCGAGGACGAGGTTCGCGAGCTCTTGGACCGCGATCCCTTGACGGCTCCGAAAGTGAAGCGGCCGACGGTGCCGGAGTTCGTGCGCGCGACCACGCTCCCGGCGCTCGTTCCCGTCGATCCGGGCGCGGGGAGGGCGGCCAGCGCGGATGCGGTCGAAACGCTCCTCGTCACGGCCGCGTTCTCCAACGCCGACGAGGTCCACCCGGCCGTGCTGGCGGCGAAGCGCACGTACACCGAGGCGTCGCGGGCGGCGTTCGCGTGGACGGTGTTCGAGGCGTGGCTCGCGGCCGGCGCCGACCCGAAACATGCATGGTGCATGCAAATGGTCGGCTTCCTAGGCGACGACGCTTCGGCCCGCAAGCTCTCGGCCCTCGCCAAGGAGTGGCCCGGACAGAACGCCGCGGCGCGTGCCCAAGCCGCGCTCGACGCGCTGCTCAACATCGGCACCGACACGGCGCTCGTCCACATCAACCTCTTGGCGGAGAAGTCCAAGTACCCGGCGTTCAAGGCCGCGGCGAAGGAGCGCATCGACGCCATCGCCGACGCGCGGGGCCTCTCGAGCGACGAGCTCGCCGATCGGTTGGTGCCGACGCTCGGCCTCGACGAGCCGGGAGCCGACCGCCTGGATTATGGGCCGCGCCAGTTCCGCGTCGCGTTCGACGAAACGCTGTCTCCGGTGGTGGTGGACCTGGCGACGGGCCGCGTCCTCGGCGATCTCCCCAAACCGAGCAAGGCCGACGACAAGGAGCTCGCCAAGGTCGCCAAGACCAAGCTCGCGGCCCTCAAGAAGGACGCGAAGCTCACGGCATCCCTCCAAATCGCCCGGCTCGAGCGGGCGATGCGCACGGGCCGACGCATCGCGCCCGCGCTCTTCCTCGAAGCCTTCGCGGCGCATCCGTGGATGCGCCACCTCACGCGACGCCTCGTTTGGGGCGTGTTCGAGGGGGCGGGGGGCGCGCCGACCGCGACGTTCCGGATCGCCGAGGACGGCTCGCTCGCGAGCGCGGAGGACCGCGCGTTCGAGCTGCCCGAAGGCGCGCTGGTCGGCCTGGTCCATCCCGTGCACCTCGAGGCCGACGAGCGCCGGCGCTGGAGCGAGCAGTTCGCCGACTATGAGCTTCTTCAGCCGTTCCCGCAGCTAGGACGGCCCGTGTACGTCGTTTCGGACGCAGAACGGGACGCGAAGGCCCTCGCGCGATTCGACGGCCTCAAGGCCACGTACGGGGCGCTGCGGGGGCTCGAGGCACGCGGCTGGCAGCGCTGGATGGACGACGCGGTCGTGTTCGCCAAGCCGCTCTCGGGTCAGGCCGGCTCGCGCGGCGCCCGGGGCGCGTACGCGGTGCTGTCGACCACGCCGGGATGGCATCCGTCCCAAACCGCCGACGACATCGAGCCCCAGGCGGTCGAGCGCATCGGGCTCTACGACCGCCACGACCCGGACCTGACCTTGGACCGGCTCGACCGCGTGACGTTCTCAGAGCTGGTCTACGACGTGGAGCTCGCGCTCGCGTCGCGTGCGTGACCCCGGACCCATCGGGACGTCACCGACAGCGCGGAAAGCGATCGGCCTCCGACCGACCCACGCCGACGTGAATGAAGAAGCGGTCGGTGAGGGCTCATCGCGTGACGAGCCATCCGCGGGGACCGCTCACGGCAGGCCGGAATTCCTGCCGAATCCTCCCGATCGAAGTTCGCATAAGATGCATTATGTAAACTTTTGAGAGAGGGTTTTCGGGGAGGCCTATTCCTCCGTGCCGCCACCACCCGGATCGCCGCCGCCGTCGCTCGGCGCCTCCTCGGTGTTGTTGTTCTCCTCCGGGTACGGGTCGCCTTCGCCGACGTACTCGCCGGGCTGCGGGGTGTACTCGGGCGCCGGCTGGTTCTGGTTGATGGTCGGGTCGTCGTAGACGCGACCGTTCGAGCCGACCATGTGCCCGTCCTCGGTCGGGGTCAGTCGGTTGTTGAGCGAGTCGTCCACGTAGTGCTGGAGGTCCTGGTAGTCCGGGTTCGCCTGAAGCGCCCTCTCGTTCTCGTCGGCGCGAATCGTCGCATTGATCGACTCGTCGGGCCGGAACGAGCCATCGGAGCCGTGGATGTAGCCGTCCTCGGTCGGCGTGTACTGCACCTCGGGCTGGTTCTGGTTGATGCTTCCGTCCCAGGTCCACTCGCCGTTCGGGCCGACGAGGCGCCCGTCCTCGGTCGGAGTCCATTGCTGCTCCCCCCGACGGTCCTCGACGTTGGTCGACATCCGCATCTGGTCCAGGCGAAGCCCGCCGCACGCACCATCCAAGAGTTCGAGACTGAGCGCTGACTGCATGACGACCGGCTCCTCGGTAATGGGCGGACGCTCACGCGTGCCCGGCGGTCCACGCAATCGAGTTGCAAGTGGAGCGCCGTCGCCCCGGAGTCGTTTCCACCGGTGATTTTACCCGTGCCGACCCGATCCAGCGTCGCGCGCGAGAGACACAGCGATCTTCGGCGCCTCGGCGAAAATGTGGGCAAACCAGCGCTAGCCGACCGAATGACGCAGCCGCGGTGCCGGCGCGATTGCCCTTGGCGGAAGCGAGTCGTCGATTGAAGCTCGAGGGCTTCGGCGAGCAGGCAACGCGTCAGGCGGGCGGCGCGACGACGTCGCTCGAGACCGCGGCGACCTTGAGCGCCTCTTCGACGACGGCGCTCGGCTTCTCGCTCGCGGTGCACCAGAGCTGGTGCGCGGCGCGCGTGGCGCCCACGTAGAGCGCGTGGCGCGCCTGGGGGGTCGCCGGATAGCTGGTCTGCGTGGTCTCGAGGAGAATGACTTCGTCGAACTCGAGGCCCTTGGTTTGACGCACGTCGGTCACGTCGAAGCCCGGATCCCAGGTGAAGTCCTGCTTCGCCACGCGGCGAACGCGCGGAACCTCGGCGCGCTCGAGACCCTCGAAGTACACGTCGGCCTGCTGCGGGAATCGCGCCACGAGGGCGACGTTGGCGTAGGGCTCGGCGCGGGCGAGATCCTTGAGCGCGTCCGCCAAGAACGCAACGACCTCTCCCGCCGACGCGAACGAGAAGAGCTCCACCGGCGGACCGCTCCGCGTCGCGATCGGCTCGCTCTCGTGCGCGAGCGAGCCCAAAACGCCCCGCGCGAATCGGGTGATCTCCGCCGTCGAGCGGTAGCTCACCTTCAGCGGCTCGAGCGTCGTCGTGGTGCCGAGCTCCTCGAGGAGCTTCTTCCAGTCGAACTCGCCGCGATCGTCGTCCTCGTCGAGCATGCGCTGCGCGACGTCGCCGGCGAGCGTGATCGAGCGATCCTTGGTGGCGAGATCGAGAAGGACCCGGAGCTCGAGCGGGCTCTGGTCCTGCACCTCGTCGACGAAGATGTGCGTGAACTTGAGGGGCGAATTGTCCGGCGCCGTGAGCGGCCCGCGCAACACCTGCCAGAGGCGGAGCAAGATGGGCACGTCCTCGGCGTCGATGCTCGCCATCTCGCCGTCGCGCTCGCCTTCGGCGCGGATGCGCGACTGACGCACGCACCACTCGTGGATCCGGTCGATCTGCGGGCTCGGGAAGACGCCGCCGAAGATCTCTTCGAGGCGCGCGCGGCTCGTGAGGAGCTCGTCCCACGTGCCGAGCACGGCCTGGGAACGCTTCCGGAGATCGTGACCGAGCTTCTCGATCGTGCCACGCGTCACGTCGGGCAGGCCTTGGGCGACGTCGACGCCGTCGAGGCGGCGCTTGCCGGCGAACCACGCGGCGAACGTCGTCACGCGCTGCTCGGGCGTCGGATCGAACGCGCCACCCGTATTTTGCACGGTGCGCGTGGCCAGCCACGCCCGCGTGGCGAGCTCACCCGACGGCCACTTGGCCATGGTCTCGGTGACGAGCGCGTCGAGTGACGTGTGTAGGCGCGTCGCCGCGTCGTGGATGGCGCGCAGCATCGCCGGGTGCTGCTTGGCGCGGATGACGACCGGGGGCGTCTCGTCGTTCACGTGCGACGGTAGCTTCGGCATCTGGACCGGAAGCACCTTGGCCGCGAAGCGCGCAAACGTCGTGAGCGTGACACCCTCGACGCCGAGCTCGGGGAGCACTCGCTTGACGTAGTGCACGAGCGCTTCGTTCGGGACGACGACGAGCATCTTGTCGGCGCGGTAGCGCTGCGGATCGGCGAACGCGAGGTACGCCACGCGGTGGAGACCGACGGTGGTCTTACCGCTGCCGGCGCTGCCTTGAATCGCGACGATGCCGGTGCCTTGACGCGTGATGAGGTCGAACTGGGCGGCGTCGAGCATCGACGCGATGGCCGGGAGATGCTTGTCGCCGGCCGGCGCGAGCCCCGGATGGCGGTCGGGCGCCGCGTCGAGGTGCGCGCCGCCCTGCCCGGCCGCGCCTTGCGGCGGGACCGTCGGAAACCGGCGCTCGGTGTGCAGGCGAACGGCGCGGACGTTGGCGCGGCTCCAGCGCCCCGACGCGTCGCGCACGAACGTGCCTTGCGGTGAGCTCACGCGAATGAGCTCGCCCCCCACGATGGCGACGCTGCGCCGCGCGAGGACCTCGCCCTCGACGAGGCGGTCGCCGAGGCGCTCCTCGTACGGGTCGCCTTCCATGTAGCGATAGAAAATCCGGCTGACCGGCGCCTGGCGCCAGTCGACGATGCGGATGCCGGCCGCAGTGTCGACGTACGAGCGCGAGCCGATGAGGACGTCGCGACGCTTGCCGTTCTCCTCGAGCCGAAGGTGCCCGAAGTACGGGCTGTGCCGGTCGACGCCGCCTTCGGCGCCCTTGCCGCGCTGCGCCCGGAGCGCGCCCACGTGGTGCATTTGCTCGAAGAGCGCCGGGAGGTCTTCGGGCTTGGCGGTGGCAACCTCTTCGCGAAGCTCGAGGAGGCGCCCGTCGTCGTCGAGCCGCGCCTTGTGCGCCTCGGCACCTTTTTTGTCAGCTTCCGCGAGGATGCGAAGGACGGTTTGGAGGAGTCGCTGCTCGTCCGCAACGAGGCGTGCGCCCTCCGCGTCGTCTTCGAGGCCAGGGATGGTCCCAGCCGGGCTTTCTTGAGGGGAAACGACCGCGGTCACGATAAGGGGTACAACCCTTAGGCATCTCCCCGCCCCTTGGCAAGGGTTGGCTTCGGGCGCCGAGCGGCGGGCCCAGCCTCACTCGCCAGGCTCGGAGAGATTCCCGCTACGGTCGGCGTAGATCAGGCTCCCGCCCTTCAGCTTCTTGATGACCGCCGACGATTCTTCATCAGCGAGGGCGAAGCAGCCCGCCGAGTGCCCCTGCGACGAACGGCCGGGGGACACGTAGCTCGCGCCGTGGATCACGACGGCGCGTTCTCGGACGTGGCTATTGGTGTTCGACACGCCGTCGAGGCGCAGCGAAAAGCCGTTCTTGCCTTGGTAGGTCTCGCCGGTGACGTAGTAGCCGAGCGAGGACATGCCCGACCCATCGACGTTACTGAAGCGCTTCGCGAAGCCCGTGCTGTTGGGGTCCGAGCCATAGCCGTGCGCGACGACGTGCGGCTCGACCTTGCCGGTTTCGAGGTTGATCAGAAAGAAGCGATTTTTCCCGGAGTGTCGAGCGAAGTCGACGACGGTCACGTAGTCGGTGTTGTCGAGCTTCTCCTTGTTGGCGACGACGAACGCGAGCGCGTTCGCGAGAAGATCGGCGGGGACGACGTGGCCGGGGTCGACGTTGGCGTAGGTCGTTTGGGCGGTCGTCCGGTCGTCGGCCGACGGCTCCTTCCATCCTTGAATCGTGAGGGCTCCGTCCTCGCCACTGGTGCCGAGGCTCTCGTCTCCCCCTCCGTCGGCGCTCCCGCAACCGACCACGAACGAAGCGACCAACGCGACCGAAACGACACGGGACGTGAGGACGAGCTTCATCATGCTCGAACCATGAGCAAGGGTCGCACCGCCCCACGCTTGTTCCGGATCGTCCGTCCACCGTCCGCTTCTTCCACCATGATTGCGCGGATCAACGTCACCTCGCGGAGACCGCCGCACTTTCGCCGACAACCCGTCGCAAACGAGTAACGCCGGGAGACACCATCTTGTGGGGCCTGGCCGGCCCCCTCGGCGAGTTGACACTCGCCGAGCCTCCCCGGGCTCTCAGGTTCTGCGAACCTTCGCCGTCTGCGACCACGCGGGTCGCAGACGGTGGCCGTCCTCCATGCGCAGACGCTTGGCGAACCGGGAGCGCCCCGCGCCGAGTGACGCGCGATGAGGCTGCGGGCTCGCATTCTCGTCCCTGCTCGTCCCGAGGCCACCGATCGTGACCCTTGCGGTCGCGATCGGCGAAGGTTCGCAAGAACCTGAGCGCGGGGGGAGGCTCGCTGCGTGTCAACGCAGCGAGGGGACCTGCCTAGGTCCCACTTACACCACGAACTGGTCGCCGAGGCCGACGATGGTGAGGTCGACGCCTTTGAGCTTGGCGCACTCCTTCTCGACCTCGTGCTGGAAGCTCGGCTTGATGTGGTAGAGCAAGAACGGAACGTCGCGCGAGAGCGTCAGCTTCTTCAAGTCGACGGCGAGCGTCTGCGGCGTGTGGTGGCCGCTCACCGTCGCGATGCGCTGCTCGCGATTCGGGAAGCTGACTTCCATGAGCATCGCCCGGAGGTTCGGCGTGTCGTTGAGCACTTCCCAGATGCGGTCCGTCGGTCCGGTGTCGCCGCTGTAGGCGATCGCCCCGCCCTTCGGGCTCTCGACGATGAACGCATACGAGTCGATGGTGTGGCTCACGGCGATGCAGCGCACGCGATAGCCGGCGATCTCGGACACGGCCTCGGGCTTGAGCTCGACGTAGCGAATCGTCGGCTTCTCCGCGGTCGGGATCACGCTGAAGTCGGGCCACAGCTTGTCGTTGAAGAAGTGCTTCTTCAGGAGGGAGAGCGTCGGACGTGCGCCGCACACGAGCAGCGGCTTGCAGCCGTTCTGCACGCGGTTGTCGGCGATGGTCGCGAGGTCTCGAATGTGATCGAGGTGTGCGTGACTGACGAGCACCGCCTCGAGAGCACACTGGGCCTTGAGCTCGAGGCCGCTGGTGAGCGAGCCGGCGTCGATCGCCAAGCGATCGTCGAGCACGAACGCGCTCGTCCGGTGACGAGGCGTCTCTCCGCCGTGACAGCCGACGACACGGAGCTCCATACGCTAGGCCTCGAACCTTCTGGGCATCTCGATGAATTCCAGGAATTCGAGGAGCCGCCCCATGTCCATCACGGTGATCGCGCCATTCTCCTCCGTTGCGATCCGGAGGCGTTGGAGGCGCGCCAAGACTTCGTCGACCTGCGCTCGCTCCGCGCCGACCTCGCGCGCCAGCGCCTCCGGAGCGACGTCGAGCCAGATGCCCTCTTCGGTCTGCTGTCCGAACGACTCGGCGTGACGCTTCAGCCCGAGGAGCACCCTCGCCTTCGGATCGGGGTGCATGAGGATCTGCACGAGCGCATCGGCAGCGTCCAAGCGCGCGGCGAGTTTCTTCACGAGGCGCACCGCGATCTCGGTGTTCTTCGTGATCATCGTCTCGAGCGTCTTGGCGTCGATGACGAGACAGGTCGCGTCTTCGATCACGACGGCGGTGGCCGTGCGCGGCTTCCCATTCAAGATCGCCATTTCACCGAGAAACTCGCCGCGACCGAGCACCGCGATCGGCAAGTCTCCACCGGCGACACGCTTCGAGATTCGGATGCGCCCCGACTGGACCACGAACATCTCGGCGCCCGGCTCGCCCTCGCGAAAGAGCACCGCCCCCGCGGGGAACTCGCGGGCTACGCGCATGTTGACCGAGTCTCGCTTCATCAACGCCGGGCCTTTTCGGAGCTTATCCCGCGCGTTTCGAGCAAGTCAAAAGAGGGTGAAGGCTCGAGGCTCACGGTTTGGGCTTCCCCCGCGCACCACTCATGGTGAAGGGGCGTGGCATCTCGCTGACGTCGGGCGTGCTCTCGCGAAGGCGAACACGGAGACGGTTCAAGCGGCCGAAGAGATCGCGCACCTGCGCCGGGTCGGCCGCCACCTCCCCCTGCACCTCGATCTCCGTTTCCAGCGCGGCGTCCCGAGCCGACTCCGCCTTCTTGAGCACCATTTCGCGCGCGGCCGGATCGGGGTGCATGAGCGCCTCGATGATGCCGTCGGCGGCGTCGAGCCGATCGGACAGCCGCCGGATGAGCCGCATCGTGAAGTCGGGGCTCCCCGCCATCATCGACTCGAGCGTCGCCGTGTCGATCACCAACGCGTCGAGATCGTCGAGCACGACCGCGGTCGCGGTGCGCGGCTTCCCATTCAAGAGCGCCAGCTCGCCGAGCATGTCTCCGGGGCCGACGACCGCCACGGTCTTGTCGACGCCGCCGATGCGCTTCTTGATCTCGACACGTCCGGCGCCGATGACGAACATCTCCGTCCCGGGGTCGCCCTCTCGGAAGAGAACGGCCTTCTTCGGGAAACGCTTCATGCGCCGACCCGACGGAGCATCGGCCTTCATGGAGCCTTCAAGTTACCCCGCTCCCCCGAGAGGGGTCAAAGACCGTTCGATTTGGGTTATGACGCCTCCGTGCTCCTTTTCGTCCTCTTCTTCCTCTCCGGCGGCGCGGCCCTCCTCTACCAGGTCGTCTGGCAGCGCACCCTGTTCTCCATCTACGGCATCAACATCGAGTCGGTGACGATGGTCGTGACGGCCTTCATGCTCGGCCTGGGCCTGGGCAGCCTGGCCGGAGGCGCGATCTCCAAGGACCCCAAAAAGCCGACGGTCCTGCTGTTTGCCGCGGTAGAAGCGGGGATCGGGCTCTACGGGACCTTCTCCCTCGCGATTCTGCACGGGGTCGGGCAGGCGACCTTCGCCCTCGCTCCCTCCTTGGTCGGGCTCACGACCTTCGCGCTCGTGCTCCTCCCGACGACCCTGATGGGGAGCACGTTGCCCCTCCTCGTCGCACACTTCACCCGCGCGTCGAAAAACGTGGGCCGGTCCGTTGGGTCCCTCTACTTCGTCAACACGCTAGGGTCGGCGTTCGCCTCCGCCGCGGCCGTCTTGGTCTTCCTCGGCTGGCTCGGCCAGTCGGGAACGGTCCGCCTCGCCGCGGCCCTGAACTTCGGTGCGAGCGCCGTCGCGTTCGTGCTTCACCGCCGCGCCGTGGCGCGAGCGACGGAGGCTCTGTCGTGACGGCCACCGCTTCATCCCCGCTCGAGTCGACCGACGCGTCGCGCGCTGGCGCGCGCGCGAGCGTTCGCTACACGCTCACGCTCGGCATGGCCGCGGCCTCTGGGTTCATCGCGCTCTCGTACGAGATCGTGTGGTACCGGGCGTTCGCCTTCGTGAGCTGGGGCCACCCGACGGTGTTCGGCCTCCTCCTCGCCTTCTATCTGCTCGGCGTCGCGCTCGGCGCCGCGGGCAGCCGGCCGTTCTGCAAGCCACGCGGCGACGCGCCGTCCGAGGCTGACGACGCGCGCGCGCTCCGCGCCCTCGCCGGCTTCGTGTTCCTCGCGAACGTCGTCGGCTTCGTCGTCGTTCCGGCGCTCGGTCGCTTCGCGACGACGAACTGGCTTCCGGCGTTCGGCTTGGTCGCGCTCTCGGCGGGTCTGATGGGCGCCGTCCTTCCGCTCGTCGCGCACTTTGGCATCGCGCCCGACGACCGCGCGGGCGCCCGCCTCTCTTATGTGTATCTTGCAAACATCATCGGCTCGTCGTCGGGGAGCTTCCTCACCGGCTTCGTCCTGATGGATGCGTGGTCGACCCGCGAGATCGGCACCTTCCTCGCGCTCGTCGGCTTCGCGATGGTGGCCGTCCTCGCGTTCCTCGCGGCGCGGAAGAAGCCCTTGGTCCTCGGCCTGTCGCTGGCGTTCGTGGCCGCCTCCGCGGCGGGCTCGGTGGCCGCGGCGCCCAAGCTGTTCGACAAGCTCTACGAGCGGCTCCTGTGGAAGACGAAGTACCACGAGGACGCCAAGCTCGTGCACGTGGTCGAGAACCGCCACGGCGTCATCGCGGTCAACGACTACAACCAGGTCTACGGCGGCGGCGCCTACGACGGCGCGTTCAACGTCTCGCTCGTCGACGACAAGAACGTGGTCGAGCGCGCGTTCGCCGTCGCGGCGATGCACCCGTCCCCGAAGCGCGTCCTCATGATCGGACTCTCGTCGGGCTCGTGGGCGCAGATCATCTCGAACCTCCCCGGCGTCGAGAGCGTCACGATCATCGAGATCAACCCCGGCTACATGGAGCTCATTCGCAAGTACGACGCGGTGAAGAGCCTTCTTTCGAACCCCAAGGTTCAAATCGTCGTCGACGACGGACGACGTTGGCTCCTCCGCCACGGCAGCGAGCGCTTCGACTTCATCTCGATGAACACCAGCTACAACTGGCGCGCCCACTCCACGAACCTCTTGTCGCGCGAGTTCATGGACCTCGCGCGCGGACACCTCCTCCCCGGGGGCATCCTCTACTTCAACACCACCTCGTCGAACGAGGCGCAGAAGACGGCGTGCGTCGCCTATCCGCACTGCCTCCGCGTCATCAACTTCATGGCCGTGAGCGACTCGCCGTTCGAGCTCGACAAGGCGCGGTGGCGACGCGTGCTCACCGAGACGAAGATCGACGGAAAAGTGGCGCTCGATCCGTCGAAGCCGAACGAGAAAGAGCTCCTCGATCGATTCATGCAGTTCGCAGACACCGCCGACGGTCCGTGGGTCTTTTCGGGGCTCGAGCGCCGAGACGCAATTTTGGCCCGTACCCAAGACGTCACGGTCATCACGGACGACAACATGGCGAGCGAGTGGCTCGCGCGGTTAAAGTTCCCCCTCGTCGGCGACGAATAGATCGCTGATGTGACCGCGCGTCCCAGTCACGTGAGTGAACGGGGCCACACACCCGTCTTCCGCTCCGCGGAAAGCCACGAGCGTACGGGCGGCACGAGCTGTGCTGGAAGTCGGAGCATGAATCGCTCGCTGCTCCTCGTCCTCGCTTCGTCGCTCACCACCCTCACCCTCGCCTGCCACTCGATCGACTACAGCCCACTCAACGCGCCACCCCACGCGATGGGACCGCGCGCCCCGGAGTCGGTCGAGATGTTCGACGAGAAGCGCCCGACTCGTCCGATCGTCGAAGTCGGCCTCTTCGAGATCGAGCAGAACAGCCCGGCGAGCGGCGGCACGTCGACGATGATCGAGAAGCTCCGGAATCGCGCCGCCGAGCTCGGCTGTGACGGTGTCCTCCTCGGAGAGGCGACGTCGCGCGTGCAGTCGGTCACGGGCCAAAGCTTCGCCCCGCCCGCCAGCGGCGGGATCGGCGTGCAGACCGGCCAGGTTCACACGCTCCAAGGACGACGCGCCGTCTGCTTCGTCTACAGCGATACGGCGAGCTGAGCCTCACGCTCTGCGGTCACGCTCGCCAAATGACGAAGGCCCCGCTCCGACGAGGAGCAGGGCCTTCGCGCTTTCAGACGACGCGGGTGCGTCGGCTGCGCCTTCGATCAATCCATGTCGAAGTCGCCGCCCATGCCGCCCATACCGCCCATGCCACCCATACCGCCCATGCCACCCATGCCGCCGCCGGCGCCACCGCCGGCCTTTTCCTTCTTCGGCTTCTCGGCGACGAGCGCCTCGGTGGTGAGCATGAGGCCCGCGACGCTGTTCGCGAACTCGAGCGCCGAGCGCACGACCTTGGCCGGGTCGATGACGCCCGCCTTGACCATGTCCTCGTACGTGTCGGTCGCGGCGTTGAAGCCGAACGAGCCCGTGCCGTCCATGACCTTCTGGACGACGACCGAGCCCTCGTGGCCCGCGTTCTTGGAGATCTGACGGAGGGGCTCCTCGATCGCGCGACGCACGAGCTTGAGCCCGAACATCTGCTCGCCCTGGAGCTTGAGGCCCTCGAGCGCCTTCGCCGCGCGAAGGAGCGCGACGCCGCCGCCGGGGACGATGCCCTCTTCCACGGCCGCGCGGGTCGCGTGGAGCGCGTCTTCGACGCGGGCCTTCTTCTCCTTCATCTCGGTCTCGGTCGCAGCGCCGACCTTGATGACCGCGACGCCGCCCGCGAGCTTCGCGAGACGCTCCTGGAGCTTCTCCTTGTCGTAGTCGCTCCTTGGCGCCCACGCCGTCAACGAGGGTGGTGTTCTCCTTGTCGATCGTCGCGCGCTTGCAGCGGCCGAGGTCCTTGACCGTGACGTTCTCGAGCTTGAGCCCGAGCTCCTCGGCGATGACCTCGCCGCCCGTGAGGATGGCGATGTCCTTGAGCATCTCCTTGCGGCGATCACCGAAGCCCGGCGCCTTCACGGCGCAGACCTTGAGGAGGCCACGGAGCTTGTTGACGACGAGCGTCGCGAGCGCCTCGCCCTCGATGTCCTCGGCGAGGATGAGGAGCGGGCGGCCTTCGCGCGCGACCGTCTCGAGCACCGGGAGAATGTCGTGCATGTTGCCGATCTTCTTCTCGGTGATGAGGATGTACGGGTCCTCGAGGACGGCCGTCATCTTCTCCGTGTCGGTCACGAAGTAGGGGCTGACGAAGCCGCGGTCGAACTGCATGCCCTCGACCACGTCGAGCGTGGTCTCGGCCGTGCGCGACTCTTCGACCGTGATGACGCCTTCCTTGCCGACCTTCTCCATCGCCTCGGCGAGCTTGCCGCCGATCTCGGAGTCGCCGTTCGCGCTGATCGTGCCGACCTGCGCGATGTGCTGCTTGTCCTTGGTGGGGACGGCGAGCTTCTTGATCTCGGCGGTCATCGCCTGGACGGCCGCGTCCATGCCGCGCTTGAGATCCATCGGGTTGTGACCGGCTTCGACGAGCGAGAGGCCGCCCGTGAAGAGCGCCTGCGCGAGCACGGTCGCGGTGGTCGTGCCGTCGCCGGCCTTGTCGCTGGTCTTGGAGGCGACCTCGCGGACCATCTGCGCGCCCATGTTCTCGAACTTGTCGCCGAGCTCGATCTCCTTGGCCACCGTCACGCCGTCCTTGGTGACGACGGGCGAGCCGAAGGACTTCTCGATGACGACGTTGCGACCCTTGGGGCCGAGCGTGACCTTGACGGCGTTGGCGAGGGTGTTGACGCCGTGGAGGATCTTGGAGCGGGCGCCGCGGTTGTAGAGGATTTCTTTCGCGCTCATGTTCGTTCTCTCGTTTCTAAAAGAGGGACGCGGACGTCCGATCAGCCTTCGAAGACGGCGAGGATGTCGCTCTCGGTGATGATGAGGTGAGCCTCACCGTCGAGCTTCACCTCGGTGCCCGAGTACTTGCCGAAGAGGACGCGATCGCCCGTCTTCACGTCGAGCGCGCGGACCTTGCCGCCCTTGAGCTCCTTGCCGTTGCCGACCGCGACGACGAGCCCCTCGATGGGCTTCTCCTTCGCGGTGTCGGGGATGATGATCCCTCCCTTGCTCTTCTCTTCTTCCTTCATGCGCTTGACCACGACGTGGTCGCCGAGCGGGCGGATCTTCATGGGGAGTCCCTCCAAGTATTCGGTTTGGCTTACGTTTGCGGGGCTGTTAGCACTCGCCTTGAGTGAGTGCCAAAACTGGTTGGCCCGCAACGTAGACGCGCCGGGCGCGCCGTCAAGGGACGTCGCGCGCGTTTGTGGGCGGCGTCCAACGCGCATCGAATTGGAAGGCGCGTTCACGCTCGACGCGCCCCTCCGTCGCGCTACAAAAGTCTTGACTGATCAAACGGTACGGTTAGTGTGCGCCACCCGTTCGGACCGCTTGCGGCTCGGGCGATTCGCTTAGCGTTCTTCTCGCCAGCTTCACGATTCTTGGGGGATCGTCTAATGGCAGGACGACGGATTCTGGCTCCGTCTATCAAGGTTCGAATCCTTGTCCCCCAGCCCGGCTTCACTTCGCTTCGACATCTCGGCAGTACACCTGGCCCCATCGTCTAGCGGTTAGGACATCGGCCTCTCACGCCGGTAACACGGGTTCAATTCCCGTTGGGGTCGCCAAAGCGGCAAGTGAGATGAGCGGGCAGCTCCCCAAAGGGCTGCCCGCCCCGCTTTTGTGGCATCGAGTCCCCGAGCGCGTGTCCTGAGGAATCGAACCATGAACGTCGTCTGGCCGATCTGGCTCGTCTTCGTCTGCGTCGTCGGTCTCGCCGGCATCCTCAAGCCCGAGCCCACGGCCGCCAAGCCCACCGCCATCGCAATCCTCCTCGGTCTCCTCACGTTCTTGGTCTGGGTGACCCACGGCCGACTGGCCGTCTTCATTCCCGCCGGGACAGGCGTCGCGCTCCCTCTCCTTCTCGGGCTCGCCGGACGCGCGGCCGGGCTCAAGGGCGCGCTCCCCACGGGAACGCTCCTGACCCTCGCGCGTCGTGCGCTCGGGCCTGCAGTCGCGTTCGGTACGTTCATCGGCGTGGCCTTCGAGGTCGGCGGTCGCCTCTACGGCGCCGAGTTCGTCGTGTGGCGTGCGGCCGCGTTCGGGATCGTCGCGACCACCGTCGGCGTCGTTTTCTTCGCGCGCGCGATGCGCAGCGCCGGTCAGAAGACGCAGTAGTGGCAAACGCGTGAGTGTCGCGAACGCGCCTCGATCGCGAGGGCGCGCAGCGGGCGGAGCATGAGCCGCACGAGCTCGTCGCGAGCTTCCTCTTCGGACAGCTCGACCGACGGCCCGCTCGCGATCGCACGCGCGATGGCATCCGTTTCGGTGGCCGCGACCAGCGCCGCGTCACTCGCCTCCGCGAGCGCAATCACGGCCGCGTCGGGCAGCGCCTCGATCTCTCGCGACTCTCCGCGGGGATCCAGCCCCATGCGCGCTGGCGGCGATGGCACGTCGGCGCCGAGGAGCGCCGCCGCGAGCGGTTCGATGGAGAGGATGGGCAGATCCTTGGCGACGACGTGCGGCAGCGCGCGCAGCCCCGGAGGCGACGCGGCATCGAGCGCGGCCGAGTATTCGCTGTCACTCACGACGACCGGTGCGAGCGCAGGGCCCCACACGTCATCGAGGAACGACGGGCTCCCGAGCGCGGTGGGCGGCGAGATCGGCTCCCAATCTCGATGGGTAAACGGCCGCTTGGTGAACGGGTTCACGCCCTCGCGCGTGACCTTCTCCGGCTTCGCGGGGCGGAAGCCGGGAAACAGTCGAGCGAGCTCGTCCTCGGACGCCGCGAAAAACGTGTGGTGAACGGCCATGCGACTGTCGTAGCCGCACTCGCGCGACCCGAGCAATGGGCCGCCGGAGACCTCACCGAACCGGGTCGCGGGCCTAGGCCGTGGGGCGCGCGAACGCGAGGACGTGCCCATCCGGATCGGCGCAGTACGCGACGTCGTGGCCCCAGTTCCGCGGTGCGAGCGCGCTCAGTCGCCGCGCCCCCGCAGCCTCGGCACGCGCGAGCCACGCCGCTGGGTCGTCCACCATCAAGTAGAGCTCGCTGCGTCCAACGCCCTCCGCGCGGGCCGGGTCGGGGAGCTCGTCTCCGAGGATTCGTCGAATGCCCGCTTCCGGCATCAGCCCGAGCACCACGCCGTCGAGCAGCGCGAGCTCCGTCATCCCGGGCACGTCGAGCGTCGGCGCGCAGCCGAAGACCCGCGCATAGAACACGGCGCTCGCCGCCTGATCGCGAACGAACAGGATGAAGTGCGCCCGCTGGATCGCGCGGGTCACGCGCATCCCCCGCGACGGAGCGGCGCGAGGAGCTCCGAGAACGCAGCCACACCTTCCACCAACCAGCGGCAATCGGCGAGCGCGGGAGAGAGAGCGCGCCGATCGACGGACGCGAACGCACGGCGCTTCCCGTCGAACGAGGCGACGTCCATCGCCCCTTTGCGATCCGGGTATCCGAGCAGCAAGGTGACGCGCCCGGCGCGTTCACCGGCGCACGCGAGCGCATCGAGCACGTCGCCCACGACCGCGCCGTCGACGATCTGCGGCGCGGCGCGAAGCCCGGTGCCGTCGGGGTGCGGCGCCAAGAAGACCGCATCGAGGCAGGTGTCGTCGTCGGCGCTCGCGCCGAGCCCCAGCGGCGGCGGCGCACCATCGACGACGAGGTCGGAGAGGCGTGCGCGCGCCGCGGCGCCGAGACCGTCGAAGTCCCCGGCCAAGAACACGGTGGCCATCGAAGGCTCGTCCTCGGCGCCGGCGTGCGCGAGGATCTCGCAATCGCAGAACGAGGCCCGCGCCGCGAGCGATTGGTAGAGCGCAACGCGGTCGACGGCCGCTTCGTCGGCGAAGCGGGAGCCCCAGCGGAGCGTATGCGGGCACCCCGCGGCCACGTCCTCACCGGGCGGCGCTTTGGTGGCGAGCCCGCGATGAATTGCAGAATACATCCACATGCGCTGCGCCGGGAGAAGCGGCCACGGAGGACGCCCGTGCCGCGCCCGCGCCACGAATTGCACCGCGCGCAGCCCGCACGCCGCCTCGAGCCACGCGAGGAGGGGCTTCGCCTCGTACGCGCGGAGGTAAGCATCCGCCGCGGCCTCAGCGTCGCCCGCCGCCGCGAGTCGGGCGGCCTCGGCGGCGAGCTCCTCGGCGCGCGTCGCGAGCGCGGTCACGTGGCGTCACCCTCTCGGGCGGGGCGAAGCTTCGCGAGCGAGCGACGCAAGTGCTTCAGCTGGTCGGTGCGGTCCCAGTAGTGCATCGAGCTCAGGTAAAGCCCGCAGAAGTAGAGGGACAGCGCGATGAAGGCGATGCCCGCCACGACGAGAATGTGGACGAAGGCACCGAACGGCGCGAGGAGCAGCCCCCACAAGAAGACCCGCACCTTCTTTCGGTCGCGATCGACCTGCTCGATCAGCGCCTGGAGCCGCACGATCTCGGCGGTGTACCGCTCCACGAGCTGCGCATCGTCGGCGTCGGTCGCGTCGTCCTTCACGTCGGTCACGTTGCTTCTTTACGGCCGTGGGCACGAGATAGGCAAGCGTCGCCTCGCATGGCCCGCCGTCCTCGCGGCGCGAAGCGTCGGGGGCGCCGGTTGACGCCTCACCGACGCGTGCCTACGTGATCGTCGTCGCGCCTTGGCGCGACAGCGATGGCCGAGTTCGATCTCCAAAGCCTCTCCGCGCGCCTCCTCCGAGCGCCGCCTCCGCGCGAAGAGCAGACGGAGGACGCTCGCGCCGCGGTGGCGATGGTACTTCGCACGCCTCCGGGCGGCGGCGAAGCCGAGATCCTCTTCATTCGCCGCGCGCTTCGCGAGCGCGACCCCTGGTCCGGGCACATCGCGTTCCCCGGCGGGCGCGCCGCCACCGACGACGCGAGCCTCCTCGACACCGCGCGGCGGGAGACGCTCGAGGAGGTCGGCTTGCCGCTCGACGCGCGCGCGACGCTCCTCGCCCGCCTTCACGACGTTCCGGCCCGCGCCCGCGGGAAGCGTTTTGGGCTGACCATCTCGCCCTTCGTCTTCGCACTCGAACGGGATGCCGACGCCCCGCTCGTCCTCGATACGAGCGAGGTGGCCGAAGCGCTCTGGACCCCCATCGCGCCCCTCGCTCGCGGCGAAGGGCGCGGGACCTACAGCTTCGAGGTCGGCGGCGACAAGTACGAGCTCCCGAGCCTGGCCGTTGGGCCTCACACGCTCTGGGGCCTCACGCACGCCATGTTCCACACGCTCCTCGCGGTGGTGGCGGGCGACTACGCGGCGCGGCCGATCGCCTGACGCCGCACGGCTCTTGCCAGACGCTCAGAGCTTCGCGCGGAGCTTCTCGAGCGCGCCCACGAGATCGTCGACGGCGTCTTTGGTGGCGCTCGACAGGTCTCGCTTGAGCGACGTGAGCTGGGCCGTGACTTTCGGCTCGAGCTTGTTCCACTCGTCCTTGGCGTCCATGCCCGCGAGGTGCACGCGGACTTTGACGTCGTCGACGAGCGCCTGCGCTTCCGAAATTCCCTTTTCGAGCTCGGTCTTCAAGTCACTCATGGCGCCATCTCCCGGTTGCGAGGCGAAGAGCCCCACCCACATGCAATCAGGTAAGTCGCAAGACGGCGGCTGTCCACCGTCTCCGGCGCGGCTCGGTCACTTCGCGGGGCGGAACAAGGTCGCGACGAGCCGCTTCGTGAACCCTTCGAAGCAGCTCCGCGCCATCGACTCGTAGAGCTTCTCTTCGGGCTTGGTCTCACCCTTCAGATTCGAGACGTCGGGCGCCCGCCAGTCGGTGGCCTTGGCCCGGAGCGGCTTGGAGTCGCCCGGGAGTCGGAACGTGGACTCGAAGAGGATTCCGGCGCCGATGAACACGCCGCGCGGGTTGGTGCTGGTAACGACGCCCCCTGCCCACTCGACCTCGTGCTCCACGAAGAGCGTCGGCGCGGTCACCACCGCCGGCACCGGCTCGGCGTCCGCGAGCGGGTCCCCCAACTGGACCGTGAGGATGTCTTTGGGGAACGTCTCGGCGAACCGCTGGAGGATCACGTTGCCCAACTCCGACTCGCGCGGCTGGAGGTGCGCGGCGTCGAAATACTTGGTGGGGAACGACTGCGTGCCGTTGAAGAACTTGTTCTTCGTGACGAGCGAGTCGGCCTTCTCGAGGGTCTTCGACGGCTTGCGCTTGAAGCGGACGAGGACGTTCGGGCCGCGCTGCTCCGCGAGCGCGACGAGGTCGGTCATGAAGCGCGTCGCCTCGGGATCCTTGGGTGCGGCCTGCGCCTTGTACTTCTCGAGGGCGGCGACGTAGACCTGGTGAATCGCCTTCTTGAGCTCGACGTCGAGACCGTGCTTCGGGTGCTTGCGATCGAAGTCGCGAAGAGCCGTCACCGTGCCGGCCTGCTTCGACCGCTCGAGCTCCGCGAGGAGCGCGGTCCGACGGGCGGCCTGCACCTCGTCGGGAATCGCCGACCGCGGATGGCTCTCGATGTACGACTCGATCGCCTCGACGGAGCCGATCTTCTCGGCCAAGCGCAGCTCGGCGCGAGGGAGACGCACGCGCTCCACCTCGTCGTTGAACTTGCGGCCGCGCGTGAGGTAGGCGCGGTAGGCCTCGACGTCGTTGCGCTCGAGCGCCGCGGCGTAGAGACGACGATCGCCGATCTGATTGCGCAGCGTCCAAACGCCGAGCCCAATCACCACGCCGACCGCAGCGGCGTACGCCCACGGAATGCGCGCCCAGGTCGGCACCTCACGAACGAGGGCTTTGTTGGGGACGAACGGGCTCGCCGCGCCGTGAAACGGATCGATGCCGGCGAGCGCGCCGGGACGAAGGCTCTCGCGCGTCGCGTTGGCGTGATCGAGATGGCTCTTGGCCGAGTTGAGCCGGTCCTTGCCCGCGGCCATCTCCTCGGCGTTCGCGAACGGGAACGAGTAGCTCGCGCCGCCGTCGAACGAGACGACGAGGCTCGTTCCCTGCTCGGTCACGCCCGTGATCTCGGAGAGGGAGAAAATCTCGAGGCCGTAGCGCCGCGCGTCGACCAGGCCGATCGGGAAGACGTAGATGCCTGGACGGAACGGCAGCGAACGCACCTCCCACCGCGCCGCGAGCGTCTTCATCGCGCCGAACACCGCGGCCGCGATGCCCACCACGTAGCCCACGAGGAGGGCCACCGACTGAATCGCGAGCCCGCTCTCGAGGTTGCCGAGCCCGAGCGGAAAGAGCACGAGGACGAGGACGACGCCGGCGGCCGTCAGCCCGAGCCAAGCGACCGGAAGCGCTGGGCCTCCGCGCCGCTCGAGGAGCGGCGTCGGCATGCCGGTACCGTTGACGGAGCCGATGAAGCGCTCCTGAACGGGTCGCGTGAACTCGTAGAAGTTGCTCTTCTGCATGTCCGACGGCGCTTCTGGCGGCGCGGTGCTTGTCAGCTCACCGCCGGGATTCAGCGAGCGCACCCGCCTACCCCCACACTACGCGCAAGGGCAGTATGCAGCCTTCCGGGGAGGATTTGGAAAACTTCGTATTCTCGTGGGTTTCGTGCGCGATTTCTCGCGTTTCCGAAGAAACGTCGAGCCCGCGGCACCGCTCATTTTCGCGGCTTGGGCGCCTCGGGTGCCACGCTGCGTAGCGTCGATGGGCTGCTCGTGGGCGCGCTCGAGGGGCCGCTTCGAGGCATGCTGGGCGGGATGCTGGGCGGTGTACTGACCGGGGTCCCCGCCCCGCTCGACGGCGGGATGCTCGGCTCACCCGGCGCGCGCTGGAGCGGAAACGGAATGGGCGGGGTCAGGGTCGAGCGTGGCGTTTGCGGCCCCGACGCGGACTTGAGCCACCCCATCTGACGGGCTCGCTCGCCGGGGAACAGCCGGTCGAGGATCGCCGGAATCACCGTGGACAGATCCGGCGGCCCGATGCGCGTCAGGAAGTCGTCGAGATCGAGCGCGAGCTCGCGCGCCGTCTTGTACCGATGCTCGCGGTTGCGCTCGAGCGAGCGGAGGATGATGCGCGCGAGTGCTTCGGGGAGCTCCGGCACGAGCGCGCGCGGATCGGGGATGGCGGCGCTCCGAACGGCGCGCACGGTCTCGACGTCGTTCTCGCGCTTGAAGAGCCGGCGCATCGTCGCCATCTCCCAGAGCGTGGTTCCGAGGGTGTAGACGTCGCTGCGCCGATCGAGCGGAAGCTCCATGATCTGCTCGGGCGACAGATAGGGAAGCTTCCCCTTCACGATCCCGGCCGAGCTCTGCGTGCGCCGCGACGACGCCTTGGCGAGGCCGAAGTCGAAGAGCTTCACCTTCCCGTCGAAGCTCAAGAAGATGTTGCTCGGATTGACGTCGCGGTGAATGAGGTGGAGCGCGCCGCCCGCCTCGTCGGTGAGCTCGTGCGCGTGATGCAAGCCATCGGCGATGCGCGCCGCGATCCACGCGGCCACGTCGAATCGCAGGGCGATGTTCTCTTCGATGCATCGCTCCCAGACATCCATGACGGTGCGTCCGAGCAGGAGCTCCATCGCGATGAAAGGGTGCGGGTCCTCGCCGCTGGTCCCGAACTCGAGGGTCTGGATGATGTTGGGATGGGAGAGGCGCGAGAGGAGCTTCGCCTCGTCCAGGAACATGTGGAGCGCCTGGTCGTCGCCACCGAAGTCGTGACGCATCACCTTGATGGCCGCGACGCGTTCTTGGCCGAGGTGATCTCGCGCGCGGCCGAGGTACACGTGGGCCATGCCCCCGCTCGCGATCCTCGCGATGACGTCGTAGGGGCCCAGCCTGGTTGGCCGCCGAGGGATGGGCACGATGAAAGAATAGCTCGTCGCCCCGCGCGACCGGCAAAACTTGGCGGTCCCCCGGCGGGGACGGTGTGCGATGCCCCATGCGCGTTGCGTCGAACGCGCCGTTTTGCTCTCTTCGCGCGCCATGCCCTCCGAGAGCTCGCCCGCGCCTGGCTCGGCGCCCCCGCGGCGCGGGCTCGGATTCCTCGGCGTCCTCGCCCTCGGGCTCAACACCATCATCGGCTCCGGGATCTTCCGGCTGCCCGCCGACCTCGCCCGTGACCTCGGCGCCCTCGCGCCCCTCGCCTACTTGGTGGGTGCCGTCGTCCTCCTGCCTGTCGCGATCTCGTACGCACGCGCGGCGCGCGCGTGCCCGGTAGACGGGAGCGCCTACGCCTACGCGACGCGCGCGTTCGGCCCCCGCGTCGGCGTGGTCGTCGGCGTGTCCATCGTGGTCGCGACGGTCACGACGTGGGCCTCTGCAGCGTCAGCGCTCCCTGGGCAGCTCGCGCCCTCGCTCGGCCCGCGCGCACACACGGCCATCGCGCTCGCGGTCGTCGCGACGCTCGGCCTCGTGGCCGCGCTCGACATTCGGCGCGCCGGCCGCCTCGGCACGCCCATCGCCCTCTTCAAAGCCGGAGCGCTCGTCGCCGTCGCCGCCGCCGGCTTCTTCGCCGCACCGACTGCGACGGCGTCGCGCGTCGCGATGGCTCCGAGCGCGTTCGGCGGGGCGCTGCTCCTCGTGGTCTTCGCGCTGAGTGGGTTCGAGGCCGCGGCCGTGCCGGGCGGCGCGACGAATCGTGCATCTTACACACTTCCCCGCGCGATCCTCGGCTCGCTCCTCGGCGCCGCGCTCGTCTACGCCGTCTTGCAGGCCGCCCTCTTTCGCGTCGTGCCCGGGCTCGCGTCGTCGGAGCGACCGGTCGCGGATGGCGCGGGCGTTCTCTTCGGCGCCGCGGCGGCGCGCGCCGTCGGCGTCCTCGGCGCGGTGTCGATCTTCGGCCTCGGCCACGCGATGGCAGTCACGGCGCCGGTCGTCGTCCGCGCGGTGGCGGGTGCGTTTCCTCACTCGGCAGGCGCGGCGCGCGCGACCCGTCATGGCGCGGCGCTGTCCGCGACGCTCACCGCCCTCCTCGTGGCGACGCTCGACTTTCGCGCGTTGGTCGACTTCACGAGCGTGCTCGTCATGGCGCAGTACGCGATCACCGCGCTCGCCGTTCCGCGGCTCGCGCGCGACGACCTGCGCCGCGTGCGAACGTGGGTCGTGCCTGCGCTCGCCACGCTCGCCGCGTTCTACGTCGCCGCTCACGCTTCGCGACTCGAGATCGGCATCGCGGTCGCGTCGATTCTCCCCGGCGTGGCTCTGGCGTTTCGCCGTCCCGCGGCGCCGGACGATGGCGTAGATTCGCCGCCGTGAGCCCGCGCACATTTCCCTCGCCGCGACCGCTCGTCGCCGTCGTTCATTTGCCGCCGTCGCTCGGCTATCCGGCGTTCCCGGGCACGACCGCGGCGCTCGATCTCGTGCGCCGTGACATGGACGCGCTCCGCGCGGGCGGCGTGGACGGGGTGCTCCTCGAGAACGACGCCGACAAGCCGCACACCATCCTCGTCTCCAAAGCGCAGGTCGCTTGGATCACGCTCGCGTGCCGCGCCGCGCGCGACGCGGTCGACGTACCGGTCGGCGTCGGCGTCCAGCGGATGGACGTCGAGGCCACGCTCGCCGTCGCCGCCGCCGCCGAGCTGGAGCTCGTGCGCCTCGACGTCTTCGTCGACACGGTCATCATGCAAGGCGAAGAGGTGCGCGGCGACCCGCGCTTCGTGCGCGACCTTCGCGCCAAGCTCGGCGCGAGCGCCGTCGAGCTGTGGACCGACGTGCACGTAAAGCACGCCGAGCTCACGGGAACCGAATCGATCGCGGACGCGGCCGAGCGCGCCGCGACCGAAGGCAGCGCCGCGGTGCTCGTCAGCGGGACGCGCACCGGCGAGCCGCCGAGCCTGGACGATCTCCGGGCCGTTCGCGAAGAGATCGGCGCGCGCACGCGCGTGGTCATCGGGAGCGGGCTCACTCCGGAAAATGCCGACTCGCTCGCGCGCGTCGCGGACGCCGCGGTCGTGGGCACGTGTCTCAAGACGGGTGACCGTGTGGACGCCGAGAAAGTGAAGCGCATGGTGGATGCGTGGAGGCGCGCGTGCGGATAGACGCGCCGCCGACGCGCGCCCTGCGCATCGCCGCCGTCGGCGAGATCTGCCTCGACACGTTCGACCCCGAAGGCGACGCCCATTTGGGCGGCATCTCGGTGAACTTTGCTCGGGCCGCCGCCGATGCAGGCGCTGAAGCGACGGTGTTCGCCGCCGTCGGTGACGACGCCATCGGGCGCGACCTCCGCGCGCTCCTCGGCGCCGTCGGGCTCACCGACGCGTTCGTACGCCTGCTCCCCGGCGCATCCACACAGCAGCGCGTGCGCGTCTCGGCGAGCGGCGAACGCATTCTCTGTGGCTTCGTCGCCGGCGTCGCGGCCGACTACGCTCCGACCGACGCCGACCTCGACGCGATCGCAGGAAGCGACGCCGTCGCCGTGCCATGGTCTCGCGAGACCGAAGCGATGATCGGCCGCGTGCTCGACGCGTGCGCTCGCGTGACCACGAGGCCACGGCTCGTGTGCGACGTGTCGATCGACAGCGAAGCGGGTGACGATCCGCGCGCGTGGGTCGCTCCGGTCAAAGAACGCTTCGACCTCGTCTTCGTGGGCGGGAAGCGTGAGCACCTCGCGCCGCTGACCGACGCCGCACGAACGGCCCGCGGCCTCGTCGTCCTCACCGCGGGGGCGGACGGTGCCTTTGCGATCACCAAGGATGGAGTGCACCACGCGCCGGCGCAGGCCAAGGCGATCGTCGACACCCTTGGCTGCGGCGACGCGTTTCAGGGTGCCTTCGTGGCGAAGCTCCTCGCGGGCGCCAGCGTGGATGCCGCCCTCACGGCCGGCGCCCGGGCGGCAGCGATCGTCGCGGCGCGGCGCGGCGCGTGATCGTCAATCGGCGTCGTCGGCCGGCGCGCCGCCCATGCGAGCCAGATCGTTCTGGGTGACCTTCTCGGTGTTGAAGCGAAGCGCCTTGTCGGTCATCGACTTCAAGAGGTCCTCGGCGCGCGGCGGATCGCCCTTGATGAAGCGGAGCGGATTGATGCGCGCCACGACGAACGCGCGAAGGTACGGGCTCGTGAGGCCCTTCTCCTTGAGCTTCGCCACCGCCCCGCTCACCGCTTTCTCGAGCGCCATGGTCTGGTCCGCGAGCGCCTCGTGGCGCTTGATCGCGGCTCCGATCGGCTCCTCGGAGAACTCGAGCACGCGACGCAAGGCCGGGTGATACGCGCCGCCTGCGAAGCGGCCGTCGCGCTCGTAGCAGACGCCCAAGGTCACGAGCGACGGGTCCTCGAGATAGAACGAGAAGCCCACCTCGGGCCGGCTCGCGTCCTCGTCCAAGAGGCCGCGATAGATGCGCACGACCTCGAGCGCGCGCTCCTTCATGTTGTGCGCGACGGCGCATCGCCTCGAGGCGGTGACGCCCGTTGGGAGTCCAAAAGCCTTCCCCGGGCGCCGTAACGGCGACGATCGGGTCGAGGAAGCGCCCCGTCTTCTCGATCACCATCGAGAGGCGCTTGTGGTGGGCGTCGGAGAGATCGCGCTGGAACGGCGTCGGCTCCACCTTGTCGATGGGCAGGATCGCGATGAGCGTCGCGTGGCCGCCGAGCGGGTCGCGGTACACGCCGGTCACGACGCCGCCTTCCGAAGCGATCCGCTTCTCGATCGTGGCGACCGACGGGTCCGCCCGGTCGACGACCGCGCACTCGCTCGCCTCGAGGCCGTGCGACTTCGGCGCCTGCTTCTTCGGCGTCTTCCGCCGCGCGGGCTTCTTGGGATCGGGCTTGGCCTTCGCTGCCGCTTTCTTGGTCGCCATCAGGGCGAAGCATCGCCGAAAACGCGCGGAGGAGCGCGCACGTTTTCGCGCTGAGCCGAGGCGGCCCCCGGCGATATACTCCGCGCCGCCATGGACATGTCCTTCGCTCCCGAGCACGAGGCGTTCCGCGCCGAAGTGCGAAAGTTCATCAAGGAGGCCCTCCCTCCGCACCTCGCCAAGAAGGCCGAGGTCGACGGCCACTTCGAGATGCCGGAGATCATGGAGTGGCATCGCATCCTCGCCGCCAAAGGCTGGGTCGCTCCGCATTGGCCGAAGGAGCACGGCGGCCCCGGCTTCGACGCGACGAAGCGCTTCATCTTGAGCGAGGAGCTCGAGCTCGCCGGCACGCCCGGCCTCTCGCCGTTCGGCCTGGTCATGGTCGGCCCGCTCATCATGCAGTTCGGTACCGACGCTCAGAAGCAGCGCTTCTTGCCGAAGATCCTCTCCGGCGAAGAGGTCTGGTGTCAGGGCTACTCCGAGCCCAACGCGGGGAGCGATCTCGCGTCGCTGCAGCTCCGCGCCGAGGACGACGGCAAAGGGAGCTTCGTCCTCAACGGACAGAAGACCTGGACTACGTACGCGCAGTACGCCGACTGGATCTTCGTCCTCGCGCGCACCGACGGGTCGGGCGCCAAGCACAAGGGGATCAGCTTCCTCCTCGTGCCGATGAAGTCGAAGGGCCTCACCGTGAAGCCGTTCATGACCATCGGTCACACGCTCGCGTTCTCGGAGACGTTCTTCGAGGACGTGGTCGTCCCCAAGGAGAACCTCGTAGGCCCGCTCCACGGCGGCTGGACGCTGGCCAAGGCGCTCCTCGGTCACGAGCGCACCTTCATCGCCATGGTCGGCACCAGCACCCGCACCCTCGCGCGCATGAAGCGCATCGCGAAGCAGCAGACCAAAGACGGGCGGCCGCTGTTCGACGATCCGATGGTCCGCGCCAAGATCGCGCGCCTCGAGATCAAGCTCGAGGGCCTGCGCATGGCGAATTACCGCTCGCTCGCGGGCGCCCAGCTCGGACACGCACCCGGGCCGGAGTCCTCGATCCTCAAGATCCGCGGGTCGGAGATCCTCCAGCAGATCTACGAGCTCGGCATGGAGCTCATGGGGCCCGATTCGCTCTCCTGGTTCAACGAAGGCGTCGTACCGCCCAACGAAGAGTGGGTCCCGTCGCAGTGGGCCTACTACCGGGCCGCGACGATCTACGGCGGCTCCAACGAGATTCAACGCAACGTCATCGCCAAGATGATCCTCAACCTGCCGGGCGCCTGACCATGGACTTCGAGCTCTCCTCCGATCAAAAGCTTCTCGTCGACATGGTCCGCGGCTTCGCCCAGCGCGAGTCGCCCGTCTCCCGCGTCCGCGCGATGCGCGACGACCCCGTCGGATTTTCACCCGACGTGTGGCGCAAAATGGGTGAGCTCGGCTGGCTCGCCCTGCCCTTCCCCGAGCGCTTCGGCGGGCTCGGCCAGTCGATGGCCGACGTCGCCCTCGTCCTCGAGCAGCTCGGCACGTCGCTCGTCCCCGAGCCGTACCTCGCATCGGTCGTGCTCGCCGGGACGCTCCTCGCCGACGCCGGGAACGACGCGATGGCCGAGGCGTGGCTGCCGCGGCTCGCGGCTGGCGAAGTCGTGCTCGCTTGCGCGCACACCGAGCGCCGCGCGCGCTTCGACGCCGCCCACGTCGAGACGCGCGCGGAGAAGAACGGCGACGCGTACGTGCTCCGCGGTGAGAAGACCTTCGTCCTCGCCGGCGCGGGTGCCGACGCGTTCATCGTCTCCGCCCGCACCAGCGGCGGCGAGCGCGACCGCCACGGCGTCTCGCTCTTCCTCGTGGAGAAAGGCACGCCCGGCGTGCGCGTCGTTCCGATCAAGACGACCGACGCGCAGAAGGCCGCCATCGTGCACTTCGACGGTGCCCGTGTTCCGGCGAGCACGCGGCTCGGCGAAGAGGGCCACGGCTACGCGCCCCTCTCACGCGCGCTCGACCGCGCCGCAGCCGGCGCGTGCGCGGAGGCGGTCGGTGTGATGAGCGAGTCGCTCAAGGCCACGGTCGCATACCTCGGCACGCGCGTGCAGTTCGGCGTGAAGATCGGCACCTTCCAGGTGCTTCAGCACCGCGCCGTCGACATGTTCATCGAGACCGAGCTGGCGCGCGGGATGGCGCTCCTCGCCGCGATGAAGGCCGAGTCCGCCGACGAGGGCGAGCGCGCCCGCGCGATCTCCGCCGCCAAAGCGCACGTCGCGGCGAGCGGGCGCGCGGTCGTCGCTCACGCGATTCAGCTCCACGGCGGAATCGGCATCAGCGACGAACACGACATCGGGCTCTACTTCAAGCGGATGCACGCGCTCGCCACGCTCTTCGGCGACGAAGATCACCACGTCGAGCGCTTCACGCGCCTCGCGTCGTTCGAGGCCGCGAGCACCTGACGCGCGCGGCTCCGCGCGTCAGCGCGCGCTCATGATCTGCACGAACGTCCCGTCGTAGGCGTCGGGCGAAGCAAGGTGACAGTCGGCGTGCATCACCTCTTTCGCCTGATCGATCACCGACCGGGTGAGCTCCCGACCTTTATCGCTGAAGAGGAGCCAGCCTTTCACCGCGGTCTTGGCGACGTGGTACGCGAGGTACTTCTGCATCGTTGGGTTGGTGAGCGCGGTCTTGCCGGCCTGAACGACGAACGCGCGGAGACCGTTGGCGGCCACCGCCGCGCCTGCTTCCTGCGCCGAAGCGAGCGCGCCGGCGGCGAGACCGGGCGCCGCCTCGATGACGATCGGCGCGGCCACGACGGCGCCGACGAGCGCGAGCCCGATGGCGGCTTCCTTGATGAAGCACTTGTTGTGATCGTTCACGAGCGCGGCGAAGCGCGTGTCGCCCGTGTTGAAGTCGCCGGCCATGACGGTGAGCTGATTCGACGCATCGGCGAGCTCGGTGCGACTCGCCTCCCAGTCGTCGGCGGGCGCCATCGCTTCCCCAGAGACGAAAGAAACCGCCCCGGTCTTCTTGTCGATGACGATCAGCTGATCGGGCTCGCCGGTCGCGCTCGATCGAAACGCCAGGGTGCCGTCGAACTCCGCGGTCTGCACGACCACGGTCTGCCAAGTGTGTGCGCCCGCGGTGAGCGCCGGCGCGACGTAGAGGTAATCGCTCGTGGTTGCCGTCTGCGCTGCGAGAGCGTCGTCACTCGTGCTCCCGTCGTCGCGACTTCCGCCACACGCAAAC
Organism: Polyangiaceae bacterium; assembly: GCA_044224815.1. Taxonomy (GTDB): domain Bacteria; phylum Myxococcota_A; class Polyangia; order Polyangiales; family Polyangiaceae; genus JADJCA01. Next base: position 275,221 of record JBGAJR010000005.1, read on the forward strand.
GCCAAGAGAGACAGACCGACGACGACGGACGACGCGAACCGCATGTCCCACATGACTGCATGTGACGCGCCAGGTCGCCCCCGTCAGATCCAGCGGAATACACCCCTTCCGTTTGCTTCACGCAACGACGCCTGGGGGACCCGCGATCCAGTGTAGGCTGCCGCACCAACATGATCGGACGCGCCTTTTCCTTCGCCCGCTGGGTCTCTCCGTCGGCCCGCTTCGTCGCGGCCGCTGCGCTCGCCATCGGCTGCGGTGCTGCCGAGCCCGAGCCGGCCGCACCCATGCCGCCGCCCACTTCGGCGCCCGCGCCGACGCAGGTCGTCGCCGCCAAGCCGCCCGCTCCGCCTCCGATCGAGCCGGCGGCGCTCGACGTGGACCCGACCGCGATCGAGATGACGCGGGCCGGGATGACCGCATCGTGCGACGCGAGCCTCCGACGCGCCGAAGTAACCTGGGAGAGTATTCGCGCGCTCGAGAAGGCACCGGACACCGCCCTCTCGTGGGACGCGACGATGGGTGCGCTCGACAAGGTGCACCTCGCGCTCCGCAACGCCGGCGACTTCGCCGAGCTCATGGCCGTCGCGCACCCGGACGACGGAGTCATCGAAGCGGCCAAGGCGTGCTCGCCCAAGGTCGAGCGCCTTCACACCTCGATCCTGCTCGACGACGCGACCGCGAGCGTGGTCCGTCGCTACGCCGCCAAGAAGGAGTCGCTCTCGACGACGCGCGCGCGCTTCCTCGATCGCATGCTGAAGGAGCTCCGCCGCAACGGCGCCGAGCTCGACGCGTCCGGCAAGACGCGCCTCCGCCAGCTCAACGAGGAGCTGAGCCTCGCCATGCAGGAGTTCCAGAGCAATCTCGCGGGCTCCACGCTCACCCTCGAAGTGGACCCGAAGAGCCTCGACGGCCTGCCCTCGACGTACATCGAGAAGCACCCGAAGAACGCGGCGGGAAAGGTCGTCCTCACCACGGATTATCCGGACTTCTTCCCCTTCATGCAGTTTGCGAAGGATCGCGCGGCGGCGCTCGAGCTCTACACCAAGTTCGACAACCGCGCGGCCGACAAGAACGTCGCTGTCTTGGAGCGCATCCTGAAGCTCCGCAAGGAGAAGGCGAAGCTCCTCGGGTACGCGACCTGGGCGGACTTCGTGCTCGAGATGCGGATGGCGAAGTCGCCCGCGACGGTCGCTGCGTTCTTGGACGACTTGAAGAAGCACCTCGCGCCGATCGTGAAGACGGAGATGGCCGAGCTCGAGGCCGCGCGCGTGAAGCTCGGCGGCAAGAAGGGCGAGGCGATCCCGCCCTCCGATCGCCTCTACCTCGAGGAGGTCGTTCGCAAGGCGAAGTACGGCGTCGACGCCAAAGAGGTCAGCGAGTACTTCGAGGTCGAGCGCGTTCGCCAAGGGCTCCTCGACGTGACGAGCGAGCTCTTCGGCATCAAGTACCGCGAGGTCGAGAAAAAGGCCTGGCACGCCGAGGTGAAGACCTACGAGGTGCTCGACGCAAAGGACCAGGTCATCGGGCGCTTCTCGATGGACCTCTATCCGCGTCCCAAGAAGTACAAGCACGCGGCCGTCTTCTCGATCCGTGACACGCGCAAGATGGACGACGGCTCACGCCTCATGCCCATCGCGGCGATCGTCTGCAACTTCCCCAAGACGACGCCCGAGACGCCGGGCCTGATGACGCACCAAGAGGTCTCGACCTTCTTCCACGAGTTCGGGCACGTCCTCCATCACATCCTCTCGACGGCCGAGCTCTCGTCGTTCTCCGGGACCAACGTGTCGCGCGACTTCGTCGAAGCGCCGTCGCAGATGCTGGAGGAGTGGACGTGGTCCAAGCCCGTCCTCGATCGCTTCGCCAAGCACTACAAGACCGGCAAGGCCATCCCCGCCGCGCTCTTCGACAAGATGTCGAAGGGTCGCGCGTTCGGACGCGCGGTCACCACGCAGCGTCAGATCTTCCTCGCGTCGCTCGATCAGGCCTACCACGCCACGAGCGAGCCGCCGGCCGACACCACGGCGACGGTCAAAGACGTGTGGTCGAAGATCATGCCGTTCCGCTACGTGGAGGGGACCCACTTCCAAGCGACGTTCGGACACCTGATGGAGTACGACGCCGGCTACTACGGCTACCAGTGGGCCCTCGCGATCGCGCGCGACCTCTACTCGCGCTTCGAGAAGGAGGGGCTGATGAACAAGCCGACCGCAGCCGACTACCGCGCGAAAGTGCTCGAGCAAGGCTCGTCCGACGACGAGGGCAAGCTCGTCGAGTCGTTCTTGGGTCGCCCCTTCAGTCGTGACCCGTACAAGAAGTTCTTGGCCCTGGGCGCCAAGCACTGAGCGAACGTAGACCGGGCAAATCCGCTGTCTCGCGATTCCGAGGGGTTGGAGGTCCGTTGATCCAGGAATTTTCCGTGTTAAACGGAACCGCCCCACACAAGTGTAGGTAATTGGGGGCGGGAGTACCGAACCCAGGCAGGTCCGCTTCATGCAGTGACCCTTTGCGACATGAAGCCGTCCCGCCCCTCCATCGACTTCCCGACGTACGAAAAAGAGTCGAGCGCGACGGCCGTCGACGAGAGCCCCTGGTTCGAAGAGAAGAAGCCGGCGGTCGTGCCGCCCCGTCCGGCCGCTGGCCAGGCCCCACGGCCCGGACCGAGCGTGCCCCGCCCTGCGAAGGGATCCATGGCACCGGCGCCCGCCGACCTCGGAAAGCGCGCGCCCTCCGGTGCGATGGCTCCGACCGGAATCGCCAAGGTCGAGAGCCGCGGCCGTAGCGAGGCGGCACCGCTCGATCTGAAGAAACGCCTCCCGCCGGGCTACTCGAGTCGCAAGGAAGAGATCGCGCCCGTTCAAACCAAGACCGTCCCGCTCCCCGCCATCACCGGCGCGCCCGCGGCACGCACGACGACGCAGCCGCTCGTCATTCCGGGGCGCGCGACGCGGCCGGACGGTGCGCCGAGCTTCGGACCGGACGCGCTCGATCCCGGCTCGGTCGCCATGATTCGGAACATCAACGGCGAGCCGACTGCTGCCCCCGTCGTCCACGCGCGCCCCGCCGCCGTGGCGCCCCCGCCCCTCCCCGCCTGGGCCGCGGCCCCGCCCGTCGTGCACGCGCCGCGACCGATCGACGTCCCCGCCGCCGCGCCGGCGTGGGCCCTCCCGGGTCTCCCGCAGGCGAGCGCCGCGCAGGATCGCAAAGAGCTCCCGTCGTTCGGGCCGGTCGCGTTCGATCTCGACGATCACCGCAACGCGCCGACCACCATGATCCGGCCCGAGCGGTCGCGCGCTTCCCTCGCGCTCGCGAGCGCCGCCGCCGGTCTCCTCCTCCTCGTGGGCGCCGGAAAGGTCCTGGTCGCACATCTCGTGAGCGACGAGGCAGCGCCGATCGCTGCGGCCGCTGCCGCACCGCCCGAAGCGCCCGTGGTCGTCGTCACGCCAAGCCCGGTCGCCGAGGCCCCGGCGCTCCCGCGTCTCACGCCCGAGCAGATCTTCCCCGCCGCGACCACTACGTCCGCGCCGCCGCCCGCGAAGATCCCCGCCGCGACCTACAAAATCGAGAAGGCGCACATGGGCGCGGACATCGCGCGGCGCAACGCTCCGGTCTTGCCGTTCTCGACGCGGCCCACGCTTCATCGCGAGACACCGACGGTCGACGACCTGCTTCGCACGCCGCCCGTGCGCGGCGAGCACGACTGAGCGTTTAGCGGGAGTCGATCACTCGTCGTCTTTGTCGCGTTCGATGCGCGGCACGGCCGCGGGCTCGACGACGGGACGTGACGCGAAGTACGACTCGAGAGCGTCGATGTCCATGCCGCCGCCGACGCGTTCCGGCGCGCGCTTCAGGATCGGCATCGTCTCGGCCATGAAGCTGTTCACCGTGACGCGGAGCCGGTCGTCGGGCGCGACCTCGCGGCCCCCGACCTTGAGAGACGTGACGAGCTTCGGCCCCTTGGTGCGGTACCGATAGCTGACGCCCTCCGAAACTTGGATCGGCGAGCCCGCGTGCCCCTCGGACTCGAGGAGCGAGACGAGCTCCTTGCCGGAGAGGGTCAGCGTCACGAGCGTGTTGCCGAACGGCTGCGCGGCGAAGGCTTCGCCGTAGGTGATTTGCCCGTCCTCGGTCTCGGGCGGCGTGCGCTCGAAGACGAGATCGTTGCGCAGGCCGCCCGTGTTCATGAGCGCGAGGACGGCGCCGTTCTTCTTGGTCGCCGCGAGCTGCGCGTCGGCCACGAGATCGCCGAGCGGCGACTCACCCGACGCCCCGGTCGCCGCGCGGATGGTCTTCTTGATGCGACCGACGACGCGGTTCTCCTTCGGCGCGGCGAGCGCTGCCGCGCGGTCGACGATGGCTTGGACCTCGGCGTCCGGGGCGACGTCGTGCGTGACGGCGTGATTCTTCGCGACGACGGAGGTCACGTCGCGCGTCGTGCGATCGATCGTGAGGTCGAGCGTCGTGATCACACGACCGAACGAGAGCGCGCTCGTGACCGGGCGGCCGGCGACGCGACAGTTGTAGAGCGCATGCGTGTGGCCGCTGACCACGACGTCAACCTCGGGGTCGAGGCGCTCGACGATCTTCACGATGGGTCCGTGCAACTCGCGGCAGTCGTCGAGACCCCCGCCCTTCACTGTCCCCCCTTGGTGAACGAGGAGCACGATCGTGCGAACGCCGCGTGATTTGAGCGTGGGGACGAGGCTCGCAACGGTCTTCACCTCGTCGTCGAACTTCAGGCCTTCGACCGATGCCGGGAGGACCACGCCCGGCGTGTCCTCGAGCGGCATGCCGATGAAGGCGATGGGAATGCCCTCGACCTCTCGAACGACGAAAGGCGGGAGCGGCCGCGTCCCCGTCGCCTTCTCTTGGACGTTGGCGCCCAAGATGGCGTAGCGCGCACCGGGGAACGTCGTGCCGAGACCGCAGCCATCCTTCGGATGGCAGCCGCCGCGGGCGAGGCGGAGCAGCTCGGGCATTCCTTCGTCGAGCTCGTGGTTGCCCATGCTCGTCACGTCGAGCCCCATGGCGTTCATCGCGAGGACGGTGGGCTCGTCGTGGAACAACGCCGACGTGAGGGGGCTTCCGCCGACGAGATCGCCGGCCGCCACCACGAGCGTGTTGGGTGAGCCGGCGCCGAGGCGCTTCAAGTGGGCGGCGAAATACGCGGCGCCGCCGACGTCCCCGGTCACGCCGTGCACGTGGCCTGGCGGCGGCTTCAGGTGTCCGTGGAAGTCGTTGAACGCGAGGAGCCGCACCGAGAGCGGACCGCGCTGCGTCGTCGCGGGGCCTGCGTGCGCTGGCGGCGGCGCGACTTCGGTCGCTTTGGCAGCGCATCCGGCAGCGGCCGCGGCCAGCGTGAGGCTCAGCCACAGCCGAGGAAGACGAGGCGACATGGTGGTGAATGAACCGCACCCGACAGGGCCCGCGGGCGTTCGAGTGTGACAGAGCGCCGCCTAAGCGAGAAGGGCGAGACGTCGGGAAAAGAATCGGAGTAACCTCCCGTCATGGCTCTTCGTCCGAGCGGGAGCGCGCTGTGGCAGCCTCTCTTCGACGGTCTTCGTCGCCTCAAGTCCAACTGGCCGGCCCGCGGCTGGAGCTGGGATTCGCGACTCATCTGCATCACGTCGTCGTTTCACAACGACCACGCCGCAAAGGCGCGGACGGCCGCGCTCGACGCGCTCGGCACCGAGTGGACCGCGTCGACCCTGCCCAACGCGCCGCCGCGCGTCCGCGAGTTCGTGGAACGCACCGGCGGCCTTCGCTCGGGGCAGTTCATACTGGCGACGGCGCCCGTCGGCGGTCTGATCGCGTTCGGCCTGTGGTGGCCGTGGAACGACAACGACACGATCTCGTTCCGCGTCGGCTTCATCGACGTCGATCCGAACGAGGAGCCCTACCCGACGCTCCGCGACGCGTTCGGCGTGATGCTCTGACCCGTCCCGGGTGCGGACTCTGCCCCAAAATTCCTGGGCGTCGGGGGGCACCAGGCCCCGAGAACCGGGGGATTTTGCACTCCGGGGAAGAAATCGGCGCCAATTCGGCAGGTTCGCCGTTCCGAGGCACTATAGTGGGAACCCTCCGGGCGCCCCGTGAACGAGCCGTTCGTCCCCCCCAAGGCCGAAGTAGCCGCCGCGCCTCGCGCCATGGGCGGCTTCCGCCTCTTCGAGCGCCTCGAGTCGCGTGAGGTCGGTGCGCTTCACCTGGCCCACAAGGAAGGCAGCGACGCTGCCCTGATGTGGTGGGTCGACGCGGCCTCCATCCCGGAGATCGCGTCGACGTGGAACGACGTCGTGCGCGCGTTGCGCACCATCCAGAGCCCGAACGTCCTTGCGGTGCGGGGCGCGGGCGAGCAAGGCCCGCTCCGCTGGATGACGTTCACCTACGTCCCCAGCGAGACGCTCGGCTGGATCATCCAGCGCGTCCACGATCAGCGTGGCTCCGTGCCCTGGGAGATCGCGTGCCGCATCGTGGCCGACGCCGCGCGCGGCGTCGAAGCGCTGCACGCGTGCCGCGATGGCGCACGCGCGCCGTGGCCCCTGCACGGCGCGCTGTCGGGGGAGAGCTTCTCGGTGACCTTCGACGGGCGCACGGTGCTCATCGATCCCGGCCGTCTGTTCCCACTGCAGGGCGCGTCGCAAGCGGCGCTCGCCTACTCCGCACCGGAGCGCGTCTGGAGCGAGCCCAGCGACGGTCGCGCCGACGTATTCGGCCTGGGCGTGTTGCTCTGGGAGCTCTGCGCGGGGCGCCGCCTCTTCCTCGGTCGCGACGAGGACGAGACCCGCGCGCTCCTCGAAGCACACGTCGTACCCGAGCTCCAAAAGCGGGTACGCGGTGCCCCGCCCGCGCTGGACGATCTCATCGCGCGCGCGCTCGCGCGCGTACCGGGCGACCGCGTGGAGTCGCCCGCGGCGCTGGCCAAGGAAATCGAAGCGCTCTTCAGCATCTCCGGCGCCACCACCGCGGAAGTTGCAAAATACATGCGTTCGGCGTTCGCGGACCGCGATCGCTTGCATCGCGCGCGGGCGGTCGCCGCGACCGAGGTCACGGAGATCCGCGTACCGGGGTCGGAGCCGCGGCCGCTCCCGCCGGCCCCCACGGCGCCCGATGCAGAGGAGGCCACGCTCACGCACGAGGTACCTTCTCCGCTCTCGGGGTCGGACTCGTCGATCGCGAATCTCTCTTCGAGTGATCTCGCCGACTCGTCTACCGCGGCCCCCACGGTCGCCCGACCGCTCGCGCCGGCGCGTCCCATCGAAAGCGAGCGCGACGACGCGACACGTCCGCACGTCCGCACCTCCCTCGTCGCCGAGGCCCTGCGAGCGACGGGCGAGACGCGTCGCGTGTCGCTCGACGCGGACACCCGCTCATTGCCCGTCGCGAGCGGACCGCCGCCGCGCGCCGCGCGCCCGCGCACCCCCGAGTCTCGAGACGATCCCGAGCTCGAGACCTTGCCGCGCATCACGAACATCGACGCGCAGCTCGCGGTCGTCCTCGAGCCGGCCGACCTCGAGACGGACGCGTCGATCGAGAAGACGCGGGCCCGCGCGCCCGCCACGACCAGCGTGGACAGCGACACGCTCGACCCGTCCACGCGGCGACGCGAGGACACGGCGACCAACATCGAGACCGCCGTGCAGGAGACGCGCGTACGGCAGCCTCCGGAAGAAGACACCTCGGCGACGCGCGTACGGCCAGAGACGCGTCCGCGTCGCGGCGGCATGGACGTCGGTCGCGGCTCGAGCTCCATGCCGGCCGCCCGCCCGCCCACGCCAGGAGAGGCGTTTCGCGGTGGCCCATTGCCACCGCCGCCGCGACCACCGCGACGCGCGTCGGAGAGCTCGTTCCGATCCGCGGAGCCGGCGGGTGCGTTCGTTCGCCCG
>JBGAJR010000059.1:0-48415 GCA_044224815.1 Polyangiaceae bacterium
TAGAGCTCGTACTCGAGGTTCTTCGGCATGAGGCCGAAGGCGCGGCGGAGGAGCGGCACCGCTTGCTGCAAGCGATTCGCACGCAAGTGAATCACCCCGTGCTGGAAGCACTGCTCCGCCAAGACGCGCGCCTCGCGCTCGTTCTCCGGCTTGCGCTCCTCGGGCGCCACCGACGGCATGCGCGCCTGCGCCTTCTTGAGCCGAGCGACGGTGCGCGCGATGCGATCGTTGGCGCGCGGCGGCTCCGATGCGCGGGTGGGCGGCGGGGGCCGCGAGGGCGCACGCGGCGCGCCGTCGGGACGCACGCGCGGCGCATCGGAGAGATCGACGACTCCGGCCAGCGTCAAGGCGACCACGATCGAAGCGAGATCGACGCCCGTCTCGGAGGAATCGACCGCGGTCAGATCGGCCACCGTCTCCGTCCCGTCGATGGTCTCGAGCGCGCTCTGCTCTTCGGGCGTCATGCCGAAGCGACGCGCCACCGCGTTGGGCTGCCCGCGAAGCGCGACGTAGAACGGACCGCGCCCTTCGACTGCCGCGCGACGACGCTCACCTTCGAACCAGCGAACCGCGTCGAAGATGATCGCGTCGAGTGAGAGGTCGTGACGCCCGGCTCCCGGACGCTGCGCCCCCTCTTCGAAGCGATACTCCGCGTTCTCTCGCTGCAGCGCCCGCACGATGCGCCAGCGCACTTGCTCGCGAAGGGCTTCGCCGAGCTTCTCTTTGGTCAAGAACCCGAGCGCGACCGCCACCTCACCGAACTTCTGCTCTTTGTTCGTGCCGAGCGACGAGGCCATCGCATCGATGACCTTGGCGTGCTGCTCGGGGCTGAGCACGCGCGTACGCACGAGCAGCCTCCCGAGCGGCTCCCCCGGCGTGCCTTCTTCCACGGCATCGATCGGAGCTCCGCCGTCGAAGGTGACGTGGGTCGTCACCTCCTCTGCGCTCACCGTGAGGACGCCGCTTCGGCGCTTCTCGCCGAGGTCGAGCATCGCGCCGATCAGCGTGCCGTGTTCACCGCTTGGCATGCCTCGGGCGATCATATCCGAAGCGCCGAGACCGGGCCGAATCGCAGGCGATTTTCTGGACGTTGGCTGAGGGCGGGAGCCTCCCACCCGCGCGCCGAGCCGTCTACCTCACGGAAGTGCAGGGAGAGCGCGAGCGCTCGCGTCAGCGACCGCGCCGCGGCCCGAAATGGCGACCGCGCCGCTGGCTGTAGCCCGGCGGAGCGGCGGGCACCGTGCGGGGCGCGGGCGCCGCGCCAGGCGCTGCGGGAGCCGGCGACGTTCGAACGGGCGCCGGCGAGGTTCGGACCGGCGCGGGCGAGGTCCGCACGGGCGCGGCCATCGGTGCCCGCCCCGCCGAGGGGAGCGGCACGGCGCCCGACGCGACGGGGATGGTGTTGCCGAGGAAGCGCTCGATGTCGCGGAGGAGCGTCCGTTCGGTCTCGTCGCACAACGACACCGCGGCTCCGGAGCTCCCGGCCCGTCCGGTACGGCCGATTCGGTGGACGTAGCTCTCGGGTACGTTGGGGAGCTCGTAGTTCACGACGAGCGACACGCCATCGACGTCGATGCCGCGGGCTGCGATGTCGGTGGCGACGAGCACCTGCGTCGAGCCGACGCGGAACGACTCGAGCGCGCGCTCGCGAGCGCCCTGCGACTTGTTGCCGTGGATCGCGGCCGACACGACGCCCGCGCGACCGAGCTGATCGCTCAAGCGATTGGCGCCGTGCTTGGTGCGCGTGAAGACGATGACGCGCTCGGCGCCGTCACCGCGCAGGATCCGCTCGAGGACCGCGCGCTTGTCGGCGCGCGACACGTGGTGCACCGACTGGCGCACCGTCTCGGCGGTGGTCCGCTCGGGCGTGACCGCGATCTCCACCGGGCTCACGAGCAAGCTCTGCGCGAGCTTCTGGACTTCGGCCGGCACGGTGGCCGAGAAGAAGAGGGTCTGACGAACCTTGGGCACCACCGCGAGCACGCGGCGCACGTCGTGGATGAAGCCCATGTCGAGCATGCGGTCGGCCTCGTCGAGGACGAGCACCGTGATGCCGGAGAGATCGACGAGGCGCTGCTGGACCAAGTCCAAGAGGCGCCCCGGCGTCGCGATCAAGAGATCGGGGCGACGACGAATGGCCTCTTCCTGCGGACGCTGGCCGACGCCGCCGTAGATGACGGTGTGCTTGAGGCCAAGGTGCTTGCCGTACGCACCGGCGCGCTCGCCGATCTGCGCGGCGAGCTCGCGCGTGGGCGTGAGCACGAGCGCGCGGATCTTGCCGCTCTTGGGCACGTCGCGCGCGAGGCGCTGGAGCGTGGGGAGAACGAACGCCGCGGTCTTACCGGTGCCGGTCTGCGCGCAGCAGAGGAGGTCGCGACCGCGGAGCGCCGGCCCGATGGCCTCGGTTTGGATGGGCGTCGGCGTGACGTAGCCCTCCTCGGCGAGGGCGCGCGTGAGCTCGGGAACGAGGCCGAGGACAGCGAAGGCCGACGCGGCGTGGACGGAGGACGAGGAGGGGGTTTGCTTGGGGCTCGGCGCGGAGGCGAGCGAGCCCGGGGCCGCGGCGACTGCGCCGCGATCGAGGTGACGAGAAATCAAGGTGTGTCTTCTTCTGGGGCACCGCGGCGATTTTCGAGGCGATGGCCTCGGCGCAGGCGCCAACGGAGAGACAGTAGTCGAGATCCGCCGCGAAGCAACTCCGAGGCCGGCCGGTCAGGCCGCGCGCGAGGCCGCGAGGCGGTCGCGAAGGGTGTAGATCGCACTAATTCCAGGCGCCAAGCGCCGGTGCGCGAGCTCGTGCACCATCCGCTGCGCCTCGGCGTTCACGGGGGCTTCGAGGCCCAGCGCCGCCGCCCGAGTCACGATCTCGCCGTTCAGGAAGTCGACGGCCGGCGGGCGCCCGCGCTCGATGGCCGCGAGCATCGACGAGCGCATGCGCCGGTATCGCGCCCCCGTGGCGAGGAGCACGGAGTGCTTGGCCAAAAGGCTCGGCGAGCCCGACGCCCACCGCTCGCCCTCGGTCAGCGCGAGCCACTCGAGGTCGACCCCTCCGATCTTGTCGAGGGTGACGCCGAGGCGCCGCGAGACCGCCACCGCCTCGGTCATGATCTCGAGCGCGAGGCGCCGGGCCGAGCGATGAAGCAAGACGGCGCCGAGCGTGGCCCCGCCGAGGGTCCCGAGCGTGGAGATGGCGCAGTTGATCGCGAGCTTGCTCCAGCGCGCCCCGGCGAGGTTCATGGTCGTCTTGACGGGTCCGACCGCAGACAAGAGGTCCGCCACGCGCTCGAGCTCGGCGTCGATGCGGCCGTCGGGGCGCCCGACCGTGAAGCCCCCGCGGGCCGTCCGAACGTACTCGCCCGGCGAGGGCATGCTGCCACCCCAGGCGACGACCGCGCCGACGACCCGGCCGCCGCCCACGATGCGCTCGACGCGCTCTTCGCAGAGGCCGTTCTGAAAGCAGACGACGCGGGCCCCGGGAGAGAGGTGCGCGGTCACCGAACGCGCGGCCTCTTCGACTTGAGGCGGCTGGACCGCGAGCACGACCACGTCGAACGGCGCGACCTCGGGGCCCAGCGCTTCGAGCACCTGACCACGCACGACGGCCGCATCCACGGCTTGCCCGGTGACGCGATAGCCGTGGCTCCGAATCGCGGTGGCGATGGCGGCGTTGGTGGTGAGCGCGAACACGTCCGCGCCGCCTCGCTGGGTCATGAGCGCAGCGGTGATGCCGCCGAGGCCGCCGGCGCCGACGATGAGCACGCGCGGAGTCACGCGAACGTCATAACACCGCTCGCGAGACCGATGGAACGGGCGCGGCCGTGAAGCGCGCCGGAGGTCAGGCCGCGCGCGAGAGCGACTCGCGCATCGACTCGAGCACGTCGATGCAGCCTTGCTCGGTGTCGTGCTCCATGAGCTTCTTTCGCGTGACCGCCGCGTTGGGGAGCCCGTGCAGGTAGCCGGCCAGGTGCCGGCGCGTCACGTGAACGCCGTGGCGCTCGCCGCGCACGAGGACGTTCTCGTGAAGGTGCATCTTACACAGATCCAGGCGCTCGTCGGCAGTGGGCGGCGGGCAGTGCTCGCCGCGCAGCTTGGCTTCGATCTCGCGGAACACCCACGGGTGCTCGATGGCGCGGCGCCCCACCATCACGCCGGCGCAGCCGGTGGTGGCGAGCGCGCGCTCGGCGTCTTCGCCGCTCTTCACGTCGCCGTTCACGATGACGGGGAACGAGACGTTCTCGCGCGCCTTGGCGGCCCACGTCCAATCGGCCTCGCCCTTGTGGCCCATCTGCGCGGTGCGGCAGTGGATGGTGAGCGCGGCCACGCCCACGTCCTCGAGGCGGCGCGCCAGATCCACGATCGGCATGTGCGACTCGGGGCCGTAGCCGATGCGCGTCTTCACCGTGACCGGCATCGACACGCTCTCCACGACCATCTTGGCCATCGCGACCATGGCCGCGGGATCGCGCAGCCAGCCGGCGCCCGCGCCGCGCCCGGCGATCTTGGGGACCCAGCAGCCGCAGTTGATGTCGACGTAGAGCGGCTGCGCAGCCTCCGCGACGCGCGCGGCCTCGGCGAGGCGCTCCGGGTTCGACCCGTAGATCTGGATCGCCGTGCCGATGTCGTCGTCGGCGAGCGTGATCTTCCGCTTGGCGTTGCGGCAACCGCGGAGGAGCCCTTCGACGTTCACGAACTCGGTGACGGCGATGCGGCAACCGAGCCCGCGGCAGAGGCGGCGAAACACGGTGTCGGTCACGTCCTCCATCGGCGCCAGGATCACTGGGCGCTCGCGGAGCATGGTCTTCGCAGCGATGGGATGAACGGGCGGCACGGCGAGCGGTCTCTAGCAGATTTTCAGCCGTGCGCAGCCGGGGCGGCGGCGCGGAGCGCGCGCTCTTCCTCGCCGAGCTTGGCAATGGCGGCGCACGCGCGTTCGGAGGCCTCGCGGTACACCTTGGGCGTGCCGTTTCGCGCGTAGAGATCCGAGTAGTCGATGGGCTCGCCGAACACGACGTGAACGGGCGTGCCGTTGTGCCGGAAGTTCGACCAGACCTGCTTGGGGAGGTCGTTCAAGAGCCCGTTCACGAAGACGGGCAGCACCGTCACGCGCGAGCGATGGATGATGCGGCCGACGCCCGATTGCGCAGGGAGGAGCTGATACGGGTCGTCGCCCTTGTTGCGCGTGCCTTCGGGGTGAAGGCCGACGAAGGTGCCTCCCTGCTGAAGGAGGCGCGCCGTCTCGTCGACGCCGGCGAGGTTGAGTGCCGCGCGCTTCTTGTCGCGAAAGACGGGCGGGTACATCGCGAAGAAGCTCATCGCGCCGTTCACGAACGGCCCGAGCGGGTGGTCGTAGAAGAAGTTCGCGCGCACCGGGAAGAGGATGCGGTGCGTGAGGCCGCTGCGAACGAGGAACGACGTGACCGCGTAGAGGTCGAAGAAGCTGCGGTGATTGGCGACGAGGATGTAGCTCTTGTCCGCGGCGAAGGCGGGCAACCGCTCCGCGCCGTGCACGGTGCGGAGATTCGAGAGCGACGCGTTGATCCAAGCCTGGCCGAGCGTCCGCTGCCCCGCGCGAAGCACACGGTCGAGCGCGCCCGGGTGGAGGCTCCGACGAATGAAGCGAATCTGCGCCCGCTCGAGCGGCGTGAGGAGCTCGGCGCCCTCGGTCAGGAGGTCGAGGAGGTCTCCCTTGGCGGGCCCTCCGGCCTTCTTTCCTTCACCCACAGCTCCGTCCACGCCGCTCAATTGGCGTAAACGCGTGGGGAATGCAAGCGGATCGCGCGCTTTGCGCGCCCGCCCACGGCCCTCCCATCAGTCGAAGCGGATGACGGAGTGATCGCGGAGCAAACACACGCTGCCGATGACCGCGTCCCGAGAAAGACCGCTGATGTCCATCAGCGATTCGACGTCGGTGAGCCCGTCCATGAGGCCCAAGAGAAACCCGCTCGCGGAGTCGAGCGGGAGCGCCTTGACGCCGGCGGGCGAGAGGATCACGCGCGGAACGGAGCGGAGTGAGCCTCCGCGTTCGATGAGATCGCCCTCGCTGAAGCACGACTCGAAGACGCCCGACGAGTCGCCTGGGCTCGAGTCGACCTCTTCTTCGTCGGCCGGGCCAAGCTCCTCGAGCTCGGGAAGATCGGCCACCGCCTCGACGCTGGGTAGAAGCTCGATCTCACCGAAGTCGCCGAGCTCCGCCGCGGTAGGCGCGGGGGGCGGCTCGGGGAGATCCGTGAGCTCGGGCAAGAACGCGAGGAGCTCGAGATCGATCGGGTTCGGCGGGACGGTGGGCGCGGACGAATCGCGCTTCGCGACGATGGCGCCGGTCTCGGCGAGCAGCTCCTCGGACGGCGGCGCCGGCACCGTGGCGCGCGGGCGCTCGACTGACCTGGCAGGCGCAGGTGTCGAGCCGGGGTGGAGGTGCCGAGCAGCCACGATGGATAGTTTGACGAAGAACGGCAGCCAACGCGACATCTTGCATGAAAAAGGGCCCATTTTTGGCGGTGGGGGTGCGTGACGGTCCGCCGTCAGCCCTACCTGCACGAGGGCCACAGCTCAGCCGATTGACCAGCTCATGCCAGTCGGCGACTCAGCCGCGCAATCGCTTATAAATTCAAGCCAAATTGGCAATCCGGCGCGCGCGCGGCGGGGCGGGCGGCGGGCGCTGCCGTTGCGAACGGTTCGGACTTGCGGCGCCCTCTCCCCCTAGCGATGCTCCCCGCTCCGCAAAGCGGCCGCGCCGAGCGCGGCGGGGGACGAGGCAGCATGAGCGAGCTTGCGAAGATCCTGGGACTTCTGAAGAGCGACTCGATCGAAAAGCAGATCGCCGCCGCCATCGTCATCGCCGAGCTCCACCCGAAGGGCGCCGAGGTCGCTGCAGCGCTCGCCGGCGCGCTCGAGTCCGACGTGACGATCCTCCAGCGGCACGCGCTGACCGGGCTCGCACGCATCGGCGCGAAGAAGGCCCTGCCCAAGATCTTCCCGCTCCTCGCGTCGAGCGACACCGACGTGAGGCGCGCAGCGAGCGCGGCCATCGCGAGCGTCGGTGAAGAGGTCGTGCCGATCATCAAGGAGCGGATGGCGAGCTCCACGCCCGACGAGAGGCATGCGCTCGAGCTCGTGCTCGCCGAGCTCGGCGGCCGCGACGCGTTCACCGCGCTCCTCGCGACGCTGGTCAGCGCAGACGAAGAACAAGCGAAGGCCGCAGCGATCGCCGTTCGCCAGCGCGCGAAGAGCGCCGACGCAAAGCAGCGGCGCACGTATTTGAGCGAGACGGAGAAGTTCCTCGAGAAGGCCAAGAAGGCCAAGCCCAAGCCGGGCGAGCCTTCGAACGCGGGCGCCATCGGCGCCGTGCTCAAGATCATGGGCTTCCTCGAAGACGAGAAGGCGCTGCCCACGCTCCTCGCGTACGCGGTGGACGCGAAGCAGCCCGCAAGCGTTCGTCAGGAAGCGATCATCGCGGTTCGCTTCTGCATGAAAGGCGGCAAGGCGCCGCAAAAGCTCGTCGAGGCGCTCCTCGACTGCGCGGCGCAGGACGACCGCACGCTCGCGCAGACCGCGCTCCACACGCTGGGCAGCCTCGAGCTCCCGGCCGGCGTCCAGAAGCGCCTCGAGAAGCTCGTCACGCACCCCGACATGGAACGCGCACGCTTCGTGATCGAGCAGCTCGGCCGTCAAGCAGACGCCGACGCGGCCAAGGTGCTCGTGGGCGTGCTCACCGGCGGTGATCGCAAGCGCGTCGAGATCGCGGCGACCGCGCTCACCGGCATGGAGGCTGCCGTGCCGCTCCTCGCCAAGGCGCTCCTCGAAGAGACGGACGCCGATCGCGCGTGGATGCTGCGCAACGTGCTCCGCCCGTCGGCCAAGAAGATCGCGCCCGCGCTCCGGCGCTCGCTGCTCGACGTCGCGCTGAAGCGATTTGGCAGCGGCGCGCGCGGCTGGGAGGCGCTCCTCGACGTGGTGCGCGACGCCGACCCGGCGGGCACCGCCGAGGCGCTGCGCGATCTCGGTCACAAGCTGAAGAAGACGAACCCCGAGAAGGCCGTCACGGTGATGCGTCTCTTGTGCCGCACCGACAAGGCGAGCGACGACGACCGTTACCAGCTCGCGACCATCGAGCTCTCGCGCAAAGCCAAGGACACGCGCCCCGCGGCGCGCGCCGGCGACGAAGCGCTGAAGCAGCTCTCCGCGCTCCTCGCGCGCGGCTTCGATCTCGCGGGCGCGCTCCGCAAGGATCGCTCCGTCGAGCTCGAGGATCTCTTCTACCTCGGCTTCCACTTCGCCGAGGAAGGTCACCCGGTGGGCGAAGAGCTGCTCGGTGAGGTCGTGCGCAAAGGGGGACGCGCCAAGATCGCCAAGATGGCGAAGAACAAGCTCGCGCTCGTCGCGGACTGATCGGGCCCGATTCACCCAGTGTCGAGCTCAATCGCCCAAAAAGCCGTACGCGGAGCGAGCTGGAGCATCGTCACGAGCATCGGCTCGCGGGCGCTCGGCCTCGTCGGCACGCTCGCCATCACGCACTTCTTGATGCCGGACGTCATCGGCGAAGTGAGCGACGCGTTCGTCCTCGTGACCACCGTCGGGACGCTCACGACGTGGGGCTTCGGCCAGTACTTGATCGCCAAGCCCAACGAAGGCGCCGACGTCACGTGGCACGTCACCGTCTACCACGTGGGCCTCGGCATCATCGGGCTCGCGGCGCTCCTCCTGTTCGGCACGTCGTTCGAGCACTTCCTGCACGCGCCGAACCTCGGTCGCTATCTCCCTGGCCTCGTCTTCGTCGTCTTCATGGATCGCCTCGGCGCGGTGCCGGAGCGACTCCTCACGCGCACGATGCGCTTTCGGACGATTGGCCTCTCTCGCTCGGGCGGCGAGCTCGCGTACAGCGCCGTGTCGCTCGGCCTCGCGATGGTCGGCGTGGGCGGCATGTCACTCGTGTGGGGCAACATCGCGCGCAGCGTCATTCGTTCCGGCGCGCTGATGGCGGCGGTCGAGGCCAAGGACTGGCTGAAGCCGCACAAGCTCTCGCGCGAGACGACGCGCACGCTCCTCAAGTTCGGTCTGCCGTTCGCCGTGAGCGCGAACGCGGCTTTCGCGTCGCGCCGATGGGACAACCTCATCGTCTCTGCGCTCTTCGGCCCCGCTGTGCTCGGCAGCTACAACATGGCCTACAACCTCGCCGACATCCCGGCCGTGCAGGTCGGCGAGCAGATCGGCGACGTCCTCTTGCCGTCGTTCGCGCACTTGAAGCCGGAGCATCGCGTCGAAGCGCTGGTGCGCGCGACGGGCCTGCTCGGCCTCGTGGTGTTCCCGCTCGCGGTGGGCCTCGGCGCCGTGGCGCCGACCGCTATCGCCGCGCTGTTGCCGCGCGCGTGGGGTGACGTCGCGCCCATGCTCGTCATCCTCTCGGCCCTCTCGGTGACTCGCCCCGTGGGCTGGACGGTCTCGGCGTTCCTCGTGACCTACGAGCGCACGCGCGCGCTCATGGTGCTCGGGCTCGCGCAGGTCGTGATTCTCCTCGGATCGATCTGGGTGCTCGGCAAGATGGGTGGACCGCTATGGGCGTGCACCGGCGTCGGCGTCGCGTTCGGGCTCTACGCCATCGCGTGCGTCTTGGCCGTTCGACAGGACGGCGTGAGCGCACGCGATCTGTTCGTGCGTTGCCTGCGGCCGCTGCTCGCTTGCATTCCGCTCGCCCTCGCCGTCATCGCCGTGCGCGCGGGCATGGGCCCGCTCGGCATTCGCGCCGGGCTACGTCTCATCATCGAGATTGCCGTGGGCGGGGTCGCGTACGTCGGCGGCGCGTTCCTGTTCGCACGCGACCAATCGAACGACTTCGTTCGCTTGCTCAAGAAGGCGGCGAAGCGCGGCTGATCGAGCACGAGACGGCTCCACGATAAGAGTGCACCGTCGGCGGAAGTTCGGGGACTGCACCCGCAAGCGCTGGTGGGCAGGCCACGCACCCTGAACCTGACGGAGTTCAGCAGCTGCGGGCGGAGCTAGCGGGACCAAATCGCCATCAGCCGTCGCAAGTGTCGGATGCGGCAGCGCGCGCGCGTTGGCCGAGCCTTTGCACCATGGCCGAGCATGACCTCGGAAGCGCCGGACTCGCTGTTCGCGAACCTCGACCTCCTCGTGCTCCAGGCCACGCCGTTCTGCAACTTGGACTGCTCGTACTGCTACTTGCCGAACCGCGACGACAAGCGGCGCATGTCGATGGAGACGCTTCGCGACACGCTCCGCATGGTCGCGAGCGGCGGTCTTGCCACCGAAACGCTCTCGATCGTGTGGCACGCTGGCGAGCCGCTGGTGGTGGGCCGCGACTATTACCGTGAGGCATTCGCGGTCGTTGCGGAGTGCGTTCCCGCGGGGACGCGCATCCGTCACCAATTCCAAACCAACGCGGTCCTCCTCGACGATGCGTGGTGCGAATTCATCGCCGAGCACGAGATTTCGATCGGGGTGAGTATCGACGGGCCCGCGCACATCCATGACGCGCGCCGGAAGACGCGCAACGGCAAGGGTACGCACGCCGCGGTGATGCGCGGCATCGACGCCCTGAAGCGTCACGGCATTCCGTTCCACACCATCGGCGTCATCTCACGCGAGTCGCTGCCGCACGCTGACGCCATCTACGATTTTTTCTCCTCGCTCGGCGCCACGCAGGTGGGGTTCAACGTCGAGGAGATCGAGGCGGGCCACACCTCGTCGTCGCTCGAACAGGTGCGCACGGCCGAGTTCAAGCGATTCTTCGCCCGCATCGTGGAGCGTTGGCAGGTGGCCCCGAGCCCCCTTCGGATCCGCGAGATCCAGAGAGTGCTCGACGCGCTCGTCAGCCCAGAATTCGGCTCCGTCCTCGGCAGCGACCAAAGCAACGCCGGTCGGATCCTCTCCGTGTCCTCCGACGGCGAGTTCACCACCTGGTCGCCCGAGCTCCTCGGCAGCGTGCACCCCACGCACGGCTCGCTGTCGCTCGGCTCGGTCGCGCGCGGCCTCGATGCTCCGGCGCGGCGGAAGCTCGCGGTGATTCAAGACGAGATCGATCGTGGCCGCCGCGCATGCCGGGACGCCTGCAAGTTCTTCTCGTTTTGCTTGGGTGGAGCGCCGGCGAACAAGCTCGGCGAGCACGCGACGTTCGCCGCGACCGAGACGATGTTCTGTCGTCTCACCGAGAAGGTCGTGGTCTCGACTGTGCTCGAGTCACTCGACGCTTCGCTCGTCACGCTCACGCCCGCCGCTTGAAGTTTCCCAAAGTCGAGGACCCGATCATGATCAAGCTTCGCATCCCGGAACGACTCCGCCGCCACGCCATCGTCTCGCTTGCCGTTGCCGCGGCGGTCCCCACCAGCGCCTGCTCCGCGCAAACTGGTGCGGAGCCGGAAGAGGACTCGACGACCGGCGACGAGCTGAACGCCGCGCCGGGCACTGGAGGAACGTCGTGCGAGGAGGCCATCAACCGAGTGATGGACATCCGACTGAAGCTCCTCGATCGCAGGCAGAGCGTAATTTGGGCATTCTTGAACGAGGGCCCAGACGCTTACGCGACCGTCGACAGCGCCCCCGACATCGCCGACCCCAGCTACCGCGCGCTCGTCGCGTCGCTCACGGGCACGACCTACGCGAGATGGACCCCGAGCGACAAGGTTCGGAGCGCGCTCTTGGCGCGCGGCGGCCAGGCGCTCGCGACGAGCTATCTCGTCATTCGCGCCACGAGCCCTACGGGAACGACACGCGTCGTCTACCTCTACGATTGGGGCAGCGCGAATCAGATCGCTTACGGCCAGATGGCCGCCGGGCGCAACGGCCAGTGGGCGTGGACGTGCCCGGCGGTGACGGCGAGCGCACCGACGACGACGGCCGGTGCGACGACGGCCGGTGCTTGCACGACTCCCACACAAGGGACCTCATCGAGCGGCAACTGGAACAACTGGCCCAACTGGTCCAACTGGTGCAAGTGGCAAAACACGTAATCCGCATCGGGCGCGAACGTCACGCGTGGGCTCAAGCGCGAACGAGCCCGCGTAGCGCCACGGGCGACGGAAGGCCCGCGCCGCGGAGCGTGTGATCGAGCGCTTCGACCGACCCGTAACCGACGTGCGCGGCGACCGCGCGCGGTGTTGCCTCGCGGTGCGTCACGAGGAACGTGGCGACAGCGAGCCGATACGCATCGCGAAGCGCTCGCCGTCAGCGCTGAAAGGAGAGGCCAACAGCGCGACGCAAAACGACACCGCCACCGAGCGCGGGCGCGGTGGCGGCGAGGGTCATTCGACGAGCCGACGGGCTCGTTGAGATCACTTGGTCGGGCCGGGCGGGGGCGCTTCGATCGTCTTGCAGCCGATGACGATGTTCACCTTCGCGTCGACGTCGGACTTCATGTCCTGGCAGGCCTGGCCGTAGAGCTGGATCTGCGTGCCGTTCGGGAGGTAGTCCCAGCCGTCCTGGTGGTTCGCGTCCTTGTTGATCGGGTGCTTGCCCGTCGTCGTCTGGAGCTCGACGTTGGTCTTGGCGGGATCGCTCATCGCGTTGCCGGCCGGGAGGTTGAACGTGCAGTCGAACGCCTGGAGCGAGATCTCGGCGAACGCCTTCTGGATGTCTTGCTGGAACGTGGCCGCGTTGAGCGCGTAGAAGCAGTCGTTGGTGGCCTCGCAGTTCGCCGTGCGACCCGTGCCGCCGGCCTTGGCGACCTTGGAGAGGTTCTCGGGCGTCGCGCCCTTGGTGCCGTCGATGACGCCCATCACGAACGTGCGGACGAGGGTCTGGCCCTTCACGCCGTTGTCGGCGGCGGCGACCACGCGCGCGATGTCGTTCGCGTCCGGATCGGCGTCGGTGTGGCAGTCCGTGGGGTTGCCGTCGGTGAGGAGGACGACTGAGCGCGCGCCCGGGATGGTGGAGGTGCGCTGCGCGTCGATCGCCGCGGTGAGCGCGGCCGCCATCGGCGTGCCGTAGTAGAAGTCCTTGTCCGAAGACGTGACGTAGTCGTGGATCTTGTCGATCTGCGACTGCGCGACGGTGCCGTTGGGGACGCCGACCTTGTACGTGCTCGGGGTGCAGCGCGGGGCCTTGGGCGGACGGGCCGGGCCAGGCGTGCACTCGACCTCGTTGGTCGTGTTGATGAAGCAGAAGTTCACCGGCGAATCGCCCTGCGGGAACATCATCGCCCCGGCGCTGGTGGTCGCCGGAAGGTTGCCGAGGAGCTCGAAGAGGCCGCGCTTGGTCGCGTCCCAGCGGGTCTCGTTGTTCGAGAGCTTGATCTGCATGCTGCCGGAGCGATCGAGGAGGAGGAGGACGTTCGACGGCTCCTTGGTCGCGGTGAACATGCCCTCGACGTTGTCGCAGACGGCCGCCGGTTGCGTGGTCTCGGCCGGACGCTCGACGCCGGGCGTGGTCGCCTGCGCGGGGGCGGGCACCGTGTTCCCTTGTTCGCCATCGCTTCCACACGCGACGACCGCGAGGGCGAAGGGAACACCGAGAAGGACCGCAGCGGCGCGAAGGGAGCTCATGTAGGTGCCTAACCTCCAATCTGCCGAAAGGGCAGACAGGCCGGTGGTGTAGCTTGCGGGGCGGGACGTGCAACCGGAAAAATCCGCGGCGGACAGAGCCTGCTAAATGAATGAAATAGCTGGGCTGGTCGGTCGTCCCTTAACCGCGAGGCTGAGCCAGAGACCGCACCGTGACCCGCCGCCGCCCACGGCGCCGATCGATCTGTGTCATGGCAACGATCGATCTTTTCGTGAGGAAGGCCGAGGGGTTGTGGTGCGCCCGGTCAACCGAAGCGCTGCTCGAGGTTGTTCTCGAGCATACGGAGCGCGAACGCGAGCTCGTCGAGGGCGCCCGTCACATCGGTACGAGCCCCCTCGTCACCGAGGCCCCACAAGAGAGCACGAACCGCCGGGCCTAGCGGCGCCGGATAGAAGGACTGCGCCTCGGCGAGGCGACGCCGGAACGACGCCCAGTCCGCCTCGAGCCGAAGGAGCTCGTCGGCCAACACGGCCATCGCGTCGAGGGTGCCGAGCACCCAGCGGTAGATGCCGTCGAGGAAGAGCGCGAGCGGAGAGCCGGCGACGAGGCCCAGCACCTCCAGATGACGGGCGAGCGCGCAGTAGAGCTCGTTGAGCGCGTCCCGCACGTCGCCGAGATCGGCGATGCGCGCCGTCAGGGTCACTCCGGCCGCGCGAGTCGACGGGTCCCGCGGCAGCGCGGAGATCCGCGCGTAGGCCCAAGCAAGCCCCGAGGCGAGCGCGACCTGACGCTCGCCCAAGTCTTTGAGGAGGGCGCGGGTCTCGGGATCGCTCACCGGAACGCGCAGACGCACCACCGACGCAGCCGGCGGCCGAATGCTCGGCGACGACGACGGCGCAACGCTCGCGCCGATGGCGGCAGCAGTGACGGCGGAGAGCGCAGACTGCACACCGGACTCGTCGGGAGCGAAGTCGTTCCCGGCCGCGAAGACCGCCGCGCTGTCCGGCGCGCCGATGTCGAGCGGGCCGAAGCGCGCTACGGCAGGAAACAGCGTCGGTTCGTCGTCGTCCCAGTCCGGGAGGTAGCTCGTCGACTCGGCTTCCATGGACCCATCTACGGCGGGTGCAGGCCGCTCATTCCCTTCGGTTCGCGCCCTCCTCCAGGTAGTCTGGCGACCGCTCGTGCCCTCCGGTTCCGACCCCAGAATCAAGCCGCAACAGGCCAGTCAGCCCGCGCAGCCGGGTGGGAAGGCTCGCGCCAAGGGCCCTCCGAAGCCTCCCCCGTCCAACCGCCGGCTGGAGGTCTCGGACGGCGCGATCAGCGACGGTCGCGTCTCGAGCCCGGAGCTCGACCTCGCCGAGGTCGAAGCCGCGATGTCGGCGCTCGAGGGGCGCCACCCCGAGTTCGCCAAAGCCGAGCGCGAGAAGGCCGAGGCGATGGCCAAACGGCGGCGCGAGCTCGAGGTCGCCGAGACGCGCGCAAGAAAGCAGTCGCGGCGTCGCGCAATCATCGGCGGCGCGATCGCCATCGTGGTCGGCGGCGCCGGATTCATCGCCCGCGACCGCTACGACCGCGGCACGCGCGCGCTCGCGACCTCCGCGGCGCTCGCCAAGTCGTTCGCGCCCCTCGGCTTCACCGAGGTGCTCCCCTCTCCGTGGGATCATCCGGACCGCCTCGAGGTTCCGCTCACGGCGGGCACCTGCGCCATCGCCCTCGGCGCCTCGGGCGGCAAACCCGCCACGATCGAGGTCACGCACGACGGCGACACGCTCGAGGCCCAAGGCAGCTTCGGCTTCTGCACCTGCGCCAACGAGACCGTGCGCGTCGTGGCCAAGGCGACGAGCGGCGAGACGAGCGTGCGCCTCCTCAAGACGGATGCGCGCGTCTTCGGCAGCGTGCTCGGCTTCACGCGCGCGGCGATCAAGCCGGCGTCGGTCGATCAGTGCGCGTGCATGGAGGACCACCTCGACGCGTGGCTCGGTGGGGCCGCGAGCTCGCTCGTGATGCCACCCGACCCGACTTACGCGAAGGACGGTGCGGCGCGAGAAGCGGTCCTCCGCGCCGGCCTCACGCCGGTGCAGTCCCTCCCGGGGACTTTGGGCCTCGTTCCTTTGGCCGTGCCTGCGGACGCGTGCATCGTCGCCGCATCGGCCGATCCGCAAGGGACGCTCGCGCTCCGCGCCCCGGGCGGCGCCAAGCCGCTCGAGCCGGCGCGCGGACCGATTGCAGTATGCAGCCATTCCGCCCGGGCATTCGGCGTCCTCTACGAGGGCAAGGGCGCCGTGAACGTGTTCCGCGCCGACGCCAAGCAGCTCGGCGGTCGCAACGGCGTCGCTCCGGCCACGCTCCGCGCGGGCCTCGGAGTGGCGCGCGTGCACGTCGAGTCGGACGATCTCGCGTGGGACGCGCGGCTCGCGCTCCGCAGCGCCTTCGTCGTCGGCGTCTCGGAGAACGAGGTCGCGCTCACCGCGCGCCTCCCCGCCGAGGCGCGCATCGTCGCGTTCTCACTCTCGCCGGGGGCGAAGCTCGAGCCCACCGTGAGCGCCGTGAGCGGAGACGACTTCGCCTGCCAGGCACCGACTCCGAGCTCTTGGCTGTGCGCGTCGAGCGCGGCGCCCATGTGGCGCGAGAGCCCGACGACCGCCAAGGTCGGCGTCGCCTTCGCCGACCTCCCGCTGTGGATGAAGACCGTGGCGAGCGCGCCGCCGCGCGAGCTCCACCGCGTCGTGCTCGGCTTGGTCGACCTCGGCCGCAAGCTCGGTCCGCAGCGCTTCGAGCCGACGGTGCTCGAAGCCGTCACGGAAGCCTCCTTCGGCGCGAGCGTGCTCGGCCGCGCCGACGAAGACGCCGTCGTCGCCGTCACGCTGCAGCCGTCGCCACCATATGCGCTGCCGCTGAGCGACGGCCCGAGCTGGAGCCTGGACGGGGAGCCGGTGGTCGTGCCGCTCGGCCCGGGGCGCCGCATCGCCTTGCGGAGCCGCGTCGCGCCGAGCGGCGCCGACGACGCGCGACGCACGATCGTCTTCCGCCGTGCAGCGAACGCGGCCAAGAAGTAGCCTCCGGGCATGCGACCTCTCGCCACGCTCGCGCGCTCTCCCCTCGCCCACTCGCTCTTCGCGCTCCCGCTCGCGCTCGTCGCGTGCGGCGGCAAGGAGCCCGCGCCCGCAGCGACGCCGACCCCCGCGCCCGTCGCGACCGAGGCGACGACACCGACCGCGACGCCCGCGAGCGAAGCGGCAGCGGACGCGGGGAGCGCCGCCCCCGTCGCGAGCGTCGAGCCGCCGGCGGCCGCGCCCGCTGCGTCGTCGGCCCCCGAAGCCCCGGACTTCATGGCCGAGCAGCAGGCGAAGTGCGCCGGCGTCGCCGCGCCCTACGAGGAGAAGGTCCGCGCGAAGTTCAACGAGTGCTACCAGGCGGGCAAGAAGAAGAACCCCGAGCTCGCCGGCACGATCAAGATCACGCTCAAGATCGACGTGAAGGGCAAGGTGACCAAGGTCGTCCCCGACCCGTCCAAGCTCGACGCGAAGGTCGTTGCGTGCATGGTACAAGCAGTCAAGAAAGAGCCGTTCGACGGCAAGGCGTGCCTCGGCAAGGACGTCATCGTGTCGAAGAAGTACGGCAACTGATCGCCCGCCCGCGCGCGCATCAAGAAAGGATCAAGATCGCGGCGGTCGGGCCGCGCGCCTTTACGACGGGCGACGGCGGACTTACCCATGTAGGGTGGCCGAGCGCCCGGATCCCGACGTGCTTCTCGCACGGGTGAACGCGGCGGAGTCGCGCGCGCGGCGCGGCCGGCTCACGGTGTTCTTCGGCGCGGCGCCCGGGGTCGGCAAGACGTACGCGATGCTGGAGGCCGGCCGCTTGGAGAAGGAATCCGGGCGCGACGTCGTCATCGGCGTGGTCGAAACCCACGGCCGATACGACACGGGGGCGCTCACCCTCGGACACGAGATCCTTCCGCGGCGGGAGGTCGACCACAAAGGGATCAAGCTCACCGAGCTCGATCTCGACGCCGCGCTCTCGCGCAAGCCGAGCCTCCTCCTCGTCGACGAGCTCGCTCACGAGAACGCCCCCGGCTCTCGGCACGCGAAGCGCTTCCAAGACGTCGATGAGCTCTTGGCCGCGGGCATCGACGTCTTCACGACGCTCAACGTGCAGCACCTCGAGAGCCTGAACGACGTCGTCGCGAAGATCACGCAGGTCGTCGTGAGAGAGACCGTGCCCGATTCGGTCTTCGAAGCCGCCGACGACGTGCGCCTCCTCGATCTGCCCATCGATGAGCTCCTCGAACGGCTCCGAGACGGAAAGGTCTACGCGCCCGGCGACGCGGCGCGCGCCGCCAAGAGCTTCTTCCAACCAGGAAACCTGATCGCCCTTCGCGAGCTCGCGCTCCGCGTGACGGCGCGGCGCGTCGACGTGGACATGCGCCGGTACCGGACCGAGCACGGCATCGAGCGGACGTGGCCGGTGGCGGAACGTTGGCTGGTCGCGGTGAGCGCCAGCCCGGCGTCGGAGGCGCTCATTCGCACCGCACGACGGCTCGCCGCCGAAGCGCACGCCGAATGGATCGCGGCCTACGTCGAGACGCCCGCCAGCTTGCGACTCTCGGCGCGCGGTCGGGAGCGCGCCTCGGAGCACCTGCGCTTGGCGACCATCCTCGGGGGCGAGACGGCAACGCTCGCGGGGACGAGCGGCCCCGAAGAGATCGTGCGCTTCGCCCGCTCGCAGAACGTGACGCGAATCCTCGTTGGTCGGCCCACACACGCGGCCTGGCGCGATCGTTTGCGCACGCCGTTCTTGGACGCGCTCGTGCGCGAGGCGGCAGACATCGACGTGCACGTCATCACCGCCGAGGCGCGCGAGGGGCGACGCCCCGTCGCAGCCGGCGAGGCCAGCGCTCCGGAGACGAGGGCCGGCGCGTTCGTTGGGGGCGCCGGAACCATCGGCGCGGCCACACTCTTCAGCCTCGTCGTGTTCGGCCGCACCGCCATCGCCGACATCGCCATGGTCTACGTCCTCGGCATCGTGCTCGTCTCGCTTCGTTGGGGATTCGGCCCCTCGATGCTCGCCGCGGTGCTGGCGGTCCTCTCGTTCGACTACTTTTTCATTCCGCCCTACTACACGTTCGCGGTCGCCGATCTCAGCCATGTGGCTACGTTCGGCGTGATGTTCCTGGTCGCTGGCGTCATCAGCGAGCTCACGAGGCGCGTGCGCGACCAAGCTGCGGCCGCGCGCGAGCGCGAGCTCCGAACGGCGTCGCTGTTCGCGCTGACGCGAGCGCTCACCACGGCGAAGTCCGCGCGTGACGTCGCAGTCGCCGCGAGCGAGCACCTGGCGCGGGTGTTCGACGCCAAAGTCGTCCTCCTCGCCGAGAAAGACGGCGCCCTCGACGCGCGCTCGCTGGCCGACAGCGGCTTCGAGCTCGACGAGAAGGAGCGCGCCGCCGCCGAGTGGGTGTTCAAGAACGGTCGTCCGGCCGGTGCCACGACCGACACGCTGCCGAACGCGCGCGCGCTCTACCTCCCTCTCGACGCGTCACCGCTCCTCGCTTCCGGGCGCGCCGCTTCGGCAGCGCTCGGGATCGTCGGGCTCGCGCCGAACGACCAGGGGCGACTCGCGCGACTCGACTCGCGACAGCACCTGGAGGCGTTCCTCGGCCCCATCGCGGGTGCGCTCGAGCGCACGCGCCTCGCGGAGAAGGCGCAGGAGGCGCTGGTCCGCGTCGAGTCCGAGGAGCTGAAGAACGCCCTCCTCTCTTCGGTCTCCCACGACCTTCGCACCCCGCTCGCGGTCATCACCGGCACCGCGAGCACGCTCCTCGACGGGGTGGACGAAGAGGCTCGCGTCGAGCTCACCCAAGGCATCGTCACCGAGGCGGAGCGGCTCAATCGACTCGTGCGCAACCTCCTCGACATGACGCGGCTCGACGCCGGCGCCATCACCGTGCACAAAGAGTGGCAGCCCATCGAGGAGGCCATCGGCGTCGCGCTCGACCGCACGCACGCGGTGCTCGGCGCGCGCAAGGTCACGACCGACGTCGGAGCGGACCTCGCGCCCTACGACTCGCTCCTCCTCCAACAGGTGCTCATCAACCTCCTCGAGAATGCTGCAAAGTACACGCCTCCCGGGAGCGAGATCCTCGTTCGCACCGAGGCGCGCCCGGGCGAGATCGAGATCGCGATCCTGGATCGCGGTCCGGGGCTCGCGCCCGGCGAGGAGACCCGCGTCTTCGAGAAGTTCCATCGCGGCGAGCGCGGCGCGAGCCGCGGCGGCGGGGTCGGCCTGGGCCTCACGATTTGCAAGGGCATCGTGACGGCGCACGGCGGGCGCATCTGGGCCGAGAATCGCGACGGAGGCGGCGCCGCCTTCCACCTCACCTTGCCCATCGAAGGAGAGCCGCCGGAGCTCGCAATGCCGGACGAGCCGAACGCGAACGAGGAGGTGCACCCATGACCGACGTCCCGCACCACATCCTCGTCGTCGAAGACGAGCCGTCGATGCAGAAGTTCCTGCGCGCGTCGCTCGCGCACGCCGGCTACCGGCCCCTCGACGCGACGACCGGCGCCGAGGGGCTCGCGCTCGCTCGGACGCACAACCCGGACTTGGTGCTCCTCGACCTGGGTCTCCCGGACATGGATGGGATCGAGGTCACGAAGAGCCTGCGCGAGTGGTCGACCCGCCCCATCATCGTGATCAGCGCGCGCGGCCAAGAGGACGACAAGGTCCGTGCCCTCGACGCCGGGGCCGACGACTACCTGACCAAGCCCTTCGGCACCGGCGAGCTGATGGCGCGCATTCGCGTCGCGCTCCGCCACGCGGCGCGCTCCGAGACGACGCGCAGCGAGCCGACGCTCGAGGTGGGCGAGCTCAAGATCGATCTCGATCGACGCCAGGTCTTCGTCGGGGAGCGCGAGGTTCACCTCACGCCGAACGAGTACAAGCTCTTCGCGTACCTCATGAAACACGCCGGGAAGGTGCTCACGCACCGGCAGCTCCTCAAGGAAGTCTGGGGCCCGGCGTACGCGACACAGACCCACTACCTGCGGGTCTACATGGTCCAGCTGCGGCACAAGCTCGAGGCCGACGCAGCCCAGCCGCGGTACCTCGTGACCGAGCCCGGCGTCGGGTACCGACTGCGCACGCAAGACTGATCCGCGCCGCGCCGGCGAACGCGCCGTCTTTACGAGTTCCTGATCTCGGAGACGGCCACCCTGACGGAGTCTTGATCTCGCGAGGACTACCGTCCTTCGTGTGAGCCTCAAGCCTTATCGACAGCCGCGGCCGAGCGGCGCGCGCATCGCCGCGCACGACTTCGAGCAAGCGTCCTTGCGAGAAGAGCGCGTCATTGCGCTCGCGCTCACGCTCGCCGGCGCGTCCGCCATGGGTGCCGAGCTCCTGGGCGGGCACACCACGAGCATCTTCACGCTCGGCCTCCTCGTCTTCTTCGCCGGCGCCTTCGTCGGCCTGACCAACGAGCGACGCATCCGCGCGTCGCGAAATGAGCCGCCCCATGTTTAGTCGTTCCCTCCTCGCGAGCGCGGTCCTGGCGCTCCTCCCCACGCTCGCGCACGCGGACGAAGGCGAGGCGGCGACGGATTCGCCGCCGCCCACGGCAGACCCGGCTGCGACAGCACCGTCACCTTTGCCGGCACCGACGACCGAGGCGACCGCGTCACCGGCGCCCGGCGCGGCTACCGAAGGCGCGAAGCCTGCCGAGCCGTTCGCCTTCGCGGACTTCTCGTGGGTGCCCGGCAACTACGGCGCCAGCGAGCGGCCCCTCTCGTTCGGCCCGTTCACGGGCGAGGTGCGCGTCGACACCGTTTACCACTACAGCCTGGCGAACCCCGTCGACGACACCATCTCGGGCTCGAGCGAGGTCTTCCGCCACGGTGAGGTGCAAGTCACCCAGCTCGGGTTCGGCGGCGACTTTCTCTACAAAGGGATGATGGCGCGCGTCATGACGCAGTTCGGGATGTACTCCCAGACGACGCCCCGCAACGACGCGAGCCCCAGCCGCGGGCAGTGGAACCTCGACAGCGCCTATCGCTACCTGTCGGAGGCGTACGGCGGCTACCACGTCGACGCCCTGCACGGCGTGAACCTCCAGGCCGGCATCTTCATGTCGTACGTCGGCCTGTGGAGCTACTACAACTTCGACAACTGGACGTACCAGCCGTCGTACGTGTCCTCGAACACGCCGTGGTTCTTCAACGGCGTTCGCGCCCAGATCTTCACCAGCGACAAGCTGAAGATCGAGCCGTGGCTCGTGAACGGCTGGCAGTCCTACGGGCGCTTCAACGACGCGCCGGGCGGGGGCGGCCAGATCCTGTGGCGCCCGACGGGGAGCTTCTCCTTCGTCGCCAACCAGTACGTCGGCACCGACACGCTCGGGAACAAGGGTCGCCTGCGCTTCCACACGGACGACAGCGTCATGGTGAAGGAGCTCGAGGACCCGTCGTCGATCGTGAGCAAGGCCGCGAGCTCACTCACCGTCGACGCGGGCTGCGAGACCGGTGACGGCGTCTCGTGCGGCTCGCAGTACTTCCTCGGGTTCATGGCCTACCAGCGCTTCTGGTTCGCGCACGATCACTTCGGGCTGACCGTCGGCGGCGGGGCCATCACCAATCCGGGCCGTTACCTCGTGCTCGTTCCGCCGGTGAACGGCGCCACTGCCGCCTCGGGCACGCCGTACTTCACGGCCGCGCCGCACGACAAGTTCGACGCGTGGGACATGCAAGTCACCGGCGACTACATGCCCAAGCCCTTCGTCACCTTTCGCCTCGAATTCAACCACCGCGCCGCAAACGTTCCCTACTTCACCGGCCACGGCGGCGTGACCCCGCCGGGCGGCAACCAAGGCGCGCTCGGCTCGAACGTCGCCGGGTGGTCGCCGGATCTCGTGAAGGACGAGAACCGCATCACCGCCGCGCTCATGGTGAAGCTGTGAGGCCGCGATGATGGACGCCGCCTACCTCGGCCTCGTGACCGTCTTGTTCCTCTCCGCGCTCGGCCTCGTTCGCTTGGCCGAGCGGCTCTGACCGCACGCGCGCCGCGCTCGGCGCCCGGAGGACTCCCATGTCCAGCATCCATGTCATCGGCGCGATCCTCTCGATCGCGCTCCTCGTCTACCTGACGATCGCCATGCTCGCGCCGGAGAAGTTCGGATGAGCGCGCACGCGATCGTCACCGTTCTCCTCTACGTGGCGACGCTCACGGGCCTCGGCGTGCCGCTCGGGCTCGCCATGGCGCGCGTCTACGGCGGAGAAGCGACCAGCGCCCGCTTCGGTCGGCTGCTCGTCCCGCTCGCGTGGCTCGAGCGGCTCATCTACCGCGCCTGCGGCGTGGATCCACGGGCGGAGATGACGTTTCGCGGCTACGCGACCGCGACCCTCGTCTTCAACGCGGTGGGGCTCGTCGTCGTCTACGCCCTCCAGCGCGCGCAGGGATTCTTGCCGCTCAACCCGCAAGGGCTCGGCGCGGTGAGCCCGGACTCCGCGTTCAACACCGCGGTGAGCTTCGCCTCCAACACCAACTGGCAGGGCTACGGCGGCGAGTCGACGATGAGCTACGCGACGCAGATGCTCGCGCTGGCCGTCCAGAACTTCGTGTCCGCGGCGACGGGCATGGCCGTCCTCGTCGCGCTCGCGCGCGCCTTCGGGAAGACGCCGACCCGCAGCCTCGGGAGCTTCTGGGTCGACCTCGTGCGGAGCACCGTCTACGTGCTCCTCCCGCTGTCGTTGGTGCTCGCCGTCTTCCTCGTCTCGCAGGGGGTCGTGCAGACGTTCGCGCCCTACGCCACGGCCAAGGTGATCGACGCGGCGTCCGGCGCGACCGACCAAGTGATCGCGCTCGGCCCCGCCGCGTCCCAGATCGCCATCAAGCAGCTCGGAACGAACGGCGGCGGGTTCTTCAACGCAAACTCGGCGCACCCTTTCGAGAACCCGACCGCGCTCTCGAACTTCGCGGAGGTCGTGGCCATCCTCCTCATCCCCGCCGCGCTGCCGTTCACCTTCGGCGCGCTGGTCGGTGACCGCCGCCAAGGGGTGGCGCTCTACGCGGCGATGCTCATCGTGTTCGTGCCCCTCTTGTGGGTCGCGATCCACGCCGAGTCGTCTCTCTCTCCCGCGCTCGCGGACCTCGGACTGAACGGCGCGCTCGGGAACATGGAAGGCAAAGAAGCGCGCTTCGGCGCGGTCGACTCCGGGCTCTGGGCTGCGGCGACGACGGCCGCGTCCAACGGCTCGGTCAACGCCATGCACGACTCGCTGAACCCGCTCGGAGGGCTCGTGCCGATGGTGCTCATTCAGCTCGGCGAGGTCATCTTCGGCGGCGTCGGCTCGGGGCTCTATGGCCTCCTCATGTTCGCGATCATCGCGGTCTTCGTCGCCGGCCTCATGGTGGGTCGCACGCCCGAGTACCTGGGAAAGAAGATTGAGGCCTACGAGATGAAGATGGCCTCCCTCGTCATCCTCGTTCCGTGCGCGCTCGTCCTCGTGGGAACGGCGATCGCGTGCGCGCTCCCGGCGGGCGCTTCCGGCGTCGCGAACCCGGGCCCCCACGGCTTCAGCGAGATCCTCTACGCCTTCTCCTCCGCCGCCAACAACAACGGGAGCGCGTTCGGAGGCCTCTCCGCGAACACGCCTTTCTACAACACGCTCCTCGGCGTCGCGATGTTCGGCGCTCGCTATTGGCTCATCGTGCCCACGCTCGCCATCGCGGGCTCGCTCGCGAAGAAGAAGGTCGTCCCCGTGAGCACGGGAACCTTGCCGACGCACACGCCGCTCTTCGTCGCGCTCCTCGTCGGCACCGTCCTCGTGGTCGGCGCCCTCACGTTCATCCCCGCGCTCGCCCTCGGCCCCATCGTCGAGCACCTCGGACAGTGATCATGAGCCCCACCCGCACCCCGGATCATCGAAACGCCGCGAGCCTCTTCGACGGGCCGATCGTGCGCCGCGCCCTCGTCGAGGCCGTGAAGAAGCTCGATCCGCGCCACCAGTTCAAGAACCCCGTCATGTTCGTGGTCGAGGTCGGGAGCGCGTTCACGACCGGGCTCTACGTGCAGGCCTTGTTCGGGCACGGCGAGGCGCCGGCTGGCTTCATCCTCGCCGTCTCGGCCTGGCTCTGGTTCACGGTGCTCTTCGCGAACTTCGCCGAGGCCATGGCCGAGGGTCGCGGCAAGGCGCAGGCGGACGCCCTCCGGAGCGCGCGCCGCGAGACGACGGCCAAGAAGCTCTCCGCGCCGCGGCGTGACGCCGACGCCGTCATCGTGTCCGGAGGCACGCTGCGAAAAGGCGACGTGGTGCTCATCGAAGCGGGCGAGGACGTGCCGTGCGACGGGGAGATCTTGGAAGGCGCGGCCTCGGTGAACGAGGCGGCGATCACCGGAGAGAGCGCGCCCGTCATTCGCGAGGCCGGCGGCGATCGAAGCGCCGTCATCGCCGGGACGCGCGTCCTCTCCGACTGGATCGTGGTCCGCGTGGCGCGGGATCCGGGCGAAACCTTCCTCGATCGCATGATCGCCATGGTCGAAGGGGCAAAGCGGCAGAAGACGCCCAACGAGATCGCTCTCAGCATCCTTCTCGCCGCGCTCACGATCGTGTTCCTGCTCGCGACGGTGACGCTCCTCCCCTTCTCGATCTTCGGGGCTCACGCGCGCGGCGCGGGCGCGGCGGTGACCGTGACCGTCCTGGTGGCGCTCCTCGTCTGCCTCATTCCGACGACCATCGGCGGGCTGCTCTCGGCGATCGGCATCGCCGGTATGGACCGGCTCATTCAAGCCAACGTCATCGCCACCTCGGGGCGCGCGGTCGAGGCCGCGGGCGACGTCGATGTGCTCCTCCTCGACAAGACGGGGACGATCACGCTGGGGAACCGTCAGGCCACCGCGTTTCACCCGGCG
Source organism: Polyangiaceae bacterium (assembly GCA_044224815.1). GTDB lineage: Bacteria > Myxococcota_A > Polyangia > Polyangiales > Polyangiaceae > JADJCA01. The sequence goes on from JBGAJR010000059.1 coordinate 25,352, forward strand.
CGCGGAGTGCCGATCGCCCGGCTCGCCGAAGCGGCTGCAGTGTCGTCGGCCGCCGACGAGACCCCCGAAGGGCGCAGCATCACCGTCCTCGCCCGCGAGCGCTACGGCGCGACGCAGACGCTCGACATCGACGCGGCCGAGCTCGTTCCGTTCACGGCCCAGACTCGCATGAGCGGCGTCGACGTGGGCGGGCGCGAGGTCCGGAAGGGTGCGGCCGATGCGGTGCGACGGTACGTGGAGGCGCTCGGCGGCCAGGTGGCCGACGACGTACGAACGATCGTGGAGAGCATCGCCAAGAAGGGTGGCACGCCGCTCGTAGTCGCCGAGCGCTCGGACCCAGCGGCGGCGCCGAAGGTGCTCGGCGTGATCGAGCTCAAGGACATCGTGAAGGGCGGCATCAAGGAGCGCTTCGGTGAGCTCCGGCGCATGGGCATCAAGACGGTGATGGTCACCGGCGACAACCCGCTCACCGCCGCCGCCATCGCGGCCGAGGCCGGCGTGGACGACTACCTGGCCGAGGCCACGCCCGAGGCCAAGCTGACGCTCATCCGGGAGGCGCAGGCGGGCGGGCGCCTGGTGGCGATGACGGGCGACGGGACCAACGACGCGCCCGCGCTGGCGCAGGCCGACGTGGCCGTCGCGATGAGCTCCGGAACGCAAGCGGCGAAGGAGGCCGGCAACATGGTCGACCTCGACTCGAACCCCACCAAGCTGATCGAGATCGTCGAGATCGGAAAGCAGCTGCTCGTGACGCGCGGAGCGCTCACGACTTTCAGCATCGCGAACGACATCGCCAAGTACTTCGCGATCATCCCGGCGGCGTTCGCCGTGACGTACCCGTCGCTCGATCGCCTCAACGTGATGCGCCTCGCCACGCCGTCGAGCGCGATCATGAGCGCGGTCATCTTCAACGCGCTCGTCATCATCGCGCTCATCCCGCTCGCGCTCCGCGGCGTGCAAGTCCGCGCGACCGGCGCGGCGGCCCTCCTCCGGAGGAACCTCCTCGTGTACGGCCTCGGGGGCGTCGCCGTTCCGTTCGTCGGCATCAAGGCCATCGATCTCTTGCTCGTGGCGCTCCGGCTCGTCTGAGCCCCGCGCGAAAGGCCACCATGACCACCCAGTCCAATCGACCGAGCCCCGACGCGCCCGCCACGCCGTCCCTCGGAAAGACGCTCGTCGTCGCGGCTCGCGTACTCGTCGCGTTGACCGTGCTCACGGGGGTCGTCTATCCCCTGGCCGTCACGGGCGTCGCGTCCGCGCTCTTTCCGCGTGAGGCGCGCGGCAGCCTGATCGACGAAGGCGGCGTCGTGCGAGGCTCGCGCCTCCTCGGTCAAGAGTGGACGAGCCCCCGGTACTTCTTCGGACGGCCGTCGGCGACGAGCCCCAAGGCCTACGACGGCACGGCCTCGGCCGGCTCGAACCTCGGGCCCACCAATCCCGCCTTGACCGAGCGCGTGCGCGCGCGACTCGAAGCGCTGGCGGCCGCGGATCGCGCGGCCGGCGGCTCCGCCGTGAACGCCCCCGTCCCGGTGGACCTCGTGACCGCGTCGGGGAGCGGGCTCGATCCGCACGTCTCGCCCGCGGCGGCAGACGCGCAGGTCGCGCGGGTGGCGCGGGCGCGCGCCCTTTCTCCGGAGCGGGTGCGCGCGCTCGTCGCGGCGAACACGGAGGGCCGCGCCCTCGGCGTCTTGGGCGAGCCGGTGGTCAACGTGCTCCTCTTGAACCTGGCGCTCGATCGGGAGTCGCCGGCGCCGTGAAGGGCGGAACCGCGCGCTCAGCGGAGCGCGGCGGCCGCGTCGTTCGCGCACTCGCTGCCGAAGACCACGGTGCTCCCGCTCTGGGCGAAGCGACGCGCGAACTGGAGGGCGTCCCGCGCGCCGTCGTTTGCATAATACATGACGCACTGCGGATTCTTGCAGTGCGCGCCGTTCGCCTCGTCCTTGTGCGCGCTGGTGAGCGGGAGCCCGTTGTCCACGAGACCGACGGCGTGCCCGAGCTCGTGGATGAGGACCGCCTGCTCGGTGAAGCGGACGACGCCCGGAAAGGCGCGCACGTCCGCGGCCCGAATGACGGGCTTGAACATCGCGACCACGCCGGTGTGTCCGATCGACACGCCCAGCACGTCGGTCTTCCGCTGCCCGTTCTCGGAGAGGTAGGCGTCGACGAACAGCACGTAGTACGAGACCGCGTCGGCCGTGCTCTTGCTCTGACGATGCCGCGAGGCGACGTCGAGGAGCTGGTCGGTCGTGAGATCGCCGCTCGGGACGTCGGCGATCGCCTCCATCTGGTCGAGCGCGCTGGGGATCGTGAGGGTGCGCTTCTTCTGGAAGAGCGCGTCCAGGTTGTCGCGGGTGAGGCGCCAAAGGTCCGAGACCTGTCCCTCGGCGCCGACGTACGGCTCGGCGCCCTTCGCGTAGTCGACCTCGAGCGCGACGGTCCGGACGCCGGCCCCGAACGGATTCGGCGTGTCGATGGTCGCCGACGTGGCGCTCGAGCACGCTGCAGCACCGAGCGAGAGAAGCGCGGACGCGACCCACCTTGTCTGCATGGGCCCAAGAGCATGCACGCGGCTTGCCAACGCCGACCGCGAAAAATCCCGCGAATCAGCGAGGCTCCAACGGAAATGGCCCCGGCACGGGCCGGACGCCGGCGCGTTCATGCGTCTTGATCCTTTCTTTACGGAGCGGTCCTTAGGCTGAGCGCGGGGAGGAGAGACCTCACCGCTCGGGACCGCCATGCCAAGTTTGCGCCGATTTTTGTTCGGACCGCCCAAGGACGTCAAAGACCCGGAGGCCTTCCACAAGCTCTCGCTCGTTGCGCTCCTCGCCTGGGTCGGCCTCGGCGCCGACGGGCTCTCGTCGTCGGCCTACGGCCCCGACGAGGCGTTCCGCGCGCTGGGCGAGCACACCGGCCTCGCCGCCTTCCTCGCCCTCGCCACGGCGGCGACGGTCTTCATCATCAGCTACGGCTACAGCCGCATCATCGAGCAGTTCCCGACGGGCGGCGGCGGCTACGTGGTCGCGTCCAAGCTGCTCTCGCCAGAGATCGGTGTCGCGAGCGGAGCCGCGCTCCTCGTCGACTACGTGCTCACGATCACGATCTCGATCGCCAGCGGCGCCGACGCCATCTGGAGCTTCCTCCCGCCGAGCGCGCTGCCGTTCAAGCTGCCGGTGGCTTTCGCGGGCGTGGCGGTCCTCACGCTCATGAACATCCGCGGCGTGAAGGAGTCGGTGACTTCGCTCGTGCCGATCTTCGGCCTCTTCGTCTTGACGCACGTGATCCTCCTCGTGGCCGTGCTGGCCGGTCACGCATCGGAGACGGGGCGCGTGGCCGCGGAGGTCGGGCAGAACCTCGGCAAGACGTCGACCGCGCTCGGCTCGTTCGGCGCGCTCAAGCTCTTCGTGCACGCCTACTCGATGGGAGGAGGCACCTATACCGGCATCGAAGCCGTCTCGAACGGCGTCGGCATGATGCGCGAGCCGCGCGTCGAGACCGCCAAGCGCACCATGATCCTCATGGCCGTCTCGCTCGCCGTGACGGCCGGCGGCATCCTCCTCTCGTACCTCCTCGTGCACGCCCATCCCGAGGAGGGGAAGACCATGAACGCCGTGCTCCTCGAGCGCGTCGCCGGAGGCTGGTCCATCGGCGGCGTGGGCATCGGCAAGGGCTTCGTGATCGCGGCGCTCCTCTCCGAGGGCGCGCTCCTCTTCGTCGCCGCGCAGGCGGGCTTCCTCGACGGCCCGCGCGTCATGGCGAACATGGCCACCGACTCGTGGCTACCTCACCGCTTCGCGGCCCTCTCGGATCGCCTCTCGATGCGGAACGGCGTCACGCTGATGGGCCTCGCCGCGACCCTCGCCCTCATCTACACGCGCGGCGACGTCTCGAAGCTCGTGGTCATGTACTCGATCAACGTCTTCGTGACCTTCAGCCTGTCGAACCTCGCGATGAGCCGCTTCTGGATCCAGCACCGCGCCGAGCACCCGACCTGGGTCAAGCACCTCTTCGGCCACCTCCTCGCCCTAGTCTTGTGCGTGACCATCCTCGTCATCACCATCCTCGAGAAATTCGCCGAGGGCGGGTGGGTCACGATCGTCGTCACGTCGGCGCTCATCGCCCTCTGCTTCTTCATCAAGCGGCACTACACGGCGGTCGTGCGCGCGCTCCGCAAGCTCGACGAGGACCTTCCCTCCCCCGCCGAGGTGGACGTCACTGCGGACCTCCCGACCGAGGTCGCGAGCACGAGCGGCAGCGAGGCCGAGTTCGCGGCGGGCGGCACGCGCGGCCTCCTCGAGCATCACGGCGTCGGCGACCCCGATCCGGAGAAGCCCGTCGCCATCCTCCTCGTCGGCGGCTACAGCGGGCTCGGTCGCCACGCGCTCCTCACGCTCCTCCGGATGTTCCCGCATCACTTCAGCGGCATCGTCTTCGTGAGCGTGGCGGTGGTCGACTCCGAGTCGTTCAAGGGCGCCGACCAGATCGCCGAGCTCGAGAAGCGGACGCGGCAGCATCTCCTTCGCTACGAGCGCTACGCCGCGACGCTGGGCATCGCGGCGGCGAGCGCGTTCGCGGTCGGCACCGAGGTGGCGGTCGAGGTCGAGCGCGTGGCGACGGATCTCGTGAAGCGCTACCCGCGCGCGCTCTTCGTCGCCGGGCAGCTCATCTTCGAAGAGGACACGCTGGCGAACCGAATCCTCCACAACGAGACCGCGTTCATGGTTCAGAAGCGTCTCCAGCGCCGCGGTCTGCCCATGATCGTGGTCCCGGTGCGCCTCGACCTCGCGTCGCGTCGCGCGGTTCGCGCCCCCACCGCCTCGGTGAGCGAGGGCGCGCGCGCCTGAGAGTCCTCAGGCCTTCTTCACCCAGGACTTGCAGGTGCCGTTCGGGTTGATGGGGCCCTTTAGGATGCCGCACCCACCGCACTGCCCCTCGCCCGCCGCCTTGTAGAGCTGACAGCCCGAGCACGGCTTCGCGGCGTCGGTCGTCTGGTCCACGTAGCCGAGCGTGGTGCGCGCAGTGACCTCGTCGGCGGAGAGGCCGGCGGTGTCGGTGCACGCGAGCGTCTTCTTCCCGCACGCCAGGAGTGACGCGGGGGCGACGAGGGCAGCAGCGAATCCAATGAGGGCGTGACGACGGTCGATGGGGCTCATGCTTCGGTTCTCCATGCTCAGTGGGGCGCGCGCGCGGCGGCGGCGACCTCGGTGATGCGCTTGGCGGCGTCGACGTGTGCGTCGGTGAGGCCGTCGTAGCGGGTGTCGATGTGCCCCTCGCGATCGAGGAGCGTGATGACCGACGAGTGGTTGATCGTGCCGTCCGCCTCGCGGTACTGGATGCCGAGCACCGCGGCGGCGTCACGCACGTCGTCTTCCTTGCCGGTGAAGAGCGTCCACCGATTCGCGTCGAGGCCGAAGCGCGCGATGACGCCGCGCAGCGCCTCCGGCCGGTCGTTCTCCGGATCGATGGTGATGAGTAGGACGCGGAGATCGGCGCGCTCGGCGGCGGGGAGCGCGGCCTCGATCTTCTTCACGTTGGCGATGAGGCGTGGGCAGGCGTACGGGCACGTCGCGTAGAACATCGCGATCAGGGTCGGATGACCGCGGTGCACGTCGAGGTGCGCGGGCTTGTCGCTCTGATCGACGAACGGCGAGCGGAGCTCGTAAATCGATGCACCGTGCACGACCTCACCCGCCGGAAGCACGCCGAGCGCCGCCGAGCCAGCCGCCGAGCCAGACGGTGCGGGCACGACGGCCGCGGGCGCGGAGCTCGCGGTGGTCGTCACCGCGGAGCGATCCGCCGGCTTCTTGCAGCCCGCGACGGCGAGCGCGGCCACGAGCCAAACCGTCAGTGCGCGGAGTCCGAGCGAGCTCATGGCTTCTTCCTTTCTTGCGGGGCTTGTGGCACCGGGCGCGCGCAGCGAAATCCGAGGCTGTGCGTCGTGAAGTCGGCGCGGAGCGAGCTCCGAAACGCGATGCGCATGAAGCTCGGGTAGTCGGTGGTCTCGTCGGCGGCGAGCGCGCCCGCGCCGCAGAACCGATTCTTGTCTTTGTCGCCGCTCTCGCGCGCGTCGCTCGCGACGAGCGTGCTGTTGAAGTCGAGCACCCACTCCCAGACGACGCCGTGGAGATCCTGGACGCCCCAGAAGTTGGGCGGAGTGGATCCCACCGGAGAGAGCGAGCGCATCGGCGTTGCGTACCAATCGAGAATGCGCGCGCGCCACGCGGGCTCGTTCCTCGCGTCGGCCGACTTCTCTCCGGCCGTCGCGGCGAGCTCCCACTCGGCTTCGGTGGGGAGGCGCGCGCCGCGCTCCGCGCAGAACGCCTTGGCCGCGAACCAACTCACGTCAATCACGGGCCCGCGCGGGTCGACCTCACCGAGCTCCGTGGGCGCGCGCCAGCGCGAAAGGTAGCCGGCGTCGGCAAAGAGCCGGCTCACCGCTCCCCGCTGCCACGCCGGGTTCCGCTTCACGAAGGCGAGGAACGCGGCGTTGGTCACGGGGAGGCGGTCGAGGTCGAACGCCGGGAGCGGGATCTCCTTCTCCTTCGGGCTCGCCGGATAGAACGGTCGGTACACCGCCGGTCCGACGCGCCGCATGTCCTCACGCTCCGGCGGCGCGGCGGCCGCGCCGAGCGCGAAGGTCGCGGCGGCGAGGAGCGTGAGGACGATGGGCGCGGTCTTCATGGTCAGTGTCCTGCGCCGGGCGGACGCTTGGTGCCCGCGCGTTTGTCGGCGATCTCCTTCGGGCTGACGGCGTCACCCGTGTTGCCCCAGGAGTTGCGTACGTAGGTGAGGATGTTGGCGAGGTCGTCGTCCGCGATGTGACTCATCGGCGGCATCACCGAGTCGAACTCCTTGCCGTTGACCGTGACCTTCCCCTTGAGGCCGTTCAGCACGATGTCCATCGAGCGCGCCTTGTCGGCCATCAGGAAGTCGCTCTTGGCGAGAGGCGGGAACGCAGAGCCGAGGCCCTGCCCTTCCGGCTGGTGGCAAGTCGAGCAGGTGCCCATGAAGAGCGCCTTGCCGGCCTGGATCTGAGCGTCCTTGGAGAGCGCGCCCTTCTCGAGCTCGGCGGCCGCGACCGCGAGCGCAGGCGACGGCGCCGCCTTGTCGCTCAGGTAGACGGAGTCGACCTCCTGGCCGGAGTAGACCTGCTTGTTCTCGGGCCCTTCGACCTTGAGCATCGCCACCGCGCCCTTGTTGAAGGCGCGGAAGAGGGCGTGGTCGACGATGATGTACGTGCCCGGGACCTCGACGGTGAACTCGACGATCGACGAGCCGCCAGCCGGAATGACTGTAGTCTGCACGTTCTCCTGAATCTTGGTGCCGCCTTCGGTGTAGACCTTGTCGAAGATCTCACCGATGACGTGGAAGCTCGACGTGAGGTTCGGGCCGCCGTTTCCGATGAACATGCGGATCTTCTCGCCGACCTTGGCCTTGAGAGCCTTGTCACCGACGAGCGCGCCCTCGGAGCCGTTGAACACGACGTACGTCGCGTTCTCTTCGATGGCCTTCTGCATGTCGAACGGCTGTGAGCCCTTCTCGCGGTATTTGCCGACCGTGTAGAAGTCGCCCTGCATCACGTAGAACTCGCGATCGACGGGCGGGAGCGGCTCGCGCGGCTCGACGTAGATGAGGCCGTACATGCCGTTGGCGACGTGCATGCCGACCGGCGCGGTGGCGCAGTGGTAGACGTAGAGGCCCGTATTGAGGGCCTTGAACGTGAACTGAGTCTGGTGCCCCGGCGCCGTGAAGGTGCTCGTCGCGCCGCCGCCCGGTCCGGTGACCGCGTGGAGATCGATGTTGTGGGGCATCTTGCTGTCGGGGTGGTTCTGGAGGTGGAACTCCACCGTGTCGCCTTCGCGAACGCGGATGAAGCGACCCGGCACCTGCCCGCCGTACGTCCAGAACGTGTACTGGACGCCGTCGGCGATCGGCATCGTGACCTCGCGCACCTCGAGCTCGACCACGACCTTGGCCGGCGCATGGCGACCAGTCGCCTTGGGGACGAGCGGCGGCTTGGTGAGCTCGGCTTTGATGGGCTCACCCTGCGGAGTCTCGGGCTCCTTGGCCGCTTGAGGCGCGGCGCTTTGTGCGGGCGACGGGGTCGGTTGCGAGGGCTGCGAGCACGACGCGACGACCGTGAGGAGGGCGATGAGCGCGCCACCCACTGACGGGACATGGCGCTTGGGGGAGAGAGAGCGTGGCATTGGAGGCCTCCGTGCAAACCAATCTGCGCCCAGACTGTGCAGGCCCCTATGACCTGGATCACATGAGCTGAGATTTGTTGCCGGCGCCGTGAATCAGCCCAGCTTTTCGGCGCGAAGCCGGGCTGGGTCGCGGACCAGGAATCCTTCGTCCGACGTCTCGATGAACCCCTCGCGTTCCCAGCGCGACAGGACGCGAATGACCGTCTCTACACGGACACCGACCAAACGAGCGATGACACGCCTCGTGAGTGTCAGAGGAATCGAAAGTTCGCCACTCTCGCGTTCGTCTCCGAACCGCTCGGCGAGGAGATGAAAGAGCGTCGCCAACCGCTGAGGCACTTCACCGGCGGTGAGGACCTCGACCTTTTCGCGGAGAACGGCGTTGTGATGCTGGAGGACGCCGCCCAGCGCGCGTGTGACTGCTGAGTCGCGATCGACGACGTGGAGCAGAGCCGTACGGTCGAGGCGCAAGACCTCTGCGTCGTCGGAGAGGCAGCGCGCACCCGCGGGAAACTTCTTCCCCTCCAAGCTCGCGAAGAGCCCCGGACACTCGCGCGGCCCGAAGAGCGCGAGCCCGACCTCGTCACCATCGGGCGTCGTGCGCGTGATCTCGATCAAGCCGCGTACGAGAAAATATCCGTGACTCGGCGCGTCACCGACGCGCCACAGATGATCGCCCTGCGCCAGGGTCGTCACGACCGTGGCGGCCGCGAGATCGCGCAGCGTTTCCGGAGACGCTTGCCGAAACAAGGGGAAGCCGCGGAGCTTGTCGAGGGTCGTCGCAACCAACCGGTGCAACCTACCACTGATCCAGGTCATGGGTCCTCGGCCGCGGAAGATGCAACCTTCTGGGGCATGACCGCCACGACGAGCCGAGCGAACGCGCCCCCTGCCTTCGAGTCCTTGGTGGTTTGGTGGAGTGAAGCTCAGAGCGGAAGCGCAGACGCACTCGCCACGTTGAGTAGGGTCCTCGACGCGCCCCCGGATGCCGTCGCGCGCGGGCTGCGAGCCGCGAGCGGATTCGCGGCGCCGCACCACTTCGCGATCGTCGCGACGACGCGCGCGCTCTCCGGGCCGGCGCGGCGCGACCACGTGGTCGAGCGCTTGCGCGTGGCTCACGAGGGAGTCCTTCGCGTGCTCCAGTTCCCCGGCACCGAAGGCGCGTTCCGCGACCTCGCACGCGCGCTCCTGGCCGAGCGCCCGCGACTCGAGTCACTGCACGGGCGCGCGCGCCTTCTCGAGGAGCTCCGGCGCGACACGCTGCGCGAGCCGCGCCTCCCGCTCCCCGAAGACCTCGAAGACCTCGTCCGCGAGGCAGCGCCGCCCACCGCCGGGAGCCCGCCGATTCGCGGCCTCGAAGAAAGCGTGTAGAACGCACGCATCGCGCACGCTCGCGCTCAGAAGCGGTGGGTGACGCCGACGAACGCCGCCGCTTCCGAGCCGCGATCCTTCGGAACGAGGACGAGGATCGTGATCCCGGTCGCGAGCGCCGCGCCCGTCACCACGCCCAGCACGGTGGCGGCAGTCGCGAAGGTCCGCCCCGAGCGCGCCGCGTCGACGCCGGTGGCATCGCAGCCCGTGTCGTCGCAGTGCGCGTCCACGTCGCGATTCCGCTGCACGGCGAGGAGACCGGTGACCGCCGTGCCGGCGAGCGCGGCCCCCGAAGCGGCGAGCGCGACGTAGCCGATCGCGCGCGGGAACCCTCGTCGCTCGTGGGGCGCTTCCCTCGGCGGGGTCCCAGGAGGCGAGGGCGCGGGCAAAGGGTCACCGACGGTGACGGAGACCGTCGCGCGCTCGCCTTCCGTGAGCGTTCGTTCGAACGAGCGATCGCGTCGCGACGGCGCGACCACGCGCACGCTATGCCTACCGACGTCGACCGGCAGCGCGACGCCGAGGCTGGAGGCCTCGAGCCCGAGGCCGTCGAGCTCGACGCGCGCTCCCACGGGCAGCTCACCGTCGAGCGTGAGGCGCGGCACGCGCTTGTCGAGCCGCTCGAAGAGCGCCTGCGCGATGGCGCGTCGATCGTCGGCGGGAGGCAGCTGATCGAGGAGCGCACGCGCATGCTCCCACGCCGCGAGCGCGCGACCGAGATGCTCTTCGGCCAGCGCGAGGTTGAGGAGCGTGCCGGGCGCCGGGCTAAGGCGCTGGCTCTCCGCGAAGCGCTTGGCCGCCGAGTCCCAATCGCCGCGCGCAGCCGCCGTTCGGCCCTCTCGAAAGAGGCTGTCGGCCGCGGCGGCAGCGTTGGGCGCGTCGGCAGAGGCAGGTCGAACGACGGCGCTGACGAGCGAGAGGGCGACCGCGGCAACGAAGATCCGTGATGCCGGGCCGCGCATGCGAGCAGTGTGGGCCAAGTCGCGGGGCGGCGAAAGGCCTCGAAAAACGACGCTGCCTGGGTGTCACTGGGCGGCGACAAGGGATGCGCGGAAACCTCGGGGCAAATGTGCGCAAGCCGGGTAACCGCGCGTTTCGGAGGACCGCGACAGCGTCCCACAATTGGGCACAGCACGTGCTCCGTCGGTGGCATGGCCATCCGCGAGATTGATCCGTCCGACCTCAAGTGCGTGCAAGGTGGCGGCAGCCCAGGAATCCCCGATGGGCAACGAATCGGCGATTACACGCAGGTGACGCGCGGCTTCGGCCTCTTCAGTCTCTCGGACACGACGTACCGCGACCGCAACACCGGTGAACAATTCACCGCGTCGTCGTGGGGCATCGGTCCGAACCTGCCCGGTTGGTCGGTGTCGACGGGCAACGTGTATCGAAGCGAGTCCCAACCGCCGGACACCACGGTGCGCAGCGTCGTGACGGGCCCGGGCTTCCAAGGCGGCTTCGGCGACTCGACGAGCGTCTCCGGATTGAGCGCGTCCAACGGCTTCTCGCTTCAGACGGGCGGCTCGCCGTACTTCGGCATGGAGTACACCCACACGAACGAAGGCATCACCACGGTGCCGCCGCACGCTCCGCCCGGCTTGAACCCGAGCGAGCTGCCGATTCCCAACAACCTGCCGGACACGACGCCGACGTCACAAGACCTCTACGGTGACGTTCCGAACCTCACCGGCAGCGCCCCCGAGACCAACTACAACCAGTACAGCGAGCTCGGACCGAACAACGAGCTCGATCAGCAATACCGAGCCGATCACGCGAACGACGCGCCGACGCAGGACTACGCGCCGTCGCAGGACTACGCGCCGTCGCAGGACTACGCGCCGACGCCCGATGCAGGCGCGAACGAGAGCTACCAGGACACTGGCACCCCCGATGGCGGCGACTCGTCGTTCGCCTGACATGCACTGCGGCGGAGACGGGCTGAGCTGATCCTGCGATTCCTGCCGCTCGATATGACGAGCGGGCCCATCCGCCCACGCCGAGATGGCGACGAGAACGGACGAACACACGCGTGAATTGTCCCGCGTTCGCGTGGCCGAGGCGCTGGTACGCTCGCGGGCACATGGACGGTTCACCCCACCTCGTCGTGTTCGACGGTGCCGGCACGCCTCGCATCGTCCCGCTCGATCGCGACGTATTCACCGTCGGCAGCGGCGACGACGTGCACCTCCGCATCGCGGACCCCGAGCTCAGCCCGATCCACTTCTCCATTCAGCACGAAGGCAAGACGCACCTCCTCGTGCGACACGCGCTCCCGCTCTCGGTGAACGGCCATCGCCCGCGCACCCACGTGCTCGAGCACGGCGACGTCCTCGTGGCCGGTCGCACCGCGTGCTGGTTCCGGCGCGGCGAAATCTCGGCCGACACGGCCAACGCGAGCGGCGGCGACGCGCCCCACCCGGCGACGGCGCCGAGCGCGGGAACCGAGAAGCTCGTCGAGCTTTGCCGTCGGCTCGCTGCGTTCGCCAAGCTCACGGCCGACGAGGCGCGTGAGAGCGCAGGGGAGCACGCGACGACCTCCGGGAGCGGAATCGCTGCCGCGCTGCTCGACGACGCGCTCGCGCTCACCGGCACGACCTCGGGGACCCTCATCGCGTTCGACGCCGAGGGCGAGCCGCTGAGCCTCGCGTCGGCCTCGCGCGGCGATCTCACCGCCGACGAGTCGCTCTACAGCCGCACGCTCGTCAAGAAGCTGCGCGACGGCGGCGCGCCCGTCTTCGTGGCCGACACTCGGCTCGATCCGGATCTCCACGCGGCGGCGAGCGTCATGGGCGGCGCCGGCCGCTCGGTCTTCGCAGCGCCCATCCGCGCCGGCGAGAGCCTGGTGGGAGCCATCTACTTGAGTCGCCGCGCGGCGCCGCCCGGCGACGCGAGCGGATCGCCCGATCCGCGGCTCCTCGAGGTCGCGACGATGTACGCCGAGCTCGGCGCCGCGCTCATCCAACGCGCGCGGGAGCGCGCGAGCCTCGAGACGCAGCTCGGCGAGCTCGGCGAAGCGCCTCGCCCGATCACTACGCGCATCCTCGGCGGGTCGACCGCAACGCGCGAGCTCGTGGCGCAGGTGCGGAAGGTCGCGGCGAGCACGGTCCCGGTGCTGCTCCTCGGCGAGACCGGCACCGGCAAAGAGATCGTGGCGCAAGAAATCCATCGCTGGAGCGCGCGCGCGCGCGGTCCGTTCGTGGCCGTGCACTGCGGCGCGATCGCGCCCGAGCTCCTCGCGAGCGAGCTCTTCGGCCACAAAAAGGGCGCGTTCACCCAAGCCTTGCGTGATCGACCGGGCTTCTTCCGCGCGGCGGATGGCGGCACGATCTTCTTGGACGAGATCGGCGAGATGCCGCTCGCGCAGCAGGTGGCGCTCCTCCGCGTGCTCCAAGAGCAGACGGTCACGCCCGTCGGAGACGAGGCCAGCGTTCCGGTCGACGTGCGCGTCGTGTGCGCAACGAACCGCCCGCTCGACAAAGCGATCGCCGAAAAGAGCTTCCGCCAAGATCTCTACTTCCGCATCGCCGGCGTCACGCTGACGCTGCCGCCACTCCGCGATCGCGGCCGCGACGTCATCGAGCTCGCCGCGCACTTTCTCCGCCGCGAGCGGCGGCGCGCGAATCGGCCCGAGCTCGCTTTCACCGACGGCGCGCTCGTGGCGATGCGGCGCGCTCGATGGGAAGGCAACGTGCGTGAGCTCGAGGCCGCGGTGCGTCGCGCCGTCACGATGGGCGCGGGCCCGCAGCTCACCGAAGCCGATCTCGGCCTCGCGCCCGTCGCCGATCCGTCCTTCGTGCGACCGCTCGCGCTGGCGCGCGACGAATACTTGAAGGAGTACGTGCGCGAGGTCGTGGAGCGCTTCGGCGGGAATCGCACCGCGGCGGCCGAGGCGTTGCTCGTGACGCCGCGCACCATCTTCCGTTACCTCGAGGAGCTCTGAGAGCACTGGGACGGCGGCATCGCCGGCTCGTTCCGGAAATCGATTTCCGACCGAGATTTCCGCCGTTGCGACGCGCAATCGAGTGCGCCATGCTCGAGCGGTGAGCTGGTCCACCGTTCGCGCGCGCATGATCACGCTGGGCGCGCTCTCGGGGCTCGTGGCCTGCGAAGGCTTGATCGGCGCGAGCTTCGATCGATCGCTCCGCCCCGAGAACGCCGACGCGAGCGACGACGCCGACACGCCCACCGACGAGGCGGGCGTGCGCGACGGCGCCTCCGATGCTCGCCCGGGCGACGCAAAGAAGCCCGCTGACGCGGCGCCCGCAACTCCGCCATCGTGCGGAGACACGAGCGGGCTCGACACGAACGCCGCGTGGCCCATGGCGGGCTATTGCCCGACGCGGCCCAATCGTTCGCTCGCCCCGTCGATGGTCTCCCCCGCGGTGCGACGACGTTTCACGCTCGCGCCGACGAGCGGCGGGGCGACGTTCACGTACTTCGCGAGCGGCGCCGCAATCGACGACGCCGGCGTCGCCTACGCGCTCGTGACCGAGATCGCCGACGCCTCCTTGCACATCTACGCGGTGGCCATCGACGGAACGACGGAGGCTTGGCGCACCGACGTGACGCCGGGGCTCGCCTACGTCTCCCCCGACGGGATGCCGGTCTTGGCGGCGAACGGAAACGTGTACGCGGCCGTCGGCAGCACGCTCGTGGCCATGTCGCGCGCGGGCAAGGTGGCGTGGTCGCGCGGGCTCGGGAGCACGGTGGGCGCGCCGCTCGTGCTCGGCGACGGGACCGTGGTCATGACCGTCGGCGCGACGGTGCGAGCCCTGACGCCGAGCGGGGACGACGCGTGGACGTTCTCGATCGACGGCTCGAGCGGCTACTTCTTCCGCGGCGTGACGGCCACGCCGAGCGGTGCCTTGCTCGTCGTCCAGGACGTCGGCGGCGACGCGATGCTTTGGTCGTTCAACCCGGGAGGCTCGGTAAACTGGTCGAGGCCGTTGACGAGCCAGGGCTCGAGCGTGGTCGTCGTCGACGACCAGAGCCAGGCCATCGCCCGCACCCGCTCGACATTGGCCGTGTTCGGCGCGGGCGGCGCTACACTCCTCACCAAAGCGACCGCAACCGGCGGCCACGCCACCAACGTGCTCCCCGCCCTCTTGCCGAGCGGAAACGCCTGGTTCGGCGACGGCTTCGACCTCCTCTTCTACGACGCGGCGAGCGGCGGCACCTCGGTGACCACGCGGAGCGGGCGACACAGCTCAGTCGTGGGCACCTCCGATGGGGACGCGGTTTTCGCGGAAGCCGTCACCCCGGATGCGCACGTGGTGTCGATCGGTCCGGATGGCCAGGAGCGTTGGTCCGTGCCCATCGATCTCAGCGGCGCGGACCTCCAGCCCCCGTCACTCGACAAGGACGGCAGCGTGTACGTCCCGTTCGGCCAGACGCTCTACGTCGTGGGGCCGTGAAGCCCGAGCGGTCATAGCCGGCGGTCGAGTGGGTCGGGCGCGCTGGGAGCTGGCGCAGTCGCGGCCGACGCCGCATTACGTGCAGACTGCACTGGCTTGATCGCCGGGCCATGGATCGGCGGCGCCGGAGCCCGTTCGGAAGCGGCGCCGGACGTCGCCGTCACTGGCGCGACCGGCAACGAAGCAGCCGCGGTCGCCGCGTCCTCGGCGTGCGGAGCGCTCGTTGAAGCGCTGGGCAAGCTGGACGTCGCGGTCGGTGGGCGGTCCCGCGACGACAGCCACACGAAGGCGCCGGCGACCGCGACGAGGACCGCGAGCGCGACGAGCCAACGGCCGTGCCCGGACCGAGGCGAGTCGGCCGCAGCGACGATGGGAGCCACCGATCGCGCCGGCCCTTGTCCGTCGCTTACCGACGTAGCTTCACGAAGCGCGCGCCGCATAGCCTCTGCAGACTCGAAGCGCTCGTTCCGCGAGAACGAAAGCGCGCGATCGAGCCAGGCGGCCACCCGCGCCGGGAGCTCCGGTGCGAGCTCGCGCATGGGCTTCACCGGCTGGGTCGCGACGCGAGCGATGAGCTCTTGGCTCGTCTTGGCCTCATGTACGAAGCGACCGGTGAGGAGGTAGAACGCGGTCGCGCCGACCGACCAGAGATCGCTGCGCGCGTCGATGAGGTCGCGCCGACCGGACGAGACCTCGGGAGCCATCATTCCGGGCGTGCCGACGAGACCATCACCCGACAGCGAGAGATCGTCGTCTGCCTCGTCGGGGAGCGCCAACGAGGCGAGCCCGAAATCCAGCACGCGCACGGCGCCGCTCGACTCCCGGAAGAGGTTGCTCGCTTTGATGTCTCGGTGGAGGACGCCGCTCGCGTGCGCCACGGCGAGCGCGTCCAAGAGCGTGTCGCACGCCGCCACGACCTCGCCGAGCGGTAGAACACCGCCCGCCGCGCCCGCGCGACGATCGGCCAGCGTCTCGCCTTCGAGGAGCTCGGCGACCAAGAAGGGCGCGCCGTCTTCGCTGCCGTCGTCGAAGACGCGCACCACCGCCGGGTGGCTCACGCCGTTGGCGATGTATCCCTCACGAAGGAAGGTCGCGACGCGCGCCGGGCTCGCCGCGAGAGACGCGTGCATCCACTTGATGGCGACGCGGCTGCGATTCTTGTGGGTCGCTGCGTAGACGGCGGCGGTGGCACCGACGCCGAGGAGCGCGTCGACGTGCCATTTGTCTCCCACGGTTCGCCCGATCCGTGTGGCCGCTTCGCGCGCGAGCGCTTCCTTGGTCAGCATCGTGCGCCCTCCGGTGGGCCCTGGTGGCGCGACTTCCCGCGAACGGTGCGGCACAAGTTTGGCACAGGACGCTGCGCGTTTTCACTCAAGATTTGCGCAAGGTCGGCCCTGGCACGTCGGTTGCGAGCCCAGCATCCATGCGGCCCCGGAAGACGTTGCGCGCCTTGTTGCTCGGTATCCTCGCGTCGAGCGCGGGAGGCGCCTGTGGCAGTGGCGGCCCCGGCATGCTCAACGGCGGCTCCAACGACGATCGCGACGGCGGGGCGAACGACGCGAGCGGAGACGCGAGGGCCGACGCGGGACCGGACGTGAGGATCGAATGTCAGAGCACGTCCGAATCGGCCAACGTCCAGATGCAACCTCAATACTGTTACGGCTGGCAGCTAGGTCTGGACGACGCAGGCCAGGATGCCAGTCTCGACGCGGACGCAGCGGGACGAGTCGATCCCGCGACCTGCCCCGTCGACTGCTTCACGGCGTGTACGGGCGCGTTCCAGTTCGGCTCGACCACGCAGTGCGTTCGCGTCGACGCGACGCAGATCCGGTGCACCCTGATGCATCCGTGCGGACGCGCGACCGAGGGGTTCGTGGCGCCACCGCCCGCACACGACATGGCCTCGCTCTTCGCCTCCTACGCGGAGCTCGAGGCAGCGGCCGTAGTTGCCTTCGAGCGGATGGTCTTCGAGCTCGAAGCTCACGGCGCACCGCCGACGCTCGTCGAGCGGGCGCGCGAGTCAGCCGACGACGAGCGTGTGCACGCCCGCCTGATGAAGAAGCTCGCGAAGAAGCACGGGGCCGAGCCCACCCCGAGAGCGGCTTCGCACGAGTGGCCCACGCGCTCGCTCGCGGAGATCGCGCTCGAAAATGCCGTCGAGGGGTGTGCCCGCGAGACGATGGGAGCCCTCCTCGCGCTTCACCAAGCCGAGCATGCACCCGATCGCGATCTGCGGCGCGCCATGAGGGCAATCGCGCCCGACGAGGTGCGCCACGCCGAGCTCTCGTGGCAGCTCGCGAGCTGGATCGAGCCTCGATTGTCGGAGGACGATCGCGCTCGCGTGGAGGCCGCACGAAACGCCACGTTCGCCGAGCTGGCCAGGACGGAGCTGCCCTTCTGGCGCGAGTCGGGAATGCCGGAGCCGCACCGGATGCGCAGCATGGCGCAGTCGCTCGCGGCGACGCTCAGGGCCGAGCGCGCGGCCGCCTAGGGGTGTCCTCTGGGACACCCCTAGGATCGGCAGCGCTTCGGATCGAGCGCGGTCCAGATCACCGAGGCGCTCGAGAGGGTCAATTGCACGCGTCGTAGCAGCCGTAGCCGGGGCAGTAGACGCGTCCCGACTTCGCGCACGACTCGTACGGAGTGTCCTGACGGCAGTGATTCGGACCGGAGCTCGTCTCGCAGGTCTCGTTCGACTTGCACGTCCCGCAGTCGAGCTTGCCGCCGCATCCGTCGTCGAGCGAGCCGCACGTGAAGGTCGCCTCGGCGCACGTCTTGGGCTTGCAGCTCGCGGCCGCGAAGTCGCCGAGGATGACGAGCTCGTTCTCGAGCGTGTAGCCGTTGTTGTTCGTGTCCTTGAGCGACTCGGTGCCCGTCTGGGCAAGACGGATGCAGCTCGACGTCATGACGCCGTGCACGCTGAGGGCCTTGCCGGACCAGCTCGCGGCCACGCCGCCCGGAACGCGCTCGTTGCCGGCGCAGTGTCCGTTCGGGCAACCGAGAGAGGGCCACCACACGTAGTCGACGCTCATCGCCGCGTCGCTCACCGCGCCCGGAGCCATGGGAACCGTCGTGAGCAATTGATCCAAGTACGTCGGCGTGAACAAGGCTCCCCACGATACGTGGAAGTTGTCGCCGCGCACGCGAACCACCGGAGCGTTGTTCTCGTACGAGACGACGACGTCACCTTGCGTGTTGAGGTGGTAGCTCTGCTCGCTCGCCGCGGTCGTGAACGTCGCGCTCAGACGATCGAACGTCGCGGTGATCTCACTCCCGCCGTCGCGCCACGCGGAGCACGGCTGGCCCGGATAGCAGACGCGTGAGCGGCGCTTGAGCGCGAAACGACCGACTTTCTTTTCGAGGACGCCGCGCGGGACGTCGATCATCGCGAGGGCCTGCGCCTTGGTGAGCGCCGGGCCCGTGCAGCTCGCGCTGCTGAACGGGTCGCTCGCGCTTCCGCCGCCGCCGCCACCCCCGCCGCCGCCACCAGCGCAGTCCTCTTCCTCGGGATCGCAGGCCGGAGCGCCGAGCTTGGCGAGCGAGACCGTGAAGGTCGCGTCCTCGTTCTTCTTGTCGCGGAAGACGATGTAATAGGTTCCGGTCGCGTTGAGGGTCGTCGACAGCTTGGCGTCGAGGGTCGAGCCGCTCGCGTTGTCGTTCGACACGACGTTCTTGAACGTGCTCGTCACGAGCCAAGCGCGCGCGTCGCCACCGTCGGTGGAGCGCACCCAGGCCTCGACCTGATCGCCGGCGGTGCCTTGGAACTTGAACGCGCGATAGAGCGGCGTGCTCGAGTAGTCGACGGGATCGCTCGTCTGCCCGTAGGTCAGCGTGCCGAGGATCTCACTCGCCGACAGGGCGCGGAGCTCGGCTTCGCTGCTCTCGTCGGTGGAGCTGGCAGCTGGCGCGCACGCGGCGGGCGCGAGCAAGGCGAGGAACGGAACGACGACGAAGGCACGGGCGAGACGAAGCATGGCGAATCCTTTCGGGGGGAGCGCCCGCCGCCAAAGCACGCTGCGTTCCACGTCCGCATCCGTGGGAAAGTGTGATCCACCCGTCGCCAACCCCGGAAACCAGTTTCCGACGGGGAAACCACCCCCAGATCCATTCTTCCGCCTCCCCGCTCCCCGCTCCCCGCTGCCCGTTGCCCGTTGCACGTCGCCCGTTGCCTGTTGCCTGTTTCTCTCTCCCCCTCCCTTGATTCTCCGCCTGCCCTTCCGCCCCCTTGCCCGCCCGGCCGGTCAGCGATAGGGGTTGCGCCGCACGTGACCGCCCAGACCTCCACCCCGAAGAAGCGCAGCTTCTCGATGATCCGCAGCTTCGTGCTCGCGGATTTCATCACGCTCGGCAACGCCAGCGCGGGGACGGGCGCCATCCTCGCCTGCATGGCGCACCTCGCCACCGGCGAGCGCGGCTTCCTCTGGACGGCCTTCGTTCTTCTGCCGATCGCCCTCATTTGCGACATTCTCGACGGCACGGTCGCGCGCTGGCGCCATCGCCAATCACCGCTGGGCGCCGATCTCGATTCGCTCGCCGACGTCGTCTCGTTCGGCGTCGCGCCGGCGGCGCTCGGGTTCACGCTCGGGCTTCGCGGCGGCTGGGACGCCGCCATCCTCATCTACTTCGTCGCGTGCGGGATCAGCCGCCTCGCGCGATTCAACGTGACGGCCGAGGAGCTCTCGGAGGGGACCGGAAAGGTCGCCTATTACGAGGGGACGCCCATCCCGACGAGCCTCGGGATCGTCCTCCTCCTCGGCATCGCGTTCGCCAACGCCCGCACGGGCGCTCAGATGTGGTGGGGCTCGGTGGTGCTCGGCCCGTTCACGATCCATCCGTTTTCGCTGATCTACGCCGCGAGCGGCTCGCTCATGATCAGCACGATCCGCATCCCCAAGCCTTAGTCTGCGCGCGCAATTCCAGCGCCGGTTGAGCCCGGACACGAACGACGAGGCGGAAGCTCTCGGCGTCCCGTCCGCGCGGGCGGGAACGGCAGCTCCCAATGGACTGATCCAGATCAGCGTCGAGTCAGACCGCCGGCACTAGCTTCTGTGCATGGAGAACGAGCTCCACGCACGGGGACCGACTCGCGACGAGCTGCTGGACGTCCTCCGCGAGGTGCACGACCCGGAGCTCGGGCTCGACATCGTGGCGCTCGGCCTCGTGCGGACTTGGGCGTTCGACGCGGCCAGCGGCAAGGCCGACGTCGAGATGACCCTGACCTCCGCCGCTTGCCCGCTCGGTCACGCGATCCAGAAGACGGCCGAGTGGCGACTCCGCCAGCTGCCCGGGGTCCGCTCCGCCACCGTGAGAATCGTGTTCGAGCCGCCATGGTCACCAGACTGCATGAGCGACGCCGCGAAGGCGGTGCTTGGCGTCGCAACCGATGCGGCAAAAGGCTGACATGCGCCGCGTTCCGCTCGCCCCGCTGCTCCTCGTCGCCGGCGCCGTCGCCATGGTGTTCGGGGTTCTCGGCGGCCTCGGCCGCCTCGGCTTTGCGGTCCCGGTCGGCGCGGCGGCGGTGGTTCACGGCGCGCTCATGGTCCACGGCGTCTTCGGAACCCTGATCGCAACCGAGCGTGCGGTCGCGCTCCAACGCCCGCTCGCGTACGTCGCCCCCGCTGCCAGCGCTTCCGGCGCCCTCCTCTCGCTCGCGACGCCGGAGCTCTTCCTTGTGAGCGCGGCCCTCTACCTCGTCTCGGCCCTCGCCCTCGCGGCGGTGAGCGGCGCCGTGATTCACGTGCAGAATGCAGCCTTTACCAAGCTCCTCGCCCTCGCCACCCTGCCGCTCGTCGCGGCCGCGGTGGGGCTCCTGGGCGGCGCCTCGCCGAGCGCGCTCGCGCCGGCATGGATGGCCTTCCTCGCCGTGACCATCGCCGGCGAGCGCGTCGAGCTCTCCCGGCTCACGCGCCCCTCGCCCGCCGCGACGCGTGCGCTCGCGGCGCTCCTCACCGCTGCGGCGCTGACCGGAGGGGCCGCCCAGCTCACGGGCGCCGCCGGCGCGCTTCTCACCCGACTCTTCGGAGTCACGCTCGCGCTCGTCGCGCTCCTCCTGGCTCGGCTCGACATCGCTCGGCGAACGGCGCGCCTCGGTGGCCTCCCGCGCTTCGCCGCGATCGCGCTCTACGCGGGCTTCGCCTGGCTCGCCGCGGGAGGGGCGCTCGTCGCCGCACGCGGGCTCATCCCCGGTCACGGCAGCTACGACGCAGCGCTGCACGCCGTCTTCGTCGGCTTCGTCCTCTCGATGGTGTTCGCGCACGCGCCGATCGTGCTGCCCGCCGTCGCAGGGGTGCGCATCCCCTTCCACGCGTCGTTCTATGCGCCGCTCACGCTGCTTCACGGCTCGCTCGCGCTGCGCGTCCTCGGCGACGCGCTGGGAGAATTCGCCTGGCGACGCGCGGGTGGGCTTGGGCACGGCCTGGCCATTCTGACTTTCGTCCTCACAATCGTCGTCGCGCGCTTGCGGGGTGCACGCACCTCTCACGCCGGTGGCGCTCTCTGCACCGAGGTTCGTCATGCACCTTGACTCCCCCGTCTCGGACGTACGCCGCCACCCCACGCCGTTCGACGATCATCCGCTCCTCGTCATTTGGGAGCTCACCCAGGCGTGCGATCTGGCGTGCGTGCACTGCCGCGCGAGCGCGGTCCCGAGCCGCGATCCGCGCGAGCTCGACACCGCGGAGGGCAAGCGACTCTTGGACTCCGTGGCGGAGATGAAGACGCCGCTCGTCGTCTTCACCGGCGGCGATCCCGCCAAGCGCGACGATCTCGCCGAGCTCGTTCGCTACGGCGCGAGCCTCGGTCTCATCATGGCGGTGACTCCGTCCGGGACCGGGCTCTTCACCGGCGAGCGGCTCCGCGAGCTCAAAGACGCGGGCCTCGCGCGACTCGCGGTCTCGATCGACGGCCCCGACGCCACGTCACACGATGCCTTCCGCCGCGTGCCCGGGAGCTTCGCGCACACGCTCCGCATCCTCGAAGAGGCGCGGGCGCTCGGCATCGAGCGCCAGATCAACACGACGATCGGCGCGCACAACGTCGAGCGACTGGACGAGCTCGCGAAGCTCGTCGGCGACGTCGGCGCCGTCCTCTGGAGCGTGTTCGCGCTCGTCCCCACCGGCCGCGCCGACGAAGAGCAGCTCATTTCACCCGAGCGCCTCGAAGAGGCGCTTATCACGCTGGCGACGATGGCCGAGAAGGCACCGTTCGACATCAAGTCCACGGCGGCGCCGATGTACCGGCGCGTCCTCATGGAGCGGCACGCGAAGGTCGGACCGATCGGCGTCATCCGCGACGTGGACGCCGAGGGGAACGTCAAAGGGCCGCGCGGCATCAACGACGGCGTCGGCATGGTCTTCGTGTCCCACCGCGGCGATGTGTATCCGAGCGGATTTTTGCCCATTCGCGTGGGCAACGTGCGCGAGACCGCACTCCCCACGCTGTACCGGCAGAGCCCGCTCATGAAGACGCTGCGCGATCCGGATGCGCTCACCGGAAAGTGCGGAGCGTGTCCGTTCAAGGTCGTGTGCGGGGGCTCGCGCGCGCGCGCCTTCGCCATGACGGGCGATCCGTCGGGGTACGACCCGTCGTGCGCGTACGTACCGCGCGGCTTCCAGCCCGCCGAAGCCTAGAGGAGACGTCCCATGCCTGGTCGATTGGAGCTCATGATGACGGCCGATCACGTGCGGCTCGACGCACTCCTCGCGCGCGCCGACGCCGACCCTCACGCCATCGACGAAGAAGCGTTCGACGCGTCTGGTCGCGGCCTCCTCCGGCACATCGCGATGGAGAAAGTGCTCCTGCCGATGGCGCGCCGCGCAGGGCGGCGAGCCGCTCGAGATCGCGAAGCGGCTCCGCGAGGATCATGGCGCATCGCCGGCCCTTCGTCCTGTCTCCGTCGCATGCCGGGTTGACGCGCCCGAAAGGCTCCTCGCCGAGCACAACGCGCTCGAGGAAGGCGCGGACGCGCTCTATGCGACATGCGACGAGCTCGCTGGCGCCAACGTCGACGCGGGTCGCACGCCTTGTCGCGCAGCCCGAGGTGCCGCCAGCACCGCACTACGACGGCCCACCGCACC
>JBGAJR010000060.1:0-48086 GCA_044224815.1 Polyangiaceae bacterium
GCGTCGTTCTCCATCCACGACATGCGGCGCGAGGCCACCAAGCTCGTCACCGAGAACTATCCGCCCGGCGAAGGCGAAGCGCTGGTGAAGGCGATGCACGACGAGGCCGCGGTCGAAGGCGGCCCCGAAGAGTTCGTGCTGATGTCGCGGCGCAAGGGCTTCACGGCGCGGCTCCGGCGCGACCTCTCCGGGATCGCGTCGGTGGAGATCGCCGGTGAGCGCGCGAGCGTGGTGACCGCGCGCGGGACGCGTTACCCATTTCGTCGGCGAGAAAACGGTATCTGGGGCCTCACGAGCTTCACCGCCGAGCTCGTTTCGGAACGACAGCGAGCAGCGCGCGACCTCGACGTCGTTCGGCGCGCGGCGTCCGACTACGCGCGCGCCGCAGGCCGCACGCTGACGTTTCCGGACGCCGGCCTCGATCGCACGCTGCCGCGCTGAGCGAGCATCACGCGCCCCCGTGTCAGGGCCCGATGCGAATCGTCGGGAACTGCGCGGTCTCGTGCGTCTTGGCGGCCTTGGGCGCGGGCGGGATCGGCTCGCCGAAGAGACCCACGTCGCCGTCGACGCGCTCCTCGGACTCGAGCAGCCAGTCGTTGCGCTGGTTCTTCCACTTTTGGCGGAGCGTGGTCCCGCGGAGCTCCTGCCGGGAGACTTCGTACCAAGCGACCGCGACCGTGCTCTCGGCTTCCTTGTCGGTGAAGCGAACGCCCGTGAGCTCGGCGTCCGCGACGCGAACCTGCGAGCCCCAGGTGCGATGACGCTGCACGAACGCTTCGCGATACGTCGGGTGGACGTTCTCGACCACGAGCTCCATGCGGCCGAAGCGCGCGTTCATGTTCAAGTCACGCGCGGTCTCCTGCATCTTCGCGGCCGGCGTCTGCCCGAGGCAGCCAGCCAAGACCAAGAGGACCGCACCCGAGAACCCAAGCCGCGCAGCGATGCCGAGCATGAGGGCACCCTATGAGCCGCTGCGACCATCAGCCAAGTTTCGTGCGGGTCTTGCCGACGACGTCCCAGCCGACATCTCTTGGGTGCTCGAGGGGCGGCAGCCCCTCGAACTCAACCGGCCGTCCTGAGGAGCACCAGCGACGAAGGACCGAGCAAGCTCCGCTCGCTAGAGCGGAGTTGCGACTCCGGAAGAGACCCGGCGTCCCAGCCGACATGCCTCGGGTGCTCGAGGGGCGGCAGCCCCTCGAACTCAACCGACTCTAGAAGACACCCGGCGTCCCAGCCGACATGCCTCGGGTGCTCGAGGGGCGGCAGCCCCTCGAACTCAACCGGCCATCCTGAGACGCGCAGCGGCGAAGGATCGAGCAAGCTCCGCTCGCTAGAGCGGAGTTGCGACTGGTCGCGCTTATTAAGCGCGACGCGGGTCAGGCCTTGGCGGCCTTCTTCGTCGTCTTCTTCGGCGCGGCCGCGGCCTTGCCGGCGGTGATCTTCCGCTTCAAGCGCGCCTTCTTCTTGGCCTGGCTCTTGCGCCGCTTCATTTTCATCGAGTTGCGACGATCGTGATTCCCCATGATTCCTCTGGTCCTTGGAGCCCGGCCTCTAATGTGGCCTGGGAGCGTCTGAGCTTTGGACAGCAACGCTGCCAAAAAGCGGAGGCGGACATTGCCCCCGAGGGGCCGGGGGAGTCAACAAGCGTCACGCTTCTTTTCCACTACGGGTCGCTGGGCTGACCATTCCGAGCGCGCTGTGGGAAGGTGCCCCCAGTTAATGTCTCGGCCCCGGCGTCGCCCGATCGGCGCGGATGTCCTCCTGATTCGAGAGGCGGACCGCCACGCCAGTAGACGGGGATGACCACGATGCTACCTTCGTCATGTGGACGTGGTGCTCCGCAAGCTAGGCAAAGGGTCGCGTGCTGTTGCGGGGCGACTCGTTCGAGCGCCGCGCAAGGGCTCGGTCGTCGTCATCGAGTTCCCGGACGGGATGCACGAGTACGTGACGACCCCGGTGAAGCGCGTCCTGCGCCTCGCTGGGCGTGAGGTCTTCTACATCGAGACGATCAACAGTCGTTATCGCCTCGAAGTCCGCAGCCGCGAAGAAGCGGTCGCCGAGAACACCGGCTGACGACGCTCACGCGCACGTGACGCACCCACGGGCCGAGAGGCGCGCCGACGACCGGCGACGCTTCCCGGCCCGAAGCGTTTGGGCTAAGGCACTCTCGCCGTCCGGGTGCGTGCCTGGTCGGGGAGCGGAGCTAGCGCAGGCATGAACCAGAGCGGTGAGCACCTCGCCTTTGGCAAGCAGCGGGTCGGGTGCATCGAAGTCGTCTGCGGCTCGATGTTCAGCGGCAAGACCGAGGAGCTCCTCCGTCGCGTCAAGCGCGCCCGCCTCGCTCGCCAGCGCGTCCAGCTCTTCAAGCCGCGCGTCGACAACCGCTACGACGCCGTGAAGGTCGTGAGCCACGAGGGCGCCAACGCCGACGCCCTCCCCGTCGGAAGCGCCGAAGAGCTCGAGCGCTGCGTGACCAACGACTCGGCCGTCGTCGGCATCGACGAGGTCCAGTTCTTCGACGCGCCCATCGTCGAGGTGGTCGAGCGACTCGCGAACCGCGGCATGCGCGTCATCGTGGCCGGCCTCGATCAAGACTACCGCGGCGTGCCGTTCGGGCCGATGCCCGCGCTGATGGCGATCGCCGAGTACGTCACCAAGCTCCACGCCGTTTGCGCGGCCTGTGGCGGAGAGGCCTCGCGGTCGCAACGCCTCGTCGCGAGCGAGGGCCAGCTCTTCGTCGGCGGAGCCGCTGCTTACGAGGCGCGCTGCCGTCGGTGCTTCGTCGCTGGCGTCATCGACGAAGACGCCGCCGAGGCCTGACGCGCGAAGATTCGCGCGCTCAGCGACGCGCGACCAGCTCGATCTTGGGCTTGCTCACGCGCTCCACTTTTTGCTGCGCGAAGTAGGCTCGCAGCATCTCGCGCGCGACGACGTTGGCTTTGATCTTCCACGTGGGCTTGTTGACCACGAGGACCGAGATCGCCACCGGACGCGGGCCGCCTTCGTGCGGGCGGCTCGGCGCGAACCCGCTGAACCAGGTGTAGAAGCGCTGCGTCTGGGCGTCGGTGAGCGTGCCGGTCTTGCCAGCGACGGAGATGTCGGGGAGGAACGAGGCGCCGCGACGATCGCGGAACGCGCGGTACGACGTCCCTTCGCTGACCGTGTGCTCCATCATCGTGGTCACCGCCTGCGCGGTCTCGTGCGAGATCACACGGCGAATGCCGGGCTGGGCTCCGGCGGGCGCCGTCCAGATCGGCTTACCGTCCTCGATCACTTCGCGCACCAGGCGCAGGCGCGGCGCGTCGCCGCCGCGGGCGACGATCGTGCTGATCCACACGGCCTCGACCGGCGAGAGCGTGGAGTTCCAGAAGCCGGCCGCGGTGCGCGCGAAGCCGAGCGACTCGGCGGGGAGCTTGAGGGTGCTCGGCGCCACGGGGATGTCGAACGGCACCGGCTCGCCGAAGCCGTATGCGTGCGCCATCTCTTCGAGGCCCGCGGGCTTCAAATGCTTCTGCGCCATGCGCGCGAACACCGTGTTGATGCTCCGGCCCATCGCGCCCGAGAGCGTGGTGCACCAACGATCGCGCTGCGGGCTCTCCTCGAGATCGATCGCGCGAATGTCGTGCTCGCCACCCGAATAGCACTGCCGCGTGTCGGGCCCCTGCCCGGCTTGCTCGACGAGCGCGCTCCCGGTGATGACCTTGAAGACGCTCGCCGCTGGCGCGGTCGCCTCGCTCGCCAGATCACGCGGCTTCCCCTCTTCGACGTGGCTCGCGTAAACGAGCACTTCGCCGGTCAACGGATCGGCGAGAACGATCGAGGCCTCGGGGAGCTTGTAGGCGCGGAGGAGCTTGGTTGCGGTCTCTTGCAGCTCGGGGTCGAGCGTGAGGCGCGCCACGCGACGATTGGCGAGCGGCGCGGTGACGCCCGCGTCGTCGATGCCGAGCTTGGCGAGATCGAGGCCCACGAGCGGCGGCGGCACGGGCACGGGTGCGATCTTCGCCGGCTCCCCGCCCGAAGCGCCGGGCTTGCTCCCGCCCGCGAGGAGCCGCGCCGCCGGGGCGATCCCTTGAGCACCCGCCGTCGTTTCGAGCGTAGACGACGGCGACTCCGCCGCCTCGACCGTCTTCATCGGGACGTGCCGCAGCGCGACGAGCCCCCCCGCAGCGGCCAAAGCCGCGAGCCCCACCATCCACGGTCGCATGTGTGCGGGTTTGGCACGGGCCACCCGTAGAGGACAAATAAGTGACCAGACACGAAGGTTTCACGCCTCTGCACATCGCGTGCACCGCGTCGGGCGTGACGCACCGGAAGGTGCCATTTTCTCGATGATCCGTCGTTCGCGCCGTTGGTACGCGCGCTGCACTACCTCCCCGCAGAGGTGAACGTCATGAAGATCTCGATCTCGATGGCTCTCGTTGTGACCACGCTCGCGCTCGTGACCGGCTGCTCCAAGAAGGACGACGCGAAGGCCGAGCCCCCCGCTCCGGAAGGACAGGCGGCCCAGGTCACCGCGCAGGGCGGCGGGGCGCAGGTCAAGGTGCAGGGCGGCAGCGCCGCGCAGCCGCAGGTCAACGTCCAGACGCAGGGCGGCGCCGTGAAGGTGAACACGACGGCGCAAGGCACGAGCCTGGCGGCCAACGGCACCACGGTGCAGCGGAGTGGCGACACCGCGACGGTCTCGGCCGGCGGCGCGGGCGTGAAGCTCGGCGGTCCGAACAACCCGCGCGTCGTTCGCACCGAGGACGGTCGTCAGATCGCGCTCCAGGGCGACAAGGTCGAGATGAAGACGCCCGACGGTCGCCGCGTCGTCGTGAACCCCGACGGCACGTTCGCCGCGCAGGGCGCCGCAGGTCACGTGAACGTCAACGGAGCGAACGTCGACGTCTCGGCCCTCCCGCACTGATCCGCTGAGGCCCGCGAGGCCGTGCTTTGCTACCCTCGCGGGCGAAATGGGCCTTCGCAAATTCGGCCAACACGCCACACGCGCGCTCTTCTCCGCGTCCCTCGCGACGACGCTGACCGTGGTGGGCGTCGGACAAGCGCAGACGCTCGATCTTCCGCCCGGCGGCGGGCTCGGCGCGATCTCGGTGCGCGTCGACGTCGCGGGTCGGGTGGTGACCCACGGAAGCGAGCGAACGCCGATCGAGCTCCCCGCGGGTGAGGCGACGGCGACGGTGACGGCGGTGCCGGTGGGCGACGGACGCGGTGTCGCGCACGTGATCGTGACGACGAAGGACAAGCGCGCGACGTGGGAAGCGATCGTCGCGCCGACCGAAGCCGGAAAGAGCACCGCGGTGTTCGCGGGGCGAACGGGCTTCGCGAGCGGTGAAGGTGGCGAGCAGCGCGGCGAGGCCGTCGCGATCTACGAGCGCCCCGGCGAAGCGGCGCGCTCGATCGTGATCGGCGCGCTCGACGAAGCGGTGACGCTCTGCGGTGAGCCGCGAACGCTGCTCGCGCCGCGCGCCCTCGATCCCAAGACGATGACGCTCCGTCCCGCGAGCGTGCAACAGATCGGCCTCGAGCGCCTCCGCGCCGCGGCCCCGGTCGTGGCGCGGCCGCATGCCGGTCCGCCAGAGCCGGCGCTCGGAAGACTCCTCAGCGCCGTCGGCTCGAGCGACGAGCGCGCGCCGGCAGGGCCGCTGGTGGACGGCGACCCGGCGACCGTCTGGCACGAGGCGCGATCGGGCGCCGGCACCGGCGACTTCGTCGTCTTGCGCGCGCCGAGCCGCGTCCCGATCCGGAGGCTCACCCTCGTCCCGCTCCCGCCCAAAGGCCCGGGCGCGGCGCCCAAGTCGATCTACCTCGTCACGAACGAGACGGTGCTCGCCGTCGAGCTCCCCGAAGACGCCGCCAAGACGCGCGCGTCGTTCGACGTGGTATTCCCCGCCCCGCTCCGCACGTCGTGCCTCGCGGTGACGCTCGATCAAGCGTACGCGCCAGCGGGCTCGAAGCCCGAGGTGTCGATCGCAGAGGTCGTCGCTTACAGCGATCTCGACACCGAAGGCGCGACCCACGAAGCCGCGGCGCGAAAGCTCTCCGGCGGCGGTGAGTCCGCCGAGGTCGCGGCCGAGGTCTTGAAGCGCGGCGGCCCGAAAGCGGCAGCGGCGATCGCGACGGTCCTTCCGACCTTGGATGGTCGCGGGCGGATGCTCGCGCTCGAGGTGGCGTCCGCTGCCGGCGGCTGCGACGTGTCGAGTGAGGTCTTCGTTCGCGCGCTCGCCGACGAAGACAAGGACGTCTCGGCGCGCGCGGAGAAGATGCTCCTCGGATGTGGGCCGGCGGCAGCGCCGCGCCTCCTCACCGCTCTCACGAGCGAAGGCCCCATGGGCAAAGCGCGCGCGGCCGGTGTTCTCTCGCTGGTCGCGCCCTCGCGCGCACTCCGCCCGATCGCCGCCGCGTTGGCCACGCCCAAGCTCGAGGCGCCGGTGCGCTCGCTCCTCCGCACGGCGTTCGGACGTGCCGCCAAGCACGCGACCGGCGACGCGCTCGGTGACGTGGTGGCCGAGGCGCCGCGCGAAGCACGCCCGGAGCTGATTCGCGCGTTGCACGGTCGCCTCGTCGAGATCCGCGAGCGCGCTTCGCTCATCGTGAACGAGTGGCTCGAGAAAGATCCGTCCTTCGCGGCGCGCTACCTCGCGCTCGAGCCGCTCGCCGAGCTCGCGCAAGCGGGAGACGCGGCCGCGACCACGCGCTTCGTCGCGATGCTCGGCGGTGATCGCGACTGGGGCGTGCGCGCCCGCGCCGCTGCGCTGGCGGGTCCGGTCCCCGCGGCGCACGGCGCGCTCCTCCACGGCCTCGAAGACTCGGAGCCGCGCGTCCGCGAGGCCTCGCTCCGCGCGACCGGCGAGCAGCGCACGACAGCGGCCGCGGTTCGCGTCGGCACCCTGCTCGCCCACGACCCGTGGACCTTCGTGCGGCTCGCGGCAGCCTCCGCCCTCGGCGGCATGGCCCCGGCCCCGGACATCGATCGTTCGCTCGCCGACGGCCTGGCCGATGCATCGCCGCGCGTCCGCGAGAGCGCGCTCGAAGCGCTGGGACAACATCGCGCATCGGCGTTCGCCAGCCCGGTGCGCGAGCGCCTCGCGGACGAGAAAGAAGCGCTCGACGTGCGCGTCGCGGCGGTGGCCACGCTCGGCCGCATGTGCGACGGCGAATCACTCGACACGTTCACCAAGGCCGCGCGGAGGCTCTCCACGCCGTTCCCGGAGCGCAGCGAGCTCGCACTCGGCACCGCGTCGTTGCGCGCGCTCGCCGCCGTTCACCCCAAAGACCTCGAGCGCCGCATCGCGCCGCTCTTGGATCCGAGCGTGCGGAGCACCGTGCGCGAGCTGGCGCAGCGCGCGCTCACCGAGCCCGGAGAGTGCCGGTGAGCGAGAGGCCGGCGCTCGTCTCGCCCGAGGAGGCCGCGCGCCTCGTCGGCGAGCGCGGCTTCGCCCTGCTCGACGTGCGGAGCGAGCCCGAGTTCGCCGAGGCGCGCGCGCGGAGCGCGGTGAACGTTCCGTGGAAGCGCGCCGCGCCGTCCGGCCTTGTGCAAAATACATATTTCATCGACGAGGTCCGCGCGCGCTTCGCCCCCGAGGCGGGACTCGTCGTCTATTGCCGCGCCGACGGACGCAGTCGCCCCGCGGCGGCCGCTCTCGTCGCCGCCGGCTTCGCCGACGTCGTGGTGCTGGAGAGCGGCTTCGACGGCCTGCGCGATCACTTCGGACGCGTCGTCCGGCCCGGGTGGTTGGCCGCCGGCCTCCCCGTCGAGCGCGACGCGTGACGCGCGCGGATCAATACGGGACCGCGGCCACGAAGTAGATGCGATCGTCCCCGCCGGTGGCGAGGCCACGCGCGTAGCCGAGGCGGAACGTGAAGCCCACGACGTACGCGAGGCTCGTGTCGAACCAAAGCTCGCCGCCCACACCGGTCTTGAACTTCGCGGTCTCGAGCTCGTTGAACGCGCTCCCGTAGTCGACGAAGAGCGCGCCGTTCACGCGCTGGAAGAAGACGGGCAGCGTCGATAGGCCACGGTCGACGTTGTAGATCGGGAAGTGATACTCGCCGTTGAACATCGCCTCGTTGCGGCCGACGAGGGCCACCGGCTGATAGCCGCGGAGCACGACGCCGCCTTGGATGAGGATGTTGCGCACGGTGTCGATGACCGGGAGGTCCACGAAGCCGCCGACGTAGTACGGGCCGCGGCCCGGGAAATTGCCCGCGCTCGTCCCCAGCGTGCCGTGGAACGTGAGCGTGTGATGCGCGAGCCAAGGCATCGGGACGTAGACCCCCAGCTCGGTGGAGGCGGCGAAGCCGGCGAAGCTGCTCCCGAGCCACGGATCGGTGAAGCTCAAGTTGACGGCGGTCGCGAAGCCTTTCTCCGGGGTGACGCTCCACAGGTAGCGCTGCGAGCTCGAGTACGACCAACCGAGGCTCGCCGCGCCGAGCGTCCCGCGAACCGGCACGGTGACCGGCTCGTACGGATCGTACTTGCTCACCGGGACCGGGAGCTCACCGGCGATCCGCGACGCGGAGTAGGAGAAGCCGATCGTCTGGCCGTCGAACGCGGCCGGCAGCGGGATCGTGACGCTGCTCTCGAGCCCGACCGACTCTTGGAGCCACACCTGCTTGTCCTGCGAGCCCACGCCGAACCCGCCGCGCGGCGTGATGTTCCGGAAGGCGTGCAGCGACATGTCGAACGGCAGCCGCCCGTACGTGTAGCTTGCATCGAACTGCACGAAGGGTCGCTCGATCTCGGTGAACATCTGCACCAAGAACGAGTGGCGGCCGCTCGTATCGGCGCCCGAGGTGCCCACGATGGCGCGCTGCCCGAAGTTGCCGGGCGTCAGCTGGAACGAGTAGTGCCGCGGTCGCAGCGTGTTCCACGGCGAGTACTCTTGCGGCGTCAGGGTGAGCGGGGCGGGCTCGGGCGGGGGCGCGGGGCGGTCGTCGACGAACGGCTCGGCGTCGGGCGCGCCGTCCGGATCGAAAGGCATCGCGAAGAGATCGAACCCAGCGTGGGTGTAGCCCACGTACGCGAGCGTCTTGCCGTCCGGCGAGACCGCCGGCTGATACGCGCCGTTCACCACGTTGGTGATCTGCTTGAGGCGCCCGGTGGCGACCTCCCAAGCGTAGACGTTCATCACCTTGGTTCGATCGGAGTGGAACAAGAGCCACTTGCCGTCGGGCGTGAAGCTCGGGCCGCCGTCGATCGCGCGATCGAGCGTGAGATCGACGAACGAGCCGTCGCGCGTGTCGACGTAGCGAATGTCGCGGTAGCCGCCTTTCTTCCAGACGCTGTACGCGACGTGGCGATTGTCGGGCGACCACGCAGCGTGAAACACCTGCTCGAAGCGCGCGCTCGGTACGAGCGGCCGCACGTTCTTGATCCCGGCCGGACCGAGATCGGCGATCTGCATCGTGCTCGTGCCGCGCGTACCGGTGGCGAACACGATCCGGCGACCGTCCGGAGACACGTCGGGCGCGCGCGCGCGGAAGCCCGTCGTGAGCCGCTCGCGCACGCCCTCGAGCCCGCTCGGGCTGGTGACGCCCGGCGCGAGCCGATGCAGGTCGGTGAAGTTGAAGATGTGGCGGAAGACGTCGACCGACTCGAAGACGAGGCTTCCGTCGGGTGCGAACGACGCCGTCGCGACGTCGTTCGTTCGAACCACGAGCTCGGGATCGGAGTCGGTCGGCTGCGCCGCGCCCTTTTCGTCGCGCGCGACATGCACGCCGTAGAGCCCGCCCGTCGAGTGCGCGTCGTCACGGAAGTAGACGAGGTCACCCGCGTAGTCGGCGAAGCCGTTTTTGGGTACCCACACTGGGTGCTCCGCGGTGCCGCCGCGGAACGTGAGCCGTGTGCCCTCGCGGATGCCCTTTTTCCGAATGACGTCGACCTGGGCCTCGTACTCGCGGCGCAGCGCGGCGCGCCACGCCGGGTAGATCTCCTCGTACGTGCGACCGGTGGCGCGGCGCATCGAGCGATTCACGGCGAACGGAACGATCTGCCGACCGTAGTCGTCGATGATGGTGCGGATCGCTTGCTCTCCGTACGTCTCGGCGACGTAGCGAAGGAAGAACGAGCCGTACAGGTACCAGATGTTCCCCTGCGGCCAGCGGCGGGGCGTGTTGGAGAACACGTCGAGCGGCGCGAAGTTGTCTTCGAGGACGTCGGCGCGCATGAACATGTTCCACATCGACGAGCGGAGACGACCGCCCGCCGTGCGCGACGACTCCATGTAGACGGCGAGTCCCTCGGTGAACCAGCGCGGTTGCACCTGGTTGGGCGAGACCGCCTTGCCGACCAGCTTGTTGTAGAGCGCCGGGAGCCCGCGAATCTGATCGATGTGGAGGGTGTGCGTGTACTCGTGCGTGAGGAGCGTCTCGTACCAATCGTCGACGTCACCGAGCGGCGAGAGATCGTCGGGCGCCGTCAGGTAGAGGACGATCTCGTTGTACGGGATGATGCTGGTGAGGCCGTTCGCGCTGTCGGTCTGATCGACGAGCGTGATTTCCACCTTCTCGGCGGGCTTCCAGTTGAGCGTCGGCGAGAGGCGCGCGTGGATGCTCTCCGCGAGCTCGGCCACCCGCTGCGCGACCTCGTCTTCGGTCGAGTAGTAGTTGATGCGAAAGTGACCGGTCTCGACGGTCTTCCACGAGAGTCGTGGATCGCCGACCGCGTGCGCCGTCCGCGCGCAGAGGACGAGCGCGGTAAATGCGGCCACGGCGGCCGAGAAGAGCCGAAGGAGACGACGCAAGCGAGGGTCGGCAGCTTATCGCGCGCGCGCCCGCAATGAACCGACAAACCGGCCGTCCGGCGGCCAGGATGCCGCGAAGCCGCGGCCGGGGCTCAGTTGCAGAACGAGTCGTCGCTCTTGCAGCCCGGCGTCTTCTTCTTGCACGAGGCCATGGGCTCGATCTTGAGGCACTCGGCGCCCGTGCAGTCGAGGGTCATGTCCAAGCACGGCGACGCCGCGTTGCACGACACGTCCACGGTCACCATCTTCACGAGCTCGTCCGTGTCGGGCGTCGCGACCTTGACCGCCTGGTCGTTGGTCTTGGCCGTGTCGAGATCGTTGTTGTCGTTCTCGTCCAGGTGCGCGATCAGGTTGAAAGCGCCGTTCTCTTCGCTCCACATGGCGGTGCCGAACTGGCACATGTCGAGGGAGAACTCGTAGCGACCGGCGGCCGGATTGGTGATCGGGAACGTCTTGTACGCGTGCAAGCGACCACCGACGTTCTCCTCCCCCTTCACGAGCGTGAACTGGTGACGCAAGGTCACGCGCAATACGGGCTTGACGCTCCCGTCCTTGAAGCGGCTCCCGTCGAAGTGCACGACGCCACGCACCCAGGCGCCGTCGTTCTTGCACTGGCTCGGCGTCGAAATCGGGCGGCACGTGCCCGGCTTGGCGGCGTGGGGATCTTGGCCGGCGTCGGTGCTCGCCGGCACCTCGCTCGTGCTCGTGCCCGCGTCTTCGCCGCTCTGCCCCGACGGCGCCGTGCCGGTCGAGGCCGGAGTGGCCGACGACGAGCAACCCGAAGCCAAGAGAACGAGCAAAACCCCCGAAGAAAACGCCAGCGACTTCATGCGCCGGACTCTTTCATACGGCCCCGAGCGGCGCCCATTAATGATCATTAAACGCCGCTCGGACCGGCCTCGGCGAGCGAGCGAATGTCCACGGATTCACTGAGGAGATAGCCGTCGTCACGCGTCACGAGGACCCGCGCGAGACCGAGCTTCCGCAAGGTGGCGACGGCCACGCGGACGCGCGTCGCCCCGGCCTCGACGAGGACGCGCTCGTCCGGCCAGCCACGCGCGAGGAGCGCGGGCCAATCGCTCGCGACGCCCGGGCGCGCGAGGCGCTCGCTGGCGAGCCACTCGAGGATGCGACGCAAGGAGCCTCGTCGCGAGAGGTCGACGGTGGGTGAGTCACCGACCCGGAACGCGCGGCCGGACGCGCCGACCCAGAGGATCTCGCGCTGGTCCTTGCGCGGCGGCACGGATGGATCGCGAGGGCGCGCGTCGAGCGCCTCGATCGCGCGCGCGAGGAGGCGCGCCGCGAACCGCACGTCGGCCGAGCGCTCGTCGTGGCGGCGCCGGGTGAGCCGCGTGCGAGCCTTTTCCATGCATTCTGCACGCGATTCCGCAGCGCGCGCGCTCCGCGCGGCGAGAACGTCGAGGTGACCGCGATGCACCTCGATCGCTGCCGCGAAGAGCGGCGCGTCCACTCGCGAGAGCGACGCGTCCGCCGCGGCGAAGGCGTCCGTGGCTGCCGCGAGATCGCCCGCCCCGGCGTGGAGGACGCCGATGCCGGCGTGCCAGAGCGCGTCGCTGTGCGGCAAGACGACGCCGCGAGTGAGCGCGCGCTGGTAGAGCGCCAAAGCTTCATCGTGCGCGCCGGATTCGTGCGCGACGGTCGCTCGGTAGCCGAGGTAGCGCGACTCGTAGCGAAGGTCGCCGAAGGCGCGGAAGATGGCGAGGCCTTGGTCGAGATCGTGCGCGGCGCCTTCGAAGTCGCCGGCGGCTTGTGCGAGCGCGGCGAGGTTCACGAGCGCCAGCGCCTCCGACCAGCGATTCCCCGCGGCGACGAAGATGGCGCGCGCGCGGAGGTTCTCGCGACGCGCCTCGTCGGCGCGACCGACCTCACCGAGCAGCATGCCCTTCACCACCGCGCTCTCTCCGTAGAGGCGCGGCCACGCGTCGGCGTCGACCAAGGCGCCGGCCTCGGTCGCGGCGGCGATGGCGTCGTCCAGTCGACTCTCTTGCCGAAGGCGCACGCTCAGCATGATCAGCGCCTCGGCCTGCGCGGGACGATCCTCGGCGGCGCGCGCGAGCTCGCGGCCGCGCTCGAGATCGGCGATGGACCTTTCGTTTTCGCCGCGGACGCCGAGCGCGGCGCCGCGCGCGATGGTGAGGCGCGCCGCCAGCGCCGTGTCACCGACCACGATTGCACCGGCGGCGCCGCGCGCCAGGAGCTCGAGGAGCTCGGCGAAGTTGCCGCCCGCGGCGACGGACGGCTCGAGCGCGAACGCCACGCGCGCGAGATCGGCCTCGTCCGCGGCCGTGCGCGTCCCGAGGCCGAGGAGATCGCGCGCGATGGCGCGAAGGTCTTCGCGCAAACGCTCGAGCGCGCGAAAGAGCGCGTGCTCACCCGTCCGGTAGTGCCGCTCCGCCACGTCGAACGCGTGCGCCACCACCACGTGGCGATGGCGGACGCGGACCGCCACGGCTTCGGACTCGGGCAAGCGCTCGCGCGCGAGCTCACGCAAGCTCGCGTACATGCGAACCCGGGTCTCGCCATCCTCCACGCGCCGTGCGAGGAGCGACTGATCGCGCAGCGACGCGAGCACGTCGAGCACCGGCGGCGCGTCGGGAAAGGCCGAGAGATCGACGACCGCCTCGGCGATCGCGAGCGGCACCTCGGAGGCGAAGCACGCGAGCTGGGCGAGCGCGCTCGCCTCCCAGTCCGCGAGGAGATCCCACGACCGCGCGTTGGCCGCCTTGAGCGAGCGAACGCCCGCTCCGCGCGCGCCGGCGTCACCGCCCAAGACGTCGTGCCCGCGCGCGAGGCGCGCCAAGATCTCGCGTGGCGATGCGACGCGCATGCGCGCAGCCGCGAGCTCGATCGCCAGCGGCAAGCCCTCGAGCTCGCGAACGAGGCTGGCCACGACGGAGAGCTCGGGCTCGCCGACGACGTGCCCCGCCGCGCGCGCGCGCTCCACGAAGAGACGAACGGCCTCGGCGGTCTCGGTCTCGCGCAAGAGCGCTCCCTGCTCGGGGATCGCGAGCGGGGCGAGCTCGTGCACCCGCTCGCCGGCGAGTCCGAGGCGGCGCCGCGAGCTCACGAGCATCACCGTCGACGGCGACGCGGCCGAGAGCGCGCCGAGGGCCTCGGCTGCGGCCGGACTCAGGCCCTCGAAGTTGTCGCACAGAACGAGCGTCGGACCACGCTCGCCCAAGACGCGCGCGAGCTCGGTCACGGCCGACGGACCGTCGACGCGTAGACGAACCGAGAGCGCCGCCGTGATGGCGCGAAAGAGATCGACGACGTCGCGGGCCGCGGTGAGATCGACGAACCACACGCCACCCGCCGCGAGGAACGCGCCGGCGCGGCTCTCGGCGTAGCGGTAGAGAACGCGCGTCTTGCCCATGCCGGCCGGGCCGAGCACGGTCACGATGCGTGCGCCGTCGCGGATCGCGTCGTCGATCGCACCGAGATCGGCCTCACGCCCGAAAAAGGGCGTCATCGGCGCGACCACGTTGGTGCGCGACGGCCCGACGGGCTGCGAGGGAGGCGGACGCGAGCGGCTCATCGACGCGCGCGCTCGAGGAGCCGCATGGCGGCGTTCACCGCGACGAGCTTCGCGGCGTCACCGCCGCGATCCGGGTGGTGCTCGAAGACGAGGGCACGGTGGCGCGCCTTGATGGCGTCCCAATCGGCATCTTTGGAGAGGCCGAAGACGGAGAGCGCCTCGTCGCGGCGCTCGTCGGCGTGGAAGCGCGCCCAGAACGCGCCGAGCATTTCGGCGAGCGTGTCGCCGGTCATCGACGCGAGGTTCGCGAGATCGAGGTAGTAGTCGCGCAACGGGTCGTGCTCGTCGAGCGCCGACGACGCGCCGTCGACCGCGCTCCAGGGCGTGAGCTTGATGCGCACCGACTCGATCGCGAGGTGCCCTTCGCGCGCGATCGCGAGGCGCTCGCGCATCGCGTAGAGCACGTGGAACAAGACGAAGTGACTGCGGAACATCCGCATTTGATCGGCGAAGACGTCGCGCGCGAACTCATCGAAGCCGCGGCTCGCGAGCGCGGCGAAGAGCGCGAACTCGTTCGTGCCGTCGGGGTGGGCGCGCAAGAGCTCGAGCACCACGTCCTCGAGCTCGGCCGCGGCGCGCGCCGGATCCGCGCTCATCGATCGAGCACCCCAGCGCCCCGAGCCGCGCCGCGTCCGGGCGGGACGACGATCGTTTCGTCGTAGAGAGGGAGGAGCACCTCCGCGTCCGGGGAGAGGCGACGACACTCGGCGGCGAAGTCGTCGAGGTCGATGCCGGGAAGGAGCCGCAGCCCTTCGGAGATCGGGCGGAAGAAGGCATCGTGGTGCGTGGGCACGATGAGCGATGGCGAGAGCGCGCGCACGAGCCGCCCCAAGTAGTCGCGCGTGCCTTGGCGACCGGCGAGGCCGACGAGGAGCACGTCGGCCGAGACGCCGTCGAGCTCGGCGTCGATGAGATCGGCGCTGCCGTTGTGGTAGAGCGTGACGCCGCTCGCCGTCGTGATGACGACGCCGAACGCTCCCCCCATCTTGTAGGCGGACGCGTGGGCCGGCAGGCGCGGCGGCGCGTCGAGCTCGCCGGTGGCGAGGTAATAGCGACGAAAGACGAAGCGACCGTGGAGGCTCGGGACGAGGCGGATCGAGACGTCGCCGACCGTGACCGAGGTCCCGGTGCGCTGCGCCGCCGTGAGCTGCGACTCGGGCACGCCCGCTGCGCGCGCGACGTGGAGCGCGGTCGGCGAGCCAATGAAGCGCGCGCCGGTGGCGGCCGCGAGCGCGGGTCCGTCCATCAAGTGATCGTAGTGGGCGTGCCCGCAGACGACGGCGTCGACCTTGGACGGGAAGCGCCTCAGGATCTCCGCGACGTTCGGCACGAGCGGCCGAAGGATCACGTCACGAACGCGGGGGCGCGACACGAACGGATCGACGACGACCGTCGCCCCCTCCGTCTCGATGACGAAGCACGCCGTGCCGAGCCAGCGCACGCGCACCGCACCGCGCGCGTCGCCGGTCCAGCGCGCGCGGTGGCGCGGTCCGGGGTGCCACGCGCGAAAGAGCTCGAGCACGCGCGCCTCGCCGACGCGATCAGAGATCGTCGTGGAACATCGGCTCGCGGTTGCGCACGTAGCGGTAGATCAGCTGCCGCGCCTCCTGCGCAATTTGCGTGAACTGTGCACCGAATCCGGGGGGCGCGTCGCTCGACGCATCGCGCACGTCGCGCGCCCAGCGCACGACCGCGTCGGCCTCGAACTCGTAGCCGCCCGGGAGCGCCACGCGCAGGCGAATCGGCGTACCGATCTTGGGGATCATGTACGTCGAGACGAAGAGCCCGCCGTGATCGACGATGTCGTTGCCGGAGAGGCCCTTGTAGAAGTTGGTCGGGCTCTGCGCGCCGAGATCGGCGGTGACGAGGAGCTTGTCACCGGGCGCGGGTGCCGGAGCCGCGGCGCCGGGCGCGGCG
Organism: Polyangiaceae bacterium; assembly: GCA_044224815.1. Lineage (GTDB taxonomy): Bacteria > Myxococcota_A > Polyangia > Polyangiales > Polyangiaceae > JADJCA01. Next base: position 16,216 of record JBGAJR010000060.1, read on the forward strand.
AAAGGATCGCGCGCCATGCCGGCCGGCATCGGCGCGGCGGCTTGCGGGGCCATCTGCTGCGGCGCCATCTGCTGCGGCGGCGCGTACGGCTGCTGCGGCGCCATCTGCTGCGGCGGCGCTCCGTACGGCTGCTGCGGCGCCATCTGCTGCTGGGGCGGCGCGTACGGTTGCTGCGGCGCCATCTGCTGGGGCGCCATCTGCTGGGGCGCCATCTGCTGCGGCGCCATCTGCTGCGGCGCTGCATACGGCTGCGGGGCCGGCGCGGCGGCCGCGCCGTAACCACCCTGCGGAGCGGCCACGGTCTGCGCCATCGGGGCCACGTTGGGCCGCGGCGCTTGCTGCGGGAAGCCGCCCTGCGCCGGTGCAGGCGCGGGCGCGGCGGCCGCCGGCTGCGCGGCGATCGGCTGCGTGCCCTGCGGCGCCGCCAGCTTGGAGAGCGCGTGGACGAGACCGAGCGACGACGCCACCGCCTCCATCGCGGCGTTCACCGCGGGGTGAGTGGGCGGGTGCGCTTGCAGCTTGGAGAGCGCCATGCGCACGTTCTCGAGCGCCATCGACGCGTGCGGCTGGATCTGCGCGCCGTTCGACTTCTCGATCTGGTGCAGCGCGCCCATCGACTGCGCGATCGGCGCGGCCAGCTCCATCAGCGCGGGCGGTACGTTGGGATCGGACTGCAGCGCAGCCAAGCCACGCGCCAGGGATTCTCGAGCGGTACGTGCAGTCGATGCCGTGTCGGACACAGGGCCTCCTCGCCGATTGGGAATGTCGATCCTATGCGAGAGCGGCATCGCGGGAAAGACGTGCGACGAGCGAGGCCATCTCGGCCTCCGAGAGCTCACGCTCCTCGTCGTCCCCCACGAGACGGCCCGACAAAAGCGCGAGCCCGGTGTCCGCGGCCCGGACCACGGCGCGCCCGTTCACCGTCGCCGCCTCGCCCGGCACTAGGGCCCGGGGCACGTTCGGCTCCACCGACGCGCGCGTCACCACGACCACCTCACCCTCCAGATGCAGGTAGGCGCCCGGATAGGGGGACGCGGCGCGGACGAGGCGCGCGAGCGACTCTGCCGTCTTTTGCGCGGGGTCCAGACGAAGCGCATCCTCGCTCGGGCTCGGCGCAGACGTGGCGCGCGACTCGTCTTGGCGAGACTCTTCGGGCGGCCGCCCCTCCGCGAACGCGCCGACGACATCACGCAAGAGGCGCAGCGAAGGACGGTCGAGCTTCTTGGCCAGCGTCCAAGCGCTCCAGCTCGGATCCACCGCGATCGCGCGCTTCCCGAGCATCGCGCCCGTGTCGTAGTCGCGCTCGAGGCGATGTGCGGTGACGCCCGCCTCGGCGTCACCTTCGAAGATCGTCCAGAAGTAAGGATCAGGCCCTCGATGCCGCGGAAGGAGCGATGGATGCACGCCCACCGTCCCGAGCGGCGGCAAGCGGAGCAAGCGATCGGGGATGCGCTTGGTCCAGAACCAGCTCACCAAGAGATCGGGGCGCGTCGCTTCGATGCGCGCCGCGACCGCGGCGTCGGTGAGCCGGGGCACGATCGCCACGCGGTCGCCGAGCGTTCGGATGAGGCGTCGCGTGCCGAGCGCGTTCTTTCGGCAGATCCCCGCGTAGACGAGCTCGTGCCCGTCGGCGGCGAGGAGGAGCGCGGCGAGCGGTAGTCCGAAGAACGCGATACGCACGGCTCTGCCCATCGTAGTGGGGATCCGCCGAACATGCGCGCCTCGCCGCTCGCGCCCCTGCGCGACGCGGGCATCGCCGTCACTCGATGAAGCGCGCGTCGGGGAGGCGCGTGTGGAGCCACGCGGTGATCGACGGCGAGACCTGCGCGTCGAGGCGCGTGAACATGTTCGCCCGCATGGTCGAGCACCCAGGCCAGGCGAGTTGCCATCCACGCACGCGAAGCGCGGTCGATTTTACCCGGCCGCGGACTCCGCTACCTTGGCCGATGCATGATGCCTCAACCCGGCACGCTCCTCGGCGGGCGCTATCGCCTGCGACGCGCGATCGGGGAAGGCGGTATGGGCACCGTCTTCGAGGCGTGGCAGGAGGACCTCCGCCGCACCGTGGCCGTGAAGGTCATCGGGATGGCGCCCGACCAAGAGGGGCTCGCGCGCTTCCAGCGCGAGGCGCGCGCGGCGGCAGGGCTCGGCAACCCGCACATCGTACAGATCCTCGATTTTCAGGCGCCGCCGAACGAGCCGCCGTTCCTCGTGATGGAGCTCCTTGCGGGAGCGTCGATGTCCGACCTCTTGCGATCGGGCGGCCCGATGGCGCCGGCGCGCATCGCCCGAATCGCGCGACAGGTGCTCGACGCGCTCGGCGCCGCGCATCAGGTCGGCATCATTCACCGCGACATCAAGCCGGCGAACGTGTTCGTGGTCCCGTCGAACACGCTCGGTGAGATCGCCAAGGTGCTCGACTTCGGCGTCGCCAAGCTCGCGGACGCAACCACATCGTCGAGCGGAAATGGGAGCCTCATCGGCACGCTGGCGTACATGGCGCCCGAGCAGGCGGCAGGCGAGCCGCTCGATCCGCGCTGCGACGTCTATGCGGCGGCGGCCACGATGTACGTCGCGTGCACGCTGCGAAAGCCCTACGAGGGTGACACCGCCCCCGCGCTCCTCCGCGCCATCCTCGCGAACGATCGACCGCCGCTCCAAGCGACGCGCCCCGATCTCGACCCCGCCTTCGTGGCCATCGTCGAGCGAGGGATGGCGTATCGCCGCGAGGATCGATACCCCACCGCGTACGCGATGGCCGAAGCGATCGACGCGTGGCTCGGCGGGCGCGCCCACGTCGCGCCGGCGGGCGCCGCGGTCGCGGTCAGTGTGCCTGTCGCCAACGCCGGGCCCGGCCTCGTGGCGATGAACACGCCTGCCGGCGCGTCGGCCCCCGGTGCCCTCAACGCTCCCTCGCGCACGGCGTCGACGTGGCAAGCGCCGCACGAGGCGCCGAAGCGCGGCGTCGGGGTCGGCGCGTTGATCGGCGCCGTCGTGGCGGCGCTGGTCGTCGGGGGCGCGGCGGCGGCGATCTTCTTCCTCAAAGCCCGAGGCGATGCGCCAAGCGTCGTCGCCGCTGCGACGCCCAGCGCAACGCCGAGCGCGACGCCCAGCGCAACGACGCCGGTCGTGCCGTCGGCGGCGCCGCGGGTCTCGACCAGCCCGACCGCAGTGAGCGTCATCGCTTCGGCCAAACCGGCGGTCAGCTCAGGAAGCGCCAAGCCAACGCCAGCGCCCACCAACCTGATCCCGATCATCGCAAGGAACCTCGGGAAGCAATGCGCGAAGGACGGCGACTGCGAGAGCCGAATGCTCACCTGCGTGGGGCACAAGTGCACATGCCAGGCACCCAAGGTGCTCTGCGCGGGCGACTGCAGGATCCTCGAGTACGAGGACCACTGCGGCAAGTGCGGACACCGCTGCCCCGAGGGCCTCTTCTGCATGGGCCCGTTCCAGGATCACGATCCGTCCCACTGGAGCTGCCAGAAGCCCGGAAACTGACGCGGCGTTCGGAGACGGCGGCGACCGAGATCCGCTAACCTCCTCGCGCATGAAGACGCTCGTCGTCCCGGGGTACGACGTCTGGGGGCAGCTCGGCGAAGGGGGCATGTCCGAGGTCTGGCTGGCCAAGCACCAAGGGCTCGCCGTGCCCGTCGTCATCAAGACGATTCGCCCGGCGCTCCTCGAAGCGCAAGGTGACGCCGCCGCGGCGCGCGTGCTCTCCGAGGCGCGGCTCATGGCGCGCGTGTCCAACGCGCGAATCGTCCGCGCAATCGACGCCGGACACGTGCGCGCGGGCATGCCTTTCTTGGTGCAGGAGTACGTGGACGGGCTCGACTTCGCCGAGCTCGATCGGCGGCGTCGCGCGTCGCTCGGTGTCGGCCTTCCTCTGTGGCTCGTGATCGAGGTCGTGCGCGAAATCGGAAGCGGCCTTCGCGCCGCGCACCAAGCCGGCGTGATTCACCGCGATCTCAAGCCCTCCAACGTCTTCGGCGCGGCCGACTCCGGGATTCGCCTCGGCGACTTCGGCATCGCGGTGGCCACCAGCGAGTGCGGCGTTCGCGACAGCGCCGGCACGCTCAAGTTCATGGCACCGGAGCAGCTCCGCAACGACGAGCTCGGGCGGTTCACCGACGTGTGGGGCCTCGCGGCGACGGCGTGCGATCTCCGCTACGGCTTCGCGCCGTTCGCGAGCGTCGCCGAGATCCTCGATCCGCACGTGGCGCCGCGCCTCCCCGCCCCCACGAGCCCGGCCGAGGCGTACTTCCAAGAGATCCTCCGCGCGATGCTGCAGCGCGATCTCCGCGCGCGTCCCGAGGATCTCGCGGCGCCGCTCCATCACTTCTCCACGCTGGGGCGCGCGCTCCCGCCGCCCACGCTACCGGCGAGCAAGGTCGACGCTCACACGCTGCAACTCGGGACGACGCGCGTCACGTTCAAGGTGGGCGACATCGCGGAGGCGAGCACCGACGCGATCGTGTCGAGCGCCAACTTCACGATGGCGATGCGGAGCGGCGTCGGAGAGGCGCTACGGCGACGCGGCGGCGACGGGCTCGAAGAGGAGGCCATGCGCGCCGGTGAGCGCCCGCTGGGATCGTGCGTCCGCACCGACCCGGGCAAGCTCACGACGAAGCACGTCTTCCACGCCGTCGGCGCGTGGAACGAGGTCTCGTGCATCGGACGAGCCTTCGCTCGCGCGCTCCTCTTGGCCGACGAGCAAGGTTGCCGCTCGCTCTCCACGCCCGCGCTCGGGACCGGCGCGGCCCGCGTGGGCATCGAGATGTGCGCGACCGCGATGATGACCACGCTCCGCTGGCACGCGATGTTCGGCGGCATGCGGTGCCGAGAGCTCACCGTGTGGCTCGACTCCGAGGCGCGGCGGCGCGTGTTTCAAGACGTGGCGGAGGAAAGCTTCGGCATCGGTGACGTCGGCCTCTTGGCGACGACCGATCTCGGCCTCCCCGTCGAGACGACGGCGCAAGCCACGTCACCCGAAGCGGGCACGTTCATCGACGCGCGCGTTTCGACGCACCCCGACCGCTGATCGTGCGCGTTACTGCGCGGCCGCGGCGGCGATGAGCGGCGCGAGCGGCGACGGGCCGTGCTCGTCGCCGAGCTGCTTCATGAGCGCGTTGCGCATCGCGTGCTCGATGAGGGTCCAGAGCTGCGCACGGTCGGTGGCGCGCCCGAGGAAACCGATCGGAATGCGGAAGCCGCCCTTGTCGCGGCGACCCCCGCCGTAGGCGCGACCGCGATCGTCGCAGCCGAACGCCTGCTCGAGCCACACCGCCGGATCGACGCTCGCCGAGTGCGTGCGGAGCGAGCCCTCGATGAAGCGATCGCCGACGACGCCGTACACGACGACGGTGTCGATGTCTTCGCGGCGGATGAGGAAGTCGGCGGCCTGGGCGATCGTGTCGCGGTCGCCTTCGGGCACGAAGCCGACGCCGGCCATCGCGAAGTTGCGGCGAACGACGAGCGCCGAGAGGGCGCGCGAAATGACGTCCATCGCGCTCGGCGCGATGAGGCGCCGGCTCAAATCGGTGAGGAGATCGCGATCGCAAACCTCGGCGATCTGCGCCGAGGCGCGGAAGTCGATGCCGCGCGCGAGCATGAAGTCGTCGGTGTCGGTGGAGAGGCCGTGCATGAGGGCCGTCGCGACGCGGCGATCGTCCTCGACCTCGGCGCTCAGCGGCGCGAGCTCGTTAAGGTACTCGACGAAGATCGTGGCCGTGGCGCCGACGTCCTGGCGGAGATCGACGAACCGCGCGCGCGGCGGCACGTGCGGGCGATGGTGATCGACGACGGTGAGGACCTCGATCCCTTCGGCGTCCGCCAAGTCCGGATCGACGTCGTGCGCGTCGACGAGGGCGAGGAAGTCGACGGGGGCGTTGAGCTCCTTGATGCTCTTGATCTTGCGCAGATCGAGGCCGAGAAGCTTCACGAGCGCGCGGTTCTCGCGGTGCGAGAGATCGTGGCAATAGGCGATGGTCGTCTGCCCCACCCCGAGACGCGCCCCGAGGTGCGCCTGGGCGAGCGCCGACGCGATGCCGTCCGGATCCGGATGTCCGCGCAGCACGATGAGCACGTGCTTGCCGCGCGCGAACGACATGGTCTCGGCGAATGCCTTGGCGCGATCCGCGGGGTTCGCAGGCTGCGGTACCGGGAGGCGCCGTACGGGTTCGGACATGAGGCGATTGTTGCGCGTTTTTAGGGCGTCGGTCTAGGTTCCCAGCGGAACAGCCATTAGTGTGCCACCGCCGTGCAGATCCGCGCGCTCCTCCGCCTCTTCGGACCTGAAAGCCTGTCCACCGGCCAAAGCTTCGCGCGCTCGGTCGGCGTGCGGCTGAAGCGTGCCCTAGTCCTCCCTCTTATCGTGGGGTTGGCCCCGCTCTTCTGGGTGCTCGACGGCACCGAGCGTGCGTCACTCACCACCCTCGGGCGAGACCAAGGCATCTTTCAATACATCGCGTGGGCCCTCCTCAAAGGGGAGGTGGCTTATCGCGACGTGCGCGACGTGAACGGCCCGCTGACGCCGCTCGTTCACCTCCTCTTCTTGCAGCTCGGCGGCGCCGACGAGCATCGCTTCCGCGTCCTCGACTTCGCCGTGACGGCGCTCGTCTTCGGCTTCGTGGGCGCGTGCCTGCCCGGGATCGCGAATCGCGGCCGCGTGTCGTGGCTCGAGCGCGCGGGCTGGGCCGTCGCGAGCTGGGTCGTGCTCCAAGGCCAGCTCCTCCTCTACTTGTATTGGGACCTCGCGCAACGCGAGACGTTCTTCAACTGGTTCATGCTCGCCAGCGTCGCGCTCCAGCTCGTGGCGCAGCGCGCGCTCGCGCGCGACGAGGCGCGCCAGGAGGGTGCGGGCATCGCTGGGCTCCTCCGCGCGAGCCCACTCCTCATGCTCACCGGAGCGCTCAGCGTGATCCCGTGGTTCGGGAAGCCCACCTACGCGCTCTTCACGTTCGCGCAGATCGCCGCGATCCTCTTCGACCGAGACCTGCGCATCGGGCGCGGACGCGCGTTTCTGATCTTCGCGATCGGCGGCGCGCTCGGCGCGGCGAGCCAGATCGGCTTCCTCTTGGCGTACGGCGACGTGCGCGCGTTCTTGCGAATCTACCTCGTCGACGTGCCGGCGATGTACCGGTTCATGTTGCCGCGCTCGGCGGAGGAGATCCTCGCGCTCCAATGGGGCGGCCCCACGGCCGCGATGGCGCTCGGCTCGAGCTTGGTCCTCTTGGGTCTCATCTGGGATCGCCAGATGCCGCGGCGCGCCCTCGCGGTCGCGCTCGTCCCGCTCGCCGGCCTCGCCGGCGTCATCGCGCAGCACAAGGGCTTTCCGTATCACTTTCATCCGGTGACCGCGGGCGTGCACCTCGAGTGGCTGCTGCTCGTCGTGTGGCTGTGGGAGCGCTATCGCGGCGTCGGCGCGGCCGCTGAAGCGCGCGCCGCCGACGAGCCGAGCGAGAGCGCCGGCGTCGCGCGGTTTCTCCGCTTCGTGCCGTTCGCAGCCGGCGCGCTCCTCTCGATCAAGGTGGCGAGCTCACTGACGGCGTCACCGCACATCACGAACGTCTGGATCCTCGGCAAGGCGCAGACCGCCGAGGAGCGCGCGAGCCACGACTACCTCGTCTACTTCCGCGATCACGATTTTTTCCCGTGGGAGCTCCACCAGACCGCCGACTACGTGCGCGCGCACACCAAGCCGAGCGATCGCGTGCAGATCTACGGCATGGATCCGTACGTGCTCTTCATGAGCGAGCGCCTCAGCGCCACGCCGTACATCTACGCCTACGACTTGAACGCCGACGCGGCGCTCGGCGGCTCGTGGATGCCGAATGGTTTGAGGCCCAACGGCTTCGAGTCGGCCCGCATCCGGGCGATGCGCGAGGAGCACGTCCGCGACATGCTGGCGAAGCTGAAGGCGCGCGAGCCGGCGGCCTTCATCTTCTTCGACAAGTCCCCGCTCATCTCGCACGAGAGCGCGTGGGAAGACTTCGCCGACCAGTGCCCGGAGGCCGCCGCGTGGGTGGCCGAGCGCTACGTGGAGACCGCCGCGTTCGGTGAGGACCACGTGTGGCTGAAGAAGGACGTGGCCGCAACGCTGGCCCCCGCGCCGCCGGCCCCGACCGACGCACGCTGACCCGACGAAGCGTCGGAGCCCTGAGGCGAGCGTGCGCGGCGGCGACCGGCGCTGCATCGGTCCGCTCAGTACGCGCAGACCATGCGGTAGGCAGCGCCGCCGCCGCCGCCGCCGCCGCCGCCGTTCACCATGTCGTAGATCGCGCCGCCGATCGAGTTGCCGGTGAACCTCTCGAACGCGTAGTTGATACCTTCGCCGATCGCGTAGCCGACCCCGAACGCGCGGCCGAGGTGGCCCGCGGCGGAGGAGAGCTCGATCACGCCGATTCCGCCCTGCACAGACTCGAGCTCCTCGACCGAAAGCTCGTACGCCGACTGCTCAAAGTTGCTCATGTTCCTCTTCTCCCGGTGATGTCGCTGGTGGTGAGTCGCGTCGTTCGCGACGAGAGGGGCAGTTGCACGTGATGTGCCGGCGTGTTGGAGCGGGAATCCTCGGAGCTCCGCGATTGGACGAGAGCACGGGGCTCGAGTTGCTCGTCCGAAGTGACACCGTATTGCAGCAACAATCCGCTGGAGGCGGCATCCCTCGAACACGTCCCAACCCGTCGCGCTAAACGCCGTGCACATCGCGCCGTTCGCCAATGCCGTGCGCATCGCGCCACGACCCTCGCCCGCCCGCGCACGGCTGCGGAGGACGACACGACTGACGAGTTGACCGCGACACGGGAGCCGCCTCGGCATCTCTGCGCACTATGCAGCTACCGCCGGCAAGCTCTCAGCGACGCGACCCCGATCGCGACGCGCGATCGCACGGTCTTGAGCTTCGAAACGCCTTCTCGCCGTGCGGCCACCCAGCGAAGCGGTGTCGTGAGAGTCGCGAGGGTCAGCGGCGTCATCACCAACCGAGCGCGGTGATAACGCTGCCCAAGTAGTCGGCGCGATTGCTGGCGGCTTGACGGACGATCTTGTCGACGGCAGGCGAGTGGCCTTCGAGGATCTCGTGACCGGGGGTGGGGCGGTAGCTCACGCCGACGGTGACCTCGAGGTCGACGGATCCCTTCGCGAGGGGCAGAGAGACGGGGTAGCGATACGGCGAGTCGGCGCCGGCGGAGGGAGTGCCGACGAGCGTGGCGAGCCCGTTGTCGCGCATGATCGAGACGAAGTCGTCGCAAGCGCTCAGGCACAGCGGGCCAGTGAGGATGGCGGTCGTGAACGTGGGGGCGGTCGCGCCGCCGGCCTCAGTCGCTTCTGCCTCGGAGCAGGTCGCGGTGCGACAGAAGAAAGGTCGCTCGCTGGAGAACGTCGCGGTCGGGTGGGCTGCCATGTCCGCGCGCATCTTCCCGGCGGGATCGGCGAGCGGCTCTAGGTAATACTGGATGCGATCGAGGGCGCTCGGATCCTCGCGGAAGGCGGGCGCGAAGTAGAGGGCCTTGGTGGGGATGCGGTAACTCGCGGTCGTGAAGGCCGCGAAGTACGCCGGGTCGAACGTGCCGCCGCCATTTTCGCGGACGTCGAAGAGGACGTGGGCGGGTGGGCTTTTGGAGAGGTGCGCGGAGAGTGACGCTTCGTCGTCCTCGAGGCCGCTCGGGCGCTCGTAGTCGAAGGAGCACCAGCGGACGATGGCGATGGTGGAGGCGGGCGTGCTCCCCGTTGCGTCATACACGCAGTAGTTGGCGCCGGACTTCGTGGGGGTGCGCGATTGGTAGTCGCGCCTCGCTTCGGCCGTGCCGAACATCTCGCAACACGGGGGAGGCGGACCGCCACCTTTGGCGGCTTTCCAGGTGAGCGTGGCTTTGGCGATGGGGCCCGAGGGGGCGCCCGAGTGGAACGAGAGCTCGGCGGTGGTGCCGGGCGCCGGTGCCGGCGTGTTCTCGGCGAAGCGCTCGGTGAGCCAGTGCCCGATGAACTCGTGGAGGCCTTCGGTGACGTGGAAGGGGAACCATTCGCGGAGCTGGTCGGGGAGATCGGCGACCGGGATGCCGTCGATGGTTTCGAGCACGCTGCCGGCGGGAATGCCGCTGCCTTCGAGGAGGTAGCTCGGCGCTTCCGTTGCGGAATCCGCACTGTCGTATTCGACGCGAACGGTGAGCGGAAGGGTGACGGGCGGCGTCGTGGGGAGCAGCGCCGCAGGCATGTCGTGCAGCGCGAGCGACGGATCGTGGAAGAACGTCGCATGTGCATCATGCATGGAATTCTTGAGCGAGAGGATCGCGTAGTAGACGTCGAGCGGCGTGCGCGCGGCGATGAAGCGAGCACGAGCGCGCGCGACTTCGGCGTCGAACGTCGTCCCGAGCCGCGCTTGTGCCTCGGGCGAGAGGCGTGCGGTCTTGCGGAGGGCATCCTCGAAGATGGCGAACCGCGCGGCGGGATCGGGGCCGGTAAAGGCCAGGGCGCCGTGGTCTTCGGTGGTGGGGTCCGGGCTTGCGTCGTCGGCGACGGGCGGGCCGGCGTCCGTCGTGGGGTTGGGCGCGTCGCCGTTGGGGGAGGAGGACGAGCACGCTGCGGGGCCAACCGTGAAGAGGACCATCGCGAGGGCCGCGGCGTGGAAGGGCCGACGAGTGGGCCGTGAGGGCAACGTTGTCGACGCGTGGCGGTTGCCCGGAAGCTGTCGTCCACTCATGGGGATTCGAGGTTACCGTGAAATCCGGCCGCGACCCGCGCCACCGGACCCGACCGACGCACGCTGACCCGACGAAGCCGAGCTCACCGGCGGTTCGGATCGAAACGCGAGCGCATCCCGTCGAACAGCTTCAAGAACGATGCGTCGACCTGCGGAGTCGCGCGCGCCCACGCGGTCGCGCGAAAGTGCATGGCCGACTCGAACATCAGCCACAGCGACTCGTCGGGGAGGCGCCGCGGCGGGTCCGCGACCTCGGGCGGGATCGACAAGATGTGATCGTACGTCGACGTCGAGACGCCGTGGGCGGTGAGGAGTGGCGAGAGGAACGTGCAGCCCGGATCGTAGCCGTGCTCCGGCTGCGGCGTGCGGACGACGAGGTTCACCTCGCTCGCGGCGTTGCGATGCATGAAGGGCGGGCGAAAGCTGTGCTCGGTCACGTCCCAGCGCCCCGTGAAGGCGACGAAGTCCGCGATCGCGCGCCCCTGCTCGTCGAGCGGCGCCGTCAGCACCGTGAGGATCGACGGATCCGGGTGATCCCACGTCACCGAGCCCATCGCGTTGAAGTTCGCGAGGTCGTAGGCGAACGGCGCGTGATTGCCGTGCCAAGCAACGACGTCGAACGGCGAGTGCTCCTGGGTCGCGGCCCAGAGCTTGTCGCCGAGCTTGGCGACGATCTGGAAGCCGCTCGGCACGAGACGGTCTTCGTACGACGCTTCGGGCGCGCGGAAGTGCCGCGCGTCGGCCATCCCATTGGAGCCGATCGGACCGCGCTCCGGCAGGCGGAGCCGGCGCCCGAACACCTCGAGGACCCAGCCGCGGCCGCGCGCGTCCGGCAGGCCGATCGCGAACTTGATCGCGCGCGGGATGATCGCGATGTGGCCGGGCGGGACGCGCAGCCACCCGAGCTCGGTGCGGACATCGAGCACCCCCTCTTGCGGCACGAGCAAGAGATCGCCGTCGGCGTTGGAGAAGGCGCGATCGGCCATGTCGGCGTTGGCGGCGTAGAGATGCACGCGCCACCCGGGACCGGCGCTGGGCTCACCGGCGCCGCCGAGCGTGACGAGCCCGTCCAAGAAGTCCACCTGCGCGGGGGCCGTCGGGATCGGCAAAGGACGCCAGCGCGTCCGATTGGGCGTCACGTCCTCGAGGGGCGCCGCGAAGAGCGGCGACGCCACCTGCGTGCATTCTGCATGTGAAAACGAGGCGCGGATGCGGTACATCCACACGCGCGAGTTCTCCGCGCTCTTCACCGTGAAGGGCGTTCCGTTCAGGAGCTCGGGCAGTAGGCCGTAAGGGCAATTGCGCGGAGCGTTCTGCTGCCGCGGCAGTGCACCGGCGCCTCCGACTCGTGCGTCGAGCCGAGGCCCGGCTGGCCAGCGCCCAACGACTCGGGAGCGCGAACGGCGGGGGACGGCGCTCGCTCCGCCGGCCCCTTCCACGCCGACTCGAGCATCGACTGGAGCTTCGCCGGGTCGAGCGCGGGCGAGGAAGGAGCGTGCGGCGCGTCCACCAGCGTCGAGACCACGCGCGCGATGCCGTCGCGCGGCATCCCAAGTTTGGAGAGCGCCCGCGGCGCGCCCGTGGCGGCGGCGAGCCGCTCGAACCCGACCACTGGATCCATCACGCCGAGCGCGCGGCCGATCGCGCGCATCGCCTCTGGAGCGGATTCTCGATGAAACGCGACCATGTGCGGCAAGAGCACTGCGTGCGTGGCGGCGTGCGGCATCCCGAACGCGCCCCCGAGCACGTGGCACGTCTTGTGGTGAAGGCCCGAGCCGGCGTCGCCGAACGACGCGCCCGCGAGATAGGCGCCCTCGAGCGCGGCGTCGCGAGCTTCGGTGTCCTTCCCGTTCGCGGCGAGGCGGCGCGCGCTCATGGCGAGCAGACGCAGCGCTTCTTCGGCGGCGAGGGCCGTGGCGCGGTCGAGCAAGCGCGACCACAGTGCCTCGGCCGCGTGCGCCATCGCGTTCCACAGACTCTCGAGGGTGACGTCACGCGGGAGCCCGTCGGTGAGCGACGGATCGTAGACGACGAGCGCCGGGCGAACGCGCTCGTCACGCCCGGTCTTCTTCTCGCCGGCCTCGGTCACGCCGAAGATCGGGGTCATCTCCGAGCCGGAGTAGGTCGTGGGGACGGCGACGACGCGGACCGCACGCTCGCGCGCGATCGCTTTGGCGAGCCCGATGGTCGAGCCACCGCCGAAGGCGACCAGCGTGTCTGCGCCCGCCCGTTCGACCGCGTGAAGCGCTTCGGTCACGATCTCGCGCGGGACGTGCTCTTTGGCCAACGGCAACACGCCTACGGCGCGGCCGCCGAGGCGCGCCGCGAGCGCTTCTGCGTCGGCGCGCCTCCCGGGTGTGGCCACTACCATCGCGCGCGCGAGGTGGAGCGTGTCGAGCTCGCCGCCGAGCGACTCAGCCGCGCTTCGGCCGAAGACCACCCTGGTTGGACCTCGCTGCACCACGAATTGACGTTCCATTCGCATCCTCTCGCCGCCCGCGGGTTGTCGAGCGCCCACGGTCGCACTTAGCCTGCGCAGCGACCGACACCCAACGGAGGACCGTCGCATGAAGCTCACCTTCCATCCAGTCTCGACCGCGCGGTGTGAGCTTCGAAGGCATGACGATTTGCGTGAGGGTATGAGCGAGTGAGCACGTTCCCCGCGACCATCCCCGATCTGATCGAGTGGAGGGCGAGCCGAAGCCCGGACCGCCCGTGGCTCTCGTTCGAGAACGATTCGTGGACGCTCGCCGACGTGCTCGAGGAGGTCGATCGGATCGCGGTCGGTCTGGCCGAGCGTGGCGTCAAGCGCGGTGATCGCGTGGCGCTCCTCTTCGGCAATCGGCCGGAGACGCTCTTCACGTGGTTCGCCACCAATCGTCTTGGAGCCGCGGCGGTGATGCTGAACACCGCCTACAAATCGCCCGAGCTCGCCGGCATCCTGCGCGTGACCACGCCGCGCGTGCTCGTTCTTGGCGACGAGCATCGAGCGCTCGCGGCCGCCGCGGTGGGCGATCTGCACTCGTCGAGCCCGCTGCTCGCGACGCCGGAGGCGCTCGCGTCCGCCGGACGTGGTGCGCCGCGCGCAGACGTCGGCCCCGACGATGTGGCCGTCCTGCTGGCGACCTCGGGCACGACCGGCGCGCCCAAGGCCGTTGCCCAGACGCATCGAACGTACACGCTCACTGCGGAGGCCTTCCCGTTTTGGGTGGGGCTCGGTGAGGAAGACCGATTGCTCACGAGCCTTCCGCTCTTCCACGTCAACGCGCAGGCCTACTCCACGATGGGCTCGCTCGGTGCCGGCGCGCGACTCGCCCTTCTTCGCAGGTTCTCCGCGTCGACGTTTTGGGAGGACGTGCGTCGGACCGGCGCCACGCAGTTCAACGCGGTCGGCGCGATGCTGCACATCCTCCTCGCCGGCGAGCCCAAGCCCAGTGACCGCGACCACGCCGTGCGCACGGTCTACGCGGCGCTCGCGCTCCCGGAAGCGCAGCACCGTGCGTTCGAAGAGCGCTTCGGCGTTTCACTCATGGTGGGCTACGGCCTCTCGGAGAGCACGTTCGGCACGGTGTGGCCGCGCGGCGAGCGGCCACGCTATGGCTCGATGGGCGTCTTGCGTCAGCACCCGCGACTCGGCGACATCAACCGCGCGCGCGTCGTCGGCGACGATGGCTCCGACGCACCCGTCGGCGGCGTGGGCGAGCTCTGGCTCGCGAATCCCGCCATCATGCGGGGCTACTTCGAGAGTGAGGCCGAGACCGAGGCCGTGCTTCGGGGCGGCTGGCTCCGCACGGGGGATCTCGTCACGCGCGACGCGGACGGCTTCTACACGTTCGTCGCCCGCAAGAAGGAAGTGCTCCGTCGGCGCGGGGAGAACGTCGCCGCGGCGGAGATCGAGAACGTCCTGTGCTCACACCCCGCCGTGCTCGAGGCCGCCGCGATCGGCGTCCCGTCCGCGCTCGGAGAAGACGAGATCGTCGCGTACGTCGCGCCGCGGCCCGGCGCGACGATCGACGTCGCCGCGCTGCGCGCGTTCGCCGTCGAGCGGCTGGCCGACTTCAAGGTGCCGAGCGAGATTCACGTGCGCGCGTCGCTGCCTCGGACGGCGACCGAACGCATCGCCAAGCATCTCTTGCGCAACGGCTCGTGACCCCAGCGTCGCACCACGTCGCGGTCTCGAGTCGGCCGCGCGCGGGATGCGCGATGAGCACGTGCGCGACCCGCGTAGGCGTGGAGCTGCGGAGTCGGCTCCGCACCTTGCGGAGTGGACTCCGACCCGAGGCCCGCTCCCAGGCCGAAATCCGCAGAAATACGCGCCGGCACATACGTTGCTCCTCGTTTCGTCGTGCGCACAGGGGTGCTGCACAGCAAAGGTTGGAGAAGAAAATGAGCCCTGACATCAAGTCCGCCGCCGGTACCCTCGAGGCCCTCAGCGAAGACGAGCTCGCGCTCGTCGAGGGTGGCATCACGGCGAATCAGTTCTATTGCGGCATGCTCGGCGTCGCCACCGGCATGTTCGTCGGGGCGGCGCTCATGGGCCCGACGTTTGGCGTGGCCGGTCCGATCGCGGGTCCCGCGGGCACCATGGTGGGGGGCACGGTCGCGGGAGTCTGTATGAGTCTACTGGATCCGTGAGCCATCACGTTCCGTCTCGGTAGGGTCGGCGCCCGTCCCGCCTCCCGACGTCGGAGCTCCGTCATCCGTTGCCGGCGACTGCCTCCCGACGGAGACACTCCATCCACTTCACGTCTCTTGCCCTCGCGATGATGGCGCGCGACGGCGGAACGGGGTTTGGTTCCCGCCGCGATGCGCAAGTGGCTCCTCGTCGGTTCGCTCTGCCTTGCGGCGTGCAGTGCCCGTACGCCCGAAGGCGCTGAAAGCGCTGAGAGCGCCATCGTCGGCGGCGAGAGCGCGTCGCAGTATCCGGAGGCTGTGCTCATCAACATGCCGCACGGCACCTGCTCGGGCGCGCTCGTGGCGCCGCGCGTCGTGCTGACGGCCGCGCACTGCATCGTGGGCCACGGCGGCTGGACCGTGTACGCGCCGTACGCCGACGAGCAATACTCCGACGCGAACGCGAGCGACGTGTTCGACTACTCCGCGGTCGGCGCCGTGCTCGATCCGTCGCATCACGACGTAGGGCTCCTCTACCTCGATCACGCGATTCGGTTGGCCCGATACCCCACCATCGCGAGCGCGCCGCTCGCGGACGGCGAGTCGCTGGTGCCCATCGGGCGCGTCGTCGACGGCTACATTTCAACCAACCAATTGTTCGTGGGGGCGCCGAAGCCCGTGAGCCGGGCGACGACCTTCCAGTTCGACTATCGGGTCGACCCGGTGATTCAGTCTGGCGACTCGGGCGGTCCGTGCGAGGTGCCTGGCTCGCCAGAGCACGAGATCGTCGCGGTGAGCTCCGGCTATGGCACGACCGACAACGTCCTCGCCCGTGTCGACCTCGTTCACGACTGGATCCAAGCGAAGATCGCCAGCCACGGCGGCGCCGGCCCTTCCGCCAGCACGGGTGCGTGCACCGGAGCGGAGCGCGAGCCCAACGACGCGCGCGCCGATGCCGGACCGCTCCTCGACGGGACGTGCGGGTCGCTCACCGCGGACGACGTCGATTGGTTCACGTTCTCGCTCGACGCGGGCGGCATCGACTACGCGGTGGAGCTCGCGGCGGGCGGCGACGCGGTGCTCGGCGTGTGGAAGAAGCTCGTCAACGGCACACTTCAGCGCGTGCGGATCAGCGACGGTCGCGCCGCGAGCACGTCGAGCGCGGCGGCGAGCTACTTCGTGTCGGTTCGTTCACCGAGCGGCGCCGCCCAGCCTTATCGGCTGCACGTCGTAGGGCCGTGACATGCGTCCGTGCAAAAGCCCGCCCCTTCTCGTGGGCTTCAGCCTGATCGTGGTCCTGTCGGCGGCGTCCGGGTGCAAGACGAACGAGTCCTGTCGAGCGGCGCCGGGCTGCGCCGAACGCGGCGAGTGCGTGGCCAAGGGACTCTTCTCCTGCGTCGTCGCGACGGACGCGGATTGTGCGGCGTCGGCCCGCTGCAAGGAGCGCGGCGAGTGCGTCGCGGTGAGCTGGAGCTACGGAAGCAATGTCAGCTGCGGACCGGCCTCGGACGACGACTGCGTTCAGTCGGAGCGTTGCTACCAAAACGGGCTCTGCCGCCTCGACCGCGGACGCGCCGAGTCCGATCCGCCGCGCTGCGTGTCGGGGCGTTGAGGGCTTTCGTGCGAACGCGCGTACGTGAGGATGGGACTGGGCTCGTGCCAAACGATCGCGCTGAGAAACGAGACTTCATGGTCGGCCTTCGACCCGCCTTCGACCCGTTGACGCGCGCGACGAGCTGGGCGCTCTGGCGAACACTCGGAGCCGGGCTCGCGGTCACGACGGTCGTGGTGGCGTGCAGCTCGCCGAGCGGTGCTGTCTCGAGCGATCCGAGCGACGCGGGCGGCTCGACCTCCGACGACGCATCGGAGGACGCGAGCGCGCCGCAGCCCGACGGCGACGCGTCCACGTTCACCTCCGCGCCTCACGCGCCGCCGCCGGCGCTCACGCCGCACACGACGAAGGTCTTCGCGACGCCCCAGGTCGTCACCGTCACGTACGCGGGCTTCGCATCGCAGGACGAGGTCGAGGCCTTCGGCGATTTCGTGGTCGGGTCCAAGTGGCTCGAGACCGTGGGGCGCGACTACGGCGTGGGACATGGCACGCACGCGTCCAAGCTTCGGCTCTCGCAGGCTGCGCCGGCGACCCTGACCGACGCGCAGATCGTCTCGCTCCTCAAGAAGCACATCGGCGACGGCTCGCTGCCGGCGCCGTCGGCCTCGAACGGTGAGCTGGTCTTCCTCGTGTACGTGCCGGGAACGACCAAGGTGAACGACGGGGCGGGCGCGATCATGTGCGCCGACGACTACTACGGCTATCACGCCGCTTCGACGTCGAACGGGGTGCGCTTCGCGTACGCGGTGCTCCCCGATTGCGACGGCAACATCGACACGTTGACGTCCACCGCGTCGCACGAGCTCATCGAGTCGGCGACGGATCCCGAAGACGGCTGGTACCTCAGCGCGAAGAAGGACGACGCCTGGTGGGGCCTCGACAATGCGGAGGTCGCCGACCTCTGCGAGTGGACGGAGGTCGTGCGCGAGGGCGGGTTCGCGCTCCAACGGAGCTGGTCGATCGCGGCGGCGGCCGCCGGAGAGAACCCTTGCGTGCCCATCGCGCCGGGCACGAGCGCCGCCATGATGGGCGTCACCGCGGCGCCAGCGAAGGTCGTGACGCTGAAGCCCGGCGCGTCCACGACTTTCACGCTCACGGGTTGGTCGAGCGAGCCGATGGCCGACTGGAAGCTCAAGACGATCATCACCGACGACGCCGAGTTCGATCCCGACGCGCATTTCTCGGCGACCACCATCAACAACGGCGGGACCGTGACCGTCACCCTCACGGTGCCCAAGACCAACTCGGCCGGCGACCCCGTCGCGAGCGGCCAGATGGGCTCGGTGATGATCTTCTCGGGCGACGACGCAGACCGCTTCTCCCCCGTCACCGTCGTCGCGCAGTAGGCCGAAGCCAGACTCACCCGTCTTCGACACCAAGGCGCCGCGACGCGGTGACTCCACGCCTGTCCGAGCTCAAGCCTCACGAAACGCGTCGGAGGCGCTCGTGGATCGGGCGTGAGGTCGAACTTGTTCGCTCCGCCGATCCCTTTTGGCACGCCCTTTCGCCCTGGCGTTCAGCGTGCGTGCTCGATGCGCCTACGCGCGCTGAGTATTGCCTCCAGCTCGGCGTGCACCGCCTCGCGTGACAAGGTCTCGACGATCGAGACGCGCGAACGAAGCGCATCGTGGATGTTGGCGAAGAATCCGGAATCCCAGGAGCGACCACCGAGCTGTGGTGTGCCGAGCAAGAGCACTCTTCGACCGTCGGGGAGCGGGCGGAGCCGCGCGGGTGACAGGTCGACGGGGACGAATCCGCACAGTCCGGACGCAAGGTGGGTGGGGGTCTCGAGCGCGGTCCAGTCGTCGAAGCGAAACCGCTGATGATCGCTCACGATCTCGGTCATTGGCCGCTCGCCCGTAGCGATCGCGAGCACCTCGGGATCGACGGGCACGCCGGGCAATGGCGGAATGAGGGCGGCCTGAAGCAATGTGAACAGGTGGGCGCACGTCTTGACCGCCTCCAACCGCACGCGCCACCCGCGGGTGTGCTCTGGGGCGAGAACCAAGAGATCGAGATCGTCGACGAGGTCGAGGACCGTCGCGGTCCAATGCGCGGCGACGGCGTCGACGGATCCAAGCGCCCGCGCGGCAACCCGCAGCTGCACGCTGCGGCACAGGTGGGCCATCGCCGCTCGATCGAACATGCCCATCGCTTCCTCGTCGAACGGCGGCCTGACCGCGCGAAGGCGATCGACAATCGCAAGACCGCCAATCTCGGGGTCCGCGCCATGCTCGACGAGCGTGCCACACGAGATCGCGACGCAGCTCGCGCGGTACGTGTCGAGCCCAGGCAGCTCAGCGGCGAGCTCGCGGACGAACGCGTCGCAGGCGACCGCACCACCTCGCTCGCCCGCGGCGAACATTGCGCGCACTGCGGGATCGTTCCAAGGCGCCTCGCGGGGCCGAAGTCGCCGGAATACTTCGAGCGCTTGGGTAGCTTCGCTCACGGAACGAACGTTACAGCGGCGCTCAGTTTGCGTGCGGTCGATTCGCGCGCGCGTGCCGCGCGACTTCATCCCCCGTTCGCCCGCAGCCGGTTGCGCACGATGGCGGTCAGCGAGGCCTTCATCCGCTACATGAGCGAGACGTTTCCAGCGTCGACGTTCAACATGGTGGCGCCGAGCTGACGGCGACGAGTCTCCGTCTGTCGCGCACGCACTCGAGGGCGAACGCCGAGATGGTCGCGATGCGCCCGTAGGGGCCGCTTCCGGCGGTGATGTAGCGAACGGTCACGGTTCGGTCGTGCATGCGAAGCTCGGCCCAAAGCTCGCCGTCGGCGAACTGGTCGCGATGCTCGAAGTCGCCGCTTTCGGCCGCGCGCTCGGCCTCGTCGCTCAGCGTAGCGAGCGTTTCGTCGTCGATCGGGCGCGAGCGAAGACCCGGCACGCGAAAGCGCTCGCTCGTGGCGGCTCCGCGCGTCAGATCGATCGACACGCGCCACGACGTGAACGCGTCGCACGCCCGCACGACGATGTGCTCGACTTCCAAATGCGGCACGTGGCCATCGTATCTCCGAGGGTCGCGAAGGAGCAGAGCAACGGCGCCTTCATCGGGACGCGGTGAGTCGAGATCGAACCCTGCCCGAACTGATGGCCGCGTTCGGGGCCCTGGCCATGAGCTCGCCCCCCCTCGACGCGACCACCTTGCCGCCCGCGCACCGACGGACGCACGCGACCCTGGTTGAGTGATTGGCGCGTTCGGCAAGCACACGGTCATTAAGACTCCGTCAACGTGGGGCCGATGACGAGCCGTGTCTCCGCGCGGCGCTACGCTGAAGAATCATGCGATGGCTCGCGCTCACCGCAGCGACGACGATAGTGGCAACGGCGTGCGCGCCCGCCTACGAGGCCGAGCTCGAAGAGACCGTGCGGAATCAGGCCGCTGCCGACCTCGCGTGCGAGCGCGCGGACATCGAGCTCGACGTGTCGACCGGCACGGACCGCTCGGACGCGCACGTGCGCGCGTCGGGCTGCGGTCACGCGCTCCCGTACCACTGCTATCGGCGGCCGGCGGCGAGCCGCACGTGGCACTGCACGCGCGTGTCGTTCTGATCGGCCCGCGATCTGGAGAAGACGCGACGCGGTCATGAAGACGCAGCATGCGCATCGCGGGTATTCTGCGGCGTGATGCGAAGTCTGTCGGGCGCGCTCGTGATCGTCTTCGGGGTAGCCGCCGCGGGCGCGGGCGCGTTCGGAGCGGGATGCGGCCGCGCGACCGGACCGGACCGCGGCGGGCTCATGCTGATGATCGGACAGGACGGTCCGCTCGCGCTCGACACTCTGCGCATCGACGTCGCGACGTCAGCGGGCGTGACGCTTCGTCACAGCGAGCTGCGCATCCCCGCCGAGACCGAGCTCCCGACCACGCTCGCCATCGCCTCGAACGGAGATCCCACCGCAGCGGTGCGCATCGCAGTGTCCGGGCTTCGTGCCGGCGTGGCCATCGACCGTCGTGACAACCTCGTGGAGCAAGTCCCGGTCGACCGCGTCGCGGCGCTCCCGATCGTCCTCAGCGCGCGGTGCACCGCGCAGGTGGAGACCGTCGCCGGAGAAGCGCGCTCCCGTTGCGCCGCCGAAGAGACCTGCGATCCGAGCACGGGCGCGTGCGTCTCGTCGCATATCGACGGGTCGCGTCTCGGCACCTATGCGCCGGGGCAAGAGTCCAGCATCGGTGTCGCTGTCGTCCCGACGGAGACGGACGCGGGCACGACGAGCGGCGCGTGCGGCGCGACCGAGAAGCGGTGCGGCACCCAATGCGTGAGCACGCGCGATCCGGCTTTCGGTTGCGCGGCTGCGGCGTGCGGGCCCTGCAGCGTCGATCCGAACGCGATTTTCTCGTGCGACGCGTCGGCGGCGTGCGCCTTGGCTGCCTGCGCGACGGGCTACAAGCCGTGCGGCGGGCGTTGCGTGGCGGTGTCCGACCCCACCTATGGATGCGGCGCGACGAGCTGCGACGCGACCTCGTGCCCCGATCCCGGGACGAGCACGCTCGTCTGTCAAAGCGGAGCGTGCGTCGTGGGGGCGTGCATTCCAGGAACCAAGCAGTGCGGAAACAAGTGCGTCCCGACCGATCGCAACAACGGATGCGAGTCGGCGAGCTGCGCGACGTGCGGGACCACCGAGACGTGTCAGGGCACGCCGTCGGCGTGCGCGTGCGTGGCCGACAACCTCACGCCCTGCACCGGGAAGGCCTGCGGCTCGGCGATCAACAATTGCGGGGCCACGATCGGGTGTCCCGATACGTGCCCGGGCCAAGGTCTCGTGTGCATGGCGGGAGACGCCGGATCCGCTTGCGGATGCACGCTCGCCACCACCTGCAGCGGCTTGGCGTGCGGCCCGGTCCTCGACAAGTGCGGTCAGGTCGTCGTGTGCCCGAACACATGCACGGGCAAAGACGCGTGCGGCGTCGGCGGTCCGACGGCGTGTGGTGCGCCACCGAGCTGCGCGAACGCCACGGCCGGCGCGCTCGGTCTCGCGAGCTGTGGTCCGTCGGGAACCGACGACTGCTGCGCGACGAGCCTCGTCGCTGGCGGCGCGTTCTTCCGTCAGGACAGCGTGTCGAATCCGACGCCGGGTTACCCGGCCACCGTGCCGAGCTTCCGCCTCGACAAGTACGAGGTGACGGTGGCGCGCTATCGCCAGTTCTTCGCCGCGTGGACGGGCGGATATCGACCCGCGGATGGGGCGGGTAAGCACCTTCACCTCAAGGCGCAGGGTGTGCCCGTCGGCGGCGGTCAGATCGAAACCGGATGGCAATCCGGATGGAACGCGCAAGTCGGCGCACCACCGACGACCTGCGATACCGGTCTCGGCACGTGGTCCACGTCGGTCGACGCGGCCCGGGAGCCGCTGCCGCTCACCTGCGTGAGTTGGTACGAGGCGGCAGCGTTCTGCATTTGGGACGGAGGCTTCCTCCCCACCGTCACCGAATGGAACTACGCGGCCGCCGGCGGTGACGCGCGTCGCGACTATCCGTGGGGTGGGGGCGGACCGACCAACTTCCTCGCGACCTACTGCGCTGCGGGTGGTGGCCAATGCGCGCCGACGACGACGCTCCCGGCCAAGCCGGGGTTCTCCACGTCCTCCGGTGCCGGGCGTTACGGTCAGCTCGACTTGGCGGGCAACGTGGCCGAGTGGACATTTGGTGAGCCGGACACGGGAGCTGCGTCCGGCTGCGACGACTGTGTCCTCGCGAGCGGCGGCCACGACATTCGCGGAGGCGGCTACGAGGACGACGCGGCGAACATCCACACGTACAACCGCAGCCCGGAAGGACCGACCTCGCGTCATCCCACGCTCGGCTTCCGCTGCGCGCGCCTTCCCTGAGTCGACGGCCTCTTCGTCGGCGAGTGATCGAGCGCCCGATCGGGCGGCACGAATCGCGGGCTCACTTCAAATGCGGACCGCTCGAGCTTGGCCGGCGCCTCTCCCGCGCGTGGCGACATCGCGCGCTGGCACGCGCGGTGCACCCTGCGTGAGGAACACAGGAGGTCTCCATGAGAACGTTCCAAACGGCAACGGCGAGCGCCGTCCTCGTGCTCGCTGCGACATCACTCGGCTGTGCTGATGCCCAGAAGAAGATCGAGGCACCACCGGTCACCATCACGAGCGCGCCCGCGCGCAACGTTTCGACACCGGTCAGTCCGACCATCGCGGTGTCCCAGGAAGTCGCGGATGCCTGTCACCTCAACGTCGACAGCGTCGAGCAGGCACCCAAGTTCGCGTTCGACGAGAGCGCGCTCCTGCCGGCAGACGAGCGCGTTCTCCAGCGCCTCGCCGTCTGCGTCACGACCGGCCCACTCAAGGGACGGCGCCTGATGCTCGTGGGCCGCGCCGATCCGCGCGGGACGACGGAGTACAACATGGCGCTCGGCGCGCGGCGCGCGGCGAGCGTCGCCCACTACCTGAACGGCCTCGGCGTCGCGCCTTCCGAGCTGGGCCAAACGTCTCGCGGCGAGCTCGATGCCAACGGGACGGACGAGCTCAGCTGGGCGATCGATCGGCGCGTCGACGTGCGACTCGCGCCGTGATCGCGTGTTGTCGCATTTCGCGGCGACGTCGCGTTTCGCGGCCATTCCGCGCATCCGAGTCGCGCTTTGGCTGAGGCGGCGCCTGACGGCGCTGACCGCCGCCGTCGATGCGGGGTCTGGTCATCAAATCCCGAAGTCGGGCATCGCCTTGGGGGCTCGCGTTGGTCGGATTCGACCGCGCGCGCCCTTGCGCGGTCGCACCGTGCCCTCGACGACGACGATGAACGCGGCCACCGCGGATCAATCATGCGCGGCAGCGCGGCGACGAGCTTCGTAGGATTACTTGAGGTTCATGTAGCCGACGAACGTGCACGCCGAGTAGGCGGCGCTCGGGTACTCGATCGTGAGGCACTGGCTGGTGCTACTGAGCTGACCCTGGCAGCCGTAGTATCCCCAGGCACCGCCACCAAGGCTGATGCCCGATGGGCATTGATACATCGCGACGTTCGTTCCGCTCGGCGCCGGCGAGGACGAGAGCAGCAGCTTGCCCGCAAAGCTGCAGCCCGAGTAAGCAGCGCTCGGGTACTCGATGGTGTAGCACTGGCTGTTGCTGTAGAGCTGGCCCTGGCAATCGTAGAAGCCCCAGGCCCCGCCCCCCAAGCTGATGCCCGCGGGGCACTGGTACATGTCCTTGTAGGACGAGCCCGCCTGGCACGCAGCACACTTCCGCGAGCCCCGTGTCCCACATGATGCGTCTACGGTTCATGGACACCTCGGCTTTCGTGCAGCGATCGTCTGGGAGGTCGAGTGGATCGTGGCCCCGGACGACCGCGGTAGCGCTCGGCCCGACTCGCGCGTCGCCCTCGTCCTTGCGACGAGCGCCGCCGCGCGCGCGATCGTCGCTGCGCTCGTCACCGGCTCCTTGGGGGGACCGCGTCGGGACGTCAACGAGGGACTACCCGCGCGACCGTCGTTCCGCTTCCGGCCCCGGCGTCGTGGGCGCGGTCGCCCGGGGCGGCGGCGAGCGCTCTCGGACCACGCGCCGCCAGGCGACCGAACCCGGCGGCGAGTCAGGTCACGTTCACACAGCGGAGTGAACAGAAAGCAAAGACGGCGAAGTCGTTCGCAGAGCTCGTCAAAGGCAAAGCCGACGCCGCCTTCATCGCCTACAAGCCGAGTTTGCGCATGAAGAAGGGCGGGCTCCTCAAGCACAAGGAGTACGGCCGCGGCGTGGTGGTGAAGGTCCTCGGCACGATGTACGCCGACGTTCTGTTCGGCGACGGCAACTGGACGCTGGCTCACCAGGGCTGGTGAGCGCGGTCGAGCCCGTTTGTGGAGCGGTCGTTGACGTCCACTTCGCTTCGTCAACGCTCGCTTCGGAACAGCGTCTCGCCGACGGGTGTCGTCCTCGTCGGAAGCTTGCCTCTGCGATTCGGTTGCGGAGGATGCCGAGACAAGGCGCGTCGATCAGATCAGAGCGTCGGCGGATAGAAGCCGTACGGTCCATGTCGCGTATCGCTTGGTGGCCAACTCTGGAGCGGTGCCGCCGAGCTCCGCCGCTTCGCGCGCACGCCGTTCGCGACGCTGGTCCGCTCCGACGGACGCCATCTGGTCTTCGTCGTGACGAACGAGGTCGCGAGGAAAACAGCGAGTGCCGTGAGGATTGCCCAACTCTGCTCATCGGTCTCCGCGGCCCCATCGCTTCGTCGCATCCCAATCACGTCGAAGTTCGGCATCACTAGCGGGTCGCCACCTTCCGGCAAGGGAAGTATCCCGCGCTCGGAAGACGAGCGAGCTGGGGCGACGCCATGAGAGAACGTTGACGATCGCGTGCCGGCCGCCGCCATCTGCGGCGGCGCGCGCCCGGCGCTGGCTGATCGCGAGCGTGCCCACGGGAAGCCGCAGGCCCAATTTGGCACACCCAATCGCTGCACACCGTCCGGTACATCCGTTGCTACGCGCGGACGCATGACTTGCACTCACTTCGCGTCCGCGCTCGTGTTCACGTCCCTTGCGCTAGGCATTGCCGCCGTCCACTGCGACGGCCCCTCCGGGGGCGCCACCGTCGAAGTAGCGTGCATCGGCTCACCGAACCCGTGCCCCAAGCTGCCGGTCGACGGCACCGCATGCGCGACGCGCTCGAGCACTTGCGAACCCGTCGTGATCCAGCGCTGTCACTACGATTGCAGCAAGGTCTTCCCGGGCACGACGGGAACGATCGACGGAACCTGCGCGCTCGGCTCGAGCTTCGTCCTCACGCAAGGCGCCTGCGTAGCCCCGCCTGACGCCGGAGCGACGCCAGACGCCGACGCGGCCATGGAGGCCGGGGAGGATGCCGATGCCGCGCACGACGCAGCCACCGACGGGTGAGCTGAGATCGAGCGTGATCGCCGTTGGTCGGATTTAGGCGCTCCCCAGTGTTCAGTAACCCGCGCGTACTGCGGGACGTGCGGCGCGACGACGCACGACTCACAGCTCCTTGCGGGCGATGAGTCGCTTCTTGATCGCGGCGGGCGCGTCGCGGCGAACGTCGCGCCAACCGTCGCCTTCGAGGCTGGTCGCGTAGACCACGAAGTCGTCGCTCACCTTGCGGAGCGCGGGCCAATCCAGCGTTTGGAGCTCTTTGGCGAGCCTTCGTACGAGCGGCGTCACGCGCGCTTGTTTTCCGCCCTTCCAGAGGTGCTGGTTCGCGCGCTCGCACGCCTTGAGGAGCCGAGCATCGCGGAGCTCGAGCGCGTGGATGGGACGTCCCTCGAGCTCGGCGGCGCTCCAGAGGAATTCTCGGAGCCGGTCGGGCTGCTGGGCGCGAAACCGTCGGCGGTCCTCTTCGAAGCCCATGACGAGCGTGGGCGGAAGCAGGTAGCGCCACTCCTCTTCGTCGACCACGAGGAGGAGCGCGTAGGCCGGAGAGCGGGGCTTCGCTCGCGCGGCCGCCTTGGGAATGAGCTCGCGGAGCTGGTCGACGATGAGCGCGAGGAGCTCGTCGAGCTTCTCACCCTTGGCCGGCCGTCGATAGATCTCGTGCTCGCCCTCGTCGTAGACAGTGACGATGCTCTCCAGCCGCCCGAGCCCATCGTGGGTGAGCTTCCAGCCGTGCCCCCAATCCTTCACATCGACGCGCGCGAGGAGGCCGTCTTCGTAAATGAACCGCTGGGAGCCGCTGCGCTTCGCTTCTGCGAACCAGACCTCGTGAAACAAGAGGCGACGCTCGCCGTCGAAGGTCCAGCGGTTCACGTTCGCGAGCCGGCCGTCCCCGCCGAAGCGGTACCCGACGATCACGCCATCGCGCTCGGGCAAGAACGTCTCCTCGCCATGCCACTTTCGCAAGAAGCCGCTCCACGTGCGGATGCGAGTGATTTGACCGCGCTCGTCGCGTGCGTAAAGCGTGGCGTCCTTGGTCGCGTGAGGCTGCTTCGCCAGCCTTCGGCCGCGAGAATACTGGTGGCGCTCGAACCAGTAGGGCTCGAAGCTCGTGTTGTACCAGCTCGCCCACTCCTGGCTCACGGCGCGCTCGTCGGCGTCGCGGACGAGCCGTTTCATCGACACATTGCGTGCGAGCGACTCGATCGCCGGCATCTTCATTCCGGCAGTCTGCCAGAGAGTGCGCCCGAGGTCGGCGACCAAGGGCGGCAACGACCGAGCCATGCAGACGCTCACTGCGGCGCGAGGAGCGACGACGTTGCGGGCCACGAAGGCGTCGCGCCCATGCGCGACAGACGGCGCGACACGACTCGGCGCCGGCTCACGAGCTTCATGCCGCGAACCTCGTAGCCGCGACCCTCGGTGAAGAGGACGACGCGTCCTCCCTCGAGCTCGACAAGCCCGCCTGGTACCAACCGATCTATTCCGGAGGCGCGACCCCGGAAGCGGGCTTGATCACGCCCCGCTCTTTGAGCCAAACCCGCCCGAGGCTTCGCCGCGCCACGCGCGATGACGATCGCAGCGACGCGCCCATCGACCCAGCCGTCGCTCCACTCGCTGCGTGGCCCCCGATTCACTGCGCGTTGTGGCTCGGCCCCGTGCGGGCGAGAAGGCGGTCCAAAGGGGAAGCGTCGAAGACGGGGTCGAACGTGAGCGTCGGAAGCACTGACGTCATCGACGCGACCGAAGAGGTGTCACATCTGATGAGCCGGACACAGAACTGCGCGTCCGGCGGCGACGACTGTTGCCACTCGCCCTGGCCGCTCGGCTCAAATCGTTCGAATTGGACGAATCGGTCCAAGCGACGGGCCCGTCTGGGCCAAGTGCGGCCTTCGAACGCGGGTTTGTGGGCGGCACGCGAGGTGCATCCCCCCAAGCCATGAGCACGACCCCTTCCGCCTCGATCCTTGTTGAACTCTCTGACGACGAGCTCCTCGCGGTCGCAGGCGGCGGCGAAGGCGGCCCTGGCGAAGGCGACGACGGGGCGTGGCGCGACGACGACGAAGGCGGCATCCCGATGACGTGCGAGGAAGTGAGCCCCAACCACTTCGTGTGCACCACCTACGAGCCCGGTTGGTGGTGACCCTCACCACGCACGTCGAGCCGACGTCGCCGATCTGAACGTTGGTCTTCGTTCCGAGCGAGCGTCAGTCCGGTCGAGCTCGATCAGCACCCAGAAGGTGGACGACCGCGTAGCGATCGGCAGCCCTGGCGCGCCGTCGGCGCGGAACGTCGCGCAGTTCTCGTCGGCGAGGGCGTTCAAGATCAGCCTCGGCTTCCCTAGATCGACGCGGAGGCGCGCCCGCAGGGACGGCGAAGCGCCAGGCCGGGACAACGGACGATCGTGAAGGGGTGCTACGCTGAACGGCTGATGTCGCGAGCGCGAGTCCTGGTCTTCGCAACTGCGGTCGTGGCGGCGGCGTGCGCCAACGTGGCCGGCTTGACGGGCGGCGGCGCCGACGAATCGGACGCGGGCGATGCGAGCGGTTCGCCCGACGTCGGCAGCGTCGGCGTGGACGGGGGAAAGGCCGCGGGAGACGGCTCCGTGCTGGACGCGACGAGCGAGGCCGCCGACAGCGCGAGCGATGGCGAGGGCGGGCCCGCCACGGACGCCATGGACAGCGGGGCCGACGCGCCGCAGGATGCCGCCCGCCCGTGGGATGCGACCACCTTCCTCACCGAGGATGGCGGTGGCAACGATACGGTGCGCGGGCTCGCGATCAGCGGAGGTTACCTCTACTGGACCGATCGCGAGTACCCCGTCAGCCGGATCCGTCGCGCGCCACTCGACGGCGGCCCCGCGGTGACGCTTGCCACGAGCGATGTTCCACAAGAGTTCGTGATCGATGCGAACTACATCTATTGGATCGACTCGACTGCTGGGACCTTGCAGCGTGCGCCGTTCGACGGCGGGGCCTCGACGACGCTCGGTTCGGCGACGCAGTATTCCGCAGGCCTCGCCCTCGACGGCAACATGCTCGTGTGGGGCGACCACGTCACGGGGACGGTGGCCGCGATGTTGATCGACGGCGGCAGCCCGCACACCGTGACCACGGTGGCCGCCTTGAACCAGGTGAACGCGGCAGACGGAACCGTTTACATCGCCGCCGGCCAATATGCGACCGACGGCGGAATCCTCCAGGTGCCGGTCGCCGGCGGTACCGCGACGCCGCTCAGTGCGGGGCTCCAGCAGCCCCAGAACATCACCGTGACGCCGACGATGCTCTACGTCACGGGGGGCTGGAACGCGTACTACGCTTGCACGGTCGCGCGGCCCGACGGAGCGACCACTCGGCTCGACACCGGGAACGCCCTTCAGTTCACGGGCTACGAATGGCCCGGCCTCGACGCCAACTACGTCTACACAGCGTCGTACCCCGGGATGGCGCGCGTGCCGCGAGCCGGAGGTGCGCCGCGCTTCTTCTCCGGGGCCAACACCTTCACGGACTTCGCGATCGATGCCAGCGGGCTCTATTGGGTCGAGGTCAACGGCCGCGAGATCAAGCACGCGGCGCCTTTGGAAGCGTTGTGGCAATGACCGAACGCGGACAGGGCGCCAAACCTCTCTTCTGAGTGGCGGACCGCACTGTTGCATGACGCACACAATGATCCGCCGAGCGCGAGGGCCGCGGGCCGCCTATCTTGTCGCGCGATACGCGTGGACCGCGCTTGCGCTCGCCGTGACGGGCTGCCGCGCGTGCGCGACCGACCCGCCCGAGCCGAGCCATCGGACCGCCGACTCGAGCGACGCCTCGTCTCCCGAGCCGCGCGACGATCTCGTACGCGTGGACTGCGATGGCCTCGAGCCGCGGGTGGACGCGTGCCCGGCCTCGCGCGGAGACGGCGACGCGTTGATCCGATTCTCGGAGAAGCTGACCGAAGTGCCCGCTCGTCACTTGCCGCCGCCCCCGACGTTTTGGGACGAAGGCCGCGCCGCGGTGCAGGCGGCGTCTCCGCTCGCCGCTCCTGCGATGGGGTACGCCGAGCGCGTGCACGTGCAGAACGCCGCCTTGCACCTCGCGCTCGCCGCCGCACACGCGGGCGAGGGCGAGCTTTCACACGCCGCGGTCGCCGTGGTTCGGAAGCTCGCGTTCCCGGTCGACGGCCGCCCGCGACGCGCCCCGCCACCCGCATCGCTCGAAGCGTGGCTCGGCCCGTCGGCGTCGTGGACGGAGCGCTCCAAGCCGGGCCCGATGTTTCACGAGACCGTCTTCTCCGAGACAAGGCTCTTGCGCATGGTGCGAACGCCGTCGTTGCATGCAAACTTCACGGAGCTCCTCGCGGTCGACGCCGCGGGCCACCCGTTCCTCACCTCCGTCGTCGGCTCGATCGAGATTCGGCGCGGCGACGAGAACACGGCGCCCGCGTGCGTGGCGCTCGCGAGCCCCGAGCGAATGCGATGCGGCGCCGCGGCGGGCGTCGCGGCCGTGCGGGACGTGAGCGCCCTGCCGAAGAATCACTTCTTCGGTCGAGCCGCGGGCGGACGACTCCCCTGCAACGGCTGTCACTCGGCGGCCGGCGACCCCGACGGCTTGCTCTCGGGCACGATCAACGTGGACGCCGCGAGCATGGACGGCGAGATCGCACGCCGAGAGGCGCTGCTCGCCGACACCGTGGCCGGCAAGCTCGCGCCGCTGTGGCGATGAGAGGCGCGAGCGTGACGGAATCCGGATCATCGAGCTTGCCTCGACGAGCTCAGTGAGCCGTAGCTCGGACCGGACCGCACGCCGCCCTTGGCCAGGAACGGCGCTGGATGCGCGCGAGATCCAAGGCTCCCGCACATAGTGCAGCATGCATACAATCGCTCGTTGGGCGCACGAACTTCATCCTCGACGCGCCACGCGCAGCACGGTACCCACGGCGGAATGAAGAGACTTCCCCTGGCTTTCTTGCCGCTCTCCGCGCTGGCGCTCGTCCACTTCGCGTGCGTGGGGGACGACGATTCCGGAGCGGCGCCCACGATCGATGCGGGCATCTCTTTCGATGCCCCCGCACCGGGCGATGCGACCGTGACCGACGCGCCTCTTGCGGACACGACGCCCGGAACGGATGCGGGCCCCGGCGACGCGAGCGCGTCCAGCGTCACCGTCACGGTCATGCGCACGAATCAGGCGCTGATCGCGGGCGTGCACGTCGTGTTTCAAGACGCCGCTGGACAAGTCCTTGCCGACGTCGTGAGTGACCCGAATGGCGTGGCGACGGTGCCCACGTTTCCGAGTGGCGGGCGGGTGACGGCCGTCCTGGGCACTCCCGCCGCGCCGCGGCTCCTCACGCTCGTCGGCGTGGAGCCCGGCGATCAGCTGCGCGCCCTCGATGCCGATCAGGTGCTGGCTGACGTCTCGAACAAAATCTTCAAGGTGACGTCGCTCCCTGCGCCGCCGCCCGCCAACACCAGCGCCTACGTCGTGCAGATGGGCAATTGCGAAACCTTCGGTGCGGGGCCGACGTTCGGGCTCTCGGTGACGCGCGACTGCTTGGGCACGGGTTCGGTGCCGCTCATCGCCACGGCGCTCGACAACACCGACAAGCCGGTGGGTTTTGCGTTCGCGAAGAACGTCGATGTCTTGGCGCTGGCGGCGATCGACGGCGGCACGCAGAACATCACGATCGGTGGCGCTTGGCAGGCGCCCACCACCACCTCGTATTCGGTGCGGGCGGTGAACGCTCCCGATGTCGGCACGGGCCGGCTCTCGTATAGCGAGAACGTCGGTGGCGTCCCAACGTGGCAGTCGACGTTCTACACCGCTGCCGACGTCGATGGCGGCGCCGACGCTTCGTTCACCGGGCACGCCGGCTATCCGGACGCGATTCAAACCGAGGCTGCGCTCGAGATCGGCAACCCCGGCCCCGTGGTCACCTATCAGGCGATCGCGACGCGCGAAGGCACAGGTGCACAGACCGCGCACACCTTCGATCTCTCGACGCGGCTGCCGCTGCTCACCGACGCCGGGCTCGTGGACGGCGGCGCAGCGGCGCCGACGATCGCATGGGAGACGGCGAGCCCACTCACCGCCACGGACGCGGTGGTGGTGCGCCTCGATTGGAACATGCCGA
>JBGAJR010000115.1:0-6528 GCA_044224815.1 Polyangiaceae bacterium
AAGAGTCCGGATAAGACTCTGGTCGGGCATGGCGTGGCCCTCCGGCTGGGGTTGTTGGTCTCGCAACCCAACCCGTCGCCGGACTCACTGCGTCATGCCCACTTCTCTGTTGCCCGACCCACTACCGACCGACAAGAGCCACCTCTGCCTGGTGCTGAAGCACAGGCCACGGGGACGTCATCGTCGTTCCTGTACTTCGCAGAGCCTCGTACAGGAACGAGCGATTCCGTCCCTGGGCACCTCTACCTGGTGCTGAAGCACAGGCCACGGGGACGTCATCGTCGTTCCTGTACTTCGCAGAGCCTCGCACAGGGAGGAGCGATTCCGTCCCTGGGCACCTCTGCCTGGTGCCGAAGCACAGGCCACGGGGACGTCATCGCCTGTACTTCGCAGAGCCTCGTACAGGAACGAGCGATTCCGTCCCTTGGCACCTCGCGAGGTGCGTCACCGTCGAAGGAGCCGGCGCGCTAGAAGCGTATGCGGCCCGACGCGAGGTCGGCGGCTTTCGCGGTCGAAGTGCGGTCGGTGACGTAGAGAACCACCGTGATCGCGCCCGCGACGATGGCCGCGCCGGCGAGCACGTCGGTCGTGAGCGCCAGCGTCTTCGTCCTCTGCCTCGCGTCGTCGACTCGCTCGGGGGTCGTTCCGAACCGCGCGACCTCCGCATCCAGGTCACTCTTGGCGCCCAGCGAGAGGGCTCCCGTCACCCCCGCGCCGACGGCGAGCACTCCCGTCGCAGCGACGCCTATCCACGTCGCGGTCGAGACCTCGTTGGCGGGGGGCTCGTTCGGCGTTGGCATCGCTTGGGTGGGCGGGGCGACGGTCGTCGCGCCGCCGCTCGGGGCTCCGGACGACGGCGACTCTTGGCCGGCCGGTGCGCTGGGCGCGGGCGCGATCACGGGCTCGCTCTTCACGGGAGTCATCGTGAGCTTCACGCTTCGTGACTCGCCGGAGCCCACGGTGAAGCGCGTGACCGCGGGCTCGAACCCCGCCTTCTTGGCCGTGACCGACCAACTGCCGGCGTTGACCAGGACGGTCGTCGCGATCGGTGACTTCAGCTCGAGGTGTCGCTCACCGTCGACGATGACGTCGGCGTCGGCCTCGCTGACCGACACGACGAGCGTCACGACCTGTTTGCCCATGCGCTCGAGCTCGGCGTCGACCTCCGCGCGCCGCGCCTTGCCGAGCTCAGCGCCGCCCTCCTCGAGGTACTGGCGCAAGATCGGGATGGCGCTCGCAAAGTCCTGGAGCTCGCCGTAGCTGCGACCGATGTTGTAGAGTACACGGTAATTCGGAGAGGCCTTGTAGGCCTCCTGGAACGAGAGGAGCGCGGAGCGGAAGTCGCCCGCCTTGTACGCGCGAATCCCGCGCTGGAAGTGCCCGCGCGCCTCGTCGACTCCTGCCTTCGTCGGCGCCGGCGGCTCCGCGCGCGCGCCGCGGGGCGCCGAACAAAGGAGCATCGCGACGGACAGGCAAACGAGCCACCGCCTCATGGCTTCTTCTCCGTCCAGGGATCCGCCGTGTCGATGGGCTTGGCGGTACGTCCGCTCCGCGGGTGCTCCGACGACTTCGGGTTCGTGTCTCGCGCCAGCATGAGCTCGAGCGTGGTGCTCCTGTCGCCGGCAAGGGTGCGCTCTTGGGCCACGTAGCCGTTCGCTTCGATGCGCAGCGTGTGCGGGTTCTTGTCGGAGGGAAGGTTGGCTTTGGCGGGGTTGCCCTCGAGCTCGCGGCCGTCGAGGACGAAGCGCGCTCCCTTCGGCGTGGCGCGCAGCGTGTACTCGACGGTCGCGATCGGGGCGGCGTCGGGCGGCGGCGCCTCCGCGCTCGACGTCGGGGCGGACGCCGGGGCTGGAGCGGTCGCGTCGGTGGTCGTGGCGATCGACGCGGTAGCGGCCGGCGTGGCGTGGTGCCCGCGCGGCGTCGCGAACCAGAGCGCGGTGGCGCCGAAGCAAGCAGTGCCGACGAAGACCGCCACGAGCGCGAGCGGGTGCCGGCTGGCGATGCGCCCCGGCGACGACGATTCGATGCTGACCGAGGCTTCGGTCATGACGGGGTCGTCGACCGCGAGCGGGGTAGGGATCACGAGGCGCGGCGTCGGGAGGCGCGTGCTCTGCGGCGCGCGAAGTCGCTCCTGAACGAGCTTGCGGACGTGCGAGCGCTCCGCCTCGAACACGTGCGCCACCGTCTCGCCGACCTCGGCGTCGGTCGCGCGGAGCCCGGACTCCTCGATGAACGCTTCGAGCGCGATTTGCATGTCTCGCGCCGTCTGGAAGCGGGCGTCGCGATCGTGGGCCATCGCGCGGGCGCAGATCGCCAAGAGCGCAGGCGGCGCCTCCGGGGCCACGTCGGCGATCTTGGGGTCGAGGCCGGCCACGCGCCGTTGGATCACGACCGCCTCATTGGTCTCTCCCTGCGTGATGCGTCGTCGCGCGAGCGCCTCCCACAGAAGAACACCGACGGCGAAGATGTCGGCGCGTCGGTCGACGCGTACTCCACCGATCTGCTCCGGCGCGGCGTAGCCGACCTTTCCCCTGAAGACGCCCGTCTTGGTCTTGACCTGGGCCCCGTCGGCTTTGGCGATGCCGAAGTCGACGAGCTTGATGGCGCCGCCGTAGCAGAGGAAGACGTTCTGGGGGCTCACGTCTCGGTGAACGATGCCGAGGGGCTTGCCCGCGAGATCCGTGAGCTCATGCGCGTAGTGGAGGCCCGCGAGGACACGCGTCAGCACGTGGAGATGAATCGCGAGGGGAACGCGCGCGCCGAGCTTCGCGACGAAGGCGCTGTAGGGCTGCCCCTCCAGGTACTCCATCGCGAAGAAGTAGTGCCCGTCGTGCTCGTTGAACTCGTAGGTCTGGATCAGGTTCGGGTGATCGAGCCGCGTCGCGACGCGCGCTTCGTCGGTGAAGAGCCCGATGTACTCCGGGTCCCGTGCGAGCTCGGGGAGCATCTCCTTGATGACGAGGAGCTTTTGCACGCCGGCGGCGCCCGGCAGCGCGGCGAGCACGACGCGCGCCATGCCGCCGTGTCCGAGGAGCGCGAGCTCGCGATAGCGACCGAAGCTCATTTGCGGAGCTCCGGGCCAAGGGTTGCGAACGTGAGGATTCCCGGAAACGAGAAGAGCGTGATCGATCCGAAGCGCTGCTTCGTGTCGGCCATCTCGCCGGTGAGAACGCGCGCGCCCGTCGGCAAGTTCAAGAAGCCGACGTAGCCGGTGCTGTCCGTCGCAGTGGCCGTCACCACCGGAGTGTTGTCGACGAAGTAGAACGCGCGCGACGACGACGTCGTTTGATCGACGGAGACCTTGAGCCCGGGGAGTGGCTGCGCGTTGCAGTCTTGGACGAAGAGGAAGACCGTCCCGAGCTTCGGATCTTGTGGCTCGAGCTGGTAGAGCGACGTGAACGAGCGAAGGGTGCCCGCCGTCGGCAAGACCCACTCGTCGTCGATGTCGGCGGCGATGGCGGTGTTCGAGTAGAAGATCCTGGAGGGGATGTACTCGTCGTCGGCCAGCCCGCCGTCCGTGGTGCCGCCGTCCCGCAGATCGTTGTCGATGGCGAAGTAGCCGGCGAACGCGCCGTTCGACAGATCCGCATCGAAGGTGGCGACGCCGCTGTCGTCGGGGCGCGCCGTGCCCTTGACGTCTTTGCACAGTGGATCGCCGGCGTTCGGGCACATCCGCACGGTGACGTTGCGCACGGGCTGCGACTGGACGATGAAGTCGTGAAGCCGGAGTCGCACCGTGGCTCGGGCGGTCGTCGGCTGGGGCGCGCTACGGAGGCCGAGGCAACCCAAAGGGCCGCCGTCGATCGCGTCGGCGTCGGTGGTCGCGTCCGCGGCTCCACTCACACACACCGCATTCACGCAACGTGCCGTCGCGAAGGCACCGCCGCGGGCTGCGCAGTCGCCGTCGACGGCGCACTGGACCTTCTGGGTGTCGAGCAGGAGCGAGCACGCGGTGGCGCCACCAATGGTCAGCGCGCAGACGATAGGGAGCGCGAGGCGGCCGACCTGCATCGAACCTGGCGATCCTACCGGAGAACCTCAGCCTTTGCCGAGGGTGTCTAGAGCAGGAGGGGCCCCCACAGAGAAGAGGAGAGTCGTGCCCGTGCCCGATCTCTTATCGGGCCGGTATTTCGGGACCTGGCGCCGAGGGGCGGGCTTGCAATCGGCCGGGGCGTGCGCAGATTCGGTCGAGCGCCAACGTGTCGCGATTGCAGCGCCAACCCCGCATGTCGACCACCCACTCGCCACTCATCGGCTACCTCCTCTGGATCTTCGGCTTTCTGGGCGCGCACCGCTTCTATTACGGTCGCCCGGTCAGCGGCACGATCTGGTTCTTCACGTTCGGGCTCTTGGGCGTCGGCTGGATCGTCGATCTCTTCTTGATCCCGGGCATGAGCCGCAGCGCGACCTCGCGCTTTCGCTCCGGGCGCGCCGACTACACGCTCGCCTGGTTGCTGCTCACGTTCCTCGGCATCTTCGGTGTGCACCGTTTCTACCTCGGCAAATGGGTGAGCGGGCTCGTGTGGCTGTGCACCGGCGGCCTCTTCGGCCTCGGCGTGCTCTACGACTTCTGGACGCTCAACGACCAGATCTCCGAGGTCAACGCCCGCTTCTGACGCCGCACCGCGGCGCGGTTGGGCCAGCCGATGAGACGTTTCTCGGACCACCGCGCGAAGTGGTTGCGGTAGTTTGGCCGCGCGCCGTCGGCGCGGCTCGTTCGCGCGCGCTAGAGCCGCGAAGAGCGACCGACGCTCGCGCAGAGGAGTCGCCGCCAAACACATGCAGATTGCAAGCAAGCTCGGGCCCGCACTCGTTCTCGCCGCCATCGCGGTCGCCACCAGCGCATGCTCCAAGGACGACGAGAAAGCCAAGACCGCGCCGTCCGCGAGCGCCGCACCTTCCGCCGCGCCCTCCGCCGCTCCGAGCGCCGCCCCCAGCGCGGCGGCTTCGGCCGCGCCGTCCGCGAGCGCGGCCCCGGCCACGCCGGTCCACGCGTGCCCGAAGGACTCGACCGGCCTCGGCACGTTCGCCAAGCCCTGCGAAGCCAAAGGCGCGTCGCGCATGATGGAGGTCGCCTGGACTGGGAAGACCGACGATCAGGGCCCGCATTTCCGCGTCACCAACAAATCGTCGGAGGTCATCCTCTACGGAAAGATCGCGGTCTACTTCTACGACAAGGCCGGCAAGCAGCTCGAGGTGAAGGACGGCGCGTCGGCCAAGCCCGCGCCGTTCCACACCTGCGCCGGCGCGATGTTCGGCGGCGTGATGAAGGCCGGCGAGAAGGCGGTCCTCACGTTCTCGTGCGTGAAGAAGAGCGTCGTCCCCGAGGGCACGGCCGCCATCGAAGCCGAGATGCCGATGGTCGGCTACGCCGACGCGACCGAGAAGAAGATCGAGTACTACTGGAAGAACGACGAGCTCGCGCCCGACGCCCGCAAGAAGGGCGGAAACCCGGTCAAGAAGTGAGCGCGGCGCGCTCCGGGGTGTGACGCGGTCAGCCCCGGAGCCGCGACGGCATCGTCTTCTTGAGCTTGTCCACCTTGGGCGTGGATACGGCGCGGATGTACGGCTGCATGGGGTTTCGCAGCGCGTAGTCCTGGTGGTAGCGCTCCGCCTCGAAGAACTCGTCGAGAGGCTCGAGCGTCGTCACGATCGGCTTGGGGAACGCGCGCACCTCGCCGAGCTTGGCGATGTACGCGTCGGCCACGCGCCGCTCGTCGTCGTTCGCGTAGAAGATCGCCGAGCGGTACTGCCGGCCCACGTCGTTGCCTTGCCGATCCTTCTCAGTGGGGTCGTGCGCGACGGCGAAGAACACCTTGAGGAGCGCGCCGTAGGTGACGCGGCTCGGATCGTAGGCGATGCGGATCACCTCGGCGTGGTTGGTGCGGCCGCCGGACACGACGTCGAGCACGCCCGCGAGCTCTTGAAACACCGCCTCCGTGCACCAGAAGCAGCCGCCGGCGAAGATCGCGTGCGCGGCCGCGGCGCCCGGCGCGGCGCGCGGGAGGTCGATCGTCGGCTCGGGGAACTCTTCGGGCAGGAGGCGCGTTTCCATCGTTCTTCTCATGTTACGGCGCAACTCAGTTGCGCCGATTTAGAAAGACTCCAGGTCGTGATCAGACGGGGGCCGATGAGCCGGAGATTCGTGCCGCTCGCCCGACCGGGCGGCACGAATCGTAGGCTCACTTCAAGTGAGCACCGCCAGAGCGCCGCCGCGGTCCGTCAAGAGCGCCGTCAGCGAAGGAGCGCGTCGAGATCGCGAAAGAGCTCGCTCACGACGACGGGCGGTAGATCTCCGAACGTGGGGTGCACGCCGAGCGTCCCCGCGCGGATCTTCACGACACCGAGCGTCTGATCTTCGGGCTTCTGACCGAGGAACCACACGCCAGGCTTGGTCTCGAGCACGGCCTGCGACGCGCCCTCGCCGGGACCGAGCGGCTTGGCGAGGTCGTAGTCGGCGAAGGTCCAGCCGCGGTGCTTGAGCGAGAAGAACCGA
This sequence comes from Polyangiaceae bacterium, assembly GCA_044224815.1. Classification (GTDB taxonomy): domain Bacteria; phylum Myxococcota_A; class Polyangia; order Polyangiales; family Polyangiaceae; genus JADJCA01. The sequence goes on from JBGAJR010000115.1 coordinate 6,497, forward strand.
TCACCGCGCGCCACCTTGCCCGACCAACGCGC
>JBGAJR010000061.1:0-46079 GCA_044224815.1 Polyangiaceae bacterium
GAGTCCGGATAAGACTCTGGTCGGGCATGGCGTGGCCCTCCGGCTGGGGTTGTTGGTCTCGCAACCCAACCCGTCGCCGGACTCACTGCGTCATGCCCACTTCTCTGTTGCCCGACCCACTACCGACCGACAAGAGCCCGCCACCCCTGTTCGTGTGGGGACACACGAACCAGGAGTCGGTCGTCGCGCCTCCTCGCACTGCGCAGACTTCGTGCAGTAGGCGTCGACTCCCTCCTCCGCCACCTTTGTCTGTGCCGAGGCACAGACCTTCAGTCGGTCCTCGCGCTCGGCTGGGCGCCATAGGGCGACAGTCCGTGGTCGCCGTTCGTCGGTGTGTCGTTAGTGGAGGCAGAAGGGGGTGGTTGCCGGTGCCTCCACGCAGCGGGCGCCCTCGACGATGCGGGTCACGATTTCCGGCGCCGCGGCGAGCGTGCCGCTCGCATCGACGACCGAGAGGCGCTCGGCGTGAGCGCTGCCGCCACCTTGCGCGGCGAAGACCCCGATATTGTAGATTGCACGCGATCCGAGGTCGGTGCGCACGGTCACGCGGCCGAGGGCGCCGTCCACCGGTTGATGCGTCGTGAAGCTCACGAAAGTTCCGCGTCGCGTGAGCACGTCGCGCACGGCTGGCGCGAGCGCGTCGGCGAAGGCGAGGGTGTCGGCGACCGGGCCCGCCGCGTGGTGCGTCTCGCGCAGCGTCAGCGCCGCGTGCGCCATGGTGAGCTGCCCACTCTCGGGTGTCGGCGGCTTCTCTCCCGTGACGAGCGTGAAGGCATCGGCGAGCACCTTGGGTAGCGGCGCTCCCGGCTGCGAGTACTCGCACTCGAACGTCGCGCTCACGTTTCCGTTCCCGCTCGCGTCGCGCACGAGATCGAGCACGCAGAAGTCGTAGCCCGCGGTCAGGCTTGGCGGCTCGAGCATGCACTCCGTCGAAACCTCGCGTGAGCTCGCGTGCGCCGCGTCGAACGAGAGGGTGGACTCGCACGTCATCGAGATCGAACGCCCACCGCGCTTGGCCGTCACGATTGCGCGGCCGGAGCTCGCGGCCACACCGAACCGGAGCTCGAGCCCCGGGGTACTCGTTCCGGACGTTTCGAGCACCGTGCCGTCGCTCCCGTTCGCCATCACGAGCGCGCTGCCCTCCGTGACGTCGTCGCCGGTGCTCGACGTCTCTCCGTTCGCGCCGCCGCACCCCGCGAGGAGCGCGAGCGCCACCCAAGCGCCGTGAATTCGCATGGCGTGTCGGGAGCAACCGCTAGGCCAAGCCGGGCGAGTGCGTGAAAGCCCTAGTTCCGCCCGCGCGTGATCGCGTGGGAACAGGCTCGGCGGGCAAAGGTGGGACCTCGATGGACCGGGCTCGACGGAGAGGAAGTCAGGCTAAGGAAGCGCGAACGCGATCGCCTCGAGCAATCGGCGTTCCACGCCGCGCGCTCCGCAATCTCCTGGGGTTACGCGGACCGCTCCGACCTGGGCCCTGACAATTTCGTCAGGGGCGGCGACGCCGCTGGCTTCGAACGAGCGCAAGGACGAGCGCGCTCCCGGCGAAGAAGGCCGCCGCGTCGTGGGATGCCGGCCCGCGCGTCGCCACGCGGTTAGAGCCGCCGCACCCGTATGCGATGGGCTCGACGTTCGAAGTGGTCACCCCGTTGGGATCCTTGCCCTGCTTGAGGGCGTCCTCGTCGGTGATGCCGTCTTTGTTGGTGTCGTGCTTCTCGCCGGTCATCGCCGCGAGCGCCTTCTTGAGCGAGTCCGTGTCGCCCGCGGCGAGGCCGCGCTGCTGGAGGTACTGGCCCCACGCCTTCGACACCGTTCCCGCGCCGCCCGACAGCGTCGAGTGGCAGACGGTGCACGGAGGCGTGGGCGCGCTGAGCTGCGACGCGATCACGTCGGGGAAGTCGGGCGACGCTTTTGCCGCGCGCGCGGCCAACAAAATCCCAGCGGCGGCGAGGGCCATGTGCAATCGGCGCATCATCAGAACCACCCGTGGAGTTGGAAGAGGACGGTCGTCGTGGACGGCGCGGTCCCGGCTGTGCGCTGGAGTACGTCGAAGCGCGCGTCCATGTGCGCGAAGAGGAAGAACCAAGCGCCGAGCCACCCTCCCACCAGCGTCTGGTGGAGCTTGCTCTGCGTGAGCATCTCCGCGGTACCCACGAAGTGGAGGCCTTGCGTGGCCTCGAAGTCGGCCTGAAAGAGCCCGGTGAAGTCCGTGGCCGGGTTGTCGCTCTTGGGCGAGCTCACGAGCACGTCACCCTCGGCCATGAGGACGAGCGGCTTGACTGGCGCGATGCGGCCGAAGATTCCGTGCGAGTGGCGGAAGTAGGGCTGGCGCGTCGCCGTGTCGGCGTTGGCGTGGAGCACCTGGCTCGACAGGCCCACGGCCGCCGAAGGGATCACCGCATACTCGAGGTAGCCCGCGTAGCCGCGCTCGCGGTAGGCATCGGGCCGGATTTGGAAGTTGCCCGCGACCGCCATGAGCTCGCCGCGCAGCTTCTCTCCCGTGTACGCGAGCGAGATGCCGTGCTGCTGCTGTTGGTTCGTATCGGTGTGCGTCTCGCGGCGGACCCACGTCGTGTGCTCGACGTTGCGCAAGCCGAACGGGATGTTGAGGCGACCCGCGCGGAGGAGGAGCGCGTCGTCACTCAAGCTGAGGCCGGCCCAGTGCTCGCGCGACACGAGGTTCGCGCCGCTCCCGTTTCCGGTGACCCAGGCCTCGTGTGACTGGGCCTGCGCGGCTTGGATGCCGTCATTGCCGATCGGCGCCATCACGCCGAGCATGCCCGACGCGCGGAACATGCCCGAGCGGACGTGCGCGCCGACGTCGCCGCGCATGAAGAGGACGCGCTTGTCGACGACCTTGCCGTTCGACAGGTTCGCCATGTAACCGGACCGGAGCCAGGCCTGCATGTCGAGCTCCTCGGGGAGCTCGAACGCGCCGAACAGGAAGTCCTTGTACTTTCCAGGCTCTTCTTCGGCTTCGGGGAGGCCGAGCCGCGAGCTCAGGAGGAGCGCCGCCTGCGCGCGGCCGTACCGCGTGAGGAGCGCGCCGCCCGACGGGTCGGTGTGGCAGGTCGCGCAGGCCGAGTACTCGTGGCGAATCATCCACGGGTAGGCGGCGGCGGGCTTGGTCGCGAACGTCGCGACGAGGAAGAGGAGCGCCCCTATGAAGACGCTCACGAGCTTGTGATGCCGAAGGATTTGGGGCTTTCTCACGAATCGACCGCCCTTGACCCCCCGAGACACGACCGGGCCCATCATGGCGGCGTACATACCATGTGCGCTGCCGCTCTCTGGGGGGTAAAAGATCAATGAATATCCGGCGGCCCCCGCCCGTCGGACCCAGGATTCACCGTCCTGGCAGCTAGAGGTACCTCCACATGCCGCGAATCAGTCACACCCGCGCCGTCTTTGTCGCCCTTGGTGGTGCCTGCCTCCTCGTCGCGTCGTCGGCCTTGGCCGCGTTCGGTCACGCCAGCGCCGCCAAGGTCTCGTACGAGGCGAAGATGACCGTCGGTGGGACCTTCACCGGTGACACGAGCGACCTCGAGGTCCGCGAGGAGGGGGGCAAGATCCACTTCGTGGTCGGGCTCAAGAACCTGACCGCGGGCATGAACCTCCGCACCAAACACATGCGCGAGAAGTACCTCGAGGTGGAGAAGTTCCCGTCGGCCGAGCTCGTCGTCGACCGTGCCGCCCTCGCGATCCCCGACGATGGGAAGTCGAGCTCCGGAAAGGTCAACGGCACCTTCACGCTTCACGGCAAGAGTCAGCCGGTGAGCGTGGCCTACACGGCCAAGCGCGCCGGCAGTGCGTACGACATCGGCGGAAGCTTCACCCTGAACGTGAACAACCACGGCATCGAGGTGCCCTCGTACCTCGGTGTCACCGTGAAGCCGGACGTCGCCGTTTCGCTCAGCGCGCGCGTCACCGACTGACCTTTCGCAACCGAGTTGCGCCTGAACGTTCAGCGCTCGAGCGCCCCGAAAGCGTGGGCGAGCGACTCGTCGTCGGTTCCGTCGGCTAGAGTGGACTCGAGCGCCACCCGAAGCCCGGGCGCCGCGGCGCGGCTCGCGACCGCACGCACACGCGCCTCGACGCCCGCGCTCCGTCCAAGGATGCCGGCCTCGCGGAGGAGCATCGCGGCGCCGACTCTCGCCGATGGCGGAGCCTCGTTGGACTCGATGACCCCGAGCAGCCGCTCGTCGCCGAGCGCGACGTCGCGGTAGGAGCCACGCGCGCGAAGCGCACGGAGCGCGCGCATCCAGTCGGCGGCGGGGCGGCCTTCGCGCGCGAGGTGTGAAACGATCCGCGGGTCCGTTGCGCCATCGCCGGCTTCGGAGTGCGCCTTGGCGAGACACTCTGCGAGCGTGATGGCCTGCGCGTCGGCGGTGGGATCGACGCCCGGCACGAGGAGCTTCAGGCGGCCGCCGTCCTTGAGCACCAGCTCGGCCCCGCGCGCCACGGCGGTGAGGGTGCTCACTTCGGTGAATGGGACGAAGCGAGGCGCGGCGCGGCGAGCGCGGAAGAGCACTCCGTCGGCTCCGAGCACGGCTCGCGTCGGAGCGCCGCGGCGCCCGAGCATGAAGGCGAAGCCGATCACCAGCGGCACGTAGCCCACCGGCACCACCGCGCGGAGGTGCGTGGCCGTGAGCCACAGGAGCGCGCCGAAGATCGGAACCCCCAGGAGCGCGCGCTCCGCCAACGTGCGGACCCGTCGGGACGCCGAGAGAGGCTCGCTCTCGACCAGGAAGGAAGGGAGCGTCGCGTCGAGCGCGGAGGTGTCGTCGAGCGCTGCCGCGAGCGCGCGCGCCGCGGTCTCGCTTGCCACGTCGATGTCGAGGGTCGACAACGGGCGCGCGCCGGCGACGACGAGGTGCGCTCGCCCGTCCGCTCCCGGGGCCACCGACACGCTGGCGATGTCCGCGCGCGCGAGGGTGAGCTTCCCGTCGAGCTTGAGGCCGTCCTCGTCGACGTCGACGCGCGTGGCGCGCGCCGGCCCCGCGCCCCAGAAGACGCGCGGGAAGAACGCAGCAAGCGCGAGGAGTGAAAACGACTCGACGACCGCGAGGACCCCCACCCACGCGCGAACGTTCTTGGTCGCTCCCGCCGCGACGAGCGTGAAGCCGATCACCGGGAGCGTCATCGCTCCGAGCGCGATGATCACCGTGCGGCTCGGACGGCGCACCGTCGCGCCTTCGGTGAACGCCGAGAGCGGCGAGGCTCGTACCGATCCCGCGTGCGGGTCTCCGCGCTGCTCGACCACCGCCGAATGGTACGTCGTTCAACCCGCGGCGGCGAGGCGCGCCATGTCGTCGTAGGTGAGTACGTGGTGGCCGCGGGCGAGTGGGCCCGAAGTCGCCAAGAGCGCGTTCACCATCGAACGGGCGACGGTGCGCGCTTCGACCGGGCGATACGGCGAAAGCGGGCCGCGCATGAGCCCCGCGAGCGGTCGTCCAATGAGGATCCCCACGCGCTCGGCGGAGCGACGTTCGGTGCGCTCGCCGAGGAGAAGGCTCGGCCGAAGGATCAAGAGCGCGTCCCAGCTCGCGACGCCCGCCACGTCGCGCTCGGTCTCGCCCTTCACCCGCGAGTAAAAGGTCGCCGCCTTCACGTCGGCCCCGATCGCCGACACCAGCGCGAGTCGGCGGACCCCGGAGCGCGCGGCGAGGCGCGCCGCGGCCACGGCGTAGTCGTGGTCGACCTCGCGGAAGCGTGACTCCGACCCGGCGGTCTTGATGGTCGTGCCGAGGCAAACGAAAGCGACCGAGGCCCCTTCGATCGGGGGCGCTTCGTCGAGCTTGCCGAAATCAGGAACGATGATCTCGGCGCGCTTCGGGGGCGCATGTGTCGACGCGCGCCGCGCGACGGAGATGACCCGCGAGACGTCCTCGCGCGCGAGGAGCGCGCTCTCCACTTGAGCGCCCACGAGGCCCGACGCCCCGAACACGACCGCGACCTCGGACATGGACCCCTCATACCGAAGGCGTGCGCTCCCGGGAAGGTGCGCAGTTTGCTGGCTCAGGCGCGCCGCGATCGTTGTAGGATGCACGCCGCCTGCGCCCGCGCCCATGCGTGCGGCGCTCGCCAGAAACCCTCGAGGGAGGAGTCTCCGCAAATGATGAAGACCGTGAAGATCGCAGCGTCCGTGGCGTGCTGGGTGTCGCTCCTCGCCGTCCCGATGGTGGTCGGCTGTGGCGAGAAGGCGCCGCCGGCGCCGGCCGCTCCGAAGACGGACGTTCCGTCCGCGCCCTCCGCCGCCCCGGCGAGCGCCGCGGCCGCCGCCGCGGGAGGCGCCAAGCGCGCCGTCGCCAAGATCACGACGACGTCCGACGGGGGCATCACCGGGTCGGCGTCGTTCACCGCGAACGGCAAGGACGTCGAGGTGGCGCTCGAGCTCCAGAACGCTCCGCCCGGCCTCCACGCGTGGCACATCCACGACGGCACGAGCTGCGGCCGCGAGAAGCAAGCCGACGGCGGCATGGGCGGACCGGGCACGGCCGCGGGCCCGCACTGGAACCCCGGCAAGATGAACCACGGCCTCCCGACGGCCAAGGCGCATCACGCCGGCGACTTCGGCAACTTCACCGCCGATTCGTCGGGCAAGGCGTCCGCCAAGCTCACCACCGACGCGTTCAACCTCGACGGGACGGGCGACCTCTCGGCCATCGGCCACGCCGTGATCATTCACGGTGGCACCGACGACGGGCAGGGCGCCAACGGCGACGCGGGCGCGCGCGTCGGCTGCGGCATCATCGAGAAGCAGTAGTCGGATATGACGCCTCGCGGGAACTTCCCGTGCCATGGCCGGTCCATGGTGCGGGAGGTGTCCCGATGGGCATGTTCATTCGTGATGCGGGCTGGGGAATCTGGCCCGTTTTCTTTTTTGGCGTCTTTGGGCTCGTGGTCTCGCTTCGGAACGCGCTCTCGCCGACGCGCGAGCGGTTCGCCCTCATCGTCGGCCTCGCGATCGCGACGATCCTCATGGGCGTGCTCGGCGCCGTCGTCGGTATTCAGACGACCGCGAGCGCGTACGTCGAGCTCGGCGCGCCGATGCGTCTCTTCGTGGTGGGGCTGCGCGAGTCCTTGAACAACATGGTGGCCGCGCTGCTCTTCGCGACCTTGCACACGCTCGTCGGGACCTACGGCTCGCGCAAGCTCGTGCGCGACGCGATGCGCTCGTCGCCCGCGTAGACGTTGAAGCGACCGTCGCGCAGGAAGCCGACGAGGGTCATCCCGACCTCGTCGGCCAGCTCGACGGCCAACGTCGACGGCGCGCCGACCGCAAGAAATACGGGGATTCGCGCGGCAGCGGCCTTTTGAACGAGCTCGAAGCTCGCGCGTCCGCTCACGAGGAGCGCGTGGCCGGTGAGGGGAAGTGCGCCGGCGAGGAAGCGCTCGCCCACGATCGCGTCGACCGCGTTGTGACGTCCGACGTCTTCGCGCAGGGTGACGAGCTCGCCGGCCGCATCGAACAGCCCCGCCGCGTGGAGACCTCCCGTCGTCTCGAAGATCCGTTGCGCATCACGGAGCCGCGCGGGGAGGGCGAGGATCTCGTCCGGCGTGATCAGCCGCGGGTCGTCGAGGTCGACGCCGTGGAGCGTGCGCACCGCGTCGACCGACGCCTTCCCGCAGATGCCGCAGCTCGACGCGGCGTACACGTGACGCACGAGTCGACGTAGCCGCGGCAAGACCGTATCGGTGACCTCGATCTCGACGGTGCCCTCGTGAGCGCCGCTCATGGCGATCGACACGAGCTCGTCTCTCTTCGTGAGGACGCCCTCGGTGAAGAGGAAGCCCGCCGCGAGCTCGGTGTCGTGGCCCGGCGTGCGCATCGTCACGCTGACGCTCTGACCCCCCACGCGGATCTCGAGCGGCGCCTCCACCGCGAGCGTGTCTTCGCGCTCGTGCGCGCCGCGCGCGTCGAACGCGACGATCTTTCGGGAGCCCGCGCCTTGTTCCACTTCCTAGACCTTCCCATCGGTCAGCACGACCGACAAGACGTTTCGCGTCTTTGGCCTACGCGCCGCGGTCGCGCGGCTCTAGAACGAACGCCATGCAAACGCGCAAGCTCGGATCGCTCGAGGTGTCCGCGATGGGCCTCGGCTGCATGGGAATGAGTGAATTCTACGGCGCGGCCGACGAAGCGGAGTCCATCGCCACGCTCCACCGTGCCCTCGAGCTCGGCGTCACGCTGCTCGACACCGCGGATGCGTACGGTCCACACACGAACGAGGTGCTCGTGGGTAAGGCCGTCGCCGATCGTCGCGATCGCGCGATCGTCGCCACCAAGCTCGGCATCGTCCGCGATCCGCAAAACCCGATGGCGCGCCGCATCGACGGGAGCCCGGCCTACGTGCGCTCGGCGTGCGACGCGAGCCTGAAGCGCCTCGGCATCGACGTCATCGATCTCTACCAGCTGCACCGCGTCGACGCGTCCACGCCCATCGAAGACACCGTCGGCGCGATGGCCGACCTGGTGCGGGCCGGCAAGGTGCGCGCGATCGGCCTCTCCGAGTGCAGCCCCGCGACGCTGAAGCGCGCCCACGCCGTTCACCCGATCGCGTCGGTGCAGACCGAGTATTCGCTGTGGTCTCGTGAGGCCGAGGACGGCATCCTCCCAGCGTGCCGCGAGCTCGGCGTCGGCTTCTTGGCCTATAGCCCGCTCGGACGCGGCTTCCTCACCGGCCAGATCAAGCGCTTCGAAGACTTCGCGCCCGACGACTACCGTCGCCACTCGCCGCGATTTCAGGGTGAGAACTTCGAGAAGAATCTGTCGCTCGTGCGGAAGATCGAGGCGCTCGCGAAAGAGAAGGGATGCACCGCGTCCCAGCTCGCGCTCGCGTGGGTGCTCTCCGCAGAGCCGTTCATCGTTCCAATTCCGGGCACCAAGCGGCGCAAGTACCTCGAGGAGAACGTCGGCGCGCTCGGCGTCACGCTCACGGCCGGCGACAAGGCGCGCATCGCGGAGGCGTTGCCCAAGGGGGCGGCGTTCGGTCTTCGCTATCCGGAAGCGATGATGCGCACCGTCGACGTGTGACCGCGCGTTACCGCTCGACGTCCGACGGGCTGTCCCAATCGCGGAGCTCGGCTTCCTGTTCCAAGGTGAGGGCGAGGGGAGTCGCGCCGACTTCCGCGAGGAGGCCCTGGAGCGCGGGTGAGCCCCCGCGCGTTGCGTCCTCGCCGCGCCGGCGCGCGATGGGGAGCACCTCGTCGGCCGCGTAGCGCGCAAAGAGCGGCTGGAGGACGCCCTCGGCCACGGGCGTGACTGCGCGCGCGGGCGGTGCGGCCAGGAGCATCTTCGCGAGCGCCTCGCTCACGTACGGCAAGTCGCAGGCGCAGGCGATGACGTCGCCAGTCGGGTTCGCGGCGAGGAGCGCGACGAGGCCCCCGAGCGGCCCGATGCCCGAGAAGGCATCGGGCAGCATCGGGAGTCCCATGTGCGTGTACTCTGCATGCTCGCCGACGAGGGCCACCGGCACGCCGAGCGCGCGGAAGATGTCGGCGGCGCGCGCGACGAGCGTGCGCGCCTCCCCCGGTGCACGCAGGAGCCCCTTGGTGGTGCCCATGCGCGAGGAGCGGCCGCCGACGAAGATGCCGGCAAGGACGGGGCGACGGGCGATCGCCCCATCCGCCCACGGTAGGATGGGGCGACGGGCCATCGCCCCATCCTACCGTGCGCGTGTGCTTCAAGCCGAAGCGGTCGCGAGGATCGGGGCCTCCTCGGCCTCGTCACGGGTCTCGTAGGCACGCCGCCAGGCGCCCCTCCGATAGCGGACGAAGAGGATCGCCGCGCCGAGCGTGGTCTCGGCCACGAAGCCGAGCCACCCTCCGAGCGCGCCGAGCCCGGCGTGCCTCCCGAGGAGCCACGCCGCTCCGGGGATCGAGAGCCACACGACGGTGATCCCGACCACCGCGACGAACCGCACGTCCTTCGCGCCGCGGAGCGCGCCGCGGAGGACCATGTTCGCCGCGTCGAGGAGCTGGAAGACGCTCGCCACCAGCAGGAGTCGCGTCGTGATCGACACGACGCTCACTTCGTCGGTGAAGAAGCGCGCCAGCGGCCCTCCCAAGAGCGCGAACACGACTCCGCACGCGGCCATGAAGGTCATGGCCAGCATGAGCGCCGCGCTCGTCACCCGATCGGCTTCGGCGAGCGAGCGCCTGCCGAGCGAACGCCCGACGAGGATGCTCGCCGCCTCCGCCACCGCCGCGCCCGGCAAGAACGACGCGCGCAAGGTCGCGAGGGCGATCTGGTGCGCGGCGATCTCGTGCGGGCCGAGCGTTCCGAGGATGACGGTGAACGTGGTGAAGGCGAGGAGCTCGGCGCCGAAGTGCACGCCGGTCGGTACGCCGAGCGAGGTGATTTCGCGCAGCGCGGCCCGCGTCGAGAGCAACGACGAGCGGGATTCTCGTCGCACGTCGCGCGCGAGGAGAAGGCCGAGCCAAACGAGCTCGAGGTGCTCGGTGAGCGCCGTGGCGTAGCCGCCGCCGGCGACCCCGAGCGCGGGGAGCCCGAAGTGCCCGTAGATGAGGCCGTACCCCACGACACCGTTGAACACGTTGCCGCTGAGCCCGACGATCATCGGTGTCCGCGCGTCACCGATCGCTTGGCGATGTTGGATGAGCGCGTTGACGGCGCACGTCGCGGGCGCTCCCCAAGTGATGGCTTGGAGGAACGTCTCCGCGGCGGGCCGTAGCTCGGGGCTCGCGCCGAGGAGCGCGAGGAGCGGGCCCGGGTTGCGACCGATGACGAGCGCGCCCGTGCCGAGGACCGCGCCGAGGACGACCCCCACGAGCGCATAGCGCGTGGCGTCCTCGGGGCGACCTTCGCCGACGGCGAACGCGGCGCGCACCTTCACGCCGCGCAAGACGCCGAACACGATCGCATACCAAAGGAAGAGGACGGTGCCCGCCAAGCCCACGCCACCCAAGGCGGAGGCTCCGAGCGCCGACACGAGCTTCGTGTCGACCAAGCCAAGGACGACCTCACCGGCCATCGCGGCGGCGATGGGGCCAGCGAGCGCGGCGACTTCGCGTCGCGTGCGCTGCCGGGCGAGGGCGTCGGCCGAGCGGTTCGGTCGCCCGCCGAGCCGGCGCACGATCGTGCGCAGCGCGTGGGCGACCCTTCGTTTCAAGCGGTCACGTCGTCGGCCCCTCCGGCCGGGGTTCGAAGAATGGGAAGCGGTACTCATGGAAAGAATCTTTCGTTGCAGTGTGGAGATGGGAGCCCGGCGGGATTCCTCGCCAGGCTCCGGGCTCCGTGAGGAGTGAAGGCTCAGGCGATGCGTCTCGTGCGGCGGCGGCTCAGCAGCGCGGCTCGGTGCTCGTCACGTGCGCGTTCGCTCGGCGGGGCCGAACGACGGGGCGACGGAGGCGATTCGAGCGAGCGGCAGTGTCAGAGCCAGCTACGCATGCTTCCGTCACGACGGACGAACGCGCACGGCTGCTTGCCCTGAATCGGGCAGGCGGCCGGCGTCGTCGGCTTCGTCGTGAGGGAATACGAGTGCATCGCGGACATCACACTACGGGACAAAACCCGAGCGGTCAAACGGCGCAAGGAAGGTTTGCACGCGATGCACGTACCGCGGATGGATGGGGACGCGCCCCAAAGCTCCGGGCGACAACGGGCGGCTCTCCCTTAGCGCGATGGCCTTCGACGAAGCGACGCACTTCGCCACGCTCTTTCGGATCGCGACGCTCGACCCGGACCGCACGCGTGCGCGCGCGGCGCTCGACGCCGGCCGCGCGGTGGCGGCGCGCTTCTTCGAGACCCGCCCTGCGTTCGGCTTGTGGGTGCGCTCGGCGGCGCGCGCCGCGGCGGAGGTTCGGCTGGGCGACCCCGACGCTGTCGTGACGATCTCTGCTTTGCGTGACGCACCCTCGTCGTCGTATCGCGACGGGCTCTCGCCCCTGGTGATCGCGCTCGTCGAGGGCGGCGATCTCGACCAAGCATTCCGCGTCGCGCGTGAGACAGCCGCGCGACCCGCCACGCCTGGCGCGACGCCCGGCCCCCGATCGAGCACGGACTCCGCCTGCGTTCCGCTCGCTCTCGCGCTCTCGCGTGCGGGGCGCGTCGATGACGCTCTCGAGACCTATGCGCTCCTCGCCGCTCCGCCGAGCCCAACGGCGATGACGGAGGACGCGTGCGCGCGCGGAGAGCCCCTCGCCGTGATCGAGCGCTGGGCTTCGTTGAGCGAGTGGGATCGTGCGACCGCGATCGAAGTGGTGGTGGAGCAAGGACGGCCCGAGGATGGCGCAGCGGTCCATGCGCGTTGGCCCGCCGATCGCCGCATCGGCGCGGGGCGGGCGCTCTGGGTTGCCGCGCGTGCTCGCCTCGGCGGCGCGCTCGAGCCCGAGGACGCTTCGATCTTGCGCGCGCTCCTCGTCGACCACGCGACGCGCGAGCCCGATGCCCTCCATCGACTCGCGCTCGAAGGAGCGTTCGCGGCTCAGGCCGAGCGCGCCGCGCCGGACGGAAGACGCGGCCGCGAGGTGGAGGACGCGATCGCGATGGCGCGCCTCGCGCACCGTGGCGGCGATGCGAAAGGCGCGTCGACGGCGCTCGTCGACGCAAAGGAGAAGGCGCTCACGCGCGGTGAGCCGTGGCCCGTCGTGCACGTCGTCGAAGCGCTCGCCTCGATGGACCGGGTGACGGATGCGGTCGCGCTGCTCGCTCGCCTTCGCGCCGAGCATCGCTCCCACGGGGTTCGCGCCGTCTCGTGCGCTTACGCGCGCCACGGTGATCTCGCGGGCGTCGCGGCGGCGGCCGCGATGCTGCCGCTCGGCTCGGACGCGTACGTCGATACTTTGTCGCGTGCGTTCTCGGTCGTGTTTCCGTCTTAGCGTAGGAGACCATCATGGCCAGCGACTGCTACACGGTGAAGGCTCTCTCGGTGCGGGGCCGCGACGTCGTTCTTTGGCTCGAGGCCGCGCAGCCCGATTGCTGCGCGTTCTATCTGACCAAGGGCTTCATCCTCCAAGTGATCAGCGAGGCCGCACGCGTGGGTGATCCGATCTACGACGCGCTCGCCGATACGGACGCCGGGGAGCCGAGCGAGCTCGAGGCCGTGGCGGATACGTTCATCGCATCGCTCCGCGTCACGGCCCACGATCCGTCTTGGTCGTTGGCTGATGCCACCAAGCGGCCCGAGGCCACCTACGCGGTTGCGCTCACCGACGCGCGCTGGGGCACCCACCTTCGGGAGGGCGCCGCGTACTCGTCCGTCGCGTGGGTCGAGGACGAGGCGGCGCCGATGCTCCCGATGGCGGACCCCAGCTGATCAGCGGCGGCGACGGCGCGCGGCGAGGGCGAGGCCCATCACCAAGCCGAAGCCCGCGAGGCTCGACCCCTGCGTGCTGCCGCTGCTCATCGAGCAACCGCCGCCGTCCGACTTCGCGCCGTTCTTCTTCTTCTTCGTGGTCGGGCCCGCGTCGGGCGCCGCGGTCGGGTCCGTGCCCGGGCTCACGACGGAGTCGGGCTGCGTCGACGTCGGAACGGTCTCCGGCGGGAGCGTGGGCGGCGAGGCGGGCGGCGTGTTCGGCGCGGGCGGCGTGACCGCGGCGGCTTGGCACGCGCCGATCAGCGGATCGTCGTGCGAAGCGCCGCACGACTGACCGCTCGCGCACATGCCGGCGACGCTCACGCGGCACCCGTCGAGGCAGCGACCGCGCGGGATGTCGCAGACGCGCGGCTTCGAGCCGTAGACGCCCTTGCAGTCGGTGTCGACTTGGCACTCGCGCGTGCCTTGGCTGGGCGGGCAGAGCGGATCGCCGGGGCAGGTCGCGCCGGCCGGCGCGGTGTACGGACCGTTGTTGTACTGCGGGTCCGACGGATCGTTCGTCGTGCTCGTCGTGCGGCAGATGCCGATGGTGCCGGGGGCGGCACCTTGCGCCGAGCAGGTCGCGCCGGTCGCGCAGCCGTTGCTCGCCGAGCGGCAGCCGAGCACGCAGCGGTTGGTCTTGGCGTCGCAAACCTTGCCCGAGGTGGCGTTGCCGCACTGCGAGTCGGTCAAGCACAGCTTGCCCGCGGTCTGCGTCGCTTGCTTCACGAAGTCGGCGTGCGAAGCGATGTCGGTGAACACCGAGAGCGAGCCGCCGACGCACGCGCCGACCACGCCGGAGACGACGCCGACGAGCTTGCCGCTCGCGTCGAACGCGGGGCCGCCGCTGTCGGAGCCGCAGGCGACGGTCTCGGTCGTGAACTCACCCACGCGGTTCCGCCAGTAGAACGAGCGCCCGTCGTCGAGGTCGGCGCGCACGAGCGAGTGCTCCGCCGCGCCGGCCCAGACGTAGACGCCGTCGCGACGCTGACGCTCGAGCGAGGTGAAGATGCCGAAGGGATCGATCTGGACCTGCGTGTAGCCGATCACGTTGACCGAGGTGTCCGACGCGGCGACGTTGGTCGCGAGCGTGGCCGGCTTGAGCTTGGAGAAGGCCGGGTCGATCGGCTGGACGTAGACGAGCGCGATGTCGTTCGACTTGAGCGGCACCGGGCCGTTCGCGTTCTTCACGTTGTCGGGGACGACGATGCGCGACACGTTCGCGGCAGACGCGACGGCCGGCTTCGTGCCGATGTGCACGGTGAGCTCGTTGGGCTGGAACACTTGTCCGACCATCGCCTCTTGGCCGCTCGTGTCGAGATCGGCGACGCAGTGGAGCGCGGTGAGGAGGACGTTCTGTCCGATCAGGGTCGCGGCGCACCATGGATCCCCGCGCCGGAAGAGCCCCACGACGGCGTCGTCCGACGCACCGGAGGTCGTTCCGTTGACGAGCGCAGACGGGTTCGACTCGTCTTCGCTGGGATCTTCTGAGCTTGCGCTGCAGGCGACGACCGAGGTCGACGCAAGGAGGAGGGCAACGAGGGTGTGGCTGCGGAGGAGGGCCATGACCTACCCCTCAGCAGCTCTCGTGCCTGTGTCGTAGGGCGATTCCGAACGCGAAATTAGCCGAGAAATCGGCCGCGGTGGGGAACGGTCGGCCCTCGTTGACGCCGCGGGGAGACAGCCGGGGAGAGATAGAGAAGAAGAGAATTGCGGAACGGGCGACGGGCAACCGGCAACCCCGGGAGAGAGAATCGGGGAACGGGTGACAGGCGACCGGCAACCCGGGAGAGAGCATTGGGGAACGGGCGACGGGCGACCGGCCTCAGCGCTTCTTGAGGGGGGGCTCGGGGGGCTTGGGCTTTTCGAGGGTGGGCTTCGGCTTGAGCGGCGGCGGGCGGAGCTTGGGCGGGCCGGCGTCGCGGCTCGAGGGGGCGCTGGCGTCTTCGTCGCTCGAAGTGCCGGCGTCGCTCGTCGGCGCCTTGGTCGCGCCGGCGTCCGCCTCGGCGGCGCGCGCGGCCTTGCGGAGCTCGTCGCCGTGCGGCGTGCGCTTCACCGTGATGCTGCGCGTGACCGTGGCCCACGAGTTCGCGAGCGGCTTCTGATCCTTGCCGAGGATCTCGAGCTTCAGCGCGTAGGTTCCGGCGTGGAGGTTCTCCAGGTAATGCGGAACCACGCGGGTCGTCGTGGCCGTGAGCGGCACCGTGATGCCCGGCCCTTCGAGGCGAAGCGCAATCCGGTCGCTGTCGTCGGCGAGGCTCGCGCCCACCGCAGCGAAGTCGACCAGCACGTGCTCGGCGCTCTCGTCCTCGTAGGTGCCGTCCGGCTTGAAGAGCACGAGGAACGGCTTCTTGAGGTCCACGCTCGGCGCCGTCTTGTGGCCCACGTAGAACTCGGTGACGACGAGCGCGTCCTTCGATTTCAGCGTCTCGCCGCTCCCGCGCGCGAGCACCGCCACGAGGACGTGATGCCCCTCGCCGAGCGGGCCGCCGGCGAGATCACCGAGCTTGAGCGGAGCCTTGAGGTCGCTCACCGTGCGCGCCAGCCGACCATCGAGGACGAGATGCACGCGTCCACCGGAGGGTGACACGGCCCAGCCCTTGACCTCTAGGCGCACGAGGAGCTCCTCCGCCTTGCTCGACTCGACGAGCTGGCCGCGCGAGGGCGCGAGCACGTGGAGCACTGACGCCGTCGTCGGCTCCGGTGCGGCCGCGCCCGCGAGGAGCAAGACCGGCGCCTCGGGCGGCGCCTCCGCGCCCGCGTCCACGTCTTTGGTGATCGCGGTCGGCGGCGCCGGCATCGCCGGGGGTGGGGGCGGGGGCGGGGGCAAGGTGTCGACGCCGCCACACGCACCGATCGCTGCCGCGCCGAGGGGCGCGAGGAGGAAGATGAAACGGGATCGCGACATCGGGCGCGGAGCCTCGCAAGACCGCGCCACCGAGGCAAGCGCCGTCTGCGCGGGGCGCGGCGCGAAACGTTGCGTGCCAGCCCGCACGAATCGCACGTTCGATCCAGCGGGTCACCGCGTTATGCTCTCCCGTCATGCCGCATCGCAAGCGCTACCTCTTCGTGTGCACGAACCGTCGCGAAGAGGGGAATCCCAAGGGCTCTTGCGCCCAGAAGGGCGCCGAGGCCGTGGTGAAGAAGCTCAAAGAGGAGCTCCTCCGCCTCGGCGTCCACAAGGAGGTGCGGGCGTGCTCGTCGAGCTGCCTCGACCTCTGCGAGCAGGGCGTATCGATCGTCGAAGAGCCGCGGCACGTAGTGTACGGCGGCGTGACCCTCGACGACGTCCCGGAGCTCGCGCGCGCGTTCGCCGAGGATCGCGTCCTCGATCGGCTGCTCGTGCGAGACGAAGGCCGCACGCCGTGAAGGTCGGGGTCCTCTTTCGGGAGACCTTTCGCGGCTCCTTCCACTTGCTCGACGACCCGTTCACGACGCGCGCCGCGGACGTGCACCTCATCGTCAACATCGACGACTGGGCCGCGCTCGCCAAAGACGGCGCCGCGCGGCTCGAAGGCACCGTGTCGTTGGAGGGCATCGCCGATCGCGTGGAGCTCGAAGGCTCGGTGCGCTATCGGCTGCGGCGCGAGAAGCGCGTGCCGTACGACTTCACCTTCGTCGGCGAAGGCGGCACGGGCTACCGCTTTCGAGGCCAGCGCGAGCCGCACCCCGTGAGCCCGCTCGAGGTCTTCACGAACCTCCGCTTCTCGCTCTACGACCCGGACGACCACGAGATCGGCCGCGGGCTCGTGCGTTGCGATCTCCGCTCCGACCTTCGTCGCCTCATCGGCTCGGTCCGGGCCAAGCTCGTGTCGTGAGCGTGCGCGCTACTTGATCAGCTTCGAGAGAGCCTTGAACTCGTCGGTGCCGGCGCGCTCGAGCATGTCGAACACGATGGTCTCGGTCGGCATGACGGCGGCGCCCATGCGTTCGGCGAGCGCGAGGCCCGCCGCCCGGTTTTCGTCGGTGCGCGAGGCCACCGCGTCGGCGGCGACGACCGTGTGGATGCGCCGGCGACGGAGCTCGCGCACGGTCTGAAACACGCAGACATGGCTCTCCATCCCCAGCACGATGACTGCGGATGGATCGACCATCGCGAACGCCATCGCGACGTCGGGCGCGCCGAGCGCGTCGAACGTCATCTTCGCGGTGGGTGTCACGCCCAGCGCCGTGAGCTTGCTCGCGAGCGGCGCGACGGTTGGCCCGAGCCCCTTCGGGTATTGCTCGGTGGCGAGCGTGGGGAGGCGGCATAGGCGCGCCGCCTCGAGGAGGATCTCGGCGTTCGCGACGAGCCGGGTCATGCGCGCGTCGGGCATGGCGCTGGCGAGTCGCTCCTGGACGTCGACCACGAGGAGGAGGGTGCGCGCGGGGACGAGTCGCTCGAACATGCGAGCAGGGTAGCGCCGGGGAAGGCGCAGCGGCATCGAGGACGATTCGTCGAATGGGCAGGAATAGACGATTCGGCGAGCGGTTTGACTCAGTGTCGCGCCTCGTGACAAGGTGACTCAATGGTTGACACGTTGTCCGGGTCCCCGGGAGCAAGCCCCATGTCCGCTGAATCCGAGGCGATTTCGGTCCTCGTCGTCGACGACGAGCGGTCCAACGTCGAGTCGCTGGAGCGGATCTTCGCCCGGGAGGGGATGCGCGTGCTCGCCGCCACCGACGCCAAGCAGGCGCTCGAGGTGCTCCGGAGCCACCGCGTCCACGTGCTCCTCACCGACCTGATGATGCCAGGCACGACGGGGCTCGAGCTCCTCCGCGCCGTGAAGCAGGTGAGCCCGGAGGTCGAGGTCGTGCTGATGACCGCGTACGGCACCGTCGAAGCGGCGGTGAGCGCGATGCGTGAGGGCGCGTACGACTTCGTCGAGAAGCCGCTCAAGCGCATGACGATCGTGAAGAGCGTGCGCAAGGCCGCCGAACGCGGGCGCCTCGTCGCCGAGAACCGCTCGCTCAAGAACGAGATTCAGCTGCTCACCAAGCGCGAGATCATCGGGAGCAGCATGGCGTGGCGTCGCATCATCGAGGTGGCGTCGCAGGCCGCGCCGAGCAACGCGACGGTGCTCGTCTTGGGCGAGAGCGGCACCGGCAAGGAGCTCATCGCACGCTTCATCCACGAGAAGAGCGCTCGGCGCGCCGGCCCGTTCGTGGCGGTGAACTGCGCGGCCATCCCGGAGACGATCCTCGAGAGCGAGCTCTTCGGCCACGAGCGCGGGGCGTTCACCGGAGCGATCGCCAAGAAAGACGGCCGCTTCGCCAAGGCCACGGGTGGCACGCTCTTCTTGGACGAGATCGGCGAGCTGTCCCCCCAGGTGCAGGTGAAGCTGCTCCGCGTCCTCCAAGAGGGCGAGTACGAGCCGCTCGGTGGCAACACGGTGCGCGCCGACGTGCGCATCGTGGCCGCGACGAATCGCGATCTGACCGCCGAGGTCGCCGCGGGTCGCTTCCGCGAGGACCTCTACTATCGGCTCAACGTCATCGCCATCACCGCGCCGCCGCTTCGTGCGCGCCGCGAGGACGTTCCGTTGCTCGTCGATCACTTCGTCGGCCTCTACTGCGCCAAGAACGGTCGGCCGCGGCTCACCGTGGCGCGACCGGCGCTCGATCGGCTCATCGACTACGCGTGGCCCGGCAACGTCCGCGAGCTCGAGAACGTGATCGAGCGGGCGGTCGTCCTCTCGCGCAGCGATACCTTGACCGAGCAAGATCTCCCCGAGGCCATCGCCAAGGCGAGCCCCGAGGTCGCGAGCGCACTCGCGTTCCCGGTGGGCACGCCCCTCGAGGAGATCGAGCTTCGCGTGATCCGCGAGACCTTGCGCCACACCAAGGGTGACAAGTCACTCGCCGCACAGCTCCTCGGGATCTCCACGCGCACCATCTACCGCAAGCTCGACGGGCTCCCGGAAGCGGAGCCCGAGCGCGCGGCGCCCTGAGCGAGCCCGCTCACTTCGGCGCGTGCGGCGCGTCGGGGCGGGAGCGGCACCGGGGCGGCCAGCGCGCTCGGCCCATACGTCCGCGCGTCACGCCTCGACGGTGATTCGCTTCCCCGCGCGCGCGACGACCAGCGTGAGCGCGCCCGCTCGATCCCACTCCGCGATGCCCTCGAGGTAGTCCGGCACACCGTGGATGGTCCGCCCGTTGATCGTCTCCAAGCGATCGCCCACCGCCAGGCAGAGGCGTTGACCTAGGCTTCCCGCGGGAACGTCGCGGAGCGCGAGGCCGCCGCCCTCATGCATGAGCTTTGCTCCGAGGCTCGTCGGCATCCGACCGGAGGAGACGCGCGCCGCGATGAAGTCGACGCCCACGACGAGGCGGTCGGCGACCTTCGCCGTCTCGAGCACCGTCGCGTTCGGGTCTTGCCACGGCACGACCCCCGGTGGCGGCGTCGGAGACAGGCCGAAGCGCAGCATCGATCCATCGGTCGTCCCGAGGCCGCGGAAGAAGAGCGCGTCGGCGTCGACGCGCCGATCGGCGATGTCGACGATCGTGCCGAAGGCCATGAAGACCGTGCCCGGGAGGTACTTGCCCGCATCGCGCGCGCAGTCGACGAGGCGGCCCATCCGCACTTCGGGCGGCGCATCCGCGCCTTCGCGGCCGAGGACCGCTTGGATGGGGCCGGCCTGGCCGTTCACGTAGACGAGCTCGAGGCGATGCACCTCGGCGGGCAGCGCGGCCATGTGCACGTCTTCCGGCGAGTCTCCGTGCTTGGACCGCGAGTGCCACGTCTTGCCCCAACGTGTACCATGCACATAACGGCTCTCCATGGAGACAGTCCCGTCGGGGTGAAAGCGCGTCGCGACGCCGTCGAGCTTTCCTTGGTCGTCGAAGCGCGACTTGCAGACGAGGCTCCCGTCGCGACGCCACCACGTGACATCCCCCACGTGCTCGCCGCTCGGCGAGCGCGCGCCGAGCTCCCACTCGTCATCGGCGGGGACGTAGACAGCGGCGGCGGGGACGCCTTCGGGGCGGGCCGGATTCGACATCGTTCGAGGATACGGCACCCTCACGCCTCCGTGACCGTCCGGCTGAGCCGCTCGGCCGTTCGCGCGGGATCGCCCGGACACGGTTGCATCGATCGGGGTAGGCTCCTCATCCGTGGCGCTCCATCCGATTCCCCAGGATCTCGTCGAGTTCGTCGAGAGCGGCGTCGCGATCTTGGTGGGCACGCGGGACGCCGCGCTTCGGCCGGACGCGGTTCGCGCGTGGGGCGTATCGGTTCACCCTGGGCGCGCGCGGGCGACGGTCTTCCTCGGCCGCGACACGGCGGCGCGGGCCAGCGCGAACGCGCAGGAGAACGGCGCGATCGCGGTGTGCTTGTCGCGGCCGGTCGACAACTTCACCCTTCAGCTGAAGGGCCGTGCGGTCGAGGTGCGCCCCGCAACGGACGCCGATCGCGCGGTGGTCGATCGCTACGCGGCTTCGTACTTCGAGCAGCTCTTCATGGTGGGCGTGACGCGCGGCCTCACCCGACGCATTCGCGTCTGGCCAGCGACGGCGGTCACGTTCGACATCACGGACATCTTCGTTCAGACGCCCGGCCCGGGCGCGGGAAAGCGGCTCGAGGCGCGATGAACCTCCGTGACGTCCCGCGCCGATGCTTTCAGGGCGTTTCGCCCGCGCTGCTCGCCACCTGCGACGCCGAGGGCATCCCGAACGTCACGTACCTGAGTCAGGTGCACTACGTGGACGACGAGCACGTCGCGCTCTCGTGCCAGTTCTTCAACAAGACCAAGAAGAACGTGCAGGAGAACCCCTTCATCTGCATCGATCTCGTCGACCCGGCGACGCTCGAGACCTACCGCGTCGAGGCGCGCCACGTGCGTGACGAGACGAGCGGCCCGCTCTTCGATCGGATGTCGGCGCGCATTCAGGCCATCGCGTCGCACACTGGGATGACCGGCATCTTCAAGCTTCGCTCGGCGGACGTGTACGCCGTCACCGAGGTCACGAAGGTCGAGCACCTCGAGCCGGGGCTCGATGCGTCGATGAGCGGGCTCGAACCGGCGCCGCCCCCGCTTCCGGTGCCGTTTCGCAGCGAGATGAGCACGCTCCAGTGCGTGTGCCAGCGCGTCTCGCGAGCGACCGACCTGGGCACGCTCCTCGAGTCCGTCTTGGAGGTGCTCGCCGAGGCCCTCGGCTTCGCACACTCGATGGTGTTCCTCGTCGACGAGAGCGGCGAGCGCCTCTACGTCATCGGCAGCCACGGGTACGGCGAGAGCGGCGTGGGCGCCGAGGTCGCGCTCGGCGATGGCCTCATTGGCACCGTCGCGCGTGAACGTTGCATCTTGCGCGTCGCCGGGGTCGGCGCCGAGCTCCGCTACGGTCGCGCGATTCGTGCGGCCGTTCACCGCGCCGGCGGCGGGAGGCGCCTCGGTCCGGAGGTCCCGCTCGTCGGCTTGGTCGACGCGCAGAGCCAGCTCGCCCTCCCGCTCGTCGCTGCCGATCGGCTGGTGGGGGTCATCGCCGTCGAGAGCGAGTCGACGACCGCGTTCGAGGAGTGGCACGAGGCGTTCCTCGAGATCATCGCCACCCAGGTCGCGGCGGCGATCGACGCGATGGTCCGCCGCGGTCGCGAAGAGGTCTCTCTGGCGGCTCCCGAGACCGCGCCGTCCGCGCCCCCGAAGCCCTCCACGGCGCCGCGCCGCAAGCGCCGCTTTCGCTATTTCGCCGAGGATGGGTGCGTCTTCGTCGACGACGAGTACCTCGTGCGCAACGTGCCGGGGCGAATTCTCTACCGCCTCTTGCGGAGCCACCTGGACACGGGACGAACCGACTTCTCGAACCGCGAGCTCCGACTCGATACGTCGATCGGGCTCCCCGCGATTCGCGACAACTTGGAGAGCCGACTCGTCCTCCTCAAGAAGAGGCTCGAAGAGAAGAGCGTCGACCTCGCGCTCGTGTCCATCGGCCGAGGTCAGTTTCGCCTCGAGGTCACGTGCGACGTCGAGCTCGAGGAAGCGCCGTGACGCGCCTCCCCCGCGTCAGTCCTTGCAGCAGAGCACTCCGCCCGCACGGCGCGCGGTGATGTGTCCGCAACCCTGGTCGGTGCCGACCGGGATGTGGGTCGCGCCCGTCCACACGCCGCTCGGGCAGACGCCAAACGACAGGCACCGCTGTCCGCAGCAGACCGGCTCCGAGCACCAGCCGGTCGGGAAGCACGAGTACGTACCGCCCGCATCGTATTCGCAACCCGATTGCGTTTGGCAATGGGAGATGGCGGTCACGTAGCGAGCGCCACCGGCGTTTTCGCACTCGGTCGGTCCGAGCGCTGCGATCTCCGGGACGGAGCCGCTCGCTCCGCAGAGGTGCCAGCCGGCGGCGCAGAGATCCGCGGGCGCGCCGCAGTACAACGTACCGCCGTCGGCTTCCGTGATGTCGTCACCGCACGGCGTTCCGGTCGCG
Source organism: Polyangiaceae bacterium (assembly GCA_044224815.1). Taxonomy (GTDB): domain Bacteria; phylum Myxococcota_A; class Polyangia; order Polyangiales; family Polyangiaceae; genus JADJCA01. Next base: position 22,716 of record JBGAJR010000061.1, read on the forward strand.
GTCGCGCGGAGGTCGAGCGCGCCGTTCCACTCGCCGAGGCATCCCGCCATGCGCGGCGACGCCAGGTGATCGACGAGGCCTTCGCGTTGGCCGTCGGCGCAGCCGATGATCGCCGGCGGGCCGACGGGGCCTTGCGCCACTTGGACGATGGTCCCGTCGTTGTCTTTCACCGGGTCGATGCTCGTCACCCCGCCGTCGGGGAGGGAGGTCGGTGCGTCGCCGTCATCGGCGTCCGCCGCGTCGCTGGCGTCGCCTGCGTCATCGGCGTCGCTTGCGTCATCGGCGTCGGCCGCGTCGGCCGCGTCGCCGTCGTCGGCGTCCGCCGCATCGCTGGCATCGTCGGCGTCGGCTGCGTCGGGTGCGTCACTCGCATCGTCCGACGCTTCGGCGGTCGCGTCGTCGGAGCTGGTCGCGTCGACGAGCGTCGCGTCCTCCGTCGTGCTCGCGTCGGTCGTGCCCGTCACGTCGGACGCGTCCGTCCGTGGAACCGTCGCGTCGAGCGTGCCGGTCTCGGGCAGATCGAACCCGCGCGGCGTCGTCGTCTCGTCGTCGACGCAGTTCGCGATGGCGAGCGGGAGCCCGGCAAGGACGAGGAGGAGCAGACTTCGGTGACGGCGCGCTGCGCGGACGGAAGGCTTCACGATCCCCCGTATAGCGAAGGGAGGCGGGCGGTGTCGACGGTCGGCGGGGGGGCCGGTGAGGGGGGCTTAAGAAGCCCTTAAGGATCGTTAAGGACGATTCAAGATTCCGTGAAGACCGACTTAGCGTCGATGTCACGCCGGCGGCGTCATCCTCGTCTTCGTGAAGGACGTCCACGAAACGAGGAGACCACCCATGCCCGCAATCACGCCCGTCACCGCCACGCACTCCGCCGCACCCCGCGCGAGCCGCGCCGCGGCGGTGCTCTTCGCCCCCATCCACAAAGCCATTCGCCTCGGATTGGCCGAGATGCTCGTCCGAATCGGCCAGACGGCGTTCGGCGACGACGCCGCCGTCGGCGCGCTCTTCGACGAGATTGAGTCGCTGTTCCACAAGCTCGAGCGGCACGCCGAGGTCGAAGACACGGTCGTCGCGCCCGCGCTCGAAGGCCGCGCCGGCGAGGTGTTCGCGACCCACGCCTGCCTCGATCGTCTGACCGCCGAGCTTCGCGCGCTCATGGTGCGCGCCCGCACCTCTCGCCCCGACGAGCGTGAAGTCATCGGCCGCACTCTCTACCTCCACTTCAGCCGCTTCGTGGCCGAGCAGCTCAGTCACATGGCCGAGGAGGAGCAAGTGCTCCAGCCTCTCCTCGAGTGGATGCACTCCGACGACGAGCTCTTCGCGCTCCACGGTGCCGTGCTCGCTCGCCTGTCGCCCGAAGAGAAGCTGGCGTCGGCGCCGTTCATGGTGTGGGCCGCCGCGCCGAACGAGCGCATCGCGCTCGTCCGCGGATTCGCCGCCGCCGCCGGGCCTGCGGTTGCGGCCGAGGTCGTGAAGCGCGCAGGCACGCGGCTCTCGCCGGCGGAGCTCAAGGAGCTCTTGGAGCTGGCCGCGCGCTGAACCGAACGAGACGAACGAACGCCGCCCGAGAGAGAGAGAAAGAGAGAAAGAGGAGAGACATCATGAAGAGGGCTTTGAAGATCGCAGGTCGCATCGGCGCGGTTCTCGTCGGGAGCGTCGCGGCCTTCGCGGCGTACGTCGCGATCGACGGGGTTCCGCGCTACGCGCCTCCGCCCATCCCCGAGCTGCACGTCGAGGCGACGCCGGAGCGCCTCGCGCGCGGCAAGGAGCTCGTCACGTTGACGTGCGCTGCCTGCCATACCAACGCAGAGACGCACCGTATGACGGGGCGCTTCATGAGCGACCTCACCGACTTCGGACCGGTCTACTCGAAGAACGTCACGCACCACCCCGACAAGGGCATCGGTCGCATGAGCGACGGCGAGCTCGCCGTCATTCTGCGCACCGGCCTCAAGGCCGACGGAACGTACCTGCCGCCGTGGATGGTGAAGTTCCCGCACCTCTCCGACGAAGACCTCCAGTCGATCATCGCGTTCATGCGCTCCGACGATCCGAGCGTCGCCGCCGACCCCACCGATCCGCCCGGCAAGAGCCAGCCGAACTTCCTCGGCAAGGTGCTCGCACACACGGTGCTCAAGCCCTTGCCGATGCCGCGCGGTCCGATCACCGCGCCGCCGCGCAGCGACCGCGTCGCGTACGGGCGCTACATGCTCGTCAACCTCGACTGCTTCTCGTGCCACTCGCCGGACTTCAAGACGGTGAACGCCCTCGAGCCGGAGAAGACCCCGGGGTATCTCACCGGCGGCAACACGCTCGCCGATGGCGCCGGCGGGAAGATCCACTCCGCGAACCTCACGCCCGACGACGAGACCGGCATCGGTCGCTGGTCCGAGGCAGACTTCGTGCGCGCCTTGCGGCGCGGCTTCCGCCCCGACGGCCGTATGCTCGGCTACCCGATGGAGCCGCGCCCCGCGCTGGGCGAGGACGAGGCAGCTGCAATCTACAGCTATCTTCGGACCCTCGCGCCAGTGCGGAACTTCGTGCCGCGACCAGCGAAGCCGAGCGAGACGTTCTCACCCGACGAGCCGCCCGGCCGTCGCCTCTTCGCGCGTTACGGTTGCTCGACCTGCCACGGCCAGACTGGCGTCGGCCTAGGCGGCGCCGCCGATCTCCGGCGCGCCAACGAGCACTTCGGGACCGACGCCGAGCTTCGGGCCTATCTCGACGACCCGCAGGCGAGGCACCCGTCGACCGTCATGCCGCCGTTCAAGGGCATCATTCGCGACGAGGATTACGCGCCGCTCATGGCGCACGTGCGCGTCCTCGCGCGTGATGGTCGCAGCGCCGCGAACCCCTGACCGACGAATTCGTTTGTCAGTTTGGCAGCGAAGGCACCATGACCTCATCGACTCCGCCAACCTGTCCGTCCCACGTTGTCCTACAGAACCGGAAGTTGCCTGAAATTCCAGGGCTTCCGCCCTGGCACGGACCTCGCTAGTTTGCGCCCGGACGATTGCGTCTCTCACCACCGAGAGGCGCTCGTCCAAACGCAGCGATGGCCCTCGACCAAGTACTGAAGCGCCACTTCTGGATCGTCACGGTGCCGCTCACCGCGCTGGCGGCGTTCTTCGGCGCCGTCGGTGTCACGCAGCTCGCCGTCGCGCCGCCCACGGCGAAGGAGCTCGCGGTCGCTCCGCTGTCGGCGCGCGGCGCCAGCGCGACGATGCTCCAGCCGGCCGTGCATTCCACGAATGCCGACGCGATCCTCTCGCGCAACCCGTTCGACTCCGTCACCGGACCGCTCAACAAGGTCGAGATCCCCGAGTCGGAGACGCCGCAGAAGGGCCCCGACATGACCGACCCCGCGAACGCGCCCGCGTGCGACGGCGTGAAGGTGCTCGTCATCACGGCGTCCTCGGATCCAGAGTGGTCGTTCGCCGCGATGCAGGGCACCGGCGAGAACAAAACGGTGCTCCGTCGTCGCGGCGGCGAGGTCGGCGGCAAGAAGGTCGAGTACGTGGGGTGGGATCGCGTGTGGATGTCGTCCGGGAGCACGCTCTGCCAAGCGCAGATGTTCAAGCCCGGTGAGAGCGACAAGCCCAAGGCGACGACGCCCGCGGTGGCCGAGGCGCCCGCGCCCTCACGCGGCGGCGCGCCGCCGGTCGGTGAGGAATACAAGAAGGGCATCCAGAAGATCTCGGCCAACGAGTACAACGTCGACCGCGGCGTCGTGGACAAGATCCTCGAGAACCAGGCCGACCTGATGCGCCAAGCGCGCATCGTCCCCGAGCAAGAGAACGGCAAGATCGTCGGCATCCGCCTCTTCGGCGTGCGGAGCGACACGCTGCTCGGCGTCCTCGGCATGGAGAACGGTGATCGCCTCCAGGCGATCAATGGTTTCGAAGTCGCGAGCCCCGAGAAGGCGCTCGAGGCGTATGCGCGCCTGCGCACCGCGGACAAGCTCACCGTCCAGGTGAACCGCCGCGGGCAGAACATGAACCTCGACTACAACATCAAGTGACCTGAAGGCGGAGGCGCGAAGCATGGAACATCTCGACGACGCGACCTTGCGGAAGAAGACGCTCCTCTCCGTCCTTGCAATGGGCGGAGGTTGCGCGCTCCTCCTCTCCGTCCTCGGCGCCGGATCGATGTGGATCGCACGCGCCGGCGAGCCCTCCGCGTCGACCGCGTCGTCCGAGACGCGCCAGGTCGCGGTCGAGACCGATCCGCGCTCGGCGACGCCTGCGCACGCGCCGGCCCTGCCCAAGACTTCCGATCGCCACTCCAAGGCCCCCTCCTCGATCTGATCCGAGTCGCTCCCCAAACGATGATCCTCCGCCCCCATTCCTTTCCGCTCCTCGTCGCGCTCGGGCTCGTACCGACGATCGCGTCTGCCCAGCCCGCGCCGAAAGTGACGCGGAAGCCGCTCGGGGGCGTCGTCCAGCCGCAGTCGGGCACCACGCCGGCCGGCACCACGGCCACTCCAGCGGGCAGCCCGCCGTCGACGACCACGACGCCGACCACCGGCACGAGCGGCACGAGCTCGAGCGGCACCACCGGCTCGAGCAGCGGCACGTCGACCAGCGGCAGCACCGCCGGCAAAGAGGGGACCGACAAGCTGCCGCAGTTCGAGCAGGCGATGGGCGAGTTCCAGCCCAAGAACCCGAACTACAAGGTCTCGTTCTCGCTCGAGGACGCCGACCTCACCGAGCTCGTGAAGGTCATCGGCCAGCTCACCGGCCGGCGCTTCATCTTCGGCGGCAAGGTCCGCAACATCAAGGCGAGCGTCTACTCACCGCAGAAGGTCACCGTCGCCGAGGCGTACCAAGCGTTCCTCTCCATCCTCGAGACCAACGGCCTCACCGTCATTCCGCACGGCCGGTTCCTCAAGATCGTCGAGTCCGGCGGCATCGCCGCGCAGACGACGCCGGTCATTCGACCCAATCAGGCGGCGACGGGCGAGGACCGCTACATCACGCGTCTGCATCGCATGCAGAACGTCAGTGCCGACGAGATGGCCACCATCCTCGGCAAGTTCAAGAGCAAGGACGGTGACATCTCCGTCCACTCGCCGTCGAACCTCCTCATCATCACGGACACCGGCACCAACATCCGCCGCATGATGTCGATCGTCGAGGAGATCGACGTCGGCGGCGCCGGCGATCAGGTGTGGATGCAGCCGCTCCACTACGCGACGGCCGGCGAGGTCGCGTCGCGCGTGAACGACCTCTTCGACATCAAGGCGGGAGGCGCGGCGCCGGCCAAGGGCGCGCCTGCTGGGTCGGCGGGCGCGGCGGGCGCGAGCGGTGGTGAGTACCACGTCGCCAAGGTGCTCCCCGACGATCGCACGAACTCGGTGATCGTCGTCGCGACCGAGAAGGCGTACTTGCGCATCCTCGAGCTCATCAAGCGCATCGACGTCCCGCAGTCCGCGGAGGGCGAGGTTCGCGTGCTCCCGCTCCAGCACGCCGATGCGACCGAGCTCGCCAAGACGCTGAACGACATCGTGCAGGGCGCCGCGCAGGCCGCCCAGCCGGCGGGTGGCGCGCGTCCGGCGGGCGGGGCGGCGCCGGCGGCGCAAGGCATCTTCGAAGGCGGCGTTCGCGTGAGCGCCGACAAATCGACGAACTCGATCGTGGTGACGTCGTCGCCGCGCGATTTCGCGTCGCTGCGCGCGGTCATCGATCGGCTCGACAAGCCGCGCCGTCAGGTCTTCATCGAAGCGGTCATCATGGACCTCTCGGTCAACCGCTCGAATCAGCTCAACATGAACTTCCACGGCGGCTCCGCCGAGGACGTAAAGACGCCGAACGACACCATCCTCTACGGCGGCTTGAACCCGGTGAAGAGCGCGACGCAGCTGACGCCGCTCCAGGACTCGACGCTCCTGAACGGCGCCGCCCTCGGCATTCGCGGCCCGGCGATTCCCGGAACCGAGAACCTGCTCGGCACGGGCGTGTCGCTCCCGGCCTTCGGCCTCATCTTGAACGCGCTCGCCACGAGCGGTGACACCGACGTCCTCTCGACGCCGCACATCCTCGCGACCGACAACGTGCCCGCCGAGATCAACATCGGCGAGAACATCCCTTTGAACACCAACCTTGGTCTCCCTGGCCTCGGCTCGGTCGGCGGCGCGGGCGCGGCGGCCGGTGCGCTCGGCGCGCTGGGTGGCCTCGGCGGCGCCTCGAGCTTCGGCGCCCGTCAAGACGTCGGCACCAAGATCAAGATCACGCCCCACGTGAACGAGTCGAACCAGGTGCGCCTCGAGATCCAAGAGGAGATCTCCGAAGCCAAGGAGGCCCTCCCGGGCAGCGCCGGCGCGATCCCGATCGTGAAGCGCACCGCGCAGACGCAGCTCGTCGTGGGCGATCAGCAGACCGTGGTCATCGGCGGCCTCATGCGAAACCGCCTCGTCAACTCCGAGGCCAAGATTCCGCTCCTCGGCGACATCCCGGTGCTCGGCTTCCTCTTCCGCTCGTCGTCGAGCCAGATGCAGAAGACGAACCTCATCTTGGTGCTGACGCCCTCGATCATCCGCGACCAGACCGACCTTCGCCGCATCTTCGAGCGCAAGATGCAGGAGCGTCAGGAGTTCCTCGATCGCTACTTCGTCTTCCGCGAGAACGCGGATTACCAGCCGCCCAAGGACTACACGCGAACGAGCGGCCTCGTGGAGGCGATCCGCCAGAGCTTCTTCCAGATGGACGAGAAGCGCCGCATGGACGAGCTCCTCCGCCCCAAGGAGCTGAAGACCCACGCGCCGACCGCGCCGCTCGAGATGCCGGGGGGGCGCGCGGGACCGCCGCACGCGGCCGCCGCGCCAGCGACCCCGGCGGCCGCGCCAGCCCCCATCAACGTGACCCCGCCCGCGCGGAACACGGTGAAGGAGGTCGAGAAGTGACGGGAGGCGAGCAGCGCTTCCTCGGCGAGATCCTCGCCCGCCGCGGCGTCGTGCCGTTCGAGCGGCTCGAGGGCCTCTACGAGATCCAACGCGAGAAGGGCGGCGAGCTCGTCGACCTCATCGTGACGGCGCAGCTCGCCGACGAGAAGTCGATCGCCCAAGCGCTCGCCGCGGAGGCCCAAGTGCCGTTCGAGGGGACGCTCGAGCCCGACAAGATCTCGACCGAGCTCGCGACGCGCATCCCGATCCCGTTCGCCAAGGCGCATCGCATGCTCGTCGTGGCCGAGGACCCGCGCGCCGTGCACGTCGTGATCGCCGACCCGTTCAACACGACGGCGCTCGATGACGTGCGCGTGCTCTTCGGGAAGTCGGTCGAGGTCGCGGTGGGCGTGGGCGAGCGCATCATCGACACCATCAACCGCGTCTACGAGCGCGACGCCGGTGGCGGCGAGCTCGAGCAAGAAGACGGCGAGTCGGTCGACGAGGACGCGGCGAGCGACATCCTCGACTCCGACGACGAAGCCCCGGTCATTCGCTGGGTCAACTCGCTCTTCCTCCACGCGATGAAGGAGCGCGCCAGCGACATCCACATCGAGCCGGAGGAGAAAGAGGTCCTCGTCCGGTACCGCATCGACGGTGAGCTCTACGTCGCGCGTCGCGCCCCGCGCGCGTTCATGAACAGCATCGTCTCGCGCGTGAAGATCGAGAGCTCGCTCAACATCGCCGAGAAGCGACTCCCGCAAGACGGCCGCATCACGAAGAAGATCGCCGGCAAGGCCTTCGACATCCGCGTCAGCACCATCCCCACGAGCCGCGGCTACGAGCGCATCGTCATGCGCCTCTTGAACAAGTCGAGCGTGCTCCTCGATCTTCCGGACCTCGGGTTTTCGGCGCGCGACTACGCCCTCATGGACGGGCTCATTCGGCGCCCGGACGGCATCATCCTCGTCACCGGCCCCACCGGCTCCGGCAAGACGACGACGCTCTACGCGTGCATCAACCGGATCAACCAGCCGAACATCAACATCCTCACCGCCGAGGATCCGGTCGAGTACGAGATCTCGGGCATCCACCAGGTGCACGTGCAGGCCAAGATCGGCCTCACGTTCGCGAGCGCGCTCCGCGCGTTCCTCCGCCAAGACCCGGACGTGGTCATGGTCGGCGAGATCCGCGACAAGGAGACGGTCGAGATCGCGATCAACGCGTCGCTCACCGGTCACTTGGTGCTCTCGACGATCCACACCAACGACGCGCCGGGCGCCATCACGCGCATGGTCGACATGGGCGTCGAGCCGTTCCTCATTCGTTCGTCGGTCATCGGGATCCTCGCGCAGCGCCTCGTGCGCGTCCTCTGCCCGCACTGCAAGGAGCCCTACGCCGCGCAGGACTTCGAGCTCGAGCAGCTCGGCCTCACCGCGGAGCGCATCGCGTGGCGCAAGCGCCGCGCCGAGCAGGCCTCCAAGTACTTTCCGCGCGACGTCGCCATCCCGGATCCGCTCGTCGCCGCGATGGAGCGCCGCCCCGTGTTCTACAAGCAGAAGGGCTGCGATCGCTGCACCAACACCGGCTTCTCGGGTCGCCGCGGCATCTACGAGCTCATGCTCATGGACGACGCCATCGGTCCGCTCGTCCTCAAGAACGCCGACGCGCAGACCGTGAAGCGCGCCGCCGTCGATCAAGGCATGGACTCGCTCCGCGACGACGGCGCACGCAAGGTCATCCTCGGTCTGACGACCGTGGAAGAGGTCCTCGCGGCCACGCAAGAAGACGCGGCGCTCGACGTGTCGCCCGCGTCGATGCGCGCAGTCGCGACGCAGCGACCGGCCACCTTGGGAGCGTCGGAGTGACCCATGGCCGTCTTCGAGTATCGAGGCCTGGTCGCGGCGAGCGGCAAGCAAGTCCACGGGGTCCGTGACGCGGACAACCTGAAGGTCTTGCGCGCCTCGCTCCGGCGCGAAGGCGTGATGCTCACGAGCGCCGCCGAGGCCAAGGAGAAGGCGGCGGGGGGGAGGGGCTTCAACCTCTCGTCTCTCTTCGGTGGCGTGAACACCACCGACGTCGCGATGATGACGCGGCAGCTCGCGACGCTCGTCCGCGCCGGCATCCCGCTCGTCGAGGCGATGACGGCGCTCACCGACCAGATCGAGAAGCTGGAGCTGAAGAAGATCCTCACCCAGGTGCGCGACCGCTTGAACGAGGGTATCTCGCTCGCCAAGGCGCTCGAGTCGCACACCAAAGTTTTCCCGCCGCTCTACGTGAACATGGTCGCTGCCGGCGAGGCGTCGGGCACGCTCGAGTCGGTCCTCGAGCGCTTGGCCGACTTCATGGAGGGGCAGGCTCGTCTCAAGGGCAAGGTGAGCGCGGCGCTCGCGTACCCGGCGCTCATGCTCATCATCGGCTCGGTCCTCATCAGCGTGATGATGATCGCCGTCGTGCCGAAGGTGACGAACATCTTCGCCACGCTCGATCGCGCCCTCCCTTGGTACACGGCGCTCCTCATTTTCGTCTCGAACACGCTGTCGTCGAACCAGATGCTCGGGTTCGTGCTCACCGTGGGCAACGTCGCCGCGGCCCGCAAGCACTTCGCGAATCCAGTCCCGGAGGCCACGCGGGAGAACCCCCGGCCGACGCGGCCGCGCGGCCCGGCGCTCGTCGCGACCATGATCCTCGGCGTGGTGCAGCTCTATTGCATGTTCACGGTCGAGTCGACGTGGGCGTACCTGCTCGGCGCGCTCATCGGCATCGCCGCCGGCTTCGCGTTCTGGCGAATCTCCTCGTACATCGCCACGCCGGCGGGCAAGGAGTGGAAGGACACGTGGCTCCTCAGGATGCCCATCTTCGGGAGCCTCTTCCGCATGCTCGCGGTGACGCGCTTCGCGCGCACGCTCTCCACGCTCCTCCAGAGCGGCGTGCCCTTGCTCAAGGCGATGGACATCGTGCGCAACGTCATCGGCAACGCCCGCCTCGAGCGCGTCGTCGACGAGGCGGCGAGCGCCATCCGCGAAGGTCAGTCGATCGCGGCGCCGTTGAAGCGCAGCGGCGATTTCCCGCCCATCGTCATCCACATGATCGCCGTGGGCGAGAAGAGCGGCCAGCTCGAGGGAATGCTCGAGAACGTGGCCAAGGCCTACGACACCCAGGTCGACACCCGCATCCAGGCGCTCACCTCGCTCCTCGAGCCGCTCATGATCGTCTTCATGGGCGGCGCGGTCGGCTTCATCGCTTTCGCGATCTTGATGCCGCTCATCCAGATGAACGAGTTCATCCAATAGGAGAGCGCCATGCCCCGCGGATCGACCCACCCTCGCTCGAACGTCTTCTTCCCCTGGGAGAGGCGTCGCGGCGTGGTCGGCTTCGTTCTGCGCGCACGCTTTCGCTTGGCGGTGGCGGTCGCGGTGGCGATCGCGCTCCTCGTCGTCATCGCGCGCCGCGAGGCCCGCGCCTCCCGCGTCCGCGCCACGCGCGCCACGATTGGGGACGCGTATCGCGCCGTCGGAACGTTCCGCGCCGAGAGCGGAGGAAAGTGTCCGGCCACGCTCGACGACGTGGTCCGGCAGGGCCTCCTTTTGGACGCGCCGCTGGATGCGTGGGGGCGGCCGCTTCGGCTGGTGTGCCCGGGGCGGAAGGATCCGAAGGGGTTCGAGGTTGTGAGCGATGGGCCCGACGGTGAGCCGTTCGGACTCGATCGCATCGAATGAGATTCTTTTGACGACGAACGAATCGAAGGAGAGGGCGATGAAGAGCTGGGTGATCGAGGTTCAGAAGGCGCTGGGGATGACGGGCCGCACGGGCAAGCGGGCGAAGCGCGCGCTTTCGCGCGGCGTCACGCTCATCGAGATCCTCATCGTGCTCGCCATCATCGGTCTCATCGCCGGCGGCGTGGCTGTCGTCGCGGTGCCGCAGTTCGAGAAGGCGCGCGTCACCCAGGCCAAGCAGGACGTGGGGCGCCTCCAGCAGGCGGTCGAGCTCTGGCGGTCGCAGAACCCGGGCGGCGAGTGCCCGACGATGGACAAGCTCAAGGGCGACAAGATCGTCGCTGCGAGCACCAAGCCGGCCGACCCGTGGGACACGGCCTACGAGATCGTCTGCGAGCCCAACGAGACGGTCATCATCAGCTACGGCCCCGACAAGAAGAAGGGGACCAAAGACGACATCAAGATCCCGGAGACGTCGCAGCAGTGATCGCCGTGGCCTCCGCCCGCTCGATGCCGCGCCGCGCCCGCTCGGGCGCCGCGCGATCGCGCGTGCGGGGGCTCACGTTGATCGAGATCCTCGTCGTCCTCGCGATCATCGCCGTCATTACGGTGGGGGTGCTCGGTGGCTCGGGGCAGCTCGAGGGCGCGCGCTTGAAGCAGGCGGCGACGCTCGTCTCGGGCGCGGTGCGCGCCGGCTACGCGCGCGCCAACGGGAGCGCCAAGAACGTGCGCCTCGTGATGGACTTCGAGAAAGACTCGATGTGGCTCGAGGAGGCGGACACGCCGCACCTCGTGCAGAGCGGCGATCGCTCGGGCGCCGGCGGCGCCGATCCGGTAACGGCCAACGAACGGGCCGCGCTCGCCGAAGGCGACCGCATCGTGAAGGGCCCCAAGGCGCCGCGCGCCGCGTTCCATCCCGTCACCCGGGGTGAGATCGGCGATCAAAGCGAGATGAAGTCGATGCGTCAGCTCCCGCGCGGGATCACGTTCCGCGAGGTGCAGACCACGCACGACCTCGACCCGCGCAAGGAAGGCCGTGCGTACCTGTATTTCTGGCCGGGCGGCATGACCGAGAAGGCCGTCATCCAGGTCGCGCCCAAACCGCGCGGCGAAGACCGTACGTTCACCGACGAAAAGACGCTCTCGCTCGAGATCTCGCCCCTCACCGGCAAGACCTCGCTGAAGAACGGCAGCGTCGCCCTCAAGATCCCCAAGGACGACCAAGAGGCGTCCGAGCGCGAGGACCGGTCCCTGTGAGCCGCTTCGCCGCCCATCGCCGCGCGCGCCTTCGCGCCGCCGTGCTCCGTGGCTTCACGCTGCTCGAGGTCATGGTGTCGGTCGCCATCCTCGGCCTCGCGCTCACGGTCATCCTCTCGGCGCAGGGCGGGCTCGCGGCCAGCAATCAATCGGCCGCCAACATGGGCGGGGCCATCCATTGCGGTCGTTGCAAGATGCAAGAATTGGAGGAGCGCCTCCTCCGCACGGGCTACCCGGAGATCGACGATCTCCAGACCGGCCTTCCGTGCTGCGCCGACGACTCCGGCAACTTCCGCTGCGACACCCGAATCGAGAAGATCGAGCTTCCCCAGCCGCCGCAGAACACGCTCGGTGACGGCGGGCTCCTCTCGCTGTCGTCGGGCGATGGCGGCGGCGCGCTCGGCGCGCTCGCCGGGGGCGCGGGCTCGGCCGGCGCGGGCGGCGGGCTCTTGAATCCCGCGGGCGGCGCGGGCCTCAACCTCGACGCCGGCATCGGCGGGCTCTCTTCGCAGCTCTCGCAGACCGTTCCGGGCGGCGCGGCCGGTCTCTTCAGCATGGCGATGAGCTTCGTCTACCCGACGATGAAGATGATGATGGAGGCGTCGATCCGCCGCCTCACCGTCACCGTGCGCTGGAAGGACGGGCGCAAGGACCGCGAGCTCGCCCTCGTGCAGTACGTGACCAACCCGCAGCGCGGTGGGTTCATCTCCGGCGTCATCGATCCCAACGCCGCGGCCGGTGGCGCTCCCGCCGCGGGCGGCGCGAGCCCGGCGGGTGCGAGCACGTCGCGCGCCGCGACCACCACGGGGACGAAATGAGGCGCCGCGCGACGTCCCGCGGCATGACGCTCCTCGAGATCCTGGTCTCGCTGGCGATCCTCGCCATGATCGCGAGCTTGATCTACGGCGCGTTCGACTCGCTCGGACGCGGCAAGAAAGGCGAGAGCATTCGCGCCGAGCGCGCGCGTCAGGGCCGCGCCGCGGTCTTGCGCATCGTGCGCGAAGTGTCGAGCGCGTTCATTTCGCTCCACGCGCCGCAGACCGTGGCCCAGAACACGCGCGTCACGGCGTTCATCGGCCAGAGCTCGATGGACTTCGATCGCCTCGATTTCTCGGCCTTCGCGCACCTCCGCACCGAGGCCAACCGGCCCGAGTCGGACCAGTGCGAGATCGGCTACTTCGTGACGCCCGATCCGGAGAAACCCGAGAAGAAGGACCTCGTGCGACGCGAGCAGGCGCCCATCGACATGGAGCCCAAGAAGGGCGGTGTCGTGAACGTGCTCGCCGAAGACATCGAGAGCTTCAGCCTTCGCTACCTCGATCCCATCACCGGCACGTGGGTCGAGACCTGGGACACCACCAACGCCATCCAGCAGGGCGGGCGCCTCCCGCTCGCCGTGGAGGTGAAGCTCGTCCTCGCCAACGTGCCCCCCGGCATCGACAAGACGTACATGTCGCGCGCCACGCTGCCCATGCAGCAGCCGCTCAACTTCGCGCTCCCCCGATGAAGAACCTCGCTCGCACGACCGACGCGTTCGCTCCGCCCGACGATCCTCGTCAGGCGATGCTGCGTCGCGCGCGCCAGCGGAAGAGCGAGCGCGGCATCGCGCTCATCATGGTGCTCGGCGCCATCGCCGTCCTCACGGTGCTCCTCGCCGAGTTCCAGACCGACACCAGCACCGACGTGTCGGCGGCGATCACCGACCGCGACAGCGTTCAAGCCGAGTACATGGCGCGGAGCGCGGTGAACTTGGCGCGGCTCCTCATCGCTGCCGAGCCCACCGTGCGGCAGTCGATCATGCCGCTGTTCGCGCTCATGAAGAAGAGCCCGCCGCAGATTCCCTTGTGGGAGTACTCGGACCAGCTCCTCGCCCCGTTCAACGACCAAGAAGCGGCGAAAGGGTTCGCCGGCACCGTCGGCATCGATCTATCGCTCGGAAAGAACCTCGGGCTCTCGGGCGGTCGCTTCGAGCTCGTCATCGTCGACGAGGACGCCAAGATCAACGTGAACCAGGCCTTCTCCAACGAGATCGCCCGCATCCGTCTGGCCAACGAGATCATGGGTCTCATCGCTCCGCCGCAGTACGCGCCGATGTTCGAGCAGCGCGACGCGACGGGACAGTTCCACACGCGCCAGCAGATCTGCGGCGCGGTCATCGATTGGGCGGACACCGACGAGACCGGGTTCAACTGCGACATGACGCAGGCGAGCGCCGGGAGCGCCGGCCCCGAGGACGCCTACTACTCGATGCTGCCGGTGCCCTATCGGCGCAAAAACGCGCCGTACGACTCGCTCGACGAGCTCCACATGGTGCGCGGCATCTCGGAGGACTTCTGGGCGACGTTCGTCGATCCCGATCCGAACAACCCCAAGAAGCGCGTCATGACCGTGTGGGGGCAAGGCTCGGTCAACGTGAACACCGCCAACGCGCAGACGCTCCTCGCGGTGGTGTGCGCGGGCGCTCCGCAGGCCGAGGTGTGCACCGACATCAACCAGGCGCAGACGTTCCTCACCGGCGTCACCATGGCCCAAGGCATCACGATGGGCGCGCCGCTCTTCGGGAGCGCCAACGACTTCGTGCAGACGATGAAGGGCAAGGGGCAGATCGGCCCCATGCTCTCGACGTTCGGAATGAAGCCGGTGCAGTTCAAGTCGGACGCCGACTTCGCCAAGAGCGTGACCACCGAGAGCAAGATCTTCTCGGTGTACGCGCGCGGCTTCGTGAGCGGCTACAAGCGCGAAACCAAGACCAGCATTCACGCGGTGGTGGACTTCCGGAACGCCCCCGCGTTGAGCGGCGGCACCGGCTTGCCGGGGCTCATGGGCGGTCTCGGCGGGGCGCCAGCCCCGAGCGCGTCGGCCTCGGCATCCAGCAAGCCGCCCAACCAAGACCCGAACGCCATCGCCCAGGCGATGGCCCCCAATCCGGGCGGGCAAATCGTCTACTTTCGGATTGAGTAACCCCGCAATCGAGGGAGCAGGGAAGAGATCATGGCCCAGTGGGTCGGCATCGACATCGGAACGAACGCGATCAAGGTCGCGGTCCTCAAGACGGCGTACCGCAAGGTCTCGCTCGTCGGCCTCGCCACGGTCCCCGTCGGCGCGACTGGCCCCGTGCTCGGGATCGAGGAGCCCACGATGGCGGGCGCGCCGGCCCTCGCTTCGCTCGTTCGCACCGCGCTCGAGACGGTGCTGCCCAAGGCGGGCGGCTTCGACGGCTGCGCCACGTCTCTTCCCGGCGTGCAGGCCACGTTCAAGAACCTCGCGCTCCCCGCGAGCGCTCAGAAGCAGATCGCGGGCGTCATGCCCTACGAGCTCGAGTCGCTCGTGCCGTTCGATCTCGAAGACGCCGTGTTCGACTACCGCGTCCTCGCGGGCATTCGCGCCCTCCCGGGCGCGGACACGACGACCGTGCCGGTGCTCGCCGCGGTGGCGCGCGTCGGTGACGTGCGCGGTCGCATCGACGTCGTCAAGGAGGCGACGGGCGTCGAGCCGGAGCGCGTCGGCGTCGGGCCGCTCCCGCTCGCCAACCTGCTTCCGTACCTTCCGATGCTCGGTGAGGACGCGACCATCATCCTCGACCTCGGGCTCCGTCAGAGTGATCTCCTCGTCGTTCGCGCGGGCGAGCCGGAGTTCGCGCGCACGCTCTCTTGCGGCACCGAGGGCCTCCCGCACTCGGCGCCCCGCCTCGCGCGCGAGATTCGGACCACGCTCGCCGCCTATCGCGCCACGGGCGGTCCGCCGCCGACGCGTGTCCTCTTGTGCGGCGGCGGCGCGTTCCAGCCCGGCGCGGAGTCGTTCCTCGGCTCCGAGGTCGAGCTCCCGGTGGAGCGCCTCGGCGCGCCGGCGCTCGATCTCACGCTCCTCTCGCCGGAGTCGGTCGCCGAGCTTCCGCGCTACGCCAAGGCGGTCGGCCTCGCGCTCGGCCTCCACGGACGCGCGCTCGGCCTCGATCTTCGCCGCGGTCCGCTCGCCTACGAACGTGGCTATCGCTGGGTGCGCGAGAAGGTTCCGGTCTTGGCCGGCATCGGCGCGGCGCTCCTCGTGAGCTTTCTCTTCGGATCCGCGGCGCAGCTCTACGCCGAGGGTCGAGACCGCGCCGTCCTCGAAGAAGCGCTCGGCATCGTGTCCAAGGAGGTCTTGGGCGAGGAGACGCAGAGCGCGGACCGCGCGACGGAGCTCCTCGGGCAGCAAACCGGATCGGCCGACGAAGATCCGATGCCGCGCATCGACGCCTTCGACGTGATGGTGAAGATCAGCGAGACCATCCCCCAGTCGATGAAGCACGACATCGAGGAGCTCGACGTGCAGAAGAATCACGTCGTCCTCCACGGCATCGTGGGTAGCGTCGCCGACGCCGAGTCGATCAAGACGACGCTGACGACGGAGAAGTGCTTCTCCGACATCAAGATCACGCGCACGAGCCAAGTCGTGGGCGGCGATCGCCAGAAGTACGTCATGGAGTTCGACACCAAGTGCGTCGACGACTCCAAGAAGAAGAAAGACGAAAAGAGCGCCGCCGCCGCTTCGGCCTCGGCCCAAGGAGGCAAGTGATGGCCGTCCCCGGCTTCATCGCCAACATGAATCCGCGCGAGCAGCGCTTGGCCACGCTCCTCGGCGCGGTGCTGGGCTTCCTCCTCGTGATCGGCCTCCCGGCGTTCCTCCAGTTCATGGTCTTCTCGCGGAAGAGCGACAACGAGGCCCTGCGCGAGGCGATCCAACAGATCCAATCCGCGCGCGGTCGGATCCGCGAGAGGCAGAGCACCCGCGACTCGATCGTGCAGCGCTACGCCGCCAAGGCGCCCCCGCTGGCCGGCTTCATCGAGCAGACGGCGCGCGCGCAGAAGCTCGAGGTCACCGACTCGCAAGACCGGCAGCTCCCGGCCGGCAAGCGCTACACCGAGCGACTGACGATCATCCACCTCAAAAAGGCCGGCATGTACGGCATCGCCAAGTTCATCGAGGGGCTCGAGAACAAGGGCTACGCGCTCCGGGTGGGGCGCCTCAACGTGCGCAAGCGCACCGGTGAGCCCGACTCGTACGACGTCGAAGTCGGCGTGAGCGCCTGGGATCGCAGCGAGCCGACGCCGTCGGCGGGCGCAGCGCCGAGCGCCTCGCCGGACAAGGAGAAGAAGCCGTGAAGGAGCGATTGAAGCGTCTCGCGCCGAAGCTAGGCTATCCGCTCCTCTACGTCGTGTGCCTCGTGGTGTTCGCCACCTGGGTCATGCCGTACGCGCGCCTCCGCGATCGCATCGTTGCGCAGTTCAACGCGCTCCAGAAGCCCGGCGCCGGCGCGCAGGAGCTCCAGATCGACGAGCTCTCGTCGTCGTGGCTCACGGGGCTCAAGGCCAAGGGCGTCCACCTCTTCGTCGCCTCGAGCGACGCGTCCAAGCCGCCCGCCGAGCTCAAGGTCGACGAGGCCAAGGCGCGTGTCTCGATCTTGAGCGCGCTCGTCGGTAACCGATCGGTGTCGTTCGACGTCGACGCGTTCGACGGGCACGTGGAGGGTAGCTACTCGGAGCGCGGCAAGGATCGCGAGGTCGAGGTCGACATCAAGGGCATCGAGCTGGGTCAGGCCGAGATCCTCGCCGCGATGCTCTCGGTCCCGCTCGAGGGCAAGCTCACCGGCACGGTGAAGATCACCATGCCCGAAGGCAAGGCCGCCAAGGGCTCGGGCAACGTCGCGCTCGAGCTCGAAGGCGCTGCGGTGGGGAAGGGGAAGGAGTTCGAGCTCGCGGTCCCCAACATGGGCAAGCTCGCGCTCCCGCGCCTCACCATCGGCAACCTCACCATCCAGGCCGAGGCCAAGGAGGGCATCCTCCGCATCAACAAGCTCGCGGCCGGCGGCAAGGATCTCGATCTGAACGGCGAGGGCCGCATCCAGATGCGCGAGCTCGCGACGGACTCGATCGCGGACATCAACCTCACGCTCAAGATCGCCGACGCGTACAAGACCAAGAACGACAAGACCAAGAGCATCTTCGGCGAGCCCGGGAAGAGCGGCCTCTTGGACTTCGATCCCAAGGTGAAGCAGATGAAGCGGCCCGACGGCTCGTACTCGGTGCGGCTCGCCGGTCCGCTCAGCAAGATGCAGCCGATGCCCGGCACGACGATCCCGCTCTCGGGGCCGAAGTGAGCGCCAAAAAAGGCGCGCGCGCGCGCGGTGGCCGTCTCGTCGGCGTCATCCACCTGCCACCGCTTCCCGGCGCGCCGCGCTTCCGCGGCGACTTTTCGCGCGTGCTCCGGCAAGTCGAGGCCGACGCGCGCGCGCTCGCGAGCGCAGGGTTCGATCTGGCGATGGTCGAGAACTTCGGCGACACGCCATTCTTCGCCGGCGCGGTGCCGGCGGTGACGGTCAGCGCGATGACGGCGTGCGCGATGGCAGCGCGCGCTGCGGCACCTGCGCTTCCGCTCGGCATCAACGTCCTGCGCAACGACGTGGCCTCGGCCCTCGCCATCGCGGCCGTGGTCGACGCTGCGTGCGTGCGCGTCAACGTGCTCGTCGGCGCGCGCGTGACCGATCAGGGCGTCGTCGAGGGGCGCGCAGCGGAGGCGCTGCGTCTCCGCGCCGCGCTCGGCGCGTCCAAGATCGCCGTGTGGGCCGACGTCGACGTGAAGCACGCCGCGCCGCTCGCGCCGCGCGACGTGGGTGAGGAGGCCGTGGAGGCGCACGAACGCGCGATGGCCGACGTGATCCTCGTGACTGGCGCCGCGACCGGTGCGCGCGTCAACCTCGACAAGCTCGCTGCGGTTCGCCGCGCGCTCCCGCGCTGTCCGGTCTTGGTCGCGAGCGGTGCGGTCTCGGGCGATCTCCCGGCGCTCGCCGAGCACGCCGACGGCGTCATCGTCGGGAGCGCCCTTCGACGAGGCGGCATCGCGGGCGGCCCGATCGATCTTGCGCGCGCAAAGTCGTTCGCCAAAGCGTTCCGCGCCGCCTGGCCCAGGGCTCGTTGACCGCCTAGCCCTTTCGCGGACCTCGTGCGATCTTGACCGCCCGTGAAGCGGTCCGACGACACCGTCGAAGAGCGCCCGGCGCATCTCGCGCCGCGCGAGCGCGCCGAGCTCGACTCCTCCGAGGACGAGGAGACCGAGCCCGCGCTCGTCATGCTCGACGAGCCGGCGAGCGAGCGCGCGGATCGCTACGCGTTCCGGAAGACCCTCGGCTCGGGTGGCATGGGCGAGATCTTCCTCGTTCGCGACGTGGCCCTCGGACGCGACGTGGCGATGAAACAGCTCCGACCCAACGCGCTCGCGTCGGCGCGCACGGTGGCGCGCTTCGAGCACGAGGCGCGCCTCCAAGGTCAGCTCGAGCACCCCGCGATCGTCCCCGTCTACGATCTCGGCGCGCGCTCCGATGGGACGCCCTTCTTCACGATGAAGCGAGTGCGCGGCGAGGCGCTCTCCGACATCCTCGAGCGTCGCCTCGCCGGCGACGAAGACACGCGGGCGCGCTTCGGCCGTCGTCGCCTCGTCGCCGCCATCGCGCAGATCGCGCTCGCGGCGCACTACGCGCACGAGCGCGGCGTCGTCCACCGCGACATCAAGCCGGGCAACATCATGCTCGGTGATTACGGCGAGGTGTACCTCCTCGACTGGGGCATCGCCAAGGTCGTTGCGGCCGAGCGATCTCCGCGCCCGTCGTTCGACGAGATCATCGACACCGGCGCCAAGAACCTCACCGGCACCGGCACCATCGTGGGGACGCTTCGCACGATTGCGCCCGAGCAGGCCATCAACGCCGCGGTGGACCATCGCGCCGACGTCTACTCGCTCGGCGCCGTGCTCTTCGAGATCTTGACCGGCGAGGGGCTCCACGGCCGTGGCGCCGAGCACGAGCTCCTCTATCGCATCATCGAAGGCGTCGATCCGCGCCCGGCGCTGCGCGCCGCGCCCGAGGCCGTCCCGCCGGAGCTCGAGGCCGTGGTCGCGCGCGCGGTGCAGCGTCGGCCGAGCGCGCGCTATCAAGACGCGCGCGCGCTCCACGACGCGATCCAGGCCTACCTCGACGGCGACCGCGATCTCGAAACGCGGCGCGCGCAGAGCCGGGAGAACTCGGAGCGCGCAGAGGCCGAGCTCCAAGCCGCGCAAGCGAGCGAAGGCGGTCTCGACACGAACGCGCGCGCCGAGGTCGAGCGCGCCCACCGGACGCGCGCGCTCCGCTTCGTCGGCCAGGCTCTCGCGCTGGACCCGGAGAACAAGGGCGCGCTCCGCACCTTGGTCACGCTCTTGATGACGCCGCCGCGCGAGGTGCCACCCGAAGTGCGCACGGCCCAGGAGGCGATGTGGCGGCGGCAGCTTCGTCGCGGCGGCATCGCGGGCGCGGTCGTCTACGGGTACATCTCGCTCAACGCGCTCTTCACGACCTCGCTCGGCGTCCACGATTGGACGGTGTTCTGGGCTGCGCACGCGCTCTGGGGCGCGGCACTGTTGGCCAGCGTCTTCACCATCCTCTGGCCCAGCTACGGCGCGCTCTTCGCGATGTTTCTCTTCGGCACGGGCGCGAGCGTTTGGGTCACTGGCGTCTACGGGCCGCACCTCCTCGTCCCGGTCTTCATCTCCATGCACGCCGCGGCGTATGCGGCGGTGCGCCACTGGTGGCTGCGCGGCATCATGCTCGTCATCGCGTGCGTCGGCTGGACGGTGGCGGTCTTCGGTGAGATGGGCGGTCTCTTTCCCGACGTGGTCCGCTTCGAGGCGGGCGGCATCTTCATCAAGAGCCCGGTCATCGACTTCCCCGAGACCCTGACCACCATGTACCTCTACGCCGCCGTGCTGGCGGTCATCGTGTTTCCGGCCCTCATCATCGGAGCGCTCAGAAACATGTATCATGCAGCCGACGAGCGAACCCGCCTCCAGGCGTGGCAGCTCCACCAGCTCGTGCCGGACGAAGTCACGAGCGCCACGGCACCACCCCCCTCCCAGAGATGAGCCCGCACCGAGCCTATTACCGCGCTTGTGTCGGCGCGTGGCGGGGGCGCTTCGAGCTCACCGTGACCGACGAGCGCGCGCTGCGCGACGCGCCTCTCTCGCTCGCCGACCGCATGCGGTTCTTCATGATGCGGCTGGCGATTCGGCTCTTCGGCGCGCCCGGGTTCGCGACGTCGGTCTCGCTCGAGGGCGAGTCGGCGGTGATTCACACGACGCGCATCTTCCAATTCGGGATGCCGTGGTTCGTGAGCCGCGAGCGA
This sequence comes from Polyangiaceae bacterium, assembly GCA_044224815.1. Lineage (GTDB taxonomy): Bacteria > Myxococcota_A > Polyangia > Polyangiales > Polyangiaceae > JADJCA01. The sequence continues at coordinate 43,757 of JBGAJR010000061.1, forward strand.
ATCACGCTCGATCCCGACGGTGAGCGGGGCAGCATCACGATCACCGACCGGCTCCTTCCCCTGTTCGTCCCCGCGCGCGTGACGGGGCCGTTCCCGGTGAAGGTCGAGGCCGACGCGCGCCACGCTTCGTACGAGCTCGTGTTCCTCGGCTGCCCCATGAAGCAGACCGGGGAGATCGTCGACGACGATCACGTGACCCTCGTTCAAACCACCGCGTTCTCGCGGAGCGTGCAGCGCCTCGCGCGCGTCCGCTGACGCGCCAACGCCGAGTCGCTATCGGCGCAGGAGCGACGCGACGCGATCCGCCGAGAGACCCTTGGAGCGCTCGCGGAGGCGGGCGAGGAGCGCGTCGCGCCCTTCGTCCTTGGGGCGTGCGGGAGCGGCCGATACCGGGCGCGGCGCGGCCACGACCGGTGCGGGCGGCGGCGTGGGCTCTCGCCGCGCAGGTGCGGGCGCCGGCGAGGGCTCGGGGCGGACGCTCTCGCGGGACGCCGGTGCGCCGCCCGCGAACGTCGGCTCCGACGGCGGCGGCACGGGCGGCGGCTCGGGCCGGGCCGAGGGCGCGGGCGGCGGTGCAGGCACCGGCTCGGCGTCGGCGTAGAGGCCCTTGAGCACCGCGGCGGCTTCGGCCTCGCCCGCGGTGGGCGCGTCTTCTCCGGCGAACATCGCGTCGTCGAACGACTGTGACGACGACTGCGCGGGCGGCGGCGGCGCCTCGAGCGCTTCGCTCGGCGCAGGCGGCGTGAAGAACGCGGGGGGCGCGGTCAACGGCGCGGGGCGGGTGGGCGGCGAGCTCGCGAACGCGCCCCCGCGATCGGTCGGAGGCGCGGCGACGACGGGCGGCGGGCTCGGCACGTCTTGCATGACCGACATCGGGCCGATGGAGTGCGGCGCGATCGAGCTCGGCACGATCTCGCCCGGAGGCGGAAGCGACGCGTCTTCGCCCATGGCCGCCTGCAGCGCCGCGCGCGCGCGCGCCTCACGGATCTCGGCCGCGCGATCGACGAGCGCCTTCGACTTGGTGTCGAGGCGCGTGAAGCGAAGGACCAGGCCTGGCTGGTCGCCGAACGCGTTCTCTTTGAAGCCGACCACGCGTCCTTCTCCGCGGAGGAGCTGGGTGCCGGTGGAGAGCGCGACCTCGAAGCGCAGGATGACGCCCTTGGGGCGCGGCTGCGCGCCGAGGAGCGTGATGCTGGTCCGCGTGAGCGTCTCGATCTCGTGGTCGAGGAACTCGTCGGGCGTCGCGAAGGGACGCGTCACACGGATCGCGACGGGCTGCTGCCGGGTATCGTCGGACACGGAGAAGGAGATTACCCTCCTTTCTCGCCGTGGTACATGACTCCCGATGAGCGGTGAATCTGCGGAAAACGCACCGCGTGAGCCCAAAGTGCTGGTGGTCGGTGGCGGCGCGCGCGAGCACGCGCTCGTTCGCGCGCTCCGTCGCGCGGGCGCCGAAGTCGTGTGCGCGCCCGGAAACCCGGGCATCGCTCGAACGGGCGGGACGCGCGTCGTGCCGGTCGCGCCCGACGATCTCCACGGGCTCGTTCGTCTGGCGACCGCCGAGTCCGTCGACCTCGTCGTGGTGGGGCCCGAGAAGCCGCTCACGGCGGGGCTCGCCGACGCGCTCCGCGCGGCCGGGGTCGCCACGTTCGGGCCGGGCGCGAAGGCGGCCGCGCTCGAGGGCTCGAAGGGCGCTCGCGTACGTGCGCGCCGAAGCGCGTCCGCTCGTCGTCAAAGCCGACGGCCTTGCGGCGGGGAAGGGGGTCGTGGTCGCGAGCGACGCCCTCGAAGCCGAGGCCGCCGTGCGCGCGATGATGATCGATCGCGTCTTCGGCGACGCGGGCGCGCGCGTCGTCATCGAGGACGTGCTTCCGGGCGAGGAGGCGAGCTTCCACGTGCTCGTCGCGGTCGACGCGGCGTCGGGTCACGCGGGCGCGGTGCCGCTCTGCGCGGCGCAAGATCACAAGCGCGCGCTCGACGGTGACCGCGGCCCGAACACTGGCGGCATGGGCGCGTACGCGCCGGCGCCGATCGTGACGCCCGACGTGCACGCCAAGGTGATGGACCGGATCGTCGCGCCGACCGTGCGCGGGCTCCTCGCCGAAGGCCTCGACTTCCGCGGCGTCCTCTTCGTGGGCCTCATGATCGAGCGCGGCGAGCCGCGCGTCCTCGAGTTCAACGTGCGCTTCGGCGATCCCGAGGCGACCGTGATCCTCCCGCCGCTCGGCGATCGCGCCTACGCGCTCCTTCGCGCCGCAGCCGACGGCACGCTCCCCGATGCTTCGCTCGAGCTCGCTGGGGACTCGGCCGCGGCGCTCACCGT
>JBGAJR010000006.1:0-271063 GCA_044224815.1 Polyangiaceae bacterium
TCGGGTGCTTCAACACCCGGGCCTTCACCTTCTCCAGCGCGCGATCTACCTCGTCGGCGGCGGTCACGTCATCGACGACGAGAATCGATCAGATCAGACGGACTTCGTCAGACCGCCGCGATCTCTCGCTGGCACCGACAATCCGCTTTCGGAACGGGAGCATGTCTTTCCAGGAGAACCCGGACGCGGAGTTCATCACGTCGACGGTGAACTCGTCGTTGATGCGGATCGCGTAGGGCTCCTCGTGCAGCGTCTCGTCGCCGACGAGCTCTCGCGCCGCGCCGTCCGGGAGCTGCGACAGCGCGCGCACCCACCGCCGCGCGTTCTCGGGCGTAGGCTCGACGAGGATGTCCACGTCTTCCGTGAGCCGAACGATGCCCTGAAGCGCGAGGGCATAACCGCCGATGACCGCGTACTCGACGGCTTCAGCGTCGAGTAGCGCGGCTACTCGGACGAGATCTTCGTACGTCGCTGCACGCGTTCTCTCAGCCATCGCTCTTGATCTCGGTTCGCTTCTTCCTGCGTTCGGTAGCGAAACACACCTTTTGGCGCGCCACCCCCGAAGTGGAGGGCGAGCGCATCGAGGCCTTCGCGGTCTCCTGGGCTCTCCACCCGCTTGCCTACGACTCGCATGTTCCAAGGGAGAGTGTCGTCACCCGGGCCGGTGGGCGCAAGCGCGGTGCCGCTCGAGCAGGCAGCCGACAGGAACCTTGACGGCCGCGTTGTCATCTTGTCGCCCACGTATGACCACTCACATGCGTATTGCGTCATCAATGTGTCCGTTGTTGCCACTAGCAATCCTAAGTCCTTGTTGTTCATGCCAGCTTTCATCGCAATGCATCGGCAATTTATGAACGTTCTACGGCCCACTCCCTTCATCCAGGGCCGACAAGTAGTCTCAGTGGCCGACAAGCGTTGGCGATGGGCTATGATGTGGACATGCCCGCCGATCGTCGCTCGTCGTCCCGCTCCCGTCGTGCTTTCAAGCGGAACCAGGACGGGTTCCATCCGCGTGTCACCGAGGTCAGTCGGCAAGCCTTGAGCGAGACGCCCGAGCGCGCGCTCGCGTTCTTGCGCGGCGTCTCCACGTACCCGCTGATCCACGCCGAGCTCGCCCAGGCTGGGTACACGTCCGAGGCGCACGCGGAGGGGTTGCGGCTCCTCGGCGACGCGCTCGAGCTTCCGGCGCTCCGGCCCTCGCTCGTCGATCACCGCAAGACCGACGCGTTCGCGACGCTCGCCGAGTTCGCGAAGGGCGGACTGCGCCGCGCCCGGGCCGCGCTCTCGCGGCTCCACCCAGCGGAGGCGGATGCGATCTTCAGCGGGCTCGACGACGCGCCCGGACCGCCCATCTCGGTCGGCGCCTTCCTCGAGCGCGTCGACAAGTTGGAGCGCGGCGGCGCCGCCGGGCGCGCGGCCGTCGCGACGCTCGCGTCGCGCGGGATCACCAAGGCGGTGCGAGACGCGCTCGCGGAGTCAATCGCCGTCGTGGAGAGCTTCCCCGAGAGCGACGGGCCGACGCACGATGATCTCGAGGCGCGGAGGCAGACCGCGCTCTTCGCGCTCCGCGCGTGGCTCCTCGACTGGAGCGAGACTGCGCACGTCATCCTCCGCGGCCGCGAGTCGCGCGTCCGCCTCGGGCTCGCGCGCCGTCAGCGTCGCACGCCCGAAGCCGCGCGCTCCGCGGACCAGTCCACCTGAACCCGCGTCGCCTCGCCGAGCTCTGGGCGCCTACGCCTGGTCGTCGGATACCCTAGTCCACGCAAGAGCGTCGCCACATCGAGGTCACCCCAATTGCCTGGGCTGCTAAGATCCCATCGTGGATCCCGACTTCGAACGGCGTGCAGCGGAGCGGCGGGCTCGACTCACCGGCGGCGTGGCACGATCGTTCGAGGAGCTCGATGAGGCGACGGCGGAATTCTGGGACAACGCGACGTACGCGACGAAGCTCCAGGCAACCCACGACGCATTGATCGAGGCTTGGATCCTTCAGGGAAGAAATGGACCTCCACCCCGATTTGACGGATCTACTTGGGGCGTTCTCAAGTTCGAGCGTTGAGTCGCTGATCGTCACGCGTGCGCACGGGGCGACGGTCAGGACGCGGCGGCGGTGGGGGCGGCTGAGCGGGCGCGGCGGCCGTAGACCGCGGGGGTGACGCCGAACTCGGCGATGAAGGCGCGGTGGAAGTACGGCATGTCCTCGAAGCCGACGCGCTCGGCGAGATCGCGAAGAGGAAGCGTGGGCGCCGTCCACGAGAGGCGCGCGGCTTCGTTCAGGCGGAGCTTCAATCGGTACGCGATGGGCGTCGTGCCGTAGCGCGCGGCGAACCGGCGCGCGAACGTGCGGGGGTGCATCACCGCGACCTCCGCGAGGTGCTCGAGGTACAAGGGACGCGCGAACGTCTCGTCGAGCGCGCGCTTGGCCGACGCCAAGGGATCGCGCGCCACGACCTCGACGCTCTTCTTCGCGAAGCGCATCACCTCCGCGCGAACCTCACCTTCGGAGAGCGGCATCCCGGCGTCGTTCGCGGCTTGGTACGCGCGGCAGAAGTCGAAGAACGTCCGATCGAGCGCCGCGTTTGGTGAGAAGACGACGTCGCCTTCCTCGGCCCCGAGGTCGCGGCACTCGTCTGGATAGACGATGAAGCCGACCTGCAGGCCCGCCTCGAAAGGACGCGCGCGCATCGAGAGGGAGTAACGCTCGCCGGGGCTGATGAGGTGGGCCTCGCCGGGGCCGTACACACGCCGCTCGCGCCGCGCGCCCGCGTGCACCCAGTCGCCCGCGAGCTGGACGCCGATCTCGAGGCCGGTCGCCAGGCCGTCGTCGCGCACGACCGGCGCGGTGTTCACGTACTCGTAGACCCACCCCAAGAGCCCCTGCCCGAAGTCCGCTCGATCGTAGCGATTCGCGAGGGTGGAGCCGCTCAGGGACATGGGAGTAGCCCCCCCTTCTACGGTGGCGCGGCGCCGGATCTTCCCGTCCCTTTCGTCCACTCGTCGATCCCATCCCCCTGCGTCAAAAGGGGTCCGTCCGCGGGCGAGCACGCCGCGAGAGACGGAGGATCTGACCATGAAGCCGCATCGTTCAGTCGACACCACGCTCGGACTCGCGTTCGCCCTCGGCCTTTGCGTGACCGCCCTCGCGGGCTGCGCCTCCGCCGACGCCGCCTCCGAGGGGAGCACCGCCGACGACAGCGCCGAGTCGGCCCTCGTCGCCCCGTCGGCGAGCTCGATCCGCGTCCTCGGCGCGCTCCAGTACGGCGATCAACGCTCCGGCGTCGCGTACATCGGCAGACCCCGCGCGCTCGCGTACACGTTCGCCGGCCACCGCGGCGACGCGGTCGAAGTCGTCGTCGAAGCCGACGGCGAAGACGCCGCCGCGTGGCTCATGGACGATGCGCGCGCCGTCGTCGCCCGCGACACGATGCTCAACGCGCAGCCCGACACGCACGTCGCGCACCTCGCCGCGACGCTCCCCAAAGACGGGACGTTCATGTTCGTGTTCCGCGAGGCGCACGGCGAAGCGACCTCGTTCTCCGTGAGCCTCGAAGGCAAGGCCACGTGCGCGCCCAAGCGCTGCGCGGACGTGGGCGCGACCTGCGGCTCAATCGACGACGGCTGCGGTGGCACGCTCGCGTGCGGCGCCTGCGCGAGCCCGGACACGTGCGGCGGCGGCGGCGTCGCGAACGTGTGCGGCAGCCCTCCTCCGCCTCCTCCTTGCACGTGGCCGCGCAGCTTCGAGCAGCAATTTGGCCAAGCGTGGAACGCGGGCGACGTCGCGTTCGTGACCAGCGACGGCGTCGTCCATCGCGGCATGGGCTCGCTCGATCTCCAAGCATCGAAGAACCAGGTCCCCGACGTGGTGCGAACCCTCGGATCGAGCGCCCTCGTGCGTGAGATCCGACTGCTCCATCCGACGAGCGGGGCCACGGTGGCGTCGCGCACGGGCGCCGTGGTCTACAGCCTCGGCGACGCGATGTGGCATCAAGTGAACGGCTACGCGGGCGGCGACTTCGTGGAGACGACGCTCCTTCGGATCTTCGCCGAGCCCGTTCACTCCTACCGAGAGCTCACCGACTACTTCCGTCGCTTGACGGCGAGCAGCGTGAGCCTGGCCCCCGCGGCCGATCAAGCCGACTACGCGGTCGCCGCGCAGCGGCTCATGAGCTCGATCGACGCCGGGCAGCGCACCTTCAAGCTCGGCACGGGACACGCGCTCGACTTCAACCAAGCGACCGAGGTCGTGAACGGAAAGTCGTTCTCGTTCCAGCTCTCCGATCCGCCGGGCCTCGATCCGAAGATCGGCATGAAGAAGGGCAGCGCCTGGACCTTCTGGCCGTCGATCGCGGTCGAGCCGACTTGCCATTGAAGGCGGCCACGGGCTCAGCGTGCGGGCTTGGCTCCGAGAAAGAGCACGTGCATCGCCCGAGCGCCCTTGCGCACGGGCACGCGCACGACCTCGGTCCGGAAGCCAGCGCGCGCGAGGCGCTTCACGTAAGGCTCGCTGGGTCCCGCCGACCAGACGCCGAGCACGCCGCCCGGTGAGAGCGCGTCCCAAGAAGCGCGAACGCCGGCGTCGGAGTAGAGGCGCTGGTTCTCTTCGGTGGTGACGGCCTGCGGACCGTTGTCGACGTCGAGGACGACGACGTCGAACGCCCGGGGCGATCGCCGGAGAAGCGCGAGGACGTCGATGACAGCGACCTCGGTGCGCGGATCGTCGAGGGCGCGATCGTGGAGCGAGGCGAGGTGCGTGCGGTTCCAATCGACGAGCTCGGGGACGAGCTCTGCCACCGTCACCCGCGCGTTCGAAGGCACGCGATCGAGGACGGCGCGGAGCGTGTAGCCCATCCCAAGGCCTCCCACGAGCACGCGCCTGGGGGAGGCCGCGCGCGCGATCGCCTCGTGCGCGAGCGAAACCTCCGATTGGTGGACCCGGCTCGTCATGAGCACCTGGCCCCCCACGCGAACCGCCCACTCCGCGCCCCGGCGCGCGAGCACGAGCTCGCTCGTCCCGACCCGCGCGGTCGCCAGGGTCTCCCAGGGCTGCATCCGGCGCACACTACCAGCCCCGCGCGCCCGTCTCGACCTACGGCGAGCCCGAAAACGCTCATTCGGTCGAAATCGCTCGGGGGGCGGCCCATACACTGGAGCGTCCCGATGGCCGTCCTCGCCGAGTCCGATCCGCGCCTTCGCGTCCTCGCCTCCCCGCGCGCCGCCGCGCACCCCGAGTACGTCCTCTATTGGTGCCAGGCGTTTCGGCGCCCGAACGACAACCTCGCGCTCGCCTACGCCATCGAGCAGGCCAACGCGCGGGGCCTGCCTTGCGTCGTCTACGAAGCGATCCGGCCCGACTACCCGTTCGCGTCGGATCGCTTCCACACCTTCGTGCTCGAAGGCGCGCGCGCGATGGCCGCCGCGCTCGCGAAGCGCGGGCTCTTCTACGCGTTCTTCCTGCCCAAGACGCCCGACGAGGCGCGCGGCGTCGTGTCCGAGCTCTCGCGGCGCGCCGCGCTCGTCGTCTCCGACGACAACCCGACCTTCATCGACGGGCACAACCGCGCCGCGGCCAAGCGGATGCACGCGCCCTTCGTCGTCGTCGACGACAACACGCCCGTCCCGCTCGCGCTCTTCCCCAAGCAAGAGTTCGCCGCGCGCACGATTCGCCCCAAGGTCCACAAGATCCTCGGCGACTACTTGAAGCCGTTTCGCGAGCCCGCGCCGCGCATTGGCCCGCCCGCGACGCTCACGTTGCCGTTCGACGTCGTCGACTTCTCCAAGGCCGACGTTCCTTCGCTCGTCGCGGCCTGCGCCATCGATCACGCCGTCCCGCCCGTGGCCGAGTTCCCGGGCGGCGCGCCCGCCGCCGAGAAGCGACTCGCTGGGTTCCTCAAGGACAAGCTCCGCGGCTACGCCGGCGATCGCAACGAGCCATCGCGCGACGCGACGAGCCACCTCTCGCCGTACCTCCACTTCGGAATGATCTCCGCGCGGCGCGTGGCCCTCGCGGCGCAGGCGGCTGCGAGCGCAACGGGCGCGCGCATCCCGGCGGCGTCGATCGACGGCTTCATCGAGCAGCTCGTAGTGCGCCGTACCCTCGCCTTCAACTTCGCGCGCTCGAACCCCGCGCACGCGACCTACGACGCGCTCCCCGATTGGGCGAAGAAGGACCTCGCCGCGCACGAGAAGGACCCGCGCCACACGGTGTCGCTCGAGGATCTGGAGGCCGCGCGATCACCGGACGAAGTGTGGAACGCCGCACAGCTCGAGCTCCGGCACCGCGGCATCATCCACAACTACCTCCGCATGCTCTGGGGCAAGCTCGTCCTCACGTGGACGAAGACGCCGCGCGACGCGCACGCCCGCGTCGTCTACTTGAACGACAAGTACGCGCTCGATGGCCGCGATCCCGACGGCTTCACGAACATCGGCTGGTGCTTCGGCCTCCACGATCGCCCGTGGCCGGAGCACGCCATCTTCGGCAAGGTCCGCACGATGACGAGCCGCTCCGCGCAGAGCAAGCTCGACCTCGACGCCTACCTCCGCCGCGCCCCCGCCTGGCGCTCCGCCCTCGGCCTCTGAGCAAGCCGGCCCCGCCCGCGGCTTGCCCCCAAGCCCGGCGACGTCGGTGGATCACGGAAGCATCACCTCGCGAGAGAGAGCATCCCGCGAACGTTCGCCGCCGCGTCGAATGGCTCTCGCGGCCGCCTGCCCGTGGCCAAACGTTTGGCCTGTCGCTTGCTCGCCATCCGCGCATGGCTTCGCTTCGGCTCCTCGTCCCGGTGCTTTTCGCCTCCTTGCTCGCGGCCTGCTCCGCGGCCGAGCCTGCGGCTGACGACGACGCCCCGGCCGGCGACGGCGAGACCGCGGAGGGCGCGCTCGTCAGCGCGGAGCCCCCGCCCGTCCGCACGGTGGAGTCCTACGCCGCGACCGCGGCCACCGACCGCGTCGTAAAGATCACCATCGCAGCGACCGAGCTCCACGGCCAAGTCGCCGAAGGCACCCGCCTCGCGATCGTCCGCTCGATGGTGATCGCCGGCGTCCCCGCTGTCCTCGCCATCGACGCGGCCACCGCGGGGAGCGTCATCCTCGAGAAGGTCGCGGTCGATGGAGCGACCCGCGAGGCGACCCAAGCCGACGGCGCGAACGCCTACCTCGCCGCGCTCGCGCAAGAGTCGACGAAGGACGCCACGCTCTCGCACCTCGCGCACAAGACCGAGGGAACCAAGACGCTGACCCTGACCATCGACATGTGTCAGTCGTCGAAGCCGTGGGAGAAGCGACTATTCGATTCACTCATCGCCCTCTCCGAGACGCGTCACTCACCGACCCCGATCGGGATCGCGATGACCGGCGGCTGGGCGAAGGCGCACCCGACCGAGCTCGCGCAGCTCAAGGCGTGGGACGCCGAGAAGAAACTCGCCATCACCTGGGTCAACCACTCATACACGCACCCGCTCAACTGCTCCGCCGACGGGAAGAAGTGCGACTTCTTGACCGCGCCGAGCGTCGACTTCCAGCACGAGGTCTTGGACAACGAGCGCTTCCTCCTCCGTCAGGGCGTGACGGTCTCGTCGCTCTTCCGCTTCCCCGGCCTCGTCCACGATCACGCGCGCCGCGGCGAGCTCACCAAGCTCTCGCTCTTCGCGCTCGACTCCGACGCGTGGCTCGCCAAGGGAGAGCCCATGCACGACGGCGCGGTCGTCCTCGTGCACGGCAACGGCAACGAGGCGCGCGGCATCGATCTCTTCCTCGCCGCGATGAAGTCCGCGCCGTGGCAGAGCGATTTCCCGAGCGGGAAGGCCGCGTTCGTCTCCCCGCTCGCCGCGATCCCTCTGAAATGACCTAGCGCGAGGCCCCGCCGCTCGGGCGCGACGCGCTCGCCAGCGCTTCGTGGAGCCGCTTTCGCGCGATGCTGAGCCGCGACCACACGGTGCCCTCGGGAACGCCGAGAATCTCGGCGATCTCCTGATGTGAGAGCTCTTCGATCGCAAATAGGGAGAGGACCGCGCGATGCTCGGCGGAGAGCCGGTCCATCGCCCGCGCGACCCGGCGCGCCTCCTCGCGGAGATCGAGGTGCTGTTCCAAGCTCGGCCCCGACATCGCGTCGTCGATGGCTTCGGTCCGCGGGCGCCGCGAACGCGCCGCCACCGCCGCGCGCAGCGCGATGCGATAGATCCAGGTCGAGAGGCGCGCGTCACCGCGGAACATCGGCAGCGCGCCGTGCACCGAGAGGAACACCTGCTGCACGACGTCTTCGGCCTCGGCCCTATCGCCGACGACGTGAAACGCGAGCGTGAGCACGGGCTCTCGGAACAGCCGAAAGAGCTCGGACATCACCTCGTCGCGGTCGGTCGCGCTTCCGCGTCCGCGCTCGACGAGCTTCGCCTCGAGCGCCGAGTCCAGGCGCGGGAAAGCTCGGCTCACGCGCGCTCCAGATCCGTGAGCTCGCGCCGAAGCCGCGGCAACCGAACGAGGAGCCGCTCCGTCCACACGGCCGCGACGATCGCGCCGAGGAGCGCATACGTCACACGCGCCCGAAGCGGGAGCCCAGGCACGGTCGCGGCGCCGCCCAGGAGCGACGCGACGACCCCGAACGCGACCCACCGGTACTTGGTGACCCTTCGTAGCTCTCCTTCGAGCTCCGCTCGAGTCGCGGCGAAGAGCTCGTCCCGGGCGCTCAATCGCGCGATGCGACGCGACGCGCGGAGCACTCCGCCGATCCGCCAAGCGACGACCGCGCCGACGGCGAGCGCATCGGCCACGCCGACCAGGATGCGTCCGCCCGGCGGGACGAGGCCCCACAGCGAGAGGGCCACGGCGACGGGCGCGACGATCGCGAGCGCCAGCGTGCGGTGGACCGATGCGCGAGAGGCCCCTCGGATCCGTGCCTCGACCCCATCCCAATGCGCGCCCTCGCGGGCGTCACGCGCGAGCGTCTCGAGACCGCGACGAGAGGCTGTCGCGCCCCGCAAGTAAGCGCTGCAACGCTCGCACCCGGCCACATGTGCGGCCACCCGCGGCCCCACCCCAACGGACGCAGCCCCTTGGAGATCCTTCTCGATCTCGATCTCGATCTCGTCGCACGGGGACGGCTCGTTGGCTTCGGTCATGGTCCTTTAGAGGCACCACCGGCCATTCCCTTCACGACTTTCTTTCCCGCAAGGTCCGATTTCGGTGTGAAGGCCGCAGGCGCCAACGCCGAAATCACCAGACTGCGCAGACCTTCTCTTTGGGCGGCGCGAGCGGCGCGCCCGGCTTGCACGAGTAGGCCGCGGCGAAGCCCGGCACGTCGGCCATCGGGCCGTTCACGCGGTAGCGCGGCGGGGAGTGCGGGTTGGTGCGCGCGAGCATCTCCAAGAACTGCGGAGTTTCCTTGGAGCACCAGCCCTGTGCGTACGCGAGGAAGAAGATCTGCTCGTCCGAGTAGGGCTCACCCTTCGCGCCGACGACGCGGCGATCCTCGTTCGGGTGCGCCTTCTTCCACGCCGCGAGCGCCGCAAAGCCGAGCTTCACGCCGCCGATGTCGGCGATGTTCTCGCCCAGCGTGAGCTCGCCGTTGAGCTTCACGCCCGGAATTGCCTCGTAGGCTCCGTACTGCTCGACGACGCACTTGGTCGCGGCCTCGAACTTGGTCTTGGTGTCCTTGCTCCACCAGTCGCGGAGGTTGCCGTCGCCGTCGAACTGGCTCCCCTCGTCGTCGAAGCCGTGGGTGATCTCGTGGCCGATGGTGTTGGCGCCTTCGTCACCGATGTTCACCGGCGCGTAGAAGTCCTTGGAGAAGAACGGCGGCTGGAGCTCACCGGCCGGGAGCACGATCTCGTTCAGCGACGGGTTGTAATATGCATTCACCGTCGGCGGGGTCATGTCCCAATCGCCGCGGTCGACCGGCTTTCCGATCTTGGCGAGCTGCCGCTTTTGCTCGAACGCGTCGGCGGCCATCGCGTTGGTCGCATACGACGCGCGCGTCACGGCAAAATCGTAGGCGCGCCACTTGTCGGGATACCCGACCTTGGCGCCCATCTTGTCGAGCTTCGCGAGCGCCGCCGTCCGCGTCGTCGGGTCCATCCACGGAAGGAGCTGCAGGTCCGTGCGCATCGCCTCGCGAATCGACTCGGTGAGGTCCTTCGCGCGGGGCTTCGAGTCACCGGCGAACTTCGCGGTGACGTACGGCTGCGCCAAGAGCTCGCCGAGCGCGCCGTCCACGCCGCGCACGCAGCGCTTCCAGCGCGGCTCGAGCTCCTTCTGACCGGTGAGCTTCTGACGCATGGCGAAGCGCTCGTCGACGAGCGCCTTGGTGAGGATCGAGGCCTTGGCGCGGATGACGTGCCACGTGAGGTAGCTCCGGAACGCCTCCGGCTTCTCCTCGCGCATGAGCGCGTCGATCCCCTTGAAGTACGCCTCGTCGTTGACCGAGATCTCCTTCACGCTCGGGATGCCGAGCGCTCCGAAGTACGCGTCCCACGGAAAGTGCGTCGCGAGCTTGGGCAGGCCCTCGCGATCGACGCGGTGGTAGACCTTGTACGGATCGCGGCGCGTCACCTTGTCTTGCTGGAGCTTGGCGATCTTGGTCTCGATGCGAAGGACGTCCGCGGCAGCGGCGTGGCGCGGACCGGGCTTGGCCTTCGCGTCCTTCGCCGACGCTTTCGCCTCCTTGGGCGCCGCGCCCTTCGACGCCACGAGATCGAGCATGCGCTCGATGTGCGCGACGTAAAAGTCGCGCACCTCCTTCATGTTGCCATCGTCCTTCAGGTAGTAGTCGCGGTCCGGGAGGCCGATGCCGTCCTGATCGAGCCCCGCGATCATGTGCGTCGCGTCCTTGAAATCCTGCTGCGCGGCCACGTCGAAGAAGGGAAAAATCCCCGCGGCGTGGAGCTTCGACACGGCGGCCATGAGCGACGCCGGATCCTTCACGCTCGCCACCACCGCCAAGAGCGGCGCGATGGGCGTGATGCCGGCCTTCTCGATCGCCGGCTCGTCGATGCACGCGGCGTAGTAGTCGCCGATCTTCTTCTTGAGCGGATCGTCACCCGGGCTCTTCGCAGCGGCCTCGAGCGTGTCGCGCAAGAACTCTTCGTTGGCCTTCTCGATGGCCGGCGTCGTGCCCCAGTGCGCGCGGTCCGCGGGGATCTCGAACTTCTTGATGAAGCCGCCGCACGCGTACGCGAAGTAGTCCTGGCAAGGATCGACGCTCGGGTCCATCCAGTCGACCTCGATGCCGGTCTTGTCGAGCGCGAGCGCGGGCGCGGTGCTCACGGCGGGTACCGCCGTCGCGGTCGGCCGCGCCGTCGTGACGGGCGGCACCTCCGGCGGCACCTCCTCCGCGCCTCCGCACGCCAGCCCCAAGAGCCCCGAGCCCACGATCGCCGCCATCACCGTCTGCCTGGTCCGCATGGCGCGGTACCGTATCAGGCGGCGCAGAGACGGTGGAGGCCCACGGCCCTTGGCTACGTCAGCTCGGCTGTTCGGACGCCGGAAGCGGAATGCGGCGCGCGTCCATCCACAAGCCTTCGAGGTTGTAGAGGTGACGGCGATCTTCTTGGAACACGTGCACGACGACGTCGCCGAAGTCGATGAGCACCCAAGTCGCGTGCGGCAAGCCTTCGATCGAAATCGGACGGTGGCCCTTCTTCTTGAGCGCGTCCTCGATGCCTTGGGCGAGCGCAACGACGTGACGGTCGCTGCGGCCGCTCATGAGGACGAGGAAGTCGGCGTAGTCGACGCGGCCGGCCACATCCAGGATCTCGAGGCCAACGGCCTTCTTCTCGAGCGCCTCGACGGCGACGAGGACCGCGAGGTTGCGCGCGCCGTCGCTCGCCGTGCTCACGCTCTCGACGAGCGGGGCGCCCGGCTTCTTCTTGGGCGCCTTGGGCTCGCGCGGCGCGGCCACGTCACGCGACTTGGCTTCGTCACGCTGCGCCGCCGCGCTCACACCCTCGACGACGCGACGCGCGCGCTGCTTGGCGGCGTTCTTCGGACCGCCCGCGCGCGGCGCCGGGCCGCCCGCAGACGCGTGGGAGCTCCGGAGCTTCGGGCGATCGCCCGCTTTTCCTCTGTCACCGCCGCCGCCGCCGCTCTTCGGTCGCTTCGTGCTCGCCAACGTCCCGTCTCCTTGGTCTTCGTCGCTGTCTCAGGCTCTCTGGACGATCTTCGCGCCGGCCGAAAGGACAATCCGCCGAATCAGTGCCGGATTTGGCCTTCGCCGTCGACGATCCACTTCATGGTCGTCAGGGCCTCGAGGCCCATCGGGCCGCGCCAATGAAGGCGGCTCGTGGCGATGCCGAGCTCCGCGCCGAGGCCGAGCTCGCCGCCGTCGTGGAACCGCGTCGACGCGTTGACGACGACGCATGCCGCATCCACCTCGCGGCGGAAACGCTCGGCGTTCGCAGCGCTCGGCGTGACGATGGCCTCGGTGTGCCCGGACCCGTAGCGCGCGATGTGGGCGAGCGCTTCGTCGAAAGACGCGACCACGCGAACGGCGATCACGCGGTCCAAGAACTCGCAGCCGTAGTCCTCGGGCGTCGCCGCGCGCGCGGCGGGGAAAATCGCCCGCGTTCGCTCGCAGCCGCGGATCTCGCAGCCACCCGAGGCGAGCGCTCCGAGCACGACCGGAAGGAGCCGCGCCGCATCGGCCTCGTGCACGAGGAGACACTCGAGCGCGTTGCACACGGCGGGGCGCGAGAGCTTCGCGTCGACCGCGATGGCGCGCGCGCGTTCGGCGTCGGCACCGGCGTCGAGGAAGAGGTGGCAGACGCCTTTGTAGTGCTGAACCACCGGGACGCGCGCGACCTCGGTGACGAGCCGAATGAGGGCCTCGCCTCCCCGCGGGATCGCGAGGTCGATGGTGTCGGTCTGGCGCAGCAGAATCGGAATCGCCTCGCGCGCAGGCGGCGCGAGCTGGAGCACGTCGCGCGGAAGACCGACCTCGGCGAGCGCCGCGTGTGCAGCCGCAGCGAACGCCTCGTTCGAGGCCCGCGCCTCGGTTCCGCCGCGGAGCACGATGGCATTGCCCGACTTGATGGCGAGCGCGCCGGCCTCGGCGGTGACGTTGGGACGCGCCTCGTAGATCATCGCGAGGACGCCGATCGGCACGCGCACGCGGCGGACATGGAGCCCGTTCGGTCGCTTGGTCTCGGCGATGAGCTCGCCCACCGGATCGGCCAGCTCGGCGATCTCGCGCACGCTCTTGGCCACGCCCGCGAGCCGTCGCTCGTCGAGGAGCAGCCGATCGATCATGGCCGCCGAGAGGCCCTTGTCGCGGCCGCGCGCGACGTCTTCGGCGTTGGCAGCGAGGATCTCCGCCGCGGTCGCTTCGATGCGCGCGGCGAAGGCGCGGAGCGCTGCATCCTTCTTGTCGCGCGCGACGGGCGCGATCGTGCGCGCCGCGGTGCGCGCGCGCTTTCCGATGTCGACGATGGTGGCTTCGAGGTCGTCCAAGCCCGAGAATCGTAGCCCGATTCCCCGGCCGATCGCGCGGCGATCAGAGGCCGATCGCGACGTACGCGCCGAGGAGCGCGTGGCCCTTCATCGCGTCGAGCTCCTTGTCGGCGGGGCCCACGAGGCCGCCTTCGGCCGTCGCGCCGAGGCGCACGTCGGTCTCTTCGAAGCCGAGCGCGTACTCGACGCCCGCGCGGAGCAGGCCCACGCCGGCGACGCCGGATGACTGCGCGTTTTCGCCGCGAATCACGCCGAAGCCGAGGCCGAGGAGCGGATGAATCGGCCCGCGCTTGTGCAAGTCGAGCGTGAGCTCGCCGGCGTATTGAGCAAACGACTGCGAGACGACGCTGGTCCCTGCCCCGCCGGGCTCGCCGCGCGTCCACGCCGCGGACAGGCGACCGCCGACCGAGCCCCGACCGAAGTCGAGCGCGCCGCCGACGCCGAGGCCCATACCTTTGCCCGTCGTCACCCCCATGGGGCCGAGGGCGATGCGAACGGGCGAGCGCGGCCGCTCGGGCTCGCGCGCCAAAATCGGCGGAGAGACCGGGTCTTGGTTGTCGTCCGCCACCACCACGGGCGTCCGGCCGGGAGGCGGCGCCGCAAAGCGCCCGTCGTCGTCGTCGGCCCAGGCGACGCCCGGGACCGCACACGTCACCGCCGCCACCACGCCCAAGAGCCCAAGCCGCCGGATTTTCATCGAATCTCTCCTCTCCACGGACATGAAACGGAGAACGACGGCGCGCCTTACACCCGGCCACGGTTGATGTATAAGCCGCCCACCATGTGGGTATTCCGGCCAACGACCGTCATTTTCGCGGGAGCGATGCTCCTGCCGACGGTCGCCCTCGCCGGTGAGCCCCCCAAGTCAGCCGAGCCAGCGGCCGCGCCCACGCCAGGTGAGCCCAAGGCCGAAGCGCTCAAGCACTTCGAGCGAGCGCGCGAGCTCTATCGGGACGGCAGCTACAAGGAAGCGATCGTGGAGCTCGAGGCCGCGCACGCGCTCGATCGCGACGCGAAGGACCTCGTCTACAACCTCGCGCTCGTCAACGAGAAGCTCATTCGGATCGACGACGCGCTCCGCTGGATGCGCCAATACTCGGAGATGGATCTCGATCAGGCCGAGCGCGGACGCGCCGAGCTCGCCATTCGTCGCCTCGAAGGCGCGAAGAAGACGCTGGCCGAGCAGCGCGCCGCCGACGAAAAGGCGGCCAAGAAGGCCACCCCCGAGCGGCCCACGCCCACGCCGATGGGCCGCATCGACGCGCTCACGATCACCGCCGGCGCCGTCTCGGTCGTCGGCCTCGGTGTGGGCTCCGTGGCCGGCATCCTCGCGCTCTCGCAGAAGCCCAAGGCCGGCTACGTGACGGGGCAGTCCGGCACGTACCAGCAGCTCTCGGACGAAGCGTCGCGCGCGCACACCAAAGCCATCGTCGCCGACGTGGGCTTCGGCCTCTTCATCGCCGGCGGCGCCGCGGCGGGCCTCCTCTACTTCCTCCGTCCCAAGGACCCGCACGCAGAAAAGCCGGGGCCTGCAAAGTCGGTCGCGGTCCTCCCGGCGGCGCTCACGCACGGCGCAGGCCTCGTCGTCACGGGGGCGCTGCCGTGATCGCACGCCTCTCGTCTGCGCTGGGTTTCCTTCTGGTGTGCGTGCTCTTCATCGCGAGCGGCGGCTGCTCGGCGATCGTGAACGGTGAAGTCCCGGCCTTCACGTGCACCGGAACGGCGCTCTCGGCGTGCCCGCCCGGCATGTACTGCAACGGCGCGGGCTGCGTGACGTGCGAGAAAGAAGACGTCTGCGACGGGCGCGACAACGACTGCAACGGCTTCATCGACGACGGTCCGACGAGCGATCGCGACGGCGACTCGTACACGTACTGCGGCCGCTTCTCGCAAGACCAAGGCAAGCTCGTCGACCTCGACTGCGACGACGCGAACGCGGACATCCACCCGGGCGCCGACGAGACGTGCAACGGCCTCGACGACGACTGCGACGGCATCGCCGACAACCCCGATCGCGTTTGCCCGCCCGGCCAGGTGTGCGCTCCGCGCGGTGGCGGCTGCATTCCGCAAGCCGAGGCCTGCACGCCGCAGAACTGCATCGCGCCCAAGCAGTGCGATCCGCAGACGCAGCAGTGCATCAACCCCACCGCGAACCTCCCGCTCGGCGCCGCGTGCGGCTCCGACAAGGAGTGCAGCTCCGGGATCTGCGCGACGTCGAGCATGCTGGCCGGCGTCATCAAGGGCACCAAGGGCGTCTGCACCAAGACGTGCTGCAATTCGGGTCAGTGCACCCTCGGCTTCGTTTGCTACGCGCCGGGGACGGGCGGTCGCTACTGCTTGGACTCGGATCTCGTGGGTCGCACGGCCACGCCGGGCATCCGCGACGTGGGCGCCACGTGCGACAACGACACCCAGTGCCGCTCGGGCCTCTGCAAGGACACGCGCTGCCTCGACACTTGCTGTTCCGACGGCGACTGTCAGAACGGCACGACCTGCCGCATCGTCGACGATGGCAAGGGCAAGACGTTCTTTGGCTGCGCGATGCCGCCCGGCGCGGGCAACGGCAACGACGCGTGCGGCGGACCCAACGAATGCCGCGCGAACTTCTGCGCCGCCTACGGTGGGCCCACGCCCATCCCGCGCTGCGTCGCGCCGTGCTGCTCGTCGACCGCGAGCTGCGGCACCGCCGATGGCGTCAACATCGCCTGCGTCAACGCCCGCACCACCGCCTCGAGCCCGATCCTCACCGTGTGCATCGGCTCGCCCAAGAAGACGGCGACCAAGTCGTTCGGCGACACCTGCGCCGCCGACAACGAGTGCGTCTCCGGTATCTGCGACGCCGTCAGCGCGCGCTGCTCGTCGGTCTGCTGCCTCGACGCGGACTGCCCGCGCGACAGTCCTTGTCGCCCTGCGCCGAGCGGTGTCCTACGCTGCGTTCCATGACTGGATCCGGCTCCCCGCTCCGCGCCGAGCTCACGTGCGCGAGCGGCTGCGACGTTCACCTCCCGCTCTCTACTACCGAGTTCCAGTGCCCCAAGTGCAGCGGCCTGCTCGCCGTCACGCACGACGTAGCCGCGCTCAAAGAGACGAGCGGCGCGGCGTGGCGAGAGCGCTTCGCTGCGCGCCGACACTCGATCGCGCCGATCGACGCGTCCGGCGTATGGAGCAAGCGCGAGTGGGTGCACCCACTGGTGAGCGAAGCGGACATCGTGACCGTCGGCGAGGGCGCGACGCCGCTCACGCACGCGAAGCGACTCGGTCAGGCGTGGGGCGTCCCGTCCCTCTTCGTGAAGCAGTGCGGCACCTCGCACACCGGTTCGTTCAAAGACCTAGGCATGACGGTGCTCGTGAGCAACGTGGTGCATGCCGTGCGAACGGGCGCGCTCGCGAGCCCGGTCGTCGCGTGCGCCAGCACCGGTGACACATCGGCCGCGCTCGCCGCCTACGGCGCCGCGGCGGGGCTGCCGGTCGTCGTGCTCTTGCCCAAGGGCCTCGTCTCGACGGCGCAGCTCCTCCAACCCCTGGCCCACGGCGCGCACGTCCTCGCGCTCGAGACCGACTTCGACGGCTGCATGGTGATCGTGCGCGAGCTCGCGCGGCGGGGCCTCGTGTACCTCGCGAACTCGATGAACGCGATCCGCATCGAGGGCCAGAAGACGGTGGCCTTCGAGATCGCCGAGCAGCTCGGTTGGGAAGTGCCCGACTGGGTCGTCTTGCCGGGCGGAAATCTCGGAAACTCGGCGGCGCTCCACGTTGGCTTCTCGCTGATGCGAGAGCTCGGCGTCACCGATCGCATGCCGCGGCTCTGCGTCGCGCAGGCCGCCAACGCCGATCCGCTCTACCGCGCATTCGTCGCCGGCAAAGAGACGGTCGACGCCGTGGCCGCCAAACGGACCGCCGCGAGCGCCATCCAGATCGGCCGACCCGTGAGCGCGCCGCGCGCGATGGCCGCGCTCCGCGCGATGAACGGCGTTGTCGAAGAAGCGACCGAAGACGAGCTCGCCGACGCGGCGGCGTTCGCGGACCGGACGGGCCTCTATGCCTGCCCGCACACGGCCGTCGCGCTCGCGGCGCTCCAGAAGCTCGTCGCCAAGGGCACCGTGCGGGGGACCGAACGGGTCGTCGTCGTCTCCACGGCGAGCGCGCTCAAGTTCACCGAGTTCAAGCTCGGCTACCACGAAGGGCGACTGCCCGAGGCCGAGGCGCGGCGCAGAAACGAGCCGGTCACGCTTCCGCCAAACGCGGACGCTGTCGCCAAGGTCGTCGCCAGTCTTGCGCATCGGCAATGATCGGTCGGTAGGCCGATTGACCAGCCGGTCCGCCGTCCGCGCGGTATGATTCGCGCTTCAGCGGGAGGGGAAGCATGCTGGTCGACACCGTCAACGAGGCGCTCAGGTCCGTTCTCACGATTCCGGGCGTCTTGGGCACCATCGCCGTCGTGCGCGACGTCCACCGCACCTCGCGTGAAGCGAGCACCCTCCCGGCGTCGCTCCTCACGAGCGTGGTCCGCCTGGGCACCGCGTTCTTGGACGAAACCGACGAGCGAAAGACCACGCTCGTCGGCGACAAGCGCGTCGCGCTCCGCCGCATCGACGATTGCGTCGCGTGCGTGATCGCCGAGGCGTCCGTCCCGGAGAACGACCTCCAACGAAAGCTCTCGGCCATCGCCATCCGCACGCTCTCGCATCTCTCGCAAGAGCCTCCGAGCCCGGTCATCCCCAAGCTGCGCGAGATCTATCTGGCCGTCGCCGGTCCGCTGAGCGGCCTCGTCTTCGATCGCGCAGTCGAGCAGCTCAAAATCGCGCGCAGGGCGCGCACCCCCGACGCGCTCAAAGAGCTCATGGTCTCACTCGCGGGTCCGGTCTCGCCTCCGTACGTGAAGACCGAGCTGCTCGCGAAAGCCAACGCGCTCATCGACGCCGAGACCGCGAACGGCCACCACCAAGGCGGCGGGTCAATGCCGCCGAGCGGGCTCCCGAGCGCGCCGCGCATCCCGGCGATGCCGAGCTCGGCGCCACCGCGCGCAGACGGACGCCGCGTTCGCCTGAGCGCCTTGGTTCACGTCGTTCACGCCGCTCGCGACGTGCTTGGCGCCGGCTCGGACGCGACGGTCATCAGCGCCGTGAGCGAGCTCGAGCACGGCGAGGCCGCGGGAATGTCACCGGAGCGGCTCGTCTCGGTGATCGCCGCGGGCCTCGAGGAGCCGACCCGCAGCAAGTTCACGCTCGAAGCGCGCGCTCGACTCACGCGCTGACGGGCCTTGCCCCGTCAGCCGTCAGCCCGAGTCGTCGGCGTCGTCGGGCGCGTCGACCGGCGCGTCGTCCGCGGCGTCGACGGTCCCAGCATCGTTCGCATCAGCGGTCGCACCGTCGGTCGTGACGTCGCTCGTCACGTCCGCGGGCGCGTCGGTCGAACCGTCGACGGGTGCGTCGACGCTGGTGTCCGCGAGCGCGTCACCGGCGCCGTCTTTGCCGCCATCGGTGGTGACCGGCGAGTCGAGCGCGGTCACGTCGGCCACGGCCGCGTCGACCGAGCCGGCGTCGATCTTCGTGCGATCGAAGTCGACCGCGAGCTCGCACCCGGCGACGGCGAACACAGTGAGCGCGCTCGTGAGAACGAGCGCGCGGCGGGCTTTTTGGCGATTCATGGCTGACTCCTCGCTCAGAACCGCACGAGCGCGCCCGCGCCACCGCCGTGCGCGGTGACGATCGGCGAAGGCGTCACCACGAACGGCTTCGCCTTGGGCTTGACCACGGGCACGACCTTGGTCGACGCGACCTTGGTCGGAGCCGGGTCGTCGTGCGTCAAGAAGAGGACGGCGCTGGTGACGCCCATGGTGATCGCGACGCCGAACGCCATGTCGGCGATGAGCGCGTGGTTCTCGCCGTCGTCGGCCTTGCTGGCCGTCGGCTCCTTGTCGAAGTCGCTCTTGTCACCGAGCGCCATCACACCGAACACGGTGCCGACGCCCGCGGCGGCCACGGCGAGGCCTCCCGTGATGAAGGCCGGGACCATGCTGCGCGGCTCCGCCGGCGGCTCGGCCGGTGCGGGAGCGGGCGGCGGCGGCGCGACCGCAACGGGCGGCGGCGGCGGCGGCGGCGGCGGGAGCTCCTTGAGCTCGACGGAGACGTCCTGGGTCGACGCGTACGCGACGTCGACGCTGCGCTCCGCCGCCTCGCGGCCCTCGGCCTTCACGGCGATCGTGTGCTTGCCCGGCGTGAGCGAGAGCTCGGCCGGCGACGGCTGGCCCGCCTGACCGTCGGCGCTGACGAGCGCACCCGACGGCACCGTGGTGACCTTCACCTTGCCGGGCATCGCCTTGATCTCTTCGACGCGCTTCTTGATGCCGTCGGCCTCGCTCTGGAGCTTGGCGGGCACATCCGCGAGGAAGCGCTCGTAGGCGGCGACGGCGTCGGCGTACTTGGAGAGCTTGTCGTGGCAGAGACCGATGTAGCGCGCGGCCTGGGGCGTCGCCTTGACCGCATCGGCGGCCTGGAAGTCGGCGAGCGCGCCGGCGTAGTCGCCGGCTTTGAACTTGGTCTCGCCGTTCGTGTACGACTTCTTCGCGTCGGCGAGGCTCGGCTTTGCGTCCGGCTTCTTGGCGTCGGGTTTGCCCGCGGGCTTGGTCGGCGCCGGCTTGGTCGGGGCCGGCTTGGTCGGCTTGCCTTGCGCGAGCGCGGGAGCGGCAGCGAGAGAGAGCGCCGTGATCGCAGCGCCCGTGGTCAGCCAGTACCGAAGCGAGAAGAACATCTGCAGGACCTTTCCTTCGATCGCGGCCAGTACCCGAGCCGCGCGACTACGTTATCGCGATTGCGCGGCGCCGTCAGTGCCCTTCGATGGGCTCGACGAGCTCGACCAACACGCCGCCGGTCGCCTTGGGGTGGACGAACGCGACCTTGTGCCCGCGCGCGCCCACGCGCGGCGCCTCGTCGATCAGCGGAACGCCGAGGCCTTTGAGGAAGGCGAGCGCGGCCTCGATGCCTTCGACCTCGACCGCGATGTGATGAATGCCCGGGCCGCGCTTCTCGAGAAATTTTTCGAGCCCGGCGTTGCCGCGCGGAGAGATGAGCTCGACGTTCGACTCGCCGAGAGGAAGGAGCGCCGCTTCCGTGCTCTGCGACGCGACCACCTCGCGCTCCTTGATGGCGAGCCCGAAGAGCTTCTGCCAAGTCGCGGCCGCGGCGTCGATGTCACTCACGCACACCGCCACGTGATCGATCTTCTTCACTCGAAACATCGGTTCACCTCAGCTCACCTCGGTGCTCGTCAGTGGCCCCGCCGCGGCGGCCGCTTCGGCGACCGCGCCGCAGGAAACTCGAGGGTCACCTCGCTCGCGGCGGGCTCGATGACCACCGTGACCTCGCGGCCGTCGGTCGCCCGCGCTGTCACGTTCACGGCGCGCGTGCGCTCGTCGCCGACGAGATCGAGGAGCGGCTCGCGCGTCGCGATCGCGAGCGGCACTGGACGGCCGTCGACGTCCAGCGACGCCACCGCAACGTTCGCGTGCACGACGACCGAGGCGCGAGACGCCGACGACGCCGCAGAGGCCGATGCGCTCGCCGGCGGCTCGGGCGTCTTCGCCCCGCCGATCGCGCTCGCGATGGGCGCGGCCGCGGTCGACGCCGTGACGGTGGGCGCGGCCGGCACCGTCGTGACGGTCACCGTCGTTGCCGCCGACGACGGCGACGTTGCGCCGGCGGGCGCCCCGCGCTGGAGCGACGCGCCCAGGGCGACGCCAAACGCCAAGAGCGCCGCACCGGCGAGGAACAACCACGGCAGACGAAACCCGGACTGCGCGGCCGTACGCGACGCCGGCGGTGGCTCCTCCGGCAGCGCCAACGACGTGGCCGACGAGGTGGTCGTCTGCTCGAGCACCGGCTCGACGGGCTTGAGCTCCGACGCGTCCGAAGCGCTGTGCATCGGGCGGACGCGCGTATCGGGAAGGAGCGGCCCGATCGCCGCTTCGATGTCCGAGTCGCTCTCCGGCTCGAGCATCTCCGCGAGCGGCCGGATGGCGTTCTCGAGCTCGAGAGCGATGCGCTCGTCGGTCTCCTTGGAGCTGCCGGGCGCGCCCATCTTGGCGCGAAGGCGGAGAACCTCACCCGCGCGGCCCCGCCGCTCCGCGAGCTTGGCGCCCACGATCTCGCCCAAGAACGCCGCAACCTCGTCGTGATCGGCGAGGAGCCCGGTCGCGCGGCACGCGGCCGTGAGATCGCGCGACATCTCGAGCGCCGAGCCGTACCGACGATCGCGATCGATGGTGAGGGCGCGCGCGACGATCCGCTCGATCTCGACGGGCACGTCGGACTGAACGCTGCGGAGGGGCGGCGGCTCCTCGCTCACCACCTTGAGCAACGTCCCGACGTCGCCGTCGCCCGCCGGATGGAGCCGGCGCTGCGCGAGCACTTCCCATGCGATGACGCCCGCGGCCCACACGTCGCAGCGTCGATCGAGCGGGAGACTGCGCGCCTGCTCGGGCGCCATGTACGAGATCTTGCCTTTGACGAGACCGGAGCGCGTGTGCCCGAGGCGCGACGCGGCCTTCGCGATGCCGAAGTCGGTGAGGCGCGCCACGCCATCGATGCCGACGATGATGTTTTGGGGGGAAAAGTCGCGGTGCACTAGGTTCACGAGCTCCCCCGACTCGTCGCGAAGCTCGTGCGCGGCGTGGAGCCCGGCCATCGCGTCGAGGAGAACGCGCATGCCGATCGCGGGCGGCAGCGGCCGCTTCATGGCAGCCGTACGGCGGCGGAGCCCGCCCAGGGTCTCGCCCTCGACGTACTCCATGATGAGGTACATCCCGAGCGGGTCCTCGTCGACCTCGAGCACCGGAACGACGTTCGGGTGGGAGACGCCCGAGGCGAGCTTGG
Source organism: Polyangiaceae bacterium (assembly GCA_044224815.1). Taxonomy (GTDB): domain Bacteria; phylum Myxococcota_A; class Polyangia; order Polyangiales; family Polyangiaceae; genus JADJCA01. Next base: position 22,305 of record JBGAJR010000006.1, read on the forward strand.
CCTCCTCGAGAAGATCGTTCGTGAACTCGACCGTCTCGCGCAGGTGCGCGTGCGTCAGCTTGAGCGCGACTTGGCGGGCGAACCCGTTCGCGCTCACGGCGCGCGCGAGGTAGACGGTCGCCATGCCGCCGCTCGCGATCGGAAGGACGATCTCGTAGCGCCCGACCCGCTCGGGGATGGTCGCCTTGGTGACCTGTCCGTCGGCTGTCACGCTCGGGGGCATCCAACGAGGAGGCTACCATCGTTTGTCCCACCGTCGCCGCATCCCGGAAGGCGGCCGCCTGCCCTACCCGATTGCATTAACCGAGGCTCAAGTGCGCTATGGTGGCGCGGAGGGCGAGCGCGCCCACATCGCCCGCTTGGAGGATTCATGAAGGCTCTCGCCGTCGCTTTCACTGCCGTCGTCGCGTTCAGCGCCGCTGGATGCGCTGCCACTCTGGCCCAGCCGTTCGGCACGCTGAAGAAGGACCAAGCGCCGATGACCGTGCTGCACCTCCAGAACTACGAGCCGCCGGCCGCGACCACGGCCGCACCCGCGGCGGGCTTCCAGCTCCCGCCCCAGATCCAGCAGTGGGTGTCGGGTGCGGCGCAGTTTCTCCCGCCCGGCCTGCTCGGCGGCATTCTGCCCGGCGCCAACGCGGGCGCTCAGCAGGCGCAGCAGGTCCCGCGCTTCCACGAGTTCCGCATCGTGCGCACGATGAACATCGCCGACGCGCACATCCACGACGACATGCTCGACATCCTGGGCAACGAGTCGAACTTCGAGAACCCGCGCGAGAGCTGCATGTACGCCGAGTTCGGCGTCGCGGTCTCGCAGATGAACCAGCCGCCGGCCGACGTCCTCATCTCACTCTCGTGCAGCCAGGTCCGCTCGTTCGGCTTCGTGTGGCCGTACGGCTCCAAGACCGGCCTCAAGCCCGAGACCGTGAAGAAGCTCAGCGAGATCATGTCCCGGGTGTTCCCCGGCTGACGGACGCGTTCGTTCGCGGGCGCGCCCGCCCGTCGCTCTCAACACCGTGAGCTCCCGTCCCCTCGTCACCTACGAGCCGAACCCGATCCTCGGTTGGCTCTACCAACGCTTCTTCGCGCACATCCAAGTCGACGAAGCGTGGGCGGCGCGCGTGCGCGAGGCGGACGCGCGCGGCACGGTCGTCTACGTCCTTCGCAGCGTCTCGTTCGTCGACTTCCTCGCGCTCGATCACCTCACCAAACGCCTCAAGCTCCCGCGCGTACGCTTCGCCAACGACCTCGGCCTCTGGCTGCTCGAGCCGATGGGGCGCGGTTGGCTAGAGGCGCTCGCGCCCAAAGACGTCGGCTCCGAGGTCGACGATCTGCGCCGAGCCGTCGAGAGCGGCGCGTCGGCGGTCCTCTTCTTGAAGCGGCCGCCGGGCGTCCTCGAGGCGCCGCTCCGCGGTCGCAGCGAGGGCGATCCATTTCTGCGCGCGCTCCTCGATCTCCAGCGCACCGCCAAGCGCCCCATCCTCCTCGTCCCGCAGACGTTCGTTTGGTCGAAGTTTCCCGACGAGCGCGAGCGCCGCGTGCTCGACGTGCTCCTCGGGCCCCGCGAGTGGCCGGGCCGCCTCCGCACCTTCGGGCAGTTCCTCTCCAACTACCGGCACGTCACGCTCCGCGCGGGCGAGCCAGTCGACCTCGAGACCTTCCTCGCGCAAGAAGGCTCCGCGAGCTCCGCGAACGCGCCGCCCGAGAGCGAACGTGACGGCGACGTCGTCGAAGCACCGGTCGCGGGCGCGTCGGACGACGTCCTCGTCCGACGGCTCGTCTACGTGCTCCTCCGTCGCCTCGAGCGGGAACGCCGCAGCGTCATCGGGCCGGGCAAGAAGTCACGCGAGCGCATGCGAAACGAAGTCCTTCGCAGCCCCAAGCTCCAGAAGACGATCGTGGACCTCGCAGGCCAGGGCGAGCCGGAGCGTCGAGTCATTCAGGCGCGCGCGATCGAGATCCTGAAGGAGCTCGAGGCCGACCTCGACATGAACACCGTCGCGGTGCTCGACGCCGCGTTCGATCAGACGTTCGCTCGGATGTTCACGGACATCGAAGTCGACAAGCGTGGGCTCGAGCGCATGCGCGCGGCGATGAAGGACGGCGTCGTCGTCCTCTTGCCGAGCCACAAATCGCACATCGATTACCTGGTTCTCTCCTACGTCCTCTACACGAACCACATCCAGCTCCCGCTCATCGCGGCGGGCGACAACCTGAACTTCTTCCCCGTCGGCGCCATCCTCCGCCACGGCGGCGCCTTCTTCATTCGTCGGAGCTTCAAGGGCGACCGCCTCTACGGCGCGGTCGTGGACGCGTACATGCGCCGGCTCCTCCTCGATGGCTGGCCGATCGAGTTCTTCTTGGAAGGCGGGCGTTCGCGCACCGGCAAGCTCCTCCCGCCCAAGGTCGGCCTCCTCAGCATGATCGTGGACGCCGCGCAGGGCTCCGATCCGAGCAAAGTCTTCTTCGCGCCCATCTCGATCGGCTACGAGCGCATGGTCGAGGAGGACGCGTTCATCCGCGAGCTATCGGGCGGCGAGAAGAAGAAAGAGGACGTGCGCGGCCTCGTGTCGGCCCTCACCGTCCTCGTCCAGCGCTACGGGCGCATCAACGTTCAGTTCGGCGAGCTCCTCACCCTCGAGCAGGTTCGAAGCGAGATCGTCGGCACGCGCGGCGCCGAGAGCACGCGCGACGTCGTCCTCAGCCCCGCCAAGCGACGCGGCGTCGTCACGCGCCTCGCCTTCCGGGTGATGAACGAGATCAACCGCGTCACGGCCGTGACTCCCGGCTCGCTCGTGGCGGCGGCGCTCCTCACCCACGGCATGCGCGGCATCTCTTACCGCGACCTCCTCTCGGCGGCGCAGCGCATCGCCAAGATCCTCTTCAGCTTCGGCGCGCGCTTCTCGCCCTCGCTCGCGCACCCAGCCCGCGGAGCCGATGGCGTCATTCGCGACGACGCGGTCCGCGAAGCATGCGAGCTCTTCGTGCGCGCGGGCCACCTCGACGTGCGGCTTCCGGGCAAGAAGGTCGCCAAGAAGGACACGCTCGCCGTGTCGCGGCAAAACGAGGCGGCCATCTTCCTCGTCGCCGACGACGCGCGCATGTCGCTCGAGCTCGCCAAGAACGTCGTCGTTCACTTCGTCGTCTCGCGCGCGCTCGTGGCCACGGCCCTGCCGGCCGATACGTTCCGCGGCGAGGCCGTGCCCACCGACCTCCTCCGCGAGCGCGTCCAGTTTCTGTCGCGCCTCTTCAAGTACGAGTTCCAGTTCCGAGCCGACGCGCCGTTCGAGCAGATCTTCGGCGAAACGCTCGACGAGATGGTGGCCGAGGGTGAGCTCGCCGAGGGCGAAGGTGCTATCCGCCTCGGCACGACCGACGGACAGGCGCGCCTCCGCTTCTACGCGGCCATGGTGCGCTCGTTCCTCGAAGCCGCGCGCCTCACCGCCCGCGCGATCGCGTCGCTCGGGAAAGGCCCGCAGCCCGGCAAGGACATCGTGAAGCGCGCCCTCCCGCTCGGCGACAAGATGTTCCTCGCCGGCGAGCTCGGCCTACGCGAAGCGATCAGCCGCGCGGTGATCGAAAATACGCTCGAGGCCTTCGTCGACCTCGGTTACCTCACGCGTGAAGACGGCGCCTACGCGCTCGCCCCCACCTACCAAGAAGGCGACGCGCGCGAGACCATCGAGCGGCGCATCGCCTCGTTCCAGTTCCAGGGCGGTTGGAGCGGCTGATGCGGCGCGCCGAGAGGTCGTTGCAGCGGTGCTCGGTTGAAGTGAGCGCGCCGCGGGTTCGTTCAAGATCGGCGCAACTGGGTTGCGCCGTGGCGCTCGCCGTCGGGCTCGCCGCGGCGTTCACTTCCAAGAGCGCGGCGGCTCGGTGCACGAGCAACGCCGATTGCCCCGCGACGCCCCTCCTCCATTGCGACGTCGACGCCGCGGCCCCGGAGTGCGTCGAGTGTCTCGGCGACGGTGACTGCGCAGGGGGACGGCGCTGCGAGCGCGACGAGGCGCGAGTGGCGTTCACCAAATGTGTAGAGTGCACGCGCTCCCACGCCGAGGCGTGCAGCGCCGACCGCGCGGGTCGTGAATGCCTCGCCGCCGGGACGTGCGGCTGCGTGAGCGACGACGACTGCGGGCCGAGCGGACGGGTCTGCGTCGACGCGAGCTGCCGCGCCGGGTGCCGCGGCGACGGCTCGCGCGGCTGCTCCGACGGCGAGCGGTGCTCCGCGGTCGGCGCGACGGCTGGCGTTTGCGGTCGCATCCCCACGCCCCCGGCCTCTGCGCCGACGAACGACGCTGGCGTCGACGCCGCCGCGATGGCCCCCGCGATCCCGCTGACCAGCGGTGGCGGGTGCAGCACGTCGAGCACCCCTGCTGCGAGCGGAACCTCGCTCCTCGGGCTCTCGGGCCTCGGGCTCTCGGGCCTCGCGCTCGCGCGACGGAAGCGCGCGCGCGGCGCGGTGAAGGCCGTGCTGATGGCGCTCGCCACGGTGGGCTGCGGCCACGCGCCGACGCCACTCCGCCCCGGCTACGAGGGCTCGGTCGGACTCCCTCATCGCGGCGTGCTCGTGGGCGGCACCGAGCTCGGCGAGGACGACGCGGTGCGCTTCCTTCGCACGAACGGACGACGCTTCGCGACGCCGCGGTTCGCGCGCGTCCTCGCCCGCGCCGCCCACCGCGTGGCGGAAGCCCGACCCCACTCGGTCCTCACGGTCGGAGATCTCTCGGCCAAGACCGGGGGCACCTTGCTCCCGCACCTCTCGCACCGGAGCGGTCGCGACGCGGATCTTCTCCTCTACGTGACCACGCTCGAGGGCGCCCCGGTCACGAGCCCCGGCTTCGTCCACGTGCGCGAGGACGGCCTCGCGTGGGACGAGCAAAAGAAGCGATTTCTCCGCTTCGACGTGGAGCGGCAGTGGCTCCTCTTGAAGGCGCTCCTCGAAGACGACGAAGGCGCCGTTCAGTTCGTGTTCGCGAGCCGCACCATCCGCGCGATGCTGATTCGCTGGGCCGTCGCGCGCGGCGAGCCGACCGAGCTCGTGTACCGCGCGCTCACGGTGCTCGTGCAGCCGCAGCCCGGCGGCGAGCACGACGACCACTTCCACGTGCGGACCGCGTGCACGCCCGAGGAGCAAGACCTCGGCTGCGAGCCGTCCGGGCCGGCGCGTCCGTGGCTCGCCCGACGCACCCCCAAGACCGACGACGACACGCGCGCGCTCGTCGGCTCGCTCTTCACGCCAGCAAGCGTCGCCGAGGACGCTCCGTGAAGGCCCGCGCTCCGGCGACGCTCTTCCACGCCGACGCGCTCTCGCTGGGCGAGCTCGTCCCTGCAGGCACCGTCGACCTCGCGTACCTCGATCCTCCGTTCGCGGTCGGCGTCGCTTTTCGCGCTCGAACGGCGCGCGGCGAGCACCGCGCGCGCGGTCCCGTCGCCTACGACGATCGCTGGGACACGCTCGACCAGTATCTGGCGTGGCTCGAGGCGCGCCTCGTCGTGGTGCGCGATCTCCTCGCCCCTCGCGGCGCCATGTGGCTGCACCTCGACGCACGGGCCGTGCACGACGCCAAGTGCCGTTGCGACCGCGTCTTCGGCGCGGCTGCGTTCCGCGGCGAGATCGTTTGGGTGCCGGGCAACGGCATCAAGTCACGGCACGGGCCGGGGCTCGGGCATCAGACGCTCCTCCTCTACGCCCGCCGTGACGATTACGTGTGGAATGCACGCGATCCGGTGCTGCGCGAGCCGCACGCCGCGACCAGCTTGTCGATGCACTTCCGCTCCCGCGACGAGAGCGGACGCCTCTATCGCGACCGGACCGTGGGCAAGAAGACCTACCGCTACTACGCCGACGAGGGCCGCGCCCTCGGCACGGTGTGGACGGACTGCCCGTCGATGGTCGCCAACACCCCGCTCTCTCCCGAAACGACCGGCTACCCGACGCAGAAGCCGAAGAAGCTCCTCGATCGGATCGTTCGCGCGACGAGCGAGGAAGGCGCGACGGTGCTCGATCCGTTCGCCGGCTCGGGAACCACGCTGGAAGCTGCGGTCCTCGCCGACAGGCGCTCCATCGGCGCCGACGTGAGCCCGCTCGCCATTCGCACCATCGAGGCGCGCATGGAGCGAGCGGGGCTCGCGCTCGAGATCGTCAGGCCGCCGCTTCGCCGCTCCCCGGGCGCCCCGACTGCTTCGGGGGAATCCCCGAAGCGCGGCGGCGGCCGAGCGCGCCCTCCGCGAACCACTGGCGGTACGCGGCGGGGCTGACGCCGGAGCGCGAGCGGAACGAGCGGTGGAAGAAGCGGAGGTCTTCGAAGCCGACGCGCGTGGCGACGTCGCTCACGAGGAGGTGCGGCTCGGTGAGGAGCAGGTACGCGGCCTCGAGCAGACGGCGGTGGAGGCGGTAGCGGATGGGCGTCACACCGAAGCGGCGCGCGAAGGCGCGGGTGAAGGTCTCGGGGTGCATCGACGCCATCTCGGCGAGCTGCGCCACGTAGAGGGGCGCGTGGGGGTTCTTGTCGATCTCGCGCTTCACCGCGAAGAGGCGGTCGCTCGGGATCGGCTGGCCGCGCTCGGCGACGAGCTTGCGGACCTGGAGGGCAACGCTCTCCTCGTCGAGGGTCTGACCGGCGCGCTCCGCAAGGACCAGGTTGCGGATGGCGTCGACGAACGACTCGTCCTCGATGGGATCGAGCCCGAAGACCACGTCCGGAACGCCGAGGGCGTCGAGATCGCGGATGCCGATGACGACCAGGGTGCCGACCTCGCCGCCCGCGGCGAAGTGCTCCTCGGTGTAGCGCTCGCCGGGGTTCACGACGACGACACTGCGGCCGACGATCTTGGCCGGGCCGCGACCGCGACCGACGAGGCACTCGCCGCCCACGTTCACGATGATCTCGTGCCAGGGCGCGATCACTTCATCGCGACGGACGGTGACCGCGTTCGTGTACTCGACGCGCGAGATTACGAGGCCGCGGTGGGTCTTCTGGGCGAAACGGTGCTCGTTGCGGTGGCTATCGGAAAGCATGTCCAACGTCGATGCAGTCCCCGTGCCGACTCGCCGTCCCCGGGGTTTCCGCGGAAATCGCCCTTTCGAAAAGCCCCTTCCTCCCGATTCGTGCGGACGCGGGCTTCTCAACAAGCGCAGGCGCGGTCGGTACAGACCCCATGAATTCGTCGAATTCCGCGTACCTCGCGGGTGATCCGTGATCTGGGAAGGCACAAGCGGCGGCGCTTCTCAAGTCGAGAAGAGCCCTCCAGCGAGGCCGGCGACCCTTGCCAGGTGGGCGAAATGGCGCGACAAACCGTGGCCATGAATTCCTCCTCTCACGCCCCCATCCACCGGGTCGGCGTCGTCGGAGCCGGCGTCATGGGCGCTGGCATCGCGGCCCACCTCGCCAACGCTGGCATCCGCGTGGTCCTCCTGGACATCGTTCCGCCCTCCCTCTCGGACGCCGAGAAGAAAGACGCGAAGGCGCGGAACCGATTCGCGGATGGGGGCCTCGAGAAGGCCGTGAAGAGCCGCCCCGCGCTCTTCTTTCACAAGTCGTTCGCCAAGCTTGTCGAAACCGGCAACACCGAAGATGACCTCGGCAAGCTCTCGACGTGCGACCTCGTCATCGAGGCCGTCATCGAGAAGCTCGACGCCAAGCAGGCGCTTTTCGACAAGCTCGAGAAGATCTTGCCCGAGCACGCCATCGTGGCGTCGAACACCTCGGGCCTCCGCATCGTCGACATGGTCAAGGGTCGGTCGGACGGCTTCAAGAAGCGCTTCCTCGTGATGCACTTCTTCAACCCGGTTCGCTACATGAAGCTCCTCGAGCTCGTGACCGGGCCCGACACGTCGAAAGAGACGCTGGCGCGCATCACGACGTTCGGTCGTGACGTGCTCGGCAAGGGCATCGTCGTCGGCAAGGACACGCCGAACTTCGTGGGCAACCGCATCGGCATCCACGCGATGATGACGACCATCCACGAGATGTTGAAGGACGGCCTCGCGCCCGAGGACATCGACAACATCACGGGCACGCCGATGGCGCACCCCAAGAGCGCGAGCTTCCGCACCGGTGACCTCGTGGGCCTCGACACCTTCGTGCACGTCGCGCAGAACTGCTTCGACGCGCTGCCGAACGACGAGGACCGCGCGGTGTTCGAGGTTCCGGCCTACATCCGCGCGATGGTCGAGAAGAAGCTCCTCGGCAATAAATCCAAGGCCGGCTTCTACAAGAAGGGCGCGAGCAAGGAGGTCGAGACCTTCGATCCGTACAAGATGGAGTACCGGGCCAAGGCCGGCGACGACTCCATCAAGGCGACCTGCAAGTCGATCTCCAAGATCGAAGATCCCAAGGAGCGCGTCCGCAAGCTCGCCGCCGATACGGGCAAGGCCGGCACGTTCGCGTGGAAGATCAGCTCCAAGTCGCTCGCCTACTCGGCGCGCCGCATCCCGGAGATCGCCGACTCGATCGTCGCGATCGATGAGGCCATGAAGTGGGGCTACAACTGGGAGCTCGGACCGTTCGAGGTCTGGGACGCGCTCGGCTTCGCCGCCACGGCGGAGCGAATGGAGAAGGACGGCATCGCCCTCCCCGAGTGGGTGAAGAAGATGAAGGCCTCGGGCGCGACGTCGTTCTACAAGGACGACGGCTCGGTCTGGAACCCGCTCAAGAACGAGTACGAGAAGCGGGCCACCGACCCGCGTGAGATCACGTTGGCGCAGGCGCGCGCGCGCGTCGCGTCGGCCCCCGTCCTCAAGAACGACGGCGCGGAGGCGTGGGATCTCGGCGACGGCATCCTCGGCCTCACGTTCAAGACCAAGGCCAACAGCATCGACCCCGACGTCATCCAGATGCTGCACGACGCGACCGCCCGCGCGGAGAAAGACTTCCGCGGAATGGTCGTGTGGAACGAGGGTGAGTACTTCTGCGTCGGCGCCAACGTGATGCTCGTCGTCATGGCCGCGGCCAACAAGGCCTGGGACCAGATCTCGACGATGGTGAAGAGCTACCAGGACGCGACGCAGCGCATGAAGTACGCGCGCGTTCCCGTCGTGGGCGCGCCGTTCGGCATGACGCTCGGCGGCGGCATGGAGCTCTGTTTCGGATGCGACGCCGTGCAGGCGGCGGCCGAGACGTACTGCGGGCTCGTCGAGGTGGGCGTGGGCCTCATCCCCGGCGGCGCCGGCACCCTCAACATGCTGTGGCGCGCGCTGGAGAACGTCCCCGAGGGGATGCAGTTCGACACGTACGCCGCGGTCACGCAGGTGTTCAAGAACATCGCGCTCGCGAAGGTCGCCACCAGCGCCGACGAGGCGAAGGCGTTCGGCTACTTCCGGAAGAGCGACGGCGTCTCGTTCGATCGCGCCCGTCAGCTCTACGAGGCCAAGGCCCGCGCCATCGGCATGGCCGAGTCCGGGTACCACCCCCAAGCGGCGCGCGCGTACACCCTCCCGGGCGAGAGCGGCATCGCGACCCTCAAGATGATGGTCGGGACGCTGGTCGAGTCGGGACACGCGAGCGAGCACGACGCGAAGATCGCCACCAAGCTCGCCGAGGTCCTCTGCGGCGGAAAGGGCGGCGCGGCGCGCGAGGTCACCGAGGAGGAGATCCTCGAGCTCGAGCGCGAAGCGTTCGTGAGCCTCTGCGGTGAGCCGAAGACCCAGGAGCGCATCCAGTACTTCTTGATGAACAACAAGCCGCTCAGGAACTGAGCGACTTGTTGTTCGAGTCGCAACCCCGCCCTAGCGGGCGAGGTTGCTCTGTCCTTCGCCGCGCAGGAAGCGCGTCTTCAGGACGCCGGGTCTGGTTTCGAGGGGCTGCCGCCCCTCGAGCTCCCAAGGCAGGCGGACCCGAACGGAGTGGCGAAGGGCGCGTCGAGGGGCTTCGCCCTCGACCAAACAGACCTAGATTCTTCACTCTCAGGGAGATGGCCACATGACTGACGTAGTTATTCTCGATGCGGTTCGTTCGGCGGTGGGGCGGGCGCACAAGGGGTCGTTGGCCTTCAAGCGGCCGGATGAGCTCGCCGGAGAGGTCATCCGTGGCCTCATGGCGCGGCACAAGGCGATCGCGCCGGAGACCATCGAGGACGTGATCCTCGGCTGTGCGATGCCCGAGGGTGAGCAGGGGCTCAACATCGCGCGCGTCGCGGCGCTCCTCGGCGGGCTCCCGCAAGAGACGAGCGCCATGACCATCAATCGATTCTGCTCGAGCGGCCTCCAGGCCATCGCACTCGCGGCGGGCTCGGTCGCGATGGGCATGAACGATCTCGTCGTCGCCGGTGGGCTCGAGTCGATGACCATGGTGCCCATGACCGGCAACAAGCTCTCGGCGTCGCCGGAAGCCATGGCCAAGGTCGCGAGCGTCTACACGCCGATGGGCATCACGGCCGAGAACGTCGCGAAGCGCTTCAACGTCGCCCGCGAGGACCAGGACAAGTTCGCCCTCGCGAGCCACAAGAAGGCCGCCGCCGCCCGCGAAGCCAAGAAGTTCGACCAGGAGATCATCCCGGTGAAGGGCGTTCGTTACAACGGCAACGAGCGCGTCGAGTTCGACTTCGCCGCCGACGAGCTCATTCGCCCCGACACCACGATCGAGGGACTCGCGAGCCTCAAACCTGCGTTCACGCAGACCGGCAGCGTCACCGCCGGCAACAGCTCGCCCCTCTCCGACGGCGCCGCTGCCTGCCTCGTCGCCTCGCGCGCCAAGGCCGACGCGCTCGGCATCAAGCCGCTCGCCACGTTCAAGGCCTTCGCCACAGCCGGCGTCGACCCCTCGATCATGGGCATCGGCCCGATCCCCGCGGTGAAGAAGCTCCTCGCCAAGGCGGGCCTCTCCATCAAGGACATCGACGTCATCGAGATGAACGAGGCTTTCGCGGCCCAGGCCGTCTACTGCCAGCGCGAGCTCGGCATCCCCGACGAGAAGCTCAACGTCAACGGCGGCGCCATCGCCCTCGGGCACCCGCTCGGCTGCACCGGCGCCAAGCTCACCGCGAGCGCGCTCTACGAGCTCCGTCGTCGCGGCGGCAAGTACGCCATCGTCACGATGTGCATCGGCGGCGGCATGGGCGCCGCCGGCCTCTTCGAAGCCGTCCGCTGAGCCCGGCGCCCCGCGCGCTGCACGCCAGAGCCCCGCGCCGGACGTCCGGTGCGGGGCTTCGTGCATTTCACATCTATCTACCCGTCAGGGCGCGGGCGCGTCGGTCTGCCAGTCGACGCCTGCCGCGTTCGCGTGCATCCCCTGCCCGCTGTACGCGAGCGCGAGGAGCTTGCCCCGCGCGTCGTAGAAGCCCATCTCGGTGCCGGTGTCGCTGACGTCGCCGGAGACGAAGTAGACGACGTAGCCGTCGATGGTGCCGATCTCGGCGCGCGGCCAGCCGCTGTTGATCATGCCGTCCTTGGAGGTCTGCTCGTAGCCCTTGTAGGCCTTGCGCGCGTCGCCCTTGAGCTTGCTCGGATCGATCGTCTTCGAGCCCACGAGGCCGGTGCTGTCCGACGCCGAGGCCTTCTCGAAGGCCGCTCGCACGTGAAGGATGAGCGTGTTTCGCTGGGAGCTCGTGAGCGCGTCGGCGGCCGATTCGTCGGCCGTGTTGGCGTCGTCGCTCGCGGACGAGCCGCTGCAACCGGACAAGGTGGAGAGGGCGAGGCCGAGCGCGAAGAGAGGGGCGAGGATCTTCATGGGTAAGGGCTCCGTTGGGGAACGACACAACGCAAGGCAGCGAGCGTGCCGCGCCGAGCGCATCGAAACCCCCGCGCGCCGGATTGGGGACCCCCTCACCCCGCTTTTTTCGCCGGCACATCCCTGGATCGACCGTGTCCCCCCAGGGCACCGCGTGCCCCGCCGCGTTTCACGCTCGAGCGACGAGATTCCGCACGCGAGGTGCAACTGCGTGAGCACCGGATGGTCCGCGGCTGCACACGACGTGCAGAACGGACTTCTCCGTTACACGTGACGGCCGGCGGCGCGACGGCAAACTTCCTGCAGCGGTACAATGCATGGACGCATCTCGCTGGTTCACGGGTTTGGGTGCCCTCTCTCTCGTCGTCGCGGCCGCGTGTGGAGGCGTTTCCTCCGGCGGTCTGGACGACGAGGCCAGCCAGCTCGTGGCTGCCGGCGACGGCATCTCTCGCGGCGACGGCGGCGCCGCGTGCGGAACGTCGAGCAAGGAGATCTCGTGCAACCCTCAAGGCTCGGGGGGCGGCGCCGGCGGGCTCGGGAGCAGCGCGGCCGACGCCGGTCCGCACGAATGCCACCCCGCGTTCTTCGCGGCGTCGAACTGGAACGACAACTTCGACGACACGACGACGCGCGAGGTCTTGAAGCGCGTCACGGTCCACGGAACGAAGTGCATGGACTGCCACGAGCACCCGGCGCCCGGCCTCCCCAAGTTCGACTTCGGCGGACGGGTCTACGACGAGAAGGGCAACCCGCTTCCCTTTGCCGAGGTGCGCGTCGACAACACCCAGAGCGGCAAGCCCATCTCGGCCTACTCGAACGTCGATGGCTACTTCTGGTGGCCGCCCCCGCCGCCGAGCGGCATCTACGGAAGCGGGAGCGGCGGCGGCCTCGGTGGCTCGGGCGGCTCCGGAAGCGGCGGCCTCGGCGGCAGCGGCGGCGGCGGCGGCTCGGGTGGAAGCGGCGGCTCCGGCGGAAGCGGCCTCCCCGGCGCAGGCGGCGGTGACGGCCGGACGCCGGGCACCGACGTCGCGCTGTTCCCGTCGACCGTCGCGGTCCGCACGCGCGAAGGCGTGACGGTCTCCATGTGCGCCAAAGCGGACAATGGCAACTGCGGATCGTGCCACGGCCTGTCCGCCGCGGAGATCAACAGCAAGCCCTCGCCGAAGTGATCCGACCGACCTGGCCGTCAGACTTCGTTGCGCCGGCCCGGGCTCCAGTCGCGCAGCGGATCGACGCGCGTCTCCAAGAAGCGCGCGAGGCGATGGAAGTCGCTGCCCGTCTCGATGAAGCGGACGTCGGTGGTGAGCGTCTTTTCGTCGACGATGTCGCGGAACGGCACATAGTGGAGATGGAGCTGGCCGCTGCAGCTCACCATGAAGCCGTCGAGGTTCTCCTCGACGAGCGCGCGGTACGCGCCGATGCCGAGCTGCGAGCCGAGCATCACGTCGAAGGCGTGGGGCGGGCTGCAGCGTGACTCGTAGCCGAGCTGGATGCCGGTGACCTTCTTCTTGCGGCCCGTGCGCGCCTCGTAGCGCTCGCCCACGATCCGGGCGACGAGCTTGCCGAGGTCGACCTTACCGAGCGAGAGATGCCCGTGCTCGTCGCGCGGCGCATCCTCGAGAGCACCTTCGGGAAGGAGCTCCGAGAGCCCCTCGGCCAAGACCACGGTCCCGTAGTGCTTGTCGTACTTGTTCTCGCGCGTGAGCACGAGGTCGACGATGCGGTCGGCGAGCTTCACCAGATCGAGCTTCCCGTCCGTCATCAGCTCGGCGCTCGCGTCCTCGGTGGCGATGACGAGGTTCGCCTCACCCGCGATGGCGACGCCGTAGCTGAGCCACCCGGCCTTCCGGCCCATGGTCTCGACGATGTAGTAGCCGCTCGTGGCGAGGGCGTCGGCGCGGAGGTTCTGGAGCTCCTTGGCCATCACGTCGACGGCGGTGAAGAAGCCGAACGTGAAGTCGATGCCGCGATAGTCGTTGTCGATCGTCTTCGGCAGGTGGATGACGCGCACGCGGCGCGCGTCCGCCGGGAGCGTGGCCTGAAAGCGATGGAGGAGGTTCGCGGTGCGCAGCGTGTCGTCGCCGCCGATCGAGATCAGCGCGTCGATTTCCAGATCGACAAGTGCATTGTACACGTTTTGCAAACGCGCCGTCTTCTCCGCGTCCGCGAGATCGGCGGGGCGCTCGATCCCTTTGCCCGGGTTCGCGCGCGACGTGCCGATCAAGATGCCGCGGCTGTTGCGGAGCCCGCGGCAATCCTTCTCGGTGAGGACGCGGTAGTGCCGGTCCGGCACCAAGCGATGCGTGATCGGGTGGTAGTCCTGGAGGTTCGAGTAGCCGTGGAAGAAGCCGATGACCTCGTAGCCCTCTTCCAAAAACGAGATGGCGGCGGCGCCGATGACCGCGTTGGCGGCGGGGGCCGGGCCACCGGCGAAGACGATTCCAACGCGCTTCAGGGCGGGTTTGCTGCTCATTACAGCCGACGTTCTACCACCGTTCGGCCCGCGATCGCGTCGCCGCGCGCCGTCAGCCAGCGGCGCGGGCGGCGCCGCCCATGAGGGGCGCCTCCGCGAGCCACGCGCCGAGGTCGACGAGCGCCCGCTCGGCGAGCGCCGCGTACCGATCGTGCTTCTTCAGCTTGCGATTCGGGTGGGGCGGCATGCACGCCCAGGTGATGTTCGACGGCTGATAACGAGGCTGAACGCGCGCGAGGTGGGTCATCAGGCCGCCGAGCGCCGTCGACTCGGGCGGCGGGGTGACCGCCTCGCCGCGGAGACGCTGCGCGAGCATGACGCCACACAAGAAGCCGCCGGCCGCGCTCTCGACGTAGCCCTCGACGCCGGTCACCTGCCCCGCCAGGTAGACGCCGGGGAGCTTCTTCAGCTCCATCTCGCGCGTCAGCTCCGCGGGCGCGTCCACGAACGTGTTCCGGTGCACGGTGCCGTAGCGGAGGATCTCACACGACTCGAGGCCGGGGATCATGCGAAAGACGCGCCCTTGGGCGCCGTACGTCATGCGCGTCTGGAAACCCACGAGGTTGTACGCCGTGGCCGCGGCGTCTTCGGGGCGAAGCTGCACGACGGCGTGGGGCCAGCGCCCGGTCTTGGGATCGGTGAGCCCGACCGGCTTCATCGGTCCATAGGCGAGCGTCTTTTCGCCGCGCTCGGCCATCACGTCGATGGGCAGGCACCCTTCGAAGTAGCGAACGTCCTCGAACGAACGGGCCTCGACCTTCTCGGCCTCGCGGACCGCCGTGACGAAGGCTTTGTACTCCTCCTCGTTGAACGGACAGTTCACGTACGCGTCGTCGCCGTCCTCGCCGCCCTTGTCCCAGCGTGACTGCTTCCAGACCTTCGACCAATCGATCGAGTCGGCGGCGATAATCGGTGCGATGGCGTCGTAGTACGCAAGGTGATCGTGACCGATGCGGCGCGCGAGATCGGCGGCGAGCTCGTCGCCCGTCAAAGGCCCCGTGGCGAGGATGACCGGCGCGTCGGCGCTCGCCTCGGGCACCGCCTCGATGATCCGGTGCTCGATGGTGATGCGCGGGTGCGCGCCGAGCGCGGCGGTGACGGCGCGCGAGAAGCCCTCGCGATCCACGGCCAGGGCGCCACCAGCCGGGACGCGCGTTTTGTCGGCGCTCCCCAGGATGAGCGACCCCGCGCGACGAAGCTCCTCTTTTAGGAGACCGACGGCGTTGGTGAGCGCCGCCCCGCGCATCGAGTTCGAGCAAACGAGCTCGCAGAACGCGTCGCTCGTCTGCGCGGGCGTCCGCCGATGCGGCTTCTGCTCGACGAGGACGACGTCGACCCCGCGCTCCGCGAGCTGGAACGCCGCCTCGCACCCGGCGAGCCCTGCACCGACGACCGTGACCTTCACGGCCGGGGTGTTAGCATCGCCGCCGCGAAGCGGCTCGATAATCCTCGGGGTTGCCTGACAACGTGATCGGCGCGCGTGTTAGACTCCTCGCATGCGGACGACGCCGGTTGCTGGACCTTCGGCCTGGTTCGGCCCGGACCTGGCGCGAGAACCGCACCGCTGGCTTCATCACTTCTCCCCCGCAGATCTCGACGAGATCGAGCGAGCCCTCGATCGCGCCCGCGCATCGGGGAAGGCAACGATCGATCTTCGACCCGAGGACTTTCCGTTACCGACGCTCGACCGCTGGTTCGACCGAATCCGGCACGACCTGCTACACGGGCACGGCTTCGTAGTGGCTCGCGGCCTGAACGTCGTAGGACGCCCCCTCGAGGACATCTTCCGCATGTATTGGGGCCTCGCCACCAAGCTCGGGAACGTCCGACCGCAAAATGCGATGGGGCACCTGATCGGGCACGTTCGCGACGAAGGCCTCGATCCCGAGAAGCCTGGAGTCCGCATCTACCAAACGAATCGGAGGCAGACGTACCACACTGATTCGACCGACATCGTCGGACTCCTCTGCCTCCGTTCGGCGAGGCGTGGAGGCCGCTCCGCCATCGTCTCGTCCACCACCATCTTCAACGAGATTCTCCGTCGGCGGCCGGACTTGGCGGCGGCTCTGTTCGAGCCCTATCCGACGGATCGGCGCGGCGAGATCCCACCGGGGATGCTCCCCTACTTTGCGATTCCCATCTACCACCAGCACGAGGGGTACCTCTCGGCGATCTACTCGCGCACTTACATCTTGTCGGCGCAAGCGCTTCCGAACGTTCCAAAGCTCACGACTGCCCAGCGCGACGCGATGACGATGCTCGACGAGCTCGCCGACGACCCGAATCTTCATCTGATGATGGACCTGGAACCTGGTGACCTCCAGTTCATCCACAATCACGAGCTGCTCCACGACCGGACCGCCTTCGAGGACTGGCCCGAACCGGAGCGGCGGCGTCACCTCCTCCGAATCTGGCTGTGCCCTCCGGAGGCGAGGCCGCTCCCGAGCTGCTACGCGCTCCGCTATGGCTCGACGACCATCGGCGACCGTGGTGGCATCGTCGTCCAAGAGGGCCTGCGCGCGCTCCCGCTGCCATGAGCGCGGCGTCCATCACCGCGACTCGACGAGACATCGGCCTGATCGTGGCGAACGAGGCTTCTGCGCGACGGCGCGATGTGCTCGTGTTTGCCCTCGACGGGATTCCGCTGGACATCGCCATGCAGTCATGGCCGAACGCGCGCGTCTCCCCACGAACAGCCGTATTCCCCACCACGTCGTCCACCGGGTGGTTGAGTAGTCTGACTGGACTAGAGGCTTCGGCCCACGGTGTTCCTGGCGTCGTCTTCCAAGTCGACGGCGTGCCGGTCAACGTGCTCGCGCACCAGGGATCCTTGGGCGAGTCCGACGCGATCGCGAGCCAGAACATATTCTCCGACGCGCGGGCGCTGGGCTACGCCCCCGTCGCACTCCTTTCCGATTGGACCCCGTTCCCGGGGGCCTTTCGCGATCTCCTCCTGCGTCACGCGCAAACGTTCGCCAGCCCGACGTTCTACGCGGAGAAGGAGCCGACGACGGCGACGTCCGTCCTCTCCACGCTCGCGTCCACCCTCGAACGGGTTCGACGCGACGCCCGCGACCCTTGCCTCGTGTGGTGTTTCGTGGACGTCGACTGTCATGTTCATCGATTTGGCTACGACGAACACGTCCTCGACGTGCTTCGTGGCTTCGACACGCTGGCGAGCCAGTTGGCCCAGACATCCGTCGTCGTTGCACACTCGGACCATGGGCTCGTTCCAACGGTGCACGTGCCGGAGATAGTCGAGGCGATCGATGCGATCTCTAGGAAGTACGGCGCATCCGTTGGTGGCGCCGGACGGGCGCGCTGGCTTCATCTCGCTCCGCCGCACGTCGAAGCAGCGCGTCGTGAGCTGACCGAATCCCTCGCCGGGACCGCCGTGTCGGTTCTCCGGACTGAGGAGATATGGCCCGCGGGCGGGCTCTCCGCGCGCCGGGCAGGTGCGCTCTGGATCGTCGCGGAGGGCACGCACTTCATCGCGCCCCCCGGGTACGCCTTCGAGCACGGATCCCGCACGACGGATGAGATTATGGTTCCGTTTGCGACGTGGAGCTCGTGACACACCATCCCGACTCTTGCAGGGCATCGAGTAACGGCTGAACCGCGCCAGCGTCGAGTGGGGTACCGAGGGCGAAGCTGACGTCGCGCACGGCTTCGACGGTGGAGCGGCTCCCATCGAGTCGGTGCGCCAGGTTCATCAAGACAGCCAAGTTGATCTTGTCCGCCATCACCAATGCCGTCACTCGCTGCCTCGTCGACCGCGAAGCTGCGGCCAGCATCGCGCGTGCATTGAAGGGCCCAGGCCAGGCCCTTCGCGGATGATCAGCCGACGGCGCCACGACAGCCGCGACGCACTCGTCGGGCCGAACGTGGAGCCGTGCCACCTTCAACGCGTATTCGGCGCGGGCGCGAGCCCATGCTTCGTGGGGACCGCCACGCCAACTCGCTTCGGCCGCTCGAATCGATGTCGTCTCGCGCATCAGCCAGTCGGAAGCCGCCGCATCCGTCGCGGCGACCTCCCCTGGACGCTCGGCGCACAGGCTCGCCAACTCACTCGCCGCAACGATGGAACGCGACAGCTCGCGAGGTGACACCTTGTCCGGCGTATCTCCGGCTGAATGATTGAAGCGGTCGGGCGCGTGACACATCTGAACCGCAGGCACACCAAATGACCGATCGGCGAACAGTGCGTGATCGGAGAATCCCGCGAACGGATGGGCGGCCCAGGTTCCGGGGGTGTCTCGAGTCGCCAGAAACACTTCGCGAACGACGGTCTCCGCGAGCGGTCGAAGCCGCGACGGCTGTGTGTCGATGTTGCGTTCGAGGATGAACGGACTGCCACAACGCACCTGATCTTCGCCTGCCATGTCGACGTTCACGACGGCGATCGGCGTCTCGCAGCATCCCTCGTAGAGCGCCGCGACTACGCCGAGGTACTCCGGCCCGAACACGAATCGAATCCCGCGCGCGTGATTCCGGCCAATCACGCGCGCCACGCCTAGCAGGGCGGCGACGCCGGAGGCGTTGTCGTTCGCCCCCGGGCGCGGATGGCAGAGGTGCGAGGTCAACATGACCTCGCCGCCCGCATGTTGCCCGGGCAACAACGCCGACACGACGGGCATGAGTGCCGATCGGTCGACCGCGACTTCGACGGAAAGCGTGGCGTCGCCCTTCTGGACGGCGTCGTCGATGCGGGCGAAAACGTCACTCGTCACACTGAATGCGAACAGAGCGGTGTCCGACGGGAGCTCGATGCGGCCCACGAACTCCCCTTCGCCGGGTATGCAGCGCGCCGGCCCGGCCGTGACGAAGCCGCGCGCATGCGCGGACTCGAGCTCATCGAGCAACTCGGGGCGACGGTAGTCGTCGGCAGAGACGAGCGCGACCGCTCCGTCGACCGACTCCGCCCCGTATCGCCGAAGCGAGAGCACTTCGCCGCCGGGCTGCGTCGCGGCCGAATACGTCGCACAGGTGAACGGGGCGTGGGCGTGGTCGAGTCTTGCGACCTCCGCGCCGTTGCACGATACGACCGCACGCGCGACCACGGGGCTCCACGACGCCGGCCGCTGGAACGACCACCAGCGGCTCTTCCCGTCGGCCATGAATCGATCGACCCGAACGTCCACCAGACCAAGCTGGCGCGCCTGCGCGGCCACGTACTCCGCCGCCTCCTCGATGCCGAGGGAGGCCTGATAACGATCGAGCCGACTCAACGCGAGGATGTGACCGAGCTCGCGCTCCGCTTCCCCACAGCGGCGCAGCGCTTCGGCAACGCTCGCTTCAAACATGCTCACGTCCCAGGAGGTAGCGCAGACGAAGGGCGCGCTTTTCGTCGAGCGGGATACTCAGTCGAAACACCGAGCGGAGCGACCCACTCCACTCCAAGTGGCGTTTGCCAACGACCCCCAGTGCCGTCAGACGGGCCCCCGCCTGTTCGTCTCGAGAGAGGAAGTACGGGAGCCCCACCGACGCGAGCTCCACATCCGGAACATGCGCGGCAACCACGGAGAACAGTGCACGTCGCTGCTCCGAGATCCGTGCACGCAGAGGTGCGAGCAGGTCACCCGCCGACAAGACCCGCGCGGCGAGCCCCAACGAAAGCGACGAGACCGCGAGCGGCGGCAAGCGTGCTCGCAACCAGTCCGTCACGTTCGCGCTCGACACGCAATAGCCGACGCGCGCGCCGCCGAGCAGGAAGCCCTTCGACAGACCGCGCAACACCAGCAAATTTCTGAGCTTCGGCGCAAGCGTTACGGCGCTCTCGGCAGCCGAGAGATAATTTGCGTTCGACTCGTCGACCAAGACGACCGCCGTCGGGGCCGCCGCCGCCAGCTCGGCGATCGCTTCCAAGGAGAGCGTCTCTCCGCGGAGTGTGGGGCGCTCGAGAAAGATCAGGTCGCCGGACCCGGCGGGCGGCCGCGCTCGCCAATCCACGGACGAGCCGGCCCGCGCGAGCCAAGACGGGAAGTCTGGATAGACGCTTCCCAAGATGGTCACGCGGGTGGCGGCGGCCGCCAATGAGCGGAGCGCGCCACCGACCCCCGCGGACGTCGTGACGTGCCAACCCGCCGTGTCCAGCTCGAACATCCGAGCGATCGGGGCGCGCAGCGCGCAATCTCCGTACGGATCGTCCACCAGATAGCGATTCGTGAGCGCCAGCGTCCGCAACTCGTCGCTGAGCACCTCTCGAAGAATCCGCTCCAATGCCGGGCCCACGACGGACCGTTCGTCGAGGGTCCACGCCAGGCACAGCGTTGCGTCGTCGTCGGTTAGAGGGACGGCACCTGCGTACGATGAGATGGCCAGCGGCTCCACGCGCTACCAGGTCACTTGTAGGGACGCGAGCGAGCGATGGCTGATGCTCGGTCGATACGAGAGCTCCTGTTCGGGGACGAGTCGAAGTCCAGGGAGCCGCGAGGCCAACGCCGCGAACGCCTCCTGGCCCTCCAGCCTCGAGAGTGTGGCCCCCAAGCAATGGTGAATACCCGACCCGAACGCCACGTGCGGATTCGGGTCGCGGCTGATGTCGAACACGTCTGGACGCGCAAACACCTCGGGGTCACGATTCGCGGACGATATGAAGGCGCGGATCCGATCGGACTTCTTGATCGTTCGGCCACGGAGCTCGACGTCTTGGGTCGCGATTCGCTGCAACGATT
The DNA here is from genome assembly GCA_044224815.1 of Polyangiaceae bacterium. Classification (GTDB taxonomy): domain Bacteria; phylum Myxococcota_A; class Polyangia; order Polyangiales; family Polyangiaceae; genus JADJCA01. Next base: position 43,118 of record JBGAJR010000006.1, read on the forward strand.
TGACCGGGGCGTCGTAGCGCAAGGCTTCCTCGGTCGCCTTCTTGCTCCACTCGAGTGGCGCCGAGACGAGACGGTCCCATTCGCCTCGATGTTGCATGAACGCGAGCATGCCGTTGCACAACAAATTGATGGTCGTCTCGTGACCGGCCACGAGGAGCAACGAGCAATTGACGAGCACCTCATGGCGAGTGAGCACCCCACTCGCCTCGCCTTCCGCGATCATCGAAAGCAGGTCGTCTCTGCCGGGGTGGCGGAGACGGTCCTCGATCAGAGGGTTGAGGTAGTCGATCATGCCGCGCATGCCGTCGGTCTGAGTACGGAGGCGATTGGCCTCGCCCTGACTGCTGAGGAGCATCTTCGTGACGTGCTCGCGAATGATGCCGCGGTCCGTACGAGGAACGCCCATCAGCTGGGTGATGATTTCGACGGGCAATGGAGTCGCGAACGCGGACTTGAAGTCCATCCGCCCATTCGCGATCGCGCCGTCGAGAAGCTCGTTGATGGTCTGCTTGATGAGCGGTCGCCAGGACTCCACCCCCTTCGGAGTGAACCGCGACTGCACGACGCGACGCATCACTTGATGCTTCGGCGGATCGTGTTCGGCGAGCTGCGCCGAGATAAACTCCCGAACGAAGGCGTACAGGCCGAGGTCGGCTTCGTCGACCGGCGGGTACGGCGGGCGCGGATCGCGTGCGAACACCTCCGAAGAGAAGAGCTCTGGATGCGCATTCACCCAGACGAGATCGTCGTATCGGGTGACGACCCAAATTTCATAGGCCTCGTGCCAATGAACCGGGTCATTCGTTCGTAGCGCCGTTAGAAACGAATAGGGGTCGAGGACGGCGTCGGCCGAAAAGGGATCGATCGATTCTGTCATGATGTTCCTTTAAGTCGCGGCTCGACGATCCCCCTCAGTGAACGGCTCACGAGCAGGACCCGCGTCCCCACCATCATCGTCACGGTCACCCAAACCGGCAGGTTCATCAGCGCGCCACAGCTGGCCTGACGTCGAGGCCGGCCGCCGAGCATCGGCCACGCCGTCACCTGCGTCTCCTCGGGCCACCGATACTGGACCGTGAGCGCGAGTTCGCACGGTTCGTCGCCCGGGTCGAAGTCCAGCGTCACATCACCCGTCGGGGTAACCATCACGTCCGCCTGCATCCCGGAGGGTAAGTCGCGCGAGAATCCGCACTTGGGGCACAGCTCCAGCTCTCGCGCCTCGACTCCGTCGATGGCGATGGCGATTTCGTAGCGCAGCAAAGTGTTCTGACATCCTACGCATGGAGCGTGACCAACGACTCGGCTCGACGCGGCCGACCGGAGCCACATGTCGCAGAAGCGACCGCGGCTCGCCAGCGCCGCCACCACGGACCGGCGCATCTCCGCGCCACTGCCGGGGCTTGGTGCGCTCTGAAAGCGACCGATTCCTTCCACGGCGGCGCGCACGACGGAGCGATCCATCGTCGGGAGCGATCCGGCGCGCGCGTGATCGCCGGCGTCGAAACATGCAAGCAAGAGCGAGAGCTGCGCCCCCTGCTCGCCGGGAAACCGAAACGGCTCGTGTAGTTGCCTTCCGAGCTTCACTTGCGCCAGAGCGTCGCGGTCGATCTGCTCGCTCACCAACGTCGTCACCCGACACTCGGGGTCGCCGAAAAGCGCGAGCCGATGTCCAGTACCGCGATCGTGATGCGCCCGATTGTGATGGGCGACTGCCTCCCCAGCGGTCACCCCGGCGACGAGCAGTCGCGTCAAGAGCTCGGTGTCGCCAGGCGTCGTCAAGGCGGGGCGCCACGACGTGAAGACGGTCGCCAAGCCGGGATTGTCGAGCAGACGAAATCCCATGCCCATGCGAGGGTCGTGGTTGAGGTCCTTCGGCATCACGCCGATACATGCGTTGAAGATGAAAGCGCGCGCTGCGAGCGACGAGGGGTGAACGAAACGGCCCGCGCTGGCCGCGGCCGTGAGCGGGCGACGAAGCCGGTAGCATTGGCCGGAGACACGGCACGGCGGCTCGCGCTCTGTCTCCGCACTCAGCCACGTATCGTCGACAGGACACAGAACGAAGTGCGGGCCCAGGTCCGCGTCGAGCCCGTCGGAGTGGGTGAACACGGTCAACACGCCGCGGCACGTCGTGAGGGCCGTTCTCAACTCCTCGGCGGAAGCACCGCTCCCAATCACCGTGCGATCCGCTCCCCTGCGCACCGCGACGTTCAAGATGGGCAGAACGTCGACGCGAGGACACTCGTCGTCGCCACCGAGCACCGCGGCGGCCGACCGGATGAGGGCCTGGTGGAGAAGGCCGCGGGCGCTGGACGAGTAAAGGAGCCCCGGCGCTACCGATTGCGGAGGCGCCGTGAGGGCATCGAGCACGTCGCTCCCCAAGAAACCCGAGGTACCAACGACGAGCACCGCTCCCTCGCTCACTTCCCCGAGCCCTTCGGGGCCGTCGACGACTCGCCATGCACGTCGCGTCAGGTGAGCATACAGACGAGCGACGCTCGCGAGATCCGACGAGAGCGCGACAACCTCCGAGGTTCGCGTGGGCTCCAGCGGCTCGCGATTCAGTTGCGCGTCGGCCATTACGCGGATGGAGAACCCGAGCGTGCGCCCGAGCGCTCGTAGCAACTCGAGGCTGACGGAGTCGACGGGCCACACCGGCCCGGCGGCTGACGCGAGGAGCGCCAGCGGGTCGGTCGAGTGCGCAACGAGCAACTCGCGCGTCGTCATTGAACGGCATCCAGGCGATAGGCGCGCTCGTTCGCAAATCGCCTGACGAGCCGATAGGGCATCAGGCGACCAGGCAGCTGCGACGCCGCGAGACGTGCGGAAGCGAGAACGTCGTCTTCTGACGCCGCGACGTTCAGCTTCTGGAAGACGTCAGGAAGGTACGGGGCGAAGCCGAGCGGCAGCGGCATCACGTTGGAGCCGGCGAACTTCCGTTTGAACGCCAGAAGGGGGTCGTCTGGGGCCGCCGTTCGACCGCCGCCGAGGCACAGCCAACGGTGATTCGGGTAGGCCCGCGCGACCCGGTGAGTGAGCAGATCATGCGCGCCGTCCAACTTGGTCGGAGCGGCGTTTGCGACGAAGAGCGTGTGGACGACACCGGCGCCCTCGCATACCCAGACCGCAGACAACAAGGCGTCGCCCCGAAAGGCCCCAAAGAGCCTGACGCACCCTGAGCGCCGGTGCCGCTCCAGCTCCGCATCGGTGAGAAACCATCGGACGGCGGCGCCGTTGCGCTCAAGCGACCGACGATAGAGCTGGCCGAATTCCCGCCAACCAAGCTCCCCCTCCAGACATCGAACCTCGACGTCTCGCTCCGCCTTCTTGATCTGTCGTCGGCAGGCCGGCGAGTAGGCGCGGCGCTGTGCCTCCTCCTCGGCCGCGATGGCGACGTATGCGATCCCTCGCCCTTGGTACAGCGACAGCCCGGACACGTCTCGCAACGGAAGGTGATTCTGTCGATCAGGTTGAAAGCGAAACAGCTCGCAGACGATCCGTTGATCCCTGCAGTACTCGGCATACGCCGCGAACGCACGTCGGACGAACGACTCGTTGGTGTCCGAAAAGACTGGACCGGCGTACCCATAGAAGGGCTCGATGTCGAACCATGGCGTCCCGGGGATCGGGACCGGAACCATGGCGTGCAGCATCGCGGCCCGCCCATCGACGCAGAGGATCGAAGTCCACTCGTCTCCGTGGAGGCACCGCAAAAGGTCCTCACGGAGGAACACATCCAAGCCAGCGAAGAGCGTGCCCGTGGCCGAATGGTGTCGGCCACGCTCCACGAAGACGTTCATCCCAACCGCCGCGTCACCACCATCCGACGATGAGGATGTTGCCGAGCAGCTCGCCTTCCGGCGTTCGAAGGGACTCTTCGTCGCTGCGGGCTTCGTCCGCCAGCGCGCACGCCTCGACCATCTGCTGCACGAGGGGCTCGAGCAGAGCGCGACGCTTCTCGTAGTGGAAGTCACGCAACCTCTGGGTTGCTTCGGTGAAGAGAGCGCCGAGCCGACGCTGCGCCGCAGCCTGCCGCCGAGTGGCGTAGACCACGCCCGTGGGCGCGATGGCCTCGCGGAGTGACCGAATTAGGTCTGCGATGGGTCGAAGGTCGACGTCTTCACCCTCCGGAACTCCACTGATGAGGCGCTCGAGTTCCGCAAGCGTCGCGGCGTGCTCTTGATGACTGACGCCCATACTTCCATCCATGCGTTCCTCCTATCCAGCCTTCGTAGCGACGTTCATGAATTGAGCGAAGCGCGCCGGCAGCACGGCCGGTCGCGGGTAGACGAACCACCCACCAGGATATCCGTCTTGGTTCTTCCAGGGCAGCTTGGGCATGGCACCCCGCACGGCGAGCGCGAGATATCGTTGTCCGAACTGTGCAACCAACCCGGCCTCCTTGAGGCGGGCCAACGCGGCGGCGACCTCGGAGGCGGCAACGGAAGGCCCACCGTCCTTCGCCACGTGGGCCACCACGTTCGCCTCGGTCGTCGCGCGATCACATACTCGGTGGACGCGATGGTCGAGCCCCTCCAACACCACGCGCTCGGACTTCGCGATCGGCCGCGTGTCGTGGATGAAGGTGCGGTCGGCCTCCTCGGTCATCCGCATGATCGCCGGTTTGTCCGAGCGATACAGCTTCACCCACTCTTGGACGCGCTTTTGGAGCCGGTCGCGACCGGGCCCACCGAGCGAAGGCATCTGCTCGCGCGAGTGACGGAAGGGATTGAGGTGCACCGGCGACCGGCCGTCCGTCTCGAAGAAGTAGACCAGATCTTCCAGCTGCTCCCTCGAGAGGGGGTAGATGAAGGGGTACGGCCACGACGGCTTCAGCGACAACCCGAATTCCTTCTGCTTCGTGTGCAGAGGGCTGAATCGGTCGAAGCGAATGATTCGCATGTCGTTCGGCGGCTCGAGGTGTGACACCAAGGGCAGCCAGTCCGCCATCTCGCCGTACCAAGCATCTTCCTCGCCGGGGAAGCCGCACAGCATGTTCCAAGAGACGCGGATCCCCAGACCACGCGTCCACTTCAGCATCTGCACGTTGAGCCACCCTGATGTCCCCTTGTCCATCAGGCGGAGCACATCGTCCTGGAGGCTCTCGATACCGGCGACGATCCAAGCGACCCCCGCCTTCTTCAACGTCTCCAGCTGCTGATACGTCACATTGGATTTGATCTCGAAGTAGAGCTCGTAGTTCTCCGGGAGCGCTCCGAGCGTGGGCATCAACTCCTTGTAGTAGGACTGGTCGAGGATGTTGTCGGCCATCATGAAGCGGTTGATGTTGTACTTCGATGAAAGTTGTCGGAGCTCCGAGACCACTCGCTCCGGCGTCTTGGAACGAAACTCCATCGTGCCGCCGTTGAGCCCACAGAAGGTGCAATGGTGCATCGCCCCCCACCAGCACCCCCGAGCCGTCTCGAGCACGAGGCCAGGGGTGATGAAGTCGCGGTCGGCGTAGCGATCGAGCGCGGCGAAGTAGTCGTCGAAGTCGGGGAGCGGGGACGCCTCCAGATCCTGCACCGTCGCACGAGGCGGCTCTGCTGGCTTCTCCTCGGCGACCATGAGCCGCCGGCGCTTCCCCACGTGAGTGATGACACCGAACGGCAGGTTCTCGGGATCGACCGTCCCAGCCAAGATGTTGCGGCAAAGCTCGGGGAAGAACAGCTCCGCTTCCCCCGAGGCCACGTAGTCAATCCACCGAAAATGGCGCGACATGGCCACGCCCATCACGCCCTCGCAGTTCGCTCCACCGGCAACCGTCACAACGGACGGGTCGAGCTCTTTGATGCGGCGGAGGAGCGCCAACATCGCCGTGTTCTGGTTGAAGGTGGAGGAGCATCCGACGATACGCGGCTTCTCCGCGAGGATTGCGCGGGCCTGCTCGTCGATGAACGTGGCCGCCTCCTGCCGCGCGAAGAGCAGGAAGTTGCGCCCAAACTCGCGCGCGCTCTCGCTCTCCGTGGCGTAGAACGAGCCGAGAATGTTGTTTAGGTAGGCGTCGACGTCGGTCTTGTGGTCGGGGAACGCGGCAGCCGCGAAGATCCACTCGCCAACCATCTCTTCGCGAACCCAAGCCAACTTGCTGTAGAGCTCGAGGCCGACGCGTTCGGCGAATTCGAAGTTGCAGTACCGGACGGAACAAGAGATGTCCGTCTTCGCGAGCGCCGCCTTGAGCAGCCCCAGCGCCAAAGACGGGCGCTCCAAAGCGCCGAACGGAACGTACACCAACACAACGTCAGCCATCAGCAACCTCCCTACAGCACACAGAGTCCATGTCGGCCCACCTCAGCCGGGAACGCGCACTTACGTCGTTCCGGTCGCCGTGGCGCTCCCGCCCACCATTCGACGGAATCGCTCACGGAGCGGAAACGGCACGAACCGCTCGACGTGGAATCCGAGCTGCTCGTCTTTCGTGTAGACCACCGGGTCCCGGGCACTTATCTCGGCCAAGCCGCGAACGAGCTGTTCGGGGAATCCTGGATATTGCGACTGAATGGTGTAGACGACACTGTAATACAGATTGCGACCCAGCGAGAAACATGGGTAACGCGCATCGTAGTTGTCCAACGAGTATTTGGGGAAGCACCCGTCGATGATCCGTTTGGGGCAAAGCCAGAGCGGAAAGACGAGTGTGTGGTCCCCGATCTTGCGGGAAGGAAGGCCAGCCGCCTTCATCCCACTGGAGAGCCTGAACATGGCCTCGCAGGCGACGTCCTCGAGATTCAAGCCGGTGGCCACGAAAGGAGTCCCCACTTCACTGGCGTACTTGAACAGTGCGAGCCGAATCAGCAGGGTACCGACGAACTCGAAGTCATCGCCCTCGAACTCCTTCTGGAATCGATCGATGAGCGACGCCGAGTCTTCGGGAATTCCCAAGAGGGTTTTGACCTCGCGCTCCTCCATCACCCGAAGCTTCAGGCCATACGCGTCCGCGAGCGCCTGCGCGCGGGGCACGCCGACGTCCCAATCGGGAATCCCCTTCAAGATGACTGGGTGAATCCGCAGGCCGTGCTCCTCCTGCAGGCGACTCAACCCATAGAGCAGCGCGTTGCTGTCGCCGCCACCGCTCACGCCCACGACGAGGTCGGCGCCTTTCGGAAGAACCGTCTTGATGGTGTCGGCGACGCGCAGGGCGATCGCCGTCTTGCACTCGTCCGGGCTCAACTTCTTGAGGAGCGGCTCGGCGGAAGCGTTCGCATTGTCGAGTCGCTCGTAGAAATACTCAGTAGCGGCGCTCGCCGGATTGTCGCTCCGCACCGTCTTGAATTCCGTGAGCGAGAAGATGAAGGGATTGACGTTGCGATTGAAGTAGAGGAGCAGCTCCGCGACGTCCTCCATCGCGGTGAGCTCGAGGTCCAGACACGGGCGGAGCTTCGGCTCTCCGCCCGCCCTGGGGACTGCGTAGATCGACACGGCGGACCAAGGGACCTGGTGCCGTGTCAAGAGGTCGATAACACGTTCGCGGCCATCGCTCTTGAGCTGTTGGCGGCCGTGCGCCGTCACCAGGTAAACCGAAGGAATTGAACGGTGGCTTGTGTTCATCGACCGCTCTCTCTCACTGCGCGCCGGTCTCGCAGCTCGCGCCGCAGATGGTCTCGAGGCCGTGCTTCGAGGCGGGCACCTTCTTCGCGCCAGCGCGGCCAGCTTCGAGCGCCTCGACGGAGACGAACGCAGCCTGGACAGACGTGGCCGACGGAAGGACATCCACTTCGACGTTCTTCAGATTGAAGTTGTTGTGAACCACGGCATCCTGCTTGAGTTTGAGCATTTGGTTACCTCTGTTCTTGCTGCTCGATCGCAGCATGTTGCGTGAGCGTATCAATGGGGTGGCGACGGTCAACGTCCTGCTTTCGGTCGCGAATTTTACCCCTGTGGCGAGCTGCACGAACCGGCAAGCGATGGCACTTACGTGCAAACCGGAGGGGTACAAAAACGACTGAGGGCGCTTTCGCGCCCTCGATCGCTGGACCTGAAGTCTCACCAAGACGCGCAGGCGCCACCCTGGGTGTTGACGGACTGGAGCATGCAGCCGTTGGTGCCGACCTTTTCCTGCTTCTTTCCATCCTGATCGGTCGGGCCGTTCATGATCTCGTCGACGCTGAGGTCCTCGCCGTCCGAGCTCCCCCCACACGCCACGCTACCCATCGCGACCACTGCTCCCATTGCAATCAGCAAGCTCTTGTTCATTGACTACCTCCCTAGCTAACGCGGTGCTCGTACCTGGTGGCGCGGGCAGCGCAAGCGGCATATCTCGAGAAGCACCGCGCATGCCACGCGGCGAGCCCCCCGATTGGCGCGTTCGGTCCTGACCAACGAGGCCAATCGGGCACTCCCAGATAGTCCTCTTGATGCCGCTTCCTCGCCGACTACTACGTGGCGCGTGTCGTCAGCGGCACGAGCGAGAGGGAGAAGAAATGATGCAGTCGGAAGTCGAGACGAAGCCGTCGAACGAATTCGCCACCCCGATCATTTCCAAGGAGCTTACGGCGCTGGAGCTCGAGGAGCTCACCGACGAGGAGCTTGCGGCCGTCAAAGGGGCCGCGATGCCCTACGACTGCTCCTGGTAGTGGTGTCGGGGGGGGGGGGGGGGGGGGGGGCGCGCGCCCCCCGAGGCGGGGACCGTCAACTCAGGCCATCTGACGGCGTGCGGTGGGCGCTATCCTGAGGCGCGTGACACTCCTCGTCGAGACGGTTGCGGAGGTTCTGGCCCACGCAGACGCAGGGCGCGTGGCGGTGCTGGCGCCGGCGGGGTCGGCGCGCCGAAGACGTTTCTCGTCGGTACTCGACGCTCTCACTGAAGAGGAGTCCGCGGCGGACGGCTTGTGGGTCGTCGCGCTGGACGCGGCGACGCTCCCCGCCGCACGGCAACTTGCCCGATTACGGAAGCGACGACTGCTCGAGCCCGCGTCAGAGGGCGCGTGGATCGCGGCCGTGAACGCCGAGCGGCCAGCAGCCATCGCGCTCGTCGGCGCGCCCGATCAATTCGCGTATCCACGATTGCAGGCGCTGCTTCGACTCGAGGTCCCATGGTCGATCGTGACCGGGCAAGACCTGGCGGCGACCACGCTGATGGTCGCCAAGTGCTGTCTGCGTCCGCGCCAGCCAAGCGTTGAGAGCCTAGCGATCGACGCGTTTTACGAGTCGCCGACGACCGATGAGGTCCTGCCCATGATCGACAGGCGGACCCGCGTCCTCTCCCTCTTGGGGCACGGAGAAGGCGGCCATTTCAAGCTTGGAGACGTGGTGGCCTGCGGGGCCGTCGGGGTAGAAGCAAGCAACGGCACCCCGGTCGAAGGCGGGTGTTCGGTCTCCGATAACGGACATAGGGTTTGCAAACGAGCTCCCGACCCCAATACCGCGATTGTCGGATTCGATTCACTGAAAGCGGACATCCTCGCCATCGTCACCTGCAACGGATTCGCCATCGCGGGTGAGCTATACCCGTCGAACGCCAGCTGTGTCCTCGCAGCGATCGAGAGCGACGCGCGTGCCATCCTCGCCGCCGACGCGCCGGTCGTGATGGCCCCCGGAACGCGGCAGGAGTGCCTGGCGGCGCCCGAGCGCGGCACCATTCGTGCCCTTCTCGACTCGTGCAACGCCTTGCAAGTGCGAGCCTTGCGCCACGCGCATTTCCATCTCGTCGGCGATCCGTCCCATCTCGTCGAGCCGTCTCTGCCGAGCGCGCGGGACGCCACCGTCCCCTACGGCCTGGGCGAGGTCACGACCGCGCACGGTCTTCGCTCGCGAGGCATCTACGACATCGAGATCGCTGTGCGACGACACAAGCAGAACGCATTGGCCACGGACGACATCAGCGGCGCGCTCTACATGGGCGTCGTCGCGCGCCGCACGACATTCGACGAACAGCTTCACGCCATTCGCACTGCGCTCCAGAGAACACAGGAGGTCGGCGACACTTTCGACGTCAACGCGGTGGAGCCCGGGCTGACACGCCTGGCCAGCGCCTGGGACCGCGCCTTTGCGAGCATCGTCGGCTGCACGGCGCTCGACGAGTGGCCTCCGCTACTTCTTTCGCCAGGCCCCGCCGAGCGAGAGGCGATCGACGGCAAGTGTCAGCGATGCGCCATGCCGCTGGACGCCACCCTGTTGCACGGCACGGTGGTGTGGCGGCGGGTGGAATGCCCGATTTGTGGTCGTTACGGCATCGAGCCCCCCACCGGCCTGGCCGTCGAGCTCAATGTTCCCCCCTCGATTCGACCGGGCGAATCCTTCCGCCTCGAGGTCGGTGTCCGTACGAGCTCGGTGCGTGACCAAAAGCCGTGGGTGGTCGTGGAGCTGAAGGACAAGGGTGCGGGCGTCCCGATCTACCGGCGCATCGCGAACGACTGGGCGGTCACGCTCGACGTCGAGTGCCCGATCACGGTCTCACCCGACCTGCACTCCGTCGAGGTCGTAGCGGTCCACCAACTCCAGGTGACGTATGCCCGCCGAAGAATCGTTGGCTCTCCCCGGCGGTCCTCGGAGACCGCCGCGAGGTCGAACGAAGTGTGTGCTGTCATCGTCGACGGATCACTCATCTACGAGCTCGACGTCGATTCGTTCCGCAAGGCGCTGGGGCCAAGCGCAGATGTTCCATCACTCTGCACGCCCCTCGAGCCGTTGCACGACGCGTTCGATGTTCCGCCGTCGCTCCGCGGCGCTGCCCGCCGCTGGGCGGCGGACTCCTTCGTGACCATGGCCGGCCTGGTGCGCAACCTTGGCCAACGAACCGCCGCGCGTCCGGCCCTCGAGTATGCGCATCGACACGCCCAGGCGGTTGCGGCCAGCATTCGGGTGCGAGACGGCGCGCAGGCCGCGTTCGACAAGCTCCGCGAGTCCGGAATTCGCTGTGCGGTCGTGACGGATCTGCCGCCGATCATGCGCCCACCACCGGTGCCCGGGGTCTCCGTCATGTTCACTCACGACGCTCCCACGGACCCCTCCGTCGGGGCGACGGCCCTCCGGCGCCTCCGCGTGGGGCCGAGCTCGGCGACCTTCTTGGTCGACCCGCGCTCGAGCTGGCGTGACGCTCCCCGGCCTTCCGGAGCACGAGTCGTCTATGCGAGCGGCGACGTGGTAAGCGAGCTGGAACGCTTGGAACGGCGGCCCATCTAGCTCCGCCCCTGCACGGATCCCAGTCGCGTCACTGGCGATCGACCGCGACCACGCCTTCGACCTTCTGGAGCGCCTTCATCACGACCTTGAGCTGGTTCAGGTCGGAGCAGTTGAAGGTGAAGACGTTGACGGCCGTGCCGTCCTCGTTGGCGCGGCAGTTGGCTTCGCTGATGTTGATGCCCTGCGCGCTGAAGGTGTGGCCGACCGTGGCCAGGATGCCGGGGCGGTTGGCGGTGGTGACCCGGATCTGCACGCTGCGGTTGATCTTGGCCTTCGAGTCCCAGCCGATTTCGACGCGGCGCGCCGGATCGGTGTCGAAGGCCTTGGGACAGCCGCGTCGGTGGATGGTGACGCCGCGCCCGCGGGTGATGAAGCCGAGGATGTCGTCGCCGGGCAAGGGATTGCAGCAGCGCGCGTAGCGGACGAGCACGTCGTCCATGCCGTTGAGCTTGATGCCGCCGTCGTCACCTTTGACGACCTTGCGGACGAAGCCCTCGATGCGCCCCTCTTTGAGGGCGGGCGGCGGCGCGGTCTCCTTGCCGTCGGTCGAGGGCGGGGCGACCACGTTCACGATCTCGTTTGGCTTGATCTTGCCGTAGCCGATGCCGATCAAGAGCTCGTCGACGTTCTGCACCTTGCAGGCTTCGAAGACGTTCTTGAGCTCCTGATCGTTCTTGAGGAGCTTGTTCAGACTGATGCCGGCGCGGTGGAACTCGCGCTCCACGAGCTCCCGCCCGAGCCGCAGCGACTTCTCGCGCTCGGCCGTCCGGAGGTAGTTCCGGACCTTGGCGCGCGCCCGAGTGGTCACCACGAAGTCGAGCCAGTCCTTGGACGGGTGCTGGTTGTTGTTCGTGATGATGTCGACGACGTCGCCGTTCCGGAGCTTGTAGCGGAGCGGCTCCATCTTGCCGTTGATGCGCGCGCCGGTGACGCGGTCGCCGAGCTCGGAGTGGATGCCGTACGCGAAGTCGATCGGCGTCGCGCCGCGCGACAGGACGCGCACGTCACCCTTGGGGGTGAACACGTAGACCTCGTCCTGGAAGAGGTCGACCTTCACGCCTTCCAGGAACTCGGCCGGATCCTTGAGATCCTTCTGCCACTCCATGAGCTGGCGCAGCCAGCCGAACTTCTTCTGATCGGCCTCCGCGACGCCGCCGCCACGCTCCTTGTATTTCCAGTGCGCGGCGATACCGCGCTCGGCGACGCGGTGCATCTCGTGGGTGCGGATCTGGATCTCGATGCGCTCGCGCCCGGGCCCGATGACCGTCGTGTGGAGCGACTGGTACATGTTGGGCTTGGGCAGCGCGATGTAGTCCTTGAAGCGCCCGGGCACCGGGGTCCACTTGGAGTGGATGACGCCGAGGCCCGCGTAGCAGTCGCTCACGCTCTCGACGAGCACGCGGAAGGCGATGATGTCGTGGATCTGCTCGAGCTCCACGCCGCTCGACTTCATCTTGCGCCAGATCGAGTAGAGGTGCTTCGCGCGACCGGTGACCTCGGCGGCGAAGCCCTGCTCGGCGAGGCGCGACGAGAGCGTCTTGGAGACATCGGCGATGTAGCGGTCGCGCTCGCGCTTGGTCTTGGTGAGCGCGCTCGAGAGCTCCTCGAAGGCCTCGGGCTCCAGGTAGCGGAAGGAGAGATCCTCGAGCTCGCTCTTGAAGCTCTGGATACCGAGCCGGTTCGCGAGCGGCGCGTAGATCTCCATCGTCTCGCGGGCGATGCGCTCCTGCGCCTCCGGCTTCATGTGCTGGAGCGTGCGCATGTTGTCGACGCGGTCGCAGAGCTTCACGAGAAGGACACGGATGTCCTTCGCCATGGCGACGACCATCTTGCGGAAGTTCTCCGCCTGACGGTCCTCCTTGGACGTGAAGTTGATCTTGGAGAGCTTGGTGACGCCGTCGACGAGCTCGGCGATCTCGCCGCCGAACTCGCGCTCGATGTCTTTCGTCGTCGCGAGGGTGTCCTCCACCACGTCGTGGAGGAGGCCGGCGCACACGCTGGCGGCGTCGAGCCGGAGCTCGGTGATGATGCCGGCGACGCTCGCGGGGTGGATGAAGTACGGGTCGCCGCTCTTTCGCTTTTGGCCGAGGTGCGCGCGGTAGCTGTAGTCGTACGCTTTGCGCACGAGGTCGCCGTCAATCAGCGGCTGATAGGCGCGTACGCGCTGGATGATCTCGTCGGCTTGCAGCATTCGTAAGGCAAGGATTCGAGTGAGCCACGATGCCTCGTGACGTTCGACTTCGAAGCCAGCAAAAAGGGTAACACCCGCCCAATTTCCGGGCAACGTGACGACGGCGCCCTGCGCGAGCCCGCCCGAGCGGTCCGAGCGCGGAGCCGAGCGAATTCGCCCGCCTCTCAGGGCCGTCTCCGGGCGAGGTCAGTCGTGCGCGGCGTCGGCGACGGCCCCGTCCGCCCCGGCGTCGGGCGGCGGCGTCTCTACGCAGGTGGCCCCGGGCTTGACCGGCACGGGCGACATTCCTTCGGGTGCACATGCCGAGACCCCGCCGCCCGCGCACGCGCAGAAGAGCGACTTCGCGCAGGCGGTCGGCTCGACGTAGGCGACGCACACGCCCTTCGCGCTGCATCCGTCGGCCACGGCGAAGAGGCATCGACGCGCTTTCGGAGGGCAGTCGACGTCCGTCGTGCATTCGGTCGCGGCGTCGACGGTGCCGGCGTCCACGGCGCCGACCCCACCTGGGGTGGCCGGCTCGTCGGGGTCGTCGAAGTTCTTGTCGCTCTTCGGAGGCGGAATGACGTCGTCCGAGCAGGCCGGCACGGCGAGCGAGACGAGGACACCGATGACGGACGAAGCGAGACCGCCGAGCCCGAGAAGCGAAGAGGTACGACTCATGAACGCGAATGGTACTCCGCCACCGAAGAAACTGTCACCGAACGCGGTTCGAAGCGCGGGTGCGGCGCGAAGCAGCGCTTCGAACTATCCTCTTCACGTGAGGCGACGCGTGCCCGAGCTCTTCGTGTACAGCCGCGACGCCCTGGCGCGCGTCGCGCCGCACGAGGTCCCGCACGTCATCGTCTCCATCACGTCGAGCCCGGACGATCGCGCCCGCTTCCCCGTGCCGCCCACTTGCCGGGGCGTTCTTCGCATCGCATTCGCCGATCTTCTCCCGAGCGAAGTCGACGAAGCGACGCGACATCTCCTCTTCACGCGCGCGCACGCGGCCCGCATCTGGGAGTTCTTGGCCGAGCACCGCGACGTCGAGCGCATCGTGGTCCACTGCGACGCCGGGCACTCGCGGAGCCCAGCCGTCGCCGCGGCCATCGCCTCCTCGTTCGGAGAAGACCCCGCGCCCTACTTCGCTCGGTACTCGCCGAACCCGTACGTGCTCGCCCTCATGAACGACACTGCGCCCTCGCGCTGAGGGATCAGCGTCGACCCTTGTCCCGAAGGCGACTCCGGAGCGCGCGCGCCCCCACCCGTCCGCGCTGACGCGCGTCTTGCGCCGCAGCCACCGGATCCGCGTTCTCCGCGAGCTCGGCCTGGAGCTTCAAGTAGCTGTCGACGCGCTCGGCGGTGAGTGATCCGTCGGCAAGCGCCGCGTGGACCGCGCAGCCCGGCTCGTTCGTGTGACGGCAGTCGGCGAACCGACACGACGCCGCGGCCGCTGTCACGTCGGCGAACGCTTCGTCGACGCCCGACTCGGCCGCCCAGAGCCCGAGCTCTCGCATGCCAGGCGTGTCGATGAGCACACCGCCCGAAGGCAGACACACGAGCTCACGCCGCGTGGTCGTGTGACGGCCTTTCCCTTCCAGCGTGAGGGCGCCCACTGCGAGAGATTCATCGCCGAGCAGGATGTTCGCGAGCGAGCTCTTGCCCACACCCGAGGATCCGAGCATCGCGACGGTGACGCCCGCTGGAGCGAGGTCGCGCACGGCGTCGATCCCCTCGCCCGTCACTTTGCTCGTCATCACGACCCGCACCTCGCCGAGCGGTTGGACCGCCGAGACGACGGCGCGGCGCTCGTCCTCGTCCGCCAGGTCCGCCTTCGACACGACCACGACCGGCTCGGCACCACCATCGAGCACGAGCGAGAGGTACCGCTCGAGCCTGCGCGCATTGAGATCGCGACCGACGGACGTGACGATGAGCACGCGGTCGACGTTGGCGACGAGCACCTGCGCGCGGTCGAGACCGGGGCGCTTCCTCCGCAGGCGCGACCGCCGCGGGAGGACTGCACGAAGGATGAGGCTCCCGTCCGGCACCGGCTCGTAGCCCACCCAATCGCCCACGGTGGGTTTGTCCTCGCCGGCCGCCTCGAGCCGCCTTCGCAGGCTCGCCGGCGCTTGAGCCAGGCGATCGTCCTCCGGTGTCATGACGGTGAAGCCGCCGCGGTGCTCGGACGCGATGCGTCCGATGCGCGGTGGGAGAACGTCTCCGCCTCCGTCGCGTTGCCACGCGCGCTCCGCGAACGCGGCGTACGCCGCGCTCCAGCCGGCGCGCACCGCGATCTCACTCGTCATCCGCTCCGATTGTACCCGCAGGGCGCGCGGATCTCGTGGCAAACGGCGCCCCCCCGCGCCCGGAGGCGCTATAGAGGGCGCCTGATGCGCGGCTCCGTGTACGTCCACTTCCCGTGGTGCTTGGCCAAGTGCCCGTACTGCGACTTCGTCAGCTTCAAGGCCGCGCCCGACGCGATCGACCACGAAGGCTATGCGGACGCCGTCGTCCACGAGCTCGCGTTCCGAAAGGACGCGTTCGTGGGCGCACTCGGCGCGCGGGGCGAGCCGCAGGTCGCCAGCGTGTTCTTCGGAGGAGGCACGCCGAGCTTGTGGGAGCCCGGCGCCTTGGGGCGCGTCCTCGCCGGAATCCGCGCTTCGCTGCCCGTCACGAGCGATCTCGAAGTCACCGTCGAGTGCAACCCGACCTCGCTCGACGAGGCCAAGGCGCGCGCGCTCGCCGATGAAGGAGTGAACCGCCTCTCGATTGGCACCCAGTCGCTCGACGCGAAGTCGCTCTCGTTCTTGGGACGGCTGCACGATCCCCAAGGCGCGGTCGCCGCCATCACCGCGGCCAAGCGCGTGCCTGACCTCCGCGTCTCGACCGACCTCATCTTCGGCCTCCCCGACCAGGCGCCCGAGACGGCGCGAGCCGAGGCCGTCGCACTGGCCGAGCTCGGGCTCACCCACCTCTCCTGCTATCAGCTCACGATCGAGCCGGGCACGCAGTTCGGTGAGCTGGCGCGGCGCGGGCGATTGCCGCTCGCCGATGACGGGCGCGTTGCCGAAGGGTTCCTCGCGATCGACGAGGCCCTTGGAGAGCGGGGCTTCCGCCACTACGAGATTTCGAACTACGCGCACCCCGGCGCGGAGTCGCGGCACAACCTCGGTTATTGGCGGGGCGAGAGCTATCTCGGTCTCGGGTGCGCGGCCTACGGCGCCTTCGGCGGGGCACGCCTTCGCAACTCGCCCGATCCCGCGCGCTATGTCGCATGGACGCGCACGCTCCACGCCGCCGACGCGAAAGACGAGGCGACGCGCGAGCCGCTCGACGGCGAGACGCTGCTCCGCGAGCGGATCATGCTTGGGTTGCGCCTCGAGGAAGGCTTCGACCTCGAAGCCGCCGCGGACGAGCTCGGCGTGACGCCTTGGACCGACGGGCGACGACGCGCTGCGGCGTGGCTCGCGTCACGCGACCGACTAGTCGTCGATGGTCCTCGCCTCCGCATCCCGCGCGCAGCGTGGCTCTTCACCGACGACACCGCCGCTCGACTCTTTTGAGCCCCTGCGGGGTTCCTCGGGCTTGGGAACCCCTGCGGGGGTCCTCGGCGAGTTGACACTCGCCGAGCCTCCTCCGGCTCTCAGGTTCTCCGAACCTCGGGCTTGGGAACCCCTGCGGGGTTCCTCGGCGAGTTGACACTCGCCGAGCCTCCTCGGGCTTTTGAACCCCTGCGGGGTTCCTCGGCGAGTTGACACTCGCCGAGCCTCCTCCGGCTCTCAGGTTCTCCGAACCTCGGGCTTGGGAACCCCTGCGGGGTTCCTCGGCGAGTTGACACTCGCCGAGCCTCCTCCGGCTCTCAGGTTCTCCGAACCTTCGCCGACTTCGACCACGAGGGTCGAAGTCGGGGGGCGTGTGCGCGTCGAGCGGCCGCATTTCGAGCTGAAGACGCGAGTGAAGAATCCGATCGTTCTGACTGAACGATGACGTGCGTGGCGCTTGGGGTGGGTCACGATGAATGGACGGTGTCTGCTTCGTCTCCACCTCCCTCGCTCCCTCCGCGAGAGAGCCTCCTCGTCTTCTCCGACGTTCACCTCGGCAACGATCTGGACGACCGCTACGCGCTCGCGCCCGCGCGCTCCTCGGTCGATCGCGATCTCGTGGAGCTCCTCGCGCATTACCGGCGCGTCCCGCCGCGCGGCGTGCGCTGGCGAATCGTCGTGGCCGGCGACTTCATCGACTTCATCGGCATGACGATCGCCGCCGGCGAGGACTCGGTGGCGAGCTTGAACGAAGAGGAGCGCGCGCACGGGCTCGGGAGCGCCGTCGACCACGCGCTCGAGAAGCTGCGACGCGTGGCGGCACGACACGCGGACGTGCTGGCCGCGCTCGCCACGTTCGTCCAAGACGGGCACGCCCTCACGTTCGTGCACGGCAACCACGACGTCGAGCTCCATTGGGACGAGGTCAAGACCGCGCTCGCCGACATCCTCGCCGACCACGCCGCCCGCCACGCCGACGGAGCCTTCGACCGCGACGCGTTCCTCGCTCGCATCGAGTTTCAGCCGTGGTTCTTCTGGCGCGAAGGCGTCTGCTTCATCGAGCACGGGCACCAGTACGATCCATTCTGCGCGACCTCGCATGTGATGGCTCCCTTGTCGCCGGCCGATCCGCGCCGCATCGCGCGGGGCTTTTGCGACGTGCTCCTCCGCTTCGTGGTCCGGCCCACGCGCGGCCTCCGCGAGAGCGGCCACGAGAACGTGGGCTTCGCGCACTACGTCTCGTTCGGGACGAGCCTCGGCGTGCGCGGAGCCGCCCGCCTCTTCGTTCGCTTCGTCCAAGCGGTGCGCGAGCTCTTCGCGGTGAGGCGCGCCGCGCTGTCCGAGACCGCACAAGCGCTACGGGCCGAGCATGAGCGCCGCATCGCTCGCTTCGCCGAGAAGCGTCGCCTTCGGCTCGAGCGGCTTCGCGCCCTCCTCGCCCTTCAAGTCGAGCCAGTCACCGGCTCCGTGCACGGCATTCTCGCCAGCCTCTTGCTCGATCGCATCGCCGCCCTCCTCGCCACGCTCGCCGTAGCCGCAGTGCTCGCCGTGGCCGGCGTCCTCCGAGTGAGCACACGCGGCGCGATCGCCGCCGCGGCGCTCACGGTGGTCTGGGTCCTCGTCGATCGGGCGCTCGCCCGTATGCGCAGCGTGGATCCCGCGGCGCGCATGACCGACCGCGCAGGCCACCTCGCGCGCCTCTTCCCCGCCGCCTTCGTCGTGATGGGGCACACGCACGCGCCGTCCGCGACGCGCGCCGGCGATGCGACGTACGTGAACGTCGGATCTTGGTCGGAGATCGAGGACGACGTCGACCGGGCGGCGCGGACGCACCTCGTCATTCACGAGACCGCGAGCGCCGTGGAAGGAACGCTTCTCCGCTGGCCGAGCGCAGAAAGCGCGCCCGCGGAAGACGACGCGCCTCGCGCCGTCGAGCCGCTCGGCACGTGGGTCGCCGCCCGCGACGGCCAGCCCCGCTGACCCATCGGGACGCGCACGGCCCCGAGAGCGGAATCCGGGGAAATCCTCGGGAGAAGCTCCGCACGCCCTGTGGAAAACACCTGAACAAGCCGGGCGCCCTGGGGACAATCTGAAGAGAAGATCAGGGCACCCTGTCTGAAGCATGGGGCGTACCTGTGATCAGGCGGTTCCAGAAGTTCAGTGATCTCCATGCCTTTCCATGAGGTAGGTTGAGGTGGGGTCTGTGTGATGGATGTACGCACCATTTGTGGTGTCGATTTCCTGGACAGCCACGACATCTTGGGGCTAGAACGGTCTCTCGCCCTCCCCGCACCGTCTCCGGACACCGCTGGCCTGTTCCGCCAGGGTGCGTCGGACGCGGGAGGATGGAGCGACCCGTTGACCAGCCCTGCACCCGTGCCAAGGTGAACATGTGTACAGGGCTACCAATCAGCGAGGTCTGAGGCGCGTTCAGTGTCAGTGGGCCAAGCCCACCCCGAATCAGGCGACCGCGCGAGCGGGAGCAAGCAGCGAGACGAGTCAACGGAGACGGGTGAAGGGGCGGCAGCTCGCGCGACAGCGAGGCGCCCCCGGACAAGACGACGGTTCAACCGCGCGGCGAGCGCCGCGCGAACAACGTGACGAAGCGGCCTTCGGAGGGGGCACGCGCGGGGCGGTTTCGTCTCGCGGTCGGGCTTTCCCGTCCCGCCTCGTCACCTCAAATTCAGCGAGCGCCACACGCGCTCGCGAGCGCAGTTCGAGTGAGCGGCGAGTGGAGGCGGACATGGCACAATCTCAGGACTTCGGGGCGAACGGAAACGGACGGGGCATGGCGCAGACGCACAAGCACGAGTCGAAGAAGAAGAACGACCACGGCAAGGCGTCGGGCAAGCACGACGCGAAGTCGATGAAGGCCAACGCGCAGCCGACGGCGAAGAAAGCCGCCCCTGCCCGTCCGGTCGGCTCGGTCGAAGTTCCGCGCCGCTTCACCACCGAAGGCGTCGATCCGCTCTCGCAGGTCGTCTACGAGCGCCGCTCCAGCACGATCACGAACCCCGACGGATCGATCGTCTTCAAGATGGAAGGCGCCGAGGTGCCGGCCACCTGGAGCCAGCTCGCGACCGACATCGTCATCTCGAAGTACTTCCGTAAGGCGGGCCTCCACGGCGACAAGAACAAGGGCGAGCGCAGCGTCCAGCAGGTCGTCTACCGCATCGCGCACACGATCCGTCAGGCGGCCGATCGCTTCGGCGGCTACTTCGCGTCGACCAAGGACGCGGACGCGTTCGAGGCGGAGCTCTCGTTCCTCCTCGTGAACCAGTACGGCGCGTTCAACTCGCCGGTGTGGTTCAACCTCGGCCTCTACCACCAGTACGGCATCGAGGGCTCGGGCGGTAACTGGGCTTGGGACGACGCCAAGGGCGACGTCGCCGAGACCGCCAACGCGTACGAGCGCCCGCAGTGCTCGGCGTGCTTCATCCAGGCCGTCGACGACGACCTCATGAGCATCTACGACCTCGTGAAGAACGAGGCGCGCCTCTTCAAGTACGGCTCGGGCACCGGCTCGAACTTCAGCGCCATCCGCGGCAAGCAAGAGAAGCTCTCGGGCGGCGGCACGTCGAGCGGCCTCATGAGCTTCCTCGAGGTCCTCGATCGCGCAGCTGGCGCGACCAAGAGCGGCGGCACCACGCGCCGCGCGGCCAAGATGGTCTGCCTCGACATGGACCACCCGGAGATCGTCGACTTCATCAACTGGAAGGTCCAGGAGGAGAAGAAGGCGATGGCTCTCATCGCCGCCGGCTACTCGTCCGACTTCAACGGCGAGGCCTACCACACGATCAGCGGCCAGAACTCGAACAACTCGGTCCGCGTGAACGACGAGTTCATGAAGGCCGTCGAGGCGGGCGGCAAGTGGCAGACGCGCATGCGCACGACGCAGGACGTCTGCGACACGTACGAGGCGCGCGACCTCTGGAGCATGCTCTCGAAGTCGGCGTGGGGCTGCGCCGACCCGGGCGTCCAGTACGACTCGACCATCAACCGCTGGCACACCTGCCCGAACTCGGGGCGCATCAACGCGTCGAACCCGTGCTCGGAGTACATGTTCCTCGACGACACGGCGTGCAACCTCTCGTCGGTCAACCTCACCAAGTTCCTCAAGGACAACGGTGAGGGCGGCGTTCAGTTCGACATCGAGGGCTACCGCCACGCGTGCCGCACGTTCTTCATCGCGCAGGAGATCCTCGTCGATCTCTCGAGCTACCCCACGGGCCCGATCGCGAAGAACAGCCACGACTACCGCCCGCTCGGCCTCGGCTACGCGAACCTGGGCTCGCTCCTCATGCAGCTCGGCATCCCGTACGACAGCGACCAGGGTCGCGCGATCGCCGCGGCGCTGACGGGCATCATGTGCGGTCACGCCTACAAGACGAGCGCCGAGATGGCGCGCTCCAAGGGCTCGTTCGCGGGCTTCGCCAAGAACCGCGAGCCCATGCTGCGCGTCATGAAGATGCACCGCGACGCGGCGTACGCCGTGAACCCGGTCGACTGCGTGCTCCCCGGTGAGCCGTCGTCGATGGCCGGCTCGCTCTACCGCGCCGCGTGCGAGGACTGGGATCAGGCCGTCCGCATCGGCGAGCAGCACGGATACCGCAACGCGCAAGCCACGGTGCTCGCGCCGACCGGCACCATCGGCCTCCTCATGGACTGCGACACGACGGGCATCGAGCCCGACTTCGCGCTCGTGAAGTTCAAGAAGCTCGCCGGCGGCGGCTACTTCAAGATCGTCAACCAGTCGGTGCCGGCCGCCCTCCGTCGCCTCGGCTACACGCCGGCCGAAGTGCAGGAGATGGTCGCGTACGTCAGCGGCACCAACACGCTCCTCGCCGCGCCGCACGTCAACCGCCGCACGCTCAAGGACAAGGGCTTCACCGACGCGGAGCTCGCCAAGGTCGAGGCCGCCATCCCCGGCGTCTTCGATCTCGACTCGGCGTTCGCGCCGTGGGTCCTCGGCGACGAGGCGTACGAGCGCCTCCTCGGCGCGGGCTGGAAGCCGGAGAAGAAGTCGCTCCTCGAGCGCATCGGCTTCTCGCGGCTCGAGATCGACACCGCGAGCGACGTCATCGTCGGCCGCATGACGATCGAGGGCGCGCCGCACCTCAAGAAGGAGCACATCGCGGTCTTCGATTGCGCGAACCGCTGCGGCAAGATCGGCCAGCGCTACCTCGCCCCCATGAGCCACGTGCGCATGATGGCGGCGGTGCAGCCGTTCCTCTCGGGCGCCATCTCCAAGACGGTGAACCTGCCCAACGACGCGTCGGTCGACGAAGTCGCCAAGGTCTACGAGGAAGGCTGGCGCCTCGGCCTCAAGGCGGTCGCTCTCTATCGCGACGGATGCAAGGCCTCGCAGCCGCTGTCCACCTCGAGCAAAGAGAAGGACAAGGAAGAGAAGAAGGACGAGGCGAAGGTCGAAGTCCTGAGCCCCATCCCCGTCACCAAGGCGCCGCAGGAGACGACGCAGCTCCAGCTCCAGCTGGTGCAGCCCGGCACGCGCCCGCATGGCCTCCGCTTCCGCCTGCCCAAGAAGCGCACCGGCTTCACGCAGGAAGCGCGCGTCGGCGGCCACAAGATCTTCCTCCGCACGGGCGAGTACGAGGACGGCACGCTCGGTGAGATCTTCATCGACATGCACAAGGAGGGCGCCGCCTTCCGCTCGCTGATGAACTGCTTCTCGATGAGCGTCTCGATCGGCCTCCAGTACGGCGTGCCGCTCCAGACCTACGTCGATCAGTTCACCTTCACCCGCTTCGAGCCCCAGGGGATCGTCGAGGGTCACCCGAACGTGAAGGTCGCGACCTCGATCGTGGACTACGTGTTCCGCGTCCTCGGCGTCGAGTACCTCCACCGCTACGACCTCGCGCACGTGAAGCCCGAGGAGGTCGAAGAGAAGGACGCGCCCCCGGCCCCGCCGAGCGTCGCGCCCGACGCGATGGAGCACCTGCTCGCCAAGGCGACCCTCGCCGGCGCGGAGAACACGCTCCTCCACACCAAGGGCGCGACCGCGCGCAGCGCGACCATGGCCGAAGGGCTCGAAGGTCGCGGTGCGGGCTCGGCGCTCGATGCGCAGCTCGATTCGATGATGGGCGACGCCCCGTTGTGTGACGTGTGCGGCCACATCACCGTCCGCAACGGCGCTTGCTACAAGTGCCTCAACTGCGGCAACTCGATGGGCTGCTCGTGATCGTCACACAGTAGGCGACGGGCCTGGCGCGTAGCGTCAGCCCTCCCGGGTGGGGAGCTTGAGGGGAGCGTCCGTCGCTCCCCTCATCAGGCGCCCCGAGCCCGCGCGCCCTCGGCGCGCTATCGCTCCGCAGGAGCGATGGCTCAAAAGGGGCGCCATACAAAAGAGACGGAAGGGAGCTGCTTCAACCGCGGCTCCCTTTCGTCGTTCTTAGGCGTGGAAAGTTGGGCGGTTCGGCGAGAGCGACGGGGTGGGAAGAGGTGGTCGGCGGGAGGCCGCGATTCCGTCGATAACTGCGGCGATTTCCTCGTCGGATCGTATGCTTGTCACACCATGTCGAGCGGCGGCCCCCAAAGCCACCACCGTGATGGCGGACCGAACGGAGGCGGATGACCTTCGCGCTCTCGAACGGTCCGACCCTCGCGCCGGGCGCGATCCTCGCGAACAAGTACCGCATCGTGCGGGAGCTTGGCCGTGGCGGCGTCGGTGTGGTCGTAGAAGCCGAGCACCTCCGGCTGCGTCAGCGCGTCGCGATCAAGGTTCTCGATCCGTACTTCGTCCGCGAGCCCGAGATCGTCGAGCGCTTCGAGCGCGAAGCGCGCGCGATGGCCTCCATCAAGAGCCCGTACGTGACGAGCGTGAGCGACGTCGACATCCTCCCCGACGGCACGCCGTACATGGTGATGGAGCTCCTCTCGGGCGCAGACCTCGCCGTCGACTTGCGACAGCGGACGCGCCTGCCGCTCGGTGAGGCGCTGAACATCGCGCTGCAGGCGTGCGAAGGTCTCGAGGTGATCCACGCGGCCGGCATCATCCACCGCGACCTGAAGCCGTCGAACCTCTTCGTGGTCCCCACGGAGCGCGGGCCGCTCGTGAAGGTGATGGACTTCGGCATCTCGAAGTTCGAGGGCAACGAGGTCACGCGCACCAACTCGAGCCTCGGCACGCCCGCGTACATGTCACCCGAGCAAGTTCGCTCGCCGCGCGACGTCGACGTCCGAACCGATCTGTGGTCACTCGGGGTCATCCTCTTCCGGGCGCTCTCGGGGACGCTGCCGTTCGAGGGCGAAGGCATCACCGGCATGTCGGTGGCGATCGTGAACGAGGAGCCGAAGAATCTGGGCGCGCTTCGCCCGGAGCTTCCGCAAGAGGTGATCGACGTCGTCCACCGGCTGCTCGACAAAGACCGGCGCGCACGCTTCTCCGACGCGCGCTCGCTGCGTGAAGCGCTCACCGTCGTCGCGACCGACACCATGGCGCGCCCGCCGGCGCCGACCATCCCGTACGTCGAAGCGAGCGACGAGTCGAAGCAGATCCTCGACTCCTTCGTGCGGAATTCGAGCCGCGCGCTCCGCGCTCAAGGCGAGGCGCCCGCGCCGGAGAGCGGCGGAACGGCGCAGTACGATCCACGCTTCGACGGGGCGTTGCCGTACGGGGCATCGCCGAGCGCAGCGCCGTCGCCGTACGGTCCGCCCAGCGGTGCTCCCGAAGGGGCAGCGCAGGAGCACGCGAGCACGTCAAGGCTCGTTCCCCCACCTCCACCGCGCCGCTCGCGCGCGGGTCTCGTCGCGGTGGCGCTCGGCTCGGCCATCGTCACCCTGACGGCGATCGTGACGTTCCTCCTCCTTCGGCCGCGGCTCGATCCGCCCGTCAATATTCCCCCCGCGAGCGCGCCGACCGTCGCCGACCCGGCCGCGACGACACCGCCCACCCCGACGGCGCCGCCGGCGGTCAGCGCGACCAGCACCGCCGAGGCCACGCCGCCCTCGACTGCGTCCGCGGCGAGCGGCGACTCGGTCGACTTGGATCCGAAGCCCACCGCGTCGGTCACGGCCGTGTCGCCTCCGCCGGCCGCCGTACCGAGCACTGCGGCGCCCGTTGCCAGCGCCACGAGCAAGCCGGTCGCGAAGCCGGCCACGCCGGCGCCGCACGTGAACGTCCGCAAGCAGCCGCCGCCGACCGCGCCTACTGCGCCATCGTCGACGGCGATGCCGCTCCTCTTGTGATGCGCGTACGCTCCCGCATCGTCACGCTGGTCACGTGTGCCGCGCTTGGTGGCGCGTCGCTCGGAGCTTCGACGGCGCTCGCGGCACCGCGGGCACCCTCGAGCGAAGCGGCTCAACGGAAGAAGGAAGGCGACGAAGCGTTCCTCGCGCTCCGCTACGCCGACGCGCTCCGTGCCTACGAAGCCTCGTACAAGCTCTCGCCAAACCCCGCGCTCCACTTCAATCGCGGACGCTCGCTAGAGGCGCTCGAGCGATACGCCGAAGCGCTCGACGCGTTCGACGCATTTCTTCGCGAGGCGCCACCCGACATCCGCGCAAAAGCCGGAAACCTCGCCGAGCACATGACCGAGCTGCGAAAGAAGATCTCGACGGTTTCGTTCACGGTGAAGCCAGCTGGCGCTCGGATCCTCGTCCGCGACGTTGCCGTGGGGACGGCGCCGCTCGCAAAGCCGCTCCGCGTGAACGCCGGCACTGCGCGCATCGAGCTCGACGCCGACGGCTACACGCCCTTGACCCGGACGGTCGACCTGCCGGGCGGCGGAGAGCTGGCGCTCACCTTCGAGCTGTCCCCGAAGGCCAAGGCCGCCGCGGTCAGCGAACGCTCGACGAACGAAGCGGCCCCGGCCGCCGCCTCGGAGGCGCCGGCCAAGTCGAAGAACGTGCTCACGCGGTGGTGGTTTTGGACCGGCGCGGCGGTGGTGGTCGGCGGCGCAGTCGCAGTGACGTACGTGCTCACCCGACCGAACGAGCCGAAACAAGGGGATTTGGGGCAGCTCGCCGCTCCCCTCCTCCGCTTCTGATTCGCGAGTCGGCTCGGGACACGCGCGCTCAGAAGATCCGGACGTCGAACGCGCGCTCGACGGCCCACACAAGCGCGACGGCTCCCACGAGCGCCGATCCGCCGCGCAGAAGCACGGGCACGTAGACACGCGAGCGGCGGAACCAGTACGCGAGCGGGAACACCACCGCGACGAAGGCGAGCTGCCCGAGCTCGACCCCGACGTTGAATCCGACGAGCGTCCGCACGAGCGCCGGCATCGGAAGCCCGAGATCGGAGAGCACTGCCGAGAACCCGAACCCGTGCAGAAGTCCGAGCGCGAACGCGGCGAGCCAGCGATCACGACCGAGCACCGGGACGACGTTGTTCAACGCCGCGGCGACGACGGACACGGCGATCGACGTCTCGACGAGGCGCGACGGCAATCGCACGACGGAGAGCGCCGAGAGACTGAGCGTAATCGAATGCGCGATCGTGAACGCGGTGACCACGCGCGCGACGTCCCAGAGCGCCACGCGAAACGAGCCGACCGGCGACAGTTCTCGGTCGCGCCGCTGAATCACCGCGGGCAGGAGAAGGGCCAGCAGGAAGAACAGGTGATCGATGCCTTCGGCGATGTGCGAGATGCCCTCCCGCACCGCGGACGCGAACGAGTCGGTCGTCGCGGCGCGGGCCACCGGAAGCGTCACACGCGACCGAGTCGCGGTGAGGATCTCGGTCGAAGCGTCGGCACCGGTCCCCAGTCGCACGAGGCCGCGATGAAGCGCGTCACGATCGAAAAGCACACCGTAGTCGACATCGACCGCGCGCACGGCGCGACCACATCGATAGGCTCGCTCCAAGACGACGTAGTGACCGTCGGTGTGCTCGACGACCTCGAGCGCCCGTCCACCGACGGCCTCGGGAATACAACGCACGCCCTCCACGCCGAGCGTGACGCGCTCGGCAGCGTAGGCTTGGAGCGCGTCCGCTCGGGCGACGAGCTCGCGGTATCGAACGACGCCGTCATGGTCCGCGTCGAGCCCCAAGATCGGCTCTAGATCGCGAATCGCCAGGTCGAGGCGAAGGCGAATGGTGGTCTCGCCCACGTACAACATCACGTAGCCATCGCTCGGCTTGTGGGCAAGCGCACGGGGCGCCACCGCGAGGACGACCAGCGCGCAGAGGAAGGAGAGGATGCGGGCGCTCATGGTGCGAGCCTCGCCGCGAGCGCGAGGAGGCGCGGGTCCTCCGCGCGACTTTGCTCGAAGAAGGCAAGCGCCTCACGCGCCGCATCGGTGCGACCGGCCGCGAGCGCCGCGGCGAAGACGATGCGAACGTCCCACGGCTCGCGCTGCACCTCGAAGTTCGCGCGCGCGAGGGCCAGGGCTCGCTCCGCGTCACCGCGCACCTCGAGCTCGAAGCGCGCTTGCTCGCGCCGGTGGACCACGTCGCCGCGCGCCAGGCTCGCCGCATGCCGCGCGCCCAGCGTATCGGCGAGCGCGTGAGCGTCGGAGGTCCCCGCGCGCCGCGCCGCGATCGCGAGGCGAAGGAGGAGACCGTCGTCCTCCGTTCTTCCGGCTACCACCGAGGCGACCTCCGCGGGTCGGTCGAGATCGAGCAAGAGATCGGCGAGCGCAGCCCGCGTGTAGGCGTCGTCGGGATCGGCCGCGAGGGCCTCACGGAAGCGGCGCTCTGCGCCGGCATCATCCCCCGTGCGCGCCGCGACCTCGCCGAGCGTCGAGAGAGCCCACGAGCGCTCGCTCGGAGTGAGCTCTCGCGCTCCCGCGACCCCACGGGCGAGCGACGCGTACGCGGTCGCCGCTCGACCGGAGACGCTGTCCACGGTCGCGCGGCACACGAGCGCGGGAAGCGCCGCGCCGAGCCGGGCGACCACGTCGCAGCTCGCGCGCGCCTCATCGTGTCGCCCGACGACGTACTGGACCACGCCACGCGTGAGCCAAACCTGCGGATCGCGCGGCGTCACCACCGTGAGGGCATCGAGATCGCGGAGCGCGGCATCGAAATCGTGGAGGCTCTGCGCGATGGTCGCGCGAAGGAGCGTGATGCGCGGCGGCGCATGAGCGTCGTCGGCGAAGCGACCGAGCGCTGCGCGCGCCTGCCCCAAGTAGCGTGGGTCGCCCGTACGCCGCGCTTCTCGTACGCAGCGCTCCACGAGATCGGCGACGCGCTCGGGGTCTTGCGGAGCGAGCGCCGACTCGCGCCGGAGCCGCTCGATCTCCGTCGCCGCTTCGCGGCCCCGCGGGAGCCGCTCCACGATCTCGTCCTCGCTGCGGGGCACGTACGGCCCACCAGCGGCGCGCCCCGAGCGTTCGCTCACGATGCCGATGGCGAGCACGACGGCGACGATCGCCGCCGCCCCGACGGCGCGGCGAGCCGAGATTCCGAGCGCCACGCTCACGCCCCCATGAACGTCGCGATGCTCTTCTTGGCGACGTCCTCGCTCGCCGCCGTCCTGACGGACGGGCGCCGCACGGTGAGCGTCGTCTTGTGGTTGACGACGATCTCTCGATCCGTGGCGCCGAGCGCCTTGAGCGACAAGCGACGCCCCGCCTCGGCGGCGGAGGCGCTTTCGTATTCACACACGCTGAACGCCACGTCGCCCGACTTGGCGCCCATGCAGTATCGAGCTCCAAAGATTGTAGCGACGTGCTGCTGGCGATCGGTCGTGGCGACGCCGGCGCGATCGAGCGCGGCGAGCACGTCCTCGACGCGTGGCGTGTCGGTCGGTCGAACGGCGCGCTCGTTCTCGAGCTGGTCGGAGAGCGTGACCGACGGACGAATCGGCCCGGGCGCCACCGTCGCGGCCTTGGTGACGGTGACCGGGGCGGGCGGCGCCTCGGCGCGCGCCGCGTCGGGCTCGGACTTCCGCGAGCAGCCCACGGCGAGGAGCGCCACGACAAAGAGGATGCGGTGAGTAGAGAGCGTCTTGTTTCCCACGGAAATCCCTCCGGAGAGGCCTACGCGCGGGGCCGGGCCACGGTTCCATCGGGCCGCCGCGCGGCCCCCGGGAGGGCAATCGACGCGGGCCGAACATTTTCTACGCCTCCGAGCGCACCGCTCGCGCGTAGCTCGCCTGACCGCGTTCATCCACGCCAACTCAAAGGAGAGACGAATGCGATTGAAGAGCATTCTTGTCGCCGCTTCCGCACTGACCGCCGTGATCGTTGCTGCAGACGACGGCCAAGCCTCGAGCCATCGTGAGGCTCCGTTCCTCACGAAGAACCCGAAGGTCGACGCCACCGACTTCTACATGTTCGGCAGCTACGAGCCGGGACGGTTCAACGCGAGCGGCAACGCCACCGAGTACGTCACCGTCATCGCCAACTACCAGCCGCTCCAGGATCCGATCGGCGGCCCGAACTACTTCACCATGGATCCGGAGGCCCTCTACGAGATCCACATCGACAAGGACGCGGACGCAAAGGAAGACCTCACCTTCCAGTTCCGCTTCCAGAACACGCTCGCCAACGGCGGCAACGGCATCGCGCTCGACATCGGCGGCGACGCCGGGACCAAGAGCGTGGGGATTCCGCTCGCCAACATCGGCAACGTGAACGGCGCCGGCGGCGCGGCGGGCAACATCAACGTCAACGAGACCTACTCGGTCAAGGTCGTCACCGGCAATCGCCGCACCGGCACCGCCGCCGACGTCACCAATCACAACGGCGGCGCCAAGGTCTTCACCAAGCCGCTCGACAACATCGGCACCAAGACCTTTCCGGGCGGGTACGACGCGTACGCGAATCAGTTCAAATACGACGTCGACATCCCCGGTTGCGCGACGCCGGCTCGAATGTTCGTCGGACAGCGCGCCGAGCCATTCGCCGTCAACCTCGGCACGATCTTCGATCTCATCCACGCCGACTTGGCCGTGATCGCGAACGAGGCCAACCGCGGGGCGGTCACGAACCCCATCGGCGGGAAGAACATCACCACCATCGCACTCGAGCTTCCCGTGGCGTGCGTCCGCAAGGGCGCGAGCGGCGCGGACTCGGTCATCGGCGGTTGGACCACGTCGAGCGTACGGCAAGCGCGCGTCATCAACCCGCAGGCAACCTACGCGACGCCGGCCAAGGAAGGCGGCGCGTGGGCGCAGGTGTCGCGCCTCGGGAGCCCGCTGGTCAACGAGGTCGTCATCGGCCTCAAGGACAAGGACCGCTGGAACTCCAGCGAGCCGAAGGACGACGCGCAGTTCGCGGACTACGTGACCAACCCGACGCTCGCGAAGATCATCGAGGTCGTCTACGGCGTCGCCAACGCGCCGGCGCCGACGGCGTTCCCGCGCGCCGATCTGGTCGCGGCCTTCTTGACCGGCGTGACCGGCGTGAACGCCAACGGCTCGACGGCCGAGTACCTGCGGCTCAACACGGCGCTCCCCATCACGTTGAACGCGAGCCAGAACGACATGGGTGCGCTGGGCTGCTTCACGCCGAACGATCCGGCGAATCCGAACAACGTGCCCACGCTCAACACGGGCCTCTCCGGATGCGATCCGGCGGGCTTCCCCAACGGTCGGCGCCCCGGCGACGACACGGTCGACATCGCGCTCCGCGTGATGATGGGCCGGCTCCTCCCGCACGCCGCCGCGGGCGCGGGCCACGTGCCGCTCCACGACGCCGTGCTCCAGAGCCACACCCAGTTCGACGCCGCGTTCCCCTACCTGAAGAGCCCCATCCCGGGCGCGACGTGAGGAGGCACCCATGAAGCGAACCATCGTGCTCGTGGTGACGGCGTCGCTCGCGATCTTCGGCGGCGCGCTCGTCGGT
Organism: Polyangiaceae bacterium; assembly: GCA_044224815.1. Classification (GTDB taxonomy): domain Bacteria; phylum Myxococcota_A; class Polyangia; order Polyangiales; family Polyangiaceae; genus JADJCA01. The sequence goes on from JBGAJR010000006.1 coordinate 73,706, forward strand.
TGCGGAGACGACGACGTCGCTGCCACGCCCGTGCCTGGGGCGGACAGCGGCGGCGGAGGCGGCGACGGCGGAGGTGGAGGCGACGACGGGGGCACGAAACCCGACGGGATCGCCCCCGACACCGGCCCACCGGATGCAGGCGGGCTCCTCTTCACCGACTACGTGAAGGACCTCGTCCAAAACCACACCGCCGACAACACCGCACCCGACGACGTGATGTCGAAGACGTTCCTCCCCGATCCGGAGGATCCGAACGCCTTCGCGTCAGGCTTCTTCTGAGTCGGATCGCGTGGACGGCCGCCCTCTTCGGGGGGGCGGTCGTCCGTGGCGTCGCATCGCGATCCCGCTTTTCGCGGCCTATTTTCGCTCACCGCTACGGAAGATTGGACACCTGCGTGAGGGCCGTTAGCGTCTTAAGGTGATGCATCCGACGCGAGTCGAGCGGCTCCACGCGGCACGCGCGCGCTTCGGAGACCAAGCCGATCGCGTCGCTGCCTTCCTCAACGTTTGCGATCCGCTCGCCGACGCCTGCGTCGACGCGTTCGCCGAGCTCCCGGCCGGCCGCGGCTTCGAGCTCGTCTCGCGCGCCATCGCCGACGGCATCGATCGCGTGACCGATGCACCTCCGGCGCTCCGCGCGCTTTTTGCCAGCCTCGATCGCGTGCCGGCATGGGTCGATTGGGAGGTCGTCGATCGCGGCGGCGAGCTCCTCCTCCGGAGCGGCCCCCTCGGCGCGATGGTGCTCGGCTTCCGCTCGCTCGTCATCGCGTACGCGGCGCCCGGCGGGAACAAGCCGCTCGTCCTCTCGGGGCGCCTGACCGACAACGCGGGGCGAAGGCTCGCGGAGACGGGACGCTACGTCCACGAGGTAGCTCGACCGCGAAGCCTGCGGCGCGACGGCGAGGGCTTTGCGATCACCGTGAAGGTCCGGCTGATGCATGCGCAGGTGCGGCGTCTCGTTCGCCGTTCGGGCAAGTGGCGCAGCGACGCGTGGGGCGAGCCCGTGAACCAGCACGACATGCTCGGCACCGCGCTCGTCTTCTCGGTCGCGATGATCGACGGCCTCCGTCAGCTCGGGTTCCGGCTGAGCGACGACGAGGTTCACGGCTACATTCAGCTGTGGCGCTACGCGTCGCACCTGATGGGGCTCGATCACGAGCTCTTGTTCTCCACCGAGCGCGAAGGCCGCCGCCTGGGCGACATCATCGCCGCGCTGCAAGGGCCGCCCGACGAGGACGCGCGCGCGCTCGTGGCCGCCCTCTTCTCGTCAGGGCTCGGGGATCCGAAGAGCCGCGCCGAAGCGATCTTCCTCCGCGGCTATCGTCGCTTCGTACAGGGATTGTCGCGGGGCTTCGTGGGCGACGAGCTCGCCGACGGCGTGGCCCTTCCCGACGACCTCTCGCGCTACGCGCTCCCGGCGATCCGCCCCATCGTGCGCGTCGCCGAGCGCGTGCGCGAGCGATCCGAGATCGCCCGCCGGGTCGCGATCTTCGCGGGCAACGAGCGCTGGAAGCGTGTCGTGCGAGCGGGCCTCGGTGACGCTCCCGCGGAGTTTAGGCCGCCGGAGCGTCTGGCGCGCTGAGGGCGGGCCCTGCCTGCCCTACGCGCGCTATCAGAGACCCGAGCAGAGCGGCGGCAGCGTCGCCTTGCCCTTCAGGAGCTGGCGGATCGGCTCGAGCTCGGGCGCGTTGCCGCCCTTGTTCGGACCGAGGTTCATCGCAATCGTGTCGCACATGCCGGCGAGCCCTTGGAGCTGCGCGGCCTCGGGCGAAGCGCCGAGCGCCTTGGCCTGATTGCGGAGCGCGTTGCAGCACTGCTTCGCGCGGAGCTGGCTCGTCGTGAGACCAGGGCCGGTGGGCTTCTTGGCCGCGTCGTTGGCGTCACCATCGTCACCCGCGTCGAGCGTGTCGAGCGGCGCGATCTCGGCGGGAGCCGCGTCGACGACGGGCGGCGGCGGGCCCGAATCCACCACCACCACGACCGGCTGCTCCTTCTTGCAAGCCTGGCAGCCGAGGAGGATCGCGAGCGCCGAGAGGTTCGCAGCGACGATGACGTGGTGACGGTTCATGCGAGAGAGCCTTTCCTGAGGTCACGGCGCCCGAGGGCGCCCGGCGGGAGGAGCCTACCGTGAACGACCGCCTTCACGCCACGAATCAACGCGGTGCCGCGCGCGGCGCGAAGTGATCGAAGCCACCGGTGACCTCCACCTCGCCGCGCACGGCATCGCGCAAAACGACGACCGACGGCCCGACCCGAACCGTGCCGATCCGCGCGAAGCCCGCGATCGGCTCCCCCTCGGGCGCCGTCACGACGAGCGCGTAGTCCTCGCCGCCGCGCAACATCGCATCCTCCACGTCCGCGCCAAGCGCACGCGCGGCCGCTGCGGCTCCGCTGGCCTCGGCGTGGGCCGCGAGGAGCGCGCGCTCGAGCACGATGGTGACACCGCTCGCATCGGCGATGGCGCCGGCGTCCTTGGCGAGGCCGTCGGACACGTCGATCGCGGCGTGTGCCCAGCCGCGCACGCGAAGCCCATCCGCAATGCGCGCGTCGGGCCTCGTCCACGCCGCGCGCGCGCTCGCCATGACCTCGTCGCGGACGCCGCGGGAGATCGCGACGAAGCCGAGGTGCGCGAGCCCCAGCGCGCCGCTGACGAACACGCCGTCGCCGGGGCGCGCGCCGGCGCGGAGAAGCGGCACGTCGGCGAGCCCGAGCACCGTCGTCGCGATCGAGAGCGCCGAGCCGCGCGCGAGGTTGCCGCCCACCACCGGGAATCCCACGCGCGCGGCGGCTTCGGCTTGGCCGCGTGCGACTGCCACGAGCGCGGCGTCGTCGACGTCGTCCGGGACGACCAGCGCGGCCACCGCGGCGTACGGCTCGGCCCCCATGGCAGCGAGATCGCTCGCCGCCGCCATCGTCGCGCGGTAACCGATGTCGGAATAGGTCACGAGGTCCCGCCGAAAATGCGTTCCCTCGACCTGCTCGTCGACCGAAACGACGAGTCGTCGTCCGGGCGGGGGCGCGAGCACGGCCGCGTCGTCACCGATGCCGAGCTCCGCGCGCGACGCGAGCGGGCTCGCTCCGAAGATGCGGGACAACTGCTCGATACGGGCTCGCTCCGACATGGTCGCTCTCGCGCCCCGCGATTCTGCATCAATCTGGGCTTTCGCGCTTGAGGACCGCGCGCTGCGGCGCGAGCATGTCGCCATGTTGAGCGCTGGTGACAAGGCCCCGAGCTTCGAGCTCCCGAGCGATTCCGGAAAGTCGATCGGTCCGAAGAGCTTTCCGAACCAATTCGTCGTCGTCTACTTCTACCCGAAGGATCAGACGCCCGGATGCACGCGCGAGGCGCAGGCGTTCGCGGCCACGCGCGCCGCTTGGTCGAAGGCCGGCGCGATCGTGCTCGGCATCTCCAAGGACTCCGTGGCGAGCCACGAGAAGTTCCGCGACAAGTACGCCCTCAACTTCCCGCTCCTCTCCGACGCGGACTTGAAGGTGCACAAGGCGTTCGGCGCTTACGGCGAAAAGACGATGTACGGGAAGAAGGTGCTCGGCACGATCCGCAGCACGTTCATCCTCGATCCCGGAGGCAAGGTCGCGCGTGCGTTCCCGAACGTGAAGGTCGACGGTCACGCCGACGCGGTCCTCGCCGCACTCGCCGAGCTCAAGGGCGGCAAGGCGCCGGCGCCGGCCGCGAAGGTCCCCGCACCGAAGGCGGCGAAGAAGCCCGCCGCGAAGAAAGCAGCGGCCAAGCCCCTCGCCAAGAAGGCGGGCGCGAAGAAGGCCGCCACCAAGAAGCGCTGATGGACGTCGCGCCGTACGTGTGGATCGCCGAGCCGGCGTCGGCCGAGCACGACGCGACACCGCGCGCGGCGACGGCCGCCGAAGAGGCGCGGCTCGCGCGATGGGCAAAACCAAGGGGCGCGTCGTTGGTGCGCCCCGCGCCGACGCCGCGCGGCCTCCCGCCCGCCGACAACGCGTGGCTCGACGCGACCGAGACCGATCTCGCGGCGGCGCGTGACGCGCTCGCGGCCCTCGACGTCGCCGCGGTCGAAGCGGCGCTCTCGCGCGCGGACGCCCGATTGATCGGACACCCGGAGATCCCGGCGGCGGCGTTCTTGCGCGCCGAAGTCTTGCGCGTGTGGGCCGCCCGCTACGCGCGCATCGAGCCCAAAGACGACGCGAAGGCTGCGCGCGCGTGGCAGAGCGCCGCGGCGCTCGATGGCGGGCGCGTCGCGGGTGTCGGCGAGACGAGCGTGACGGCCCCCGAACGACGCGCCGTGCGCATCGCGTGGCCGCACGGCGACGGAGACGTGCTCACGATCGACGGCGTTCGGATCACCTCCGGAAGCGTCTCGCTCGCCGCGGGTGAGCACGCGGTCGTCATCGAGCAGGCCGGCGAGATCAAGCTCGCGTCGTGGATGACGCCCGCCGACGACGTGCTCACGCTGCCGAGCTTCACGCCCCCGCCGTGCTCCGAAGGCGATCTCCGCGCCGTGAAGCTCCGGAGCGGCGGCCTCGACGCGTCGGGCGTCACCTGCCCGCGCTACTTCGTCGTCGTCGAGCCCGCGCACGCGATCGCGCAGTGCCGCGGCGCGCGCTGCGGCACGCCCGCGCCGTTCGGGGCGCCGCCCGCCGCGCTCGCCGCGGTCCCCGCTGCGCCGCCTCCGTCCAAGAGCGCGAGCTCACCTTGGCTCACGTGGAGCGCGATCGGCGCGGCGGCGGTCTTGGCGGGTGGCTCGTTCTTCCTGGCGTCCGGTGTGCTCGACAAGCCCGAACGGCGCGAGCGGTGGGTGTCGGGCGGTCTGCGCACGGAATAAGACCGGATGGGGTGCGGTTGTCTTCGAAGACCCTGGACCGTACCCTCGAGAGAACGATGGCCATTACGCCGGACCTCGATTTTGCAAGCTTCGTCCAAAAGAGGCGCGAAGAAGGCGCCGCGCGCCGCACGGGCGCGGCGCGGCGCGACTACGCGTACGCCTCCGACCACACCATGCGCGAGCAGTTCGAGCGCATGCGGCCGGTCGAGCTGGCCGTAGAAGCGGCGCTCCGCACGTATGGCCGCGTCTACAAGAGTCAGCTCTTGGGCGGGGCCGTCCGGGTCTCGGAGCGGCAGTTTCCGCGCCTCCAGAGCTTGGTGACGACGTGCGCCAAGACGCTCGATATCCCGGCTCCTGCGGTCTACATCGTCAACAACCCGAGCCTGAACGCGGCCACGTACGGCACCGACGAAGACGCCTTCATCATGGTGCACTCGGCGCTGGTGGATCACTTCACGGACGAAGAGCTCTTGAGCGTCCTCGGTCACGAGTGCGGTCACGTGCACAACCGGCACGTCGTCTACCTGACGACGCTCCACATCCTGACCCAGGTCGTGGGCGTGGTGGCGCAGTGGGCGTTCTACCCCGCGGTCCTCGCGCTCCGCGCTTGGTCGCGGCGCGCCGAGATCACGTGCGACCGCGCCGGCATGCTCTGCGGGCGCAGCGAGCCCATCGCGGCGCGCGCCCTCACCAAGCTCGCGCTCGGCTCGAAGCGCCTCTACGAGGAGTTCAACATCGAAGCGTTCCTCGAGCAGCATCAAGAGAACAAAGAGAACGTGGGCCGCTACATGGAGGTCTTCGCCACGCATCCGTGGCTGCCCAAGCGCGTCCTCGCGATGCGCGCCTTCTCCGAGAGCGCTCTCTTCCGCGAGAGCACGGGTCTCGGCCAGGGTGGCCTGACGATGGCGGAAGTGGACGAGCGCGTCTCCGCGCTCCTCAAGTGGGAAGACTGAACGCGATGGAATCGACACCCTCGACCCCGGACACCGAAGCCACCAGCGCGCTCGCCCGCTTCCACGAGAAGAAGAGCGCCGTGCAGAAGTCGATCGAGTCGCTCGCCGACTTCGCCAAGGCGATCGGCGCCCGGTCACTCGCCGACAAGACGCGCCGCGAGCTCGTGAACAAGCTCGACGAGGACCGCTTCCACCTCGTCGTGGTGGGCGAGTTCAACCACGGCAAGACCACCTTCGTGAACGCGCTCGTCGGCGGGCCGTTTCTCCCCACCGGCGTGACCCCCACCACGGCCACCATCCATCACATTCGCTACGGCGCGTCGCCGAGCGCGAAGGTCGTCTTCGAGGGCGGCTCCGAAGAGAGCCTCGCGTTCGACGCGGTCCGTTCGTTCGCCGTCGGCGGTGGAGCCAACGCCGAGCGCGTCGATCACCTCGACATCTTCGTCCCCGCCGAGCTCTTGAAGGAGCGCATCCTCCTCGTCGACACGCCAGGCGTGAACGACCTCTCGCTCCAGCGCGCGGACATCACCTACAGCTACATCCCGCGCGCCGACGCGGTGCTCTTCCTCCTCGACGCCGGTCAGATCCTCAAGGAGAGCGAGCGCCAGTTCCTGGAGGAGAAGCTCCTCAAGGCATCCCGCGACAAGATCGTCTTCGTCATCACCAAGTGGGACATCTTGTCGGATGCCGAGCGCAAGGAAGCCTTCACCTACGCCAAAGACCAGCTCGCGCGCCTGGTGAAGAACCCGGTCGTCTTCCCGGTGAGCGCGGAGGCCGCGCTCGAGGGGCGCGCCCCCGAGAGCGGGATGCCTGAGCTCGTCCAGCACCTGACGCGCTTCCTCGCCGAAGAACGCGGACGCATCCTCCTCGACAACACGCTCGGCAGCGGCCTCGGCGTCGTATCGATGCTCGAGCGCGGGCTCGACGCGCGCCTCCGCTCGGTCACGATGCGCGCCGAAGATCTCGATCGCCGCATCGCGTCGCTCACCCAAGACCTGCGCGACAAGGCACACACGGTCGAAGAGCGCCGCGCGACCATTCGCGAAGAGGTCGCCAGCATCAAGACCGGCGCCCGCAAGGATCTGGAGCGCTTCGTCGACGAGGTCGTCGCCAAGCTCCCAGCCGTCATCGACGACGCCAAGAGCGAAGACCTGAAGGAGTTCCTGCCCGCCTTCCTCGAAGACACGTTCCGCAAGTGGGCCGAGTCCGAAGCCAAGGAGCTCGGCGCGTCACTCGAGGCCCTCGCCGAGAAGACCATCGCGCTCGTCCGCCAGGACGCGCGCGACGCGAGCGGCCGCGTCGCCGCGGCGCTCGGTGACACGTCGCCCAAGCCGCTCGACATCAAGATCGACACCTTCCGGTACGAAATGGGCATCGTGACGCTCGTCACGGCCGGCATCGGAACGCTCTTCGCGAACGCGCTCCTCGGGGTGCTCCTCTTGGTCGCGGCGCCAGTCCTCGCGCTGATCGTTCGCGAGCGCGTCCAAGCGGAGTACCGAAAGCGCGTGAAGGAGATGGCGCCCGAGCTCCTCCGCACCGCGGCGGCGCGCGTGGCGCCCAAGCTCGACGAGATGATCGACGACTTCGCCAAGAGCCTCGACGCGTGGGTCGTGAGCGCGAGCGAGGAGCTCCACCGCGAGATCCTCGAGGTGCTCGAAGCCGCGCGCGAAGCGCGGACCGCGACCTCGATGGACGAAGCCGCGACACGCGCGGCCATCGACGAGGAGGGCCGCTCGCTCTCCGACATGAAGACGCGGCTCGAGTCGCAGCGGAGCGCGCTCTGGCTTCCGGCGAGCGCCGGCGACGTCACCCCCGCGTACGGCGGTGGGACGGCGACCGACGCGTCCTGAACGTCACGCCCGTCAGGGCGCGACGGTGACGGACGTGACGTCCATCTGAACGAACTGACCGTCGAACGCCGCGGGGGCCGGCGCGATGCCCGGGACCACGATGGCGCCGCCATCGACGATGTCCATGTTCTTGATCTCGTACGGTCCGTTGTCCGACGGGTTCGCGGTGAGGGTCACGCTCGCGCCCGCCTTCATGCGAACCGTCACCGTGTAGTCGAGCGCATCGACGTAGTAGTGGCCGGAGGTGCCGTTGTTGAGGAACGCCGTGTAGGCGGGCTCCGAGACCTCGAGCTTGTACACGTTCCAGTCGTCGACGGCGGGCGTCGCACCCACGAGGTAGAACCCGGCGTTCGTGCCGCCGTCGGCGAGGCCGCCGTCCGGAGCCCCGCCACCCGTGTACGTCTTCTGCTCGACGATGCCGCGGAAGTGGAGCGTGACGTTGTAGAACACACCGGTCACGCCGCTCAGCGTCGCAACTTGAGTCTGGGTCGTCTTGGTGACGCACACCTGGGCGTTCAAAGAGCTGAGGCACGGGAGCTCCCAGCGAAGCCCCGAGAGCGACCCCGCGACGTCCACGCAACCGCTCGAGCAAATGAAGCCCGGGTTGCACTTGGTCTCGCACGATCCGCAATGGTTGGGGTCGGCCGCGACGTCGACGCACTTTCCGTCGCAGGTGAGGCCGTTCAGCGGGCCACCATCCAAGCTGCACGGCATCGCCGCGTCGCTCGCGTCGGCCGCGTCGCCCGCGGCGTCGGTCCCGGCGTCCGTGACCGCCGAGTCAGTTTGTCCGCCGCCGTCGGACGTTGCCACGTCGGTCCCCGTGTCCGCGCCTCCACCGGCGTCGGTCGTCGCGTCACCGCCCGCATCCTCTGCGGCGGCGGGCGTCGAAGAATCACTGCCGCAAGCGGCCATGGCGTAGGGCGCGAAAACGGCGGGAGCGAACCAAACGAGGAGGGCGTAAGAGCGTCGGCGCATCGCGCCGGTTTACCAGATCTCGAGCGCCGTCGGGCCACTTCCGGGCGCACGGCTCAGGCTCCGGCGCCTCCGCGCGTGGCCAGCGCGGCGAGCCGTGGCGCGCCGAGCCGCTCGCAGAACGCGGTGAACGCCCCCCCGCCGACGGCGCCGACGGCGATGGCCTCGAGCCTCGCGTCGACGGGAGCGTCGGTGACGAGCGTCGCGAGGCGCTTGTAGAGCGGAACGACGTCGCGAGCCTCGGCCAAGCTCGCGGCCAGGCGCTCTGCGCCCCGCACCGACTTCGGCCACTTCGCGGGATCGGCGGGGATCGCCTCCACGCTGCCGAACGCAGACACGAGCGCCGCCGCCGTCTTCTTGCCGAGCCCTGGCACGCCCGGGATGCCGTCCGCGTCGTCACCCGTCAGCGCGAGCAAATCGGGGATCTGCTTCGGCGCGACGCCCCATGTCTCGCGAACGCCGGCCTCGTCGAACTCGCGGTTTCGAATCCGGTCGACCGTCACGATACGTGCATCTTCCACGCATTGCATGAGGTCCTTGTCGGGGCTCAGGATGCGGATCTGATCGGCGACGGGCGCGAGCGTGACCGCGCCGGTCGCGATGCCGTCGTCGGCCTCGTGGTCCTTCATCGACCACACGGCCAGGCCCAGCGCGCGTACCGCCTCCTCCACGAGATCGAACTGCGCGCGCAAGGCTGGCGGCACGCCCTCGTCACCCTTGTAGCCATCGAAGAGATCGTTGCGAAACGACCGGATGGGATTGTCGAAGACCACGGCGACGTGGGTCGGCGCCTCTTTGGCGTCCGCGAGGAGCGTCAGCATTTGCCCGACGAGCCCGAGCGTGGCCTTCACGTCGCGACCGTCGGGCGCGAGGCGACCGGGGCGCGGCGAATAGTGGGCGCGGTAAAGCTCGAAGGTGCCGTCGACGAGATGAACGCGCATGGATCAGTCCTCGAAGAGAGCGCGCGCCAGCGCGACGGGGCCGAGCGCGGTGAGCGCATCGAAGCGCGCTTGGAATCGGCGGTAGTCCTTCATGACGCGCGGGCCGTGGCCGGCGCGCATGGCGTAGTCGGTGATCCGGGTGATGGTGAAGCGGAGCGCGGCGAAGCGCGCCTCTTCGTAGAAGCCGCGACGCTCGACGGGCGACAGTACACGGATTGATTCGTAGCCGCGCACCATGGCGCGACCGAGGGCGAGATCGAGATCGTCGCCGAAGGTCCACGAGAGAACGCACACCGCGAGATCGAACGCGAACGTGCCCTCGAAGGCGCTCTCGAAGTCGAGCAAGGCAACGAGGCGCCCCGCTTCGTCGAAGAGCACGTTGTCGCGAAAGAGGTCGCCGTGCACGAGGCCGCTCGGGAGGGCGCGGTCGCGCGCGTCGTCGACCGTCGCGAGCGCGGCGCGAAGGGGCGAAGCGAGCGGGCGGAACGTCGCGTCCGCGGCGCCCTCGATGGCGGCGAGGCGCACCTCGAGATCCGTGCGCCGGAAGCGTCCCGGCCCGAAGCCCTGAGCCCCGGCCCCGGTCACGTGGAGCCGTGCGAGGGCGGCCCCGAGCGCCGACACGTCGGCCGGCGAGACGGAGGCCTGGCAGCGCATCCCTCCGGCTCGCCAAGGGAAGAGGGCGGCCGGTTTGTGCCGCAACGTGCCGATGGCACGCCCGGCACGGTCCGGAATGGGCGCGGGGGTCGGCACTTCCGCAGCGGCGAGGGTCGCGAGGAGCCCGGCCTCCCGTTCGGCTCCCTCCCGGCCCTGCTCTTCGTAGATCCGGAGAAAAACGGGACGCGCGGCCCCGTCCGATCCCTCCACGAGGAGACGAAAGTTCGAGTTCACGCTCCCGGCCGGAATTCCCTCGAGCGAATGGAGCGAGAGCCCGTAGGGCACGAGAAACGTGCGCACTTCCTCGTCGGAGACGGCGGTGAAGATGGCCACGTCGCCACTCTATACGAGAGGAGATTGGCCCCGCGCTCGCATTCTCGGTAGACGCCGGGACGAAGACTCTGCTAAACGCCGCAAGGCTTGTAAGCCCTGAGCTTTCTAAGATGGCGACCACCAAAAAAGCGACGAAGAAGCCGGTCAAGGAATCCCCGAAGGGGAAAGACGCGCCGAAGGCGAAGGGAGCGGCTGCGGCCGCCCCCGCGCCCGTCGCCAAAAAGGACGATGGTGCCAAGCGAAAGCTCGGCCTGCGCGGCGCGGCCCCCTGGGCCATGCGTCACGCGGCCAAGCACGCCGCCGAAGCCCGCGCCCGCGCGGCGGAGCCGCCGCTCCCGGGCAGCGCCCGAGCGACCATCCGCACGCCCAACGATGCCGAGGAGCGCAAGGCGAAGATCGCCGAGCTCCACACGGCGATGACCCAAATCCGCGGCCTGCGGAAGAACCTCAACAAGACGTTCTGGGACATCGGCGGCATCCTGAAGGAGATCCAAGCCAAGCGGCTCTACGAGCCGCGCGGCTTCGCGACCTTCGAGGCCTTCCTCGAGCGCGAGATGGATTTCGGCAAGACGACGAGCCTCCGCCTCGTGAAGATCCACGGCATCTTCCAGAAGGAAGCGGCGGTGGAGCACGGGATGGAGCGCGTCGTGAACGCCCTCCTCATGCTCGAGACCACGGTCGAAGGCGGCGGCAAGAGCGACGCGAAGGTGCCCCCGGCGCCGATCTCGACGTCTGCCCTCCCCCTGAAGCCGCCGGGCCGCAGCTGATTCGTCCTCGGTCGTGAAGCACGGTCGCGCCCCGTCGATCCTCATCGGCGTCGCGGCCGCCGTCGCGCTCGCCGGGTGGGCGCTTCGTGATCGCAAGACCCACGACGCCGTGGAGGCGTGCCGCTCTGCGGTCCGCGCCGAAGGTGAGCGCCTCGAGGCGCGCTGGCTCGCGCGCGCGCGCGGCGGGGCGGAAGACCAGGCCGAGCCCGAGCCCGACAGCGACGTGATCGTCGTGTGCGCTCCGCTCTACCGAGCGCCCGAGTGCAACGTCGCCATGGCCCAGGCCAAGGGCTCCGCCTCGCCGGGCGATCGGTACCGGCGCATCGTCGACGCGTGCCGCGACGCGTATTGCCCCTCCCTCCCCTCGCCGCGCCCACTCTTGTGCGACGAGCGCCCGAAGGGGCGACGCGAGCTCGCGGACGCTTGGCTCAATCTGAGCGACGCCATCTTGCGCCACGAGCTCGGCGAGGAGGCCGAGTCCCTCGTCGGCGCGCGGCGCGAGGCGCGTGATCGCGTATCGCGCGCGATGGCGACGTACGTGGAGGCCGGCTCGCCGGCGTTCACCGGATCGCGCGGGAGCGTGCGGGTTCGCCCAGCGGAGGACGGAGGAGACGCCGGAGACGCTGCGCCCTGAGCCTTCGCCGTCGGTCAGCGACCGACGGGAAGACGCACGCGCACGCGGGTGCCCTCGCCGCGCTGGCTGTCGATGATCACGGTGCCCCCGTGCTGATCGACGATCTTGCGAACGATGGAGAGGCCGAGGCCGGTCCCCGCCTCTTTGGTCGTGAAGAACGGGTCGAAGACGTTGGCGAGCACGTCGTGGTCGATGCCCGGGCCGGTGTCCCCGATTTCGACCGTGACGTGGCTGCCTTCGGAGAACGCACGCCCGGTGAGCGTGCCGCCCTCCTTCATCGCCTCCATCGCGTTGACGACGAGGTTGAGCACGACCTGCTTCAGCTTCTCCACGTCGCCGAGCGCCGCGCCGGCATCGGGCGCGATGTCTTTGACGACCTTGATCGCGCGCTCCTCCGCGGCGCCGCGCTCGAGCTCGAGCACTTCGTCGAGGAGGTGCCCGATGTGCACCGGCTCGCGGGCGATTTGGCGCGGACGCGCGAGCTCGAGGAACTCGGTGAGGAGGCGGCTCAGTCGACCGATTTCGCTCTCCACCACGTCGACGCGGCGCTGCATCGTGGCGCGTCGATCGCCTTCGATGCCGGCCTTGTCGATGTCGCGCTTCAACAAGTGAAGCTGCAGGACCGCCGCGTTGAGCGGGTTGCGGATCTCGTGCGCGAGGTTGAGCGCGAGCCCACCCATCGCGCTCAACGCCTCGGCGTCGGCGGCGCGCTTCTCGAGCGCGCGCTTCTCGGTCACGTCGATGCCGATGCCGAAGATGATCTCGTGCGAATGCCCGCCGCTCTCGCGCGCGGGAGAAAAGTGCCAGCGGATGCGGCGGCCCGCCTTCCCGCTCGCGAGGTCGGCGAACGACGTCTCGACCTCGCGCGTCTTGGTACCGTGACGCGCCTCGGTGACCGCCGCCTCGAGGCGGCCGCGCTCGCTCTCGGGGATCCACGCCTCGAGGAAGACCTTGCCGCGCGCGTCCTCGGCCGCCACGTCCACCATCTCGGCGGCCTTACGGTTGAAGAGCACAACCTGGTTCGCTTCGTCGAGGGCGACCACGAGCACGTCGGTGAGCTCGGCGAGCGCGCGGTACTGCCGCATGAGCTCTTCGCGCGAACGCTTCAACCGCACCTTGGTGACGGCCTGCTTCACCGTGGAGACGAGCTCCTCGGGTCGGAACGACTTGAGCACGAACGCGAACGCGCCATGCTTGAGCGCCGAGAGGGCCGCATCGACCGACGCGCTCCCGGTGATGAGCACGACCTCGCCGCCGCCTGCCTCGCGCAACGGCACGATGAGATCCGTGCCGCTCGTGTCGGGCAGCTTCACGTCCACGAGGGCCACCTCGAAGCCGTGCGCCTTGGCGAGCGCGAGCGCCTCGTCGCCGCGGGCGGCGGTGCGGACCTCGACGCCGTGTGGAGCGAGCACGCCCGCGAGCGTCGAGACGAGGTCGGCGTTGTCGTCGACGATGAGCACGCGGCCGGGTGCGCGCGCGCCTTGGCAGGGAATTTCCCCGGCTTCGGTGAGCGGTGAGGTCATGACGGAAGCCCCAACACCTTCTTTAGCACCTCGTTGACGATCGCGGGATTGGCGCTCCCCTTCGTCTCCTTCATGACGAGCCCGACGAAGTAGCCGAGCACCGACGTCTTGCCGGCGCGCACGGTCTCGGCCTGCTTGGGGTTGGCGTCGACGATGCGGCGCACGATGGCCTCGATCGCGCCGGCGTCCGAGACCTGCGCCATGCCGAGCTCGTCGACCACGGCCGACGGCATCCGATCGGTCCGTACGATCTTCGCGTACACGTCCTTGGCCTGCTTGCCGCTGATGCGCCCCGCGTCGACGAGCTTCAAGAGCTCGGTCACCTGGCGCGCCGACACCGGGAGCTCGGCCGTGAGGCCGCGCGTCGTCACGTCACGCAGCACTTCGGTCTGAACGAAGTTGGCGACCTTGAGCGGATCGCCGTGCAAGGTCGCCGCCTCTTCGAAGAACGCCGCGATGCGCGGGTGCCCGGTGAGAACGGAAGCCGCGGCCGCTGAGAGTCCCATCTCGGAGACGAAGCGATCGCGTTTGTCGCGCGGGAGCTCCGGCATCTCGGCGCGCACCTTGGCGACGAAGGCGTCGTCCAAGACGAGCGGTCGGAGATCCGGCTCGGGGAAGTAGCGGTAGTCCTGCGCCGTCTCCTTCGAGCGAAGCGAGAACGTCTTTCCGTCCTTCTCGTCCCAGCCGCGGGTCTCTTGCACGATGCGGCCGCCGGAGGCGAGCACCGCCTCCTGGCGACGGACCTCGTAGTCGATGGCCTTCTCCACGAACCGAAACGAGTTGATGTTCTTGAGCTCGACGCGCGTCCCGAGCTTGGCTTCGCCCTTGGGGCGAATCGACACGTTGGCGTCGCAGCGGAACGAGCCCTCTTCGAGGTTGCCGTCGTTGACGCCGAGGAAGACCAGCACGTCGCGCAGCGCGCGCAGGTATTCGGCAGCCTCGGCCGCGCTTCGGATGTCGGGCTCGCCCACGATCTCCACGAGGGGGACGCCCGAACGATTGAGATCGACGATCGACTCGTCGCCGCGATCGTGGACGTTCTTGCCGGCGTCCTCCTCCATGTGGACGCGCGTAATGCCGATCGCCTTCGGCGCGTCCGCGCCGGGCAAGTCGACGGCGAGGTGGCCGCGCTCGCTGAACGGCTCGTCGAACTGGCTGATCTGGTAGCCCTTGGGCAAGTCCGGATAGAAGTAGTTCTTCCGCGCGAAGCGGCTCACGGGCTTGATCGCGCAGCCGAGCGCGAGCGCCGTCCGCACCGCCAGGCGCACTGCTTCTTCGTTCAGCACCGGGAGCGCGCCGGGAAGCCCCAAGCACGTCGGGCAGGTCTGCGTGTTGGGCGCCGCCCCGAACGTCGTCGCGCAGCCGCAGAACGCCTTGGTGCGCGTGAGGAGCTGCGCGTGCACCTCGAGACCGATGACTGGCTCGTACTCGACCATGAAGCCGAGAGCGTACAACCAATTCGGCTCCTGCCGAAGAAGCGCCCGCGCAAAACTTGGCTCGTTTCCATCGATTGGCCGATGCTCCAGGCCTCCATCGTGGCGAGCGTCGGTCCCCTCCTCGAACGCGTCCTTCCGGTGGCGATCCTCGGCGTGGCCGTGGTCGCCGTCCCGATGCTCGTGTTCCAGAACGAAGGGCTCCCGCGCATGCGATCGCTCCAGCGAGAGCTCGCTGACGTGACTCGGGAGAACGCGGAGCTCCGACGCGACATCGGCCGCCTCAAAGCAGAGGTGCGCGATCTGCGTGACGACCCCACGGCGGTGGAGCGCATCGCGCGCGATCAGCTCGGGCTCGTGCGCAAGAGCGAGGTCGTCTTCCAATTCGGCAAGGCGAAGTGAGCGGCCGGTGGGGGCGACCGCGTGGCGGTGCGTCTCCCACCATTTGAGTCACTTTTACTCTATTAGAGTCTTGACGACTCTTTCTACGGCCGTAGATTGTTCCGTGAGAGGTGCGGAGCATGTCGCGGTCGCTGCTCGAGACGGACGCATACAAGCTGGCCATGGCGGAGGCGGGCTTCCCGCTGCGGCGCGAGACGTTCGTCTACATGCACCGCACGGGCGGGCCCTTCGTCGTCCCGTTCGACGTCGCGGCCGCGCTGAAGACGCTCCTTCCGGGCGCGGACGCGGACGACCAGGCCTACTTGGATCGGCACGGGTACCGCCTCGGCGACGCCACGCGCGCGGCGCTGAGCGCCGGCGTCGAGTCGCTCGAGATCGCCGCGGCGCCTGCCGGAAGCTGGCTGCTCCCCGGCGAGCCCATCGCCACGCTGACCGGGCCCTCGGCGCTCGTGTCGTGGCTCGAGCCGCTCGTCCTCCAATGGAGCTACCGGATCCAAGTCGCGACGCTCGCGTGCTCGGACCCGACGCGCCTCGCCGCCGCGGTGGCCGAGGTGCCGTGCGAAGAGGACGCGGCGCTGGTCGCCGATGCCGTCCGCGCCGTCTCCGGGCGGGTCCCGGCGATGCGCGTGGACGCGAACGGCTACCGGGCGCGCGTGCTCGACGCCGCGCGCGCGCTCGTCGCGGCCACCGGCGACGCGAGCCGCGTCTTCGAGGTAGGCCTCCGCGCCGCGACGTCGCGCTCCGCGCACCTCCTCGCGCTCGGCGCGATGGCCGAAGCCGGCGTCGTTCGCACGAGCCACGTCTTCGGAGCCCGGGCCCTCGGCCTCATCGCCGTCGGCACCATGGGTCACGAGCACGTCCAGCGCTTCGGAAACGACGACGCTGCGTTCCGAGCGATGCGCGATAGGCGCGCGGGCCGCGTGAGCTACCTCGTCGATACCTTCGACGCGATGGGGCTCGGCCTCCCCGCCGCGTATCGGCTGATCGCGAGCGAGCCGGCGCGCGACGACGCGGTGCGCTTCGACTCCGGGGACAAGATCGCGACCCTCGAGGCTGCAGTCCACCGCGCACGCGCGCTCGGGATCACACCGACGCTCGTCTTCGAGGACGGCCTCGACGCCGAGGAGACGCGGGCGCTCGAAGCGGCGCGGGCGCGCCTCGACTGGCCCGCGGACCGCGTCCTCTACGGCTTCGGGAGCACGCTCGTGGCCGCGCCCCGCGGGCCGTCGCTGGGGCGCGACGCGGTCGGTGCAGTCTACAAGCTTTGCGAGACCGACCGCGTGGCGACCATGAAGCTCGTGGGCCCCGAGACTTCGGGAAAGCGCAGTCTCCCTGGGCGCCCGGTCGTGTTCCGTCGCGTCGCGGGGGACGGCCCACTCGGGCTGGTCGGTCAGGCCGGCGAGCCGCCGCCTCCCGGCATGGTCCAGCTGACCGGCGCCGACGCCGGCACGACCGAGCGCGCGAGATCGGTTGCGCGCGCAGCGCGCCCGGACACTCGCGCCGTGCCGAGCGTCGCGACGCAGGCCCTCATCGACGCCCTCGTCGCCCAGCGCGTCATGATGATGTCGCACCGCGCGGAGGTGACGTCGTGAGCGCCGCGCGCGTGCCGCGCATCGCCGCCGGTCGCGTCCTCGGTCGTGAGCACGCGCGCCGCGGAGAGAGCTGCCAAGACGCCTTCGCGATTCGTCAGGAAGGCGAGCGCCTGGTTGCGGTCGTGACCGATGGATGCGGATCGGCGCGACGCTCCGAAGTCGGCGCGGGCCTCGGCGCCGTGCTGCTCGCGACCGGCGTGATGAACGAGCTCCGTCGTGGAGCGCCGCTCGGCCCCGACCTCGCCCGCGAGTCCACCGACGCGCTCACGCACGCGCTCGATCGCGTCGCCCACCTGATGACCCTCGAGCGGGCGGAGGTGCGGGCCGTCACCGCCGAGTACCTCCTCTTCTCGTTCTTGTGCCTCGCCGTCGACGGCCCGCGCGCGCTCATCTTCGGCGTGGGAGACGGCGTGGTCGGAGTCGACGACGCCGTCACCGTGCTCGACGCCGGCCCGGACAACGCGCCGCCGTACGTCGCCTATCGGCTCGTCGGCAAGAGCGAGGTCACGGCGCCGCGCGTGCACTATGCAGGCGAAGGCGCGGCGCGATTCCTCCTTGCGACCGACGGCCTCGCGGAATGGGACACGTTCGCGGGGGCCGAGCTGAAGAACGGCGGCCTTCAGCCGAGCGTGCGTGAGCTCGCCCGCGACACGACGCTATTCGACGTTCCGACTCGGCTCGGCAAGCGGCTCAACGTCGTGGGCCAAGGCCACGGCCGACTCCACGACGACACCACCGTCGTCCTCGTTCATCGCCCCGGCTGACGCTTCGCGTCGGCCTCTCGTTCGAATCCAGGTCCATCGTCCGCGAGCGCTCTGCTCGTCGGGAGGCGTCCATGCGCGTCCTATTGGGAAACCAGCGTCTCAATCTCCGCGCGAGCAGCCTGCTCGGCGTCGGCGGCGAGGCGCGCGTCTATCGGCACGCGGACCAGGCGATCAAGATCTTCCACCCCGTTCCGCCCGGCGATGCCGCCGCGGACCGCGCGCGCCGAGACAAGCTCGCCAAGGTCGACGCGCTCGCCCGCCTCGCTCCGTCTTTGCCGGGCTGCGTCGTCGCGCCGACCGGCGTGGTCACCGACGAGGCCGGTGAGCCGATCGGCGTCGCGATGCCGCTCGTCCAAGACGCTGAGCCCATCGCGCGCATCGGTCAGCGCGCTTGGCGCGAGACGCACCTCGACGCCGCCGGCGTGGTCCGGGCGATCGCCGCGATCGGCGACGCGCTCCGGGCGCTCCATGCGACGGGCGTCGTCGTCGGCGATCTCAACGATGGCAACGTCCTCCTCGGCGCGAACGGCCCCGCGCTGATCGACGTCGATTCGTTCCAGCTCGGCGGCTTCCCGTGCGCGGTGGCGCACGAGCGCTTCCTCGATCCGCGCCTCTACGGCGTCGACCTCGCGGCGCGGCCGGCGTTCGCTCCCGAGCACGATTTCTACTCACTCACCGTGATGCTGGTCATGGGTCTCCTGTTCGTCCACCCGTACGGCGGCGTGCACAAGCGCTTCGCCACGTTTCTCCGGCGCGGCGAAGCGCGCCACAGCATCTTTCGCGGTGACGTCTCGCTACCCAAGTCGGCGGCGCCCCTCGACGCGCTCTCGGACGCGCTCCTCGACCACCTCGCCTGCGTCTTCGATCGCGACGCTCGCGGAGCTTTGCCGTCGACCTTACTGACGACGCGCTTCACCCGTTGCAGCGGATGTGGGCTCGAGCACGCACGAAGCGCGTGCCCGGCATGCCGCGTGGTGGCGCCCATGCCAGCTCCGGTGCGCACGATCGGTCGCGCCACGGCCCGTATGGTCTTCAGCACGGAGGGGCGCATCCTCGCCGCGGCCATTCAACTCGGTCGCCTCCGTGTCGTCGTACGGGATGCGTCGGGCGTCATCGTGCGCGAGAGCGGCGCGGTCGTGACCGAGCGCGCCCCGCTCCACGCGCGCGTCTTCCCCGCCGGAGACGACACCCACGTCGTCTCGACACACCACGGTCGCGCAGAGGTCGCGACCTTCCGCGCGCGTGGCGATAGCGCGTACGACGTCACCGGTGCCGTGGCGGGAGAGCCGGCGTTCGCGGCCAACGCGCTCGAGGTCGCGCGCACCGAGGACGATTGGCTCTTCGTCGGCGGTCGCCGTCAGGGAAAGATCCTCGAGGGCGAGACCTGGATTCGCATGGGCGAGCGCCTCGGCGCGGGCCTCTACCGGGCCGGCCAAGTCGCCGTCGCCTTCGTGTTCGCGCTCGACCGCCCCGGCATCCGCGAAGTGCCGCTCACCGGGCTCGCAGCGCTCGGAAAGGCGCGACTCCTCTCGGTGGACGCCCGCTTCGACGCCGAGCACGCGCTCTTCGTCGTCCACGCGGAGATCGGCGGCTGCCCGCGCACGTTCGTGGCGCTCGTGGACGCGCGCGGGCGCATCCTCGCCGAGGCCTTCGGCGCGCCGGAGGACGGCGCGCTCTTCGGCCCAGCGCGGGCCAAAGCGCTCATGGGAGGCGTCATCGTCTGCGCGAGCGACGAGGGCCTCGTGGCGGTGCGCGCCGACAGTGGGCGCTTCGTTCCTGGCGCCGTGTTCGAAGACACGGCGGCCTTCGTCACGGCCGAGAGCGAGCTTCTCGCCGGGCCCGGCGGCGCCGTCTTGATCGTTGGTGCTCAAACGATTCACGAGCTCACACGCACCACCCCCTGACCTGCAACGTCATCCGACACCGAGAAAGAGAGGCACCATCATGAAGTCACTCCCCCTCCCCACCTTCTACGATCCCAGGCGCGTCCCAGAGCTCTACTTGGAGCGCGCCGGTCTCGTCGCCGACGAAGCCGAGGCGCACGCCAAGCGTCACGGTGTTCTCCCGTCGGCCAAGGACAAGCTCCGCATCGCGGCGTTCGGCATCGACGCACAAGTGGGATTCTGCACGCCCGGCGCGAGCCTGTTCGTCCCCGGCGCAGTGGACGACACGCGCCGCGCCATCGAGTGGATCTACCGGAACCTCGGTCAGATCACCGCGCTCCACTTCTCCATGGACACGCACCGCGTGTTCCAGATCTTCCACCCGGCGTTCTGGGTCGACGCCGCCGGGAACCACCCCGCGCCGCTCACGCCGATCTTCCACGAGGAGGTGCGCGCCGGAAAGTGGACCGCCATCGCGCACCCGCGTGAGGCGCTCGAGTACACGAAGAAGCTCGAAAAGAGCGGCAAGTACGTCCTCACCGTGTGGCCGTACCACACGCTCTTGGGCGGGCTCACGCACGCGCTCGTCCCGGCCTTGATGGAGGCCGCGATTTTCCACGCCGTGGCCCGCCGTCAGCAGACGCACTTCGAGACCAAGGGCACGCACGCCATGACCGAGAACTACTCGGTCCTCTCGCCGGAGGTGACCGAGCTCGGCACGCAGGTCGTGGGGAGCTTCAACACGAGCTTCTTCAAGATGCTGATGGACTACGACCGCGTCTACGTCTTCGGCCAAGCCAAGTCCCACTGCGTGCTCTCGACCATCAACGACATGCGCGCGCACATCAAGACGGTGGACCCGAAGCTCTTGGACAAGCTCTACGTGCTCGACGACGCGATGAGCCCGGTCCCGGCCCCGCCCATCGATCCGTTGCCCCCCGCGCTCGACTTCCCCGCCATCGCCGCCCGCGCGGTCGACGAGTGGCGCAAAGACGGCATCCACGTCGTCACCACCCACGACCCCATCGCTTGACCGCACGCAACGAGAAAGGAACATCATCATGAGCTCACACTCCTCGAACGGCGGAAGCTTGAACGCGCTCCTCCAGAGCGCGACCTCCGACGGCATCTTGAGCGCCGCCTCGTCGGCCATGTTGAGCGGTCACCTCGGCAAGGTGGCCGTGGCCGGCGCGGACGGTCGCGCGGCCGAGGACATCGTCGCCACCGACGTCACGTTGGTCACCATCCTGATCGATGCGTCTTCGAGCATCGAGTCGGCTCGGCTGGAGAAGGCGGTGCGCGAGGGACAGCACGCGCTCGTCGACGCCCTCTCCGGCAGCAAGGAGGAAGACTCCGTGCTCCTCGCCCTCTGGACCTTCAACCAGGACATGGTCGTCGTGCACTCGTTCGTCCCCGTCGGGGACGCGGCCCGGCTCGACGCCCACAACTACCGGCCCTTCGGCTCGACGCTCCTCTACGACACGTGGTGCGAAGCGCTCGGGGCCAATGTCGCGTACGCGCAGCGCCTCCGCGACGGCGGCACGCCGTGCCGCAGCATCGTCGTCGTGGTCACCGACGGCGAGGATGTCGGGTCCCAGCGGCGCGCGGCGGACTGCGCGCGCCTCAGCCAAGATCTGCTCGCGTCCGAGCAATTCATCCTCGCCTTCGTCGGGGTGGGCGGCTCCGACTTCGACGCGATCGCGCGCGGGATGGGCGTTCCCGCGTCGAACATCCTCGTGCAGAAAGACGCGACGCCGACCGGCCTCCGGCGCGCATTCCACATGGTGAGCCAATCGGCGCTCCGGGCGAGCCAAGGAAAGATCGCGCCGGGCGCGGCGGGCGGCTTCTTCGCGCCCTGACGCGCACGGGCGCGTGCACCCGCGACGAAACCACCCCGTTCGTGCTTCAATCTCCGCGCGTGGTGAGCCCCAAGCGTCGCAGCCCTTCGCCCGACGACGAGCGCGAGTTCCTCGCCGCTTACCGTCCGAGCGACTACCCGCGGCCGTCCGTCGCGACCGACATCGTCGTCTTCACCATCGTCGATGGTGAGCTCTCGGTCCTCCTCGTCCAGCGCGACGAGCCTCCGTTCAAGGGCGCGTGGGCCCTCCCCGGCGGGTTCGTGCGCGTCGGCGAAGGCAAGGACCAAGGCGAGGACCTCGACGCAGCGGCCGTCCGCGAGCTCGCCGAGGAGACGGGGCTCTCCTCGGTGCACCGTGTGTTCTTGGCGCAGCTCGGTGCCTTCGGACGGCCGGGCCGCGATCCGCGCATGCGCGTCATCTCGATCGCCTACTACGCGCTCGTGCCGCCGGACCTCGTCCCCCTCGTTCGCGCGGGCGGCGACGCGGGCGGCGTCGAGTGGTTCGCGCTCGAGCGAATGAAGAAGCTCGCCCTCGCCTTCGATCACGAAGACATCATCGCGGCGGCGCGGACCCGCATCGTGCGCGACCTCTGGGACACGACGATCGCCTTCTCGCTCGTTCCCCGCGCCTTCTCGATCCCCGAGCTCCGTCACGTTCACGCGGTCGTCACGGGCGAGGCCGTCGATCCCGGGAACTTCCGCCGCCGCTTCCAGCGCATGCTCGAGGACGGCGTCGTCGAAGAGGCCCCCGGCATCCGCATCACCGCTTCACGCCCCGCCAAGCTCTATCGGCTCGCGGCGACCCGCGCCTGACGCGCCCCACGCGTCGTCGCGTTGTCGCGCCTCCTGAAGCTCAAGCCGCGAGGGCGAGCGAGAAACGAATCGCGACCGTCTCGACTTCGATCTCGTTCGGCTCCGCGAGAAGCACGTCCGAGGAGACGGCCTTGTGGAAGTCGAAGCCACCGTGACCGAGGTCGAGGGGGGCCGAGCCAGCGTCGAACGCGAAGCCAGCGAGGGAGCCGGAAACGAGGGCGTCGATGCGGTGCGTGCTCATGCCGACCTATGAAGCACCGGCCGTGCCAGGCGTGCCCCAACGGCATTTCAACAACTTACGACCTAGCGTGCTCCGCCTCGCTTGCCCCACCCGGCAACACGGTGTCGCGCGAGGACGAACTGTACCGACCGGTGCAAAGGGAACGGTCGGGCCCGTTCAGAGGACGACGGTCTCTTGGTGCTCGCCCCAAACGTCGCGGAGGACAGCGGTGATCTCGCCGACCGTGGCGTGGGCCTTCACCGCATCGACGATCGCTGGCGTCAGGTTGTCGGTGCCTTTGGCTGCGCGCTCCACGACCTCGAGCGCGCGCGCATACGCGGTTGCGTCACGCCGGGCGCGGACGGCGCGGACGCGCTCCACCTGCTCGGCCTCGATCTTGGGATCGATGGTCATGACCGGCATCGGCGCCGAGTCTTGAACGAACGCGTTCTGGCCCACGACGATGCGCTTCTTTGACTCGACCTCGAGTTGGTACTCGTAGGCCGTGTTCTGGATCTCGCGCTGCGGGTAGCCCTGCTCGATGGCGGCGACCATGCCGCCCATCTCGTCGATGCGCGCGATGTATTTGTAGGCCTCGGCCTCGAGGCGATGCGTGAGCGCCTCGATGGCGTAGCTGCCGCCGAGCGCGTCGACGAAGTCCGCCACGCCGGACTCGTTGGCGACGATCTGCTGCGTGCGGAGCGCCACCGTCGCCGATTCGCTCGTCGGAAGCCCGAGCGCTTCGTCGTACGAGTTCGTGTGGAGCGACTGACAACCACCGAGCACGGCGGCGAGCGTCTGCACGGTGACGCGCGCCACGTTGTTGAGCGGCT
Organism: Polyangiaceae bacterium; assembly: GCA_044224815.1. Taxonomy (GTDB): domain Bacteria; phylum Myxococcota_A; class Polyangia; order Polyangiales; family Polyangiaceae; genus JADJCA01. Next base: position 96,948 of record JBGAJR010000006.1, read on the forward strand.
GCTGCGCGGTGAGCGTCATCCCCGCCGTCTGGCAGTGGAAGCGAAGCGCGCGCGCGCGATCCGACTTGGCGCGGAAGCGCTCCTTCATGATCGTCGACCACATGCGCCGTGCGGCGCGGAACTTGGCGACCTCCTCGAGGAGGTTGTTGTGCACGTTGAAGAAGAACGAGAGCTGCGCGCCGAACGCGTCGACGTCGAGGCCGGCGTCGATGGCCGCCTTCACGTAGGCGATGCCGTCGGCGAGCGTGAAGGCGATCTCCTGCGCGGCGTCGCAGCCGGCCTCGCGAATGTGGTAGCCGCTGATCGAGATCGTGTTCCACTTCGGCACTTCTTTGCCGGCGAACGCGAAGATGTCGGTGATGAGACGAATCGAGGGGCGCGGCGGAAAGATGTACGTCCCGCGCGCCATGTACTCCTTGAGGATGTCGTTCTGGATCGTGCCGCGGAGCTTCTCGCGCGGCACACCCGACTCTTCGCCGACCGCGATGTAGAGCGCGAGGAGGATGGCCGCGGTCGCGTTGATGGTCATCGACGTCGAGATCTTGTCGAGCGGCAGCCCGCGGAGGAGCGTCCGCATGTCGTCGAGCGAGTCGATGGCCACGCCCACGCGCCCGACCTCTCCCAGCGCGCGCGGATCGTCGGAGTCGCGGCCCATCTGGGTCGGCAAGTCGAAGGCGACGCTGAGCCCCGTCTGCCCTTGCTTCAGGAGGTAGTGGTACCGCTCGTTGGACTCGGCGGCCGTGCCGAAGCCCGCGTACTGGCGCATGGTCCAGAAGCGGCCGCGATACATGTTCGGCTGCACGCCGCGGGTGAACGGCGGGCGCCCGGGGAATCCGAGGTCGCGCGAGGGGTCGAACGACACGTCCTCGAGCGCGTCGGGCCCGTAGAGCGGCGCGGCGTCGGCGTGACCGGAGAGGACGCCGATGCGGGGCCGGGGGGCCTCCTTCTTCTCGACGGGGCCCAAGGTCTGCGTCTCCCAGGCGGCCTTCTCAGCGCGATAGTCGGCGGTCATGGCGGGCTGTGATAATCGTCCATGGCGGCGTTGAGAAACCGTTTTTTTCAGCGCCCCGCGCCATGACTCGCCGCCTCCCTACGGTGATCCTCGTCCTTCTCTGCGTCACCGCGGCCTACGCGTCGTGGGACAACGTGCTCTCGGACAACTCGGCCGTGCGCGCCGAGGCCGAAGCCAAGGCGTGCACCAAGAAGAAGTGCGACGACAAGCACGGGCTCACCAAGGCCGAGCGGACGCCGTTCGGTCAATCGTTCGAGTACACGTGGCGCGACGGAGTCGTCCACGTGTCGTGCAGCCGCAGCGCGTGGGTGCTCGGCGAGCGCACCTGCACCGCGGAGTGAGGCGACGTCACTCGCCGCGGGCGGCGAGGATGCGCGCGAACGCTTCGCCGGCCGCGCGCGCGAGCTCCTCGAGCGTCGTCACGTCCTTCACCGGTGCGTTCATGCCCTCGGCGAGGAGAAGGACGAGCGGGCGACCCTTGAGGCGCACCGCCGTCACTGCCACCATGTCTGAGATGCCGGGCAAGAGCGCGAGCACTGGCTTGTGCGCTTGGAGCGCGTAGACGGGCCCCAAGTACGTGCCGCCCGTCGCGACGTTGACGAAGATGCTCGGGCCCTCCGGGGGCACGCGGAGCTCACGAATGCGCGCCTCGTCGCCCATCGCTGGTGAGCAGAGAAGGCCGGTGTAACCCTCCTTCTTCACCGCGAGGAGGATGACGCGCTTGGCGACCTCGCTCGCGCCTTCGAGGAGGAGCTTCAGGATCTCGTCGCGCGACTGTGCGGAGCGCATCGCCGTCGCCGCGGCGAGCTCCACCGCCGGTCGTGCGCTCGGCATGGCGTGCTGGCTGTAGGGCGCGCGGAGCTCGAGCACCGGCTGCTCTTCGGCGCGGCGCACGAGCGGGATGGGTTGCTCGGCCGCCTTGCGCACGAGCGGAAGTACGGGTTGCGAGGTGGTCTGCGATGGCCGCGGGATCGCCGCGTTCGAGCTCGGCCGCGGGGGCGCGGCCGCGACCATCACCGGCGGGCTCGGAAGCTCCGGCTTGGTGCGCTCGCTCGGCGGGTCGATCACGATGCCGACCGGCGCCCGCACGCTGACGAGCGTCGACTCGACGACCGACTCCTGACGCGTCGCGCTCGGTAGGCGGCTGACGACCTCCTCCATTTTGGCGAAGGGGGCACGCACGACGCGCACCGTCGCGCCCAAGTGATGCTCGAACTCGCGGCGCGCGTGCGCGTCCCGCGCGTCGGCCAGGGCGAGCTCCACCGTTCCGTTGGGGTCCTTGCCCGTGGGCACCGCGCAGAAACGCCCGCACATCCCGCGCGGAAGCTTCTCCACGAGCGTCATGTCCGGCGAGAGCATGGTGACCATCGGAGCGTCGGCCCGCGCGAGCTCCTCTTCGAGCTTCTCGAGCGACAGCGCCTCGGTGTCGAGCAGCGCGCGTACGAACGGCACGCCTCGCGTGACGGACGCGTAAAGCGCTTGCGCTACCGGTCCCCACGGGACGACTTCGGTCAAGACCAGCGTACGAGCCAGATCGAGCGACACTGCCCCGCAGTCTACAGCCGGGCCGAAGGCCGAGACGCGCAATTTTCGCATGGCCAGAGAACCGTCCGGTCCGGTTCATGTAGAGTCGAAGCGCCGTGGTCCCGCCCCGCCGCTCGTCCGCACACTCCGGCTCGCCGTTCGGCGCGGCCGCGTTTGCAGCGCTCCTCTCCGCGCTGGTGAGCGGCTGCTCGAGCCCCTCGCCCGATCCCTTCGTGCGCAAGCCCTTCGTCGACGCGGGCCCCGCGGACGGCGGCGCCGAGGCGGGCAGCATCATCTTGGACGACGGCGGCCGCATCGATCCGACGCTCGGCGCGCCCTGCATCGACGACGGTCAGTGTGACGACAAGATCGCCTGCACCTTCGACACGTGCGATCACGCGGTGCCGGGCGGCGCCGACGGCGGACTCGGTCGCTGTCGACACACGGCCGACGACTCGCAGTGCGGAGATGGCGTCTTCTGCAACGGTCGCGAGCGGTGCGTGCTGGGCGTCGGGTGCGCGCCCGGGCCCACCGAGACATGCCAGGACCAGGACTCTTGCACCGTGGATACGTGCGTCGAGGCCACGCAATCGTGCGTTCACGCGCCGCGCGATCTCGACGGAGACGGAGATCCCGACGACCACTGCGTGAAGAGCCACGACTGCGACGACTCCGATCCGACGGTGGCCAGCACGCGCGCCGAGATTTGCGGAAACGCCAAGGACGACAACTGCAACGGTAAGGTCGACGAGGCGCCGTGCAGCACACCGCAGGCCGACACGTGCGGGTCCGGCCTCACCGTCACTGCGCCCGGAACGTACGCGCTCACGACAGTCGCGGCGCACGACGACGTGACACTCTCGTGCGCCGACCCGGCCAAGGATGTCATCGCGAACGTCACCATCCCGGCCGGTGGCCCGAAAGATCTGGATCTCTGGCTGACGAATCCGCTCGGCGTGGTCGTCGCCCTCGGCGTGCAGAGCACGTGCGGCGCCGCGGGCACCGAGCTCGGGTGCCGACAAGGTCAGTCCGCGGTGCGCGTGCGCGCGCGCAACTTGAGCCCGGGCACGTACGCGGTGGTCGCGAAGGCCGCGTCCGAGATCCCGCTCGAGCTCGCGGTCGACTTTCTCGATCCGACCACGCCGGCCGCGAACGAGACGTGCGCGACGGCCGCGCCCCTCACCATCGGCACGCCCGTCGCGGTGAGCCTCGTCGATCCGAAAAAGGACGTTCCGACCGAGTGCGCCGGCGCGTCGGGAGAGCTCACGTATCGATTCACGCTTCCCGCCGCGGCCGACTTGCGCGCGTTCGTGAACGTGCTCCGCGGCGCGGCGATCCCCGTGCTCAGCCTGCGAAGCGCCGCGTGCACGGCGCTCACCGACGAGATTCGGTGCCGCGCCGACAACTCGCTACCGCTCTTCGCGCGGAACCTCCCCGCGGGCGACTACGTGCTCACGGTCGGCGCATCGCAGGCCATCGACGCGAGCGTGCTCGTAACGACCAGCGCTCCGACGACCGCCACCGCCGACGAGACGTGCGCCACGGCACCGGCGTTGACGCCGAACGTCCCGTCGGGAGTGAACCTAGACGCGCACGACGACGACATCGCCGACGGGTGTTTCCCCGGAAACCCGGACGCGGCGCTCGCGCTCACGACCGTGGCCCCCGCGGACGTCCTCCTCGTCGCGCGCCTTCCGCCGGGCGACACCGGCGCACTCTCGCTCGACGGCGCTGCGTGCACCCCGGCCGCGAGCCTCGCGTGCACGGTCGCGTCGAGCCCGATCCGCGCGCGCGCGCGGAATCTCCCTGTGGGCGATTACCGCGTCGTGCTCTCCGATCGCACTGGGCGCCTCGGCGCGGTGACCGCATTCGCGCGTCCGACGGTCGCGCCCGTCGACGTGACGGCCTCCGACGTCTGCGGCGCCAACGTCGTCAGCGTCCCGCTCGGCGGGGGCTTCTTCGTCGGCGACACCACGAACGCGGCCGACGACGTGAAGAACGGTTGCGATCAGGCGGGAGCGCCCGCCAACGGTGACGTGATCCTGCGCATGGATCTCCCGCAGCAAACGCACGTCGTCTTCGACATGCAGGGCTCTACGTACACGACGATCTTGAGCGTGCGCGAAGGCGCGCTCTGCCCAGGGCTCGAAGCCACGAACCAGTGCTACGTGGGGTTCGAGGCCGCGCGTAGCTTCCTCGATCGGGTGCTCCCTGCGGGGACCTATTGGGTCGTCGTCGACGGCTTCAACGGCGAGCGCGGCCATTTCGAGCTGGATGTCCGCATGCTTCCGCCGTGAAGCGACGCGAGTGTCACCAGCGCGAGACACCTCGTCGGATCGGAGTGGGACCTCGGTAAGACGCGACGGGACGTCCTCTCGTGCCACGTTGGCGCGCGAAACCATGCGCCCGCTCCTCCGCGGCTCTGCCGCTGCCCTCCTCCCGCTCCTCCTCTCCATGGCCTGCGGCTCCGGGGATCGCCCCGGGTACGGCGGAACCGGACAGAACGGCGCCGGCGGCGGGAACGACCCGAGCGGCGGCTCCGCGTTCGCGACCAACACCGAGCAGCCGACGCGGGGCGACGCGGGCCCGGCCGCGCCCGACGGCGAGTATCACCCACCCACCGAGCTCGGCTGCTCCTCGCGCGCGCAGGACATCCTGATCCTCGACTTCCGCTCCGGCTGGTGGTCGGGCGGCGGCGGGGGCGCCTTCTCCGGCGTCGCGCTCCCCGCGGTGGTCTCGGCCTGCGCGCTGACCACGGTGGACTACCACCACTTCGAAACCGCGATGCATGTAAAGTGCACCTACAAGACCGAGAGCGGCGGGGGTTGCCAGAACCTCCCGGCGGCCACGACGGCCGATCAGGTGCGCGGATCGTTCGAGAAGAAGTCGGTCGCCGATTACACGCAGATCTGGGTCCTCTCGGGCTCGGATGAAGACCAGAGCGACATCCACGTCGGCGACGCGCTCTTCAAGGACATCCTCGGCGACACCAACGGCGCGTGCATCCCGATGCTGGTTGCGGCCGGCGACGGCTTCATGACGCACGCGTCGACGATCGCCGCCGACTTCGGCATGGGTCCGGTCTTCACGCAAAAGACCAAGCCCCCGAGCTTCTTCTCGGTATCGATGATGCCGGCCGCGCAAGCGAGCGCGATCAAGGGCTCGGCGCTCTCGCCTCACCTCCTCTTCAAGGGCGTCTCGTCGATCACCGACCAAGTGAACGCCTTCGTGCAGAAGGCCAAGGGGGACGCCCTCGCGACTTCGGCCCCGAGCCCACACATCTACGAGGTCATCGCGCGCGACTCGGACGGGGATCCGACGATCGCGGTCGGCGCCGCCTATCGCCCCGGCGACGGCCACCGCCCGTTCATCTTCGACGCCGGCTGGCAGCGCATGTACACGCTCGGCTCGGATCCCGGGACGGCGCAGTACCTGAAGAACATCGTCATGTACCTCGGCCTGGTCGGCTGCAAAGCAGCGCCGATCGGAACGCCGAAGTGAGTCGGCGCGACCGAAGACCGAAGGCCACACCTGCGTGGACGACCGTCCTCACTCGACGGAGCGGCGCCTCCCCGTTCCCTCGGTAAACCGCGTACGGAACGTCGCTTGCTCGTTCTACGGGGATGCACCCGTGGGAAGGACCGCGCCCGAGAGCAACCGCGCCGGCTTCATGCGCGACGTGCGCGCCCTCCGCGCCCTCGCGCGGCGAGGAGCGCTCCCGGAGGGAGAGCGGCGTCGTCCCGCACGATCCGCGCTGCCCGCACTGCGGGTTCGCGCGCCCGGCCCCCGACCGGCGACGGGTCGACGACGCCTTGGCGCGCGCCCACGACGCGCGCGCCGCGACGCTCCGCCCGTTCCGGGAGCGCCGCCTCACGCTCGACGGCGCGCCGATTCCCGCGCTCACGATGCCAGAGGACGGCTCGTACCGGGTCCGGCGCTGGAGCGTGACGGTCGATCCGAGCCGCGAGATGGACGTCGCGATGCTGCGCAGCCTTCGTGAGATCGCCAAGAGCGAGGGCTTCGAGGTCGTCGCCACCGTCCCTCCCGCCAAGGCGCAAAAGCTCCGCGAGGTGCTCACCGACGAGGAGCTCGAGACGGTGCGGCTCGAGGGCTATGACGCCGATTCGCCCTGGACCGAGGACGACCGCGAGTACGCGACCGACGGGAGCGTGCGCGTACCGGCGCGATGGCTCGGTCCGGAGAGCTCCGTGACCGCGTCCATCGAGCGAGCTCAGGTGGAAGGCCGCGCCGCCCGCGGCGTGCCTCAAGACGCACTCGGACTCCAGGGAGTGGTCGGGCAGAGCGACATCCAGCGCGACGCTGCGGTCGCGGCGGTGGCAGACGGGCGGCCGCTGCGCGAGAACCTGAGCTACGCCGAAGGCGGCAACGTCCTCCGCGGCACCGACGCCAAAGGCGCCCCCTACGCGATCGTCGGACGCGACACGGTCGCGCTGACGCAGCAGCGCCTAGCGGAAGACCTCGGGCGCACGATCGAGGAGGAGGAGGCCGTGGCGGCCATCGGGCACGACCTCGGGCTTCGCCCCGAGCAAGTTCACCTCGTCGAGCAACCCGGCAGCTTCCACGTCGACATGGCGATGCTGCCGCTCCGCGACGGGCGGATCATCGTCAACGACTCTCGTGCGGCGGCCACGCTCCAGGCGCAATGGCTCCGCGAAGACGCGGGAGGTCACTCGAGCCTGGTCGAGCGGCAAATCGAGGAGCTTCACCGGACCGCGGCGCTCCGCGCCGGCCTCGAAGATCGCGCCGCGAGCGACCTCGAGGCGGCCGGCTTCCGCGTCGTGCGCATGCCGGCGGTCTTTCCCAGCACGGCGCCCGGCAAGCCGCCGATGAACTTCCTCAACACCGAGAGCGGCGTCGGTTCGGACGGACGATCGTTTCTCGTGATGCTGGGCGGAGACCGACGCGCCCAGCACTACGTCGCCGAGTTCCTCACCAACGAAGTGCCGTCGGGCATCGATCGACTCTATTTCCTTCCCGAGCGGGTCAGCGACAACCTTCGCGCCGACGGTGGGCTCAACTGTCGGGTCAAGGGCGAAGGCGCTCCCATCCTGGGAGCGGACGCGCGCGCGCGGAGCGACCCGTTCTTGCGCGCGATCGACGTCATCGACCTCGACTGCACCGCCTGTCACCAGGCGCGCAGCGCCCCGCCGCGAAGGTCGCAGCGGCGCACTGCGCCCATGAACCTACCGTGACCGCGCGCCCGCCGAGATCGCGTGCGCTCTACACACGTTCGACGCGACCGTCGGCGTGCTTGGCGAAGCGGCCCTCGGCGCGCGGATGGACGGGCGCGTCGTCGGGGAAGGGCCAACCGCCGAACCGGGTGCGCCGATAGTCCGCCATGGCCTGAGCGATCTCTTCGCGCGTGTTCATCACGAAGGGGCCGTGGCTCACCACGGGCTCGGCGATGGGGCGCCCCTGGAGGAGCAGGAGCTCCACCTTCCCTTTGGCGCGGAGCGGCAGCGGCACGTCGCTCCGCACGACGGCCGCCGCGTGCGCGGAGAGCGTGTCGTCGCCGATGGTGACGGCGTCGCCGCCGAAGAAGTAGAGCGTCCGGATCGTCGACTCGCCACCGCGCGCAGGCGGCAGGGTGATGCTCGCGCCGTCGTCCAGCTTGATGCACCAAATGGCTACGTCCGAGTCTTCACGTGAAGCCCATGAGCGTGGCGGCGACGAGGGCGGAGTCTTCCCCTCGAGCGGGCCCGCCACGACCGTGACCTCGGCGACGCGCCCCTCCGCGTCCTTTTGACGGACACGCGGGATGTCCTTGTCCCAGAGCATCGAGAAGTGCGGCGGCGCCATCTTGTCGGCCGCCGGAAGGTTGAGCCAGATCTGGAAGAGCTCGAGCGGGTTGGGCTGGGCGCGCTCGACGAGCGGGAACATCTCGGAGTGCACGATTCCTCCCCCCGCGGTGAGCCACTGGACGTCACCTTGGCCGAAGCGCGCCGTCGCGCCGAGTGAATCGGAGTGATCGACGAGGCCGCTCCGCACGATCGTCACGGTCTCGAAGCCGCGGTGCGGGTGCTGCGGGAAGCCCGGCACCACGTGACCATGGTACATGCGCCAGCCGTCCTTGCCGGCGAAGTCCTGACCGAGATCGCGGCCCGCGAGCGAAGCGGCGGGCGCCATTCGCTCGTCCCCCGCCGGGTACGCGTCGTCGTGATGCACGCAGAAGAGGAACGGGTCGACCGTGACCCATGGGAAGCCCAGCGGGACCGTTTCGAGAATGAGATGGCTCACGAGACGACTCTAGCGTCGCTCGCCCGCCGCGGGCAGCCCCCCGTCGGGGCGAAACTCCTCGACCATCGCGGCGTGACAGGGCTCCGGCGCCGCGCCGTCGCACGAGACGCGAGACCGGGCCTCGAAGTCGACGGTACCGTCACCATCTTCGTCGAGCCGTCCGATGGCGACCCCCGCGAGCGGCCCCTCCTGGTTCCATGCAATTTGCACGTGAATCACGCCGCGCGGGTGGAAGCCAGCACACGTGAACGCCTCCGCGTGGAACGCGGCGTCGCTCTCGGCGGCGCCCCAACGCACCTCGTGGACCGTCTCGGGCACCGGCCCGGCGGAGGGCGGCAGCGTGGATCGCCCCGAACGATTCACGCACCGGGCGATGGCGCTCGCGAGCTCGAAGGCGCGGCCGCGAGCCTCGACCGTACGCGCCGAGCGCGTGAAGGTATCGAGCCCCCACCGCGAGAACGCCCCGAGCACCACGGCGGCGCCTGCGAGCGCGGCAGCGCCTCCCCAAATCACGATGCGCTTGCCGGACGGCACCCCCTGCCGTTAGAGGTCGCGCTCCGCGCCGTCAAGCGTTCGCGTGTATGCTCCGCGCGCATGACCTCCAGCGAAGCTCGTCCGTCCGCGCTCGCGCCGCGCTCCTCGTCGGCGTCCGTCACCGAGATGACGGAGTACGTGCTGCCGCAGCACGCGAACGCGCTCGGCACGGTCTTCGGCGGTCAAATCATGGCCTGGGTCGACCTCTGCGGCGCCATCTGCGCGTCGCGTCACTCCGGGCAAACGACCGTGACGGCCTTCGTCGACGATCTGAAGTTCCAGGAGCCGGTCAAGGTCGGCGAGGTGGTGCGCCTCTCTGGCCGCGTCACTGCGACGTTCCGCACGTCGCTCGAGATCACGATCGACGTGGAAGGTGAAGATCCGCGCACCGGTCGGCGCTGGCCGTGCGTCGATGCGCGGCTCACCTTCGTGGCGATCGACGAGGCGCGTCGCCCTTCCCCGGTTCCGCCGCTCCTCCTCGACACCGACGAAGCACGCGCATCGCAAGCAGGCGCCGAGGCGCGACGCGCGGCGCGCCTCGCGAGCGGTCAGCGCGCAGTCAAAGGGCCGTAGAGCAGCTCGTCGTAGACCCCGGCCGCGTGGGTCCATGAGTGGTCGCGCGTCATGGCCCGCGTACGCAGCGAGTGGAGACCGACGCGATCGCCGTATGCGGCGAGAGCTTCCTCGCAGGCGAGGAGGAGATCCAACGGGTCGAAGTTCCTCGCCACGAAGCCCACGCCCACCTCACGCACCGCGTCGTAAGGCTCGACGGTGTCGTGGAGACCGCCGACGTCGGTCACGATCGGCGCGGCGCCGTAGCGCATCGCATAGAGCTGGGTGAGGCCGCACGGCTCGAAGCGCGACGGAACCATGATGAAGTCCGCGCCCGCGTAGATGCGGCGCGCGAGCGCGTCGTCGAACGCGATCCGAGCGGCGACGCGGCCCGGGTAGCGCGCCGCCATCTCCCGCACGCCGGACTCGATCGCGCCTTCGCCCGTGCCGAGAAAGAGGATGCGCGCGCCTTGTTCGACGAGCGCGGGCACGACGGAGAGCGCGAGGTCGATGCCCTTTTGCCACGTGAACCGCGACACGCAGGCGAAGAGCGGCGCCGACGAGTCCCAAAGGCCGACCTCCGCGAAGAGCGCCGCCTTGTTCGTGCCCTTCCCTTCCGTGACCGACCCGACGTCGTATGCGTGAACGAGGGCGCGATCGGTCTTGGGATCCCAAAGGCTCGTGTCGATGCCGTTGACGATGCCGATCAGCTTGTTCGCGCGGGCGCGGAGGAAGCCCGCCAGCCCGAAGGCGTTGGGCTCGGAGAGGATCTCGCGCGCGTACGCCGGGCTCACGGTGCTGATGCGGCTCGCAAGCGCACAGGCGCCTTTGAGGAGATTCGCCGCGCCCGCGGCCTCGAGCACCTCTGGATGGTAGAGGTCGCGAGGCACGCCCAAACGGTCGAGCGACTCGAAGCCGAGCACGCCTTGGTAGGCGATGTTGTGAATGCTGAAAACCGAAGGTACGCGCGACCACGCGGTCCCGCGCCGCGTGCGCGCATAGATGACCGAGAGGGCGGCGTGCCAGTCGTGCGCGTGGAGCACGTCCGGCGGCCGGCCGAACGCAGCGTCGGCGATCTCCAGGGCGGCCGCCGACATCGCCGCGAAGCGGAGCTCGTTGTCGCCGAAGGTGCCGCGCTTGTCGCCATAGATGCCGCTGCGCCCGCCGAAGAGGCCATCGTTGGCGACCATGAGCACGCGCACCCCGTGGAGGTTCGCTTCGAGCACGCCCGACGTGCGTACGTCGTCCCGCCCCCAACCGACCCGAGGATGAATCGGGTGCGACCAGAAGCGCGCGCCCGGGGGCACCTTGGTGTTTCCGTAGAGCGGCGTGACGAGGACGACATCCTCGCCGCGCGCCGCGAGCGCGCGCGAAAGGCCTAGGCTGACGTCGCCGAGGCCACCCGTTCGCGCGAGGGTGTCGACCTCGGCCGAGATCTGAAGGATGCGTCGGCCGGCCATTCGTTCGCCTGCGCTATACCCACTTGGGTGGGCGATGTGAATCGTTCTCGCCTCCCGTGAGAGAACTTTCCAATGGCGGGAGCACGGCACCTTGGAGGTTCCGGTCGCCGAGCGCTTTGCTACATTCACTCTCCCTCATGGCGGCGACGGCGGTAACGGACGCGGACGGCGGCGAAGGAGAGCGGAGCGACGGGCGCGTCGCCTGCGAGCACGCCGACCCCTGCGGAGGCTGCCCGTTCATCGAGCGACCCTACCCGGAGCAGCTCGCGGAGAAGCGACTCCGCCTCGCCGGCGCGGTGAGTCGCTACACGGCGCTCGAGGGCGTGGACGTGGCGCCCACGCTCCCGGCCGAGCCGGTGGTCGCTTACCGCACCCGCGCCAAGCTCGTCGTCGGCCCCGGCGGCCGCATCGGCCTCTACGGCAAGGGCGGCGCGCACCTCCTCGTCGACATTCCTGGTTGTCGCGTGCTCTCGCCGGCGCTCGCCGAAGTGACGGCATCGCTTCGCGCGCACTTCGCGCGCGCCGAATCGCTCGAAGCCACGCTCGCCGCGTTCGGCACCGGGCCGCACGCCGCGGTTCGCGCCATCGACCTCCGCGAAGTTCGCGACCCCGAGGGCGGCGGCGCGCCGCGCGTGTTCGCGACGCTGGTGGTCCAGCGCGCCAAGGTGCGAGACCTCGATCGGCTGCGCGAAGAAGCCGCGGCCTGGGCGGCCACCGCACCGATCGTCGCCAGCGTCGCCGCGAGCCTGCACGAGGGTGAAGGACCGCAACTCCTCGGCGGCGAGCTCGTGCTCCTGCACGGCCCCGCGCGATCCCGCGATCGCGTCGGCCTCTCCACCCACCTCGCGACGCACGGCGCTTTCGTGCAGGCGCATCGGGGGCAGGCCGCGCGCGTCCATGGGATCCTCCGCGAAGCCACCGCGAGCGGACGCGCGGGGCGCGCGCGCGTCCTCGATCTCTACGGCGGATCGGGCTCGATCGCGCTCTGCCTCGCCGAGGCCGGCGCCGAGGTCCACTTGGTCGAGTCGTTTGCGCCCGCGGTCGAGCAGGCCCGCGCCGCGGCGGCCGAGCAGCGGCTGTCGCTCACCGCAGACGCCGGTGACGCCGCCACGGTGCTCCGCGCGCTCGCGCACAAGAAGGAGCGCTTCGACGCCGTGGTCGTGAACCCGCCGCGCCGCGGCGTGAGCCCGAGCACCCGCGAGCTCGTCGCATCGCTCGCGCCGGCCCGAGTGGCGTACGTCTCGTGCGATCCCGACACGCTCGCTCGCGATCTCGATCATTTCGCGCGGCTCGGGTATCGCGCGACGTCGGTCCAGCCGCTGGACATGATTCCGCTCACCGAGGAGATCGAGACCGTCTCGATCCTCGATCGCGCGACGCCGAGCCTGCCACGGATCGTCTCGCAAGGCGCTGACTTCCTCGTCGTCGAGAAGAGCGCCCACGAGCCCACCGTCCCGCAGGGCGAGTACACGAGCTCGCTCATGGACCGCGTGCGGCTCCTTCCGGGCGCCGAGCGCGCGACTCCCATCTACCGCCTCGACGTGGGCACGAGCGGGCTCGTCCTCTTCGCTCGCTCGCCGGAGAGCGTGGAGGCCTGGACCCGAGCCACCACGGGGACGCAGTGCAGACGCGTGTATCTTGCAGGCGTTCGCGGCGTGCCACCGATGAAGGGCGCGGTCACGCGCGATCTCCGCGAAGGCGGCGTGCGCTACCCGGCGCGCACGCGCTACCGGCGCCTCGCGACGTTCGGTGGCCACGGCATGGTGCGCGCCGTGCCCGAGGTCGGCCGCACGCATCAGGTTCGGCGCCACCTCGCCGCCATCGGCCATCCCGTCCTCGGCGACGATCGCTACGGCCACGGCCCCACCAACCGCTACTTCGAAGAGCGCCACGCGCTCGATCGCACGTTCCTCCATTGCGTTCGCCTCGAGGTGACGCACCCCGAGACCGGCGCGCGCCTCGTGCTCGAGTCGCCCCTCCCGGGAGATCTCCGCACCGTGCTGGAGCGACTCGGTGGTCAGGAGACGCTCCGCTTCCTCGAGCAGAAGAACGCGCTCGGCGGCGTCTCGTCGCTGCCGCCCCCGCCGATGGAGAGCGAGCCCGACCAAGGCGGCGCGCCGCTCGACGTCGACGCGTCGTCGCCGACGATTCACCCCGAGCCGCTCGGCGAGGGTGACGACGGCGATCGATGATCGATTGGCTGATCGTCTCGGCTTTCGGGCCCGAGCTCGCCCCGCTCGGCGTGCCGCTCGGCGAGGCGACGCTCGGCCGCGCCCGCGTTCTCTTGGCTCCGGTCGGCATCGGCCCGATCGCGGCTGCCGCGGGCGCCGCGTCGCTGCTCGCGCGGCACGAGGTCGCGCGCGTCGCATTCGTCGGAACGGCGGGCGTGCTCCCGCGCGCCGCCACGCGCTTTCCGATCGGCACCGCGGTCGTCGCCGGCTCCACGACGCTCGTCGACGCCGAAGTGTTGCGGGGTCTCGCCGAGCGGCCCGACGCGCTCGTGGACGCCTTTGCGCTCGACGCGCGCGACGAATCAACGGGCGCACGCGTCGCGACGACGACCGGAATCACCGTCGACCACGCCCTCGCGCGCACGATCGAGGAAGCAGGTTTCGACCTCGAGCACCTCGAGCTCGCCGGCGTGGCCGCGGCGTGTGCGGCTGCGAGGCGACCGCTCTCGGCCGTGCTCGGGATCTCCAACGTCGTCGGCCCGGAGGGGCGGGCCGAGTGGCGCGCCCATCACCCCCGAGCGAGCGCGTCGGCCGTGGCGCGTTTGCGCGCGTGGCTCGACAGCTGACCTGGATCGGCGCTGCACCACGCACGAGGCTCGTCGCCCCGCCGCGCCGAGATTCGTGTGTGTACGCGTGGGCATGGGTCCTGCTTAATCGCGGTCATGCGGTTCGTAAAAGCGCTCGTTTGTTGGGGGGCGCTCATGGCGATGGCGTGCAGCAGCGCGCCCGCGGACGAGGACTCGTCCAGCGGAGACGAGGCAGCATCGGCCGAGCTCGTCCTCGCCGACATGGAGCTCGATCTGCCGGTCCTCGAGGGGTTCGCCTCACGGCCGCGGGACGCGGCCAATGCGCTCGGAGAGCGTGACGGCGAGATCGCTTCTTGGAGCCTCCACTACGTCCGCACCAAGGACGGGTTCGAGGGGCTCTTGGCCTACGGCGCCGAGGCGAACGGCGAGACGCGCTATCTGATGGCCCTCGACGCCAAGAATCGCGAGATGCTCCTCATGGACGGCGTGGGCGAGTCGCGGGGAGCCGCCGCGCGGGAGGCCGAGCAGGGCGGGCGCTCGGCCGAGGCGAGCTTCGCAGCAGAGACTTTCGATGTCGTCACGAGCACCTGGCTCCGCTCGGAGCTCGATCGGATGCTGGTCGAGCTCGGCGGCGAGCTCGACGCCGTCGAATCGGGCGCGGGCACGGCGAGCGTTCGGATCCGCGCACTCTCGGCCACGGAGATCTGCGCGCTTCGGCTGGCCATCTACGCCGGCTCGACCATCATTCCGTTCACCAAGCTTCCGCTGGTCGGGCGGGGCGCCTCGCTCACGGCGCAGTTCGTAGGCTCGTTCGTCGTCGACGCCGTGGGAACCGCGGCCATCGGTCAGCTGACCGAGGCGGCGAAGTCGGCTGCTGCGAGCGCTGCCAGTGGTATCGCGCTCGAGAGCGTGCTCCGGCAAGGGCAACGCCTCGTGCGCTCGGTCGGCGCGTCGGGCGCGGGCGCCGCGGCGGGCTTCATCGTCGGCGCCGTCCTGGGAAGCGACGGGGACTACGTGCTCCTCCCCGGCGACAAGCTCGAGAAGTCGGCCACCGAAACGGCGATCCGACACGCCGATGGGTCGCGCACCGTCATCCCGACGACGGGTGCGGCTCGGCTCCTCCCCGCTTCGTGCCGGCAAGCCTTGGGCGACGCACGCCGCTGACGGAGATCGCGGAAGGTTCGTGGCCCGTCGCGGGTTATCCCCCTGACGCGAGACGCCGATGAACCTCGAACAGTGGATCGTCCGAACGAGTGTAGGTTGCATGTTCTTGAGCGGAGCCGCCACGGCCCTCGCACGGGTCATGCACGCGCCGATGCTCCTCGCCGTCGGTCACCACGCGCTCCGCCTCGCGGCCGCCGTCGCCGCGATCCCGTTGGCCGTGTCGGCGCTGCTCCTCGCACTCGACGCCCTCGCCGTCCGCTTCACGCGCGGTCGTGCGCGCGCGACGGCATCGACCGAGAGCGCGTCAGCGAATAAGCTGTCACCCTCATGGCCGATCTTCGCATCGAGGGCTCACTCGTCACCGGCGAGGTCGCGCTCGTCATCGCTCCGGGCACGCGCGCGCCGGACCAGGAGCGGCTCGTCGAGCGCGCCCTCTCCGACGCCCTGAACGAAGCCGCGAACCAGCTCGGCGCCGTGCTCGCCGCGCCCGCCCATCGCTTCGCGCGCCCCCTCCCCGGGAAAGACGATGCGGGCGCGATTCGCTTCGCCGTGCGCGGCCGCGCCGAGGGCGGGCGACTCGTCCCCGATCACGGAAGCGACAAGAAGAAGCGCCGCACGTAGCGCGCCGTTCGCCTCCGTCTCGTCAGCGCGGGCGCGCTTTGGAGCGTGTGCGCGACGCGGCGAAGCGAACACCGGCGTCGGCGTCGCCCGCGAGGCGATCCAGGATCGCGCGCGGCGTCTTCTCCGACTCGGCGACCGCGAGCCGAACGAGCGCGCTCTCGTGCTCGGCGAGGCGCAAGAGGACGTCGACCGTCGCCGCCTCGCTGCGCACCACCGCGCGGCGCACCTTGGCGTCGCCATCGTTCGCCAACGCCGGGATCGCCTCCTTCGGAAGGCTCGGGTTGCCGGCCGCGGCGAGCCGCACCGCCGGCCAATCGTGACGCGCCATGCGCGCGACGTAGTCCGGTGGTGTGCTGGGATTGCCGGCCACCTCTTCGAAGTAGGACTGCTTCTCGGCCAGCTCGACCAAGACCGCGGGGGGCATCCGCGGGTTCTGCGCCGCGGCGCGCCGCACGTAGAACGCGCGGTGGCGCGCCGCCTCGAGGAGATAGGCCTCGGGCATCGACGGGTGATGCACGAGCTTCGCCAAGCTCTCCTCCGGCATGTCCGCGAAGAGCGAGGGGTTCTCCAGCAAAAAGAGTGGGAGCGCCGGGTTCTGGAAGAGCTCGTCCGGAAACTCGGCGGCCAGGCGCATCAACGTCTCGGGCGCTACGTTGGGGTTGGACGCGACCGCGCGCCGGACGCTGCGGTCGTTCGAACGCGAGAGCGCGTCGAGAGTCGCCGGAGGAGTCTCCGCGTCGCGCGCGGCGAAGGCGCGGCCTTCGCCTCCGGTGGTCGGAGTCGACGAGGTCGCACGCGGCTCCGAAGAGCCGAAGAGCTCACCGAGCGCGACCGCATTGGCCACCGCTTCATCGGCCTCGTTCGACTTGCCGCTCGATGACACGCGTCGAGTATAGGAGATCAGGGCGCGAGCCGGAGCACCTCGCCGAATGGGAACGCCGCGTCGGGAGCTCCCTTGTCGGTCACGGCCCACAAGAGTGGAATGCGCGGCGCCGCCTTGGGAAAGTCGCCGTGACCGTCGGTCAGATAGACGGCGAGCGTCTCGCGAGCGACGTCGGTGTCGGCGGCGACGTGCTCGAAGAACGGAACGAAGCTCGTCCCGCCGCCGCCGCTGGGCGGTGGCGCCGCCGCGTCGCGTCGAAACGGGAGCGGGCCGTGCAGCCGACGATCCGCGAAGAAGAGCTCGAGCTCCACGTGCGGATACGTCCGAGCGATCTCGTCGACCTCCCCGAGAAATCGAGCGAGCTCTTTCGGCCTGATCGACCCGCTCGTGTCGACGCAAACGAGCACGCGAAGCGAGGTCCCGGCGAGTGCCTCGAGGTAGAGACCTTGCCCGACGAAGCGACGATCGAAGCCCTCGAAGTCGGTCGGTGTCCGCGCGAGGAAGCGCCAGAGGTGCGCGCGCCAGTCGAGTCGCGGCGCGGTCGAAGCGCGAATGAAGCGAAGGACGGCGAGCGGCGGATCGACCCCCGCCGCGCTGTTCGCGATGGACGCCTGCGCCTCACGCAGCGCCTCTTGCCACACTGTCTCGAGGACGCGCGCCTCGCTCGTCCCTGCAAGCGCCCCCTCCCCTTCGCGATCGAGGAGATCGGGCGGCGCGGCGGCCGGGGGACGCACCGCGCGCTCTTGGAGGAGAAGCTCGTAGATGTCTTCGACGCGCCAGTCCTCGATGCCGGCGTCGCGCACCGCGCCTTCGGGAAGCGCGAAGCCTTGCGCGGCCAAGATGCCGTTGACCACGATGTCCGCGGCCGTGTTCCACGTCTCGCGATCACGCGACCGACGCCGACTCGGATGAAGGAGCGCGGCGTGGAGCACCTCGTGGAGGATCGTGAACTCGAGCTCCGCCGGCGACGCGCGCCGGACGTCGGCGATGCGAAGAAAAATGCGCGCGCCATCCGTCTGTGCGCGCTCCGGGAGATCGTCGACGAAGACGAAGTCGGCGAAGAGCGCGAGCGTCGCGAAGAACGGCGAGCGCATGCGGATGCGGATCTTGGCGCGGGCGACGATCGCCTCCGCCTCGAGGTCCGCCTCGCCGCTCATGCGCCGATGCCGCGCTGAAACGTCGCCAAGAACGCCTTGAGCTTCGGATCCTGATCGATGCGCTGCACGAGCGCACCGACCTGTCCGCGCGCGCGGAGGCGCGCGAGCACGTTGGCCGCGTAGAGCTGGACCCACTCGCTCCCGGCCTTGTCGACGAGCCAACCGAGCCCCGTCGCGGCCGCGGCCGCGCTCTCAACGCGCGTGCTCATTCCCACGATGAGGGCATACCGCTGCGACGGCTCACTCGGGAACGCGAGCGCCGCGCCGCGCCCGCCGAGGATGGCATCGATGTCCGGAAGACCCGTCGCGAGGCGCACGAACGCTTGGAACTCGGACGCCGTCGCCTCCCCCACGGCCGGGGCGACGTCGAGCCCCGCTCCGTGAAGCCGGCTCGCCATCTCCCACGAGCGCGGCGACGGCCACGCGACCGCTGCGGCATCGACCTTGTGGAGGAGCCCTGGCCGATAAGAGAGGAACGCGATCACGTCGGCGTGAAAGCCGACCGCCACCGCGTGGTTGCGGAAGCTGTCGAAGTCGGGGCGCGCCTCGAGGTGAAGGAAGCGATTGGCGAGCGGCGCAGGCATGTCGAAGACGGCGGCGCGGTCCTCTTTGCGATTGCCCGCGGCCCAAATGAACCACCCGTCGGGGACGACGTAGCTCCCGACGCGGCGATCCAAAATGAGCTGCTGCGCGATCCCCTGGAGCGTGGGCGGCGCCATGTTGAGCTCGTCCAAGAACAGGATGCCCCGCCCCGCGCGCGGCAAGAACTCCGGCGGATACCAGGCTGCGACGCCGTCCTTGGCGACGGGCAAGCCGCGGAGATCGGTCGGCGCGAGCTGCCCCAAGCGAAGATCGACGAGCTCCATCGAGCCTTCGCGGGCGAGCGCCGCCACGATGCTCGACTTGCCGATGCCGGGGGGGCCCCAGAGCATCACCGACATGCGGAGATCACGCGCCACGAGGGTCGCGAGGTAGGCCTTGAGCTCGGCGGGGGTCATTGGGCGCGAAGCCTACCTCAGGCCCCGGCGGGGCGCGCGGTCAGGCTCGTCGATGCGAGCGATGCGGCCGCGGCGCGGCGCCGTCCTCGGCGGCCATCACCAGTCGCTTGCGTAGCCAGGCGTGGGCGCGGTCTTCGTGCATGCGCGCGTGCCAGTAGGCGTCCACCGTGATGAGCGGCAGCGTGAACGGCAAAGCGAAGCGCTCGATCTCGCCGAGCCCCGCGAGCACGTTCCCGAGGCGTTCGGGCACGACACCGACGAGACCGCCCTCGAGGGCGGCGATCACCAGCATGAACTGGGAGGCGGTGACGACGACGCTGCGCTTGAGACCTCGCTTGCCGAGCGCCACGTCGACGAAGCCGCGCGGCTCCCCTTGCGGCGCGATGCGCACGTGGCGCGCCTCCGCGAGCGCGGCGACGGCGTCGCGCCCAGCGCGCAGGATCGGATGACCGCGGCGCGCGATTCCCACGCTGTCGTCGGTGAAGAGCCGCAGCCGCCGCAAGCTCTTGGGCACGTGACGAAAGAAGCCGAGCGTGAGATCCACCGAGCCCGCCTCCAGCTTGCCGAGCGAGAGGTCCGGCTCGAGCGGCACCACCCGGAGGGTGATCCCCGGAGCCTCGGCCTCGAGCCGGACGAGGAGGTGCGGGAGGAGAACCGTCGCCACGTAGTCGCTGGCCGCGACCGTGAGCTCACGGCGCGCCGTCGAGGCGTCGCATTCGCCGACGTGGCCCACGCGCTTCGGGAGCGCACCTCCCGGCGCGCGCTCCTCGGAGACGTGGAGCGCGTGACGCTCGACCTCGTCGACGCCAGGGGACGCGTCCTCTTCGCGCTCGCCACCGATCACCCTCGGGGACGACCGACCGCGGCGGCGGCCCTTCTCGCCCGCGTGACGCACGAGTACCTCGACCGACGCATTACGCTGGCGGCCGAACGCAACCGGTCGCGCCGCGCCGCCAGCAGCGCCCGCATCGCCGTCGCTCGCATCAGCGTGTCCGATGAGCTGGCGCGCCCCCGCCTCTCGGCGTGAGCGTGGACCGGGGCGTCCGGCTCACACGATTCGCACGCCGCCCACCTCGGCGACGAGGTCGTCGAGCACCCGATCGAGCTCGGGCCCACGCGAGACCGGACACGCGACGGTGAGGTCCCCGCCCTTTTCGGCGAAGACCTGACAGAGCCCGTCGTGGGCATCGAGCACGCCTTTGAAGAACACGACGTCCTTCGCGCGAAGACGCACCTTGAAAGCCACGAGCCCCTCACCGAGGAGCGGGGCGACGCTCTCTTTTCCCATCTTCGCTTCCCTTCACGCGCTTCACACGAGCGGGTCGTAGTCCACGGTGGCGGCGCGGCGCTCGCGGCGCTCGTCCAAGTGACGCCGCGTGTGCTCGACCAAGACGTCGACGTACGACTCGAACGTCGGGCACGCCACGCCGGCCGCGCCGAGGACGGCGTCGGCGTTTTCGGTGCCGAACGACACGCGCGTGACCAGCGCATCGAGCAGCGTGCGCGGGCTGCGCGCAAGCCGATCGATTCCCGGGGCGCTCAGCAGCGCCTTCGTGACGTTCGCCGGGATGAAGCCGCGCCCCATGCGACGGCCCGTCGCTTGGGCGACGAGCTCGATGACTCGCCGCGAGGGCAGCGGCGCGCGCTCGACCAAGTGAAACGTCTTCCCGGCGGCGCGCGGGTCTTCGGCGATGTGGCAAGCGGCCTTGGCGACGTAGTCGATCGGCGTGAGATACAGCGGCGCGTCGCCACGCGACGGGAGCGGGAGCGCGAAGTCTCGCGGCGACGACATGAGGAGCAAGACGAGCAGATAGAACCCGTCCAGACGATCGATGACACCGGTCTTCGAGTCGCCCACGATCATGCCGCTGCGGACGACGGCGATCGGCGCCCGCGGCATCGCCTCGCGGAGCATGCGCTCCGCGCGCGCGAGCGTCGCTTCGACGGCGTTGCGGTGGCCGCTCATGGGAGCGTCGTCGTCCTCGGAGACGATGCCCTCTCGTCCGCCAAAGACGCCGATCGACGAGTGCGCGGTGAGGAGCTGCAAGTGCGTGCACGCCTCGGCGAGCTCGAGCACCTCACGCGTGCCCGCGACGTGGAGCGCCTCGGCGCTCCGGTCATCGAGCTCGCTTCCTTCAGAAATCGCAGCGTGGTGGATGTGGGTCAGTCGCTCGGCGAGCCCACGGAACTCTTCACCCGAGAGCCCGAGGTCCATGGCGCCGACCTCGCCCTCGACGACGCTCACGCGCGCCGCGACCTCGGGGTGCGCCTCGAGCGCAGCGCGATCTTCGGCGCGGAGGAGGATGTGCACGTGAGCGTCCCTCGCGAGGAGCTCACGAAGAACGTAGTCCGCGCGCAGGCTCGGATACCCCGTGAGGAGGACCTCCATGACCCGTCCCATAGCACCGCGGCTCCGTGGGCCCTACGATTCGCGCGGGCGCGGCGCGCGCGATCCGCTGGACATCCCGATATCGAGCGGAACTTTACGCCGCATTTTGCAGCTCGTAAACGCCGTCCTGTTGGCGCAGGTTGGCGCGCCCCACGGAGGTGACGCATGGCCAAGCCCACGGTGTTCGCGATCGACTTCGGAACCTCGAACTCACTGCTCGCCGGCGCCAACGCGGACGAGATCTTCCCACCGGCACCGCTCGACCCCGAGGCCCACGACCCGACGGTCTTTCGTAGCGCCTTCTACTTCACCGACCTCCGCGCGCCCGCCCACTTCGGAGCGAGCGCGCTCCGCGCCTTCGTGGAGAACGGCTTCCGCGGGCGTTTGATCCGGTCGATCAAGCGCCACCTTCCGTCGGCGTCGTTCGAAAAGACGCGCATCGGCGACCGGATGGCCACGCTCGAGGATCTCATCGGCGCGTTTCTCGCGGCGATGCGCACGCGCGCGGCACGACACTTCGACGCCGACGTCACCCGTGTCGTCATGGGTCGACCGGCGCGCTTCGCGGTCGACGACGACGCCGATCGGCTCGCCGAGTCGCGGCTCCTCGGAGCGGCCAAGCGGGCCGGATTCACGGACGTCTCGTTCTGCCCAGAGCCGGTCGCCGCGGCCTACGACTTCGCCGACGCGCTGGCCACGCCACGCATCGTCCTCATCGCCGACTTGGGCGGCGGCACGACCGACTACACGCTCGTTCGCATGCGCGCGCACGGGTTCTCGGCCGACGACGTGCTGGCGGTCGGCGGAGTGTCGGTGGCCGGTGACGCGATCGACGGGGCCCTCGTCCGCGCGGCGGTCGCGCCGCACTTCGGCGCCGGCGTGAAATACCGGGTGCCGTTCGGCGCGAACGATCTCGAGCTCCCGCAACTCTTGATCGAGCTCTTGGCGTCGCCGGCCGACCTCACGCTCGTCGACCGCGCGCGCACGCTCAAGCTGCTCGGCGACATTCGTGCCGGCCTCATCGATCCCGCCGAGCGACCCAAGATCGACCGGTTCTTCACGGTCGTCGACGATGGCGTCGGCTTCACCCTCTACGATGCGGTCGAGCGCGCGAAGCGGCGTCTGTCCGACGAAGACGACGCCCGCATCGTCCTCGACTATCCCGACGCGGAGATCGACGTGCCGGTGACGCGCCCGGTCCTCGCGACGGCCGCCGAGCGCGCCATCGACCGGATGCTCGCCTCGCTCGACGAGGTCCTCGCGATGGCCGGCGCGCGTCCCGACGACGTCGAGATCGTCTGCCTCACCGGTGGCACGTCACGCATGCCGCTCGTCGAGGCCGCATTCCGACGGAAGCTTCCCGGAGCCGAGCTACGGCGGCTCTCGAGCTTCCACTCGGTCGTGCAAGGGCTCGCGCGGCACGCGCGAGCGATGGCGTGAGCGAAGAAGAGAGAGAACAGGGAGCGGGTGACGGGAGAGCAGAAAATGCGTAAGCGCCCTCAGCTCACGCTGACGCCGTTGCGTGCGACGACGCCCACTCTCGCGCCCCCTTGCGGGGCGCGAGAGGCGAAGGTTCGCAGAACCTGAGCCGAGGGGGAGGCTCGGCGAGTGTCAACTCGCCGAGGGGGAGCGGAAGCTCCCCACATCACGGACTGCAGTAGTAGAGGCCCACGCCTTCGAGCCAGCGACCGTAGTTGCCCTGGTAGTCGATCGGGTTGCAGAACGAGCCGGCGCCCTGGAGGCCTTGCGTGAAGCAGCTCGCGGCTTGGTACTCGTTCTGGCACTGCCCGTTCTGAACCGTGTTCTCGCACTGGTTCACGTTGGCCGCGGGGCACTTCGCGCAGCTTTGCGTCGTGCAGTCGATCGCGCAACCGGTGTTGTGGTTGCACTCTGGCTTCACGAACGGCGCGACGCAGTTGAAGAGCCCGGTGCCATCGTTGAATGGATAGTGGAACGGCGTGAGGCAGGCTCCGCACGCGGGCGCCGCCGTTTGGAGGAAGCTGAAGTACGACTGGCACGACGCGGAGTTCGCGCCGGGCCCGCACGCCGCGCGCGCGTCAGCGAGCTGCTGCGCGCTGCACACCGCCTGCTGCGGGAGAACCTTGGTCGTCACGCCATTCGGGCACGTCCCGTAGGGCGCTGGGCACGTCGTCTGCTGATTCGAGCAGACGCGCGGCACCGACGCGATGTTGCAGGTCGCGTTCTGCGAGGTGCAGTTGGCGCACGTCGCACCGCCCGAGCCGCACTTGTTGTTGACGAAGCCGGCGTTGCACACGCCCGCCTGATCGCAGCACCCCGGGCAGTTCGTGGTGTTGCAGACCGGGATGCACGACTTCTGCGCGGAGCACACGTTGCCCTGCGCCGAGCAGTTCGTGCACGCCACGCCACCCGTGCCGCAGAGCGTGTTCGTGTTTCCGGTGACGCACGTGTTGCCGTTACAGCAACCGTTCGGGCACGTCGCCGCGTTGCACGCCGGCGACTGGCAGACCTGCCCCTGGCAAGTCTGGCCCTGGTTCGAGCAGTTCTGACACACGACGCCGCCCGTTCCGCACGCGCCGTTGGTGGTGCCGGCGACGCAGGTGTTGCCGTTGCAGCAACCGTTCGGGCACGTCGCCGCGTTGCACGGGGGCTGGCAGACCTTGCCCTGGCAGGTGCCGCCGGTGGCCGCGCAGTTCTGGCACGCTTGGCCGCCCGTACCGCACGAGGTGTTCGAGCTGCCCGTCACGCAGGTGGTGCCGTTGCAGCACCCGTTGGGGCAATTTTGCGGGTTGCACTGCGGCGGAGGGATCTGACACGACTGGCCGTTGCAGACCTCGTTGATCGCCGTGCAGTTCGCGCACGAGACGCCGCCGATGCCGCACGCAGTGTTCTGCGAGCCGGTCTGGCAGAGGTCACCGATGCAGCAGCCCTTGCAGGTCGCCGGTCCGCACGGAGGCTGGCCTTCGCACATCCCGCCGATGGGGCCGACTGGACCGCAGCTCGTGCCGAACGTGCACGCCTCGCACGCCTGCCCCTTGAGGCCGCACGCCGCGTTGCTCTGGCCGAGCTGACACACGCCTTGGGCGTCGCAGCAGCCGAGACAGTTCGTGAAGTCGCACTTGCTCGTGGGCTTCTCGCACTTGTGGCTGGCGGGATTGCACACGAGCCCCGTCGCGCACACGACGCACGCGCTGCCGTTGTCACCGCACGCTTGATTCGACTCACCACCGAGGCAGCGCGGCGCCTGAGCCTGGCAGCACCCCGTCGAGCACGTCGCCGCGTTGCACGCGATCACGTCGCGAGCGCACGTCTTCTTCTGCGCGTCGCAGAAGTCGAAGCCTTGGGTGAGGCAGTCTTCGCAAGCCACGCCGCCGCCGCCGCACGCCGTCAGCGTGTTGCCGACGACGCAGACGCCGCTCGAGTTGCAGCATCCATTCGCACAGTTCGACGGTCCGCAAGCGCCGCCCTCCCCGTCCTTCTGCGCGTCGCCTGCGTCGGCGTCGCCACCGCCGTCGGCGCGCGCGTCGCCGTCGACGCGACCGTCGCCCGCGCCGTCGGCGCTACCGTCGAGCAGACCTCCGTCGAAGTCGTAGCCCTCCAGCCCCGCTCGCCCGCAGGCCACGGCGGTGAGGCAGACGGAGAACGCAAGAAGGAAGAACGCCCGCACCGACCGGCTACGGGGCGCGCGGCGGGCCGCCCCCGAAGCCGCGTCCCCAAGGATTCGCGACATGGCCTAATAATCGTACCGCGAACGGGGTTTTGCCCCAAGAGATCGCCGCCGACCGTCCCCGCCGCCCTCCCCCGAGCAAGGAAGCCCCGAGACCTATGGTAACCAGCCACCTTCTGGCGGTAGGATGCCTCCCGATTCCCGAGGTGTGACCGCAGGGGCGCACCCCACCAGAGTCGGCTCGCTCCACGCGAGCGGCTCGCAAGGTTCAGAGGCAGTGCCGGAGGCGCGATGCTCGACGACGTTCAGAAAGAGCTCTCCACGTCGATTTCCAAGGCCCACGACGCGCTCAGGCGCGACTTGGCGAAGCTCCGCGCTGGCCGCGCGAACCCGAGCCTCTTGGACAACATCCGCGTCGACTACTACGGCACGCCCACGCCCCTCGCGCAGATGGCCCACGTCAACGTCCCCGAGCCCCGCCTCATCACGGTCAAGCCGTGGGACAAGAGCGTGGTCAAGGCCGTGGAGAAGGCGCTCCGCGAGTCGGACCTCGGCCTCAACCCGCAGCCCGACGGCGACCTGATCCGCATCCCCCTCCCGCCGCTCACCGAAGAGCGCCGCCGTGAGTTCGTCAAGATCGCCAAAAAGTATGGCGAGGAGTGCAAGGTCTCCATCCGCAAGGCCCGCCACGACGCCATCGACATGCTGAACCAGATCGAGGCCGACGGCGACGCGAGCGCGGACGACGTCGAGCGCGCGAAGAAGAAGGTGGAGGAGACGATCTCCGAAGGAACCAAGAGCGTCGACTCGATGATCGCCTCAAAGGAGAAGGACATCATGGAGGTTTGAGCCTCCTTGACACCCTCCATCCCCGAGTGAAATCCTGGACCCTTAGAACCGTGGGACCGTCCGCTTGATGCGCGCAATCGCAGCCGGCCAAACTGATGTCGGGCTCCAGCGCGAGCACAACGAAGACTCGTTCATCGTGCTCCAGGAGTTCGATCTCTTCGTCGTCGCCGACGGCATGGGTGGCCATCGCGCCGGCCACGTCGCGTCCAAGCTCGCGACCGAAACGATTGGCGAGTTCTTCAAGTCGACGGCCAACGACGACGTGACCTGGCCGTTCCACTTCGACACCAACCTGTCGGAAGAAGAGAACCGCCTCCTCACCGGCATTCGCGTCGCCAACCGACAGATCTTCGAGCGCAGCACGCGCTCCCACGAGTATCGGGGCATGGGCACGACCGTCGTCGGCGCCATGTTCAGCCCGAGCAAGAAGCGCATGTTCATCGGCCACGTCGGTGACTCGCGCTGCTACCGCGTGCGCAAGGGCAAGATCGCCTTGCTCACCCGCGACCACTCGCTCATCAACGACTACCTGCTCGCGATGCCGGACCTCACCGAGGAGCAACGGAGCGAGCTGCCGAAGAACGTCATCACCCGCGCGCTGGGCATGCAGGATCAGGTGGTCGTCGATCTCCAGCACGACGACCCGATCGACGGCGACGTCTACGTGCTTTGCTCGGACGGCCTCTCGGGCATGGTCACCGACGAAGAGATGCAGACGATCGTGAACGCCTCGCCCAACATCGCCGAGGCGTGCCGCATGCTCATCCAAAAGGCGAACGAGCAGGGCGGCGAAGACAACATCACCGCCGTCATCATCAAGATCGAAGAGCTCGCCGATCCGCTCGCCGATACCAAGAACGCGGCGCTCGACACGACGCCGGCGGCCGCCAAGGCCGCGCCGGCGCGAGCCCTTCCGGACGCCGACGCGGCGGCCTTCGCCGACGAGCCGACCGACCCTGGTCTGAAGAACATCAGCGAGGCGGTCACCGAGCCGCCCGGGCCCGTCGAGTCCGCCGAAAAAGACAAGGACAAGGGCAAGCCCTCGTCCTAGAGTCGGGGGATGGCGCAGCGCGTTCCCGGAAGCTCGTCCCCCTCCCCGACCCAAGGCTCCGCGCAGGGCGAAGTCCCCGCGGATCTCGCGACGTTACGCGCCGCCGTCGAGGCCTGGCGCAAGGGCCCGGTCGCCAAGAGCGAGGCCAAGATGCCGGCCCGCAAAGAGCGCTTCTCCACCTGGAGCGACCTCGAGGTGCCGGACGTCCTCACGCCGGCCGAGGTGCCCATCGACTACCTGCGCGATCTCGGCATGCCGGGCGAGTACCCGTTCACGCGCGGCGTGCAGCCGACGATGTACCGGAGCCGCCTCTGGACGATGCGCATGTTCGCCGGGTTCGGCACGCCCGAGCAGACGAACCAGCGCTTCAAGTACCTGCTCGCGCAGGGGCAGACCGGCCTCTCGACCGCCTTCGATTTCCCCACCTTGATGGGCTACGACTCCGACTCGCCGCGCTCGCTCGGTGAGGTCGGCATGTGCGGCGTCGCGGTCGACACGCTGCGCGACATGGAAGTCTTGTTCGACGGGATCCCGCTCGACAAGGTGACGACGTCGATGACCATCAACGGTCCGGCGATCGTGCTCCTCGCCTTCTACATCGCGCTCGCCGACGTGCGCGGCATCCCGCGCGACCGCATCGGCGGCACCGTACAGAACGACTGCCTCAAAGAGTTCATCGCCCAGCACGCGTGGCTCGTGCCGCCGCGCCCGGCGATGCGCATCGTCACCGACATGATCGAGTACTGCACCAAAGAGGTGCCGCGCTGGAACACGGTGTCGATCAGCGGCTATCACATCCGCGAGGCCGGAGCGACGGCGGCCCAAGAGCTCGCGTTCACGCTCGCGGATGGCGTGGGCTACGTGGAGAGCTGTTTGCAGCGCGGTCTCGACGTCGACGAGTTCGCCCCGCGCCTCTCGTTCTTCTTCGACGTGCACAACGACTTCTTCGAAGAGATCGCCAAGTTCCGCGCGGCGCGCCGCGTTTGGGCGCGCCTCATGAAGGACCGCTTCGGCGCCAAGAAGGCCGAGAGCATGAAGCTCCGCACGCACGCGCAGACCGCAGGCGTGTCGCTGACGGCGCAGCAGCCGTACAACAACGTGGTTCGCGTCGCGCTCCAGGCCCTCGCCGCCGTGCTCGGCGGGACGCAGTCGCTCCACACCAACTCGCTCGACGAGACGTACGCGCTCCCCACCGAAGACGCGGTGACCATCGCGCTTCGCACCCAGCAGATCATCGCCGAGGAGAGCGGCGTCGCGAACACCATCGATCCGCTCGGCGGGAGCTACCTCATCGAGCACCTCACGAACAAGCTCGAGGAGGAGGCCATGGCCACCATCAAGCGCATCGACGAGATGGGCGGCATGGTGTCGGCCGTCGAGAAAGGCTACCCGCAGCGCGAGATCGCTGCGAGCGCATACCGATTCCAGCGCGAGCTCGAGAGCAACCACAAGACCATGGTTGGCGTGAACGGCTACGTCGAGAGCGCGAACCAGAACGCGATTCCGCTCCTCAAGGTCGACGAAGAGGTCCAGCGAGTGAAGGTCGCCGGCCTCACCGAGCTCAAGAAGTCACGCGACACCGGGCGCGTGAAGGACACGCTCTCGGCCGTGCGCGCGGCGGCCGCGGGCGGAACCAACCTGATGCCCTCGATCATCGACGCAGCCAAGGCCTACGCGACCGAGCAGGAGATCTGCGACGTCCTCCGCGAAGTGTTCGGCACGCACACCGACCCGGCCGAGTTCTGATCGTCGCGCCACCGCGCGACTCCACGTTCAGGACGCGGTGATCCGCGCGGCGATGGCCTTCGCCTGTTTGATGCAGTCGGGGATGCCGACGCCTTCGACGCCGCTCGCGCCGACGTGAATGCCTGGCGTCTCGGCGAGTCGCGCGTCGAGCTTCTCGCGCCGCGCGTGGTGTCCCACCGTGGGCTGCGGGCTCGCGAGGCGGTGCCGGTAGACCCGCGCGAAGACGGGCTCCGCGGTCGCGCCGATGAACTCGCCGAGCTCGCGCCGCGCGAGTCGCACGAGGTCTGCGTCGTCCCGCTCGAGGAGCTCGTGGATGCGGCTCCCGCCCAAGAACGCGCGGAAGAGCGGGAGCTCGGCGGGCGCTCGCCCCGCCCACTTGCTCGAGACGAAGGTCCCCGCGATCAGCGCGCGCTCGTCACCCGGCGCATGAGGAACGATGAAGCCCGTCGCGTCGAGCGGGTGGGTCACGTCGTCGCGACGGAACGCCAAGAACACCGCCGCCGTCGACGAATACCCGAGGAGCCCGGAGAGCCTCTCCGCGAGGACCTCGTCAATCGTACGCGTGAGCGCCGCCGCGACGCGCGTGGGCACGGCGAACACGACGTCGTCGGCGAAGAGCACCTCGCCCCCATCGAGCGTGAGCGCGAACCGGGCGCCCTTCGCTTCGGCCGCCCCGCCCGCGCGATCGACCGAGGTCACCGAGCGGCCGAGTCGAACGTCCGCCGTCTTGGCCACGCGCTCGCCGAGCGTATCGATGAGCTTACCCATTCCGGACGCCATGGACACGAACGCGCTCGGCGCCGGGCGCGTCGTGGCGCCGCCGCGGGCCTTCCTTTGCGCGCGCATCGCGCGAATCAGCGAGCCATACTTGGCCTCGGCCTCGACCAAGGACGCGAACGACGCGCGGACGCTGATGGCGCCGGCGTCCCCCGCGAAAATGCCGCCCAAGAGCGGCGCCACGAGCCGAGACGAGACCTCTTCGCCGAGGCGGCGCGACACGAAGTCCGCCACCGATTCGTCTTCGGTGCCGAAGAAGCGCTTGGGCGGAATGAAGAGATCGAAGCCGGCGCGGAGCTTCCCCTCGAGCGAGAGGAGCGGCGTCTGCAGAAACGGCATCACCTCGGTCGGGATGCCGAGCATGAGGCCCTCGGGCATGGCGTGGAGCTCGCCATCCCATGCAATGTACACGCGACGATTCGCCTCCACGGTCGACACGAGCTCCGCCTCGAGGCCAATCTCCTTGGCGAGGGCCGACGCGTCAGGCTTGTTGACGACCCACGCATCGGGGCCGGGATCGATGACGAAATCGTCGACGCGCTCGGTTTGAATGTTGCCGCCGAGCCGCTGACGCGACTCGAGGAGCGTCACCTGGGGCGCCTTCTCTCCCTTGCCGAGCGCGTAGGCCGTGGCGAGACCGGTGATGCCACCGCCCACCACGACGACGCGGCGACGAGGGAGCTCGCTCACTTGGGCGCCTCCGCGAGGAGCGGGCGTGCGATCCGCGCGATCACCTTCGCGAGCTCGGGGCTCGCGTTGAGCGACTCGGCGCGCGAGACCGTGAGCCCGCGCTCGTCCGCGAAGGCCTTGGCCTCCACGTCGAGATCGTAGAGCACCTCGACGTGATCGGCGAGGAAGCCGATGGGCGCGAAGAGGACGTGGGTGTCACCACGCGCCTTGATGGCGTCGAGCGACTCCGGAAGGTCCGGTCCGAGCCACGGCATCGGTCGGCCGCCCGCCTGCGCGGGCCCCTGGCTCTGGAACGCGACCATGGGCCGCACCTCGCTTCCGACGAGCCGCTCGACGACGCCGTCGACGCTCGCGCGAAACTCTTTTTCGTACGGGTCACCGCCGTCGACGATGGCCTTGGGCAGGCTGTGCGCGGTGAAGAGTGTCGTCGTCTTGGCACGCACGTCGGCCGGCAAGGCCGCCAGCGCGGCGCGCACGCGTGTGGCGTAGGCGTCGAGGAGCTCGGGCTCTCGACCCCAGTTGGGCGCGCACGAGACGGAGATCGTGACGCCCTCGGTGGCGAGCTCGGCGGCGGCGCGCGTCGCCGCTTCGGCGTAGACCGCGCCCGAGTGCTGCGCGAGCGGGACGAAGGCGACGTGCCGAGCGCCGTTCGCCGCGAGCTCACGGAGCACGTCCTTGGCGTACGGATGCCAGAGGCGCATCGCGATGCGCGCGGGGACGCCGGCCTCGCGCGCGACCTCGGCCGCCAACGCCCGCGCCGTGTCGTTGAAGGGGCTCTGACCGCCGATGGCATCGTAGCGGCGGCGGAGCTCGGCGATGAGCTCGGGCGGCGGCGCGTGCCCGCGGCGGATGTTGGTCACGAACGCCGGCAGGTCGTCGAGGTTTTCGACGGTGCCGTGGCCAAAGAGCACGATGGCTTGGGATTCGGAGGTCATGGTCGCCCGAGAAGATGGGCCATTCGTCGTGACTTTGGAGTCACGGGCGGAACGTGTGCACCATCTCGGCAACGGCCTGAACGGTTTCGACCGGAGTCTCCGGGAGAATGCCGTGGCCGAGGTTGAAGATGTGGCCGGGCCGTCCGGCGGCGGCGCGGAGGACGCGCTCGACGTGCTTCTTCACCACGTCACGCGGCGCGAACAGCACCGTGGGATCGAGGTTCCCTTGAACGGCGCGATCGTGACCGACGCGGCTCCAACCCTCGGCGAAGGGGGTCCGCCAATCGAGGCCGATGACGTGGCCGCCGGCGTCGCGCTGCGCTTCGAGGAGCGAGTGGGTGCCCGTTCCGAAGTGAATCACCGGAACGCCCGCCTGCATGACGTCCTGCAAGATCGCCTTCACGTGGGGCTGCACGTACTCGACGTAGTCGTCGGGCGAGAGCTGCCCGACCCACGAATCGAAGAGCTGGATGGCGTCGGCTCCGGCGACGACCTGCGCGCGGAGGTACTTGCGCACGACCTCGGCGAGCTTGCCCATCAGCGCGTGCCACGACTCCGGATCGCCGTACATGAGGCGCTTGGTCTTGGCGAAGTGCGAGCTCTTGCCGCCCTCGACGAGGTAGCTCGCCAGCGTGAAGGGCGCGCCCGCAAAGCCGATGAGCGGGAGCTTGCCGGTGAGCTCGCGCTTGATGGTGCGGATGGACTCGAGGACGTAGCCGAGCCCGTCCTCGGGGTCGATGACGCGGAGCTTGTCGATCTGCGCGCGGCTCGAGATCGGCTCGTGGATGACCGGCCCCTCGCCCTTGGCGAACTCGAACGGCGCGCCCATCGGCTCGAGCGGCAAGAGAATGTCGGCGAAGAGGATCGCGGCGTCCACGCCGAGACGAAGCGGCTGGAGCGTGACCTCGCAGGCGAGCTCGGGCGTCTTGCAGAGGTCGAGCAGCGTGTGCTTCTCGCGGAGCGCGCGGTATTCGGCCATGTAGCGGCCGGCCTGGCGCATGAACCACACGGGGGTCACGTCCACGGGCTCACGACGGCACGCACGCAGGAACCGATCATTTGCGGGCTTCACGAGGTTCTCCTCCGGGTCGCGCGAGATCGCGCGGGGGCCCAGGAGGTTACTCGAAAATCCCTCGTTCTCGAAGCGCGCTGACGAATCGCTCCGGGAATCGACTCAGGAGTCGACTACGCACGACAGCGGGTGCGCTTCGCGATGGATCGCGAACGGCGACATGACGTCGACCACACCGAGGGCCGCGTCGAAGCGCGGCGGAAGTGCACCTTTGGGGAGCGTCAGGTCGACCTCGTCGGCGAAGAGATCTCGACCGACCAGCGGTCCTTGATCCGCTTCGCCGAGGACGGCGACCTGCCGCGGCACCGACGCGAGGGACGGCGTCGGCGACGCGCCCGGCAACGTGCCGCGAATCGGAGTGAGCACGACACGCCGCCGGCCCGCCGTCGCCATCACCGCCAAGCGGGCGGCGAATCCGCCGGTCGTGCACGTGGCGCGGACGTCGGCGTGACCGTCGCGCACACGCGCGAGCGTCACCGGCTCGCCGCGATCGGTCGTGAGCTCGATCGCGTCGGCAGACGAGCGAATGAACGCGAGGTCGAGCGGAGCGGACGCACAACGGAGTGACAGCGTCCGCTTGTCACCGATGGTCTTGACCGAGGCGGCTGCGACGCAGGCGCTCTCCTTGCCACCACGTGAAGCGACCACACGAACGCGCTCTCCAGGCAGCACCTCCACGAGCGTCGGGTGCTCGCCCGTGAGGCGTTGCGCGCCGAACGTGGCGTAGAGCCCGCGCTCGATCCCGCTCGCCTCGAGCGTCGTCACGATCTCCTTCGGCGGATGCGCGGGCGTGCCTGCGCAGCCGACCAGCCCTGCGGCCAAGAGCACCCAACACGCGCGAGCCATGTCCGGTGACGAGCACCTTCCGTGCCCGGCCATGACCGCGACGGCCCCGCGTATCACGTTGGAACCACCGGGGTGCTCCGTCGCAGCGTGGGTCGGAATGCACGCGCTGCGTGGCTCCAGAGACCCCACCCTACTGGCCGACCGAAGCTCGAGAAAAGCCCGCGCGGCGGAGGCTCGTCTATGAGCGACGCTCGCGTGCGGCGATGAGGTCGAGCGCCGCCACGCGATAGCCCTCGGCGAGGGTCGGGAAATTGAACACGTGGTCGACGAACGCGTCGACCTCGAGCCCGCCCGCGAGCGCCATCTGACCGACGTGCACGAGCTCGCTGGCGCCCTCTCCGACGATCTGAGCGCCAACGAGCCGACGCCCATCCGGTCCGGCCACGAGCTTGATGAGGCCATGCTCGACGCCGGCGATGCGACCCCGCGAGAGCTCACGGAAGTCAGCGCGTCCCACGGTCGCACCACCCAACTTCGCCTGCGCGTCCGCCTCGGTCATGCCCACCGTCGCGAGCTCGGGGATCGTGTAGACCGCAGCAGGGATCCGCGCGGCGGCGGGCCCCAGCGTCGCCCCGAGCGCGGCGGCCATGGCGCGACGGCCTTGCTCTGCGGACGTCGACGCCAAGGACGGCGGGCCGATCACGTCGCCGACGGCAAGCACATGCGGAACGCGCGTTCGGAAATCTTCATCCACCTCGAGGAGCCCCCGCACGTTCGGAGCCAGTCCGACCAGGTCGAGCTTGAGCCCTCGCAAGTTCGCGACGCGGCCCATCGCGTAGACCGCCTTTTCGGCGCGCAGCGTCTCGCCGCCCTCCAGCGTCACCTCGACCGAGCTGACACCGTCCCACGCGACGTTCGCGACGGAGACCCCTCCGATGAAGCGCGAGCCGGTCGCCTCGAACGCGCGGAGGAACACCTCCACGATCTCCGGGTCGCACCAGGCGAGCGGGCGCGGCGCCTTGTCGATCATGGTGACCCGAACCCCGAGCGCTGCGAAGATCGACGCGTATTCGGCGGCGATGACCCCCGCGCCGATGACGATGAGGGTCTCCGGCAAGTAAGGAATCGAGAGGAGGGAGTCGCTGTCGAACACGTTTTCGTGATCGATGGGCACACCCCCCGGCGCGCGCGGCACCGAGCCGGTCGCGATGACGACTCGATCGGTGGAGACGCGCTCGCAGCGCCCGCCCACGCCGCGCACCTCGAGCTCGTGCGGCGACGCGAAGGCGGCCCGCCCGTGCATCACGGTCACGCCGTCGCGCTCGAGCTGGTGCCCGCGCACTTGGTGGTGTCCTTCGAGCACTTCGCCGAGGCGAGTCATGAGGCTGGTGAGGCGCGTACCTTCGTCGAACGCGACGTCGAGCACGCCACCCGTTCGGCGCTTGGAGCTGGCGAACGCGACCGCCGTCTCGCGCAAGGTCTTCGATGGGATCGTGCCGCGCTCGACGCACGCGCCGCCGACCGTCCGCGACTCCTCCACGACGAGGACGCGCTTCTTCGCGCGCGCCGCGGTCACTGCTGCAGCGTGACCGGCCGGCCCGCTGCCGATGACGACGACGTCGAATGCGACGTCGGCCCCTTCCCTGCCACCTTGCTTCACGTGATCCCCCGTGCCCACGCCATGAGCTCGTCGCGTCGTGCGATGAGCTCGAGCAAATCCTCGTCGTAGAGGTTGACGGTGACCTGCCGCGCCGCGAACGACGCGAGGTCCACGTCCTTTCCTTCGGCGAACGCGTAGGCGAGATCGTCGGCGATCGAGACGACCGTCACGAGCTCACGGTGCTCGGGCGCCATCGCCGGCGTATGGTGGTGCCCCACGACGACGAGGGTGCGCGGTGGGAGGCCCCAGCTCGCGAGCGCTTGCGCCCCGAGCGGTTGATGAAGTGCCAACGCCATGGCTTGGGCCTCCGCGTCGGTGAAGCGACGCCCCGTCGCCTCGACGCGCGCGATGGCCTTGAGAGCGACTGCTTGCCCGATGTCGTGGAGGAGGCCGCCGATGAACGCGTCCTCGACGCCCGCCTTGAGCTTCCGCGCGACCTCTTGAGCGACGAACGCAGTGAGCGTCGAGTGGAAGTACAGCGAGCGCGCGAGCGCCTCGCGCCCGGTGGCGGCGAACACGCGTTCGTTGCACGCCACGAGGACGGCGATCTTGCGAATCGCGTCGAGGCCGAGCCGGCTGATCGCGTGCGACAGCGACACGATCGGCGCTCGCGGCGCATACGCTGGGGAGTTCGCCGCGCGGAGTACGCCCGCCGCCATCGCGGCGTCACGCTTCAAGAGGTCGGCCAGGCTGCGCGGCTCGCATCGCTCGTCGCGTGTCACCTCGAGGACGTTCTTGGCGACCTCGGGCAAAACGGGCGCGTCGTACTTCGTGCTCTGGCCGAGCACACTCTGGACGCGCGACTCGAGGTCGGGCGGAATCTCGTCGGGAGGCATGGGGGTTCACCAGGGGTGCGAGGCTTTTTGCACCCGTCGATTCGGTGAACGGTCGACCAGCGACGGTCCCTAGGACTTCTGGTTGTAGCTCGTGTTTTCCAGCAAGATCACGTTGGTCTTCGACCGCGTCTCGCCCACGCTCGTGATGTAAACGGCCGGCTGGTCGACGACGGGGCACACCTTCTCACACGCACCGCAGCCGATGCAGAGGCTCGGGTCCACGTGCGGGCGCTGGAGGTGCACCTTCTTCATGGCCGGCTGCTCGCCGTTCGGGCCGGGCTTGGAGTCGCGCACGTCGGCCTCGACCTCCTCGACCCAGATGGCCTTGGGCGAGGTCGGGCAGAACTCCTCGCAGACGATGCAGGGGGTCTGCATGCTCCACGGCAAGCAGCGACCGTGATCGTAGAAGGCGGTGCCGATCTTGATCGGCGGGACACCGAGCCCGAGCTTCTCCTTCTCGGTGATCTTCTGGATGGCGCCCGTGGGGCAAACCTGACCGCAGAGCACGCACGAGTGCTCGCAGTAGCCGATGCGCGCGATGAGGATCGGCGTCCAGATGCCTTCGAGCCCAGCCTCGAGGAACGCTGGATGGAGCGCGTTGTTCGGGCAGACTTTCATGCACTCTGCACATCGAATGCAGCGCTCGAGGAAGGCGCGCTCGGCCACGGAGCCCGGCGGGCGGATGACCTTCGACGCGTAGTTCACGTCGAGCGCGTCGGCGATGCGCGTCGCCGGCAAGAAGGCCGCGCCCACGCCGATGGAGGCGAGCGTCATGCGGCGGTCGGTGTCGGGGCGGGTGATCGCGCTCTTCCGGTTGGGAAGGAAGCGGAACTTGATCACGTCCTCCGGGCACGACGTCTCGCAGTTGAGGCACATGTGGCACTCGTCCTGCCGCCATTTGACGCCGCCCTGCGGGCTGTCGGCGCCCTGGCAGTTGACGAGGCACAGGTTGCAGTCCGTGCACTTCGAGTGGTCCTTCTCCATCCCGAAGAGCGCGAAGCGCGCGAAGACGCCGAGGAACGCGCCGAGCGGACAGAGGACGCGGCACCAGAACCGGGGAATGAACCGGTTCGCGAACAGGACCGCGACGAGCAAGAAGACGATGAACCACGTCTGGTGGAAGTAGAACTGGTGCGACTGCCACACCGTGGTCGCGAGGAAGCTCTGCGCGCCGTCGGCCGCGCCCTGCACCGGACGCGCGGGGAGCGACTGCATCGCACCGAGCCCGCGCCCGGTCACGTACTGCACGGCCGGGATGACGCCCAGGCCGATCGAGCGAACGGCGATGCAGATGGGGTCGAAGAGGCCGCCGATGGCGCTCCCGAAGACGCCCGCCACGAGGAATGCGTAGAGGAGGTAGTACTTCGCGCGCTGGTAGCCGTGCGTCTTGTTCGCCTCGACGCGCGGGCCGCCGCGGCCGCGTTTCGACGGAAGGATCCAGCCGAAGAAGTGGTGCAGCGTGCCGAACGGGCAGATCCAGCCGCAGAAGACGCGACCGAAGACGAGCGTGAGCGCGAGGAGGCCCAGACTCCACAAGAGGCCGCGGTAGACCGTGTGCGTGGAGAGGAGCGTCATCGCCGCCACGAAGGGATCGGCGAGGAGGTAGGCCTCGACGGGGAGCGGGAGCCGCACGGGCGCGTCGCTCGACGCGGCGAACGAGCCGCGGAAGCCGGTCTCCACCAGGAAGTACATGAAGAGCGCGAAGAAGAAGATCTGCGACGCGCGCCGCACCCAGACGAGCGTTCGGATCGAAGTGCGCGCCGGGATTCCGGAGCCGGGAAGCTTGGGCCCGCGCTTCTTCTGCGGAAGCACCTTCGCCGCCGGCGCGGTTGCGGCAGCCGCAGCGCGCTTCGGCTCGGCCGCCGGGGTCGCTGCCGCGCTCGCGCAGCCGCAGCCCGAGCCGCACGACTTCTTCTCCGCGGGGGGCGCGGGGGGCTCGGGCGCGACGGGCGTCGCCAGCGCGACGTCGAGCGCGGGGACGATCCCCACCCGCCCCGTCTTCCACGGAATGACGTCGACGTGCGACGCGGAGAGCTCCGCTCCGCGCGCCTCGATGCCGCCCACGTCGAGCGTCACCGCCGCGTGGGCGGGCGACTCCTTGGTTTGGCGCGGAGAGGTCGACGCCGTCACGTCACACTTCCTTCACGCGCAGGTTCTCCCAGAACATCGTGCCGATGCCGCGCTCGTGCCCCATCTTGAGGTACGGCAGCGCATCGCGGTGCTGGCCGATGAGGGTGCACGAGAACGCGTCAGCGGCGACCTGATCGACGGACGCCACTACGGTGTGGAGCTCGCGCGTGTCGTCGATGTTGCCGCCCTGCGGACCATTGCGCACGAGGACGCGCACCGCGTCGACGATCGTGAGCGTGGGCCGCATGAAGGTCGCGAGATCGGCGATCGACACGTCGATGTTCTGGTGCAATCGATTGCGGCGCCCGCCGAGGACGCCGTACCAGTTCTTCATCGCGGCGGTGAACTTGGCGAGGTTGTGGTGCTTGGCCACCGGCACGTTGATGACCTTGTCGGCCTCGACGAGCGTCGTGAAGATCGGCCACTCGTCGAGCACGTCGCCCTTGAGGCGCATGGTGCGGAAGCGATGCTCGGCCGGGAGCACGACCTGCGCGCCGAGCCCGTAAGCCTTGCGCCAGATGCCGGAGCGCTGAAAGCAGCGGTTGGGGTCGTTGCATGAGCCGTCGGCGACGACGACCTTCTTCGCGCCGGCCTCGAAGGCGAGCTTCACGACGGCGCCGACCACGTCGGGGTTGGTGTTCGCGGCGTGGACGGGCATGCGATCCCAACCGATGTTGGGCTTGATGACGACGACGTCGCCCCGGCTCACGAAGCGCCCCATGCCGCCCATGGCGGCGAGCGCGTTTTTGACGAGCGCCTCGGGCGTGAGCGGCTCGACGAGATCCTTGGGCGACCGCGCCACCGCGAGGTCGGCGAGCTCTCCCTGGGTGCGCGCTCCCGGCAGCCGGTAGTCACGAACCTGGCGGGCGCCCTCGAGCGTCGTCGCCCCGAAGCCGCCGCGATCCCACACCACGCGACCGAGAAGCGTGGCTCCGGCAGCCGCGCCCGCCGCGAAGCCTACCCGCCGGAGGACTTCGCGACGCGACGGTCGCTCCCGATCGAACTGGTCCTTGGAGCTCACGCGGGGGGGTCCTTTCGAACGACGCGATCCGTCTTTTAGTCGCCTTGGGCCGTGCCGCCAACATCAAGAGCATGCCATTTGGGCCGAATCCCTGCGAAGATCCAGGGATACCGCAAATGGGACCTCCCCGGTCCCGTGAGCACGATGGACCGCATCTCCCGCATCGTCGAGGGTCGGCTCGCTTGGGAGGTCGCCCGGTTCGGCTTCCCGCTCGCGCTGGGGATGGCCCTCCAGACCACCTTCAACCTGGTGGACGCGTACCTCATCGCACAGCTCCCTGCTGCCGAGGTGGGGCCCGCCATGGGGGCGCTCGGGATCTGCGACCAGCTCGCGGCGCTCGGAACCATCCTCAGCTACGGCATCACGACCGGCGCGACCTCGATCCTCTCGCTCCGCGCGGGCGCTGGGGACGAGGCCGGTGTCCGCCGCGTCGCCTGGCAGTCGACGCTCCTCGTCGCTGCCCTCGGGGCCATCTTCTTGGTGATTGGCGTCGGCTTCGCCGATCCCATCGTGCGCGAGGTCGTCGGCGCCAAAGGCGAGGTGGCGAGCCTCGCCGCGCGCACGCTTCGCATCAGCGTGGGCGGGAGCTTCACGATCTTCTTTCTCCTCCACCTCACCGGGATTCAGCGCGCGCTCGGCTCGGCCAAAACGCCCGTCGCGCTCCTCGTCCTCGGCAACGTCGTGAACGTCGTCCTCGCGATGGTGCTCATCTTCGGGTCGGGCCCGGCACCGCGTGGACTCGGCTGGGCGAGCGATCTCGCGGCGGCCCTGCATCTCCCTCGCCTCGGCATGATCGGCGCGGCGTGGGCCACGGTCATCGCGCGCGCGATCGTCCTCGTCCCGAACGTCGCCGTCGTGGCCAAGCGCTTCGGCCTCTTCGTTCCGCCGCGCGGCGCGCGGGGCCCCGATCGGACCGAGCTCGCGCGCATCGTCTCCATCGCGTGGCCCTCCAGCACGCAGTTCGCGGTGCGGATCCTCAGCATGCTCCTCACGAGCTCGCTCGTCGCGCGCGCGTTCACCACCGACGCGGATCAGATCGCGTCGACCGCGATGGGCCTCGTGTTTCGACTCGACACGTTCGCCCTCTTCGTGGGCATGGGCTGGGGCAGCGCGGCGCAGACCTTCGTCGGGCAGAACCTCGGCGCCGGCCATCGCGCGCGGGCGCGGCGCGCGGGCGCCATCGCCGCGGCCTACGACGCCCTGAGCAACGTCGTCATCGCCGCCGTCGCCGCGCTCTGGGGCGCGCGCCTCCTCGCGCTCTTCGACGACGATCCGGCGCCGCTCGCGATCGCGACGCGATACCTCGCGATCGTCGCGCCGGCGTACATCGGCCTCGGCATGGGGATCGTGCTCGGGAGCGCCATGGCCGGCGCCGGGGCCACCGCCACCACGCTCCGCGTGGATCTGGCGATCGTGCTCGGCGTCCAAACGCCCCTATCGATCGCGGTGGTCGCCTCGGGCGGCTCGCTCCCCGCCCTCTTCGCGTGCGTGGCCACCGCGCACGTCGCTAGCGCGATCGCGTACGGAGGGGTCTATGCACGCGGTCGCTGGAGCGAGATGATCCGCGCGTGAGCCCTCTCGTCATCGGAAAGGAGACGCGCGTCTTCATCCTCACCGGCGCCGGCATCAGCGCCGAGAGCGGCATCGCCACGTTCCGCGACGCGAACGGGCTTTGGGAGAAGCACCGCTTCGAAGACGTCGCCTCGCCCGAGGGCTGGGCAGAAGACCCAACGCTCGTGTGGCGCTTCTACTCCGAGCGGCGCGCGCAGGCCGCGACGTGCCGCCCCAACGCGGCGCACCTCGCGCTCAGCACGCTCGAGGCCGAGCTCGGCGATCGCCTATTTTTGTGCACCCAAAACGTCGATCCGTTGCACGAGCGCGCGGGGTCGAAGCGCGTCGTGCACATGCACGGCGAGCTCATGAAGACGCGCTGCGAGGATCCGGTGTGCGCGCTCCCGCCGTTCGAGGACACCGCGCTCTACATGACCGCGCGCGAGCACAAGGAGTGTCCGGCGTGCGGCGCGCGCCTTCGCCCGCACATCGTGTGGTTCGGCGAGGTGCCCTTCGAGCTCGATCGCATCGCGGACGCGCTCGCGCGCGCCGACCTCTTCGTCACCATCGGGAGCTCGGGCGCGGTCTATCCGGCGGCCGGCTTCGTCGCCCGCGTGCGCCAGCTCGGACGGGCGCGCACGGTTTACGTCGGGCCGGAGCGCCCCGACAACGCTTCGTCGTTCGACGAGATCCGCTTGGGCAAGGCCGGCGACGTCGTTCCCTCCCTCTTCAGCGTCCGCGCGGAGCCCCAATCATGAGCCTCGTCGCCCCCTCACCTGCCGATCTCGCCGACGCTTCGCGCCGCGCCGCCGCGCGCATCCGTGGCATCGTCCGTGAGACGCCCCTCGAGCGCTCGGCGGCGCTCGGCGACGCGGTCTCGGGCGAGGTGTGGCTCAAGCTCGAACATTTGCAACATACAGGCAGCTTCAAGCTCCGCGGCGCCGCGGCCAAGCTGACCGCGCTCGACGAGGACGCGCGACGGCGCGGCGTCGTCACCGCTTCCACGGGCAACCACGGGCTTGCGGTGACGTATGCGTCGACGGCCACGGGCGCGGCCGCGCCGCGGGTCCACGTCCCGGCGAACGCGGACGCCGGCAAGATCGCGCGCCTCCGCGCCGCTGGGGCCGAGGTCGTCGTGTCGGGAGCGTCGTGCGCCGCCGCCGAGGAAGTGGCGCGCGCCGACGGAGCGGCGAATGGGCGAGCCTACGTCTCTCCGTACAACGACGAGGAGGTCGCCGCCGGACAGGGCACGCTCGGGCTCGAGCTCGTGGCGCCCGGCGGCCCCGCGTTCGACACCGTCTACGTCGCGGTGGGCGGAGGCGGCCTCGTCGCGGGCGTCGCGGCAGCCGTCAAAGCCGCGCGTCCCGGCGTGCGCGTCATCGGCTGCTTGCCGGAAAATTCGCCGGGCATGCTCGCCTCGGTGCGGGCCGGACGCATCGTCGAGGCCCCGGAGCTCCCCACCTTGTCGGACGCGACGGCGGGCGGTGTCGAGCCGGGCGCCATCACGTTCGATCTCTGCCGCGCGCTCGTCGACGATTGGGTCACCGTCACCGAGGAGCAGATCCGCGCCGGCTTTCGCGCCCTCTTCGACGCCGAACGATGGATCGTCGAAGGCGCGGCCGCGGTCGCATTCGCTGGGCTTCGGGCCGCGGCCAAACCCGGCGAGCGAAGCGTGGTCGTCCTCTGCGGGCGCAACGCGTCTGCCGCGCAGATCGCGACGCTCTTCGGATGACGTCGCGCCCGTCGCGCGACGGGCTCAGGCCTGCGCGTCGGCGTAGGTCATGACGAGGTACATCACCGTCTCGCGCGGCGTCGGGTTTCGGTAGACGTGCGGGACGTCGGCCTCGAAGAGCACGGCGTCGCCGGCCTCGAGCCGCGTGGTTTCGCGACCGACGAGGAGCTCGAGGGTGCCCGACGCGACGACGAGGTTCTCGACCGTGCCCGGCGCGTGCGGCTCGGCGCGTTCTTCGCCCTTTGGCGCGAGGCGGAGCTCGTAGAACTCCGTTCGTCGAGGCGCGTCGTACGGGAAGAGCGCGCGCGAGCGGAACGTGCCGTCTTGGCTGGCGAGGATCTTGGCGCCCTCGCCACGCAGGACGGTGGTCCCTCCGCGCGAACGCTCGGTCATGAGACTCGAGAAGGTGACGTCGAGCGCGCGCGAGATCTTCCACAGCACGTTGATCGTGGGCGCGCTCTGGCCGAGCTCGATCTGTCCGAGCATCGCGCGGCTCACGCCCGAGCGCTGCGCGAGCTTCTCGAGCGAGAGGCCACGCTGGCTGCGAAGGCGCCGCAGGTTCGCGCCCACGACGGGGGCGAGGTCCGTCGTCTCGACCGGAGCGTCGTCGGCTGCGGGTGGCGCGCTCTCGGGGCGCGACGCGGAGCGGGGGCGCTTCTTGGGCTCGGGCTTCACGAGGCCACCATCCGTCATGGCGGACGGCGTGTCAACGCGACGCGACGCGACGAACGTAGGGGCCGAGCGCGAAGCGAAGCGCCGCATCCACCGCGGGCGCGAGTCCGCCGCGGTCCCCGAGCGCATGCGCGGTGAGCGCGCCGTTCCAAACGAGCACGAGCTGGCGCGCCAAGGCGCCGACCGGGGCGCGCCTCTCGAGCTCGCCCGCGGTCCGGGCCGCGCGGAGGGCGGCGACGATCTCGGACTCCAGCCGGGTCGCGTGGCGCCGGGCGCTCCGCCGCAGCGCGGGATCGCGCACGTCTTCGGCGAAGAGAGCGATGCTGCTCCGTAGCCCGCGGGTGCCGCCCAGGGCCGACGCGACCGCGCGGAGCGCGCGGCGCAGCGCGCGGAGCGGATGGCGCGGACCGAAGCGCGCCCAGTCGAGGACCGGACCGTCCGCGGCGCGGCGCGCGAAGGCCCGAACGAGCGCCTCCTTGGTGCCGAAGCGCTGGAGGAGCGTTGCGGGTGATAGCCCGACCCTCGCCGAGACGTCGGCAAGCGTGAACGCGTGCGGGCCGCGACGAAGCAGCACTACCCCCACCACGTCGAGCACCCGATCGTCGGAGACGGTCTTGGTCCTGGCCACGAGTTGATTATAAACGAACGTTCATTTATTTAAGCACTTCATGAGCCAATCATCGCCGGTGGTGGTCATCACGGGGGCGTCTCGCGGCGCCGGGCGCGCCGTCGCGCTCGCTTTCGGGGCCGCGGGAGCCACCGTGGTGGCGGCCGGTCGGAGCACGCGCGGTCAGACCACGGAGAACCTCCCGGGTACCATCGACGAGACCGCGGAGGCCATCGTCCGCGCCGGCGGCCGCGCCCTCGCCGTCCGCTGCGACGTCACGCTCGCGGCCGACGTCGACGCGCTCTTCGAGCGCGTGGACGCGGAGCTGGGCGGACCGGACGTTCTGGTCAGCAACGCCTGGGGCGGCTACGAGGGTCATGACGGCGCGGGGTTCGTGCGCGCCTTCTGGGAGCAGGACCACGAGCGGCGCTGGCGAGGCATGTTCGAGGCCGGCCTGTCGGGCCACCTCCGCACCGCGGCGCGCGCCGCGCGCTCCTTCGTCCAGAAGAAGCAGGGCCTCATCATCGCTACGGTGGCTTGGGACCGCGGTCACTACCTGGGCGCGCTCCACTACGACGTCGCCAAGGCCGCCATCGTCCGCAGCATCGCCGGGATGGCACGCGAGCTCCGCCCGCACGGGGTCCACGCGGTCGCCGTGGCTCCGGGCTTCATGCGCACCGAGCGCGTCCTCCAAGCACACGAGGCCGCGCCGTTCGATCTCTCACGCACGGAGTCGCCGGTGTACCTGGCGCGCGCCCTGGTCGCCCTCGCCTCGGCGGACGACCGGGCGCGCTTCTCGGGCGAGGTCGTGCCGGCCGCGGAGATCGCGCGCGCCTACGGCGTCACCGACGAGGACGGCACGCAGCCGCCGCCCTTCACCCTCGACGAGCCATGACGGAGCCATGGCGGTGCTCCGTTGAAGTGATCCTACGATTCGTGCCGCCCGGTCGGGCGAGCGGCACGAATCTCCGGCTCAGCGGCACACGTCTGATCACGCCGTGGGTCGGCTTCAAATCGGCGCAACTGGGTTGCGCCGTAGCGCCCGCCATCACTTCTTTCCGTGGCCCGGACCGAGGATGTCGGCCATCCGCGCCTTGGCGTCGAACTCGTGGACGTGCGGCGGGTGGTGACACGCGAGGCACTGCTCCGGCTCCGGCTTCGCGATGGGCATCGCCACCTTGTTCGGGTTCTTGGAGTGGAGCGACCCCGGCCCGTGGCAAACCTCGCACTGCACGTTCTCGAGATCCTTGACGTGGGTGACGGTGCTGCCGCCCGGCTTGTCGTAACCGGTGACGTGACAGCTCACGCAGTCGAGGTTGAACTCCTTGTGGTCGGTGACGAGCGTCGCGTACGCCTTCGCGTGACGCGTCTTGTCCCAGACCTCGCGGGGCTCGACG
Source organism: Polyangiaceae bacterium (assembly GCA_044224815.1). Classification (GTDB taxonomy): domain Bacteria; phylum Myxococcota_A; class Polyangia; order Polyangiales; family Polyangiaceae; genus JADJCA01. The sequence continues at coordinate 141,416 of JBGAJR010000006.1, forward strand.
TGGCAGGCGTCGCACGTCTCGATGCCCACGTACTTCGGCTGGCCGGCCGGCACCGGCGGCGGGAGCTTGCCCGCGAACGCGATGCGGTTCGCTTCGTTCACTTCCTTGTAATATGCACTGAGTCGATCCTGCACGCCCTTGTCGCTCCCGAGCGACGTGCGGACCTCGAGCACGGAGTAGCGAAAGTAGCTCCCGGTCGCCGGCGGCGGACGCGTGTCCAGGGCTGCGGCCTCGGCCTCGATCTTGGCGAGCTCGGCGCGACGCGCGTCGAGGTCGGCTTTCTGAATCTTCCCGTCCGACTCCCACTGGGCGATGCGCCCGCGGAGCTCACTCGACCGACGGAGCAGCGTGGCCCGCTTGCGGCCTTCCTCGAGGCCGCTTCCATCCGCGAACTTGAACGATCGACCGCGCACGTAGAAATCGAGGAGCACCGCGCTCGTCAGGTGGTTACCGGCCTCGGCGATGATGACCTCGCCGATGCGCTCCGGCGGAGGCGCTTCGGTGTTCCCCTCCCCGCGTGCGCTCGGCGAGCCGACGATCACGGCCGTGAGCTCGGGTATCCCGTCCGCGAGGCGCTTGGCCTCGCCGCGTCCGGTCGCCGCGATCGCGATCAGGATCTCCGCGCCTTGCTTCTTGAGCGCGTCGACCTGCGCTCGCACGGCGGGCACGACCTCGCTCGGGCTGACCCCCGCCGGCGCGCCGAGCTCGCTCGACGACAGCGCGCTCGCTCCTGCGAAGCCGACCTTCACGCCGCCGATCTCTTTGAGCGCCGGGCCGCGCCACTCGGCCGGCACGCCGTCCAAATTGCCCCCCACGAGCGAGGCGCCGGACGCGACGCGCAGCTTCTCCAAGACCTCCGGACCGCCGGCCCAGTCGTTGCGCCCGGGAGCGAAGGCCACGAGGCCGGTGTAGGCGAGCGACGACGCGAGGGTCGTCGCCTTGCGGACGTCTTGCTCCTTCTTGTCGGGAGCGAGCGACGGATCGAGAAAGAAGAGCGGCCCGGCCGCGACGACGGCGGTGGCCGGCACGCGCTTCTTTTCGGCGCTCAAGAACGCGGCCAGGTGATCGAGCCCGCCGAGCTGGTCTTTCACGCACCCGCACGGCTCGATGGCGCCCGCGAGATCGCTCACCACGACGAGCCGGAGGGTCGGTGTCTCGGCGGCGGCCGTCGCCGACGAGGGCGCCGCGGCGCCGTCGGTCCCGGGTCCCAGGCCGCCCGCCCCACGACATCCTTGGCACGCGAGGAGCGTCCATGGCACGGCGAAACAGACGAGGCCGAGCACGCGCGCGGCGATATTGGACGACGGACGGTGCGCTCCGGAACGTGCGGGCGTGGACCTCGAACCTTGCATCAAAACGACCTCGGCGCGCTTCGCAATCGTGCGCGAGAAGACTACTCTAGGGACCGTGGAAGGTGACAGCCCCCTTAGGCGCGGGAGCGCACAGATGCGCAATCCCGTGCGTATCGGGCGCTACTCCCTCGAGGCGCGCATCGCGGTGGGCGGAACGGCCGAGGTGTATCTCGCGCGCCCTGCCACGGCCGGAGGTCCGAGCCCAGCCGGACAGCCGCTCATCGTCAAGCGGCTCCTCCCCCACTTCTTGAGCGACCCCGAAGGGCTCACGATGTTCGAGCGCGAGGCGGCGCTCCACGCGGCGGTGCATCACGAGAACGTCGTGACCGTGTACGAGTCCGGCGTCAGCGACACCGGCGAGCCGTTCTTGGCGATGGAGTTCGTCGACGGCGTCGACTGCTACCGACTCCTTCGGCGACTTCGGCACGAAGGTCGGACCTGCCCCATCCCGGTGGCCATCCACATCGTCCGCGAAGTGCTGAAGGCGCTCGATTGTGTGCATACTGCACAGGACTCGTCCGGCGCGCCACTCGGCATCATCCACCGCGACGTCACGCCGTCGAACATCTACCTCGCCAAAGACGGGCGCGTGAAGCTGGGCGACTTCGGCATCGCGCGCTCGACCTCGCGCGCGACCATGCGCAACGCCGCGAGCGCGATGCTCAAGGGGAAGATCGCGTACCTCGCGCCCGAGCAAGTGGCCGGCGAAGAGTTCGACCACCGCGCCGACCTCTTCAGTGTCGCCAGCGTCGTCGCCGAGATGCTGCTCGGCAAGCCGCTCTTCCCAGGCGCCGGGCAGCTCGCGATCTTGCTCGCCATCCGCGATTGCAAGATCGACCCGCTCCGCGACATCGAGGGCTCTCTGCCACCGGGCATGTTCCTCGTGCTCGAGAAGGCGCTCGCGCGTGATCCGGCGAGCCGCTATCAAACGGCGGCGGCGTTCGCCGCGGCGCTCTCTCCCTTCGAGCCGGCCCCCGAAGAGACGCAGCGCGAGCTCGCCAAGCTGGTGCAGCACGCCCAAGCGTCGAGCTCCACCGACGGGCTCCAGGCCGTGCAAGAAGGTGCCCGCGCGATGCGCGCGATGACGCCGGCGCAGGGCTTCATGCCCCAGCCTTTCGACGCCGCCGCCCAGCAGACCGCGCGCATGGACGGCCTACCCTCCACGGTACGAACGGCGGGCGGCGACGCGCTCGGGCCGTGGACGTTCGCTCGCCTCGTCGAAGCGCTCGCCACCGGTGAGGTCGGGCACGGCGACCAAGTCGCGTACATGGGGCGGCCGCTCACGCCGGTCGAAGACATCCCCGAGCTCGCGCGCTTCCTCCCCCCGCCAACCGCCACGACGCGTGAAGTGGCCGGGCCGGGCGCCCCCGACTTCCTGGACGACCTCGCGGTCACCAGCATGCTCGACGTCCTCTTGCGGATCCTCGAGCGACGCGAGACGGGCGTCCTCTTCGCCGAGCGGAGCGACAAGCCAGGCAAAAAGGAGCTCTACTTCCGCTCCGGCAAGCTCCATCACGTGGCGTCGAGCGACGCTAGCGAGCTCTTGGGCGCATACCTCGTTCGTCGCGGTCAGCTCGCGCGCGAAGAGCTCGACCTCGCGCTCGCGGTTCTCCCTCGGCACGGCGGCCGCATCGGCGACACGCTGATCGCGCTCGGGCTCGTGTCCCCGATGGACATCTTCCGCGCCATCCGCGAGCAAGGCCGCGATCGCGTGGCCGATCTCTTCACGTGGTCGCAAGGCAGCGCCACCTTCTATCGCGGACAGCCCGAGCCTCACGTCGAGTTCCCGCTCGATCTCGACCTCGCGCCGCTCATCATCGCGGGGCTCGAGGCGGCGCAGCCGGGAGATTCGCCCATCGACGCGCACCGGGATCGCCTCGAGCACGTGGTCATGCGGGGCGCGAACGATCGCGAAGGCCTGAAGCGCGGCGTCGCCTGGCCGCCGCTCGTCGCCGAGGTCCTGAAGCTGGGCTCCGTCGGCCTTCCGCTCCGAGATCTCCTGAAGCGAATGGTCGCGAGCGGTCACGCTGCGGCCGACGTCCTCCGCGTCTTGACCCTGCTCAACGCCGCGCGCCTCCTCACGCTGCGCCCGCTCATCGTCGACCGCTGATTCGCGGGCTCGCCATTTCCGCTCACGAGCGGCGCTTGCCGGAGCCGTGCGTCATCGGCGCTGCGTCCGCTTCCGGGACTCAGCGCGCGCCAGCCGCCGCGCCGCCGCCGACGGTCAAGACGCCCTTCAGATCTTCGTCGTTGAAGCGGAGCTGGAGGCCGAGGAAGTAGTCGCGACGGCTCGCCAAGAACAGGTGGTCGACGCCGCCGAGGAGCCAGAGTCGATTGATGAACTCGTAGCCGATGTACACGCGGAACCGCGGCTGGATCTCCTCGCCGAAGCCGAAGAGATCGCTCCGGAGCTCGAAGCGATCCTGCAAGAGGTGCACGTCGAGACCGATGCCGCCCGTCGACTCCTTGATGCCGAATCGTCCGGTGAAGGGGCCGATGCGACGCGCGAACTGGAGCGAGAAACGGAACGCGTCGGTCGTCGTGGTGGTGATGACGCGGTAGTTCGCCGGATCGCGCGGGTTGGTCGTGGAGACGTCGGTCTGCGAGAAGCTCGTCTTGCCGCGCGGATCGTTGATGAGCTCGATGACGTAGTACTTGTCCTCGCGCGGCTGGAGCCGGAGCTCGACGTAGCTCTTGATGGTGTTGGCGAGGAAGTTGTAGTCGCTCCGCAAGCCCACGACGGTCTGGATGCGCGAGATGCCGCCCACGAAGTCGTTCACGCCTTCGGCGACGCCCTGGACCTCGTTGGCGAGCGCGTCGTCCTTGGTGAGCTTGCCGATCGTGCCTTCGCCGCGCTCGAGGCGCCCCGCCACCGTGTCGATGCGGGCGAGCGCGCTCTCCAGGCTGCGTGACGCGCGCGTGATGTTGTTGATCGTCTCGCGGATCTCGCCGCCCGAGCCGCCAGCCTCGGTGGCCGCGGTGAGCTTGCGCACGTCTTCGGTGATCACCCGCACGTTCTCGAGGATCTTGATGACCTGCGGCTCGCTCGTGCGCGTGATGGTGTTCACGTTCTGGAGCGTCTCGTGCACGAGCTCGCGGTTCTCGCGGATCGTCCCGTTGAGCGCGTCGGTGGCGTCGGCGAGGTTCTGCAGGATGGCGCGCATGTTCTTGCCGCCCTGGTCGGTGCCGACCGACGCCGCGAGCTGACGCGCCACGTCTTTGGTGAGCGACGCGATTTCGGAGATGTCCTTCTTGATGTCGTCGACGCTCGGCTCGGGCGGGAGCGTCTTCACCTGGTCGCCGTCGTGGAGTGGCGGCTCGGTCGTCCCCGGCGTCAACACCAGCAGCGACTCGCCGAGGAGCGACGCGCTCTTCTTCCCGACGGTCGCGTTCTGGTAGAGCACGACGCCCTTGTTCATCCGGAGGTCGATGCGCGCCTTGCCGCCCTCGAGCGAGATCTTGTCGATGGTGCCGACGGGAATGCCGGCGATCGTGATCCGCGAGTGGTTGGCGAGCCCGGACGCGTCGTCGAGGACGGCGTAGACGCGGTAGCCGCCGCCGGAGCCGAGCTGCTTGTCGACGTTGCGGTAGACGAAGTACGTGGCGACGCCTGCGGCGACTACGAACGCCCCGACTTTGGCCGCCTGCGTGACTTTCGCCATACGAGTCCGCGCCGCCTCCCCGGAGCCGGCGCGGGGAGAACGCTACCAGTCTTCGCCTCGCGCCGGGAGACGCTTCATCGCCCCCCGTTTCAAGGCGCGGCGTCGCCCGCGCCCCCGTCGCCGGCCACCTCGTCGTAGATGACTTCCTCGGCCTCGGCGGCTTCGGTGCCGGCCGGCGGCGGCGGCAGCGCAACCGAATCGAGGGCCTGGTCGAGCTCGGCCTTCACCTTGTCGAAGGCGTCGTGCTCGCTCGGCGGGAGCGTGCGGACGCCGTCCAGACGGAGCGAGAGCGGATCGAGGAAGACGTCGCCGCGCTTGATCGCGAAGTGGAGGTGCGGTCCGGTCGATCGACCGGTCTGTCCGACGTAGCCAACGAGCTGCCGCGCCTCGACGTGTTGACCGGGATGGAGGCCGGCTGCGAAGCGAGAGAGATGGCAGTACGCGCTGACGAGCCCGTTCGGGTGCTCGACCTGCACCATGTTGCCGTTGGGACCCGAGTACGACGAGACGCGCACGACCCCGGACGCCGTCGCGTAAATGGGCGTGCCCACGGGCGCGGCGAAGTCGACGCCGTTGTGCGGCATGATCACGTGCAAGACCGGGTGCATGCGGCGCGGATTGAATCGTGACGTCACGCGCCCCAGCGGCAGGGGCGATCGGAAGCCGCCTTTGTATGGCTGCCGTCGCTCTGCGTCGTAGTAGACGTGAGCTTTGCGCTTCTGTCCCCGACCGTCCGGATCGTAGCGGTAGACGCGCACCGTCTTGGCCTTGGCGTTCGCCGGCGAGTACTCGACCGCGTCGAGCTCGCTGTAGCGCGCGAAGGTGCCCTCGATGCGCTCCTCGACGACCACGACGCGGAGGCGTGCGCCCGGTCGCATGTCGACGAGCTCGGCGTGCCCGTCGAGCGCGTCGTCGAGCATGCCGAGGAGATCGTCGTCGAGCTCGGCCTGCGCGAGCGACTTTCGCAGGTCTTCTCCCACGACGATGCTCCGCGCGACGCGTCGCTCCTCCGGGACGAACTCGACCTTCTTGCCCTCGAGCTTCCCGTCCGTGCCTTCTCGCGCTTGCCAGACGTCGAACGGAGGAACGATGTACTCGAACGCGACGAGCCGGCCGCCTTGCCGACGGCGCGCGTAGACGAAGCCGTCACCCGACTTCGGGTGATCGAACGTCTTGCCCTTGAACGAGTGGATGGCGCGGAACGCGTCGCGCATCGGGAGGCCCGACGCCGTCAGCGCCGAGAGGAGCGGCCGCTTGCCGACCGTCCCCTCCACGATCTCGAGCTCCGGATCTTCGGCGAGCGATCGCACACGGAACACTTTGGGCGCCGCCGGCGCGGGCGCAGCATCGACGACCACTCCCGCATCGGCGGGCGCCGCCGCGGCGACGGAGGGTTGGGCGGCTTGGGTCGTCTCGACGGCGCTCGTCGCGGTCGCGGTGGGCGCCGGCGCATCGCTCTCGCCGACGAACGGGATGGCGATCATGACGCCCGCGAAGACGAGGAGCCCCGCGACGGCGAGCTTGTAACCGAGCGGGCTCTTCTTCGCCTTGGGCTTCGAGGCGGCGCTCGCGTCCTCGGCGACCGGCTCGCGGGCGACCTCGGTCGCGCGTTCCGCGGCGCTCGCGGGCGCGGCAGGCGTCGACGAGGACGCGGCGGAGTCGTTCGCGGCCGTGTCCGCGGGCGGCGCGACGTCGGGCTTGGCCGATGCGCGCGGCCCGAGTCGTGACCGTAAGACCCCGAGGAGCCGCCCCACGAGGTAGAGCGAGCTCGGATCGGCCTCGCGGAGGGACGCCCCCGGCATCCGCAAAGGGCGCGTGGGATCGAGCCGGGCGCGCGCTTCGGCGCTCCGTTCTTCCACGGACGGCGGGACCCCTTCCTCTGCCACGCCGGCCACTTAGCCTCGGCTGGGCCGTCTCTGCAAGGAATCACCGACAATTTAGCCCCGCGGCCCCTACGAACGGCCCCGGTTCCGGGGTATACGGGCGGCATGGACGAGCAGGTCAAACAGTGGCTTCTACTCGGGCGAGAGCACTTCCAAAAGCGCGAGCTCGACAAGGCGGAGGCGTACCTGAATCAGGTGCTCGAGAAGAACGACCGCCTGGCCGACGTCCACGACATGATTGGTCTCATCGCGCATGCCCGGGGGAACTACGACGGGGCGGAGAGCCATTTCGCGCGCGCGCTCGCCCTGAACCCGGCTTACACCGAGGCCGCTCTCAACCTCGCGGTCACGCTCAACGATCGTGGAAAGTACAAGGAAGCCCGCGCGATCTACGAACGCATCCAAGGCGGCCGACGCACGGGACCGCTCGACCCGTTCGCGCGCGGAAAGCTGGCGAACATGCACGCCGATTTGGCGCAGGCCTACGTCGAGAGCGCGCTCCCGCGGGAGGCGGCCGCCGAGCTCGAGAAGGCCGTGGCGCTCTGCCCTGACTTCGCCGATCTGCGAACCCGACTCGGCAACATCCTCCGCGAGCTCGGCGACTTGGCCGGCGCGCGCCGGCACTACGAGGCCGCCCTCGTCGCCCGCCCCGGCTACGTCCCGGCGCGGATCCACCTCGGCGTGACCTTGCTCGCGTTGAACGAGCCGGTCGCCGCATCCGCCGAGTGGAACAAGGCGCTCGAGCAGGAGCCCGAGAACGCGCAGGCGCGCATGTACCTCCGAATGGTCGAGCGCGGACAGCGTCCGAGCTTCGCGCCCGAAAAGGGTGGCTGAGCGCCGAGGCGCATGGTCCGAACGGCGATCCGCGGCGCGTGGGCGCGGTTGCGCGGCGGCCAGCTCACACCGGGCAAGGCTGCGGCCAGCGTCGCGCTCGGCCTCATCGTCGGCGTCACGCCGCTCTGGGGGCTCCACCTCTGGATCGTCCTGGGCATTGGCCTCGCACTACGGCTGGACGTCCCGCTCGCGTACCTCGCGGCCAACATTTCGATCCCACCACTCCTCCCCTTCATCACGGCAGCGGAGATCGAGATCGGCGCGCTCCTGCGCACCGGCGCGTTCCTCGGCCTCACGCGCGCGGAGCTCGCCGCGCGCGGCGTCGCGGCGTTCTTGAAGGACCTTTGGATCGGAACGGCGGTCCTCGGGCCCGCCCTCGCGACCGTGTTCGGCGGCTTCACCTACGCGGCAGTGGCGCACCGCCGCGGCGGCGCGGCGCCTGCCCCGGCGCCGCCGGAGGACCCGATCGAACGCGTCGCCGCGCGCTACGCTCACGGGTCGATCGCCACGCGGATGTACGTCGCCGGCAAGCTGCGCTCGGACCCGGTGGGGAGCGCCATCGTGGCGCTCGGCCACCACGCGCCGCTCGGCGCGGTCCTCGATCTCGGGTGCGGCCGCGGGCAGCTCGCCCTCCTCCTCCTCGAGTCCGGGGTGGCGACAGAGGTCCACGGGCTCGACTGGGATGCTGCCAAGGTCGGCGAAGCGACGCGGGCGGCCGAGGGGCTCCGCGCGACGTTCGCGCCGGGCGACGTGCGAACGTTCGACGCCGCGCCCGCCGACACCGTGCTCCTCGTCGACGTGCTCCACTACTTCACGGAGCCCGAGCAGAGCGAGATCCTGGCTCGCGCCGCGGGCGCCGCGCAGAAGCGACTCGTCATCCGCGACATCGATCCGGAGCGCGGTCTTCGCAGCACGCTGACGCGACTCCAAGAGCGACTGACGACGCGTGCACAATACAACCTCGGCGAGCGGGTGCGTGTCCGCTCGATGCGTGAGGTTCGGCGCGAGCTCGAGGCCCTCGGCTTCGCGGTCACGGTCGAGCCGTGCTGGGGCAAGACCCCCTTCTCGAACGTGCTCGTGGTCGCCGAGCGCACGACGACGTGAGCCTCAGGGCGCGCCGTCGGCGAACGAGACGTCCGCGCCGAACACGTCGGCGAAGTGCCGCGCGGCCTCGCGCGCCAACGGCTCCACCTCCGGAACGGGCGTGACGCCGAGCGCCGCCAACGACGTCACGCCGTGATCGCGGATCCCGCACGGCACGATGAGATCGAAGCCGGTGAGATCGGTCGACGCGTTGAACGCGAAGCCGTGCATGGTGACCCAGCGCGAGAGTCGAACGCCGATCGCGCCGAGCTTGCCGATGTGAGGCGTGAGCTCCCCCGGCTGCCGCGCGTGCAGCGCGTCCGACGTAACCTCGGTCCACCGTGCGCGCGACGAGAGATCGACCCACACCCCGATGAGCTTCGAGTCGTTGGGCACGACGCCCGCGCCGACGCCGTGCGCTGCGGCGAGGCGGATCATCACCTCCGCGAGATCGCGCACGTAGCGACGCACGTCGCAGCGATCCGGATTCAAGTCGAAGATCGGGTACGCGACGAGCTGCCCCGGGCCGTGGAACGTGACGTCGCCGCCGCGCCCGGTCTCGAAGAGCTCCACGCCCAGCTGATCGCGGAGCTCGGCCGTCGCCAGCACGTTCTCGCGCGCGGCGCCGCGCCCGAGCGTGATGACCGGCGCGTGCTCCAGCAGAAGGAGCGTGTCGCCCCGAACGCCACGGATCCGCTCGTCGACGAGCCGCTCCTGGAGCGCGAGCGCGTCGCCGTAACGTACGCGCCCGAGCCAGTGCGCCGTTACCGCGCGCTTACGGCCGACCGGCTCCATGCGCCCAGGCCCTCGCGCTCTCAGCCGCCGCTGCGGTAGTTGGGCGCTTCCTCGGTGATGATCACGTCGTGGACGTGGCTCTCGCGGAGGCCCTGCGAGGTGATCCGGACGAACTTCGCCCGATCGCGCAGCTCGGTGATGGTGCGAGAGCCGGTGTAGCCCATTCCGGAGCGGAGGCCGCCCACGAGCTGGTAGAGGATCGACGCGAGCGACCCGCGGTACGGCACGCGCCCTTCGATGCCTTCGGGGACGAGCTTCTCGTCGGCGGCGCCGGCCTGCCCGTAGCGATCCTTGGAGCCCTTCTTCATGGCGCCGAGCGAGCCCATGCCGCGGTACACCTTGTAGCTTCGACCCTGGTAGAGGATGCGATCGCCGGGCGACTCCTCGGTGCCGGCGAAGAGCGAGCCGACCATGATGCAGCTCGCGCCGGCGGCGATGGCCTTGGTGACGTCGCCCGAGAACTTGATGCCGCCGTCGGCGATGATCGGAATGCCGTGGCTCTCGGCCACGCGCACGCAGTCGGCGATCGCCGTGATCTGCGGGACGCCGACGCCGGCCACGACGCGGGTCGTGCAGATGCTGCCCGGGCCGATGCCGACCTTGACCGCGTCGGCGCCGGCCGCGATGAGCGCGAGCGTGGCCTCGGCCGTCGCGACGTTGCCGGCGATGACCTCGACCTTGGGGTGCTCGGCCTTGGTGTCGCGCACCGCGTCGATGACGCCCTTGGAGTGGCCGTGCGCGGTGTCGACCACGATCACGTCGACGCCGGCCGCGGCGAGCGCCGCCGCCCGCACCTTGCGATCCGGGCCCGGGCCGATCGCCGCGCCGCAGCGGAGGCGGCCCTTCTCGTCCTTCACGGCCAGCGGGTTGCGCTCGGCCTGGAGGATGTCCTTGATCGTGATGAGCCCGACGAGCTTGTCGTTCTCGACCACGAGGAGCTTCTCGATGCGGTGCTCGTGGAGCAGCTGCTTGGCGCGCTCGTTGGACACGCCCGGAGAGACGGTGACGAGCTTCCTGGTCATCAGGGCCGAGACCGGCTGATCGAGGTTGCGCTCGAAGCGAATGTCGCGCGCGGTCAGGATGCCGACGACGCGGTCGCCTTCCGTTACCGGCACGCCGGAGATGTCGTGCTCGCGCATGATGCCGAGCACCTCTTGGAGCGACTGCGACGGGCGCACGGTCACCGGGTCGATGACCATGCCGCTCTCGGCGCGCTTCACGCGCTCGACCTCGCGGGCCTGATCCTCCGGGGGAAGGTTCTTGTGCACGATGCCGAGGCCGCCTTCGCGCGCCATCGTGATGGCCGTGCGGGCTTCGGTGACCGAGTCCATCGCCGCCGAGACCAGCGGGATGTTGAGCTCGATCTTCTTGGTCAGGCGCGTCCGCACGTCGACGTCCTTGGGGAGGACTTCGCTGTAGGCGGGCACGAGGAGAACGTCGTCGAACGTGAGGGCGTCGCGGAGCTCACCGGGCAGCATCGGCGCGGAGGCTAGCACCGATGCGCGCCCGATGGAGCCGCCCGGCGGCGGCGCCGATCACTCGGGGATCTTGATGCCTTTTTCGCGGCACTCGTCGCGCCACTCTTCCAGCCGCGTCGTGAACGGATTCGCGACGTCGGGGTCGAACTGCGAGCCCGAGCAGCGCTCGATCTCGTTCACCGCGACCTCGTGCGGGAGGGCGCGCCGGTAGGCGCGATCGCTGGTCATCGCGTCGTAGGTGTCGGCCACCGAGATGATGCGCGCGATGAGCGGGACCTCTTGCCCCTTGAGGCCGATCGGATAGCCGCGGCCGTCCCAGCGCTCGTGATGGAGGTGCACGCCCGGGATGAGCGGGTGCAGGAAGCGAATCGGATCGAGGATGTCTTTGCCGAAGCCAGGGTGCTTCTTGAAGATCTCGTACTCGTCCTGCGTGAGCTTGCCCGGCTTGTTGAGGTTGAGCACGCAGCCGATCTTGCCGATGTCGTGCATGAGCGCGCTCTGCCGCACGATCTCGACCTCGGCCGGGCCGAGCCCGAGCTTCTGGGCGATGAGCATCGCGTAGCTCGCCACGCGCTCCGAGTGGCCGGCCGTGTAGCGGTCCATCTTGTCGATGGCCTTGGCGAGGCCCTCGATCGTCTGCTGGAACGTGGCCTGGAGGTCCTCGTAGAGCTTCGCGTTCTCGATCGCGGCCGCGGCGCGCGACGAAACGATGGAGAGGAGCTTCCGCTGGCCCTCGTCGAAGCGCTTCGACTTGGTGAACGAGAGCGCGCAGATCCAACCGAGGAGCTTGGTCTTGGTGCGGAGCGGGACCGCCACCATCGACGAGAGGAGCAAGTCGGGCATCGCCTTGAAGAACCGATGGCCCTTCGTGCCGTGCTCGAGGAGCGTCGCGCCGCTGCCGAAGTGCTCGGCGAACGCCGCGGGCTCGAGCGCGCCGAAGCGCGAGGTGTCCTCGATCGGCGTCCCCGCCTCGAGCCCCATGAGCTCTTCGAGCGAGCCGGTGCTCGGTCGCTCCGCGGGAATCGTCGGCGGGGCGACGAGACGCTGCCGTTCGAAGAAGCTCCCGGAGCCGTCGTCGAGCCAGGTCGAGACGAGGTCGGCCTTCACTTCGTGGAGCGCCGTGTCGGAGAGGGTGCTCAGCACCTCACCGAACGAGAGGCTGGCTTGAATGGCCTCGGTGACCTTGTAGAGGCTGAGGGCTTCCTTGAGGCGGAGATTCTCGGCGGCGAGGCGCTGCTTCTCGAGGCCACGCTGCACGACGTGGATGACCTCCTCCACCTTGAACGGCTTCAAGATGTAGTCGTACGCGCCGCGCTTCATCGCATCGATCGCGGTCTCGACGGTGCCGAACCCGGTCATGATCACGACGAGGGCCTGCGGAGCGACGGTGCGCGCGGCCTCGAGGAGCTCGATGCCACCCATACGCGGCATCTTGAGGTCGCTGATGATCATGTCGTACGTCGCCTTCTGCAGCTCGTTGAGCGCAGCAGCGCCGTCCTCCGCGGTCCGCACGACGTACCCCTCCATGCCGAGGAAGTCGGCCAGGATGTCGCGAATGAATTTCTCGTCGTCGACGATGAGGACGCGCGGGCGTTCGTCGGTCGAGGCGGTCATGGGCGAGCGAGGGAGGGAGAGCGGGTAACCACGTCGGAGGAGAGCACCGAACGTATCACCTTTTCGAGCTTCGATGACATTCGTCCCGTGTCTTCCGGAGGCCGCGATAGACTGACACTCGTGGAGTGGCCGACGGCCCGCACGCTCTCGGGCGGCTTCCTTGCGCTCGTCTTCGTCCTCGCCGGCGCGGGTGACGCCCGCGCCGACGGGCCGGTCGCATCCGACAAGCCGCTGGCCGAGGGGCTCTTCCGTCAGGGCAAGGCGCTCGCCGACGAGGGGAAGCTCGCCGAGGCCTGCCAGCGCTTCGCCGAGAGTCAACGCATCGAGCCCAAGCTCGGCACGTTGCTCTATCTCGCGACCTGTCACGAACAGATCGGAAAGGTCGCCACCGCCTGGGCGGAGTTCGAAGAGGCGGCCGCGATCGCCAAGAAGCAGCGCGACGCCGAGCGCGTCCGCATCGCGACGGAGCGCGCCGAGAAGCTCGTGTCGCGTCTCCCCCACCTCCGCGTGGTCGTCGAGCGTGACGCGGCCGGCGCGCCCGACGTCTTCCTCGACGGCCGCAAGCTCGGAGACGGTAGCCTCGGCGCCGACCTCCCCGTCGATCCCGGTCCGCACCGGCTCGACGCGTCGCGCACTGGAGCGGAGACGTGGAGCGAGCGCTTCGACGTGCAGGAGGGCGCGTCGCGCGAAGTTCGAGTCCCCACGCTGACGCTGCGGGCGAAGGCCGCGCCCAAGCCGACCCCGGTCGCATCCACCGAGCCCGCACCGAGCGATCACGCGCCGAGCCTTCGTCCGCTCGCGATCGGCGCCGGCGTGATCGGGCTCGCGGGGCTCGGGGTCGGCACCGTGTTCGGCATCCGCTACTTGGGCCAGCGGAGCGACGGGCTCGCGACATGCGAAGGCTCGCGCTGTACGGCACAGGGACTGACCGAGCTCGATCGTGCGCGCACCTCGTCCCTCGTCTCGACGGTCGGCTTCGCGGTGGGCGCCGTCGCTGCCGCCGCGTGCGTGACGCTCATCGTGCTCGAGCCGGCCAAGAGCTCGGGCGCCGCGCGGGCATCGTTCGGCGTGTCGGGGCTCGGCGCCGAAGGAGCGCTCGCGTGGTGACCTTGCGGCGCCTCCCGGCAACGTTCGTCGTGACGGCCCTCGCGCTGAGCGGCTGCACGCTTCTATTTCCGCTCGGAGACCACGAGCTCTTCGTCGGAGACGGCGGCGGAGGCGGCGACGGCGCCCTCTCCGACGGCCCCGTCGCGGAGACGAGCACGAGCGACGCCGGCGCGGAAGACGCGGCGATTCGCTTCGACCCCGCGGAGACGGTCGCGACGTTGCCCATCGGCGCGACGCACCTCGCCCTCGCGCCCGGGCTCGCGTACGTGGGCGCGCCGGAGGGGCTCGTGCTCCGCGTCAACGTGACGACTGGCGCCGTGGAGACCCTCAACAACAAGGCCGACCCGAGTCAGCCGGTCACCGTCACCGGCCTCGAGAGCGACGCGATCTCCCTCTACGTCGGGATGGGCCAGACCAACATCGGCTGCGGCAACGCGGCCTACGTCTACCGGCGTGACCACGGCGACGGAGGATTCACGTCGCTCTTGACGCGCTGCGGGCTCACCAGCGCGATCGCGATCGATCTCGCCGACGTCAGCGCCGCGATCTCGAGCGGAGAGATCGTGCTCTTGCCCAAACCGGGTGGCAGCTTGCCCCTCGCGGCGGGATTGGCCGAGCCGAGCGCGCTCGCATCGACCAACGAGGATCTCTTCGTGGGGAGCGCGAGCGGCAAGAGCATCGTCCGCGTCGCGAAGAGCGCCGACGCCGGAGCGCCCTTCGCGCCGAGCGCCGGCATCGTGCGCGACGTGGTCGCCGACGAGGCGAGCGTCTATTGGCTCGCCGGCGACGGCACCGTGTACGCGAAGGCTCGTGCTGCGGACGCGACGCAGGCGCCTACCGTTCTCGCGACCGGGCAGACCGCGCCGCTGCACTTGGCGGCAGACGCGACGCGGCTCTTTTGGACGGCCTCTGGAGATGGCGTGGTTCGCAGCATCGCCAAGGCTGGGGGTGACGTGGTCACCGTCGCCGATCACGAGAACGATCCGTTCGACGTCGCGGTCGACGCGACGCACGTGTATTGGACCGCCCGCGCGGGCGGCGCGCTCCGTCGCGCCGCGAAGCACTGACGGATCGACGGCGTCAGCGCATGAGGCTCGCGAGCGTCCGGGGCGGCGGCGCCGCGTTGTGATCGCGCACGAAGCGGAGGTTGACTGCGTTGGTCACGACGTGCGCGACGATCGGGCCGACGAGACTTCCGGTCACGACGAAGAGCCCGCCCAAGAGGAGGCCCATCACTCCGGCCCACAACGCCCACGCGAGGCGCGCCGGACCGCGCACTTGATGCAGCGCGCCGAAGATCACCGACGAGAGCACGACCCCGAGAGTCTGCGTCAAGAGCCCGCGGAAGAGGAGCTCCTCCCCTATCCCGCTGGCGAGGGCGGCGATGACGACGTCGGCGTCGCTCGTGCCGCGCACGACGCTCGCCAAAGACTCGTGAAGGGAACGCGCCCAGGTGAAGCGGGCCACGAAGCCCCGCGCCGAGACGATCGCCGCGGCTGCGATCACGAGCCCGCCCAACGCGCTGACGCCGTCCGAGAAGAGATGGCCACGCGCCGCGAGCGCAGCCACGGTCGGCGCGGCCGTTCGCAACGGGTCGTGTCCTAGCGCGAGCGCGATGCCCGTACCGACCGCGCCCACCGCCGTGTAAGCGACGACGACGAGACGACGCTCGAGCATCGCTCTCAGGCCCCGCGTCGCCGCGAGGGCGACAGGATGGAGGCCGCCTCGTCCAAAGCGCGGACGAGCTCGGTCTGCATGGCCCGCACCGCCGAGAGCGCGCCTTCGAGACGGGCCGCGGGCTCGGCGAGCTCGGTGGCGATAATCTCGGTCTCGCGCTCGAGGCGCGCGGTCAGCGTGTCGATCTGGAAGCACAGATCCTTCTCGCTCCGAACGAGCTCCTCTTCTTCGACCGTGAGCGCGGCCGTCTCCCAGAGCTTGAGCTCGTTTCCACGCGGATCCGGGCGAAGGAGGGGCATCTGACTCTGACGACGCGCGACGTTGACCTCGTCGATTCGCGACCGGAGCCTGGCGCGATCGCGACCGAGCTCGTCGATGGCGAAGCCGAGGCGCGCGCGCGCCTCGCGACCACGCTCCTCGACTTCGTCGACCCGAACCTGCGCCGCGCCCGCGATCTCCGCGGTGCGCTCCACGCGCCGGAGGAGCTCACCGGCCTGCGCGACCAGCGGCTCGGCACGCGCCGCGCGACGCTCGTACTCGCCGCCTCGCTTCATGGCTGCCGCGAGCGCCCGCTGCATCTCTTCGAAAGCCTCGCGCCAGCGCGCCGGGATGCTCGTCGTGGGGATGCCACCGAACTCCGCCGTCACCCGTGGTCCCACGCTCGCCGGGATGGCGTCGGCCACGGTGGCCCAGCGCTCGCGCTCCACCTTCTGCCCTTGCACCGGAACGAGCGACGGAGGCGGCAGGGTGCCGACCATCGGCGCGCCCGCGCCGCGCAGGAGTACCTCCTCGAGAGCTTGCACGACCGAGTACCCGTCCGAGAAGCGATCGACCGGGTGGCGGGCGAGGAGCCGAAGCACGAGCGTCTCGAGATCGGGCGGGATCGTCGGGACGCGCTGCGTGGGCGGGATCGGCGCCGTCGTCAGCGGCTTGAACAGGAGCTCGGATTGTCCCTTCGCGTCGTAGGGCATCGCGCCGGTGAGCATCTCGTAGAGCATGACGCCGAGCGCGTAGAGGTCACTCCGGCCGTCGGGCGGAAGCCCCTCCAAGTACTCGGGCGCGATGTAGCCCGGCGTGCCGAAGATCTGCTCCGAGAAGGTCAGCGCCGGCGCGTCCATGATCTTCGCGATGCCGAAGTCGGTGAGCTTCACGAGCTCGACGTTGGCCTCGGGCATCGCGATGAGCACGTTCTCCGGCTTGAGATCGCGATGCACGATCCCCATCTCGTGCGCGCGCGCGAGCGCCGACGCGATCTGGAGCGAGATGCCCACCGCGCGCTCCCATGCCATCGGCCCTTCGCGGAGCACCGAGAGGAGCTCCTGGCCGGCCACGTGCTCCATCACCAAGAAGACGAGGCCGTCCATCTCGCCGAAGTCGGTGATGGCGACGATGTTGGGGTGGTTGATGCGATTCACCGCCCGCGCCTCGCGGAGGAAGCGCTCGCGGTGATTGGGGTTCAAGCCCAAGTCTTCGCGGAGGATCTTGATCGCGCTCAAGCGGTCGATCATGACGTGCCGCGCGAGGTACACGCTCGACATGCCGCCCGCGCCGAGGCGCTGAATGAGCCGAAAGCGGCCAGCGATGGTGCGACCCAAGTACGGGTCGGTCGACTTGGTGAGCGCCGTCCCGTCGAGAGGACAAAACGCCGCGTCGTCGGGGAACGCTTCGGAGCACCGCGAACAGACGCGCATCGTGTGGGAGGCAGCGTAGCCGACGGCTCGGCCCGCCGAGAATAGGTCGGGCCCCCCCCTTGACCGAATCGCACGACCGTTCTATTTTAGGAGCATGGGTAAAGGGGACGAAACCCGGCACGCGATCCTCGGGACCGCGCTGGCGATGGCCAGCGAGCTCGGCCTCGAGGGCGTGACCATCGGCGCGCTCGCCGAGCGGGTCGGGATGTCCAAGAGCGGGCTCTTCGCCCACTTCGCCTCGAAGGAGCGTCTCGACGTCGCCGTTCTCGACGAGGCCACCCGCCGCTTCGTCGATCTCGTGGTTGCGCCCGCCCTGCGTGAGCGGCGGGGGCTCCCGCGCGTGCGCGCCCTCTTCGATCGATGGCTCGGCTGGGCCGACCAGGAATTCATGCCCGGCGGCTGCATCTTCGTCACGGCCTCGGTCGAGCTCGACGACAAGCCAGGGCCGGCGCGCGACCGGTTGGTCGAGACCCAGCGGGATTGGCTGGAGACCCTGGCCCAAGCGGTGCGCATCGCCGTGGAGGAGAAGCACTTCGCCAAGGACGTCGACCCTAAGCAGATCGCGTTCGAGCTCTACTCCCTTGCCCTCGGCTACCACACGCTCCATCGACTGATGCGGGATCCCAAAGCCCGGCAGCGCGTCGAACGCGCGTTCGAGCGCGTCGTGGAGGCTGCTTCGGAGCGCAGCCGCGCCGCTCGCTGAACGATCGCCCCAGAGAACGAAGGAAGGACCTCCATGAGCCCCGTCGCCCGCTCGCAAAATAGCACGAACGTTCGCACCAAAGATCCCTACGCCCCGGCGCGATGGGTCCTCCGTACGACGGGCGCCGTCGCCCCCCCGCTCGCGGCCGCCATCGCCGAGCGACTGTTCCTCACCGCGCCCCGCCACGTCCGCCCCGCCTGGGAGCGGGAGGTGCTCGCATCCGCGGAGACCGGCTCGGTCACCATGCCCACCGGCGAAGCGCTCCCCACCTGGACGTGGGGCGATGGACCGACGGTGCTCTTGGTCCACGGGTGGTCGGGGCGTGGGAGCCAGCTCGGGGCGTTCGTGCCGAGCCTCGTCGCGAGCGGCCATCGCGTCGTCACGTTCGACGGGCCGGGCCACGGGGACGCGCGCGCCAAGCTCGCCTCCGTCGTCACGCAGGCGCGGGCGGTGAACGCGGTCATGAGGTCCTTGGGGCGCGTTCATGCCGTCATCGCCCACTCGGTCGGCGGCGCGTCGAGCGTGCTCGCGGCCTCGTGGTCACCGGAGGACGTCGCCGAGCGCTACGTGCTCGTCGCCCCTCCCCGCGGTCCGGCGCGTTTCGTCGACGGTTTCGCGCGCGCGCTCGCGCTCTCGCCCGACGTCCGACGTCAGATGATCGCGCGCGTGGAGCAGCGCTACGGGATCGCCATCGAAGCGCTCGACGCGAGCCAGGTCGGAGCGACGTTCGCGCGACCGGCGCTCGTGCTGCACGATCAGGACGATCGCGAGGTGCCCATCGTCGACGGGAAGAGCGTCGCGGCGGCCATTCGGGCCGAGCTCGTCGTGACGACCGGGCTCGGGCACCGGCGCATTTTGCGTGACGCCGCGGTCATCGAACGCGCGGTGCGCTTCGTGAGCGGCGACGGCTCACGCCCCGCGGTGACGCCGGGCTCGCTCGAAGCGGAGCTCTACCTTCGCGACGGTCGATCCACCTTGTGACAGCCACCGACGGCTTGCTTGTAGATTGCACGCGCCTCAGCGCCTCGAAAACGGCTCGTCCTCCGGATCGAGACCGAGCACGGCGAGGTACGACGCGCGCACGTCGCGCGTCACGACGCGGTAGTGCTCGAGGAGCGCCTCCGCCGCGCCGCCGCGTGGTGAGTCACGCATGCCGACGCGACGCGCCAGCGGGACGAGGCCGGGCGCGCCCTCCTCGAGCCACTGGCTCCCGGTCCCGTGGTGAACGCGCAAGCGGAGCTCGATCTGGCGAAGGACGCGGTAGGCGTCACGGAACACGGCGGCGTGATGCGGATCGAGATAGCCGCAAGCCTCCAGGCTTGCGATGCCGACCTCGGTCTCGGTCGTGCGGACCCGCGGATCGCGCCCGTACTTCATTTGAAGCCATTGGACGGCGAACTCGATGTCCACGAGGCCGCCCCTTCCGAGCTTGAGGTCGTAGCGCGCGCGGCTCGGGACGTGCCTTTCGCCGGCGAGCTCCCGCTCCATGCGCAGGCGGACGTGATGCAGCTTGTCGGCGGGCGGCGCGCCCTTCTCATACGCGGCCGCGTGGGCGATCTCGAGCGCGCGCTCACCGACCGCGGCGTCACCGGCGCAGAAGCGCGCCTTCACGAGCGCCTGCCGTTCCCAGTCGCGGGCCTCCCCTTCGTGGTAGCGCGCGAAGGCCGCGAGCGACACCACGAGGAGCCCTTGGTTCCCGCTCGGACGGAGCCGCGTGTCGAGCTCGTAGCCGGGCCCGGCGCCGTGCGGCACGCTGAGGAGGAAGAGGACGCGCTGCGCGGCGCGGATCAAACGCTCTTCGACGTCACCCTCTTCACCCGAGGCGACGGCCTCGTCGTAGACGAAGAAGATGTCGAGGTCGGATCCATAGCCGAGCTCCCGGCCACCGAGCTTGCCCATTCCGAGGAGCGCGAGCCCACCGTCGGGCAGTCGTTTCTCGCGCAACGCGAACCGGGTCGCGTGCCGGAGCGTGACGTCGGCCAGCGCGGAGAGCGTCTGCGTCACCGTGCGCGACTCGATCTCGCCCGCGAGGTCGGCGAGGCCGACCTCCATGACGACGTGCCCCTTGGCGCGCCGGAGCGCGCCGACGAAGTCGTCGGGGTCTTCGGGATCGGCGGTCCCCTCGACCTCCTCGCGCACCGTGCGCTCGATCGTCTCCGGCGTCGGAATGCCGCGGCCGAACACCAATCGATCGATGAGCTCGGGTCGTGCGACGGCAGCCTCGCCCAAGTACGCGCTCGCGCCGAACAGGTTCACCACGCGGCGCATCGCGCGCGCGTCGTCGGCGAGCGCGCGCACGTACACGCTCGGAGTGAGCACGCGCGCGAAGAACGCGGCGAGGAGGCGCGCGGCCTGCTCGGGATCGGCCGCGTCACCGATCGCCGAGACGAGCGACGCCGCGAAATCGGGCTGCCGGTCGCGCGTCTGCGAGCCGAGCGGGCCGTCGGGCCGGCGCGCGAGGGCGAGCAAGTGTCGACCGATGTCGGGCGAGACCGCCTCCGGGAAGTCCGCCGGGAGGGACGCGAGCACCTCGTCGTCGCGGCCGCCGTCGAGCGCGAGCCACAAGCGACCGAACGCCTCGGTAGGCTCGCTCGATCGGGGCGAGAGCGACGCGAAGCGAGCGGCGACGCGACGGCGGATCTTGTCGAGGTCCCGATCCATCTCGGGGACGCTTTGATAACCGAGCGATCGCGCGATCCGTCCCTTGAGATCGTCCTCCTCCGGCATCGTGTGCGTTTGGAGACCAGTTGCAAACTGCACGCGATGCTCGAAGCGGCGCAGCGCCAGGTACGCGCCCTCGAGCTCGCGGCTCTCGCGATCCGTGACGAGGCCGCGCGAGCGAAGGCGTCGGAGCGCCTCGAGCGTGTTGGGCGAGCGGATGGCCGGCTCGCGCCCCCCCCAAACGAGCTGGAGGGTCTGTACGAAGAACTCCGCCTCGCGAATGCCGCCTGGCCCGAGCTTGAGATCACGCTCCACGGCGCCCTTCGCCTCGGCGCGCGCGCGAAGGAGCATCGAGCCCATCTCCTCGGCGAGGTGCGGGTTCACCTCGCGCCGCCATACGAAGGGCGCGAGCGCCGAGAGGATCTCCTCGCCGAGCGCGAGATCGCCCGCGACCGGCCGCGCGCGCACGAGGGCCGCGCGCTCCCAGGTGCGGCCCCACGCTTCGTAGTACCGCTCGGCGGCGGCGAACGAGTTGACGAGCGGCCCGCGTGATCCCTCTGGACGGAGCCGGAGGTCGACGCGCCACACGATGCCTTCGTCGGTGGTCTCGTCGAGCGTGGCCGTGAAGCGCTGGGTGACGCGGACGAAGTACTCGTGCAGCGACACGTCGCCCGTACCGACCTCACCGTCGTCGGTGTCGTAGAAGAGGATGAGATCGACGTCGCTGCCCGCGTTGAGCTCGCGACCACCGAGCTTGCCCATCCCCATCACCACGAAGCGGCAGCGTCCGCCGCTCGTCGTACGCGGCACGCCGAAGCGACCATCGGCCCAGGAGAGCGCTTCGCGGAGCGCGATCTCCATGCACGCATCGGCGAGATCGGAGAGCTCGCGCGCCGTCACGTCGACGTCGTTCGCCGCGCCCGGCAGGAGCTCGCGCGCCGCGATACGCAGCTTCTCGCGGCGCGCGAAGCGCCGCAGGCTCGCGCGGACCGCGTCGACGTCACCGAGGTCGGGCACGGCCAAGATCGACGCGCGGCGCAGCGTCTTCGCGTCGCGAGCGCGGAGACCGGCGCGCGCGACCGCCACCACGTCCTCGGGGCGCGCGGCGATCGACGGCGCGAGCGCCGGATAGCCGGAGGCGAGGAGCGTCGCCAAGGCCACGGCGCGATCGTCGTTCGCGAGCCGCGGATCGGCGGCGAAGCGGCGACGCAGCTCGCCCGCGTCGGCGCGGCCGATGCTCTCGGCGAGCTTCTCGACCGGGATGCCCACGCGTCACACGCTCGGGGCGAAGAATCGGTAGGTCATGAGCGCGAACCAGGCGAAGAGCGCGTGGCCGACGATGGCCGGAACGAGGCGGCCGAAGAAGCGCGTCGTCGCGCCGAGCACGAGACCCGTGAGGAGCGCGCCCGCCACCAAGAGCACGTTGGGTCCGGCCCCACCTTCGCGAAGCACGTACGCGGCCGGCGCGTAGGAGAGGCCATAGAGAACGCCCGACGCGATCCACGCCCGTCGGGAGCCGATTCGCTCCGCGAGGGCTCCGGTCACGAGGCCCCGCCACGCGAGTCCGTCGGTGATCGCAAAGAGGATGATGGCGGCGCCGACGAGCGACGCCTTCGCGCGGAGGACGTCCGGAGGGCCCAGCTGCAAATAGAGCCGGAGCATCCAGGCCGACCGAGGCGAGCCCTCGGGCGTGAGGAGCTTTCCTAGCCCATACGTCGTGCCGAAGAGGAGCGCGGCGGTCATGGCGCCGCCCGAAAAATCACCCCACCGCGGCCGAATCCAGTCGCGAAGCTCGCCGTCGCGATGCGCTTGAAAGAGGGCGTACGCTGCGAGGAGGGCGCTCGCACCGAGAATTGTCCCGGGAAATGCGCTGGAACCGGCCCATTCGGGGCGAAACGCGTAGGCCGTGGCGCCGGCGGTGACGAGGACCGCGACGGCGGCCGTGAGGAGGGACCGCATGTCGCTCGCGGATTACCACAAAGCTCGGGTTTGACGGGCCCTCACCTTATGACTATACGAGTGAGTCAGGGCCTAGGAGCCTGAGCGGTCCCCCGCGGAAGGATACCGTGCGCGAAGTCGCGCGCGCCTCCAGCGAGATCGCGACGAGCGCGTAGTCCGACGTACGGGCGCGCGACCCTCGGCCAACAAAACCAGAGGTCGAGCTTCATGAGAGGCTCGGCCCCAAGAAGGAACGAAACAAACATGACGTTCACCGAGGCCGCCGCGGAAGTCCTCCGCCTCGCGGGCAAGCCGCTCCACTACAAGGAGATCACCGAGCTCGCCATCGAGAAGAATCTCCTCTCTCACGTGGGCAAGAGCCCCGAGGTGACGATGGGCGCGCGGCTCGCGGCCCTCCTCAAGAAAGAGGACAAGTCGAACCCGATCGTTCGCGTGAAGCCGGGCGTTTTCGCCCTCCGCGAGTGGGACGACAAGAAGAAGCGCGGCGGCGCGAGCCACGCGGCTGCGAAGGAAGAAGACGACGCGGGCGAGGAGATCAACGCCCTCGAGGTCGAGGCCGCGGCCGCGACCCCGCGCTACGACGAAGAAGACGAAGAGGAGGAGACCGAGGTCTCCGGCGAGGAGGCGCTCCGCGCCGATCTCGCGGCGCAAGGCGCCGAGATCTTCGACGACGAAGACGACGACGATCAGCCGATCCTCGCCGCGCCTGCCGCCCAGACGTCGGTCAGCGGCGCGCCCGGTGACGCAGGCGCCGCCGGCGAAGGCGGGCGCCGCCGCCGGCGTCGTCGCCGCCGCGGTCGTGGGGGTGGTGGCGATCGCGCGTTCCCCGAAGGGGGCGAGCGCACGTCGAGCCCGCGCCTCAGCGGCGCTCCGGGTGAGGGCACCGGCCAGACCGCGATGCCGTTCGCCGGCGAAGGCGGCGAGGCGTCCGGCGAGGGTGCGCGCGATCCGCTCGCGCCCGCGCCGCGTCCGATGATCCGCGAGCGTCACCAGATCATGGCCGGTGGCGCCCCGAGCGGGATCGACATCCCCATCGGTGAGGGCGAGGAGCTGGCAGGCAAGGAGCTCGCAGACGCGGCGCTCTCCGTGCTCGCCTCGTTCGATCGCAACGCCGGTCCGGTCCCGATGCGATCCCTTCTCGAGGGTCTCATGCGTCGTGGCCGCCTTGCGGGCGATCCGAGCCTCGCGGGCGTTCAGCTCAACGCCGCGCTCCGCGGTGACAACCTCCGCCGGCTCTCGAGCGGGCTCCGCCCGCGCTTCCGGTTCGCGCAGGGCGCGCGCGTCGCGCCGACGGATTGGGCGCTCGGTGGTGACCTCGCGCGCCTCGAGCAAGAGGTCGTCGCGGCAGTCGATCGCTATCGCGAAGCTTCGCGCCGCCTCATGCTGCGCCGCGTGCAGGAGCTTCCGGGGCCGTCGTTCGTCGAGCTCGCGCTCGTCTTGCTCGAGCGCATCGGGATGACGCAAATCCGCCCGGTTCGTCGCGCTGGCGCGCCCGGCGGCGAAGCGCACTTCGCGGCCGTGCACCGCACGGGCGCGGACGAGATCCGCACCGGCATCGTCATCCGCAAGGATGGTCGTGAGATCGGTCGCGAGCGCGTGACGGATCTCCGCGGCGCGCTCCACCACTACGGGCCGGCCTCCGCGGGTTGGCTCATCACCACGGGTCAGGTGCTCTCGGGCGCCAAAGAAGAAGCCGGAGCTCAAGGCGCGCCGCCGGTCGCGCTCTACGACGGCGTGTCGCTTTGCCGGTTGCTCGAAGAGAGCGACGTCGGTGTCGTGCGCGCGAAGTTCCCGATCGCGATCCCGGATCTCGATTTCTTCGACATGCTCCGCGGCTGATTGAAAGCGTGACCTCGGGCGACGCCCCCACGTCGCCCGAGCGTCATCGTCGTGACGCTCGAGCGCTGCTTGGGGGCAGATCCCTCGCGCGCGCCGGCGATCGCCCCCATTCCTCGTGTCATCAGCGGTCGCGAGGAGTGCGCGAAGACGCGGTATGTCCTCCGCGCTCGCCTCCCTGAATTCGGGCGAATTTTCGGGCAAGCGCCGTGACCACCGCGGTCGCGGAAACGACCACGCATTTCATGCTTCCGCCGGGGTTCGATTGTTGCACTAAAATCGTCCTCGATGACCGCTGCGGCTGCGCGATCGCTCGATGCGTTGACGCCCCTCGATCGCGAGGTGGAGCTCTTGGTGAGCGACGTCGCGCTCGCGCGAGCGTGGTTCGAAGGAATGCCGGCCGCGCGCCTGCTCGCCCGCGCGCGACTCGGTCGATCGAACGAGAACGCGGAGACGTGGGATGCGCTCCTCGCCAGCACGCTCGGCGCGCCGCGTGGCTCGACGCTCCTCGAGCGCGTGGAGCGCGCGATCGCCAAGAACCTCCGCGGAGCGCAGGACGACGGCCCACTCGAAGCCGCGCCCAGCGTCGTCGCGCTGCTCGCCCTCGCCGCTTCGGCGAGCGCAGACGCGTCGCTCGGCGAGATCTTCTCCGACGACGCGACGGTCGATCCGATCATCGCGCGGAACGTCGCGCGCTATGAGCCGCGCGTCGCATCGGGTGCCGCCGCGGTGCGCGCAGCCGCGTTCGAGGCCTGCGTGCGACTCGCGGCGCGACGCGCCGCGGGTCCGTGGGCGCAAGGCCGCGTGCTCCATGCGGCGCGCCTCTTGGCCGCCAGCGCGATCGGGCCCCTCCTCGTGGCTGACGACGACGCGCGGCTCTACCCGCACGACGTGGACGTCGCGCACTCGCGCATGGTGCTCCTCGCGCGCGCGCCGCTCGAGGCCGTCGCGAGCAAGAGCCCGCTCGACCTCGCCAAAGCGGTGTCGGCGATCGAGCGCACGGAGGGCCCGGCCGGCCTCGACTCGCTCATCGCCGACGTCGCACCGCTCCTCGACCATCCCGGCGACATCGTGTTCGCCACGCCACCGTGCGATCCCGAGCTCGATGCACTCGTCGCGGTGAGCGTGCCGCCGCCCTCGGGTCCCGTCTCGAGCGTGCCGCTCGATTGGACGCAGGGAGAATCTGCCGCGAGCCTCGCCAGCCGGTTCGAGGCGGGCCTCATCGCGCTCGCGCGGTTGCGACAGCTCGTCACGCGCGGCGGTGAGCCCGCGCTCGACGCCATCGGCGCCGAGATGTTGAACGTCACCGCGCACCCGGCCGCGAGCGCAGCGTTCGCCGAGATTCTCGCCAAGAGTGGGCGACCGCGCGATCTCGTTCGCCTCGTCACGTACTTCGCCGTGACTCCCGATCCGCTCCTCGCGGCGCGCGCGCTCGGCGAGTGCGAGGCACCGGAGCTCCCGAGTCTCCTTCGCGCGTGGCTGGAAGCGATGCTCCCGACAGACGGCGCGACGCCCCCGCCCGGCGACGACCCCGACACCTCGAGCGCGGCACGCATCGCAGCGTGCGTGAGCTCGCTCGAAGCCTATCCGCACCTCTACGGCGCGGTGCGCCCGCTCCTCTCCCGCGTGACCCTCCCGCCGCCCTCCAGCGGCTGACCCCTGATCCGCGCGTCGGGTCCACCGCCAGCGGGCGTTCACGGCGCGCAAGACTCCGGCGCCAAAGCGCAGGAAATCGTTGGGTGCGGCGTGGTATCACCGTTGCGAGCGAACCCCGTGGGCCGAGGCAGTGAAGCCTCCACCCACGACCTTCGTCCAAGGGAGAACCCCATGCAAGCTCGCCCCCACCATCGGTCCACGTCCGTCCGTCTCGTCGCCGCCGGCGTCCTCGCCGCCGCGACGTTCGTCTTCGCGAGCGAGCGTCCCGCGCACGCCGGGCTCGAGTCGTGCGGCAACATCAACGTCAGCGCCCAAGCGAGCTGCAAGGTCGTGGCCAAGGCCGAGTGCGACGCGCAGTGCTCACCGGTCTCGTTCGATCTCGCCTGTTCGGGCAAGCTCGAGGCCTCCTGCTCGGGTCAGTGCAACGCGTCGCTCGATGCGAGCTGTAGCGGAAGCTGCAGCGGTGATTGCACCGGCAGCTGCAGCGGCAACCCGGGTAGCTTCGATTGCAAGGGGAGCTGCGAGGGGCGCTGTGACGCCGACTGCAGCGGAAAATGCTCGGCGGCGGCGAACTCCGCCGAGTGCCAGGCTTCGTGCAAGGCGACGTGCAGCGGTCACTGCGACGCGGAGTGCAAGGCCACCCCGCCGAGCGCCACGTGCGACGCCAAGTGCCAAGCGAGCTGCAAAGGCTCGTGCACCGCCAAGGCCAACATGGACTGCCAGGTCAACTGCCAAGCGAAGGGCTACGCCCAATGCAAGGCCGACCTCCAAGGCGGCTGCAAGGTGCACTGCTCGCAGCCGGAGGGCGCCCTCTTCTGCGACGGTCAGTACGTCGACACCGGCAACAACCTCAAGAACTGCATCGCCGCGCTCGACGCGTACTTGAAGGTCAAGGTCGACGCGACGGCGAGCGCGAGCTCGAGCTGCGACGGCGGCGAGTGCTCGGCAAGCGCCGACGCGGCGGCCAAGGCGAGCTGCGCGGCGGCTCCGGGCGAGGGGCCGCTCGACGCGCGTCTCCTCGGCGCCGGGCTCGGTCTCGTGGGCCTCGCGGTCGTGCGTCGCCGCAACCGCGCCCGCGCGTGATCATCCGAAGCGAGGGCGCTCGAGCCCGCTCAGTCGCGCGGCCCGGCCTCACGGAGCCAGCTCAGCGTGGCATCGATGCCGTCTTGGTACTCGGTCGACGGGAGCGGCAGGCCGAGCGCGCGCCATGCGTCGCACCGTAGGAGCACCGGGTGCGTCCAGAGATGCAAGATGTCGGCGAAGGCGCGCGCGGTCTCGGACACGAGCCCCGCGGCGCGCACCGCCGCGGCGGGCATGAAGCGAACGCTCCCCTCCCCCGCGCGCGCTCGAGCGAGCTCGAGGAACGCGCGCGGCGTCGTCTCGCCGATCGTCGGCACGTGAATGGATCGCCCCACACAGTCCGGCGACAGCGCGGCGGCGAGAACTCCGCGCCCGGCGTCCGGCATGTACGCGAGCTCGATGGCAACGTCGGGCGGGCCATACCAATGGGCGACGCCTCCGCGCGCGAGCGCCCCGAGCGAGCGCGCGGTGAGGGTGGTGACCCCAGGCCCGTAGAACTCGGCGAGCCGAGCGATCGTGAAGGGCACGCCGCTCGTGCGGATCCGCGACTCGATCGACGCTCGCACCTCGCCCTTGCGCGACGCGGGCGACAGGGGCGCGTCGTCGGGCACACGCTCGCCGGGTGCGCGCGGACCATAGACCCACACGTTGGCAGGGAAGACCAAGCGCGCGCCGGTTTTGGCCGCGGCGTCGAGCGCCGCGTCCGCCATCTTGGCTTGCTCCGCCGCCCAATGATCGTCGAACGGAGGGTTCGCGCAGTGAACGAGGACGTCGGCGTTCCGTGCAACGCGTTCGACGTCGCGCGAGCTCGTGGCGTCGCCGGCGAACACGGTGACCGTCGCCGCGGTGCGCGGCGCGCGCGCGCGGTCACGGACGAGCACGACGACGTCGTGACCGGCCGCCGTCGCTGCGGCGACGACGTTGGAGCCGAGGCCCCCGGTGGGGCCAGTCACCGCGATGCGGGCCATGCCGGGAGCGTAGCGTACGGGCCGCGCGAGATGTTCCCGTGCGTGTGCCCTGACCTCCGCGGCGGACTCAGACCGGCATCACGCCCCGCTTCTTCTTGGGTCGCTCGATCGTCTTGTTCCGAGAGAGCTCGAGCCCCCACGCGAGCGCGCGACGCGTATCGCGTGGATCGATGACGTCGTCGACGAGCCCCCATCCCGCGACTTGATAGACGTCGATGTGCTTCTGGAGCGCGTCGACGATCGACTTCTTCACCTCGGGCGGGGGCTCGGCGCCGCCGAACATCTTCTTGCCCGCGATGCCGACCATTCCCTCGGCGCCCATGACGCTGATCTCCGCGCCCGGCCAGGCCACGAGAAGATCGGGCTCGTAGGCGCGG
Organism: Polyangiaceae bacterium; assembly: GCA_044224815.1. GTDB lineage: Bacteria > Myxococcota_A > Polyangia > Polyangiales > Polyangiaceae > JADJCA01. The sequence continues at coordinate 169,832 of JBGAJR010000006.1, forward strand.
CCGCACATCACGTAGTAGCCGGCGCCATACGCCTTGCGAACCACGACCGTCAGCTTGGGAACGGTCGCCGCGCTCATCGCATGGAGCATCTTCGCGCCGTGCCGAATGATGCCCGCGTGCTCGACCTTCGATCCGACCATGAAACCGGGCGTGTCTTGCAGGAACACGAGCGGCACGTTGAAGGCATCGCAGAGCTGGATGAAGCGCGCGGCCTTGTCGGCGGCGTCGATGTCGAGAATGCCGCCCAGGTGCATGGGTTGGTTGCCGACGATGCCGACGCTCTGACCGCCGATGCGCGCCAAGCACGTGACGATGTTGCGCGCCCAGCGCGGCTTGATCTCCAAGACGTCGCCGTGGTCGACGATCGCGCGGACGATCTTCATCATGTCGAAGGGCTTGCGGGGCGCGTCCGGCAAGAGGTCGAGCAGCGACTCCTCGCGCCGGTCGATCGGATCGGTGCACGGGAGGACGGGCGGCGCGTCGTCTGCGCTCGAAGGAAGGAACGAGAGGTATTTCTTGCTCGCCGCGATGACGGCATCGTCGCTCTCGAACTCGCCGTCGCCGACGCCGCTCAACTCGGCGTGCACCTTGGAGCCGCCAAGCTCTTGCTCGCCGATGTCCTGCCCGGTCGCCGCCTTCACGAGCGGCGGTCCCGCGAGCGCCATCGACGCGATCCCTTTGGTCAACGGCACGTAGTCGGCGAGGCCTGGAATGTAAGCGGTGCCGGCCGCGCCCGGACCGACCATCGCCGCGACCTGCGGCACGACGCCGCTCATCGTGACCTGCTCGCGAAAGAGGTGCCCCGTGCCTGCCCAAAACGAGATCATGTCCGGGTGGTTCGCGCGCGGATCGATGCGCGCGCCGGCCGAGTCGATGAACCACACCATCGGCCAGCGACCGTGGAGCGCCATCGCCCGGAGGCGCGTCACCTTCTCTTCGCCCGTGTAGCCGATGCTGCCGCCCTTCACCGTGAAGTCGTAAGACGCGGCGCACACCATGCGGCCATCGACTTTGCCGAAGCCGCAGACCACTCCGTCGGCGGCGGGCTTGTCGGTGCCATCAGGGCCGGCGGCCGGGCCCATCTGCGTCCCGTGCATGCCGACCTCGAAGTAGACGCCGTCGTCGAAGAGCTTCGCGAGGCGCTCGCGCGCCGTGAGCTTTCCGCGCGCGTGCTGCTTCTCGATGCGTTCGGCACCGCCCATCTCGCGCGCCTTGGCGCGCTTCTCTTCGAGCTGGGCCACGAGCTCTCGCATGTTCGGCATGATGAAACGCTTCCTTTTCTTCGTGACGGAGACGGGTTCGTGCGAGGCGGTGGTCTACTTGCCGGTCCAGACGGGCTTGCGCTTCTCGAGGAAGGCCATGAGGCCCTCGCGCGCGTCGTTCGTGGAGAGGCACTCGGCGAGCCGCGCGCGCAGAATCGGAAGCGACTCTTCCATCGCGACCTCGTCTTGCGCGGCGAAAGCACGGAGGCCGAGTCGCATCGCGGAGGGGCTCTTCTCGGCGAGGCGCGCGACGAGCGCGTCCACCGCACCGTCGAGCTCGTTCGCCGGCACCACCTGATTGAGGATGCCGAGCGCGAGGGCGTCGGCCGACGAAATCTTCTCGCCGAGGAGCATCATCTGGAGGAGGCGACGCCGCGGCACGAAGCGCGCGAGCACGGCCATGATCATCATCGGGAAGAGGCCCACGTCGATCTCGGGCGTACCGAGCTGAGCCTCCGTAGTGGCGATCGCGAACGTGCTCGCGGCCGTGAGCCCGAAGCCCCCGCCGAGCGCGTGACCGTTCACTTTGGCCACGATGGGCTTTTCGCTCCGCACCATCGCGATCATCAAGTCGGCGAAGTCGCCACGGAACGGGACCGCGTCGGTGCCCGCTGGGACGCCCGCTGCCATCTCGGCAAAGTCCCCGCCGGCGCAGAAGCCCTTCCCTTCGCCGGTGAGCGTGATCACGCGAACGGCGTCATCCTCGTTCGCGCGCGCGAACACGTCGATGAGCTCGTTGGCCATGCGCGGACCGATCGCGTTCCGCTTCTCGGGCACCGCGAGGGTCACGGCGAGGACGGGCCCATCGATTACGGCCTTGATCCGCTCGTACGACGGGAGCGCGCTCATTTGGCACCTCCGGCTCGGGCCGCGACCTCGGCGAGGCCGAGGATCTCGCGCGCCTCGTCGACGGTCGCGGGGCGGCGGCCGACGTCGCGCGTCATGCGCGCCGCGACCTCGACGAGATCGCCGTTGGAGCGCGCCATCTCGCCGTTCGGGAGATAGAGGTTGTCTTCGAGCCCGACGCGGATGTTTCCGCCGAGGACGAGGGCCGAGCCCACCATGCGCCAGCCGGGGCGGCCGATGCCGATGACCTCCCACTCGCTGCCGGCGGGCATGATCTTGGTCTGGAGCTGGAGGCTCTCGATCATGGGCGGGATGCCGCCGAGGACGCCCACGATGAACGAGAACTGGAGCGGCGGGCGCAGGACACCCATGTCGAGGAGCGGCGCGATGCCCTGCGTGTGCCCGGCGTCGAAGCACTCGAGCTCGGGCTTCACGCCGGCCTCGTTCATGGCGGCGAGCATCGTCTGGATCTTTCCGTAGGTGTTCGGGAAGACCATGTCGAAGACGAAGGACTTCCGCTTCTCGGAGTACTTCGAATAGTTCATCGTCCCCATGTTGAGGGCGGCGATCTCGGGTTTGCTCTCGCGGATGGTCGTCACCTGCTCGGTGACGTCGTCGCTGATCGTACCCGTCGAGAAGTTCAAGATGATGGGAGACCGCTTCCGCGTCTCCTCCTTGATGCGCGCGAACGTCGCCGGGCTGAACGTGGGCGAGCCGTCGTCGTTGCGCGCGTGGATGTGCACGACCGACGCCCCGGCTTCGTATGCGCGCCTCGCTTCTTCGGCGATCTCGACCGGCGTGTACGGAATACCCGGGCACTGGCTGCGATTCGCGAGGACGCCGGTCAGGGCGCAGGTGATGACGCACACGTCGGGATCACGCTTCGGCTGATTCATGGGTTCTCCGATTCGAGCGAGCCGAGCTCGCGTTCGATGATGCCGCGAACGGCGGCGCTGACCTTGCCCAGCATCATGAGGAGGGACTTGGCCTCTTCGGCGGTGAGCGACGACGAGAGCGCGCGCCGATAGATGCCGATGGGCTCGCTCGGAACCTCCGCCGCGACGCGTCGACCTTTCGCCGTCAAGCTGAGGTGGACGACGCGGCGATCTTCTTCCGAGCGATCGCGTCGCACGATCCCTTCGCGCTCGAGTCGGAGCGCGATGCCGGTGAGCGTACTGTTCCCGGAGCGCATCGCATCCGAGAGCTCGGAGAGCGACATCGCACCGACTTGCTCCAAGAGCTTCACCACCGTGAGCTGCGGCCCGGTGAGCTTGGCTTTCTGCGCGACGAGCTTCGTCACCCGGCGGTTGTCGGCGTAGAGCGCGACGAGCCCAGTGAGAATCGCGTCGAGATCGGAGCGAGCGGCGGCCATGGCGATTTGTTTCGCACACGAAACATTCCCGAACCGGGCCGCCGCGTCAACCGCGACCGCAGGATCAGAGGTTCTGGCGCAAGAACGCGACGGCCTCGGCCCAAGCCACGTCGGTGGCCTCGGGGTCGAAGCGCGGACCTTCGTCGCGCATGAACGCGTGCTCTGCGTCGTACAGGCTCGTCGTGAAGCGGCGCCCTAGCGACGCGAGGCCGGCGGCGATCGTCGCTCGCGCGGGCTCGGGCACGTGCGGGTCGCGCGTCCCGAAGACTACGTGCAGCGCGCTCGCGCGAACGGCGGGGTGGAGCGCGGCCCGAAACGCGAGGTGCCCGCCGATGCAGAAGCCCACCGCACCGATGGATCGAACGCGCGGCCGCTCGGCGTCGAGCCACGCAATGACCGCGTGCGCGTCGGCGTCGAAGTCCGCCACCGCGGTCGCGGCGGCGTTCGCGAGCCCACGCGTTCGGCCGGCGTCGTCGAATGGGATGTCGGCGCCGCGCGGCTCACGGCGATGGAAGATCTCCGGCGACGCGACCACGAAGCCGTAGCCCGCGAGCCGCTGCGCGAGGCGGAAGTGCGACCCGGTGATCTGAAAGATGTCCGAGTAGAGGAGGATCCCCGGAAACGTGCCCTCCGCACGCGGCTCGGTCACGAGCACGCGCATCGCTCGTTCGCCTACGCTGAGGTCGACCTCTCGAGTGGTGACGATCACGGAGGCGATGGTAGCTCGAACGTGTCGGGGGACGCTCCCAGCACGAGCTCGGGGCGCACGACGGATAACGAATACCCCGCGCGCGCGACCTCTCGCATCTCGGCAACGAGTTGGTACACGCGCCCGTCGTCGCGCGCGTAGCCGGGTCCGAGACGCCGAAACGTTCGCACGTCGGAGACTCCCTCTGCGCGCTCGCCGTGAATGAAGAGCGCATCGCCCGCGCGCGCGAGCCCGGGGTCGACGTCCGCGAGAACCTCGAGCTCGGCGGGCGCGACGCCGGGCAGTGCGGTCAAGTCGGCGATGTCCGCGTCGCCCGGATCATTCAAGTAGTAGAACGCCGTCCGTTCGTCGGCCGCGTAGTGCTCGCCGAGGACGCGAAACGACTCGGGGCGCCCGTCGATTCGGAGGAGCCCAGTCCCGTCGGGGTGCTTCCCGCCGTACGCCAGGTGATACACGGCGGAGCGGTCGCGCACGAAGAAGTCGCCGATGATTCCCCGTCATCGGGCGTTTCGGCGGGCGCCCCGTTCAAGAACACGGTCGCACGATCCTTCGCGAAACCGCCCGCGAGCACCACGAACGACGCGGCCTCGGCTTCGATGCGATCGCCGAAGTAAACGACGCGCGCGTCGTCTCGGGCGTAGCCGCTCCCGAGATCACGAAACGTCGCCGGGTCGAGCCCCGTCTCGAACGACTCAACCCGGCCAAAGCCTCCGATCACGCAGACGACGGCGTCCGGCCGTGACTCATAGCGAGCGCGAACCTCGTTCACCGGCGCATGATAGGCGATCGCTTCCGGATGCGAGCTATTGGCACCGCTGGTGCGAGCCCCTACCCCAACGCGCGACCCAAGGAGCTCGCGACAACTCGGGTCGAACGGGTCATGCGCGGCGTGGGAGCGAAGCCAGCGGTCGCGGCGACCGTCCTCGCGGTCGGCGCGCTCATCGCTGGGCACCGAGTCGCCGACGCGGACGACGGCCCGGCGGCGCTCCGGGATCCACGCTTCCGGAGCCCGATGCCCGGAGGCGTCGTCGCCGGCTACTCCGGGGACACCGGGCTCGACATCGGCGGGCGCCATCTCCCCGTCTTCGCGATCGCAGCGGGCACCCTCGACTACTCCGAGCGCGGTCACACCGTGTGGACCACGCCGCCCGACACGCCACTGAGTGTGCGCATCACCCTCGACGCGCCAATCGAGATCGAGGAGCCCGATCCCGCGGACCGGAAGAAGCGCCGCACCCGCCGCGTGACGCATGCATATTACACGCACATGTCCGCGCTCCGCTTCGCGGTCCCGGAGTGCACGACGGCCCCTTGCCCCCCGCCCGTGCACGTGACCGCGGGCGAGCCGCTCGGCGTCTCGGGCGTCGGAAACGGCTCGCCCCACCTCCACCTCGGGCTCCTCCTCGACGGCGACGTCTCCCAAACGACCTGGGACACAATCCTCCGCGAAGACCGCATCCGGGCCCTCCTCGGCGGCTACCGCAACGGCCAGCGCCTTCCCTGACCGGCGCCGGCCCCAACGATCGTGCTTCTCCGCTTGCGCGAGGGGTCGTCTCGTGGGACAAACCCGCCCCTTTCGCGGTTCGCCGCCCCTCGCCCCATGCCCGCGCCCTCCGAATTCACCATCCCCGTCGCCGACGTCGACGCCGGCGGAAAGCCCTTCGACTTCGTCATTCGACCGAAGTGGGTCCGGGGTGCGCTCGAGGATTGCGAGGCCACCACGGCTGGGACCGACGGCAGCCTCCACGTCCGCGTTTCCCGAAGCGGCCAGGACCTCGTCGTCCACGGCCGGCTCCACGCCGACCTCGAGGCGCCGTGCGGCCGCTGCCTGAAACCCGTGCAATTCACGGTAGATGAGGACCTCAGCCTCCTCTTCGTTCCGGCCAAAGAAATCCGCGCCAAGGAGCGCGCCGGAGAGGTCGAAATCTCCGCCGAGGACGCCGACACCTTCCCGTACGAAGGCGACACCCTCGTCCTGGACGACGTGGTCCGCGACGAGCTCGTCCTGGAAACTCCGATGATCCTCTTGTGCTCGGAGGACTGCCCTGGTATTCGCCCCGCGGAAGACCCCGCGGAGCCGCAGGAATCTTCACCTGGAGACGAGGCATCGAAGGTCGATCCTCGCCTCGCCCCTCTTCTCCGTTTTCGAACGACTCAAAAGGAGTGACGCTGTGGCGGTCCCCAAGCGACGTACGAGCCGATCCAAGCGCAACATGCGCCGCGCCAACCACGACAAGGTGGCCGCGCCGCAGCTCATCCCCTGCTCCAACTGCGGCGAGCCGTCGGTCTCGCACCGCGCCTGCCCGTCCTGCGGTTTCTACAAGGGCAAGCAGATCGTCGCCACCAGCAAGGGCGACTGAGCGCGCGCGCCGCGTGGGGGCTCGCCCTGCGCCGGTCCAGGCATCCGCGGAGGTGACGCACGCGTAAGTGTGTCGCACCCATGAGATCCACCTGCCGGCGCAGCGGTTCGTGTCCGCGCGGCCGCACACGCGAGGAAGTAAACGATGGCGCTCTCCGAACCCCGCTCGCGGATCCTCGGTACCGGCCACTACTTGCCCGAGATCGTGCGTACCAACGCCGACCTCGAGAAGATGGTCGACACCTCGGACGAGTGGATTCGCGAGCGCACGGGCATTCGTGAGCGCCACATCGCGCCCGAAGGCGTGAACACGAGCGACATGGCCGCCGCCGCCGCCAAGCGCGCGATGGAAGCGGCCGGACTCGGCCCGAGCGACATCGACATGATCATCGTCGGGACGGTGACCCCCGACATGCCGATGCCGGCCACGGCCGTGTTCGTGCAGCAGAAGCTCGGCATCCCGAGCTGCCCCGCGTTCGACCTCTCCGCGGCCTGCGCCGGGTACGTGTTCGGCCTCTCGATCGCCGATCAGTTCATCCGCACCGGCGCGGCTCGCAACGTCATCGTCATCGGCGTCGAGCTCCTCTCGCGCGTCATCGACTGGTCGGATCGCACGACGTGCGTGCTCTTCGGCGACGGCGCCGGCGCGGTGGTCGTGGGCCCGGCGAGCGGCGACGGACGCGGCATCCTCTCGACCAAAATCCTCACCGACGGCTCGCTCGCCACCTCGCTCATGATCCCGGGCGGCGGCAGCGTGGAGCCCATGACGCCCGAGCGCATCGCCGAGAAGCGTCACAAGGTGCACATGCGCGGCCAGGACATCTTCAAGGCCGCCGTCAAGAACCTGTACTCTGCAAGCAAGAACGCGATCGAGGCGGCGGGCCTCGAGTCGGGCGCGATCGACTGGATCTGCGCCCACCAAGCCAACCTCCGCATCATCGACCAGGTCGTCTCGCGCCTCGCCGTGCCGACCGAGAAGGTCCTCGTGAACATCGATCGCGTGGGCAACACTTCGAGCGCGAGCATTCCGATTCTGCTCGACGAGAACGTCCGCGCGGGTCGCATCCGCGAGGGACACACCGTGCTCATGTGCGCGCTCGGCGCCGGCGTCAGCTGGGGCAGCGCGCTCGTCCGCATGTGACGTGACGCGAAGGGAGCTTCAGCCATGAAGATCGCGTGGTTCTTCCCCGGCCAGGGATCGCAGTCGGTCGGAATGGGCAAGGACGTCCTCGCCGCATCCGACGCGGCGAAGAAGGTGTTCGCGGCTGCCGACGAGGCCCTCGGCGAGAAGCTGAGTCAGCTCATTCTCGAGGGGCCGGAGGAGAAGCTCACCCTCACCGAGAACGCGCAGCCGGCGATCGTCACCGTCAGCATCGCCATGCTCGCGGCGCTCAAGGAGCGCATGCCCGAGCTCCCGGCCCCGAGCTTCACGGCCGGCCACTCGCTCGGCGAGTACTCGGCGCTCGTGGCCGCGGGCGCGTTCCCGCTCGAGACCGCCGTTCGCATCGTGCGGGCGCGCGGACGCGCGATGCAGGAGGCCGTTCCTCCGGGCGTCGGCGCCATGGCCGCGATCATGGGCATCGACTCGCGCGAGCGAATCGAGGCGATCTGCGCCCAGGCGAGCGAAGGCGCCGAGCGCGTCCAGCCCGCGAACTTCAACGCGCCGGGGCAGGTCGTCATCGCCGGTCACGCGGCTGCGGTCCAGCGCGCCGGAGCGCTCGCGGCGGGCGAGAAGGGCAAGGCGATCCCGCTCAAGGTGAGCGCGCCCTTCCACTGCAGCTTGATGGAGCCCGCCGCTCGAGCGGTGCGCGCCGAGCTCGAGCGCGTCTCCATCACGAGCCCGGCGTTCCCGGTCGTCGCGAACGTCGACGCCCGCCCCAACGCCGACCCCGGGCGCGTGAAGGAGCTCCTCGTCCGCCAGGTGGACGGCGCGGTGCGCTGGGAGGACTCGGTTCGCTTCATGGCCTCCGAGGGCGTCACGCACGCGCTCGAGATCGGCCCCGGCAAGGTGCTGGCGGGCCTCGCGCGCCGCATCGCCAAGGACCTCAAGGTCCTGAGCGTCGGCGACGTCGCGTCACTCGATCAGGCGAAAGCCTTCCTCGAGGGGTGACAATTCACGCTGGCCGTGCGAGAAGGCGCCGGCTCGGAGGGGGAAATCGCGCGAGACGCGCACACCCCGAACCACGACGAGGAGCTCACCATGTTCCGATTGGACGGCAAAGTCGCGCTCGTGACCGGGGGATCCCGCGGCATCGGCCGCGCGTGCGCCGAGGCCCTCGCGGCCCAGGGCGCGACGGTGATCGTGAACTACGTCCGCGGTGAGGCCGCGGCGCGTGAGTGCGCCGACGCCATCGTGCAAAAGGGCGGCAAGGCCGAGATCGTCGGCTTCGACGTCGCCGACACCGCCGCGACGGAGAAGGCCATCGAGGGCCTCATCCAGAAGCACGGTAAGCTCGACGTCCTCGTGGCCAACGCCGGCATCGCCATCGATGGCCTCCTCCTCCGCATGAAGGAAGAGGACCTCGACAAGCTCTGGGCGACCAACGTCAAGGGCGCCCTCACCTGCGCCAAGATGGCGACCAAGAGCATGATGCGCGCGAAGACCGGCCGCATCGTCTTCCTCTCGAGCGTCGTCGCCGAGATGGGGAACGTCGGTCAGGCCGGCTACGCGGCCACCAAGGCCGCGCTCATCGGCGCCGCCAAGAGCATCGCGCGCGAGTACGCGTCGCGGAACATCACGGTCAACGTGGTGGCGCCTGGCTTCATCGACACCGACATGACGGGGAACATGAAGCCGGAGGCGAAGGTCGAGCTCACCAAGCTCATTCCGCTCGCCCGCACTGGAAAATCCGAGGAGGTGGCCGCCGCGTGCGTCTACCTCGCGAGTGACGAAGCCGCTTACGTGACCGGCCAAGTGCTGCGCGTGAACGGCGGAATGTACGTTTAGCCTTCGCGTCGTTACGCGAATTCTGATACGAGGCACACCATGGCTCAGGACATCGCGAGCGAGGTCAAGCGCATCATCAAAGAGCAGCTCGACGTCGACGAGAAGGACATCAAGCCGGAGTCGACGTTCATCGAGGACCTCGGCGCCGATTCTCTCGGACTCGTGGAGCTCGCGCTCGCCTTCGAAGAAGCTTTCGAGATCGACATCCCGGACGAGGACGTGGAGAAGATCCGCACCGTCCAGGACGCGATCGATTACATCGAGAAGCACGCGAAGAAGTGAGTCGGTTGTAGGGGCCTGCCGGCCCCTCGCGTCGCTGCGCGACGCTCACCCCGGCGGGTGCTGTTCGCACCCCGAGGGGGGAGCTTCACTTGTTGGGGCTTGCCAGCCCCTCGCGTCGCTGCGCGACGCTCACCCCGGCGGGTCCTGATCGGACCCCGAGGGGGGAGCTGCGCCTCCCCCCTCGGACTCCCCCTCGCCGACGGGCGTCGCGATGACGAGACGGCCGCGATTTCGTGCGGTTTTGTCGCGCTGGGGGCGATGGACAGAGGGGGAGAGCCGTACTACATAGGCGGCCGCATGGAACGCGTGGTCATCACCGGGATCGGGCTCGTGACGCCGGTCGCCGTCGGCACCGAGGCTTCGTGGCGCGGGCTCTTGAACGGGCAGAGCGGCATCGCGCCCATCACGCTCTTCGACAAGAGCGCGTTTCGCGTGCAGATCGCCGGCGAGGTGAAGGGCTGGGACCCCCTCGCGTACATCGAGAAGAAGAAGCTCAAGGAGTTCGATCGCTTCAGCGAGTTCGCGATGGGCGCGGCCAAAATGGCCGTCGACGACGCGAAGCTCGAGCTCGCCGACAGCGAGCGTGACGAAGCCGGGTGCTTCGTAGGCGTCGGCATCGGCGGGCTCTTCTCCCTCGAAAAGACGAAGCAGACCCTCATCGACAAGGGTCCGTCCAAGATCAGCCCGTACGCGATCCCCAACATCATCGCCAACCTCGCCGCCGGCCAGGTCTCGATGGCGTACGGCCTCCGCGGACCGAGCTACTGCACGACCAGCGCGTGCTCGTCGGGCGCCCACGCGATCGGCGAAGCGTTCGAGTGGATTCGCCGCGGCCGCGCCCAAGTGATGGTCGCCGGCGGCGCGGAGGCGGCCGTCACGCCCGTCGGCATCGGCGGCTTCGAGGCCATGTTCGCGCTCTCGAAGCGCAACGAGGAGCCCACGCGCGCGAGTCGTCCGTTCGACAAGGACCGCGACGGCTTCGTATGCGGCGAGGGCTCCGGCATCCTCATTCTCGAGTCGCTCTCGCGCGCCAAGAAGCGCGGCGCCCGCATCTACGCCGAAATCACTGGCTACGGCGCCACGAGCGACGCCCACCACCTCACGCAGCCGGCCCCCGGCGGCGAGGGTGCGCAACGCTCGATGCGGATGGCGCTCAAGGACGCCAACGTCGCGGCCGACCTCGTCGACTACGTCAACGCGCACGGCACCTCGACGCCCGCAGGCGACATCGCCGAGACCAACGCCATCCTCAACGTGTTCGGCGCGCATGCGCGCGACAAGAAGCTCTGGGTGAGCTCGACCAAGTCGATGATGGGCCACCTCCTCGGCGCCGCCGGCGCCGTCGAGAGCGCGGTTTGCTGCCTCGCCGTCGCCGAGGGCCGCGTCCCGCCGACCATCAACCTCGACAACGTCGATCCGGAGTGCGTGCTCGACTACGTGCCGCACACGGCGCGCGAGCGCCGCACGCGCCACGCGCTCAACAACTCTTTCGGCTTCGGCGGCACCAACTGCTCCTTGCTTTTCTCGCGTTACGAACAGGGCTGACGCCCAGGCACCGACTCTCCGGGGTCGAAGGAAAAATCGATGAGCGAGCGAATCGTGTTGGGGTCCGACCACGGCGGCTTCGAGCTCAAGAAGGAGCTGGTCGACGGTCTGCGCGAAGGCGGGTACGCCGTCACCGACATCGGCACGCACACCGCCGACGCCGCCGACTACTCCGACTTCGCGCACCAGGCGGCGCGCGGCATCCTCGGTGGCAAGTTCGACCGCGGCATCCTCATCTGCGGCACCGGCGTCGGCATGGCGATCTCGGCCAACCGTCACCCTGGCATTCGCGCGGTCAACTGCATGGATGTCTTCACCGCGCGCTACGCGCGGCTCCACAACGACACCAACGTGCTCACGCTCGGCGGGCGCGTCCTCGGCTTCGGCCTCGCGTGGGAGATCGTCAAGACGTGGCTCACCACCGAGTTCAGCGGTGACCCTCGCCACGTTCGCCGCATCGGCAAGATCGAGGCGGTGTAGCCGGCGATGAAGTGTCCGTTTTGCTCTCACGTCGAGAGCAAGGTCATCGACTCCCGCGTCGGCGCCGCCGCCGACGTGACCCGCCGCCGTCGCGAATGCGAGAAGTGCGCGCGTCGCTTCACGACGTACGAGCGCGTCGAGGAGGTCCTCCCGCTCGTCGTGAAGCGCGACGGCCGCCGCGAGATGTTCGACCGCCAAAAGGTCCTCTCCGGGATCCGCAAGGCCTGCGAGAAGCGCCCCGTGCCGCTCGAGCGCATCGACGCCGCGGTCGATCAAATCGAGCGTGACCTCATCGACTCCGGTGAGAAAGAAGTGCCGGCGACGCTCGTCGGCGAGCGCGTGATGCGTGTATTGCGCAAGCTCGACGACATTGCCTACGTGCGCTTCGCCAGCGTCTACCGTTCCTTCCGCGACCTCGACGAGTTCCGAGCCGAGCTCGAGAAGCTCGCCGAAGACAAGGACCGCCCGGTCGACAGCACGCGGGTGCCCTCATGAGCCCCACGACGGCGGCGACCAAAGCCGATCCGGTCGACGAGGCGTGGATGGCGCGCGCCCTCGACGAGGGTCGCAAGGGGCATCCGTCACCGAATCCGCACGTCGGAGCGGTGCTCGTCAAAGACGGTGACGTCGTCGGCGTCGGCTACCACGAGCGCGCTGGCGATGATCACGCCGAGGTCGCCGCCATCAAGGCCGCTGGCGCCAAGGCCGAGGGCGCAACGCTCTACGTCACGCTCGAGCCGTGCAATCACCAGGGCCGAACGCCTCCGTGCACCGACGCGATCGTGCGCGCGAAGCTCGCTCGCGTCGTCATCGGTTGCCACGATCCGAATCCGCACGTCGCCGGCGGCGGCGTCGACCGCCTCCGCCAGGCCGGCATCGTGGTCGCGGAGGGCGTGCGTGAGGCCGACGCGCTTCGCCTCATCGCGCCGTGGACCAAGTTCGTCACGCAAGGCATCCCTCACGTGTCGCTGAAGCTGGCCGTGTCGCTCGACGGCCGCATCGCGACCCGCACCGGCGCGTCCAAGTGGGTGACAGGGCCCGAGGCGCGCCAGCGCGTCCACGCGCTCCGGGCCGAGAGCGATGCCATCGCCATCGGCATCGGCACCGCGATCGCCGATGACCCGCGGCTCACCGTGCGCGACGCCCCCGGCGCCAGCCCCATCCGCATCGTCTTCGACACCAAGCTTCGACTGCCGCGCGCATCGCGGCTCGTCGAGACCGCCACGCAAGTGCCGACGCTCGTCGTCTGCAGCCACGACGCCGAGGTCTCCACCGAAGAGGAGCTCGTGACGCGAGGCGTGGAGGTCATGCGCGCGCCGGCCTCCGCCGAAGGGCGCATCGAGATGAGCTCCGCGCTCCGTCTCCTCGCCGAGCGTGGGATCGTGAGCCTCATGGTCGAGGGCGGCGCCGAGCTCGCGGGCAGCATGCTCGCGTCGCGGCTCGCCGACGAGCTCCACGTGTTCATCGCGCCGACGCTGCTCGGTCCGCGCGGGCGCCCGGGCGCCGTCGACTGGGCGGGTCCGGCCACGCCGGCCGAGGCGCCCTACATTCACGAGCCGCGGTGGGAGCTCGTCGGAAACGACGCTCACGTCTTCGGACCGCTGCGCTATCCGGAGCCGACCTGATCGAGGGCCGCGGTCGGGCGTTCCGGCCTGCCCCTCGCCATTCGGGGGGTCCGCGATTAGATTAGGAAGAGCGCGACGCCGGTCGTGCTCCCCTCGCCATGGCCATCCGCACCATCCTTCACTATCCGGACAAGCGACTTCGCGAAAAAGGCCTTCCGATCAAGGAGGTTACGCCGGAGATTCGCCGCCTGATCGACGACATGGCCGAGACCATGTACGCGGCGCCCGGAGTCGGGCTCGCGGCGACGCAGATCGGCGAGGCGCTTCAGCTCTTCGTGATCGACGTGGCGGGAGACGACGAGCCGAGCGACCTCAAGGTGTTCATCAATCCCGAGATCCTCGAGCGCTCTGGGTGCGTGGATTGGCAGGAGGGCTGCCTCTCCTTCCCCGGAGTCACCGAAGACGTCGAGCGCGCCGCCAAGGTGAAGGTCCGCGCGCTCGACCGCGACGGCAAGCCGTTCGAGCTCGAGGCCGACGGCCTTCTCGCGATCGCCGTGCAGCACGAGTACGACCACCTTCAGGGCGTCCTCATGATCGACCACCTGGGGCCGCTCAAGAAGCGCATCGTCCACCGCAAGATGCAAAAGCGCGCCGAAGAGTCGGTGTAGCAACCGCTCCGGCGAAGGCCCCTGGCCTCGAAGCGGCCACACGACGCGCTGACGCCAACCTCTCGCGACCCCTGCGGTCGCGAGAGGGCGAAGGTTCGCCAAGAACCTGAGAGCGGGAGGAGGCTCGCTGCGTGTCAACGCAGCGAGGAACCCCGCAGGGGTTCACATGACCGAACCCCGCAGGGGTTCACATGACCGAACCCCGCAGGGGTTCACATGACCGAACCCCGCAGGGGTTCACATGACCGAACCCCGCAGGGGTTCACATGACCGGTTCACCTGACCGAACCCCGCAGGGTTTCACGCGACTACCGACCGACGGCGCGCTTGAAGAGGTTCGGGTCGACCTTCACGCCGCGAGCGGCGAACTCGGTGACCGAGCGGGGCACGACCCCCGTAGACGCAAACTGTCCGTCTTCGGATGACGTGAAGAGATCACGCGCGACGACGCCCTTGGCGTCACTCCCGCCGAGCTCCGCCACGCGCGCGATGCGCGCGCGTCCATCCGGCAACGTCACCACCTCGACGGCGATGTCGAAGCTCTCGCCCACGGCCTCGCGGGCCGCCTCGACGCCACCCGGTCGCGCCGACGCCATCTGAGCGACGAGACGCGCGAGCGCGTGCCGGAGCGAGGGCGCGATCGCCGACGCGAGCACGCCGTCTGCGCCTTCGGCGATCACGTCGAGCGTGCCGACGGCCACGTGCCCTGCCATGGGCGCGACCACGAGCCGCTCCGGCAGGAGACGCGCGGCCGCGCGGATCGCTGCCTCACCTCGCGCACCGTGATCAGGCAGACCGACCGAGAGCACGAAGGCGTGCGGAATGGTGCACTCCTCGACGTCCTGAACGGCAACGACGCGCTCGCCCTGCCCGCTCGCCATGCCGAGCGCGGCCAAGAGACCACCCACGGACGGTCGGTTCGGACCGCACACGAGCACGTTGGCGCGCGCTGCGACGCAGTTCTCGAGGAAGGTCGCCATCGCCCGCGACGCTGCGCCGAGACGCACCAGCTCCTCGAGCGTGGCGTCCGCCTTGCGACGCTTGCGAATCAGGACCGCATGTCCCGACGACGCCGGCGGGAGGAGCGCGACCAAGTGGCCTCGCGCGAGCCTGCGCTCGACCGAGGTCTCACCAGAACGCAGCGGCTCACCGGACTGATGCGCGAGACGCGCGATCGCGCGACCGAGCGCCTCTTCGCTCGTGAACGAGACGTCGGCCGGCTGAACCTGGCCCGCGCGCACGTAGAGAACGTGATCGTGACGGATGCAGTGAATCTCGGTGACGTCGTCCTCTTCGAGGAGCGGGCCGATGGGACCGAGCCCCACGAGCTCACGGCTCGCATCGCGCACGAGCTGCTCGACGTCGATGCCTTCGGGCACCTCGCCTTCGCTGCGCATGGCTTGGGCTTGATCGCGGATGGTTCGCTCGAGGCGCTGCGCGACCGCGTCGTCCACCATCGGATGGAGGCGCAGCGGCGCGAGGTCCGCTGCGTCCGCGACGCGATCGACGAGCGTCACGAGCGCGAGGCGACGAGCCGCAGCGGCCGGGCTCTCGCGCGGCGGGATACGAGACGGCGTGGCACGCACGGCGGGCGCGGGCATCGGCGCGGGCGCAGGCGCCGGAACTGGCATCGCCGCGGTCGGCACAGGAATGGGCGGCATGCCTTGTGGCATCGCCGCCGGCGGCGGCATCGGCGCGGGCGCGACGGCCGGAGGCGGCGCGGACGGCACGGGGCGCGCCGCGGGCCCCACCGGCATCTGACCGGTGCGGTTGCTGACGCCGCCCATCGGTCCTTGCGGCATGGGCATCGGCGCAGGCGCAGGTGCGGGCGCCACTTGCGGCGGCGGCTGCGGCGTCGCTGCAGGGCGCATCGATTCGGGGATCGGCGGCGGACCGCTTCGCACCGATGGCGCTGGCCGCGGGACGTTGCGCTCGCGTGCCGCAGTCTCGACTTCTTCACCGTCGTATGGCGAGCCCGTGGCGGGGAACGCAGCGGGCGTGGGCATCATCTGCTGCTGCGGAGGCGCAGCGGCGGGCGGCGGCGGCTCGGGGGCGGCCTGCTGGGCGCCTTCGATGCGGAGAACGAAGTCGCCGATGTAGATCTTGTCGCCCTCGCGAACGATCGTCGCTTGCGCGATCTTGCGACCGTTGACGTAGGTGCCGTTCGTGCTCTTGAGGTCGGTGACGATGAAGCGTCCGTCACGGAAGAGGAGCCGCGCGTGATGCTTGGAGACGTTGCCCTTCGGCAGCATCAGGTCGTTCCCCTGAACGCGCCCGATGTTGATCTCCGTCTTTTCGAAGGCTTCGCGCCGCTCCGCGCCACCCTTCTCGCTAATCGTGATGGAGAACATTCGTTCCTCGAGTGAACCCGCGAGAACTGCAGCGATACCCGCTACTCGCACGACGGCCGTGCGGGCGGTCCGTTCGACGTTGGCTGGTTCCGTGCGCACGACACGGCTCCACCGGGACGCGATTGTCGGGGTTTCGCGGCAACCGTGTCAAATCCCTCGTGATGGCCTGGGGCTTGGACGCTCCTCTGGCGGGCGCCCTCCCCTCCGAACGCGCCAGACGCGCGCTCGGCGAAGGACAGCGAAGTCCGCTTCGCGCACATGCGCCGACCGAAGGGCGCATCGTGGTCGCCTGGGCTCAGCCAACCACGGGGCGAGCGAAGCGTCTGCGTCCGATCTCCGCCCCGCCTCGCGTGCCAGATTGAGGAGGGGCCGCGTGCAGGGCCAACCGGCGCAGCGATGCGCCGCTCGCCGCGCGCCTTTATTCGCGGCTGCTGCGCTGGCCTTTGACGTCGGCAGTGACCATTCCGAGGAGCTCGCCGGCGAGCGCCATCACATCGCGCTCGGCGTAGCCAGCCGCGCGAAGCTCACGGTAGATCGTCTTCGCGAGGATCGCGACCGCACGGGGATCACTGCTGGGGCGGGCGTGGTCGAAGGGAAGAGCCATTGGCCGAAGGATGAAGCAAACCTCGCGCCAGCGTCACGCGTCCTTTCGGTCCCATGATTTTCAGGCGTTTTCGCGATCCCGCACGGGCGCGCAGTGCGTACCGTCGTGCCCCAAGGCACCCCTGCCGCGAACGATCGTTCGCACTCCCACCTCGGCCGAGAGCGTTCGACGGCTCTGTGGATGCAGTTCGTGCGCGTCCCATCGCGCCCCTTCGTCGTGATAGGGTCCGCGCCCCGTGAACGTCCTCCCGCTCCTTCGCGAGGGCACCCGCTCGCGTCGGCTGCTCATCGCGGCCCTCATCTACGTCACGGCCGTCACCGTCTTCGCGGTGGTCGCCGGTCCGGCGCGCCTGACCGAGCACACGCCGTTCAACCACTACGCGCACCTCGCGGATGCGTGGGTGCACGGTCGCCAGGATCTTCGGAACGGGGCGCCGGCGTACGCGCAGGGAAACGACTTCGCCGTCTACCAGGGCAAGACGTACATCAGCTTCCCGCCCTTCCCCGCCGTGCTGATGCTCCCGCTCGTTGCTCTCGCGGGCTCACCGGAGGAGTTCCGCGACGGACAGTTCTTGGTGTGGCTCGCGGGGGTCGCTCCTGCCGTGCTCTTCCTCGTGCTCGAGAAGCTACGCCGCACGCGACGAAGCGAGCGCGGCGAATGGGAGAACGCGCTCCTCGCGCTCCTCTTCGCCTTCGGCACGGTGTTCTTCTTCACGGCGGTCGAAGGCACCGTGTGGTTTGCGGCGCACGTCGTCGGCGCGGGGCTCCTCGCGTGCTACGCGCTCGTCGCGCTCGACGCCGAACGGCCATCGCTCGCCGGCCTCCTCGTCGGGTTCGCCTTCCTCACCCGCCCCACCACCGCGCTCACCGCAGCGTTCTTCGCGCTCGAGGGGCTCCGCGTGGCGACGCCAGCCGGCTTCCCGATCACGGGCACGCTCGGAGAGAAGCTCGCCGAGACGTGGCGGCGCGTCGACAAGCCGAAGCTCTTTCGCTTGTACGCCGAGTTCGCCGTGCCGATCGTCGGGTGCTTGGCGCTCGCGAGCGCGATGAACTACTCGCGGTTCGGCAACCCGAGCCCGAGCGCGTTCGGACACGAGCATCTCACGGTGGTGTGGCACGGCCGCATCGAGCACTGGGGCCTCTTCGGGTACCACTACCTCTCGAAGAACCTCGCCAGCATGCTCACGATCCTGCCGTGGCTTCCGGCGCGCGGCGCGCCCGCGGGGACGCCGCCAATCCTGATCAACGAGCACGGCCTCGCGCTGTGGTTCACGACGCCGATCTATCTGTGGCTGCTCTGGCCGAAGCGAAAAGGCTTCCTCGTCTTCGCCCTCCTCGCCGCCGCCGCGCCGCCGATGATCATGAACCTCCTCTACCAGAACAGCGGATGGCGCCAGTTCGGGTACCGGTTCTCCAACGACTACTCGGTGTTCCTCTTCATGCTGCTCGCGGTCGGCGGGCGACGCTTCGGCGCGCTCTTCCACGGCGCCGCGCTCTGGGGCGTCGCATGGAATCTCTTTGGCGCGGTCACCTTCGACCGCGGCGGCAACTTCGATCGCTACTACTGGCGCGAAGGCACGCAGACGATCCTCTTCCAGCCGGACTGACCGCGCCCCGCGTCGGTGCGGCAGTTCACTTCTCGCGCGCGATCTTCACGCTCGTGATCTTTACGGGCGTGGTGGGCGTCTCTCCATTCACCGGGGTCGACGCGATGGTGTGCACGACGTCGACCGGGCCGCACTCGCCGAAGATCGTGTAGCCCGCGTCGAGGTGCGGCGCTGCGGCGTCGGTGATGAAGAACTGCGCGCCGTTCGTGTCGGCGCCGCGATTCGCCATGCAGAGGAGGCCAGCCCGATCGTGCTTCGCGCCCGTCCAGAGCTCGTCGGGGATCACGTAGCCGGGCTCGCCGGTGCCGTTCCCGCGCGCGTCACCGCCCTGAATCATGAAGCCCTTGATGATCCGGTGGAACACCGTGCCATCGTAGGCCGGCTTCGTCACCCACGCGCCCGACGGGTCCTTCCACGGCCGCTTTCCCGTCGCGAGGCCGACGAAGTTCGCGACCGTGACCGGAGCGCGATCGTCCAAGAGCTTGCACTTGAGCTCACCCAGCGAAGTCTTGATCGTCGCCGACAGCGCGCCCTTGCCGGGGAGTGCCTTGGTCGCGTCGGCGAGCGTCCACTTTCCCTTGAGCGGGTCGTCGGGCGACGGCTTCACGGGCCTCGTCGTCGCGGGAGCCACCGGGCCCGAGGCGAGCGGCGGCGTGGCGCTCGTCGCCGGAGCCGATCCGCTCGCCGTGCCCGCGTCTCCGGTGGCGGAGGTCGCGACGGGCGCGTTCTCCTTCTTGAGCGGCTCCGGCTCGGGCGGCGTTCGGCGACAGGCAACGGACGAGACGAGGAGGATGGCGAGCGAGCCGGGGAGTGCGAACCGCATGCGATGCACCTCAAATAAGCGTCATGGGAGCTTCACGCGCTGACCGGCCTTGATGCCGTACTTGCGCGTGAAGCCCGCGTTCACTTCGAGCACGTACCGAGACGGGCACTCGACGTTGCGCTCTTCGTCGTTGAGCACCGGCACCTCTTCGAGGATGCCGACGATGAGCCCGTCCTCGTCGACGAAGAGCATGTCCAGGGGAATGCATGTATTGTGCATCCAGAACGTCTGAATCTTCTTCGTGTGGAGATCGAAGAGCATGCCGTGCGCGTCCGGCATCGAGCGCCGGTACATGAGCCCCCGGGCCGACTCGGCGTTCGTCTTGGCGAGCTCGACCTCGAGCGTCGACGGCGCGCGCGGCGCGTCGGGGAACGAGATCTTCGCGGTCGCCATCGACGGGCCGCCCGGATCGGGCGGGCATGCGCCCTTCGGCGCGGGCGCCGCAGGCTTCGGCGGCGCCGCTGGCGGCTTCGCGATGCAGTGGGGCTCCGCGCTCGGCGACGCCTCGCGCGCGGGTGCGGGCACGCCGGCGTCGATGGCGACGGTCGCGGTCTCTGGGCGTGCGCTCGCCGGCGCCAAAGTGGCGGTCGCGACCGGCGCTGCGCTTTGGGGCGGGGGCGCGCTCGGCTCAGGAGGCGTACGCGAGCACCCGGCCACGGCGATGGCGGCGACGAGGAACGTCCGACAATCCATCGAGCGCGCTTCTAGCGCGACCTACGAGAGGGACGCCACAAAAGTAAGCGGCACCACATAGGGGCCCGGGGGGGGAGAGCCAGCCTACGCGGTGCCGCACAGCGTCATGCCAACTTCGTGCCACGCTGAACTAAGGCCCAGATTCCGGCGTTCTTCGATTTCGCGCTCCACCAGACCCTTTCAAAACTGAAAGGCTCGATACCGACTTGAAACGTAGCTCGTCCGATCGGGCTTCCGCGCTCCGTCCGAGCACTCGTATGCTGTCGGGCGCGCTTCCCACCGGATGCGTGACACTTTTCCCTGCGGCGACGCCAGTCGCGTCGGCCGCTCACAGCGCACGAGCGAAACGAGCCGAGGAACGAACGGGATGAAGGACGACGAGGGCGCGCGACAGCCGTCGAATCTCCGGGGACGATTGGCCGAGGTCTTCTTCCCTGCTCTGCTCGAGGACGCGGCCGATCCGCTTTCCAAGCGGCTCGGAGACCGGGCGCTCTTGTCGCATCCGCTTTTTCCGCCCGCGACGGGCACCGCGGCGATCGAGAAGACATTGCGTGCGCTCGCCGAGTCGCTCAGCGAGCACGGCGGATCGCTCAAGCGCGGCCACGTGCTCGTGGGCGTGGACCGAGACGTGGCCGAGTCGACGATCTCGCTCCGCGTGAACGGGCGGCCGATGGACCTGCCCGTCGCCGTCGTCGCCGAGCGTCACCGCGCGCGTGAGATCACCGTTCGCGTCTACCACGCAGCGCGACCGTTCGGTCGCCCTCAGGCGGCGCGACCGGTCCGCCCGCCGAGCGATCGAGAGCACGTCGTGGCGAACGACGTGGCCGAGCATTTGGGCGCGGTTCGTTTGGGCGACGTCGACGCGGTGGAGCGCACGTTCGAGTCGAACGGGGTCGTGCTCGACGGCGAAGGACAAGCCCACGACAAGGCCAGCGGCGCGCTCAAGAAGCTCTACGTCCGCCTCCTCCAAAACGAGCACGGCGCGAACGACTGGGTGCCGATCGTGCTGGGCGTGGCCGACGACGGTCGGAGCTGCGCGATCGAGTACGAGACCGCGAAGCTCCGCGATGGAGAGACCGCGCCCAAGGAAGGCCTGATGGTCTTCGAGCGTGGCGACAGCGGCCTCATCCGCACCGTCCGCATCTACGACGAAGTGGTGTAGTGGGGCCTACGCGGCCCCCTCGGCGCGTTGACACGCGCCGAGCCTCCCCCGCGCTCAGGTTCTCGCGAACCTTCGCGCTTCTGCGACCTCAGGGGTCGCAGAAGCTGGCGTCAAGGCGAGTGCGCGCCACACCGCGAGTCTGTGCGGTCAACGCGCGTCATTGGGCGAGTGAACGAGCCCATGGCGGCGCCGCGCGCTTCTGATTCGCAACGTGGTTGCGGTAACGTCGACGCCACCGTTCGCGACCCGTGAGGTCGCGAACGGCGAAGGTTCGCGAGAACCTGAGCGCGGGGGAGGCTCGATTCGTGTCAACGAATCGAGGGGGCCCGCAGGGCCCCACCAGCCCAACTAGGCCCCACTAATGAGACGGAGAGCGCGCTTGCCGTTGGCCGGCGTGAAGGGGACGGCGTATTCGCCGGAGAAGCACGCGTGGCAGAAGCCGGAGCCGCCCGCGGTCTCGATCATGCCGTCGAGCGAGAGGTACGCGAGTGAGTCGGCGGTGATGTAGCGCGCAATCTCGTCGACCGAGTGGCTCGACGCGATGAGCTCGCGCCTCGTGGGCGTGTCGATGCCGTAGTAGCAGGGCCACTGCGTCGGCGGGCTCGAGATGCGCATGTGCACCTCGCGCGCGCCGGCGTCGCGGATCATCTTCACGATCTTTCGCGACGTCGTGCCGCGCACGATCGAATCGTCGAGCACGACGACACGCCTACCCCGGAGAACGTCGGCGACGGGGCTCAGCTTGAGGCGCACACCGAAGTGTCGAATCGACTGCTGAGGCTCGATGAATGTGCGGCCCACGTAGTGCGAGCGAATCAGCCCCATCTCGAACGGCACTCCGAGCGCCGACGCGAAGCCGATCGCGCTCGGCACGCCCGAGTCCGGCACCGGGATCACGACGTCGCATTCCACCGGGTGCTCTGCCGCGAGGCGCGCCCCGAGCTGCTTGCGCACTTGATACACGCTCTTTCCGCCGAGCGAGGAGTCAGGGCGTGCAAAGTACACGTATTCGAACACGCACATGCGGCGCGGCGCGTCGGTAGCGAGCTTCACCGAACGAACGCCCGCGCCGTCGACCACGAGCACCTCGCCGGGCTCGAGATCTCGCACGAACTCGGCGCCGATGAGCTCGAAGCTCGTGGGCTCGCTGGCGACGACGTGCGCGTCTTTCTTGCCGGGCAGGATGCCGAGGCACAGCGGACGAATGCCCATGGGGTCGCGAACCGCGATCATCGTCTCTTCGGACATGAAGAGGAGCGAGTACGCGCCCTGCACGCGCATGAGCGCCTCGACGACGCGCTCGGCGAGCAGCGTCTTCTGCGAGCGCGCGACGAGGTGGACGAGCACCTCGGTGTCGGTGGACGACTGGAAGATCGACCCCTTCTCCTCGAGCTCGGTGCGCAGCTCCTCGGCGTTGGTGAGGTTGCCGTTGTGCGCTACGGCGAGCGAGCCGCGCACGTAGTCGACCGCGAACGGCTGGGCGTTCCGGAGGTGCGAGGCGCCAGTCGTGGAGTAGCGCACGTGACCGATCGCCATGTGCCCCGGGAGCTCCTTGAGGCTCTCTTCGTCGAACGCGTCCTGCACGAGCCCCATGGCCCGGTGCGCGTAGAGGTTGGACGCGTCGCTGGTGACGATGCCGGCCGACTCCTGCCCGCGATGCTGCAGGGCGTGGAGACCGAGGTACGTCAGGTTGGCGGCTTCGGGGTGGCCGTAGATGCCGAAGACGCCGCACTCGTCGTGAAAGTGATCGTCGTCGTCCTCGAGCTCGGGGCGCGCGGCGTTTCGGGGACGACCGGAACCAGGATCGAGGATGTGGACCACGGCGCGGATCCTTGCGGGCCTCCCGCCGAACCGCAAGCGGGCAGTCACAAAAAAGCGACTCCGGCCGCCTGGGGCCGGCCCGCATCCCCGGCGGCGCTACGGGCGCCGCGTCGGCTCAGTTGGCCACGAATCCCATCCAGATGGTGCGGCGGTCGCCGAGCGTCGACGTAAGGCGAATGACGCTCCCGCCGAAGGTCCCGCGGGCTCTGGCCCTGATGCGCAGCGGCACGACGTCGCCGTTCCGCCCGCGCGCCGTGGCCCCATCGGGGAACGAGAGCTCCAAGGTCGGCGTGCGCTCCAAGGCGGACTCGGCGCGCACCTCCCACGCGTCACTCGGACCGTCGCTGACGAAGGTCACGTCCACGGTGCGTTCACTGCCGACGGGGACGCGCACGCCCCGCCCAGGGGAGCTCGCGTTGCCGACCTTCACGCTCACCGGCTCGTCGAAGGATGGGATCACGTTGAAGTAGACCTCGCCGGGCACGACGGGCACGCACGGATGGTGACCGGCTGCCGCGCTCGCGTTGGACCAGACGCGCTCGACCATGAAGCCGAGGTCGTCCGGTTTGATGTACGCGTCGCTGAAGCGATCGCACATGTCGGCGACCTCGGCCCCCGGCTCCATGGCCCACGCGACGTGGTCGTCGTCGACCGTGCCGAAAGCCGGCGACTCGTCGATCGACGGATTGGTCGCTGCTTCGATGAGCTCGTGACTCGCGCCGACCGTAACCACGTCGAGGCCGGAGAGCCCGCCCAAGTGGGCGCAGCGGCCCACGAGCGCATAAGCGATCCCGGTCGCGCCGACGCGCGTGAACGAGTGATAGCCACCGAGATCCTTGCACGACACCGAGCTGCCGAAGCCGAAGGTGGTCGTCCGTGGCACGAAAAGCACGTAGATCGCGCTCGGGTCGGGCGCGCCGAGCAGAGCGCTCGGACCATCCAAGTGGGTCTCGAGCCACGCCCGGGCGTTCCCGTCCGAAAGCGTCGCCGGCAGCGACTCGGACACGACCACGGACGGCGCGACCTTCGTTTCGCCGACACCATAGAGCGCCGTCACGGTCTTCCAGTAGGTGGACGACGGGAGCGCCCGGAGAAAGGACTCGATGGCGGCGCGATCGGGGTCGGCGCCGAAGAAGATGGGGACGATGTTGGGCGTGGCGATCACCGGACCGCCGCTCGAGCGAATCTCGGGTCCACCGGGAAGCCGCGCCGGATAGGACGCGGTGCTCTGCGCTTCGCTGCCGGCCTCGGTCAGTGCGGGTGCGGGCGATGACGACGACGACGACGCACACGAAGAGGCGAATACGAAGAGGGTCGCAATCGCGACTGACGGGACGAAGCGAGCGGCATGCACGCGGCGCGCAAAAGCATGGGGCGTGCCGCACGCGATCGAGCGGCTCGCTCGCTCAAAGCGTCGAGCGCGCGTGCAGCGCCTGACACACTCGCATCGACCGGTCCGGACGTGCGTCAGCGCATGCACGGCCGAAAAGGCCCACCGTGTCAGCCGTCGTTCTTCACATCCGCGGGTGCGTCTTTCGCCGCGTCCGCATCGACCTTCGCGTCGTCAGCGTCGGCGTCGCCAGAGTCCTCGAGAGCGGCATCAGCATCCGGCGCTGCGTCGGGAACGTCGGGCGGGGCGTCTGCCGGAGCGTCGGGCGCGCCCTGGTCGAGGGTGACGTCGAGCTTCACGTCGGCGCTCGCGTCCCCGCCCCCTTGATCAGGCTGACCGACGCCGCTCGATTCGAGCGAGCACGCGACGGCCGCGACCAACCACAAAAGAACGACCCACGGGACGAGGCGCGCGAGGTGCGGTCGCATGGCTCGTCAGCCCGTCGGATCCACGAGACCGCGCACGTTCATGCCCGGCTCGTAGCGCGCGATCGAAGCGATGAGATCGAGCCCCTCGGGGAGCATGCCCTGCACTTGCCCGACGACCTGCTCGACCAAGCTCCGCGCTTCCTGCGGATTGGGACCGACCATCGCCACTGCGAAGCGGAGCGGGCCACTCTTGCCCGCCGTCACGGCGACGAGCGAGAGGAGGAGCATGTCCGTGAGCTCGACGACGCGCGTGGCCGCGCGACGGAGCGCGAGCATCTCGAGGATCGTCGGCCGGTCGGAGACGAGGCGGTTCGGACCGCGGAGCTCGTAGCGCGCGATCGTGAGCGGCGCCTCGACCCAGTCGGCGAATTCGGCCTCCTCGTCGAGGGCGCGGAGCAGCTGCTCGCGCGTGAGGAGGCTCGTCAAGCCGTCGCGCCGCGCGAGGTAGGCGCGCGCGCGCTTGTGGCCGGGGCTGTCGCGCTGAAAGCTCGCCAGCTTCAAGCGGAGCTCGCCGAGCTGCACCTCGCCGCCGTGCATCAGGTTGACCTGCTTGCGGCGCTCGTAGGTGTGATCGACGTAGGTGCCGTTGGTGGAGCCGAGATCTTCGACGACCCAGGTGCCGCTCGACCAGCGAAGCTGAGCATGCTGCCCGCTCGCGGTCGCCTCGGGCACGACGAGATCGTTGTCGTTGCGGCGCCCGATCGTCATGACGGGCTTGTCGAGCGACATGAGCTCACCGACGAAGTCGGGCGCGTTGGTCGCAAACGTGACGAGAAGCCCTTGCTGGCCCGACGTGAACTGCGCGGCCGTGTTGCGACCGGGTGGCGGCCCCGGGTCGAGGCGCTCGCGCGGAACCTGAATGGGGTTCGTCGTGAGCGTCGACGGGTTGAAGAAGCGGAGGTGCCGCGCCGGAATGCGCTGCTGGGGATCGTCGAGCAAGCAGCGGAAGACCTGCTTCACCTCGTCGAGGGACAGG
Organism: Polyangiaceae bacterium; assembly: GCA_044224815.1. Lineage (GTDB taxonomy): Bacteria > Myxococcota_A > Polyangia > Polyangiales > Polyangiaceae > JADJCA01. The sequence goes on from JBGAJR010000006.1 coordinate 195,721, forward strand.
CCCGCCGGCACGTCGAACATGATCTGCGCGCGCATCGGCTTCGCGCGCGGCTTGTAGCCGGGCTCGGGCACGCGGCAGGTCCACATCTCCCAGAGCGTGAGGCCGAGCGCATAGACGTCGTCTTCGGGCGAAGCGCCGCCGCTACGGATGCGCTCCGGCGCCATGTAATTCGGCGTGCCGCCGTCGGGCGGGGCGCCTGGACGCCGCCCGCTCGCGCGCGCGCGCTCCTTGGCGAATCCGAAGTCGAGGACCATGGCCTTGCCGAAGCTGCCGTCGGCCTCGTTCATGACCATGACGTTGCCCGGCTTGAGATCGCCGTGCACGAGGCCTTGCGCGTGGATGGCCGCTACGCCCGACGCGATGTCGTGCGCCATGCGGCGGAACTCGTCGGCGGTGTATCCGCCCTGGGCCTTCTTCTTGCGGATGTGCGTGTGAAGCGTCTGGCCCGTGATGTACTCCATCACGAGGATCGGCCCCCACGGCGACGGCGCAAGGTCGTGCACGCGACAGACGTTCGGGTGGCTCACGCTTCGGGCGAGGAGGAGCTCCTGCCGCAGAGCCTCGTCGTCGCCCGGCATGCGCGACTCTTCGCGCACGATCTTGAGCGCCACCTGTTGCTGGGTCGATCGGTCGTAGGCGAGGAACACCTCACCCATGCCGCCTTTGCCCAGCGACTGACGGATCTCATAGCGATCGTTGACGATCGTCCCCGGCTGAATCGGTCCGGGGCTTGTCCGCGGCGCCGCGTCTGACACGTTGATTTCAGAAGGGTCTTCGATCCGCGCGGGTCCTGCAACTGATTCCTGGTAGCTTCAGTGTCGGTAGGCTCCCGGTTGCGACCTGTAGGAGAAAAGGCGCGCGCCCTCATCCTCGTCGGAACGGCCGCGGTGTCCGCGGCGATCGTGCTCTTTTTGCCGCCGATCCATCAGGACACCGCCTACCACCGGTTCGCTGATACCCGTGATGTCCTGGGTGTCCCAAACGGTCTCAACGTCCTCTCGAACCTCCCCTTCGCGCTGGTCGGGCTCCTGGGGATCGCGAAGGTCGAGCGCGCCGGGCGCCCGGCGAGCTTGAATGATCTTCGCGAGCGCTGGCCGCTGCTCATTCTGTTCGGAGGCGTGTTCCTGACCGCCTTCGGGTCGGGCTACTACCACCTCGCGCCCGACAGCCCGCGGCTCTTCTGGGATCGATTGCCGATGACGCTCGGCTTCATGTCGCTCTTCGGCGTGGTCCTTCGCGAGCGGGTCAGCGAGCGCGTCGGGGCGGCGCTCCTTCCGGTGCTGATCGTCGTGGGCGTGGTGAGCGTCCTCTACTGGCGCTACGGCGACGGCGACGGGCACGGCGATCTTCGCCTCTACGCGCTCGTCCAGTTCTATCCGCTCCTCGCGCTCCCCATCATTCTCCTTCTCTTCCCGCCGCGCTTTCACGGGACACGCGAGCTCGGGATGTGCGTGGTCTTTTATGGGCTCGCCAAGGCGCTCGAGGTGCTCGACGCGCGCATCTTCGCCGCGCTCGGCGGCGTCGTGAGCGGGCACTCGCTCAAGCACCTCTCGGCCGCGCTCGCGACGTACTACCTCGTGCGGATGGCCGGCGCGCGGACGCCGGTCGACGCACCGCGCTGACGGTCAGCCGCGCCAGCGCACGGCGAACCTCGCCTCGGTCGGCCCCGGCTCGGTCACCGTGACGATCGCCTGCTCCGCTCCGCCGGCGTCGAGGCCTGCGCGCAGGGCGACCGCGATGCCGCGAAGCGTGAGCGCATCCATGATGTGCGGCGGATAGCGCAGCGCGAGGATGCCGGACGAGCTTCGTTGCTCGACGATCTCGATCGCGACGCCGCGGCGGAACGCGGCCCACCGATTGGCGAGCCCCACGACGAGGCGCTCCGGCGACACCACCGCGAAGAGCACCTTGTAGAGCGGGCTGCGAAAGAGCCGGCGGTTTCGCTCGTAGACCCAGGCGTCGAAGTCCGTTTGGCCACCCGCCACCGAGAAGAAGCGATCGTAGATCGACGCGAGGAGAAGACAGTGGTGCACCTGCGGCACCCAGGCGCTCACCGCGGGCGGATCCGTCACGAGCGCGTCGATCTCCGGCATGCCGGTGGAGAGGGTGGTCGCGCCATCGGGGAGGTTCTCGGTCGAGCTCCGGATGACGGAGCCCTTCACGACGACCTCCGGGTACGACGCGATGCCGTTCGGCAAGCGCCCCAAGTACCCATCGACCATCGCCCCCACGACGTCCCTCTCGTTGGCCGGAGCCGCTCAGCTCACCAGCGACCAGAACTGCGTGAGCGCGTCGTCGAGCTTGTCGACCTGCGTGCCGCCGGCCTGCGCCATGTCAGGACGACCGCCGCCCGAGCCGCCGACGACCTCAGCGACCTTCTTGATGAGGTCACCGGCCTTGAAGCGATCGGTGAGGCTCTTGGACACGGTGACGACGAGCGCGGCCTTGGGGCCCTGCGCTGCGCCGACGCACACGATCGCGTCGCCGAGCTTGTCGCGGAGCTTCTCGGCGATCTCGCGGAGCGTCGAGGCGTCGGGCGCGTCGACGCGCGTCGCGAGCGCCTTGCCGCCCGCGAAGGGACGCGCGGCCTTCACCATCTCGTCGATGCCGCCGCCGCCCGAGCCGCCCATGGCGACCTTGCGCTTGAGATCGGCGACCTCTTTTTCGAGGGCCCGCGTCCCTTCGAGGAGCTTCTCGATGCGCTCGGGGACCGCGTCGGGCGCGGTCTTGAGCTCGTGCGCGACGGTCTTGAGCGTGCCTTCGATCTTGCGCACGTAGGCGAGCGCGTTCTTGCCCGTCGCGGCCTCGATGCGGCGCACGCCGGCGGCGACGCCACTGTCGGAGAGGATCTTGAAGAGGCCGATCTCGCCGAGCGAGCGGGCGTGCGTTCCGCCGCAGAGCTCGACCGAGTCCTTGGTCATGGTGAGGACGCGCACGACGTCGCCGTATTTCTCTTCGAAGATGGCGACCGCGCCTTTGGACCGCGCCTCGGCGATCGGGAGGACCTCGGTCTCGACGGGCGCGTCGAGGAGGATCTTCTCGTTCACGAGATCCTCGATGCGTGCGAGCTCGTCGCTCGTGAGCGGCTTGCCGAACGCGAAGTCGAAGCGGAGGCGATCGGGGCCCACGAGCGAGCCCTTCTGCGTGGCCTGCTCGCCCAGCACCTTGCGGAGCGCGTAGTGGAGGAGGTGCGTCGCCGAGTGGTTGCGGCGCGTGGCGGAGCGGAGCTCGTGATCGACCGTGAGTGTCAGCTTCTCGCCCTTCTTGAGCGTGCCCGCGGTGATCTTTGCATGATGCACGAAGAGCCCCGTGACCGGCTTCTGCACGTCGGTCACGGCGAGCGTCGCCCCGCTGGCGGACGTGACCGCGCCGCGATCGCCGACCTGACCGCCCGACTCGCCGTAGAAGGGCGTGACGTCGGTGACGAACGCGATCTCGTCGCCCTCGCTGGCTTCGTCGACGAGCGCACCGCCCTTGGCGATCGCGAGCAGCGTCCCCTCGCCCTTCTCGCGCTCGTAGCCGACGAACTTCACCGCGCCGCCGGGCACGGCCTCGAGGGCCGCGCGCCAGACGTCGTCGACCGCGGCCTCGCCGACCTTGCTCCCCTCGCTGCGCGCGCGCTGCTCGGCGAGCTTGGTCTCGTAGCCGGCGGTGTCGACCTCGAGGCTCCGCTCCTTGGCGATGACCTCGGTGAGATCGAGCGGGAACCCGTAGGTATCGTAGAGCTTGAACGCGGTGTCGCCCGAGATCTGCGAGCCGCCCGACTCCTTGAGTGTCGTGATCTCGTCGTCGAGGATCTTCAGGCCACGATCGATGGTGGCGCGGAAGCGGACCTCTTCCTGCTCGGCCACGCTCGCGATGAGATCCTTGCGCGCCTCGAGCTCCGGATAGTGGCTGCCCATCTGGCGCACCACCTCGAGGGCGACCTCGTGGAGGAACGGCGCGCGGATGCCGAGGCGGTGCCCGTGGCGGATCGCGCGACGCATGACGCGGCGGAGCACGTACTCGCGGCCGGCGCGATCGGGGAAGATGCCTTCGGCGATGAGGAAGGCGGCGGTGCGGGCGTGGTCGGCGATGACGCGCATCGACACGTCGTCGTCGGCGAGGGTGCCGCGGTAGTGCTTGCCGCTGATGTCGCTCGCCTTGTCGACGAGCGCGCGAAGGAGATCCGAGTCGTAGTTGGAGAGCTTGCCCTGGACGACGGACGCGACGCGCTCGAGGCCCGAGCCGGTGTCGACGCACGGCGCGGGCAGGTTCTCGAGCTTGTAGCCGCCCTGCCCGTCCGAGGAGCGCTCGAACTGCATGAAGACGAGGTTCCAGAGCTCCATCCAGCCCCGCCCTTTGTCGTCGGGCTCTTCGCCGAGGAGCGACACGTCGGGATCGGGGCCATTGAAGAAGTGGATCTCGGTGCACGGGCCGCAGGGGCCGGTGTCGCCCATCTGCCAGAAGTTGTCCTTCATGCCCATGCCGACGATGCGGTCGTCGCCGAAGCCGGTGACCTTCTTCCAGAGCGCGCGCGCCTCGTCGTCGGCCGCGAGCCCTTGCTCACCGCCGAACACCGTGATGACGAGGCGATCCTGAGGAAGGCTCCAGGTCTTGGTGAGGAGATCCCAAGCGAAGACGATGGCTTCTTCCTTGAAGTAATCCCCGAAGCTGAAGTTGCCGAGCATCTCGAAGAACGTGTGGTGACGCGCCGTCACGCCGACGTTTTCGAGGTCGTTGTGCTTGCCCGAAATGCGGATGCACTTCTGGCTCGACGTCGCGCGCTTGTACGGCCGCACGTCCTTGCCGGTGAAGACGTCCTTGAACTGCACCATGCCGGCGTTCGTGAACATCAACGTGGGGTCGTTGGACGGCACGAGCGACGCGCTCTGGACCACCTCGTGGCCGCGCTCGCGGAAGAACGAGAGGAAGCTCGAACGAACTTGCTCGGCCGTGCGGAACAGATCGGGGGAGACGCCGTTTTGGGTGGACATGGTGCTCTCGGAAGGGGCCCAGTCTTAGCAGATATCCCGCGAAAAAGCGCCGCGCGGGGTGGCCGCGAGCCTCATTCGTAGACGGCTTCGTAGCGGGCGGCGACGGCGGCGGGCGCGAACGTGGCGCGGTAGAGCGCTTGGCCGGCCTGAACCGCCTCGCGCACCGGCGCGCCACCGCGAAGCTGCAGGACGACGTGCTCGGCGAGGGCCGCGCCGTCGCCGGGCTCCACGAAGGACGCCGTCGTCACCGTTTCGAGCGGTCCGCCGCGCGCAAGCACCAGCGGGAGCCCGGCTGCGAGCGCCTCGACGACGACGAGGGGCACGTCGACCTTGCCGTAGAGATCGTCGGCAGGAAGCGCGACCGAAGACGCCGCAGCGAGGAGCGGCGCGAGCTCGGGAAGCTCCCCGACGAAGCGGCACTGATCGGCGACGCCCAGCGCCTTGGCCTCCGCGACGAGGCGGGCCTCGGCGTCGGCGGCGCGCGCGGTCTTGCGACGACACGCGAAGACGACGCGCGCCTCCGGAATGCGGCGTGCGATGTCCGGTACGGCGCTCAGCATCGTCTGAGCTCCGGACGACACTTCGAGATCTCCCGGGTAGACCACCACCGGACCTTCACCCAGCGTGAACCGGGCGCGCACCTCCGCGATCTCCTCGGGCGTGGTCGTGCGCGGCGGGCGCGCGCAGGGCGGGATGACGACGAGGCGGCGACCGACGGCTCCGTGCGCGAGGAGTCGCGCCCGCGTCCATTCGCTGAGCGCGACGACCACGTCGCCGAACAAGAGCGCGCGCACGCCTTCGAACCGCTTGGGCCGCGAGGCCACGGTCTGCACGACCCGCCGCACGCCGCGCACGCGGCCCGCGCGGATCGCGAGCCGCGCGGCCGTCGATGACGCGGCGTTGGGGGCGAACACGAAATGCCACACGTCGAACCCGTGCGCGCGGACGAGCGCGGCGAGCACGCGCGCGTTGGCTTCGAGCGACGGGGCGAAGCGCCCGGACGTCGCATATACGGGCCACCCCGTCGCCCCCGCGACGTCGGGCGACTCGGGCGTGGTGAGCACGGTCGGCGCGAACGCCGTCAGCGAGGTCGCGACGTCGCGCACGAGGTTCTTCGAGCCGTCGTGCCACGGCGGCACGATCGGCTTCGAGACGAAGAGGACGCGACGCATGTCGCCCGCCACCATAGCGCGAGCGCGCGCGAGGATCAGCGCGACGCTTGGATCAGGCCCTCGTTGGCGCCCCGCATCGCGCTCTCGACCGCACCCTCGACGGCTTGATCCTGGAGCGCGACGAGCCCTTGCCGAGCCGCGACCGACTTCGCGGTACCGAGGCTCGTGGCTGCGCCGCTGAGCGCGCCCTTCAGGGTGTTCTCGGGAACCTTGCGAACGGTGAACTCGACGCGTGCCGTGAAGGCCACCGAGCCGTTGGGATGCGCCTGCTGCGCGAGCTTGGTCAGCGAGCCGTCGAGGACGAGCACCGGCATCCCCTTCCCCTTGGCGGCATCCTCCACGAGGAGCGCGCCCGCGAGCTCTTGCGCGCGCTTCTGCGCCGAGGCGCGCATCACGTTTCCGAGCTCCGGACCGCGGACGCCCGAGAGGTTCTTCATCGAGCCGATCGCGAGGGCATAGCGCGGCTTCGCGCTCCCCGTTGCCGCAGCCCCCGCGCCGCCTGATTCGTCCTTGCCGCGCAGCTTGCCGATGGTCGAGCGGATCTGCGATCGCACGCTCTCCGAGGATTCGCTGTTCAAGCGGCGCTCGAGGGCCGGCACGGCCGCGACGTCACCGACGGCCGCGAGCGCCGCAGCGGCCGCCGTGCGCACGGTGGGATGCGGATCGTTCAGCGCCTTTTCGAGCGGGACGCGCACATCCGGCGCGCGCGAGCGGCCGAGCGCGAGCGCGGCGCCGACGCGCACACGGAAGTCCTCCGCCGACGTGACCTCGTCGCGCGGATCGTGTCCGTCGGCCGTCGATAGCTTCGCGCTCCCCCCCAAGAACGCGATCGCGACGAGCACCTGCGCTCCTCGCCTCAACATCCCCACTCTAGGACCTCCCGGGGGTCCCACGCGCGCGACCTGACGTCGTCGCGCGGGACCGGCGTGTTCAGATTGCGCGAGCCACCATCCCCGAAGTGGCGCGCGCAAGCGCGAGAACGAGAAGCTTACGAAGCGAAAAAGCGGCAGCAGACGGAGGCGCTGCGGCGAGAGCCCGTTGGACGAACGATCAGAGCAAGCTCTTCAGGTTCGCCTCGAACTTTGCGTCGTCTTCGGAATGGTAGCCCATGTACACGAAGCGGACGATGCCCTTGCGATCGATGATGAACGAGGTCGGCATCGTCTTGGGGTCGTACTTGCTCGCCACTTGCTTCCCTTGGTCCCACGCGAGCGGGAACTTGGCGCCGTAGTTCTTGCCGAACTCCGCCACGCCGCCGTTCTCGTCGTCTTCGGAGATGCCAACGATCTCGAGGCCGCTCGCCTTGTATTTGACGTTGAGCTCCTGGAGCTTGGGGAACGACTTTTTGCAGGGCTCGCACCAGGTGGCCCAGAAGTCGACCACCACGACCTTGCCCTTCAGCGACGCGAGCGAGGCCTTGCCCGTGCCGTTGCTGGTGACATTGACGGAGAAGTCGGGAGCCGGCTGACCGCAGAGACCGTGCGAGCAGTCACCTTTGCCGCCGCCAGCGGTGGCGCCCGGCCCGGTGGCGGGGCTGCCGCTCGCGCAAGCAGCGGCGGAGAGAGCCATCGCGACGAGGAGAGCTTGGGGGAGAATGCGGGGGGAAGTCATGGATTGAACTTCTATCACGGCGGCTTGGCCCGTCGCATGCCCCAAGCGAGGGGCGTGACGTCACGCCGGCGAAGTGTGTGAGAGCGTGTAGTCGCGGTGGGCCCGTCGCGTCAGCGAATCGAAGCGAGGAAGCGACGGAGAATCGTGTCCCCCTCGTGGATCAGCGCGAGCGACGTCGACTCGTTCTTCTGGTGGGCCTGCGCGTTCTCTCCCGGCCCCCAGTTGACCGCCGGGATCCCGAGCTGCGCGAACCGACCGACGTCGGTCCACGCCTGCTTGGGCGTGACGCCCGCGACGCCCGAGTCGACGAGCGCGCGCACGAGCGGATGGCTCGCGTTGGGAGGCGCCGCCGGCGACACGTCGGTGAACTCGACCTCGGCGCGCCCGCGCACGAGCGCGCGCACGGCGTCCTTGGCATCTTCGGTGGTGACGTCCGGCGTGAATCGATGGTTCACGTTCACGATGAAACGATCGGGAACGATGTTGCGGCCGCGGCCGCCGTCCTTTGCTTGCGTGACGGTGAAGACGCTCTTGTAGACGTGACCGTCGACGATGTGATCGACGGGCGCGACGCGTCCCATCTCGGCGAGGAACTCGGCGGCCTTGGTGACGGCGTTCTCGCCTTGCCACGGACGCGCGCTGTGGGCGGTCTTGCCGACGAAGGTCACGCTCGCGTGGAGCGAGCCCGCGCAGCCGAGCTGCACTCGGTTGTCGGACGGCTCGAGGCAGAGCGCGAGATCGAGCGTCTCTTTGCGGAGGTCGTGGTCTTTCTCGAGGAGCGGGCCGAGCTCGTTGTCGGCGAAGTTTCCCTCCTCCTTCGAATAGAAGACGAGCGAGAGGTCGCAGCCGAGCGACGAGAGATCCATCGTCTCGGCGAGCACGATCATGAGCGCGAGCCCGCTCTTCATGTCACTCGCGCCCGCGCCGAAGCAGCGATCGCCCTCGATGCGGGCCGGCCCGTTTTCGGTGCGCACCGTGTCGAGGTGCCCGACGAGCGCCACGTGCGGACGCTTCGACGCCGGATCGCGCCTCAGTGGCACCACGATGGAGTTCAAGACGCGGCGGATCGGACCGGCGAGCGGGAGACGCGCGAGCCGCGCTTCGACCGCATCACAGAGCTGCGACTCCTCGCCGATGGGCGACGGAATCGAGCAGAGCCAGAGGAGCGTGTCGTCGAGCGCGCGCTGGTGCGGGTGCGATGTCATCCGGGCCGTCGTCCTCCGAGGCCAGAGCGGGCCTCACACGGGAACTGCGAAGTCGCGGAGCGCGGCGTTGAGGCTCACCTTGCGATCGGTCGCTTCGGTGCGGCGGCCGATGATGAGCGCGCAGGGCACGCCGAACTCTCCCGCGGGGAACTTTTTGGGCCGAACGCCGGGAATGACAACGCTGCGCGGGGGCACGACGCCCTTGTGCTCGACCGGCTCCGAGCCGGTCACGTCGATGATGGTCGTCGACGCGGTGAGGACGACGCCGGCGCCGAGCACCGCTTCGCGACCTACGCGCACGCCTTCGACGACGATGACGCGCGAGCCGACGAAGACGCCGTCTTCGATGATGACGGGGCGCGCGCCCGGGGGCTCGAGGACGCCGCCGATGCCGACGCCGCCGGCGAGATGGCAGTCGCGGCCGATCTGCGCGCACGAGCCGACGGTCGCCCAGGTGTCGACCATGGATCCGGAGCCGACGCGCGCGCCGATGTTCACGTAGCCCGGCATCACGATGACGCCGGGCTCGAGGAACGCGCCGTATCGAACCGTCCCGGGAGGCACGACGCGCACGTTGGCGGCGGCCAGGAATTTCTTGAGGGGGATCTTGTCGTGGAACTCGAACGGGCCGACCTCCATCGTCTCCATCTTCTGGAGCGCGAAGTAGAGGAGGATGGCCTGCTTCACCCACGCGTGGGTGGTCCACTCGCCTTCCGGAGATCCTTCCGGCGGCGGGGTCGCGACCCGAAGCGCCCCCTGGTCGAGCGCGTCGATCGTCTCCCGCACCGCCGCTCCGATCTCGGGATCGGCGAGGCGGGTGCGGTCGGCGAAGGCGGATTCGACGAGGGGGCGGAGCTTCGGCTCGAGCGACATCTTCGGCGGCGTCGATCAGGCCGAGGGCGAGACTTCGCTGGCCGGGAAGAAGTAGCTGATCTCGATCTTCGCGTTCTCGAGCGAGTCCGAGCCGTGCGTCGCGTTCTCACCGACGCTCGCTCCGAAGAGCTTGCGGATGGTGCCGTCCTCGGCCTTGGCCGGGTCGGTCGCGCCCATCGTCTTGCGCCAGCCGGCGACGGCGTCTTCCTTCTCGAGGGCGCCGACGAACACCGGGCCGCGCGTCATGAACTCCACGAGCTCGCCGAAGAACGGACGGGCCTTGTGGACGGCGTAGAAGCCCTCGGCGACCGGGCGGGTGAGGTGCGTGCGGCGAAGGCCCACGATCTTGAAGCCGGCATCCTCGATCTTGGCGAGGATGGCGCCCGCCTTGTTCTTTTCGACGGCGTCGGGCTTGATGATGAAGAAGGTGCGTTCGAGGGCCATGGGGCGAAACTCCGGATGAAAGTGCCTTCGCGCGAGGGGGGATCCGCGCGCTGGATGGCGGCCTTTTACGCAAAGTTCCGCGGCGGCGCAACCGGCCGGCGAAGCACTTGCCAGGAGACGCCCTAAGCGGGGATTCTAAGGGAGATGAGCTTCGACGACCTCCCCGGCCGCACGCGCACCCTCGTGGTGAAGGAGCCGGAGGCGGGTCCGAAGAAGATGCGCGCCGTGCTCACGCTCGCGAGCGGGTCCGACCTCGGACGCGTCGTCGCGGTTCCCAAGGGCGAGATCGTGTCGCTCGGGCGCGCCGCCGATCAGACGATCCGCTTCGACGAAGCCGCCGTGTCGAGCGCGCACGCGCGCGTCGTGGCAATCGCCGGACAGTACATGGTCGTCGACGAACGCTCGACCAACGGAACGTTCGTGAACGACGAGCGGGTCGAGACGTCGGTGCAGCTCAAAGACGGTGACCGCATTCGCCTCGGGCCGAACGTCCTCCTCCGATTCAGCATGGTCGACGAGGACGAAGAAGCGGCAATGCGGAAGATCTACGAGGCCGCGCTCTTCGACGGCCTCACCAAGGTCTTCAACCGGAAGCACGTCGACGACCGACTCGACGCCGAGATCGCCTTCGCCGTGCGCCACAACACGGAGCTCGCGCTCGTCCTCTTCGACGTCGATCACTTCAAGAAGGTCAACGACACCTACGGCCATCCGGCCGGAGATGCCGTGCTGCGGGCAACCGCGGACATCCTCATGCGGCACCGGCGCACCGAGGACATCGTCGGTCGCTACGGCGGCGAAGAGTTCGTGCTGGTGCTTCGTGGGACCGATCTCGCGGGCGCGACGACGCTCTCCGATCGCTTGCGACGCGCGGTCGAAGGCGCGCCGGTGACGCACGAGACGTTCACGATCTCGGTGACGATGAGCGGCGGCGTGGCCACGCTCAAGGGCTGCGGCGAGCGGCGGGACAAAGCCACTCTTCTCGCGCTCGCCGATCAGCGCCTCTACCGCGCCAAGCAAGCCGGCCGAAACCGCGTCGTCAACGACTGACGCGGTTCAGCGGGGCGGCGTGCGCTTGCCCCAGAACGCGGCGGGCGGAATGGGCAGCTCGGCGAACGGCTCGAGCGTGGCCGGCGCCTCTTCGCCCGCCCACGTGGCCGCGAGGACGTAGCCCTCCGCGCCGAGGCGAAACACCTCGACCGTGCGATCGCGCGGGTCGACGATCCAGACGTGCGGGATGCCCTCGCGCGCATAGATCGGCATCTTCTTCGTTCGATCGATGCGCGCCGTGCTCGTCGAGAGGACCTCGGCGACCCACTCGGGCGGCGTCCGGTAGAAGGCGTCGTCGTCGTCCACGTTGCCGGGGTAGCGCTCTTCGCGCCAGCCGCCGAGATCGGGAACGAGGATGTCGGGCTCGGGCCCGAGATGAAGCTCAGGCTCATCGACGATGATCCACCCGCCCGGTCCGCTGAACCCCGCGTCGAAGGACGAGTACAGAAACCCACCGAGCGCCGAGGCCGCGCGGAGGTGACGACGCGCGGGGCGCGGATGAAGATAGAGCTCGCCGTCGATGACCTGCGCGGTCATGTGCTCGGGCGCCGCCAAGACGTCCGCGTAGGTCGCGCGTTTTCGAGCCACCTGGGCCATGCGTGGGTCAAGGATAGCACCCTCACGGAGACCGTTCCGCCCGGGGCGCGGACGGTGTTAGCTTCGCGGCCACCATGGCGAATCCCACCGCGACCCTCGAGACCTCTCTCGGCAACATCGAAGTCGAGCTCTTCGTCGACAAGATGCCCATCACGGCCGGAAACTTCATCACGCTCGCGAAGAGCGGGTTCTACGACGGCCTCCACTTCCACCGCGTGATCGAGGGCTTCATGGCCCAGTTCGGCTGCCCGTACAGCCGCGATCCGAAGAGCCCGCGCGCCGGCACCGGCGACGGCCCGAACGGACCGATCAAGGACGAGTTCCCTGAGAACGCCAAGCTCTCCAACGAGCCCGGCACGCTCTCGATGGCGAACACCGGCCGCCCCAACTCGGGCAGCTGCCAGTTCTTCATCAACACCAAGCACAACAAGTTCCTCGACTTCTTCACGCCCGGCGACTCGAAGCACCCCGTCTTCGGCAAGGTGACGGCGGGCATGGATGTCCTGAAGAAGATCGAGTCGTCGCCGACCGACGCGGGCGATCGTCCGATCACGCCGATCCAGATGAAGCGCATCGTCGTGCACGAAGGCTGAGCGCGGCTCTCGTCCGCTCGCTGATCGAGGAGGTCGCGATTCGCCGCTGTGGCGATCGCGGCCTCACTCGTTTTGTGGCACACGCGGCGGCGCGCTCGCCACGCGTCTCTTCATCTTGTCCTGTTCCACCGACGGACAGGCAAAACTGTCCGCGGACAGTTTGAGCACCAACAATCGCGAGTGATTTCGCGACGCGCTCATTGGCCCGCGTCGTGCTCAAGCCCTGGTCGTGATGCGACCGCACGGGGCAACGAGAGAGAGTTCAGCTAAACTGGCGAAGATGGCGTCGTCCAATCCTGCCGACAGGCTCGCCCACGTTCGCCCCGTGCGGCCGCTCCACTTTCCGGAATCTGAGCCGGAGGAGGAGCACTTGGGACAGCACCCTCGCCACGATGATCTCTGCACGCTCCTCAAGCTCTTGCTGAGGTCGGTCTGCGGAGACGACCACGCCGTCTCGGCCGACATGTTCGTGTACTGGATCGCGACGGTAAACGACGACCGCGGGCGCCGTGCGCCCGACGCAGCGGTGAAGCTCGGCCTCTCCCCGGCAGTCTTGCGCGCGCATGGCTCTTGGAAGACCTGGGAATTCGGGGTGCCCGAGCTCACCGTGGAGGTCCTCAGCCTCTCCGACACCCGCGAGCGATGGACGCTCACGGAGAAACGCGAAGCCTACGAGGCTATGGGCGTCCGCGAGTTCGTCTGCTTCGACGTCGACGCTGCGGAAGGATCGCGACTCCGCGTGTGGGACCGCATCGACGGCGATTTCGTCGAGCGCGTCGTCGAAAGCGAGCGCACGCCCTGCGTCACGCTCTCCGTGGCGCTGGGGCGCGCCGTGGAGTGGACGGTCGCTGCTGCGGCGCCCTACCCGGCCGCGCTCCGGCTTCTGGTCGACGGAGACTTGGTGCTCTCGCCCTCCGAAGACGCCGCCGCGGCCCGGGCCGAAGCCCAGGCCGCGAAGGCGCGGGTGGCGGAGCTCGAAGCGCTCTTGGCCCAGCGCTGAGATCAGATGCTCAGGACGCCAGTGCGCACGAGGTAGGCGAGGCGCTTCCTCTGATCGGGCTTCAGCATCGCGTGAATGCGACCGAGGGCCTTGCTCACGGCGCGCTGCAAGCGTTCTTCGGTCTTCGCTTGCTCGGCGCCTACGGTCTCGACTTTCGTTTCGTCGAACGACTCGGCCTCGAGCGCGTCGGCGAGCGAGCCGATGCGCCTTCGGTTGTCCACCGAGGCTTGGGCGCGCTCGGTCTTGAGATCGTTCAGGATGGCGGCGAGCGTTTCGACTTGCGCGTCTTCGAGCTCGAGCTTGTGCGCGAGGAACCGAAGCGGGCGACGCACGCCGAAGCCGGCCGAGGCGTCGTCGTCGAAGCCGCCGAAGCGAGCGCCGCCGTCGGGCGGGCCGCCGCGGAAGCCGCCGTGACGCGCCCAGGGCGGGCCGTGATGACCGTGTCCGTGATCGCCGGCGTCTACGTGGGCCGAGCAACCTTCGCCGCAACCACCGCGCGCTTCATGAGCGCGCTTCCACCACATGTGAAAACCAGGATGCATGTTCTGTCTCCTTCGCCGGGAGCGATCGCCTCCGGCGGGTACCCGTGAGCCGCGATGTGCGACCCACGACGCGGGCATGAAGCCGCGCGCACCTCTGAGAATGAGACCCCCTCCCCGCTTCGTCAACCGGACGCCTGACGCGAATTCGTGAAGTAGAGTGAAGCGGTCGTGCCGATCGCTGACTCGCCCTTCCCGCGCGCACGCGCGCTTCGAACGGAGACGCTCCGGCCGATCGGCCCCGGGTTCGATCCGCGCTCCGTGCTGCGCTGGCCGACGCGCGCGCTCCGCGGCGGGAAGGATGGCATCGCGGTGCACTTCGAAGCGACGGGCGCTGCGCTCTCGCTGACGGTGCTCACGACCGAGACCGGGGTCGTGAGCGACGAGGACATCGCGTGGGCGATCGACGTCGGTCGCGGCCTCTCGGCGGTGGACGACGACCCGACCGAGTTCGTTAGCATGCTAACGAATCATCCCCTGCTAGGTCCGCTCGCGCGGAGGTACGACGCGCGGCTGCGGCGCGCGCCGACGGTGTTCGAGGCGTTCGCCGAGGCGGTCATCGCGCAGCTCGTGACGAGCGACGAAGCGGAGTCCGCGCGAAAGCGGCTCTGGGCCCACGCGGGAGTGCTGATCGATGGGACTCGCTTGCGCGCTGCGCCCACGGCCGAAGCGGTGCGCGCGGTGCCATCGTGGAAGATGCACGAGATGGGCGTCGGCTCGCGTCGCTTCGTCACGCTGCACGAGGGCGCGAAGCGCGGCGTCGCCATCGAGCGCATCGCGCGCGAGCACGCGCACGAGCCGGAGGTCTTCATGGAGAAGCTCTCGTCGCTGCGCGGCGTGGGACCGTGGACCGTGAACCGCGTCGCGCGAAACGCGCTCGCCTACGCCGACGCTGTGCCCGTCGGCGACTTCCACGCGCCACGCGTCGTCACCGAAGCGCTCAGCGAGGGCCGCGTGCGCGACGGCGACGATGCCGCGATGCTCGAAGCGCTCGCCCCCTTTCGCCCGCACCGCGCGCGGGTTGTTAAACTCATCGAGCTCGGCTGGGTCGACCGAAACCCCGCCCTCCCCGGCACGCCGCGGAGACGGCCAAATGTGGACAAGCATCGGCGGCTGCCCTGGCGAACCTGATCCCGCCCAGGCAAGTTGTTGCCCCATATGGCAACACGCGCCCTCTCGGATGAGACGGCGCGGTGGAAAGCGGCCTGCGGTCGGTCACTTACGCCACTTGCCGGCTCGGCATGCGCGGTGCACGATAAACGCTGGACGCTCGGCCAGCACCCACGCCGCGGTTCGCTTTCCAATCGATGAGCATCGGCCTCGCAGCACGTCTTGGTGACCCCGTCGGCGCCCACTCCGGCATCGGGAGCGGCGGGCGCATTTTGATGTCCGCACTCAAGTACGCGGCGATCGGAGCCGTTGCCGCAGCGCTCGTGGTTGCGGCTGTCGCGGCCGCGCCCGCGATCATCGCCGGAGTGACCGCTGGCGCCGCGATCGGAGCGGTCGGCGCCGCGGCTGGCGGGGCCGTCATCGCGAGCGTGAGCACGTTCGGCGGCGCTCTTATGGCTGGGTCCGCTGTGCTCGGCGTGGGTTTGAGCGGCGCCGCGCAGGGCATCGCGAAGCAGCGCGAGGAGGAATCCCACAGTCATACGATGGGCGGCGGGTGCAGCTCGATCAACGTGGGGTCCGAGAACGTCATTATCGAAGGCAAGCCAGCAGCGCGCGCGAAGCAGGACACCAACGTTCACACAAGCCCGATCACCCTCAAGCAAGGAAGCGCGACTGTCTTTGTCAACGGCAAGCCCCTTGCCCGTGTGGGCGATGCCTCGGATTGCGGCGGAAAGGTCATCGCGGGCGCGAGCAGAACGTACATTGGTGGGCCGCCGTCTGAAGGCGGCGGTGGGGGCGCTCGCTCTGCTGGTGGCGGGGGCGGCGGTCTGGACGACACCGACTGGGACGCGTGGCAACAAGGCCTGGGCCTTGCTGGACTCGCGATCGGCGTTTTCACGATTGGTGGCATGCTCCGTAGCGTCGTCGGTGCTGCGGGAGGGTTGCGGGCTGCACTCACGACGACGCAGGGCCTGACGAAGCTCGGTATCTTCGGAGCGCAAGTCGGCGTGGGCTACGCCGGAGGCGAAGCACTCAGCGCAGGCGGCGGGGCCATCGGAGGCGTCACGGGAGCCGTGCTTGGCGAGGCCGCCGCGAATGCGATCCCTGCCCATAAAGTCGGCGAGGCACTCAGCGGTGCACAGGCCGGGGTCAAGACCGCCGCAAATCGCGTGACCGACTTCTTCAGGGCCCGACGCGAGGCGCCCGTGAAGCTCGACAACGGCATGGAGGTGTTGCACCCGAACGACCCTCGGGGGGCGAACGCGAGAGACATCACCCCTCAGCCGGGCGGCAACGCCCCTGCTCTCCCAGGGCCCCGGCGAGCACTTCCGGCACCTAAGAAGGCGAACGAAGCGTTGCCAGACGATGCCCATCCGACGCCTGGCGAGTCGCCGCCAGCGGGAGACCGTCCCGGGCAGAAGAAGAATGATGTACTGCCCGAGGATTGGGATGCACCCCCCAAGGGAAAGGCCCCTCCAAGACAAACCATCCCGGACAACTGGGATGCGCCGACGGGTAGACCCACCGCAGGCGCACCGCCAGCGCCAGCGCCTACCTGTCCCAGCTGTAGCAGCGGCGGCGGAAGCGCCCACGCCGCGCGGGTAGAGAGCCTCCGGGCTCGGCGTGAGCGGGTACGCGACGAGCTGAGCAAGTCGCGTACACCGCAGACTTTCCGCCAAGAGCTCAGCCTTCAAAGGTCGGTCGCGGCGGCGGAGGCAAAAGCACGCGCAGCGGGATGGGCCCCCAAGGAAAACAAGGTCACGCACATCGACCTGACGGAGAACTACGCGGACGGTCCGAGGATCACCACGCACGAGCCAACGAAGCACCGGCCGGCCGGGTGGACGGTCATGAACGTGCACGGTGCGCCCGATGGTTTCGAGGCCCGCGCGCGGCTTCCGATGTTCGGGGGCACTGGGCAATCGCGAAATCCGAGTGTCGATGAGATCGCGGCGCTGATCCACAAGGCGAACCCGGATGGCCCGATCATCCTCGAATCCTGTTCGTCGGGCCGCCCATCGTTGATGTTCGAGAATCCGGTGGCCCAGCAGCTGGCGGACCACCCGCTTCTTCGCGGGCGCACGATCGTCGCCCCAACCCGTCCCATCGGTGGCGTCGAGTACATGGGCGGAAAGGAAGGCCGCTGGTTCGAGTTCAACGCGGGTGGCAAGTGGTTCAAGGAGACGCGGGCGGAATACGACGCCCGAATCGATAAGATGCTCTTCGGCGATGGTGGGTTCGACCCTCCGGCGCCAGCCGGGGCCGGTCAGCAGCCGCAGATGAGCCAGCAGCAGCAGGCACGCCCCGCCGTCAGCGATGCAGCGCGCGCGCAGCAGGCGCAATGGATGGCGGAGCAGAGGGCGAGGCAGGACGCCCTTCGGCAAGGCGCCCAGCCCCAACAGGCCCAGCAGCAGCAACAGCAGCAGGCCGGACCGCTCGACAACGTCCCCGATTGGGGGCTCGCGCCGATGGACGGCACGCCTGCGAAGGCGCAAGCACAACCAGCCGCGCCCCCTGCCCGCGAGCTCAGCCTGGCTCCCGAATGGCAGCCCCCGCCACGCGTCGACACGGCACTCGAGGCCCCTGGCGCAGCGCGTACGCCTGCCGCAGCTCCTGAATGGTCGCTCGAGCCGGCTGCTCCGCGTGCTGCGAGGACCGAGCCGGACTTCTGGAACGCGAAGGACCCTAACGAGTACAAGCGGACCATCCCCGGCCCCGGCGGGGAGAACTACATCGTGAAAGGACAGAAAGTCACCGAGTACGAAGTGATGAACCCGGACGGGTCCACCCGAATGGTCAAGGCCGAGCCTGGCGAGCTCGTTCTCGATGGGTTCAGCGTTATTCCCGAGCACACCGGGAACACGCTTGCGAGGGACGTGGGCACGGGTCCCCTTCGACGAGGCCTTCGGCCTCTGATGAACGAAGCGAAGGCCGATGGCTACACCAAGCTCACCGTCCGCTACATGCGGTCGACCCACGACGAGCAGGGCAACCTCACCTCGGCGAAGGGGCGCGGCTTTCATACTCAGACCTTCGACCTCAAGTTCCGCGGTGCGGAGCCCGCCCCCGCGCCCGCAGCGGACTGTCCGAGTTGTTCGGGCGGATCAGCGGCGGCGAGTCAGGTCGCTTCTGCCGCAAGCCACGGATTGGCGCCCTCGCCGCCGCGACAGATGCAGAACCCCGTCCAGCAGCAACAGGCGCGCGACATGCGTGGGCCGCGCCAGTCACCGCGTACCCCGCCTCCAGGCTTTGGGAACACGCCGCGGAAAACGCTCGATCCGACGCAGACCCCGGTCTTCCGCGGCGGCACCAGCTTGACCATCAAAGCCAATGAGGTGCGGGTCGTCGAGGGTAAGGTGATGCCGTCGCACGGTATCTCGCTCAACACCAAAGCGGCTGGGCTCGAGCGCTTTGGTGGCGCGAAACAAATCAAGAGTCTTCCGAGCGGTCTTGAGATCATTCAGCGCGGTGGAAACCCAAACCACTATGAGATCGTCCCCAAGGAACCCATGCCACTCGACCAGTTCCAAGCATTGCTCAATCGCGTGGAGTTCAAGTGAACGTCCCCCGAAGCCAGAACCTCGTACGCCTCACATTCGAAGGCGGTTTCAACGCGGATGACGAGGCTGACGCGGAAGATCGTGGGTATCGCAGCTTGGTGTGGGCCGAGCTGGACGATGGCACGCGTCACGCGCTGACGTTCTACGACATGGCCCGGCTCGGTCAGACTCTGCAAGACGAGTTCGACGCCGGGCGGCCCTACTTCTCCGAGCCCGGCTTGGTCGTCGTTCCCCGAGTGACACGCGACGCCATGGAGAGCGCCGCTCGAAAGCTCGCGCAGGACGGATTCTTCGCTCGACGGTGAGCGTCGTGACGGCGCTCGAGACGTCTCGCAGATGATGATGAAGCCGGGTGTCCGGGGGCGGCATGGGAGAGAGCTTGAGCACGTCCACGAAGTCCACGCCCCGCGACGGGGGCGACGACCGATGCCGACCACGTCGGCAGACGGACGCCTGACCTGACCCGATTGAGACCCTGCCGGTCGGCGGCGCGTCCGGCGGTGAGCGTCTGCTAGACTACGATCATGGTGGCGGCCGCTCGGAAAGTCGCAAGCTACGCCGATTTGCTCACACTGCCTGAGCACCATGTCGGTGAGATTCTTTTCGGGACGCTGTGGTCGCATCCGCGACCCCGTTCGATTCACGCGAGCGCGTTGGGCGCGCTTCACGGTGAGCTCAGCCCTCGCTTTCGTTTCGGTCGTGGCGGGCCCGGAGGATGGATGATCCTCGAGGAGCCCGAGATTCACCTGGGCAGCGACGTGATCGTCCCCGATCTCGCGGGGTGGAGACGCTCGCGGATGCCCGAGATGCCGGACGCCGCATACTTCGAGCTATCGCCGGATTGGGCGTGCGAGGTGCTGTCACCCAGCACGGCCAAGATCGATCGGACGGACAAGATGACGATCTACGCGCGCGAGGGCGTTCGCCATGTTTGGCACGTCGATCCGGCGGCCATGACGCTCGAAGTGTTTCGCCTCGAGGGAGCGGCGTACCTGCGCGTCGACGCGTATCGCGATGTCGCCCGCGTCCGGGCCGAGCCCTTCGATGTCTTCGAGCTCGAGCTCGAGCTCGTTTGGGCGCGATGAACGGCGGCCGTCGATCTGCGCTCGGCTGATCGCGACTTGTAGAAGCCAGCCCGTCGCGGGACTACTTCAGCATCGACTGGAGCGTCTTGCCCATGTCGCTCGGGGTCGGGGACACCTTCGCGCCGGCGGCTTCGAGCGCTTTGATCTTCTCGGCCGCGGTGCCCTTGCCGCCCGCGATGATCGCGCCGGCGTGACCCATGCGCTTGCCTTCGGGCGCCGTGGTGCCGGCGATGAAGCACGCGACGGGCTTGGTCATCTTCTCTTTGATGAACTTCGCCGCGCGCTCTTCGGCGCCGCCGCCGATTTCGCCGATCATGATGACGCCGTGAGTGTCCGGGTCGGCCTGGAAGAGCTCGAGCACGTCCACGAAGTCCATGCCCGCGACGGGATCGCCGCCGATGCCGACGCACGTCGACTGACCGATGCCGAGCGCGCTGAGCTGACCGACGGCCTCGTAGGTGAGCGTGCCCGAGCGCGACACGACGCCGATGTGCCCGGTCTTGTGGATGTGGCCCGGCATGATGCCGATCTTGCACGCGCCCGGCGTGATGACACCGGGGCAGTTGGGCCCGATGAGGCGCTGACCGGGCGACGTCTCGAGGACGCGGCGCACCTTGATCATGTCCATCGCCGGGATGCCCTCGGTGATGCAGACTACAAGCTTGCATCCTGCATCGAACGCCTCGAGGATCGCGTCGGCGGCGCCGGGCGGCGGGACGAAGATGCAGCTCGTGTCGGCGCCCGTCTCTTTGACGGCCTGCGCGACCGTGTTGAAGACCGGGACCTTGCCTTCGAACTTCTCGCCGCCGCGCGTGGGCGTGCAGCCGGCAACGACCTGGGTTCCGTACTCCAGCATCTGCTTCGCGTGGAACGAGCCGGCTCCACCGGTGATGCCCTGGACGACGACGCGCGTGTTCTTACCAACCAGAATGCTCATGGCGATGTCCTTCTAAAAACGCGGGTCAGGCGCCAGCGACGGCTTTGACGATCTTGGCGGCGCCGTCGGCCATATCGGTGGCCGGCGTGAGAGCGAGGCCGCTCTCGGTGAGGATCTTGCGACCGAGCTCGACGTTCGTGCCTTCGAGGCGAACGACGACCGGGACCTTGAGCCCGAGCTCCTTGGCCGCGGCGACGACGCCCGCGGCGATGACGTCGCACTTCATGATGCCGCCGAAGATGTTGACGAAGATCGCCTTCACCTTGGGGCTCTTCAGGATCATGCTGAAGGCCTTGGTGACCTGCTCCTGATTCGCGCCGCCGCCGACGTCGAGGAAGTTCGCGGGCGCGACGCCCACCTTCTCACCGGCGTGCTTGATGATGTCCATCGTCGCCATGGCGAGGCCGGCGCCGTTGACCAAGCAGCCGACGTTGCCGTCGAGCGACACGTAGTTGAGGCCGACCTTCTTGGCCTCGAGCTCGACCGGATCTTCTTCGTCCGTGTCGCGCATCTCGGTCCACTCGGGGTGGCGGAAGTCGGCGTTGTCGTCGAAGTTGAGCTTCGCGTCGAGCGCGACCACGTCGCCGTTCTTGAGGACGCACAGGGGGTTGATCTCGCAGAGCGAGCAGTCTTCCTTCACGAAGAGCTCGAAGAGCGAGGTCATGAGCTTCACGAACTTGGCGACGGTCTCCTTGCCGTGGCGCATGAGATCGAGGCCGAACGCGAGCTGGCGCGCTTGGTAAGCCGACAAGCCGACCGTCGGATCGACGTGCACGGTGAGGATCTTCTCGGGCGTCTCGTGGGCGACCTTCTCGATCTCCACGCCGCCTTCGGTCGACGCCATGAAGGCGATGCGACGGCGATCGCGATCGACGACCGCGCCGAGGTAGAGCTCGCGATCGATGTCGAGGCCCTGCTCGATGTAGAGGCGGCGCACCTTCTGGCCAGCGGCGCCGGTCTGGTGCGTCACGAGCTGCATGCCGAGGATCTTCTCGGCGAGCGCGCGCGCTTCGGACGCGCCGCCCTTGGCGACCTTCACGCCGCCGCCCTTGCCGCGGCCACCGGCGTGGATCTGCGCCTTGACCACCGTCACCTGCGAGCCCGTGTCGGCGATGAGCTTCTTCGCGGCCGCTTCGGCCTCGTCGACGGTGAACGCCGGGATGCCCTTGGGGATGGGGACACCGTACTTCGCGAAGATCTGCTTGCCCTGGTACTCGTGAATCTTCATCGGTCGAGACTCCGGATGGCCGAACGGGCGGCGGACGCGCCGTCCCAAGTTTCGGGATGCGGGAACCTAGCACCACGGGCCGGACACGAACAGAGGGCCGTGCTTGCCGCGACGCCGGCCCTTTCGCTACCGTCTCGCGGAGATGGCTGCCCTTCGCGCCTCGCGCTTCCCTGCCCTCGCGCTCACGCTCGTCGCGCTCGCTGCATGCGGCGGCGCAACGACGGAGCCCCGCCCGACCCCGACGCCGCCGACGCCCGTCGCGAGCGACACGCCGGCGGTCGGCGCACCGGCCACCTCGGCCGACGGCGGCGCGGGCCCGAGCGCGTCACCCGCGCCGGCGGCGATGTCGAAGCCGTGGCGTCAGATGAGCCTCAGCGAGAAGAAGCTCCACATGAAGACCGAGGTCACGCCGCGCATGGCGGCGGTCTTCCAAGCGTGGAACGCGAAGGGCTTCGAAGATTTCAACTGCATCACGTGCCACGGCCCGACGGCGAAGACCGGAAACTTCGCGATGCCCTCGAGCGCGCTCCCGCACCTCGATCCCGCGGACGACTTCAAGCGCGATCGCGAGAAGCACCCGGCCGCGACGAAATTCATGTTCGAGAAGGTGATGCCGGAGATGGCGGCCGCGCTCGGGCTCGCCGCCTACGATCCGAAGACGCAGAAGGGCTTCGGCTGCGGCGGCTGCCACAAGCTCGAGCACTGACACGCGCTCGCCCGACGCGACGTCGTATTTGCGCGCACGGGCGCCGCCAGCACGCACGCGTTGCGCCGCGGATTCATCGTACGAAGTCACGACGCAAAGCTCATCCATCGGCGCGTCGATCTGCTAAGAGCCGGCGCACGATCATGACCGAGCTCTCGATTCCGTCCGTCGACCTCCAAGATCTGGCCTCCGGCAACCCAGAGCGCGTCGCGCGCGCCGGTGAGGCGCTCCGCACCGCGTTCGGCCGCTACGGCCTCGTGTACGTCTTCGGTCACAGCGTGGACGCGCAGAAGCTCCGCGCGCTCTACGGAGCCTTCCGCGAGTTCGTCGCCTGGCCCGAGGAGAAGAAGAAGCCCTACGGCCGCGCGGACCTCTGGTTCCAGCGCGGATGGACCCCGCCGAACACCGAGGTCGCCGTCGCCGGTGGCGGTCAGCCCGACTTCAAAGAGTGCTACTTCGCGACGCCCTACGCGTCGGACCCCGAGCTCAGCGCCGACTACCCGGAGCTCTACCCGGACAACGTGTTCCCGCCCGACGCGCCGGCCGGGTTCAGCGACGGGCTCCTCGGTCTCGGGCGTGCGCTCCACGAGGCAGGCCTCGCGCTCCTCGAAGGCTGCGCCGTCGCGCTCGGCCTCGAGGCGAAGACGTTCGCGAACCTTTGCGATCGCGGCGCGCACGTGACGCGCCTCTTGCATTACCTCGCTCTCAAGCCCGAGCAGGTCGGAACGCCCATCCTCTGGGGCGAAGAGCACACCGACTTCAACCTCCTGACGCTCCTCCCCGGCGGCCAGTTCTACGATCCCGAAGGCAAGCCGCAGCGAAAGCCCGACGAGAAGAGCGGTCTCTTCCTCCGCACGCGCGCCACCGCCGAGCACCCCAAGGGCATCATGGTCCCCGGTCGTCCGCCCGAGGGCGCGCTCGTCGCGCAGGTCGGCCAGGAGCTCGAGATCCTCACCGGCGGAACGTTCCTCGCGACGCCGCACGTCATCACGCCGCCGGGCGTGGCGGGTTGGACGCGTGGGTCGGCCGCTCACTTCATGCACGTGCAGGGCAACGCCACGCTGCGTCCGCTCGCGCCGTTCCGCAACGCGCGCACCATCGAGGCGTATCGCCCTCCGGTCCTCGCGGGCACGTACAGCTTGAAGACCTTGGTCGACATCGGCCTCGCGCCCAAGTCGGTGCTCGATCGTCTCGGATACCGTCACTACGATCGCCTCGACGCGATGCGCGCGTCCTGAGCGCGCTCACTCTCGCGTCGAGCGCCACGCGAGCCCAAGCGTCACGGCCAGGAGCGCGTTCGACAGCGAGATGATTGGCCACTTGTAGGCCGGGGCGGCGGAGATGACCACGAACGCCACCAGGTACGTGAGCGCTACGAGGAAGAAGCGACGGTCGATGCTGACCGACGCCTCCGCCGCGATCACGAACCACACCAGCACGTAGAGCACGATCGACGCCTCGGTCGGCAGATGCATGAGGTGTGCACCGACCTGCAGGGCGAGCTGCGCCGCGAAGACGACGAAGACCGTGGCGAGGATGCGACGATTGAATGCCGTTCGCAGCATCGAGCCGCGCGCCCAGTAGGCCACGATCATCGAGAGCGCAGCGATCGCGAGCGACCAGCCGATCTGTACGGCGTGCTGGGCATCGGGTGGCTCGGCCGCGAAGCGCGCCTCGAGCGCGGCCGCGAACCACGGCCCGATGGACCAAATGACGCCGAGCAAGGCGACTACGGCGATGCGGGTCCGACGACCGATCGAATCGTCGACGTCGCGACGCAGCACCTCGAAGCGAACGTCTTCGGCCTCCTTCGCGCGGAGCGCGGCGTCGACGAGACGACTGAGCTCTGCCGGGGGCCTGTCGAGCTCGGCGAGGGCGGCCGCGGCCGACTGGGGGGCGCCGCGCTCGAGATCGAAGCGAACGACGCGCTCGGTGACGCTGCGAAGCCCGCGGGCCGCAGCGTCGTTGTCCGCGCTCGCGCGGAGGGCCGCGCGATAGCCGAAGCGACACTCCGCAAAGAGCCGATGAACGCGCGCATCGTCTTTGGCGTCCGCTGCGTGCTCGAGCGCGGCGGCGCTGGCATCGGCCTCCGCCGAGAGCGCGAGCGAGCCGCGGTGGCGAAGGAACCACTCGAGCCGCTTTTGGAGCTCGACCGCCGAAGAGAATCGCGCTGCGGGATCCGGTGCGAGCGCGCGCGTCGCGATCTCCGTGAGCGCGCGCGGCGCCGTCTCCGGGAACGCGAACTCGGCGCGGAGCGAAGAGAGGAGCATCCCGCGCAGATCGGCAGCGTCGTGGGGCGGTCTTCCGGTCAAGATCTCGTGGAGGATCCCGCCCAGGAGGTACACGTCGGAGGCCTCGGAGACGGCTTGTTCGATCGCTCCGAACATCTCCGGCGCCATGTACGCGGGCGTGCCCGCGACGTCGCTCGTGCTCGACGGGAGGCGACCCTCGGGGTCGCGCTCGAGGCTCGCGGCGACGCCCCAGTCGACGACGTAGACCTCGCCGAAGGCGCCGACCATCACGTTGTCGGGCTTGAGATCGCGGTGCACGATGCCGCGGCTGTGCGCGAGGCCCACCGCGCTCGCGACCTTGATCAAGATGCCCAGGTTCCACTCGAGCGGATCGGTCGCGCCGAAGCGGCGCGCGATTTCCTCAGGCGAGTGCATGAGGCGATCCCAGCTCACGCCCTCGATGCGCCGGAGGACGATGATGGGTGAGCCGCCCTCGTCGAGCGCGAGATCGTAGACCGGGACGATGTTCGGGTGCTCGAGCGAGCCGGTGACCCACGCCTCGCGGAGCAGGCGCAACGTCGCCGTCTCACCGGCGAGCGGCGACTTGAGCGTCTTGACCGCGACCTCGCGGCTGAGCGAGCGCTGGAGCGCGAGGCGCACGACGCCCATCCCGCCTTCGCCGAGCGTGTCCTTGAGCTCGAGACCGCGCGAGAGCGTTCGGCCGCTCGACTCGGCAGCGAGCTCACGAAGCGCGGCGAGCCCCGTCGCGTCGGCGGAGCGATTGGGCTCGATGGTGGCGTTCGGATCTCGGGCGAACGTGCGCGCGATGTCGCCGACGCCGAGGGCCTCGACGAGCTCCTCCTCGGACATCGTCTCGAGCTCCGCGATGGTGCGCCCTTTCACGCGGTCATCGTCGCGAATGGGAGGCGCCTTGGGAAGCGGGATGGTAATGGTCGGTCCGCTTGCCGCCGCGACATCGACTCGAGCTGCGACCGGGCGCGCGCTACGCGTGCGTCGGCGACGGACTCTGCTGCTCCGACATCCACGCGCTCGGTCCGGTGACCCGCGCGGAGGCCGCGCGCGTTCGCGGCTTCGATTCGAAGGCCATCGAGAACCACCCACGCCTCGCCCTCCCCGTCCTCGCGGTGCACCGCGATCACACGTGCACCTTCTGGAGCGCGCAGGGCGGTTGCGCCATCCATCGTGACCACGGCGAGGCGGCGAAGCCCACCGCGTGTCGGCAGTTTCCGTACGGCCTCGTGCGAACGGAGGCCGGCCTCCGGGTGACCACGGCCCACCGCTGCCCATGCCGGAGCGTGGGCCCGCGCCCGCTCCTCGACGAGCGCGATGCGCGCGAAGCGCTCACGACGCGGGGACGCCTTCGCGTCGACCACACCGTGGGGTCTCACGTTCGGCTGTCGCGTCGTCGTCACGTCAGCTTCGCGAGCTACGCCGCGCTCGAAGCGAACGCGCTCGCCGCGCTCGAGGCGCCAGACGGTCTCGCGCGCGTCGTGCCGTCGGCCGATCCCCTCCCCGACCTCGTCCACACCGCACCGGCGGATCTGGCGCACGCGTACCGCGCCCTCGTCGACGGGACCCTCACCGGCGACGCGTTCGCGTGGTTTGGAGACGCGCTCCTCGCCATCGTTCTCGATCGTCGCCTCGGAGATCGCCCGCGGCCGTGGGCCTTCGCGTTCGATCGCGCCGAGCGACGCGTGACGTCACCGCGCGCGCGTGAGGAGGTCTTCGCCGACTTCGCGGCCGACGTGCTCTACGGGCTCGCCTGGGTCGAAGCGAGCACGCTCGCGTCCACGCTCGTCACGCTCGGTGTCGCCCTCCGCGCCGCGTCGCGCGTCGCGGCGCGCATCGAGCGCACGGGCGCCTCGAGCGAGCGCGCCGCCGCCGAGGCCGTGCTCGTCGCCGAGGTGGGGCTGGCGGGACCGCTCGCGCGCATTCGCGCCTCCGACGAGGACGAGGCCTCGGCGCTCGATCTCATCGCGGCGCTCAGTCCTCAGCCGTCCGCAGCCACTCGCCGAAGCGCTCGCCGATCATGAGCGTCGCGAGGTTCGTGTTCGCGCTCGGGATGGTCGGCATCAAGCTGGCGTCGGCCACGTAAAGGCCGAGCGTGCCGCGCACGCGACCGCGGCCGTCGGTCGCGGCGTCGGGATCGTCCTCCGCACCCATCGGCACCGTGCCACACGGGTGATAACCGGAGCCGGTCATGCGCGTGAGAGCCGCGCGCAGGTTGCCCTCGTCGTCGAACGGCGCGAGGCGCGGGTACACGGGGCGCGCGAGCGCGGAGATGACGCGCGTTCGGGCGAGGCGCGAGATGAAGCGGAGCGCGGCGCGCGCCTCGTCTTGGTCGGACGGATCTTCCAGGAGCCGCGAGTCGAGGCGCGGCGGATCAGCGGCGCGCGCGGTCGGAAACCGAATGCGCCCAACCGAGCGAGGCTTTCCGATGCACGCGGCGAGCGTCACACCCGCGAGCTCGCTGTCGGGGAGCGGCACGAACGAGCCGGGCTGGATCTGGACGTCGTTGGGGCACGCGCTCGCGCGCGACGAGATGCGCGCCACGGTCTGGATGAGGGGGTGGCTCACGCTCGAGAACCCCGCGTGGCGCGGCAGGAAGAAGATCGCGACGCCGGGGTGATCGAGGAGGCGCGCCCCGACGCCCGGCACGTCGGCCACGAGCGCGACGCCGAGCCGCTCGATCTCACCACGCGGACCGACCCCCGAGCGCTGGAGAATCCCCGGCGTGGCGATCGCACCGGCGCAAAGGACCACGCGGTCCGCGTCGAGGTCGAATACGCGTCCAAATCGCTCGCACTCGATGCCCTCCGCGCGAAGGCCACGAAAGCGCACGCGGCGAACCAGCGTGTTGGGGACGATCGCGAGGTTGGGGCGGGCGCGCACGGCAGGCGCGAGCCACGACTGCACGGCCGAGACGCGACGCCCCTCGAGCTTGTTCATCGCGTGCGGTCCAGCGCCCGCGCTCGTCGGATCGTTGGTGTCCAAACAATCGCCGAGGCCGACTTCGCGACATGCCTCGAGGAACGCCGCCTGCCACGGGACGAGCTCGTCCCGCTTGTGGCGCCTTATGGGCAGCGGCCCGTCCGTGCCGTGCCATTCGTTCGCGAAATCGAGATCGCGCTCGAGCTTCTTGAAGTACGGGAGGCACCGCTCCCACGACCACTCGGGGAGCCCGCGCGCGGCCCACTCATCGTAGTCGAACGGCTGGCCCCGCAGCGCAATGCACGTGTTCACTGCCGACGAGCCACCGACGACGCGGCCGCGGGGAAACGGCTGGTCGAACGCGCCGCCGACGCCGGTCGTCGTCGCGCGGTACCCGTAGCCCCAATCGTGGCGACGCATCGAGTTGCGCGTGCCGTCCACGAGGTCCGGCGGGAGCGCGCCGGACGGGTAATCGGGACCGGCCTCGACGAGCACGACCTCGTGGCGTGCGTCCTCCGTCAGACGCGAGGCGATCACCGCGCCGGCCGATCCGGCTCCGACCACGAGGGTGCGCATCGTTCGTTGGCTCGCGGGCGGACAAAATGAGTTGGGGCGCGCCTCGCGCGGGCGACCGACGAGGTCACCCGGAGAAGCGCGCCCCAGCGAGACTCAGGCCTTCTTGCAGATGTCGACGACGGCCTGGACGGAGCCGGCGCTCTTCTTGAGCATGCCCTTCTCCTCGTCCGTGAGGGGAATCTCGAGGATCTTCTCGACGCCCTTGCCGCCGATGATCGACGGGACGCCCATGAAGAGGTCGTTGTAGCCGTACTCGCCCTCGAGGTACGCCGCGCAAGCGAGGAGGCGCTTCTGGTCGCCGAGGTAAGCCTCGGCCATCGCGACCGCGCTCGTGGCCGGCGCGTAGTAGGCGCTCGTGCCCATGAGGTTGACGATCTCGCCGCCGCCCTTGCGGGTGCGCTCGACGATCGCGTTGATCTTGTCCTTGGCGATGAGCGTCGTCGCCGGGACGCCGTTGATGGTCGTCATCGACATCACGGGGACCATGTCGTCGCCGTGGCCTCCGAGCACCATGGCGCGGACGTCCTTGATGCTGACGCCGGCCTCGCGGGCGAGGAAGAGCTGGAAGCGCGCCGAGTCGAGGACGCCGGCCATGCCCGCGACCATGCCCTTGGGGCAGCCGGTCACGCGCTTGTACTCGTAGACCATCGCGTCGAGCGGGTTGGAGATGACGATGGCGAACGCGTTGGGGCAGTGCTTCTTGGCGTTTTGCGCGACGTCGCGGATGATCGGGAGGTTCGACGCGACGAGGTCGTCACGCGACTGGCCCGGCTTGCGCGGGATGCCGGCGGTGATGATGAGGACGTCGCTGCCCTCGAGATCGGCCCAGTTGGACGTGCCGCGGACGTTCGAGTCGTAGCCGAGGACCGAGCTGTTCTGCTCGAGGTCGAGGGCCTTGCCCTTCGCGAAGTTCTCCTTGGCCGGGATGTCGTAGAGCCAAACGTCGCCGAGCTCCTTGTTCGCGCAGAGACGCGCGAGCTCGCCGCCGATGTTGCCAGCGCCAATGAGACCAATCTTCTTGCGGGTCGGCATGGGAATACCTCTTGTTCGTACTTTGCGGAGCGAAGACGGGAGCGTTCTACCCCAGAGTGAGGCCGGAGGAAACGGGGCCCGGGCGCGCGCACGAACTGACGTAAGATGACGCGGTGCGCCGGTTCGTCGTCGCCTTGAGCCTCGCCCTGACAGCGTGCCAAGCGTTCCTCGTTCTCGAGCGGGCGCCGCGAGAGGGAGCGCCCGACGCCAGCCGCCCCGCCGACGCGAGCGACGGAGCCGCGCTTCCCGCGGAAGCCGCCGGGGCCGACGACGTAGGGGCGCCCCCGCCCCCGCCGAACGACGGCGGCGAGCTCCTGGATGGCGCGGTCGACCCGTTTTGCAGCCGCGTGCGCAAGGACGACAAGGGCGACGGGTATACGACCGCCTATTGCTCGAGCGCCCCGTCCGTCGCGACAGGCAGCGGCCTCGCGTCCCAAGGCACCGGCAAGTTCACGGTCGACATCACCGAAGGGCACGCGAATCCGCCCTCGCTCATCGCGACGCCGCCCGGCGCGAGCACGCCCGCGGGAGCGGTCGCCGAGGTCCTGGTCGATCCCGGGGCCGACTTGTCGAAGCTCAGGGTGCACTTGTCCGCGCGCACGCGGACGAGCACGGCCGGGGGGGTGTCGCTCTTGACCGTCAAGACGAGCTCCGGCGTCCTCTCGCTCTCCGTCGACGAGACCGGCCAAGTCGGCATCGTGACGGACATGGGCCAGCCGGTCGCCACCGACGTGCTGACGGCCTACGCCTGGCACGCCTACGAGCTGGTGGTCGACGGGAGCGCGATTCTGTTCCGCAGCGACGATGGCGGGCTTTCGGGAACGCCAGCCCAGAGCATCCCGCTCACGGGCACCGTCGTGGTGGAGGTGGGCTCGGTGGGACCGAGCGACGCGTTTCCCGAGGTGGCCATCGACGACCTCGCCGTCAGCTTCAAGCCCTGAGGCACAAGATCGGATGGCCGCGGCTCGATGTCGGTGGCTCAAGGCATCGTGTCGAAGACGCGTAGGCCGTCTGCGCACAGCTCGTAGTAGTCGCCCTTGCTGGCCGCGTAGATGTGCGCCTTGGAGCGAAGTCCTGACGGCGCCTCGACCGACCCGGCGGTGAACGCGACACGCGGGTCGCCGTCCTCGTCGAAAAAGAGCGAGGCGCCGCACTCGCCGCAGAACCCGCGGCGCACGCGATCGGACGACGCGAACCACCTGAGACCGCGCGACTCGACGAGCGCGAAGTCTGCGCGGAGGACTGCGGCGTACGCGCCCACGTGCCCATGCCACTTGCGGCACATGGAGCAGTGGCAATAGGTCACGCTCGTGAGCGGGCCGCGCAGCTCGAACCTGACGGCACCACAAAGGCAGCCGCCCGAGTGCGTCGAGACGTCGGAGGAGCTCATCTCGCGGACGCTACGCGGTTCCACGTCGCAAGGCTCGTCGTTTGGTCACCGCGCGCGCTTCCTTCGGCGGCTCGATCTTCGAGATCACCTCGACGCGCGGCGCGCCGAAGAGCATCGGATGGGCTCGTCGCCAACTGACCGCGGACTCCGAACTCGCCCTACCCGGCCGTCACGAGGAGCGCGACGTGCACGAAGAGCGCGACGCTCGCGAGGATGACGAGCGCGTGGAAGACCTCGTGGTAGCCAAAGACGCGCGGAAACGGATCGGGGCGCTTCAAGGCGTAGACGATGGCCCCCGCGCTGTAGAGCGCGCCGCTCATGACGATGCACGCGACCGACAAGGCGCTCAGCGAAGGCGTGCGCGCCAACACGGGCCCGAGAAGCATCCAGCCCACGGCCAAGCTGATGACCGGCGTCACCCACTTGGGCGACCCAATCCAGAACACGGACTTCGCGATGCCGACGAGCGCGCCCAACCACACCGCGAGGAGCGCGCCGTGGCCGCCTCCGGCCACCGGCACGAGCCAGAGGAGCGGCGTGTACCCTCCCGCGATCAGAAGGAAGATCGCGGCGTGATCGAGGCGACGCATGCGCGCGCGCGCGGCGGGCTGCCAGTCGATGCGGTGGTAGAGCGCACTCGTCCCGAGGAGCACGGCCAGGCTCGCGCCGAAGATGCCGCTCGCGATCGCGCCACGGTGGGTGTGTGCGCTACGAACGAGAAGCGCCGACGCCACGACCGCCACGAAGAACGCGATCTGGTGCGAAACCCCACGAAGGAGCGGCTTCGGCTTGGGTTCGATCCGCGACGACGGCGACGACGACGAGAGCATGCGACGAGGCGCGCAGCTTTCCCGCGAATCGCAGGCCGCTTCAAGCCGAAGCTGACTGCCGGGTCGAGAGACCGCGCGAGCCACCGAGGCGCGCGCGCCGATGAGGGCTCCTTGGTTCGGGCGCGCGCCCTTCGGCGGCCGCACGAGCTTCCTCACGCATCTCGGCCTCCGGACGAGCGGAGGCCGAGACGTTCACGCGGGCGTGCGCGCGACGAGGGCGCGACACTACGTGCAAACTACATGTTCGCGATGATGTTGTCGCCGAACTCGCTGCACTTCACCTCGGTCGCGCCCTCCATGAGGCGGGCGAAATCGTAGGTGACCTTCTTGGAGGCGATGGCGCCGTCGACGCCCTTGATGACGAGGTCCGCCGCCTCGGCCCAACCCATGTGGCGGAGCATCATCTCGCCCGAGAGGACGACCGAGCCGGGGTTCACCTTGTCGAGATCGGCGTACTTCGGCGCGGTGCCGTGCGTCGCCTCGAAGATGGCGTGGCCGGAGATGTAGTTGATGTTGCCGCCGGGCGCGATGCCGATGCCGCCGACCTGCGCCGCGAGCGCGTCGGAGAGGTAGTCGCCGTTCAGGTTGAGCGTCGCGATGACGTCGAACTCCTTGGGGCGCGTCAGCACCTGCTGGAGCGTGATGTCGGCGATGGCATCCTTGACGAGGACCTTGCCCTTGGCGAGCTCGGCCTTCTGCTCGGCGTTGGCCGCGTCCTCACCCTTGGCTTCCTTGGTGCGCTCCCACTGCGACCACGTGTAGCACTTGTCGCCGAACTCCTTCTCGGCGAGCGCGTAGCCCCACTTCATGAAGGCACCTTCGGTGAACTTCATGATGTTGCCCTTGTGCACGAACGTGACGCTCTTTCGCTTGTTGGTGAGCGCGTACTCGATGGCGGAGCGAACGAGCCGCTCCGAGCCGTCGCGGCTGACGGGCTTGATGCCGATGCCGCTCGTCGCCGGGAAGCGAACCTTGCCGTACTCCTTCGGGAACTCCTGCTGGAGGAAGGCGAGGATCTTCTTGGCCTGCGCGCTCTCGGACTCGAACTCGATGCCGGCGTAGATGTCTTCCGTGTTCTCGCGGAAGATCACCATGTCGACGGCCTCGGGGTGCTTCACCGGGCTGGGCACGCCCTTGAACCAACGCACCGGGCGAAGGCAGACGTAGAGGTCGAGGAGCTGGCGGAGCGCCACGTTGAGCGAGCGGATGCCGCCGCCGA
This sequence comes from Polyangiaceae bacterium, assembly GCA_044224815.1. Lineage (GTDB taxonomy): Bacteria > Myxococcota_A > Polyangia > Polyangiales > Polyangiaceae > JADJCA01. The sequence continues at coordinate 228,637 of JBGAJR010000006.1, forward strand.
TCGGGGTCGTGAGCGGACCCTTGATGCCGACGAGGTACTTCTTGAAGGCCTCCACCGTCTCGTCGGGGAGCCAGTTGTTCGTCTGCTTGAAGGCCTTCTCGCCAGCGAGGACCTCGTACCAAGCGATCTTGCGCTCGCCCTTGTAGGCCTTGGCCACGGCCGCATCGAGGACGCGGACGCTGGCGCGCCAGATGTCCCGCCCGGTGCCGTCACCCTCGATGAAGGGAACGATCGGGGTGTTCGGAACTTGGAGCTTCTGGCCGGCGCCCATGGTGATGGGTTGGCCGTTCGCCGGAGGGTTGAGAGCCATCGAGAACCTCGCGATTGGACGCTGAAAATTGCGCACGGGAACCTTCTCCCGAGCGAGTGGAGCGCAGTACCACGGCAAATACCGCCGCTCAAGCCGCGGATTCGGGGCCGAACGTGCTGCACCGCGTCACCCGCGCGCTGCGAGGAGTGTGTCGCTCAATCCTCTGCGCAGTGGATGCCGACGCCGCTCACGTAGCCCTTGCAGTCGATCCCGCCGCAACCCGAGAGCCACGTGCCACTCGTCGTGTTGTTGTAGCCGCAGGTCGTCGTGCCCTTCGTCGACGTCCAGTCCTCGCAAGCGTCGTCCCAGCCGAGGCCGTAGGGGGCCGACGGCTCGGCGTGGCGCCCGTCCGGCCCGCCGCCGGCGAAGGGAAAGAGGTTGCCGACGACGGCGTGGCCGAACTCGTCGCGGATCGGCGTGAGAAGCGGATACGTGCCCGTGGTGGCCGACGTGCTGAACATCTCGTTCGCCTTCATCACGCGCGTGCCGTCGACGTTGTAGCGAGGCACCGTACCGTCGACGTGATCGCGCGCGTCGACCGTGCGCGTCGAGAGGATCGCCTTCCACGTTCCACCCAAGCTCGCCGCGTCCGCGCGCGCCTGGCACTTGGCGTCGGCGCCGGCGAGGCCGCCCAGGTTGCCGTCATACACCGTCGACGTGAGAAAGATGCGATGGCCCTTCTCGCAAGCGATCGAGATGTCGGCCATGCTCGGCCCCGCGAAGCCCTTGCCGTTCGTGACGGTGCAGACGAGCAACGGGCTCGCCGGAACCGCATAGACGGCGACGTTGAACGGAGCGCCATCGAGCACCGGAACCGAGAACTCGAACGTCGTCGCATTGGCGGCGACCGAGAGGTCGTCGGCTCCGTTGTTCCGAAGCACCACACCGGTCACCGTGACTCCGCTGATCGTCCCGTGGATCTTGAACGATGCCGGTGCGGCGTCGGCCGGCGGCCCGGCGTCGCTCGCATCCGACGCATCCGCGCCCGGGCTCGAATCCACGGTCGGGCCGGCGTCGGCGTCCGCCGACGGGGTCGCCGCGTCGGCGTCGGCGAGCACGCTGGAGGCGTCGCCGGACGCAGCCTCGGCTGGCTCGGTCTGCACGTCCATCGATGTCGACGCATCGTCGGCTGCAGCCGCGGCATCCGTATTGGTCGCGGCGTCGGCGTCGGCGTCGGGCGGCGCGTCCTCGCCGGTCAACGTCTCTCCGCACGCCACGAGCCCAGAGACGAACATCGCCACGGAAACGGAGAGGATGGTCAGCCGCATGCTTGTTTCACTCCGCATCTGCAACGAGGGTGCCGGGACGCGAGCACTGAAAATTCTCGAAAGAAGCCGCAACGAGCCGGGCGAATGTCTCGTGACTCGAACGGCTCCGAACGAGACATGTCACGGTCCGCGTGGAGTTGTCACGGGGCGCCACCCATAGCTTGTGGGAGACCGACCGCAGAGCGATTCAATGGGCGCGCGACGCGAAGAGGCGGCTCACGATGGGAACGTAGAAGCCCCAGAAGAACGCCTCGTCGGTGGTGCCCCCGCCGCCGCAGCCGAGCATTCGCTTGCGGTAGGTGAGGAGGCCGGCGCGCTCTGGGTTTCCGAGCTCGAGTTCACGAGCGCGGGGAAGCGGCGGGGCACTCCGTGCGCCGCGAGCCGCGCGGCGCCGTCCGGCGTCACGTCGACCACGTGCTCGAAGAGGACCTCGCCGCCCATCGGCTCGACGAGGTCCATCCAGAACCAGAAGCCTCCGCGCTCGGGGAACTCGAACTCGGCGCCCGCCTTGGTGCGCAGCTGCTCGACCACCGCCGGTCCTAGCTCGACGCCATCTTTGAGGACGACGATGTCCTTGTCCTCGAGCACGAACACGAGCCCACCGCCTTTGATGTCGAACTGGTGTCGTTCGACGCGCTGATAGAGGCGTCCGACCCAGCGCGGCACTTCGTTCTCGTCCTGGAGGTTGGGCCAGTAGCGGGCCACCCAATGCGTCCAGCGCACGCCGAAGACGTGCTCCAGGCGCGCGCGCGTGGCGTCGTCGGTGGGAGACGCGAACGTGTTGAACTCGGCGAGGACGAGTCCGCCGTTACCCGCGAAGGACTCGATCACCTCGGCTTCGGCGCCCGAGAAGCCGCCGTAGATTTTGGGGCTCCGCTCGAGCGCGGCCACGTCGCCCGGCTTCTCGTAGTCGCCCACGTAGACGCCGTACGTGTCGGTGATGACCAGCGCGTCGGCCCCCGCGAGCGCTTCCTTGCGGAGCTCGTCGCCCGACTTCGTCTCCGGGTGGTAGCCCACGTAGTCCTTGGCCGGTTCGAGGAAGCGGCCGTCGCGCTCGGTGAGCCGCATTGCGTGCAAAATCCACGGAATCGCGGCGTGCTCGCGGTACTTCAGAAAGGGGACCGTCTTGTCGACGAGCACCACGCGAAGGACGTGCGCGGGGAGGAGCCGCCACGCGAGGTGCGGACCGAACGTCACGAGGCCCAGCACCAAGAGGGCCAAGCCGATTCGGACGATTCGCGCACGCACCGGTGTCATCGTATCCCGCGGGCGCGATGAGTGAAGAATGCACGCGCGTTCCCGTGTAGCCTGTGAGGCGGAATGCGGACGGCGACTCGGCGCGCCATCTCGGTGCTCGCGATGGCGGGGCTCTCGGTCCCGGCCGCGCGCGCGCGCGGCGACGTCGACGGGGGCGCCCGGGCTGCCGCCGGGGTCGCGAGCGCCGCCCCCACCTCGACGAGCGCCTCACCCTACGCACGCCGCCCCATCGAAACCGCGTGCAACGGCCTGGACGACGACGGCGACGGCATGATCGACGTCCTCCCGCCGACTGGTGCCAACGCCTGCAACACCGGGCGCGCGGGCGCATGCGGCCCTGGCTTCGCGGCGTGCTTGAGCGGCACTCGCGTCTGCCTCGCGCCCTCCCCCACCCCCGAGGTCCGCGACGGCATCGACAACGACTGCAACGGCGTCGTCGACGACGTCCCCAAGCGGAGCGCACGCCCACGCGCGTTCGTCATCGCGCCGCGTTACGCGTGGACCGAAGCCGCCACCGACATCGCGACCGTGAGCTCGGTGCTCGCCCAAGCTGGAATCCCGTTCGATCGCGCGCCCGCCGGCTCGGACTGGACGCAGGTCTTGGACAAGCTCGGGGACTACTCGCTCGTTCTCGTGCCCGGCTACCTGACCGCAGGCTCGGTCACCACGGACATCCAGAACAAGCTGGAGGCGTTCGCCAAGAAGGGCGGCGTCGTCCTCGTGTGGAAGCCGCTCGGCACGAAAGATCAGAAGGGCGCGCTGAAGCTCGTCGGGCTCAAGTCTTCGGTGCGCCGCCGCGACGCGGTGGAGATCCGCTTCGACGGCATCCGCTCGGCGCTCGTGGCCGAGCTCGACAGCCCGGAAGAGCGCACGCTGCGCATCAACCCGGCGCCCAAGCACCCCGACGGCGTCGAGCTCTACGCGTTCGAGCCGGAGCCCGGCACCGAAGTCGTGGCCATGGGCCGGGGCGCGCGCGAGGCCACTGGCCCCGCGATCACGCGCCGCCGCGTGGGCGACGGCGCCATCTACGCCGTGGGCCACGACCTCGCCACGTTCGCCACGACGCCCTGCTACGTGAACTGCTTCGTCCCGAGCGGTGACGTGCTCCGCTTGATGCTCCGCGGGGCGATGCGCGAGGCCGCGTCCGGGCACGTCGTCTTCACTCACACCGCGCCCGACGACGCGCGCGGCGTGGTGATTCTCACCCACGACGTCGACTCCATCGAGGCCTACGGCTCGGGGACCTGGGGCGACGCCGGCGCCCTTCAGATCGCCGACGTGGAGCGCGCACGCGGCGTCCGCGGCACCTACTTCCTCGCCACCGGACAGAAGGGCGGCCACTTCGATGGGACGACCGCGCGTGCACTTTGCAAGGACATGTCCTGCGGCGCGCACGGCGTCTCGCAGCCGCGAACGTTCGCCACCTTGCCGGAGGGCGTCTGCGACGGTCAAAAGCCCGCCGCACCGAACGCGCCGCCCACGCTCTGCGCCGAGCTCCAGGGATCGCTCGACCGCGTGCGGGACGTCGCCGGGCGAGCGGTGCGCGCGTGGCGATCGCCGTACCTCGCGCTCCATCCGCGACAGTACGTCCTCCTCGCCAAGAGCGGCGTGGATCTCGACTCCGGATTCGGCGTGGGAGACCTTCCCTACAACCTGCCGGTCAATCTCGAGACGGTCGGGTCTCATCCGACGTTGTTCCGCGCGCAACCCATCCTGGAGCTCCCGATCGCGCTCGAGGACGAAGACCCGGTGATCGTTCGTGGGCAAAAGGGACGGCGCGCGCTGGAGCCCGAGACGCGGGGCCACTTCGAGTCGGCGTGGGTCTACGTCATGCTGCGCAACCTGCAGAATGCATCTTTTACGACGCTCCACGTTCGGCCCTGGCGCAATTCGAGCCCGTCCCCGGCGAGCCTGTCGGAGAAAGTCATCGCGCTCGGCCACTTCGTGGACGAGGCGCAGGCCGCGGGCGCTCGCTTCATGACCGTGGAAGAGGCCGGAGATTTTTGGCGGGCACGCCTCGCGACCGGCGTGGACGCCCGGTACGAAGAGGGCGTCGGCTACACCGGCACGATCACCTCTGGCGCCAAGACCACCCCGGGGCTCACCCTCGAGCTCGGAGACCGCATCAAGTCGTTCACGTGTGACGCGTGCGGAGAAGTCCGGACGAGCGGCACGCGCGTGACGCTCGTTCGCGCGCTCGCGCCCGGGTCGACGGCGCACTTCAAGGCAACCGTAGAGTGACGGCGCTCATGTGAAGAGAGTGGGCGCGGCGGCGGGCCGGGCCAGCTCGTAGCGCACGAGCTCGCTCCACGCGGTGCCAGCGACGCTCGGCTCGACATCGAATTGGAGCGGAACGGCGCGGGTCGCGGTCGGGAGCGCGCCGCGGTCGCGGAGCGGCTCGAGCGCGTCGAGGATCGCGCGGGCGCGATCGGGTCGCCCGGTCCGGAGCGCGGCAAGCGCGACGCCCGCGCTCCCTTCGGGCCACACGAGGTCGAGCTCCGACCATTCGCGGGCCCCGAAGCGCGCGACGACGCGTTCGTTCGCGAAGATGGGCCCGTCGGCGAACGGCCGGTGCCCGACGACGCCGCGCTCCAACGCGCGCACCCCGAATCTCTGGTCGGCCACCTGCGCCGACCGCTCGGCACGCTCCCGCTCTCCGGCCGCTGCGAGAAGCACGGCTCCCCAAGAGGCCGCGTCGAGCGCATGCGTCCGGTCGATGCCTTCGGCTCGCACGCCCGCCGGAAGCTGCCCCGAGGCTTCGTCGAACGAACGAAGCAGGCCGTCTTGAATGCGCGCGGCCGCGCGCGCGAACGCGGTGCTCTCGACGACGCGAGCGAACCTCCGCAAGAAGAAGAACGCGTCCACGTTGTGCTCGGTCGACGCCCAAGTCGCGTCTCCGCGAACGAAGCGCTCGACGATCGCCCCCCGCTCGTCCACGTCGGCGACGTAGGTCCCCTCCCCGCCGGTCACGAGACCGTCGCGCGGATCGCCCGCGCGCGTGACCTGACGCGCGACGAGATAGGCGGCGACGCGGTGCCCAAACGCCACGACGCGCGCACGCGTCGGCCCGTCCCACGGCGCGGCGTCGAGGATCTCGGCCGCGGCGTACCCGCACCACGCCACCGCACCAGTTCGAACGTACCCGGAGCTCTCGTGCTCCGCGCCGCGCACGACCGAAAAGGGCACGGCACCGTCGTCGCGCTGCGTGGCCGCCACCCCGAGAACGACGCGCGCCGCCTCGTCGCGGCGCGCGCGTCGCAGAAGAACGAGCGCGACCAAGGCGGCGTCGTACGCCGCGGCGCGTCGCCCCTCTCGGTCGGTATGGACGACGAGCGTGTCGTCCCGCCCGGGAGCGAGGCGCGCGTCGAGAAACGCGCTACCGACGCCGAACGCTGCGGGCGGCGCGCCGCGGACGCAGCCGCTCGCGCCGAGGACCGCCATGCCGATACCGAAGTCGCGGCGACGCATCGCTCAGCGGACGGTGCGCAGCATGGTGCGGCGCGCGACGTCGCGAACCGCGGCGTCGGGATCGGCGAGCATCTCGCGGAGGCGCGCGCGCACCACTTCGTCGTCGAGCGACGCCAGCGCGTGCACGGCGGCGACACGCACCTCGGGCGACGGGTCCCGAAGCGCGGGAAGAACGTGGGCTTCATAGCCGCGCGCGCCGAACGCGCCGAGGGCGGTCACGGCGACGCGGCGCTCGTCGGGGTCGGTCGCGGCGGTGAGGCGCGCCGCGAGCCGCTCGGAGATCCCAGCGGCGCGCGGATCGGCGCGGAGATCGAGCCTCGTATCGAGCGCGGTGGTGCCCCACGCGCGACCAAACGCAAGCGCGCCCTCCGCGTCCGATGAGCCGACGAGGGACGCGAGCGCCGCCGCACGCACGACGGACGATCCATCCTCGAGCATTCCCTCGAGGGCGCGGATGGCGGCCTTGGTCTCGGCCCCCGTCACGCGCTCGAGTGTCGCGGCGGCGCGCGCGCGAACGGTCGCCGACGGATCGCGACGCAGCGTCGCCGTACGAAGCACCACGTCGCCGCTCGACGCGAGCACGTCGAGTACAGCGAGACGCACGTCCTCGTGCGGGTCCTGCGTCATGGCGTCGACCGCCGCCCACGCCTCCGGTGCAGCAACGCGACCGAGCGCGTGCACGGCGGCCGCACGCACCACGCCGGCGCGAGAGCGTCCGAGCTCGCGGAGAAGCGGTACCGTCTCCGGACGCCCCATGCGTCCGAGCACGCGAATGCCGGGCACGAGGAGCTCGGGCACGTCGACGCCCATGAACCAATCGAGGAACGGCGTTGCGTCGTCACGATGGATCTCGGCGAGCACGTCCTCGACCAAGGTCTGTACGCGCGCGTCACCACCGCCGAGACGGCGGAAGAGGGCGCGAACGACGTCCGGCTCGCGCCGGCCGGCCAGGCTCTTGACCGCCGTCGCCGCGACGTCGGCGTTGGGATCGGAGATGGCGCGGAGGAGCGCGCGACGCGCCGGTGTCTCGCCGATCGCGCTCGCGAGCGCATCCGCCGCCGCGAGTCGGATGCTCTCGTCGGGATCCGATGCGAGGGCATCGCCGAGCACCTCGAGCGATCGAGAGCCGCGCATCTTGGCGAGCGCGCGTACCGCGAGGCGACGCGCCGCTACGTCGAGGCTCGTACGGAGGACGCCCTCGTATCGAGCGACGACCGACGCGTCGTCGAGGCTCGCCTCCGGGCTCGTCGTCGGGTCCTCTAGACCGAGCGCGCCGAAGAACGCATCGCGCATCGCGCGGTCGGAGTGCTCGAGGAAGCGGCTCACCTTCTCGAGGGCGCCGGGCCGCGCGATCGCCTCGAGCGCTTCGCCGAGCGCGTGGTCGGTGCCGAGCAGGGCGAGCGCGACGAGCCGCGCCGACGGATCGACGTCGGTGACGCCGAGGACGCGCGTAGCGACGGCCCCGCGACCTCCGCGAGCAAGCGAGACGAGCGCGCGGTTGCGCACGAACGCGTCGGGGTCCACGAGCCGCCGCTCGAGCGCCGAGAGCACGGCATCCCCGGGCTCGGCGACGCGACCGAGCGCGTTGACGACAGCGGCCCGAACGCGGCCGTCGGGGTCATCGACGGCGCCGAGAAGCGCCGTGAGCGCGGTGACCGAATCGATCTTCGCGAGTGCGCCGGCCGCGCTCGCGCGGAGCTGGGCGCTGGCGTCGCGGAGGAAGCGCGCAAGCGTCGGGACGACCTCGGGGTCCGCGGTCTTTCCGAGCGTCCAGGCGACGCCGAGTCGCACGTCGAGCGACGGATTCTTCTCGAGCTCACCGAGGCGCTCCATGAGGAGGCTCCGCGCGCCACGCGATAGCGCTTCCGAGATGCGCTCGCGCGCCTCGATCTTGGCCCCGGGCAGCGCGCGCAGGAGACCGTCGAAGGCCTCGGGCGTCGCGGCCGAGCCGAGCGCGGTGACCGCCGCCATGCGGACATCGAGCGAGGCGTCGGTGAGGCGAGCGACGAGCGGCTCGACGAACGCCGAGCTCTGCCTCGCCCCGAGCGCCGTCACCGCGCGGAGGCGGACGCCGTCGCTCGGGTCCTCGCTCGCCCGCACCAAGAGCGCGTCCGCGACCTCGCCGGTGAGGCGCGCGGCGAGCACGACGGCGTGGGTTCGGATGGGAACGGTCCCGGTGTCGTAGGCAGCAGCGAGGCCCACCACGTGGGGCTCGATTTCCTTCGGCGCGAGGTTGGTGAGCGCTTCCGCCGCCGCTTCGCGAACGCTCTCCTCGCTGTCGGTGAGGCGCTTGACCAGCACCTCCACACTCTTTTCGTGGACGAGGCGACCGAGCGCCTCGCAGATCGCCGCTCGAACCGGCCAGCTCGGATCGTCGGCCGCGCCCACGAGGAGCGGGACGATGCGCGCCTGACCGAGCTCCCCCGCCGCGCGCGCCGCGAGGGCGCGCACCGCAAAAGATGTATGGTGCACATACGAGACGACGCTGTCGACCAGCCCCACCCGGCCAAGCTCCAAGAACGAAGCGTAAGCGCGCGCCTGCACTTCCTTGTCGAGGGACTCGAGGTCACGCACCACGCGGTCGAGCCAGCCGACGCGCTCGAGGGCGAGCGCCGCGCGACGTCGCACTTCGGCGTTGGCGTCGCGGAGCGCCGTCTCGAGCGGCGTCGTGTCCTCGATGCGCATCGTCTCGAACGCTTCGAGCGCGCGGAGGCGCGTCGCGTAGTCCGGGTCGGCGAGCGCGGCGACGAGGACGTCGACGGCGCGCTCACCCTCGATCTTGCCGACGGCGCCAGCGGCGTGCGCGCGGACCTGGGGCGCCGGATCGCGGAGCGTCGCGCGCACGAGCGGCTGGAGCGCGCGACCGTCGCCGACCGCGCCGAGCGCCTCCGCGGCGGCCATGCGGAGGAGGTCGTCGCGATCGGCGAGGCGTGTCACGAGATCGTCGGTGGCCCGGGCGTCCCCGATGCGGCCGAGGATGCGTGCCGCCCAAACGCGCGCCACCGGATCGCGATCTTTGGACTCCTCGCCCGTCTTGCCGCCACGAAGCACGCCGAGCAGCGGCTCGACGGCGAGCGTCCCGAAGGCGACCAACGCCTCGGCCACGTTCCGGGAGGAGCGCCCGTCCGGATCGCCGAGCTCGCGCACGAGCAGCGGAATCGCGGTGGGGTCGCGGAGCTTCGCGAGCGCCGCCGCCGCCGCCACCTTCACGGTGGACTCGTCTTCCGTCGGATCACGCAGCGACTCGGCGAGCGCCGGAATTGCGTCGGAGGCGCCGGCGAGCCCCAGCACCTCGGCCGCGTGCGCACGCTCGCTCCATTTTCGCGCCTGCCTCAGGCGCGTCGCGTAGCGCGGCGTGAGCTCCAGTCGGGCGAAGATGCGCCCGGCCCAGGCGCGGATGGCGGCGTCCTCGTCGCGCAAGAGAGCGAGCACGGCTCGCTCGATGGTCACCGTATCGAAGCGCTTGATGAGCGACTGGACGAGCTCCTCCGGCGGCTCACTCGAGACGTCGACGCCCGCTTGAAGGAGCCCGCGCGCCGCTGCGACCTCTTCACGGGCGCGCTTGGTGTCTTTGCGACGCAGCGCCTCGCGCCCCAACACCCAGCCAGCCGGGAGCACCGCGAGGCCGACGAGGCCCGCGGTGATCCATTCGGCGAGGGTGGTGGGATCGGTCATCACTTGCGGAGCAGCTTGGCGATGGTCTCGACGACCACCGCCGGATCGATGGGCTTGTTGAGGAACTCGTCCGCGCCGGACTGGGTGGCCCAGAAGCGATCGGCGGGATCGGACTTGGCCGTCAGGATGAGGACCGGGATCTTGGCGTCGATGCGCTTGATCGCGCGGCAGGCTTGGTAGCCATTGAGCTCCGGCATGGTGACGTCGAGGACCACGACGTCGGGCCGATCACGCTCCACGACTGCGAGGGCGAGCTCTCCGTTGTGGGCGATCGTCGTGCGATGACCCAGGGCCTTCAAGCGCACGTCGAGGATGTCGAGCGACTTCGGGTTGTCGTCCACGAGGAGGACGTGCGCGCTCGCGACGCTCATTCTCCGCCCCGGCTCGAGATGGGCCCGACCGCGCCGGCGAGCGACCGCTCGACCTCCGCGAACCCGGAGCGGGGCACGGCGACGATCGCCGAGCAGCCATCCAGGAGTGCGCTGAGCGACTCCGCCGCGGCTGCCGCATCGAGCGTCGACAGTCCGCCGCTCGTGAGCGCGCCCACGAGGCGCTGCGCGACGTCGGCGTCGTCGACGAAGAGAACGCTCCCCTCGCGACGGCGACGAAGATCGACCGGGAGCGTGAGCACGAAGGACGCGCCGCCGCCGGGAGCATCCTCGACGCGCACGTTGCCCCCATGCTGGGTCGCGACGTCACGGACGACCGCGAGACCGATGCCGCTCCCTTCCACGTTGGCGTGGCGCGACGCCCGCTCCCCTCGCCCGAAGATCCGCTCGCGGTCTTCTGGCGCGACGCCGGGGCCGTTGTCGCGAACGAGGACGCGCGCGTTCTTGCGCGTGTGCGTACGGACGACGGTCGACGGCTCGCCGCTCGCGGCTTCGAAACCGACCACGACGTTCACGGCGCCGCCGGCCGGCGTGAACTTCAGCGCGTTCACGAGCAGGTTCGTGGTGGCCTGCTTCACCTGCGTCGGATCGCACCAGACCCGCACGGGCGTCTCTCCTCCGTCGAAGCCGAGCGCGATGCTCTTGTCGCGCGCGACGTTGGCGAAGAGCGCGACGACCTGTCCGACGAGCGCCGAGAGATCGGTTTGGGCGCGGCGCCGCGCCGCGCGGCGCGAGATCGACGGCGGCGGCGACTCGTCCACGTCGACGTGCGCGCGAACGGCGCCGGTGAATCGCTCCAAGAGGCCGCCGATGTCCGAGATCGCCGCGAGTACCTGCGCCACGTGCGTGGCCTGCGCCGGCGAGAGCTCACCGGCGAATCCGTCGCGCATGTTGGCCGCGTATCCGAGCGCCACGCCGCACAAGACGCGCACGTCGTGGGCGAGCGTCTGCGTCTCTCGGTACGCGGCAGCCAAGCGATCCGCGAGCGCCGCGGCGCGCGCCTCCGCCTCCTCCGCGCGCGCGCTCGAATCGAGCGGCGCGGTCGTCGCGACCTCGAGCACCGCGGTCGCCAGCGCGTCGTCGCTCAGGCCGTCGTCGAGCAGCGTCACCGGCCCCAGGACGGCCACGCGCCGCGCCGGGAGGTCGAGCGACACGAGCGCGAGGATGGGCACGGCGCCGACCTGGGCCGCGACGCCCGCGCGGAACGCCGCGAACCGTTCGGGCTCGTCGCCGACCGCCATCACGAGCGCATCGAGCGACGGCCCCAGGTCCTGCGCGAGCTCGCCCGCGTCGAGGACGCGCACCGTCGCGCCTCGCTCGCGGAGCGCGCGCGCACGCGTGTCGACATTGCCGCGCGCGACGACGCCGATGGTGAGCCCCGCGATCACGTCGGCCTCGCGGCGAAGCCCTTGCGGGCGAACTTGTCCCAACCCTGCTTGCCCTTCATGAAGTCCCAAAGCCCTTTGAGCTGCCAAGCCACGAGGTACTGCCGGTAGCCGAGGTTGGAGACGAACCCGGCGAGAAGCAGCACGAGGACGTCGCGCACGCGGTTGTAACGAAACAGGCTGAGCCCCTCCGTCTCGGCTTCGGAGCCGCGCTCGGACATGATGCAGAGGAGGACCGAGAGCGTGGAGAGCGCGAGGTTGATGGCCGCAGCGAGCGCGAGGAACGTGAGGAGCGCGCGGAGCGAGAGCACGCCGAGGAGCATCGTCACGAGGAGAACGACGTAACCGACGCACTCGATGATCGGCGCCGCCGCCTCGAAGACGAGCTGATACGGCAGGGAGAAAAGCCCGATCTGCTTGAAGCGCGCGTTGAAGATCATCGCGCGGTGATAGCTCAGCACCTCGAGGAGCCCGCGGTACCACCGCGAGCGCTGCTTGCCGATGTCTTGGTAGTTCTCCGGCGCTTCGGTCCACGCGGTCGGGAACGGAAGGATCGCGATCTTCCCCGGCAGCTTCTTGTCGAGGAGGTAGCGGTGGAGGCGGACCACGATCTCCATGTCCTCGCAGACCGTGTGCACCCCTTCGCCGCAGTATTCGATGCCGACGCGGGACTTCATCTTCTTGGTCAAGAACCCGCCGATGGCGAGGACCATGTCTCGACGCATGAGGGCGAAGACGCCCGAGAGCACGAGCAGCGAGCGCAGAGCGGCGAACGCGACGCGACCCTGGGCGAACGAGCGCATGTACTCGACGATTTGGAAGCGTCCGATCCAAGTCTTGGGCAGGCGCATCTCGACGACCTTGCCGTCCTCGACGATGGATCCGTTCGAGATGCCGACCTGCACGCCGACCGCGACGATGCCCTCTTTGTCTTCGACGATCGGCCGCGCCGCGAGGAGGAGCGCGTCCGGCGTGAGCAGGCTGTCGGCGTCCATGCTCGTCACGTACTCGCCCTGCGCGACGTTGATGCAGGCGTTGAGCGCGTCGGCTTTCCCGCCGTTCTCTTTGTCGATGAGGACGAGACGCGTGAGGCCGGGCGGGAGCGCGCCGCGCACTTCGTAGAAGCCGCGGATGTTCGCCGAGGCGAGCTGCTCGTCGTACTCGATCTCGGTGCGCACGAAGTGGAACGCGCGGAGGAGCACCTCGACGGTCTTGTCCTTCGAACCGTCGTTGCAGATGACGATCTCGAACGACGGGTACCGGAGCCGGAGCAGCGAGCGGATGCTCTCGGTGATCGTGACCTCCTCGTTGTAGGCGGGGACGAGGAGCGTGATGTGCGGGAGGAAGCGATCTTTCTCCCGGCCGAGCGCAGGCTGGACGTGCTCGGCGCGGAGCATGCTGCCGATCCGCCAGAAGCTCATGAGGACGAAGACCAGATTGATCGCAAAAAAGATCGCCACGTACCCGACCACCGCAGCGTCGAGCGCACTCAAGAGGACGGCGATGATGCGCATGGCGTTGGGGACGACCGGACCGCTGGGCCCCAACGTCAAAATTTAGGGCGCGGCCCGGTGGTCCGGCAACAATGTGGCCACTCGATTGTTCACCCGACGTGCATGGTCGGCGCGCATGGTGTCGGGGGTTGGCGGCCGGCCGTCCCGACGGCGGGCTGGAGTCTCCCTCGGGATCGCCCTGGCGATCGCGGTCGCGTTGCCGCTCGTGCCCCGGAACGCGTGGGCCGGCACATGTCCCGCATCGACCTACACGGCCAAGGCGTTCGCCGGCACCACCGACCCCAAGCGAGCGCGTGATCAGGCGATCCTCGAAGCCGGAGTGCTCGCGACACAGGCGGCCAGCCAGGGACCCGCCGCTCGCTACGGCGATGCACGCGCGATCTACTTGGCGGTCCTCGCGCGCGATCCCGACGACGCCGAGGCGCTGTACGGGCTCGGCCGAATCGACGCCTGGGAGGGCTGCTGGCCGCTGGCCGAGCGTTCGTACAAGCGGGCGCTCGCGCTTCGCCCCGACGACGCGGACATGCGCGCCGCGCTCATCGATCTCTTCACCTGGGAGGGACGCTACGACGACGCCGAGCGGCTCCTCGCCGAGGGGCTGGCGCGCGCGCCCGACTCCCCCGCCCTCCTCGCGCGACGGGCTCGCTTCGCTTATTTCCGCGGCGACGCCGACGCGGCGATCGCTTCCATGGACGCCGCGATCGCGCGCGCCCCCGGCGACCAAGACCTCACGGCGATGCGCGAGCGGTTCTTCGTGCACGAGGCGCGTGTCACCGCGCACCTCGATCGCTATCCCGATCCGTATCAGGACATCGCGTGGGTCCGCGGTCAGTACCTCCGTCGGCTGCGTCGGTACGAGATCTACGGCGGCGCCGAGCTCGTAGAGCGCGCGGGCGGCGAAGCGCAAGCCGTCTACGACGCGCGCTTCCCATTCGGCGTGCTCTACCACCCGGGGATCGGCGCCACCGTCGGCGGCGAAATCACGCCCGGCGCTCCCGGCAACGCCGTGCCCGACGTCGCGCTCCGGGGCTTCGCGCTCGTACCGGTCCTCCCTCGCCTCTCGGCGTTCTTCGCGTACTCGTTCTGGCACTTCGCGGGGGGCGCCCTCGTGAACACGGTGCAGCCTGCGATCGGCGTCGCACTCCCACGCGAGGTCCGCGTCGACGTGCGCGCCTGGATCAGCGCCCTCAACCTGCCGGCGACGGGAGATCTCAACAGGCCCGGTCAAACCAAGCTGGCCGCGGCGGTCGGCCCCGCGGTCGAGTGGGCGGTCACGCCCCGCGCGACATTAGGTGCATATTACACGTATGGCGCGGAGCTCGACAAGAACCCGGTGCGCTACCAGCTCCTCACGTTCGAGACGCACTCCTTCGGCGCCACCGCCAACGTGCGACTCAACCAGACCTTCGGCGTCGCTCCGCTCCTGGGCGTATCTCGGCGCGTATCCCCCACCTCCGACGAGGCGATTTGGATCGGCACCGTCGAGCTGGGCGCCTACGCAAGATTCTGAGCTCGCCGCCTAAAGTCGCGCCCGGGGGTGCCGTTCCCAGAGGCGATGAGCTCCGATCTTCACGAGCGAGCGCGCCGGCTCGTCGACGCCTTGGAGGCGGCGCGCGACGCGGGCGCCTACCCCGAGGCCACTGCCGCACTCGACCGAGCGCTCGATGCCCTCTTCGCGCTGAGCTCCGCGCTCGATCCGGTGGTCGCCCCCGTAGTGAGCGCACACCTTCGGCACGTGTGCGACGCCTGCGTGACCCGCATCAGCGAGGCGCGCCGTGGCCAATCCGACGCTCTCACGGCCGCGATCGGCCTACTTCGACCCGTCACCGCAGCGCTCGCCCCTCGGCTGGTCACGACGCGCGTCGGCGCCGACGGACCGCGTGGATCGCGCCGACCGGACCGCACGAGCGTCCATCGCTCCTCGGTTCCCTGACGTCCGGCCGGCGTCCCCGTCGGCGCGTTTCGGCCCCCGTGAGACGCTGGGCCGGCCTATAACCCCTGTCCATGCGGTTCGTACCCGGCCTGGGTCTCCGAAGGACGACCCTGGGCGCCCTCGCCGTCGCTTCTTGGCTCGCCTTTCCGAGTGACTCCCGCGGCGCGCCGCAAACCGCTTCGTCGCGCCTCACGGCCAAGACCGCGGAGGCGATGCTCGCGCAGGCGCGCGAACGCGGCACGGTCAAGGGCGCACACGACGCCGAGATCCTGAGCGCAGCGCTCGTCGCGGCGCAGGTCACCTCGGCGAGCCCACGCGGCGCCGGGCAAGCGGCCTTGTCGGCCATCGCCAGCGTCCCGACCGATCCCGGCCTCGACGCGGACGCCCGAGGCGACGTAAGCCTCCTCGCGCGCGTGCTCAGCGGCGACGAAGGTACCGACGCCGGTGTGGCGGCGGACCGCAAGCTCGGCGTCGCGACCGACGTCGCGGTCTTGGGGCCGTTCCGAGACACGGGCGGCGGGCTGCACACGCCGCTCGGCCCGGAGGCGAGCGGCAAGTTCGCCGACGCGAAGGTCGACTATTCGTGGGGCAGCTACCTCGTTCGCTGGCGCGCGGTACCCGCGCGTTTCTCGGGCGCGGCAGGCATCCCGCTCGACGTGTTCGTGCACCCGCGCCGGGAGAGCTGCTCGCTCGTGGCGACGCGCGTCACCGTCGACCGCGATCGCCCGCTCGTCGTGCGGCTCGCCGCATCGGGTCAGGCCGCGCTCTACTTCGACGGCGCGCTCGTCGGCGCAAGCGAAGCAGTCAACGAGCTCGCGCGTTTCGATCGCCTCGCTGGACGGGTCGATGCGTCGGCGGGCGATCACCTCGTCGTCGCCAAGGTGTGCTCGGCCGCGCTCGATGACGACGGTCGCGTGCGCATCCGCTTCACCGATGCGGCCGGTGCGCCGCTCCCACTCCCGACGAGCGCGACGCTCGTCGACCGGCCGGCGAAAGCGCCGCGCGTCACCCCGCTCGAGACCCCGCTCGCGCACGTGAGCGCGCAGAAGGCGGGCGCCGGCAGCGCGCTCACGCTCGCCGCGGCGACGGTGCGCACGCTCGGCGGCGCCGACGACTTGAAGAGTCCCCAGGCGCCGGGCCTCCTCGACGCATACGTCCAGGACAAATCCCTCGACGCCGATCACATCGCGTTCGCGGCGTGGATTACGCCGTCGGCGGCGAACCGCACCGGCTGGTACGGTCGCGCCGATGCGCGCGCCGGAGCCGGCGACCCCGAGACGGTGGCGTTCGTACGCCGGCGGCAAGTCGCAGAGCGGCTGCGCGCGCAGCTCGCCGACTGGGCCTACGCCGGTGCGCGATCCGTCGGGCTCGATCGGGACAAGGACGACGAGGCGGCGTACCTCACGGCCCGAATCGACGAGAGCCTCGCGATCGACGCGCTCCGCGCGCGCGCGCTTCGCAACCTCGTCGCCCGATACCCCAACCTCGACGCCGCGCCCTCCGATCCGTTGCGCGTCATGGCGCGCCTCGCGAAGGGACTCGACGCTCCGCTGGCCACTCGGGCGCTCGCCGCGCTCGACGCGCGCGGCGTGGTGGACACGTCGCTCGTGCGGCTCGTTGGCCAGCGCGACGCGGCGCGCGCGCGAGAGCTCGCCGCGGCGACCGTCTTGGGGCGGATCGACGACATCGACGAGGGCGTCGAGGTCGCCTCCGAGCTCGCGCGCAGCGGCCAAGCCGAAGCGACTCGCGAGCTCGCGACAGCGCTCGTCGCCTTCGCCCCCAACCGCTCCGACGTCGTGAGCCTGCTCGCCGAGGCGATCCTGTCTGCACCGCGTGACCCGGCCGATCGCGATCGCGCGCTCGCGCTCCTCGCACGCGCGCGCGAGCTCGCGCCCGGAGAGGCCCGGACGCGCGCCGAGCTCCTTCTACGCAAGAGCGCCAAGACCGGGAGCTCCGAGACCCAACCGGACGAGAAGTACCTCGTGCCGTCGGAGACCATCCTCGCCCGCCGCGGCGGCGCGCCGCGCGCCGGCGAAGCGCCCGACGTGCGCGAACGAGAGCTCCACTGGTTGCGTGCAGTCCGCATGCATCCCGACAAGCGCGTCTCGCAGCTGATTCAGTACGCGCGCGAGATCGTCATCGCTCCGCGCAGCCAAGACGAGCTGTACGAAAACCTCCCGCTCGAGGGCGATCTCATCGAGATCCTCCGCGCGCGCGTGCACCGTCGCGACGGCAGCATCGCGCTGCCGCTCGAGGAGCACAACGAAGGCACGCGCCCGCGCGTCCGCTGGCCAGAGCTCGCGCCCGGCGACACCGTCGAGGTCGCCATTCGCACTTGGACGTCCGGCCCCGTCGGCGGCCGCGGCGATCCGCCCTTCTACTTCCTCGACTACGCCGGCTCGCTCGCCACGAGCCCCATCCTCTACAACGAGGTCGTCGTCGAGTCGGCCAGGGAGAACCCGATCTTTGTCGACGTCGTCGGCGGCGGGGCCGACACGAAAGACGAGCGCGACGAAGGGCCGCTCCACGTGACGCGCCTCGTCTGGAAGAAGCCGAAGTCGATCCCCGAAGAGCCCCTCGCGCCGCAGCTGACGGAGCTCGTGCCGCTGGTGGTCGGCTCGACGTTCCGCACCTGGGCCGATTTCCGTGCATGGTACACGGAAGCCGTCAAGGGCTTCACCGAGCCCGACGCGGAGGTACGCCGACTCGCCGCCGAGCTCACCAAGGGCAAGACGACGCGCGAGGCCAAGCTGCGCGCGATCTTCGACTTCGTCTCCGATCAGATCCGCTACGTGAACTACACGAGCGGTGAGTTCTGGCTCCCGAATAGGCCCCACCAGCTCCTGGCCCGCCGCGAGGGCGACTGCGACGACAAAGCCATCTTGCTCATCACGCTGCTCAAGGCGGTCGGGATCGAGGCGCAGGAGGTGCTCGTTCAAACGCGCGAGACCGGCCAGCCGTCGGTGCTCCGCGCCAAGAACGCGGCCGCTCCCCTCTTCGACCACGGCATCGCCTTCTTGCCGGGGCCGAACGGCGGCACCTACCTCGACGCGACGAGCCCGCAGTCGCGCCTCGGCCCGCTGCCGTCGATGGACGCGCGCGCGTCCGCGCTCCGCATCGGGATGGCGCCCGAGATCGTCGAGCTTCCGTCGGGCTCTCCCGACGATCACGGGAGCGAGGTCGACTGGACCATCGCGCTCACGCCCGAAGGCAGCGCCGAGATCCGCGGCACCGAGATGCACTCCGGCGACAGCGCGTTCTATCTGCGCACCTACCTCGCGCAAGAGGGCGCGCGCGCCAGCTACGTCGAAGGCAACCTGCTCGGGCCGTGGGTCCCCACAGTCGAGGTCGACGGCGCCATCGACTTCGCGGGCGACCTCGGCGGCGGACGAGCGCGTGTAAAATACAAGGCTCGCTCGGAGGGCCTCGCTCGCCACGAGGGAGCCGAGCTCGTGGCGCCGCTCGCGCCCAACCGAACGTTGGCGTCCCAGCTCGCGCCGCTCGTACGCCGCACGCTACCGGTGTCGCTCCCGCCGCAGCTCGCGCCGAGCCGACAGCGCCGCGCGCTCCGCATCGTCGCGCCGACGGGCTATGCGTGGGGCGATCTCCCGGCCGGCGGCAAGGTGGACGGCGGCGACTTCGGCCGCGCCGAGCTCGACATCGGCGTCGATCCGCGCGATCCGCGCGCGGTCGTCGCGCGACGCACCGTCGTGCTCGATCGGCACGTGATTCCGCCCGAGCGCTACGAAGCGTGGCGCTCGTTCTTGCAACGCATCGACGCGCTCATGGCGCGCGGTGTTCGGCTCGTCCCCGTGCGAGGTGCGCGATGACCATGAAGCACACGTTCGCGCTCGCGCTCTCCGCCCTCGTCGCGGCCGCGTGCGGCGGCGGCGGGCGCCCGCCCGAAGTCCCCACCGAAGTCGCGGCGTTCGCGCTCTCGGACCACACGCTGACCGCGTTTCGCGCCGAAGCCGCAGATGACACGCAGACGGCGGTCGACCGATACCTCGACGTGCTCGACGACGCGCGGCTCGGGGACAGCCCGTGGCACCTGGCGGCGGCGCGAGCGGCCGTCGACGCGCTCGTTCACCGCACCACGCCTTCGCTTGCGATGGCGACATCGCGCACCGCCCTCGCCTTCCGCGCGCGGACGCCCAAGGGTGCCCCGCTGGATCGCGACATCGAGCGACGCCTCGCCGAGCTCCACGCCAACACCGCGAGCGCGGTCGTGAAGGGCGTCCTCGCCGGTGGGCTCGTCAGCCTCGCCGAGCGCCGCGGAGATTGGGCGGCGGCCGAGCGCTATCGCTCGGCCTACGGGTGCGCGCGGAGCGTCGTGGTGCTCGGTCCCAGCGACTGGACGTCACTCTCCGCGCTCTCGGCACCGTCACCGCTCGACGCCTGGGACGCGCCGCTCCCGGTAGCGGTGAAGACGCCCGGACCGTTCGGGCGCTCGGCGGCGCCCGTGACCGTGAGCGATCGCGGCTGCGACATCGACCTCCTCGCAGCCAGCGGCGAGACCGGCATCCGCGAGATCGTAGTGGATGCAATCGTTCAGCGACCGCAGCGCATCGCGGTGGAGCTCCGCGCGCACTCGGCGGCGCGCCTCCGCATCGGCGGCGAGCTCGCGCTCACGCGCGCCTACGAGCTCGGTGACGGCGAGATCGCCATGATGGGACGGGCCGAGGTCGGCGAAGGGCGCGTGCGCATCGTCGTGCGCGTGGCCGGCGAGGACCACGGATCGAGCGTCGGGCTCTCCATCTACGGCGACGAGGGTGACCCGCTCGAGCTCGTGGTGCCGAAGCCCGGAGAGCGCGCGACCGCACGCGCCACGAGCGCTTTCGCGGTGGGCGTGGCCACGCCGCGGACCAACGAGCCGGCCGAGCGCCTCCTCTTGTCGCTCGGCGCGCTCGCCTCGGGCGACTCGCGCACGGCGGAGCGTTGGCTCGCGCCGATGCATGCCCAGCCGGAGCTCGGGCTCGTCTATGCGCGCGCGCTCGACGACGCGACCGATCTTCCGCCCGTGCAGCGCGCGGAGCGAACGCGGAGCGCCGTGCAGCGCGTCCTCGTGGCCGCGCCACGCTGGTGGGAGCCGAGCCTCATGGCCGCGCAGCTCGCGGCGGTGCGGCGCGGTGAAGGCGAGGCGCAAATTCAAGCGCTGCGTGAGCTCGACGAACGGCGCGCGGCGGGCGCGGCATCTCCGATGCTCGACGCGTTCGAGGCCACTTGGGCCGAGACCGCCGATCTCCACGATCGCGCGACGCAAGCACTCGCACGCGTCGAGGCCAAGGCGGGCGGCACGGTACTCGCCGCCGAGCTCGGCGCCCACGTGACGCGGAAGAGCGTCGCAGAGCGCACTCGGGCCCGGTGCGCCGAAGGCACGCTGCTCGATCGTACGCGGCTCGAGTGCTACGCGGGCCTCCGCACCCTCGGCGATCACGAAGCCGCGAAGCGCGAGCTCGTCCGCCTCCGCCAGGTTACCGGCGCCGAGCGCCGCTACGGTCCGATGGCGGTCAAGGACGGCATCGCCGCCGGCGATTTTGCGGCCGCACGAGCCGAGTACGGCAAGCTCCTCGGCGGGGAGCGATCCATCACCGACACCTTCACGCTGGAGCCCGGCGCGAACGCCGACGAGACGCGCTCGCGTCTCGTTCGCACTTTGGTCGAGTCACGCGAGGGACCGCACGCGCTCGCTGGCTTGCTCCTCGCGAGCGGAAAGAGCCAGCTCGGAGAGCTCGAGGGCGTGGCCGAACGCGTGATCGCCGAAGATCGCGCGCACCCGGCGATGCCCGAGGCCGCGACGGTCGTGCTCACGCACTCCGAGCGCTATGAGATCGAGCCGTCCGGCCTCGTGCACGTGCGCGTCCATGACGTGCGCCGCGTGGGCGGCACCACCGACGTCGAGCAGAATGCGCAGGCCGACGCGCCGCTCGTCCTCGGACGCTCGTCGCTCCGCGCCGTCGTGCGGCGGGTCCTCAAGGCCGACGGCCGCATTCTTCTGCCCGATCGGACGCCCGGCGCGGCGCAGGCGCACGCGGACCTCTCGCAGCTCGGCCCCGGCGATGCGGTCGAGGCGCTCTACGAGGGCTACGCGCTCCCGAACGAGACGTACGACATCGGCTTCGACACGCCCGATCTCCTCCCCGATCGTACGGCGGTCGTGAAGGCGTCGATCGAGGTGCGGCTCCCTCGCGATCTCGCCGTGTCGATGCACGCCCACCCGCTCCTCGGCACCGCCAAAACGCGTGACGACGGACCGGCGCGCGTCCTCTCGTGGTCGATCGAGAACAAGCCGGCTCGGCGCTTCGAGGACGGCGTCCCCAAGATGGACCGCAGCGTGGGCGTGAGCCTCACGACCGCGAGCTGGGGCCAAGTCGCGCGCGGTCTCGGAGAAACCATCCGCGCGCTCGACGAGAGCGACCCCGAGGTCTCGGCGTGGGCCAAGACCGCGGCCGCCGGCGCGAAGCCGTCGCCGGAGCTCGTCACACGCGTCGTTGCCGCGGCCGGAGAGTCGCTCCGTCAGCCCGGCGGCGCGATCTTCGCTGACTTCGGCCTCGGCCGCGCCGGCTCTCGCCAGACAGTGACCGCGCGCACGTTCATCGCCGAGCGCGAAGGCAGCCGCACGTGGCTCGTCGCGCGCGCGCTCCGCGAGCTCGGCGTCCCCGCAGAAGTCGTCGTCGCCGAACAGGAGCCGTACAGCGCGGACCCCGACTTCCCGGCGCGGTTCGGTCGCTTCGTGCACCCGCTCGTCCTCGCGCGCGTGCCCACCACGGTCCCGACCGCGAACGGGACCGGCCCCGGCTCGACCGACATGTGGATCGACGCAGACGTTCAAGGCCCGCCGATTCCGCCGGGGCGCTTCTCGCCCGAGCTCCGCGGCCGCAAGGTCCTCCACGCGAACGGCGCGATCACGCAGCTTCCCACCGACGTGGGCGCAGTGGCCGACGAGATCGACGTCCGCGTGGCGCTCGACTCGAACGGCGACGCGAAGGGCTCGTTCACGGCGGTCTTGAGCGGCCGCGCCGCGCAAGAGCTCGCCGATGCCTTCACGCGCATCGTCGGTGACGAGCGGCAGCGCGCACTTCGCAACGTCGTCTTGGGTTACCTCCCCACGGCCAACGTCGACGAGGTCGTGCTCTCGTCTTCGGAGGGCAGCTGGCAGATCGCCCTCCGCGCCAACATCACCATCAGCGGGTACGCGCAGCCGGAGAAGAGCAAGAAGGGCGAGGTCACCTGGGTCGTCCCCGGCCTTGATCCCATCCACTTCGTTTTCCCGCGACCCGCCGTCACGACGGTCACCTCGAGCTACGCCTCGCAGGGCGCGCGCCAAAACGCGCTCGCGATCGACCGGGCGGTGCAATACCACTTGCGGCGACGCATCGAGCTCCCCAAAGGCACGCGCGTCGTTCGGGCGCCGGGCCCGCTCCGCTACGAGGGCGCGCTCCTCCACGGCGAGCGCTCGGTGGGCGGCGGCGCCGCGCTCGAGGACGATTTCGTCCTCGGCGTGCGGACCGGCACGGTGGCGCGCGACGGGTACGAAGGGTTCGTCGACGGCGCCCGCAAGGTCGACGAGGCGTTCCTCGCGAGCACGCGCATCGCGTTCCCGAAGTGAGGGATGCGCGGCCTCGGCCCTCCCAACGCTATTCAGGGAGCGGGTTTTTGAGTAGCGTGGGGCCTCAATTTTCGGGGCAGCCCTCGGGGCGGCCCGTCGCGGGAGACAAGCGTCAATGAGCGGCCACTCCAAATGGGCAACCATCAAGCACAAGAAGGGCGCGCTCGACGCCAAGCGCGGCAAGATGTTCACCAAGCTCATCAAGGAGCTCACGGTGGCAGCCCGCATGGGCGGCGGCGATCCCAGCGGCAACCCGCGTCTTCGCAAGGCCATCTCCGACGCCAAGGGCCAGTCGATGCCCAACGACACCATCACCCGTGCCATCAAGCGCGGCACCGGTGAGATCGAAGGCGCGGCGTACGAAGAGATTGTCTACGAGGGGACGGGCCCGGCGGGCACGCTCTTCCTGGTCGAAGCGACGACCGACAACCGCAACCGCACGGTCGCCGAGATCCGCAAGGTGTTCGAGAAGAACAACGGCGCGCTCGGCGCGGCCGGCACCGCGGCGTGGGCCTTCGAGCGCAAGGGCCTCATCGTGCTCGACAAGGCGGCGGCCACGGAAGACCAGCTCATGGAGACGGCCGTCGGCGCGGGCGCCGAGGACTACGCCGATCTCGGCGAGGTCTGGCAGGTGACGACGCCGCCCGAGGCGCTCATGGCCATCGTCGACATCCTCGAGAAAGCCAAGATCACGCCCAAGAGCTCCGCGCTCGCGTACGTGCCCAAGGCCAAGAAGCCGCTGACGGGCCGCGACGCCGAGGTGGCGCTCCAGCTCGCCGACGTCCTCGACGATCACGACGACGTGCAGAACGTGTACGGCGACTTCGACGTCTCCGACGAAGAGATGGAGCGCATCTCGAAGTCGGAGGGGTGAGCGTGACCGCGGCGCGAGCGCCCGGCCTGACCGTCCTCGGTATCGATCCGGGGACGCGTCGCCTCGGCTGGGGCGTCGTTCGCCGCGAAGGCACGCGCCTCCTCCACGTCGCGCACGGCGTCATTGCGGCCAAAGAGAGCCTGCCGCTCGCCGAGCGACTGGTCATCATGGAGCGCGGCCTCCTCGAGGTGCTGGCCGGGCACACGGTCGACATGGCGAGCGTCGAGTCGCTCTTCTTTGCGCACGATCCCCAAGCGGCGGCCAAGCTCGGTCACGCGCGGGGCGTCGCCCTCCTCGTGTGCGCCCGCGCCGGCCTCGACGTCGCGGAATACGCCCCCGCGCGCGTGAAGCGAACCGTGGCCGGGCATGGCCAAGCCGACAAGAAGCAAGTCGCCGAAATGATGCGGGTCATTCTCTCGCTCCGGGCCGCCCCGGCGAGCGACGCCGCCGACGCCTTGGCCATCGCGGTGACGCACCTTCAGGCGGTCCCGCTGCGCGCCGCCGTGCACCGCGCCGGCGTCGCATCCGGAAAGGTGTGACCGGGAACAGATCGGCCGGCTCGTCTGTCTTCCCAGCGGCTTTGCTTGCACCAGCCAGCTGGCCCGTCTAACCCATGAATCCCATGCGTTCCCTCCCCTCGCTCCTCGCTGGCCTCGCCGTTCTCGCCGTGGCCGCCTCGGGTTTGGCCGATGAGCCGTCGCCGCCTGCCTCGGGCGCCGCCCCCGCTGCCTCGGCAGCGCCGGCCGCTGCGATGCCGCCCAGCGTCGACGACGCGGTGGCGCGCGTGCAGCGGTTCTACGACACGACGAGCACCTTCCAGAGCGACTTCAAGCAGGAGTTCGTCGTCAAGGCGTACAACACCAAGAAGACGTCGAGCGGCACGGTCACCTTCGCCAAGCCCGGCAAGATGGACTGGGTCTACACCTTCCCCAAGGACAACCGCGTGGTGTCCGACGGCGCGGCCCTCAAGGTCTACGACGCGGGCAACAAGCAGCTCTTCGAGCAGCGCGTCGACAAGTCGCAGTACCCGGCCGCCCTCGCGTTCCTCACCGGTGAAGGCAAGCTCGCCGACTACTTCACGTTCGAGCTCCACCCGGGCACGAGCATGAACTTCCCGGGTGGGTACGTGCTCCTCGGGACGCCGAAGCAAGCGCACCCGGCGTACACCAAGGTCCTCTTCTACGTGGACGCGGGGACGTCGCAGGTGCTGCGCGTCATGATCATCGACGGCCAGGGGAACCGAAACCGCTTCGACTTCACGGCGCCCAAGGTGAACCTCGCCGTCCAGCCGACGCGCTTCACGTTCACGCCGCCGCAAGGCACCACCATCGTTCGTCCGTGAACTTTCGGCGCCTCGTTCGTGTAGAACTGAGCGCGTGAAGAAGATGGCGCGACGCTCGCTGACCCACGTCGGCGGAGCGACGGAGACCTGGGGCGACCGAAGCTCCGTGCGCGCGCTCGAAGCATCCCTCGCGGTCGAAAGCGCCGAGGGGGGCGCGGCC
The DNA here is from genome assembly GCA_044224815.1 of Polyangiaceae bacterium. Classification (GTDB taxonomy): domain Bacteria; phylum Myxococcota_A; class Polyangia; order Polyangiales; family Polyangiaceae; genus JADJCA01. The sequence goes on from JBGAJR010000006.1 coordinate 253,821, forward strand.
GCCGAAGAGGCCGCCCGCGCGCACGTACACGGATTCCACACCTACCCGGCGCGCATCCATCCCGACACGGCCGCGCGCCTCGTCGCGGCCTTCACGCCGCCAGGCGGGACGGCGCTCGATCCGTTCTGCGGATCGGGGACGGTGCTCGTGGAAGCCAAGCTCGCGAACCGCGACGCGATCGGAACGGACCTGAATCCCCTGGCGATCCTCCTCGCCAAGGTGAAAACCGCGCCGATGTCGGACGTCGAGGCGGAGGCGATCCTCGCCGAGGCGACGCGCATCGCGGAGTTCGCCGATGCCCGACGCAAGGCACGCGCGGGCGCGAGCCGCCGTCTTCCGCCCGAAGACGTGGCGACGTTCGATCCGCACGTGCTCCTCGAGCTCGACAGCGTGCGAACCGCGCTCTCCGAAGTGGAGCCCGGGCCCGTGCACGATGCGCTTTCGCTCGTCTTGGGCGCCCTCCTCGTGAAGGTGAGCAAGCAGCGCGGCGACACCGCGGGGCCGCGCCGCGCGCGACGCGATGGCGAACCGGCGGACGCGCCCAAGCGCATCGCGAGCGGCTTCGTCGCGCGCTTCTTCGTGAAGAAGGCCGAGGACCTCGTCACGCGGCGACGCGCGTTCGCGCGTGCGCTCGCCGAGGCCGGCGCCACGGGCCGTCGCGTCCGCGTGAGCGAGGACGACGCAACCGAGCTTCGCACGGTGGGAGCGAGCACCGTCGACTCCATCGTCACGTCGCCGCCTTACGCCGCGACGTACGACTACCTCGAGCACCACGCGCTGCGTCTCCGTTGGCTCGGCCTCGACAGCGGTCGCCTGGCCAAGAACGAGCTCGGTTCGAGACGCGCGTACGCGCGCCTCGAGCCCGATGCTGCGCGCGACGAGTGGCGACGCGAGCTCACGCGCTTTCTCAAGGCCGCCGCGCGCGTCGCGCGCCCGGAGGCGCGCGTCGTCCTCGTGATGGCCGACTCGGCGATTCGGAGCCGCACTGGGGGCGTCGCGCTTCGCGCCGACGAGCTCGTCGGGGACGCGATCGAGCGCCTCCCGTTCGAGCCCATCGCGCGGGCGTCGCAGCCGCGCCCCCATTTTCACGGCCCCACCGCCGCCGCGTTCGCGAAGCGCGCGCGACACGAGCACGCCCTTTTGCTGCAGCGCGTTCGCGGCTAAGAGAGAGGGGCCCCATGCCCACCGTCGTATTCGAAGCCAAAGGCGCCCCCGCCGTCACCGTGGAGGCGCCCGAGGGTGGCGCCCTGGCCGACCTCTGCGATCAGGCGAATGCGCCCATCCCCTTCTCGTGCCGCTCCGCCAACTGCGGCACGTGCCGAGTGGCCGTCCTCGAGGGCGGTGACCTCCTGCAATCGCCCGCGGACGAGGAGCTCGACATCCTCGACGTTTTCGCGGTGACCCCGGACAAGCAGCGCCTCGCCTGCCAAGCCAAGCTGCGGTCCGGACTGGGCCGACTCCGGGTGCGCGCCGTCGAAGACGACGAGTGAGGGCCGCCGCGGCGGTCAGTTGCGAAATTTCAGCGACTTTTTCGGGTCGGAGACGCGGAAAAATGCGCGTCGTGGTTGACGTCCCTCGGAAGTCGTGGCCTTAAAGCATCGGCTTTCGCGGGCATTCCGCGGACCGTGCCGGGCACCGCCCAGAGGTAAACGATGAAGCGAAACTCTCTTGCTTGGATCCTTCTCGGTGGCGGCGCCTTCGCGTTCGGCGCGCTCGAGCTCGCGGCCTGTTCCGACAGCAGCGGCACCGGCACGCCGACCGGCGGCGGCAGCGACGCGACCATGAGCAAGGACGGCACCGCGACCGGCGAAGGCGGCGGCAACGGTGACGGCGGCGGCAACAAGAACGACGGCAGCACCACGGTGACCGACGCGGGCGCCGACTGCGGCAAGGCCCCCTCGCTCCACCCGCGCCCCCTCGCCGACGGCGGCGACGGCGGCAAGATCATGAACTTCCTCTGCCCGTTCAGCGCGCCCTCGGGCCAGCCGTGGGACTACTGCTCGAGCGGCAGCGAGCACTGCTGCATCCCGTTCTCCGGTCAGTCGACCTGCCAGGCGACCTGCCCGGTCGACGCCGGTCGCGACTTCCAGTGCCTCGACAACATCGACTGCACGGGCGGCGGCGTCTGCTGCGGCGTCGGCCAGGTCCTCAAGGACGACGCGTGCGGCACGTACTACGGCAAGAGCTTCAAGGGCTCGAAGTGCGCGACCTCGTGCGACACCAACAACAACGAGTTCAACATCTGCCAGAGCGACGACGACTGCACCGGCGGCCAGACCTGCACGCCGATGAGCGCCGTCGGCGCGCAGTTCGGCTTCTGCCAGTGACGGTCTGAGCCTCCGGCTCGACCCAGAAGCGGTCGGTGAGCGAAGGCTCGCCGGCCGTTTCCGTTTTGTGCGCGGGGTGGCCGCGCGCGGCACCAGCGATCACTCGCCGAGGAGGAAATTCGCGACGCGTCCCGCGAGGCCGGGCGCGTGCGACGGCTCACTGAAGGGCTCGTGCTTCAATCCCTCGAGAGTCTCCCACTGCTTGCGACGCGAGCGCGTCGCGTCGAAGAACTGCTTGGCGGTCTCGAGCTTGGCGACCGGGTCCGCGCCGCCGAACGATACGAAGAGCGGCAGCGTGATCTCCGAAGCGCGGGCGAGGATCTCGCCCTGCGCGGCCACGGTCTCGGTGAACCAGCGAGCGCGCACGTTCTTGAAGACGAGCGGGTCCTCGTCGTACGCGCGCGCGGCCGCCGCGTCGTTGGTCATCTGCGCGCCCGTGAGGCCGGACGGCAAGCCGAGCCCGGGGACGATCGTCGAAGCAATCTTGCCGGCGAGGATCTTGAGCGCCGGAACCTCGAGCGCGAGCCCGATGTACGGGTCGGAGAGCGCGAGCGCCTCGAAGCTCCCGATCTTGGCGAGGATCGTCTTCACCGCGACGACGCCGCCGAAGCTATGCCCGAGCAGGAAGCGCGGCACGACCGGCACCTTGGCGTCGACGAGCGCCACGAGCTCGCGTGCATCATCCAAGTATTCGTCGAACCGGAGCGCGTGACCGCGCTCGCCGCCCGAGTGCCCGTGCCCGCGGAGGTCGATGCCCACGCACGAGATGCCCTTGTCGGCGAAGGCGCGCATGGCCATGGCGTATCGCGCCGAGTGATCGGCGTAGCCGTGGATGATGGCGAGCACCCCGCGCGGCGAGTCGGCGTACACGGCCGAGTAGGCGAGCTTGGGACCCTCGGTGCGGGCCCGCTTCCATTCACCGGTTTCGAGGATACGTTCGCTCACCTTCCGAAGGTCTCAGGGCGGATCTCGCCCGTCAAGCCCGTCCGCGCTACGGTCCTACCGATGGCCGGGAAAGCGACGCTGCTCCACGCGACGACGCTGGTCCTCGCCGCGCTCGCCGTCGCTTCGGTCAGCATGCCGCTCGCCGCCGAGCCCGAGGTCCCGCTCGGCAGCCGCCGCGCCGTGAAGAAGGCCGCCGACGCGGACGCCCCGAGCCCGGCGCCGCTCCTGGCCACCCTCGTGCAGGTTCACACCGCGGAGCGGGTCGCCCTCGCGCCGAACGAGCCGACGGCCGAGCGCTTCGCGGCGCTCCTCGCCGACCGAACGACGGGCGAGACGCGCGCGCTCGATCCGCGCCTCCTCGACCTATTGCGCGCCGTCGCCGCTCGCTACCCGTACGCACGGCTCGAGCTCGTGAGCGGATTTCGCAGCCCCAAGCTGAACGAGCGCCTCCGCAAGAAGGGGCATCACGTCGCGTCGCACAGTCAGCACAGCCTCGGCCATGCGGTCGACTTCCGCGTCGTTCCCGACGGTCAAGACGCGCCGGTCGCGCCCGCCGAGCTGGAGGCGCTCGTGCGGAGCCTCGGTTGGGACGGCGGCGTCGGCGTCTACCCGACGGAGAACGACCGGTTCGTGCACTGCGACGTGGGCCCACGCCGGCGCTGGACCTCGAACTGACGTACGACGCCCCGCTCAGGTCGTGGGCGTACCGTCTGCGCGCGCCGCCAAGAGGGCCGCCGCCCGCGCGAGGAGCTTCTCGCGCTCGTTTTGGGACGGATCGACCAAGACTTCCTCGAGGAGCGCGGACAGGAGCTCGCCCATGATCGGTCCGGGCTTCAGCGCGAGCTCGGTGATGAGGTCGCGTCCGCCGATCTTCAGATCGCGCACGCTGAGGGCGTCGCCGGCGGCGATCACGCGCGCGACGTGGGCCTTCAGCCCCGCCAACGCGTCGAGATCGTCGGAAACTTCGCGGCCCTTGCCGCGTACGTCCGCCTCGTTCAGCACGTAGAGGTCCTCGACGCGCTCGCGTCCGACGCGTCGGATCCATCGCCGAACCGTCGCGTCGTTCCACTCCGCCGTGTAGTGGAACAAATGATGGCGAACGAGCGCCACGATGCGCTCGCGCTCCTCGTTGGAGAAGCGGAGGCGCGTGACGATGGGCTCAGCGATCTCAGCGCCGATGCGCTCGTGATCGTAGAACGTCCAGTCTTGCGTCTTGTCGCTGAAGGCACGCGATCGCGGTTTGCCGACGTCGTGGAGGAGGGCGCCCATCCGCAAGATGGGGTCGCCCACGCACGCGTCGAGGCAGGCCATGGCGTGGCCCCACACGTCGAACGCGTGGTGCTTGTTCTGCTCGACCCCGACGCTCTCCATGAGCTCCGGGCACGTGACGCCCAAGATGCCGCTCTCGCGCATCACCTCGAACGCGCGCGAGGGCCGCTTGGCCTTCATGGCCTTCACCCACTCGTCGCGCACGCGCTCGGCGCTCACCTTGCGATAAGTGGCGAGCGTGGGCTGGATCGCGGCGTGGGTCGCCGGATCGAGATCGAGCTCCAGCGTGGCCACGAAGCGCGCGGCGCGAAGAACGCGCAGACCGTCCTCCGAGAAGCGCTCGATGGGGTTCCCCACGGCGCGAAGGGTCCGGCGCTTGAGATCCTCGCGGCCGCCCCAAGGATCGATGACGTGACCGCTCGTCGGATCGATGGCGATGGCGTTGATGGTGAAGTCGCGGCGCGCGAGGTCGGCGCTGATGTCGTCGACGAAGTGCACCGCGTCCGGGCGCCGCCCGTCCGAATACGTGGTCTCGCCGCGGAGCGTCGTCACCTCGTACGGCGTGTGATTCAAGAGAACGGTCACGGTCCCGTGCGCGATGCCGGTCGGCACCGTCTTCGGGAAGATCTTCATCACCTCGTCGGGCCGGGCGTCGGTGGCGACGTCCCAGTCGGCCACCGTGCGACCGAGGAGGAGGTCGCGCACGCAGCCGCCCACGATCCAGCCGCGCTTTCCGTGCGACTTGAGGCGATTGCAAAGCGCGAGGACGTCCGCGGGGATCGCCTTCAGGTTGATGTCTCGGTCGTCGATGCTCATCGGTGAGGACGGGGAAGGTACTATAGCGCGATGCTCGATCTCTCCGAGGAAGACCGTCTGGTTCGCGCCGCGGTGCGTGCTTTTTGCGACAAGCGCCTCGCGCCCGTCGTGACTCCGCTCGATCGGGGAGAGATGCTCCCCTACCCGATCATGTCGGAATTCGCGCGGGCCTTCGGCCTGGCCGACGTCCTCGCCGCGACGACCGGCAGCGACGGCGACGGCGGCGACCGAACCGGACAGCGGCGCCCTTTCGGCGGTCGGGTGGCGCGGCTCTTCTCGATTGTGATGCTCGAGCTCTCACGGCACTCCCCCGGCTTCGCGCTCGCCTTCGGAGCCAGCATCGGCCTCTATGGCGGCGCGGTGCTCGCGCGCGGCACGGCGACGCAGATCGCCACGTGGGCGACCCCGGTTCTTTCGTTCGCGTCGATCGGCGCGTGGGCGCTCACCGAGCCCGGCGCCGGCTCTGACGCGTTCGGATCGATGCAAACGCGCGCGCGGAGCGACGGCGACGGCTACCGCTTGAGCGGCCAGAAGACGTTCATCACCAACGCGCCGCACGCGGATCGATTCGTCGTGTTCGCGAAGACCGACGACGGGCGCGTGAGCGCTTTCCTCGTGGCGCGCGACGATCGCGGCGTCGCGACCGGTCCCGCCATGCGCAAGATGGGGATGCACGCCTCGCCCACCGGCGAGCTCTTCTTGGACGACGTGCCGCTCCCCGCCGATAGGCGCTTGAGCGGTAGCGGCGCCGACGAGCCGGACCCGAGCGCCCGCGCCGCGGCCAAGGCGTCGCTCACCTCCGAGCGCTTCGCGATGGTGCCGATGGCGCTCGGAATCGTCGAGCGCTGCCTCGAAGAGAGCATCCGTTACGCCAAGGCTCGCGTGCAGTGGGGCCGCCCCATCGCCGAGCTCCAGCTCGTGCAGGACAAGATCGCGCGCATGTACGTCGCCGAGCGCACACTGGGGGCGCTCTTCCTGCGTCAGATCGAGGCCGAGACCTTGGGGACGCCGCTTTCACCGACCGAAGCGAGCGCGGCCAAGCTCTACGCCGCGCGCACGGCCACCGAGTGCGCGATGGAAGCCGTGCAGATCATGGGTGGGGCGGGCTACATGTCAGGCAGCGTCGTCGAGATGATGGCCCGCGACGCAAAACTCCTTCAGATCGGCGGCGGTACGGACGAAGTACAGATTGCACGTATCGCGCGCGACCTCCTCGCCTGACCGACAGGGCACGCCACCACCCCACCTGGGGACCGCCCGACGCCACGTACCTTTCGCTGGCGAGGCGCGAGGAGGTGCCGTTCCATCCTTGTGGATGCGCTTGGGACCCGAAGAGCTCGAGGGCGTATCGCCCGAACAGATGGCGAGCCTCCGCGACGAGACGCTCCGCCTCATCTGGCGACGAGCGGCCGAGGGGAGCGTCGTCTACGCCTTGGTCGGGTCGGGATTCGTGATCGCCGACATGGTCGCGGGCCGCCTCGGCGCCGGGTCGCTCGTCGTCCCCTTCGGTCTGTTCGGCTGCGTCGCCGTGCACGTCACGGCGCTCCGGCCGCGAGGAGGAATGTCCACGCGTTGGCAGCAGGGCTTCTTCTCGCTCATCGTGGCGCGCACGGCTCTCTTCGCCGTCTACGTCGCCGCGGCGCTCCTCTCGCGCGGGCTCACCACTTCGACGTGGCTCATGCTGCTCGCGCTGTCCGGGCTCCTGGCCGGCATCACGCACACCTTCGCCGCCTGGCCATCGCTCCTCTTCGCGACCGCGGCCTGCCTCGTCGTGCCGCCCGTCGCCGCGGCGACCGCCGTTGGGCACCACACGATCCTCGTCCTCGCCATCGTGCAGTCGGCGTACGCGCTCGTCCTCGGCCGCGCCGTCTTTCGCGAGCACTGGGCGTCGGCAGGCGCGCGCGCGCGGCTCGTCACGACGGTCGATGCCATGCACGCGGCGCAGCGACGCGCCCGCGATCTCATCGAACGGAACCCCGACGCGATCGCCATCCTGCGCGACGAGACGATCGTCTTCGCGAACGCGGCGTGGGCGACCGCCGCGCGCACGACGCGAGAGGCTTTGATCGGCAAGAGCCTCGACGCCGTGATGGAGGCCGACCAGAAGCGGGTCCTGCTCGACTTCGCGACCGGGCAATCGACGTCGGCGGTGGCGGAGGTCCGCTTCCGAGGCGCTGACAGCGCGCCAACGACGTGGGAGATCGTGCGGAGCGAGCCCTTCGACGACGGCGGCGCCGACGCTCGCATGCTCGTTGCCCGCGACGTGACGGAACGCAACCGCTTGCGCGCCCACGTGATGCTCGGGGAGCGACTCGCGTCCATCGGAACATTGGCCGCGGGGGTTGCGCACGAGATCAACAACCCACTCACCTACGTCCTCGGCAACATAGACCACACCATCGAAACGCTCGGGCGAAGTGACCTCGCCGAGAAGGAGGAGCTCCTCCAAGCGCTCCGCGAGGCGCGCCACGGAGCGGATCGCGTGCGCGTGATCGTCCGCGACCTCAAGGCGTTCTCGCGGGTGGAGGAAGGTCGCGTCGCCGCCGTGGACCTTCGGGCCTTGCTCGAGCTCACTGCCAAGATGGCCGCGCACGAGCTCCGGCATCGAGCCCGGTTGGTCCTGCGGCTCGACGGGGCGCCGGCCGTTCTCGCCGACGAGGCGCGCCTCAGTCAGGTCTTCTTGAACTTGATCGTGAACGCCGCCCAGTCCATCCCCGAGGGCCGCGCCGACGACAACGAGGTGCGCGTCGAAGCGCGCTCACTCCCCGACGGGCGCGCCGAGATCACGGTGACCGACACGGGCTCGGGCATTCCGAAGGAGAACCTCTCGCGCATCTTCGACCCGTTCTTCACCACCAAACCGGTGGGAATCGGCACCGGCCTCGGTCTGTCGATCGTGCACGGGATCCTGCAAGCATGCGGCGGCGAGATCTCCGTGGCGAGCGAGCTCGGGCGGGGCACCACGATGACCGTGACGCTCCCGGCAATCGTGCGCCCCGCGCAGCGAAGCGCCGCCGGCCCAGCCTCGGTGGGTGGTGCCGCCGGCCGCATCCTGTTCGTCGACGACGAAGAAGGCATCGGCGACGTCATTCGCCGCCTCTTTCGTGGCCGCTACGAAGTCGAGGTCGCGTCCAGCGCCGACGAGGCGGCGCGGCAACTCCAGAGCGGGCACTTCGACTTGGTGCTCTGCGATCTGATGATGCCCGAGCGAACCGGCATGGACCTCTTCGAGGAGATCACCGCCGCGCACCCCGAGCTCGCGCACCGGTTCATCTTCATGACGGGCGGCACCTTCACCGAGCGGGCGCGCAAATTCCTCGACCGAACTCCCAACGAGTGCATCGAGAAGCCGTTCGAGGTCGCGGCGCTCCGGCAGCTCTTGCTGGAGCGACTAGGCGCGCCGCGCCCGTGATCGAGCGCGGCGGCACCTCATCGACTCACTGACGAACGGCGATCGGCGTCGTGGTCGCGTTGTATTGGTTGTCGAGCTCGCCGTCGATCACGCGGAGCGCGTCGTCACCCCAATCGTAGGCGTGGCCCCAGTTCTCCTCGAACTGCGCCGCCTTGAGGATCTCCTCGTAGTCGGCCTGCGTGCCATCGATGATCTTCGCGACGAAGCGCCCCATCGCCGGCCCGGACCCGTTCACCCAGCTCTCGAGGCCGTTGGTGATGAGATCGAGGTCCTTGGTCTTGTTGTTCTTCAGGCTGATGTAGTCCTTCTCGTAGTAGTTGTACGAGACGCAGCCGTTGATGAAGAACAGCTGATACGACTGCGGCAGGTCGCCGGCGTGGTAGCGGCTCGGGTCGAGCGGCCCGTAGCCGATGTACGAGTGGCCGTTGTAGACGAAGATGTCGCTCTCCTTGAGCGCCTTGCGGTGCGGGCCGTCGCCGCCCTCGGCTTCGACGTAGGTGTTGAGCTCGATGACGACGTCCTTCTCGGGCTCGGCGCCGATCTTCACCTTCACGGGCGCCTCGAACTTCACCCAGTGCTTCGCGATCTTCTTGCCGGCCGCGACGCGAAGCGCGCGCTTGTCGACGCCGGTCGGGAAGCCCGAGCTCGCCGTCTCCCACTTGAAGACGTCCATGAAGCCACCCGGCACGTTCACCGTCTGACCGTTGACGGTCATCTTGGAGAAGTCTTCGGGCGGGTCGGTGGCGACGAACTTGAAGTTGCGCGCCTTGAAGATCTCCTGGAGCCCCTCGAAGTACATCCCGTAGCCGTCGTCGTCGATCGACTCCTTCTGCTCACCGGCGGCCCAGTCGGCCATCTTGCCGTTGACCATCCCGATGACGAGTCGACCCGACTTCACGCCACCCTTGTAGAGGCGGTCGTATTCGGGGCGCTCCTGGCCCGTGCCCTCGGTCGTGCTCTTGAGCGCGACGCGAACGGGAACGTACAGACGATTCACCTCGGAGAGCGGGACCTGCGTCTTCTTGTCGGTGAGCTGCGCGCGGTCGGCGTCGATCTTCTGCTGCTCCGTCTTCATCGCCGTCTTGCACGACGAGAGCGAGGGGTTGAACACGTACCAAACCGAGCTCGAGAACTCGCGATCGTGCGTGCCGTTCTCGGTGCATTCGGTGAGTACGCGCTCCGACTGCATCTGGTAGTTGCCGTTGAGGACCGCAGCGGTCACGGCCGAACGCATCTTCTGCTCTTGCGGCACGGTCTCGGGGACGATCGCGTCGTCCTCGTAGGTGTAGCGGACGCGCAGCATGTCCTTGGGCGGCGCGCTCGGATTCGCCGGATCGATGACCTTCACCGGCTCGCGACGCGTGCGCGCAGCGTCCTTCACGTAGGCGATGGGGTCCGGAAGGCCACCACCGGGCGCGAGCTCGCGCGTATTGACGCCGATGTTCGCCGTACGGAGCGCGCCGAACGCCGACTGGTTCATGCGCTTGATCGCGGAGTAGATCTCCTGGTCGGATGCGTTCGCGCTCACGTAGACGTACGACGTGAACTTCAGCTTCCGCGGCTCGCCCGTGATGCTGAAGAGGTTGTCGTTGGACTCGTCCGAAGCGTCGCTCGAGGCGGAGCAGGCGGCGGTCAGCGCGAGGAAAGCGAGGGAGGTGAGCCCAAGGAGCCGGGAGCGGTTCATGGCCCCCGTCTCAGCATGAAGGATGCCACCCTCACCTACCCCGCGGGCCCCTGAACACGCGGGGAATTTCACCTGGGGTGGCCCGGCGCCGATCCAGGATGGAACGAGCGCGATGCACCATGCACCGGCGCCGCGTGTTGGCGCGCGCTGTGCGCGCAGGGTGCGGGTGAGGCGCTGCGCACGGAGGAGCCGGTCAGGGCCGAGATGCTCTCCGGTCACGGTAGGTTCGAGAAACGCCGAGAGCCGACGAGTCAAGGCTGAGGAGGTCTCCCTGACGAGCAGCATGAAGATCGAGGTCGAAGGCGCGCAGGTCGAGGTCCGCGACGTGTACTTCCGGGAATGGAAATACGGGAAGAGCACGTTTGGCCTCCCGCTACGGACCTATCGCATTCGGGTCGGCGTCGTGGATGTCGTAGATGCCGTAGCGCCCTACTACGAGGAGTGTGCCGACGAGGACCGGCGCTACGGAGTCGACGCAACCCAAACGGATCTGCGCCTCCGCGCGTTGGGCTGGCCTCCGCTCGCGACGGTTGCCTCGCGGCTGCCCGACCTCTTGATTCGCTACCTCGAAGAGAACGCGTACCAGGTCGTCCAGGGTCTGTTTGCCAGGCAGCCGCAGGGTCCCGAGCATCGCTACTCGATCAACAACGTGAGATCGATCGAGCTCGTGGGCGAAGAGATCGAGCTGAGGGGGGACGCGATTCTGCTCGACGGTTCCGGTTAGCTCGCCCCTGGCGGCGCCACATACCGCCGGGAGCTACGCAACGCCCTCACAGAGGACTCCGGCGCCCGTCCTGCCCGTGCTCGTCCCCCCCCGCGCATGTGACTGCGACAGCGCGTTGGGGGTGAGCGAGCGTGAGCGGTAGCGCGCTCAAGAGCGCCACGCTCTAGCGGGCGGGCACGACGGCCGAAGGGCGCTCGCTGCCCTCGAGCACGAGACGCGACGTGTCGACGCCGCGCGCGTTCGCTTCGCGGACGAGTCGCGCGGTCACCTCCTCGCCGTGTGACAGATCGAGCGCGATGAGCTCCACGCCTCCGCTCGGACGAATGCCGTAGAGCACCGTGCCCTCGTCGACCTCGGAGAGGCGTGCGCTCGCCATGCGCGCCGCGACCACGCGCTCGAAGCGAACGTCTCCCAAGCTCACCGAGAGGATGCTCTCGCGCTCGTTGGCGAGAGCCTCACGCACCTCGTTCACACCGAAGCGTTGCGCTGCGGGCGCCAGATGCACGAAGAGGAGCGATGGATCGGCGGTCGCCAAGAACTGCGCGTAGGCGCTCGCGAGGCGGGCGCCCGGCCCGATGCAGGGTGCCTTGTTCGGCGGCAAGAGCGCGCTCGTGAAGCGCTGACGATCGCCCTCGATGACGCGGCGGTCGTTCACCCGCGGCGCGCTCACCCACACCGTGACCGGTCCGATCGGGACCAGGCGCGTGCGCGCGACGCCGTTCCGCGCGACGAGCGCGCGGCCGAGCTCATCGCGAAGCCCGGCGTACCGAGACACGTACTCGTCGGCTTCGGCAGCGAGGAGCGCGTGGAGCAAGACGCCGAGCCCGCGGCTCGTGACGTCGGTGAAGAGGGCTTCGAGCGGAGTGCACGAAGCGACGTTGGAGGCGAAGGGTGAAGATCCGAGGGGTCTAGCGAGCGCGGCCATGCGTCCATGGACTGCAACCGCCATTCCGTCGTGTAACCACAGGACGACATCGCCGAAGACGCCGCACCCCGCGGATTTCAGGGAAATCTCGCGGGGTGCTCGTGGCGATCAGGGGTGCGCCCGCACGCCGTGGTGACTCTCGGGTGGTCCCTCGGAGGGCGACCCCCCGCGAGACCGCCACTACTCGGCGGCGAGCACTTGCTCGGTCTGCGCCGACTTCTTCTTCGCCGCGCGCTCCTCACGGAGGGCCGCGATGTCTTCCTTCACGCGAGCAGCGAAGTTCGGGGCCTCGCGCTTGGCGGTCTCCACGAGCTTGATGACCATGTGCGGCGAGACCTTGGCCGCCTTCTTCCCACCCTCGGCGAGACGGGTGAGTCGCGCCACGATGCGCTCCTTGCGGGTCATCGTGATGAGCGGCGCGACCTCGGCGACCAAATCCGCGCCGGTACCGGCATACCGGTGCGGCGCCTTGTGGAGCGGCGACGCGTAGCGCGGGTGCGCGGCGACGAACGCCTCGACTTCTTCGCGCGTGACGCCGTTCTCCTCGAAGGCCTTCTCCAGCTCGGCGGCCGCCGCCTGCTTGGCCTTGAAGAGGAACATTTGAACGCGCGAGTAGAAGTTCACGCGCCCGTCGCCGCTCGTCTCGACCGGGCAGAAGATCGTGCCGGGGAACTTCTCGGCGATCGCCGTCTGCACGCCGTCGGACACGCCGGCGCTCGGCATGCAGCCGAACGGCTTCACGCTGAGCGTCATGTGCGCCTTCGAGTGGACGACGTTCTGAATGAGCTTGCCGACCTCCATGTGGCCTTCGCCACCGCGGAGATCGTTCGAGTAGTACTTGTCCGAGACCTCGGCGAGCGCGTCCATGTCGGCGAGCTTGTAGCCGTAGAGGCCGCCCGAATACGCGAACGTGTGGAAGAGCATGCGGACGGCCTTGTCGGCGAGCACCATCAAGAACCAGAGCTTCTTGGTGCCGAAGGTCCCCTGCCCCTTGAGGCCGTACTTGCCACCGTCCTGCGCCTTCAAGTCCTTGCGGACCCACGTGTCGCGGCGCACTTCCCAGACCGTGTAGAGGATCCAGGCGGTGACGAGCTGGATGTCGTCCTCCGCACCCTCCGACTCGAGGAAGCGCTGGAGCTGGTAGTTGCCGTCGCCCTCGGTGGTCATCGCCCAGAACTCGCCGATGATGCTGACCTTCGGCTTGGGCTGGAGCTTGTTGACCGGGATGGCCTCGAAGAGCGGCTTCGCCTCCCAGAGGGCGCGGAGCACGTTGGTGCGCTCGAGGAGCGCCTTGTAGATGATCTTCTTCGCCTGCTCGAGCGCCTTGTCGGTGTCGCCCGGGTTCACTTCGTAGGGGCGAATGCGGTAGCCGATGGCGTTGATCACGTCGCCGGCCACGAGCGCCTTCACGATGGCGATGAAGAAGGTCGCGTTGAGCTCGAGACCGGACTCCTCGCCGGTCGCCTGCTCGAGGCCGCCCTTCTGCTGGAAGAGGACGACGCGGAAGCCGTCGAAGCCGGCGTCGCGGAGCGCCTTCCGGTACTCGGTGACGTACATGCCGAAGCGGCACGGACCGCACGCGCCGGCCGTGAGGAAGACGTACTTCTTCACGATCTCTTCCGACGTCATGCCCTTGTCGCGGAGCTGACAAAGGAACTTCACGAGGTTTCCGACGGTGAAGTACGTCGGGTTGCACTGGCCGCGGTTGCCGAACTCTTTGCCGTACTGGAGCGCCGCGTTGTCCGGCGGGTCCATCATCATCGTGTTGTAGCCAACGCCGCGGAGCGCACCTTCGACGAAGTGGTCGTGCGCGATCGTGAGACCGCTGACGAGCATCGTGATGTCGTTCTTCTCACGCTTGGTGAACGTGAGGTTCGCCATGTCCTCAATCCACTGGTCGGTCTCGTCGGGGAGGCCCAGGCGCTTGCGCTCTTCGGCCTCGAAAGCCTTGAGGGCGGCCTCGGGGTCCACGTCCATGAGGGGAAGACGGCGCACGTTGGTCTTGGTCTCTGCGTTCATCGTCGCTCCGATCGGTTCGAGATCAGGATGGGAGAGTCTTTTGGTTTCGGAAGTGAGCGGGGCGCTCACTCCGCGGCGCCAGCTTCGGCGGCCTCAGCGTGCTGTTTCTTGAGATCGAGGCGCACGATGCCCTCGGCGGTCTTCTTGCCGAGGCGCACGACGCCGCTCGCGGTCGACTCGACCGTGGCGTCAGCCTTCTTCGGCGGAACGTAGGCGGCGATCTTCTCGCGGAGCGCTTCGATCTCGGCGCGGAGCGCCTGGTCGGGCGTCTGGCGCGCCGCGAGCTGCTCGGCCTTGAGGGTCAGGAGCTCGAGGCGCTTCTGATCGATCGACCGCGCGAGCGCGTCCTTCTTGGACGCGAGGTCCTCGAGGCGCTCTTGATGGAGCTTCAGCGCGTGGGCGTACGTCTTGACGCGGATCTTGATGCTGCCGCTCGGCTTGTTGGCGTCGATGTCGTGGAGCGCGGCGTACGGCGTCTTGCTCGTCTCGATGATCGAGTCGACGAGGCCGTACGTCGGCGCGTCGTGGCCGCACTTGAAGCTCGAGAGATCGAGCACGACCACGTTCGGGTGGTGTGCGGCAAACGCCGCCGCCCAGACCTTCTGGGCGCTGTTGACGGAGTAGTTCTCCGGCCAGACGTGGTTCAGCTCGAGGGGTGTCTTGATGACGCCGCGCTTGAGCTCGTCTTGGTAGAAGCGATCGAGGTACTCGCGATCCTTCGGGATCGAACGAACCGATAGAATCGGGTAGCCGAGCACCTGGAACTCGTCCGGGATGCCGTGGTTCAAGCCCGGATCGGAGTGGTACGGACGACCGAGGAGGAGGATCGCGATGCGGTTCTCGTGCTCCACCGTCTCGAGGATCGCGCGACCCTTGGTCTCGCAGTCCTTGTCGAACGCCCGGAGCGCCTTCCACGCTTCCTTGCAGGCGTGATCGTTCTCGTCCTCGGTGATGCCGAGCCGCGGCCCCCACGTGTCGAACATGCGGCGCGCGAGGAGCGCGGGCTCTTCGAACGAGAGCGCCGTGTCGAGGTACTCGATGCCGCGCGTCGCGAAGAAGTCGACCTCCTTGGTGAAGGCCGCCTTCATGACGTTGGGCGCGCCGGCCACGATCGGGCAAGCCGCGTTGTCCATCGTGTCGGCGACGAACGACGACACGTGCGTGAGGCACGGGAAGAAGATGTACTTGAGCGGACGCTTCGGCGGCTCGTGCTGCACGAAGAGCAGGTTGTGGATGTGCGCCTGCGCGACCTTCGACGGGAAGCACGGATCGATCGAGCCGTACTTGCCGCCCTCGACCCACATCTCCTCGGTGGTCTCGTCGCTGAAGACGACGTTCGTCTTGGGGATGCCGAGCGCCTCGAAGTACGTCCGGAAGAACGGCGCCGTCGAGTAGATGTTGAGGACGCGCGGGATGCCGATGCGGATCGAGCGACGCTTGGCCTGCGCCTCCTCGCTCGAGCGATTGAACGGGCGCGTGGTCTCCACGCGGCGCGTGCCGAAGAGACCCTTGCGGACCTCGACCGTCTTGACCGGCGTGTTCGGCGCCGGCTGCGGCTCGAACTTGTAGAAGTGCTGGAAGGCCTTGTTGGCCTCGTAGGCGACGAGGTTCGGGAACTCCTTGGCGATCGCCTTGCGCTCTTCCACGAGCGCGAGCATCGCCTCCTTCGACTCGACGGTGCCCTTCTCGCACGAGAAACCGGCGATGTAGCGGCTCGTCGTCCCGTCGGGGCGCTTCGTGTCGATGAACGTGCGCTTGCACTCGTTCGGACAGAAGTGACACACGGTCTCTTCGTCGTTCTTGGTCGTGTACTCGAGGTCGAGCGTCGCCTGGAGGCCGATGTACGTGGACGACTGCTTGCGCTTGACGACGCGCAGCGTCTCCATCGCCGCGCCGATCGCGCCGGCCTCGCCGGTGTGCGGGTGCACGAAGACCTCGGCCTCCGGCACGCGCTCCTTGATGTAGTCGACCTGCGCCTTGACGGCGGCGAGGTTGTATTGCGTGCCGCCTTGCAGCACGAACTTCTTCCCGAGCGCGGCCATGCGCGGGATCTGCACGACGTACTGCCACACGTTCTTGGGCAGCACCTGCGCGAGACCGGCGAGCATCTCTTCCTTGGAGAAGCCCTCCTTCTGGAAGTTCACGCGATCGGTGTCGAGGAAGACGGCGCACCCGTACGAGAACTTGGGCGCGAGCTCGGCCTTGAACGCCGTGTCGGCGAAGTCGCGCACGTCGACGCCGAACTGCGCGGCCGTCGCTTGGAGCAGCATGCCGTTGCCGGCCGAGCACGAGTTCGAGAGGCGGAAGTTGGCGATGTCGCCGTTCTTCATGAACAGGACCTTGATGTCCTGCCCGCCGATGTCGCAGATGACGTCGACGTCGCCGAAGAAGTGCACCGCGCTCATCATGTGCGCGACGGTCTCGACGATGTTCACGTCGCTCTGGAAGCCCATGATCTCGAGCTTCGCGCCCTGCTCGTCTTCGACGTAGCCGCGGATCTGCCCGAGGAGCTCCTTGGTGTCGACGATGGGGTTGCCCTTGGAGAGCTGGTAGGCCTTGGCGATGATCTCGCCGCTGTCGTAATCGACGAGGACGGCCTTGCTGGACGTGCTGCCGCCGTCGACGCCGATCACTGCGCGGACCACCGAGCCGCGCTCGAGCGGCATCGGCTGGAAGCGCGGGATCTTGTAGAGCTCGCGGAACTCTTCGAGCTCTCGCTCCGTCTTGGAGAGCGGCGGGCCGGCCGACTCGCCGAGGCGCGCCTTACGACCGTTGGTCATGTACTGACGGAGGCCTTCGAGCGTCGCGTCGAGGACGCCGACCGACGCCTCTTCGTGGAGGCCGTACATCACCGCGCCGAACGCGGCGTAGTACTGCGAGTTCTGCGGAACGAAGATGAGCTCTTCGATCGGCATGTCCTTCGGGTACGCGTAGCCGCGCTCGTCCCACGTCTGCGGAATGCGGAGGCGCCAGCAGTCGACGAGGAACGGAAGGTACGTGTTCGGTCCGCCGAGGAGGAGCACGCGGTGCTTCAGCGTGCTGCCGCGCGTGAGCACGCTCAGGTTCTGAAGGACGATCGCGTCCGCGAGCGAGCAGAGGATCTCGTTGGCCGGGATGCCGCT
>JBGAJR010000116.1:0-6387 GCA_044224815.1 Polyangiaceae bacterium
CGGCCGTCTTGTGATGCCCCGCGATCGCGAACGGTCCGCAGGCGCGCGGCGCCGTATCCAAGTCGAACGGTGCCGCGAGGGCGTTCAGCGAGCCGGGCGGCCCGGGCATGCGTTTGGCTTCGACGACCTTGCTCATGGTCGGACGAGCATAAGCCCGACCCGCGAGATCGAGCCTGCGATTCGCAGCGCCGCGGCGATGACGTCCACAGCGAACCTGGTGTGCGACAAGGAGCGCGGGCGCGCCGTGCATTTTCGGACACCCCTGGATGGCCGAACGACCACACGCCGTCTCATTGAAGAGAAAGGAAACTTCAATGAACCTCGCCCAACACGTCGCCGCCGTCGCCTTCGTCGCCTCCCTCCTCGCCGTCTCCGCCCTCCCCGCGATGTCGTCGCCCACGCATGAGCCAGGCGCGAGCGCCGAGAGCGCGTGCGCGGCCGCCGAGTCCGCGAGCGCGGTCACTGGCGACTCCCGCGCGACGAGCGATGGCGTAGCCGCGTCCCCGCAATGCACCTATCTCGCGAAGTGCTGCGGCGGAAACACGCCCAACGCCGCGAAGTGCTGCGCCGGCTACTTCAAGAAGTGCGGCAAGGACGGCTCGTGACCGCGACGCGGCTTTCCCGATACCTTCCACCGCATGTCCGATCCCTTCGCCCGCATCGAAGCGCTCGTGTCGTCGGTGAGCGGCGCGCGACGCGCATTCCGGAACTTCGGAAACGACCCCAGCGACCTCGAGGAGTTCTTCGCGTACTACGAGGACGAGGCGGATCGTGCGAGGGTCATCGCGCGCGCGCGCGCGGCGGCCGCTGAGGTCATCGCGACCGCCGCGGCGATCGGCGACGACGACGCCGCAAGGATCCACCTCGTCCGCTCGCTCACGGCGGCCGCGCGCGAGCTCGGCGCGAGCCTCGCAGCCGCCGACCCGAGCTTCGACCCCGCGCCACTCAAGGCCGCGCTCACGCCGCCAGCTGCCGCGGCACCCGGAACGAAAGCGCGCGGGCGCGACGCTGTCGAGGCGCCGAGCGACGGCGATCGAGGTCGCGCGGCCGCGGAGGCCGCTGCGCTCCTCGCGTTCCTCGCGCGCAAGCCCGACGACCGCACACTCGTCGACGCGTTCGCGGCGCGCGTCACGGGCGTGACCAAGAGCCGCGGGGGCGCCAAGATCACGTGCGGCCGCACAGTGGTGACGTGCACGCCGCCACGCAAGCCTGGGCGCGCGGTGCCGAAGTCCTACGCCGGGGTGGCGCGCGTATTCGGCAGCGTCACGTGGAACGCAGGCGCGGGCCCCGTCGGCTTCGTCGGCGTCGACGCGGCGGGCCGCATCGCCCGCTCCGGGTGGGAGCCGGAGGCGCTCGAGGAGGGAGACAACCAGACCTTCCTCCGCGCGCTTTCGCGCGCGAAGAAGCGGCCGGCCGACGTGCGCTGCGCGTTCTCGTGCGGCTCGAACTGGATTCTCTTCGACCCGACACGCCAATCGAAGAGCGGCGAGCCCGCCCTCGCCTTCGTATCGCACGGCGACTGCAAGTGGGTCCCGCTCCGATCGCTCGACGCGCTCGACGCCGGGGCCGTGCTGCTACGCCTCCTCGCGTGGACGATCGCCGAGAAGCGCGGGCTCCTCGGCGATGTCTACACTTGAAGCGGAGCAGGCTCAGCGAACGTCGAAGCGATCGAGGTTCATGACCTTGGTCCACGCGGCCACGAAGTCGCGAACGAGCTTCTCTTCGCCGCCCGCCTCGGCGTAGACCTCCGAGAGCGCGCGGAGCTCCGAGCTCGATCCGAACACCAGATCGACGCGCGTCGCCGTCCACTTCACGACGCCGGTCTTGCGATCGCGCCCTTCGAACGTGTCCTTGGCGTCGGAGGTCGGTGTCCACGCGGTGCCCATGTCGAGCAGGCTCACGAAGAAGTCGTTGGTGAGCGCGCCCACCCGCGACGTGAAGACGCCGTGCTTCGAGCCGCCGGCGTTCGCGCCGAGAACGCGCAGGCCGCCCACGAGCACGGTCATCTCCGGGGCCGAGAGCCCGAGGAGCTGCGCGCGATCGACGAGGATGTGCTCGGCGCGCACGGCGAACCGGTTTTTTTCGTAGTTGCGGAAGCCGTCGGCCAGCGGCTCGAGCACCTTGAACGACTCCACGTCGGTCTGCGCCTCGGTCGCGTCGGTGCGACCCGGCGTGAACGGCACCGACACCGAGTGCCCAGCTTTGCGTGCGCCTTCTTCGACGCCCGCGCAGCCCGCGAGCACGATGAGATCGGCGAGCGAGATCTTCTTGCCGCCCGACTGCGCGGCGTTGAACTCCGATCGCGCCTTCTCCAGCTTGGCGAGCACCGCCGCGAGCGCCTTGGGCTGGTTGACCTCCCAGTCCTTCTGCGGCGCGAGGCGAATGCGCGCTCCGTTCGCGCCGCCGCGCTTGTCGGAGCCGCGGAACGTCGACGCCGACGCCCACGCGGTCGACACGAGCTCGGCGACGCCGAGCCCCGACGCGAGCACCGCCTTCTTGAGCGCGGCGACGTCCTTGTCGTCGACGAGCGGATGATCGCCGGGCGGCACCGGGTCTTGCCACACGAGCTCCTCTTTCGGGACCTCGGGGCCGAGGTACCGCGCGCGCGGGCCCATGTCGCGATGCGTGAGCTTGAACCACGCGCGCGCGAACGCGTCGGCGAACTGCTCCGGGTGCTCGTAGAACCGGCGCGAAATCTTCTCGTAGGCCGGATCGAATCGAAGCGACAGATCGGTCGTGAGCATGGTCGGCGCGTGCCGCTTCGACGCGTCGTGCGCGTCGGGCACGGAGCCCGCGCCCGCTCCGCCTTTGGGCCGCCACTGGTGCGCTCCGGCCGGGCTCTTGGTGAGCTCCCAGTCGTACGTGAACAAGTGCTTGAAGAAATCGTTGCTCCAGCGCGTGGGCGTCGTGGTCCACGTCACCTCGAGACCGCTCGTGATGGTGTCTCCGCCCTTCCCGGTGCCGTGCGCGTTCTTCCAACCGAGGCCCTGCTCTTCGAGCTCGGCGGCCTCGGGCTCGCGACCGACGTGCTTCGTGTCGGCCGCGCCGTGCGCTTTGCCGAACGTGTGCCCGCCCGCGATGAGCGCGACGGTCTCTTCGTCGTTCATGGCCATGCGCGCGAACGTCTCGCGGATGTCCTTGGCCGCCGCGATCGGATCGGGGTTTCCGTTCGGCCCCTCCGGATTCACGTAGATGAGGCCCATCTGCACGGCGCCGAGCGGGTTCTCGAGCGTGCGCGTTCCAGTGTGACGCTCATCGCCGAGCCACGTCTTCTCCGCACCCCAGTAGATGTCCTCCGCCGGCTCCCAGACGTCTTCGCGTCCACCACCGAAGCCGAACGTCTTGAATCCCATCGACTCGAGGGCGACGTTCCCGGCCAGGATCATGAGGTCGGCCCATGACAGCTTGTGACCGTACTTCTGCTTGATCGGCCAGAGCAGGCGGCGCGCCTTGTCGAGGTTGCCGTTGTCGGGCCAGCTGCTCAGCGGCGCGAAGCGCTGGGTGCCGCTCCCTCCACCGCCGCGGCCATCCGCGATGCGGTACGTCCCCGCGCTGTGCCACGCCATGCGGATGAAGAGCGGGCCGTAGTGACCGAAGTCCGCCGGCCACCACTCCTGGGACGCCGTCATCAGCGCCGTGAGGTCCTTCTTCACCGCCGCGAGATCGAGCGACTGAAACTCCTTCGCGTAGTCGAAGCCCGCATCCATCGGGTTCGATCGAGCCGAGTGTTGCCGAAGAATGTCGAGCCGCAGTTGGTTCGGCCAGAAGTCACGATTCGACGTTCCACCACCGGCGGCGTGGTTGAACGGGCACTTCGGTTCGTTCGCGCTGTTCATGTCGTCTCTCCCTGCCTGTGAAGACGGAGAGGATACAGACGCTGGGCGACCTCGCGAGCGCGACGTCCGAATCGCGCGCATTCGGGCGCACTCGCTCAGCCCATCCGCAAGGCGGGTCCGACGACTTCGACGGCCGTCGACGCGCCGAGCCTCGTCGCGACCAAGACGACGACCACGCCCACGCTACGCGCGCTTCAGCCCATCGCGTCGCGCGGCTCGCCAACAACCGGGATCGTGAGCTGGAAGAGGGCGCCACCCGTCGGCGCGTTCCTCGCGACGATCGTTCCCCCGAGCGCCGTCGCGAGCCGCCGCACGAGCGCGAGCCCTAGGCCGGTTCCGGTGGCTTTGGTCGTGAAGAACGGCTCGAACATGCGCGCGCTCACTTCGGAGTCGATCCCCTCGCCATCGTCCACCACCTCACAGCAGAGCAGCGGCGGCCCCGTGCCCTCGAGGACCGTCGCCCGAACCGTTACGCCCTTGCCCGCAGGCGTCGCTTGGATCGCGTTCACGATGAGGTTGATGAGCGCGTGCTCGAGCATGGTCGCATCCACGTGGAGCGCGCGGTCGGGGCACGTCACCTCGGTGCGAACCGCGATCGCGTGATCGCGTGCGGCCCGCCGCGCAGCCTCGACGGCGCCGGCCACGATCGCGTCGAGGCGCGCCTCGCGCGGATGGGCGTGATAGGGGCGCACGAAGTCGAGCAGGTCACCGACCAGGCGATTGAGTCGCGCCGTCTCCTCATCGATGATCGAGACGAGGAGCTGGGCCTCCGGCGCCGGGAGCGCGAGTCTCCGGAGCTCCGCGAGCGAGTTGAAGATGATCGCGACGGGGTTGCGAACCTCGTGGGCGATCACCGCCGAGAGCTCGCCCAACGCGGCGAATCGTTCGTGCGTCACGAGCTCCGCCTGCGCCCGCGCGAGTGCCTCGTAGCTCCGCCGGAGGTCCTCGAACATCTTCGCGTTGGTGACCGCCGGCGCCACCACGTTGGCGACGGCGACGATGCGCGCGACTTCGGCATCGGAGAAGCGGCGACGGTGTCGCGTCTCGACCACGACGATGACGCCGATGGCGGCTCCCCGAGTGACGAGCGGTACCACCGCCAGGGAGCGGGCTCCGACCTCCGCGACGAGGGCCTTGTTCGTGCGCGCGTCGGTCTCCGCGTCGTGAACGATCACAGGTGCGCGCGTGCGAACCGCCTCCGCGACCGCGTGACTCGACTCCAAAGGCAGCTCGATCTCGGCCACGAGGTCGTCGGCCCACGCGACGCCTAGGAGGCGCGTCCGCGTATCGTCGGCGAGGAGCGCGTGCACGCGCGCGACCTGCAAGGCGCGGGCGAGCTCGGTCGCCGCGGTCATCAGCACGGCGCGCGGCTCGAGGTGCTCTCCGACGAGCCGCCCGAGCTCGTTCACGAGACCGAGCTCGTCCGCGCGTCTGCGTTCGGCCTCGAGGACACGCGCGTTGGCGATCTCGACGCCGACTTGAACGGCGACGCTCTCCAGGAAGCGCAGAGACTCGAGCTCCCACGGCTCGTCCTTGCGGTGCGCCACCATCAACGTGCCGACCACGACGTCATGGAGCGAGAGAGGCACGACCACGATGTGGCGTATCGCCATCTCCGCGAGCGCCGTCTGGCGGGGCTCGGCGACCTCGCGGATGGGCCGACTCACCGTGCGCGCCTCTCGCGCGGCTACGGCCATCGCGGTCGGCCCGGCGAGTGGAACCCGGCGGATCCAATCCGGCGCGTCGGCCATCTCGGTCCCGACTTCGGTACGGCGCGCGACGAGCTCGAGGTGGTCGTCGACGACGACGTGAATGAGCACGTGCGCGCCCTCGAAGGCGCGCAGGAGCTCGACCGCGGTGCGGTCGGCCACCGCACGAACTGCGCCCGGCGCGCTGTCGCCAGTGCGCGCCAGGGCCCGCAAAAGCTCGACCTGATCGCGGAGTCGCCTCGCCTCACGCTCCGCGCGCGCCTCCTCGACGAGGAGCACGCACTCGCCGCCGAGGATCTCGAGGATGGCGTCGGCGTCGGCATCGAACGACGCGCCGCGCGCGCGCTCGAGGGTGAGCACCACGGCTCCGGCGCGAGTGCTGAACGACCGCTCGACGCGCGTGGCCTCTCCGTCGACGGACGACCCCACCCGAGTGCCCGGATCGCCAGCCAGCGGCCGGTGAAGCGTGACGGTCGCGCTCGCCGTCGCGACGCGGATGACGTCGAGAAGGCGCGCCTCGAGCGGGCCACCTTCCGCGGCCTGGGCGCGCATCTCGCGTAGGGCGCGGAGGAGTCGATCGCTCGCGGTCATCGTTTGCGGAGCGAGTGCCCACCCGACCGCAGGGTCAGCATAGCCGATCGGGATGAGCCCACGCGCCGCCACGTCAGGCGTCACACGGTCCGGGCGACGTCGGCGATCAGGCCACGCAGCCATGCGTGTCCGGGGTCGGCGTCGAGTCGATCGGCCCACACTTGCCCGAGGCGCCCCTTGGGAAGCGCGAGCGGCGGCGCGAAGGTGACGAGCCCCAGCGCGCGTGCCGCGGGCTCGGCGATGCGGCGACT
>JBGAJR010000062.1:0-45245 GCA_044224815.1 Polyangiaceae bacterium
CCTTCCTCACGAAGGGACCCGGGGCGTAGCGCAGCCTGGTTAGCGCACTAGACTGGGGGTCTAGGGGTCGGAGGTTCGAATCCTCTCGCCCCGACAAAGAGGCTCGATGCGAAACGCGTCGGGCCTCTCGGGTTTTGTGGTCCGTGGCTCCGCCCTCAGAGCTTCACGAGGTCGGAGTCGAAGAGCTTCTTCGGGAGGTAGTCGTCCATGAGGCGCCGCTCGTGGCAGAGGGCATCGAGCTCCGCCTTTGCGCCCCGCTCGACGAGGAGCGCCATCTCGTCGCGGAGCCGCTGGCCGATGTAGGCGAGCGATGGGTGCTCGATCAATTGTCGCGCGGCCTCGTAGTCGGTCTCCTCGAACCGGATCAACCAGTGCGGGTGATAGTACGCGTCCAGCTCAGAGGGATAGACGCCGGCCAACCAGACATTGTTGCACGCCAACCGGGGCGTCTCGAGCGCCGTCGAGATGGATCCGTGGGCGTAAGTGAGCGCGACTCGAATGCCCCACGGGTCGCCGTCGACGCAGATGAAGGCCGGGATGCCGAGCGTGTCGACCAGCGTTCGCACGTAGGCGCGCGTCGACAGGGAAGGGAAGCCTTCGCCGCAAACGAGGATGCAGCCGAAACGCTCCCATACCTTCGCGTCCGCGAGCTTGATGCCGATCGCCTGCTTCTCGACGACGAGAATGAAGGCCGCGTCCGAGCCGACGATCTCGCTCCCGTCCCCGATGCGAGGGATGCCGAGCCCGCCGCGCCCGAGCTGGGAGGCGTCGATGACCTGCTCGCCGATGCGGACGACCAGTCGGCCCCACAAGAGGCCTCTCCGCGCTTCGACGAAGCCGAGCGCCGTTCGCCGAACTCCGATCAGGTTGGCCAGGGTCGCCAGCGCGCGGTCACTGTCGCCCTGATGGGCGTTCGGGTCGGAGAGCTTGGCTTCGTGCTCGTAGAAGAGGCCCCGCTTGGTCGTCACCGTTTCGTCACGCAGGTTGGTGAGCGCCGTCTCGAGCGTCAGGAGCACGCGCATCACGCGCTCCCCGTTGCGGCGATCGAGCGCCATGCGCCGCACTCCGTGTCCGATGAAGACGTTGCCGCGCTCGTCGTAGAGCGCGTTCGCCTGATGCAAGTCGGGGACGTCGAGGCAAGGGAGCTCCCCCTCCGCGATGCAGGTCGTGACGTACCGCTGCAGAGCCTCGAGCCTGGCGCGAACTTCTTCTTTCGGGAGCTCGTTCGCCGCGGCCAGCGCTCCTTCAGGAAAGCGATCGGTTCGCGGGTGACAGGGTGGCGCGCGCGAAGCGCGGCGAGCTGCGGAGCGTCCACCGCATGCGGTTGAAGCGTCGCGTGGCGCGGCGCTTCCGCGCTGGGTGTCGCATCCGCACCCGAGTGGTCCGCGGGCCGACGGAAGATCTTGCTCGACGCGTCGGGCTCGCCAACGTGGCTCTCGCGCAGCGCCTTCGTGTACCGGAAAATGTCAGCGTCAGAGAGATCGCCGGTCCGCTGAAGGAAAGCCTGGAACGACGCGATGACCTTTCCGGATGCGGTCCTTGCCATCGGTTCCCTCGACGATGCAGCGCTTCGAAAGTACTCCGGCGGACGGGCGAGAACGCGAATCACGAACCAGCGGTTCTCGATTCATCTCGCCGCCCGTCGGAGCGTCCATGGATATCACGCTCCTCTGGATTCAGCCCCGCGCCCCACGCTCATGGTCCGAGCCACCCACGAAGTGGGCCGGCGTCGGGCACGGCGCCGTCGAGCGCGTCGTCGCCGTTGGCGAGATGGAGAAGGGCCTCGCCCGCGGCTTGGAACGGATCGTCCGGCGTCGGGCCGACGGCCCGATCGAAAAAGCGATACCGGCTCCCGATCTGGGTCTCGAGCATCCACGACCGCCCATCGAGCGTCGCACCGTCGATCGAGCGGACCTTGATCGCAGCGATCCGTTCGACCACCGCGTCCCAGTCCGCGACGGAAAGCGATCGCTGAACCACCCGACTCGCCGGGAGGTAGACCGACGCGTCGGGCACCGGATGCCGAACGCGGGGGAGCGTAACGGCGGTGAGCTCCACGCGCGCACCCCTTCGCTCGATGCGTACCGAGAGCTCGGGAAGGAACGCCGCCATCACCGTGAGCCGAATGACGCTCGCGCCGCCGCGCGGCGTGCACAGCGAAGGCTCATGCATCCGTCCGAGGACTTCACCCCAGCCGCTCGGGTAGGGCAGGCCCGCCTCGCAGCTCCGCGTGTCGGTTCGCCTTGGTCGGTCGTCGCGCGGTTTGACCTTGAACGGATCTTCCGGCCGCCAAGCAGAGTCGGCGGGCGCGGCCGCCGCCGCGCGGGGAGCGCCGCGCCGGTCGAGGAGCAAGAGCGCTGCGGCGACGGCGAGCGTCACGCCGACGAGGGCGGACCTTGCGAGAGCAGACACGCCAGAATCGTAGCGTACCTGTGACGGTGCAGCGGGGCGTGGAGTCCCGCGCCCCCGCTATCACTTCAGCGTGAGGCCGAAGTTTGCGCCTTGCGGGCTCCACGCGGCGACGACCACCGTGTAGTCGCCGCTCGGTACGTTCGAGAGCGTCAGCGTCGCGGGGTACCCGCTCACGCAACCGAGCGGCGCGGTGCGATCGACGTTCGCGCCTGCGCCGGGAAGCACGAAGAGCGCGGCCTTGCCCGTCGTCTCTTCGCGATCGGTCGTGAGCGTGAGCGACTGCGTGCCGTGCGCGAGGTGGAGCGTGATGGCGCCCTCGGGCAGACCGTGCGCGCCCGCCGGGATGCAGTCGCTCGGCGGGTCTCCCCACAGCGTGGCTCCGTGCGCGTAGCCCGTCGCGTCCTTCCGCTTCGCGGGGTCGACGGTCATCGCCTTGGTCGCGGCGCTCGTGATGGCGGCCATCGTCGAGACGCACGTCCCGGCGATGCACGAGTCGTCGGCGCTGCAGGTGGCGAACCCGCGCAGATCGCACGCCGCGCCGGTGGCGGCAGGCGAGGGGGCGGAGAGAACGGAGAAGACGCGCGTCCCTTGCCCGCTCTTCCCGAGCGGCGTCGCCGCGAGCTGCGTGACGAGCGCGCTGAACGCGGGCGCGCTCTGGATGGCGTAGAAGAACTCGCCGTGCGACGACGCGCCGAGGACCGGCAAATCGAAGCTCGTCTTGTAGTCCTGCGTTCCGGTCATGTCGACTTGTACCGGCGCCCCCGTGTCGTCGAGGAACTCGAGGTGGAGGCCGGTGAGATCGTCGGCCGGCGCTGCGCCCGCGAACAGCATCTCGGCGCCGCTCTCACGCGAGAGGTACGCGAACTGCGTGAGCTCGGGCGGAGTCGGCGTCGCGCACTTCTTGGTGTCGGTCGGGCACGCGAGGCCCGGCGCGCAACGATCGTTCAGGAGGCTCGGATCGCACGACTGGCCGAGGTTTCGCACCGTCTGGAGGCCGATCGTCGTGGTCATCGTGTTCGAGTGGCCGGCGTCGGCGACGATGGCACCGGTCACGTTGCGCAACGTCGGGTTGTCGCGCATGAAGCCGCGGAGCGTGACGGTGCGCTTGAAGTCGGTCGTGCCCCGCGCGCTCTCCGTATCGAAGAGAACGACGCGCTTGGCGGTGGTCGGCACGCCCGACCAGCTCTTGAACGCTTGGACGGGCGCGTTGGC
Organism: Polyangiaceae bacterium; assembly: GCA_044224815.1. GTDB lineage: Bacteria > Myxococcota_A > Polyangia > Polyangiales > Polyangiaceae > JADJCA01. The sequence continues at coordinate 3,625 of JBGAJR010000062.1, forward strand.
GGCGTCGGCGAGCGCGATTTCCATCGCATACGCGGCCTGGTTCGGGTCGGAGCCTTCGATGGTGAGCACGACGTCCTCGCCCGCGCGCCCCGACTGGTGGGCCGTCACGAGCGAGAGCGAGGGGAGCGCCGGGCCACCGTCCGGGTTCGGCGTGCCGCCGGCGTCGTCCGTGCACGGGGCGGTGCACGTGCTCGGTGCGCCGGCGTCGCTTCCGGGCTGATTCGCGCTCGCGCTCGGGCCCGCGCCATTCGTCGGATCACCCGCGCCAGTCGTTCCGTCACCGTTCGAACCCGTGCCGGTCGAGCCTCCCGTCGAGGAGCAGCTCGTGGTCTGACTGAGCGAGAGCAAGATGATGGCAGTCGTCGCGATCCGCATGAATGTGCCTCCCGAGTGCGTCTCGGCGAGTGAAGCAACGACGATGCCGGAGGGCTGAACGCGAGATCTCGTGGGTTTCGCGCGCGCGCTGTCGATGCTGCCGCGTGCGTCGTCAAGGCGTCGTCGTTCGTGCGTCATGTCGTCGGCGATCGGTCGCCGCCCCGACAAGACGAAGACAAAACGAAGACGGCGACGCGCGCTCTCGCACGCATCGCCGTCCCTCGTGACTCAGTCGGTCAGTCGAACGCGGTCAGAACTGGCACCGCGCCTTGTAACCCGGAGGCACCACACCGAGGTTGTGGCCCGTGTTGCCGTAGCCGCCGCCGCAGTCGAGGTAGTTGGAGTCGCTCGCTCCGTCGCCGCCGGCGCCGCCCGAGCCCTCGAGCACGTCGTCGTCGTCATAGCCGAAGAGCATGTCGCTGCCCGGACCACCGGTGAGGTTGTTCTGGCAGGTCATGCCGGGGCACGCCGAGCCGGTGGGCTGACCGAAGAGGCAGTCGTCACCTTGGCTGCCGACGAGGTTCGTGATGTCGGGCATGATCGTGTCACCTTCGTCGCTCGACGTGATGGTGCACGTGCCGTCGGTGTACGCCGCTCCCGACGTGCCGTAGCTACGCGTGATGGTGGACGATGCACCCGAGTGCGCGACACCATCGAGCGCTGCCCAGACCGGGCCCGTCGCGTCGCTGTAGTCGACGGTATCGTTGCCGCCGCCGCCGGTCATCGTGTCGGCGCCGGGGCCGCCGTTGATGACGTTGTCGAGCGCGTTGCCCGTGATGTTGTCGGCGCCCGCGCCGCCGTGCACGTTCTCGATGTCGGCCGAGATGATGAGGTTCTCGGTGACCACGCCGCTCGACGTCGTGCCGCTCTTGGTCGTCCCGTCCATCGTGATCTTGAGCGCCGCGGTGCGCTGACCGAAGTCCGCGTAGTCGACGCCGCTGCCGCCGTTCAAGCGACCGGCGCCGTGCGGATCGCCGTCCGCGCCCATGAGGAACGTGTCGTTGCCCGCGCCGCCGTTCATCACGAACGGTCCGCCGTAGGGCGTGAGCGTGTCGTTGCCTGCGCCGCCGTTGAAGACGACGCTGCTGCCCGCCTGCGCGGCAGGCGGCCCGGCGTCGGAGCCCGCGTCGGAGCCCGCGTCGGCGCGGCCTGCGTCGCCCGCGTCGGCTCGACCCGCGTCGCCCGCGTCGGCGCCGGAGTCGGCGCGACCGGCGTCGCCCGCATCCGCGCGACCCGCGTCGCCCGCGTCGGCGCCGGAGTCTGTGCCTGCGTCCGACGAGCCGGCCACGACCGCGATGATCGCCGTCGGCGAGGCGGTGAGGAAGTCGTCGCCGCTACCGCCGTTGACGACGAAGACGTCGTTCTTGATGTCGTCGAACTCGTCGGTCGCGCATCCGACGCCCGTCGGAAGGCTCGCGTCTGCGGCGGCGTCTGCAGACGGCGCCGCGCAGTTGCCGCTCACCGTCGACGGAATGCCCGGAACGCTGAGCGTCACGTCGACGCCCGTCGTGCGCTGGGAGTAATCGACCGTGTCCCCGGCCTGGCCGCCGCCATAGATGGTCTCGTAAGGAGTCGGCGTCGCGCCCTGCGCGAACGTGTCGTTGCCGCCACCGCCGTACACGAACACGCCGGCCGCGTAGCCGGTGACCGGGTTGGGCGGCGCGTCGTTGTTGAAGCGCGCGCCGCCGGTAGTGGAGTCGCCGCCCGCGTAGAACGTGTCGTCACCGGCGCCCATCGAGACGACGAAGGTGCCGACGCCGCCGTTGGCGCTCGAGCCCCAGGTGATGTCCGCGTAGCCGTCGCCGTTCACGTTGGCGGCCGTGGAGCCGAACGTCATGTTGTCGGCGCCCGAGGTGCCCTTGACGCCGAGGAGCGTGGGCTCCGCGCCGGAGAAGGTGACGCCGATGCCGCCCGTGCCGCCCGACAGGCCCTTGGCGAAGACACCGTTCGTATAGTCGACGATGAACTCCGTCGTGAGCGTGCTCGCGTCCACTCCGGCGTCGAGCGCCGATTCGACGACGACGATGCTGACGACGTTGGTCGACGTCGCGGGGACGGGCGTGGACGGAACCGTGTCGACGGCCTGGACGCCGTTGACGATGATCGCGTTGTCGAGCGAGCGCAGCGAAACCATTCCGAGCTCACCGGGAGCCATCGTGATGGTCAAGACGCCGCTCGACGAGTCGAACGCGGGGGCCGACGACAGCGCCTTCAATTGCTCGGGGTCGAGCCCTTCGATCGGATCCGCGCCCGGGGGCAGAGGCTCACGTGCGGTCGGTCCTTGTGTCAGTGACCCGAAGAGCCCGCCGCGACCGCTCGTGTCGGAGCACGCCGCGATGGCTGCGGTGATCCCGACCGCGCCGAGAATCCCGAACCAAACCGATCTGGAAATGGCAGTTCGCATCGATTGTCCCTTCCGTTCCTCTTCAAACGAGCCGGAGCCCCCGGGATGCGATGCGCGTGCCACGCTCCGCCCCGAACTTTTTGACGCTCACCGCAGACCTCACGGCGCGCCCACGGGAGGTAAAACGGGCCGAGTCGCCGAACCTTGAGCAGAACGTCGTCGTCGTCGTGCGGTCGGTGCGCGACGTGCAGCGAGCTCTCGCATGGGCCGACGGGCGCTTTGCATCGTCATCGCGATGGCGGTGGCGTGTGGCCAGACCGACGAGGCGACGCCGGGGATCACGCAAACGGTCCACGCCGCGATTCAAGGCGGATCCGACGACGCCGATCACCGCTTCGCGCTCGGCGTGTGCGTGGGCCGGGAAGGGGACGCGTGCGCGGGCATCTGCTCGGGCACGCTGGTGGCGAAGTCGGTCGTCGTGACGGCCCGTCATTGCTTTGACGCTCCGTCGCCCGGACCGGTCGACTGCGCGCAGTCCCGGTTCACAGGCCTCACGCGCGCGCCGCGCGCTTCCTGGGTCACGACCGACGCCGCCTTCTCGTCCGCGGCGGAGTGGCATCGCGTCGCTGCCGTCGTGACGCCCGACGGATCGACCTTCTGCGGCAATGACGTCGCGCTGCTCGTCTTGGAGACGCCGGTGGAGGGCGTCCCAGTAGCCGAGCCCGCGACCTCGGTCCTCGCGGCCGACGTCGGCACGACCACGACCGTCATCGGCTACGGCGCGAGCGCGCCCGGTGATGCGTCAGCCGGGAGCGCCGGCCGTCGCCGCGTTCGAGACGTGCCCGTCGCATGCGTGCCCGGCGATCCGGTCCGTGACTGCGGCTCGCGCCTCGCGAGCGCCCGCGAGCTCCTCGCCGGCGACGGCACCTGTTCGGGCGACAGCGGCGCGGGCCTGTTCGCGACGCCCACGCTCGCTGGAGCGAAGCCACTCCTCCTCGGCGTCTTCTCTCGCGGTGGCGCGAGCGCCGACGGGACGCGGTGCGAACGTGCAATCTACACGCGCATGGATGCGCTCCGGCCGTTCGTGGCCGCGGCCGTGCGCGCGGCCGCCGAGACCGTCGGCGGGGACGCGCCGGACTGGATCGCCCATCCGTCAGCGCTCGGGCCCGGGAGCGCCGATGCCGCGACGGATGCCCCGTCGCCTGCGCTGGGCGCGCCGACCAGCGTGCCTGGATGCGCGGCGACCGGGGCACGCGCGCCTGCCGCCGCGTGGGTGCTCGCCGCGCTCTCTCTGGCCTACGCTCTCGTCGCGCGGCGCCGCCGCGTCAGCGCAGGTTCATCCACACGTTGTCGATCGCGACCTTGAAGACTCCGAGGTTGCCCGTGGCGCCGAGGGCGCCGACGCCCAAGTACGTGCGTCCGACCTCGCTCATGAAGATGGTCCCGAGCGGGAGCTCGGCGGCTTGCGTGCCGTCGACCTCCATCGCGACCGTGCCGTGGTCGGTGTCACGGTCGACGACGACGAGGCCGATGCGCTTCCATTGCCCGACCGGCACCGCCACCTTGGACTTGGCCTTCTTCTCCGACGCTACGTCGTCGGTCATCCCGAGGAAGATCCCTTCGTTGTCGCGAAAGATGGCCATCTGACCTTTGGGGAAGGTGAGGACCACGAGCCCGATGTTGCGGCTCGGGTCGGGGAACTCCTCGGTCTCGATGCGCATCGCGAACTCGAGCAAGAGGCTCTTGGGCGGCGCCGCGAAAGAGCGGACCAGGCCGGCCGCGGCCTTGTGAGGATCGATCAGCGCCGGCACGGTGATCGCTGCCGCTCGGGGGGCCGAGAAGAACGTGGTTCGTCCGTCCTCGATCGTCGCGCCGCCGGTCATGAATGGGTCGGGCGAGGCCTGCCCGTTGTCGAAGCCCGCGAGCAGCGGCTCGCTCTCGTCGTCGAAGTCGGCGCAGAAGTCGGGCTTGGGCGTAAGCGTGGAGCAGAAGCGCGGCCCAGCGTCGACGGGCCCGTCGATGGCCGCATCGACGCCGCCGTCCGTGACGAGGCTGGGCAAATCGCCGATGCCCCAGAGCGACGCGCAGCCGGCCATCGCGAGAGCGAGCGGCAGGGCGAGCGCGATCGACCACCGAAGCATGTCATCCGCCAGTAGCACAACGCGCGTCGTCTGCCACGGTTCGCGTGGCGGCACGGACGCGCCGTAGCGCACGTCGTCACCGATCGGAGCCCGTTCGCGGTATTAAGAGAACGCCCACGCCCCTGCGCGGGCGGTCTTACCCATGAGCGTCCCCGACGATTCCCTCGCCCCCGGTACGGTCGTCTCCGATCGCTATCGCGTCGAGGAGCTGCTCGGGCAGGGCGCGATGGGGGCCGTATACCGCGCGACGCACGTCCACATGCGCAAGCGCGTGGCGCTCAAAGTGCTCCTGCCGGAGCTCTCGGGGCGCGGGGACATCGTCGCGCGCTTCGAGCGCGAAGCGATGGCTGCCGCGCACATCGAGCACCCCAACGTGGTCGCGGCGACCGACTTCGGTCGATTACCGAACGGCGCGTTTTTCTTGGTGCTCGAGTACGTCGAAGGGCGGAGCTTGCGCGAGGCGCTCGCTGTCGAGCGGCGCTTCACGCCACGCCGCGCAGCGCGAATCGGCGCCCAAATCGCCAGCGCGCTCGCGCGCGCGCATTCACTCGGCATCGTGCACCGCGATCTGAAGCCCGACAACGTGATGCTCGTGCGACGCGAGGGACCGGCGACCGCGACCGCCTCGGGGGCGCTCGCCACGTCGCCGCCGGCGGAGGACGACACCGTCAAGGTGCTCGACTTCGGCATCGCGAAGGTGTCGGCCGGGATGTCTCCGGATGGCGGCAAGGTGCTGACCCAGGTCGGAGCGGTGTTCGGCACGCCCGAGTACATGGCGCCCGAGCAGGCGATGGGCGAGGCCGTCGATGGTCGCGCCGACCTCTACGCGCTCGGCGTCACGCTGTACGAGATGCTGAGCGGGCATCGCCCGTTCGAGGCCGACAGCCCCATCGTGCTCCTCACCAAGCACGTCTCGGAGGCGCCCGCGCCGATCTCGGTGCGCGCGCCAGAGGTCTCCGTTCCCCCGGCGCTCGAGACGCTCGTGATGCGGCTCCTCGCGAAGAAGCGCGAGGAGCGCCCCGCGACGGCGGAGGAGGTGGCCACCGAGCTCGCCGCGTTCGCTGCCGCGCCGGCCGACGGAGCACCGTCGGAAGATCGCGTGCGTGTCGTCCCCACGGGCACTGAGCTGCGCGGGCCCACTGCGAGCGCGCGAACGCAGGCCGACGTCTCGCGCGCGGCGACGGTGCAGTCCGATCCGCTGCTCGCGGCCGCCCCGCCCAAGCCGCTCGCGATCGTCCGCGCGGCGATCCCCGTGCTCATGAAAGACCGGCGCCGCCTCGGCGCCGTGGTCGCAGGCGGCGCGCTCCTCGTCTTCTTCCTGGGCTGGCTCGCGCTTCGCCCGTCGCACGATCGACACGGGCACGTCGGCACCGGAGCCGACGGCGGTGCGTCGACGCGCGACGATGGCTCGTGGCTCAAGGCGCTCGCGCCGAAGCTCTCCGAGGCCCGCCTCAAGGCCGCTGCCAAGACCGGCGCTCCCGCGCTCGTCGAGCTCGAGCGCGAATTCCCCGACGATCCGCGCGTGCCCCGTGAGCTCGTTCGCTCCTTCATGGAGGGCGGAAAGGCGGCCGAGGCGATGGCGGCGCTCGCTCGCTTGGCCCGCATCGACGCGGGCGCCGCCGTCGACGACGAGATGCTTCGCGCGCTCGATTCGCTCCTCGACAGCCCCGATCCCGACGTCGCCGACGGCGCGCTGGCGATCCTCGAAGGCCCGCTGGGCGCGCGCGGCGTCGATCTCATCATCGAGAAGGCCGAGCAAGCCAAGCCCGGCGCCGCGCGCGCGCGCTATCAGCGCAGCCTGAAGAAGCCGGACGTGCGGGCTCACGCTTCGCCGGCTGCGCTCGTCGTGCTCGATCTCCGCGACGCGAAGACGTGCCCCGAGCGACGCGCTCTCCTCGCGCGCGCGCGCACCACCGGCGACGCGCGTGCCCTCGCGGTGCTCTTGACCTATCGGCGCACGCGAGGGTGCGGGTTCTTGGGCACCGGCGACTGCTACGGATGCATGCGGGGGACGACGGAGCTCGAGGACTCCATCGCGGCGCTGTCCGCGAGCGCGCCGACGCCGCCTTCCTCTCGGCGCTGACGCGCGCGCGTCGTCACTCGAACGAGAGGTTGCGCTGGAAGTCGGCTGGGTTGCTCGCCGCGGCCATCGCGGTCTCGAGCGAGATGAGGCCGCCCTTGTAGAGATCGACGAGGTGCTGGTCGAACGACTGCATGCCGTATTGCGCGCGGCCCTTCTCGATGAGGTCGCGCACGCCGGAGGCCTTGGTGGGATCGCGCAGGTAGTCCTGCACGGTGCCGGTCACGACCATGATCTCCGCCGCCACGACGCGACCTTTGCCGTCGGTGCGGGGGAGGAGGCGCTGCGAGATGGTGGCCTTCAAGCTGTCGGCGAGGCGGATGCGCACCACGTCCTGCTCTTCGGGCGGGAACATGGCGAGGATGCGGCCGATGGTCTTGGCGGCGTCGGTGGTGTGGACGGTCGAGAAGACCATGTGACCGGTCTCGGACGCTTTGAGCGCGATGTCGACGGACTCGGCGTCGCGGATCTCGCCGACGAGGATGACGTCCGGATCCTGACGAAGCGCGGCGCGGAGAGCGATGTTGAAGTTCTTCGTGTCGAGGCCGACCTCGCGCTGCGTGATCGAAGCCTTCTGGTTCGGGTGCAAGAACTCGATCGGATCTTCGATCGTGACGATGTGGACGCGCCGCGTTTCGTTGATGTGCCGGATCATCGCGGCGAGCGTCGACGACTTGCCCGAGCCAGTGGCACCGGTGACGAGCACGAGCCCGCGCTCGTTCTCTGCGATGGCGCGGATGACCGGCGGGATGCCGAGCCCCTCGATGGTGGGGATCTCCTGCGGAATGATGCGGAGCACGAGTGAGAGCGATCCGCGCTGCCGGTGCACGTTCACGCGGAAGCGTGCGATCCCAGGGATCGAGTAGCTCGTGTCGTATTCCTGGAGCGTGTCGAGCTTGGCGCGAACGTCCGGGTCCTGGATGATCAGCGTGGTGATCGCCAGTGTGTCGGTCGGCGTCAGGCGATCGTATTTGAGCGGAGCCAACGTACCGCGCACGCGGTAGACGGGCGGATCGCCGACGCGGAGGTGGATGTCGCTCGCCCCGTGCTGGACACCTGCGGCGAGCAGTCGCTGCAACTGTTCGAGGTTCATGGTTGGCGTTGCAACTTTACATGAGTCGCGTCGCTTAACGTTGCAGTCTCGTGATCGCGCCTTCGCGCCGGTGCATGCACGATCCATGTGTGCGCGTGTCGTTCGTCGCGCCGTGCGCCCCGAACGCTGGCCGCGTGGGGTGGTGCATGCGACATTGAAGCTCCGAGCCGGCACCGATGGGCGCGTCGAGCGATGCGTCCGAAGTCGAAGGTGCCGCGTAGCTCGACGAGGAGGAGTGGCGGATGCGTAGTCTCGTTCTTCTTGCGACCGTGTCGGGTTTGGCGGCTCTCGCGGCGTGCTCGTCGACTACGACGGGGGACAGCGCGAGCAACGTGAGCGGCGGACCGAGCGCGTCGGCCACCGCCACTTCGAGCACGGACCCAGGTACGGGCACTCCGCCCGTGAAGAAGGACGCAGGTACCCCGCTCCCGCCCGACCCGGGGACGTTCGATGCCGGCCTCGTGACGTCCTGCACGCCGGCGCCGGGTGCGAACGAGGTCTACCAGTACAGCGCGATGAACCTCGCGGGGGACATGAACGTGTCGATGTGCTCCTTCGAGAAGAAGGTCACGCTCTACGTCAACGTCGCCTCCCACTGCGGCAACACGCCGCAGTACGCGCCGCTTCAAGCGCTCTGGGAGACGTACCGCGACCAGGGCCTCGTCATCCTCGGCTTCCCCTGCAATCAGTTCGGTGCGCAGGAGTCCGGCACCGCGCAGGAGATCAGCACGTTCTGCACGCAGCAGTACCACATCACGTTCCCCATGTTCGCCAAGCTCGAGGTCAACGGCGCGGGTGCCGATCCGATCTACAAGTGGCTCAAGGCGCAGCCGCTTCCCGCGGGCGATCCCACGGGGGACATCGAGTGGAACTTCGCCAAGTTCTTGGTCGGACGAGACGGCAAGGTCATCCACCGCTACGCGGCCGGGTCGAACCCGGGCGTGGAGCCGTTCGCGTCGAAGATCAAAGCCGACATCGAAGCCGCCCTCGCGAAGTGACGTCGAGCGACGAGCCGCGCCACGTCGCACCGAGCGACGTGGGGTCGCTCAGTTGATCTTGAGCTCGGCCTTCTTGCGAATGGTGCGGTCGAGCGCTTCGGGCGCGAAGCCCACGAGCACGTCGCCTTCGATGTCGATGACGGGGATGGTGCCGGCGGGGTTCAAGCGGCGCGCGGCGCGGCTCGCTTCTTCGCTGCGATCGATGTCGCGCTCCTGGTAGGCCATGCCGTGCGCGTCGAGCCATGCGCGCGCCTGCCGGCAGGACGGGCACCACGAGGCGCCGTAGATCGTCACGTCGACGGCGCGGCGCGCCTCGTCGACCTTGCGCTCGTGCTCGAGCGACGGCTTCACGCGCGCCTGGCGACCTTCCACGAGCACCTCGCCCTGCGCTGCCGGCGCGAGCTGCGCAGCCGCCGCTCGGGGCGGCGCCGTCTCGGTGGGGACGTACACCGGTTTCGGCGAGAGGTCGGCGCGCGGAGGCGCTTCACGACCGCACGCCACGAGGAGCACGGCGAGCGCCGTCGCGAAGCCCAAGCGAACCATCGACATCGACAGAGAGCTTAGCGCCAAAGCGGGGCGCCTGCACATCTCCGCCCAAAGCGGCCCGCTCGCGCCTCAGCCGCGGCGCTCGAGCGCGTCGCGAAAGGCCCTCGCCCGGGCCAGCGCCTCGTCCGGCCGGCCGGCGCGGCACGTGAAATGGCCCATTTTCCGCTTGGCCCGCGCCTCGGCTTTTCCGTAGAGCACGACCTCGAGGACGTCCGGAAAGTCGGCGAGGCAGCGGAGGTCGAGCTCGCTTGTTGCCGGCCGACCGAGGGCGGCGGCCTGGGCAAGCCAGACGTCGCCGAGCAGGTTGCCCATGCAGTATGCATCCTTCGAGAGGAGCGTCGGCGCCGTCACCGGGAGGTCGAGGAGGAGGCGCGCCAAGACCTCGAACTGGCTCGCGGTGCACGCCTTGCGGGTCACGTGCCCGGAGTTGTGGGGGCGCGGCGCGAGCTCGTTGACGAGGATCGCGGTGCCCGCTTCCACGACGGCGGGAGAGCGCAGCCCCTTGGGATCGGCCAAGAAGAACTCGACCGTGAGCAGGCCGTGGACATCGAGGCTGCGGGCCGTGGCCAGCGCGAGCCGATCCATCGCCGCGGCGACCGGCGGCGCGACCCGCGCCGGGAGCACGGTCACGTCGAGGATGTGATCGCGGTGACTGTTCTCGAAGATGGGAAAGCACACCTCGGTGCCGGGACCGCGCGCGACGATGCAGCTCGCCTCCATGGTGAGGGCGAGCGCCTCTTCGATCACGTACGTGCCGTCGTCGGGGAGGGCGAGGGCGCGGGCGAGGTCCTCGTCGGTACGAACGAAGAGCTGACCCTTGCCGTCGTAGCCGCCGCGCGTGGTCTTCACGATGCACGGGCGAGGGAAGGCGAGGAGCTTCGCGCGGAGCTCTTCCCCGCCCTCGGCGACCTCGAAGCTCGCGTGCGGGAGGCCGGCCGCGCGGAGGTGTCGCTTCTCGCGGACGCGATCTTGCGTGGTCTCGAGCACCAACAGCGACGGGCGGAGCGACGTCTTCGCGGCGAGCTCACGGAGCGCGTCGGTGATGGTGACGTGTTCCATCTCGTAGCTCACCACGTCGCAGCGCGCAGCGAAGGCGCGAAGCGCGCTCGCGTCGTCCCAGCTCGCGACGGTGACGTCGGCGAAGCGGCTCACCGCGGGCGCCTCGGGGTCCGGCTCGAAGAACGCGACGCGCGCGCCGAGGTCCGCGATCGCCGTGCCGAGCATCGTCCCGAGCTGTCCGCCGCCGAGGATGCCGACCGTCTTCATCGACCGCGCTTCTTCCGCGGCGTGGCCTCCGCGCGCGTGGCGGGCGCGGGCGCGGGCTCGCCGCTCGGGCGCGAGTGGCGCGCGACCCGGTCGTGGCCCTCCATCGCCTTGGCGGCGCCTTCTTCGCGCAGCGTGCCCACCGCGTCACGCGCGCGCGCGTCGGAGAGGGCGAGGATGCGAAGGGCGAAGATGGCCGCGTTCGTCGCGCCCGCGGGGCCGATGGCGAACGTGGCCGTCGGCACGCCCGCCGGCATCTGGACGATCGAGAGCAGGCTGTCGACGCCCGACAGCGCGCGCGATTGTACCGGCACGCCGAGCACGGGCAGCGGCGTCAGCGACGCGATCATGCCGGGGAGGTGCGCGGCGCCGCCGGCGCCGGCGATGACGACGCGGAGCCCACGCGCCTCGGCCTCCTTCGCATACGCGACCATGCGCTCGGGCGTGCGATGCGCGCTCGCCACGGACACGTCGAAGGGGACGCCGAACCGAGTGAGGATCTCGGCCGCCGGGCGCAGCGTCTCCCAATCGGAGTCGCTGCCCATGACGATGCCCACGATGGGCGCAGCGGCGGCCTTTGCGTGGGGCGCCTTCGGCATGAGTCACTCTCTATCTCGGCCGCGCCTTCGGCACCATAGCGCTCGTGCGCCCGTCCGAAATGCGTGTCGCCGTCGTTGCGTGGGCTCGGGCATTTGGCGCATTCTGAAGGGCGATGACCCCGATGTTTCGCGCTTCGGTCGTGACGTTCGTGACCCTCGGCCTCGCCACGGCCCTCGCGTGCGGGAAGTCTGGCGGTACGAGCGCGCCGCCAGTCAGCGCCGACGGCGGGACCTGCCTCGACACGAGCTGTCGCTCGGACGATCACTGCGCGGGCTGCACCGGCGGACGGACGTTCTGCGATTCTACGCAGCGCCGATGCGTCGCGTGCGGCGCCGGCGGCGGCCAGTGCCCGTCGGGGCAGTACTGCACACAGTTCGGTGACTGCGTACCCAACGGCGTCACGTGCAACGTCGACGCGAAGGGAAACCCCACGGTCTCGTGCAACGGTCCGAGCGATTGCGCGGCGTGCGACCCGAAGCACCAGATCTGCGACACGGCGCTCCACCAGTGCGTCGGCTGCACCGCGGGCGACGCGTCGAAGTGCGGCCCCAACGAGGTGTGCATCCAGAGCAAGTGCGCGCCCAAGTGTCCTTCGACCTGCGCGGCGGACGTCGACTGCGGTCAGTGCGGCGCGCCGGGCTTCGAGGCCCACGCGTGCAACAACGGAAAGTGCGCCGCGTGCAGCCCCCGCAACCCCTGCCCGGGTGGTGCGCGCTGCACGGCCAAGGGCGTCTGCGAGAAGGCGTGCGGCATTGCGGGCAAGGCGCGCGGCACCTGCCAGAGCGACGCCGACTGCACGGGCTGCGAGGCCGGCGCGGTCTCTTGTCACTTGCCCATCAACGGAGGCGACGGTCACTGCGGGCCCAAGGCGCCGGGCTGCGACCAGCTCGGGCCGAACCTCACGCTCCCCGATCCGTGGAACAAGGTGACGAACCTCTGCTCGAACGACCCGGACTGCGCCGGCGTGTCGGTCGACTTCAACGTCGGCAAGGCGCTCCGCGACGTCACGGGCATCAGCTCGATCAACGACGCCACGGTTCCCTACGGGATGAAGGCGTGCGCGAGCGTGCAGATCCTCCCCGACAAGGCGTGCGGCGTGTGCGCGCCCTGCCGCAAGGACTCGGACTGCGCGCCCATCAACGTCGACCAAGTCTCGGCCCAAGCCTTCGGTCCGCTCGGGGCCGTGGCCTCGACCCTCCTCATCGAGCAGGTCTTCGGCAGCCACGATCACAACATCAACATGTATTGCGAGGTCGTGAGCGGCGACTACGGCTACTGCCGCCCGTGCCCGAACGTCTTCTCGGCCTGCGGCGCCGACGCGCCCCCGCCGCCGACGTGCGACCACGGCGAGTGCACGGTCGGTGCTGCGCTCACCTCTACTTGCAACTCGTGTACAGGTGAGGTCTGCGCGAACGATCCGTTCTGCTGCGACGCACAGAACGGGTCGTGGGATTCGTCGTGCGTCGACGCGGTCGGACGCTTGTGCGCCGCGCCGTGCCCGTGAGCTCGGTCGCGTAGGGCGCTGCGCGGCCCCGCGCGTCGGGATTTTCCGCTTCACCGGGCCGGTTCGGGTACGCTCATGAAAGCGTGGCCCGTATCGTTCTCGTCGACGACAGCCCGAGCGTCCTCAGCTTGCTTGGCCCACGGCTAGAAGCCGCGGGGCATGAGGTGCGCGCCGTCGTCGACGCCTACGCCGGCGCCGATCTCACGCTCGCCGATCCGCCCGACGTGGTCGTGACCGATCTGTGGATGCCCGGCATGTCCGGCCTTCAGCTTTGTCGCTTGCTCAAGGCCGAGGTCGAGACCACGCACGTGCCGGTCGTGCTCTTGACCGCGTCCGACGACAAAAAATCGCGATTCTGGGCCGATCGCTCGGGCGCGGCCGCGTTCGTGACCAAGCAAGGCATCGACGAGCTCCTTCGCGTCGTCGACTCGCTGACGCGCGAGCACGCGGGCCGCGTTCGGTCGGGACCCGCTTCGCGCGGGCGGCCGGGCGTGCGCGGCAGCATCCAAGGTCGACTCGCGCAGCTCCTCGACACGGCGCTCTACGAGTCCGTGCTCGCCGGCGAAGTGCGCGCGCTCGCGAGCGCCGGGAGCTTCGACGGCCTCGGAGCGGCGCTGGCGTCGCTCCTCTCGAATCTCGTGCACCTCCGCTTCGTAGCGCTCCAGCCGTTGCGCGGCGCAACGCTCGTCTTCGCGCGCGCAGAGGCGATGAAGGATGCCGAGATCGAGGCGCGGGAGGCGCTCGCGCTCGACGCGAGCGCGCAGGTCGTCGCGTTTCCGACGCCGCACGCGGAGCAAGAGGTCCTGGCGGGGGCGGTGTTCTCCGAGACCCTGACGTTCGGCGAGGAGCGACAGGGTCGGCTCGTCGTCGGCGCGGCGGGTCGTCGGCTCGTCGCCGAGGACGAGCGCGCGCTCAAGATCGTGGCCTCCGAGCTCGGCGGGCCCATGCGCATGGCCGCGCTCGTGGGCGAAGCGCAGCGCCTGGCGGCGACCGACTCGCTGACCGGCCTCTCGAATCGGCGCGCCTTCGTGGAGATGGTCGCGCGCGACGTGTCGCTCGCGCATCGCCACGGCTGGCCGCTCTCGGTGCTCCTCCTCGATCTCGATCACTTCAAGCGCGTGAACGACGAGCGCGGCCACGCGGCGGGCGACGCGGTCCTCGCTGCGGTGGCCGACGCGCTCGCGCGCACGGTGCGCAAGAGCGACCTCGTCGCGCGCTGGGGCGGCGAAGAGTTCGTGGTCGCGCTGTCCCACACCGCGGTGTCGGGCGCGCGCGTGATGGCCGAGCGCCTTCGTCGCCAGATCGGCGATCGAAAGGTCGAGGTTCCGAGCCTCGTGACGCGCGGCGCCGTCGAGGCCATCTCGGTAACGGCCTCGATCGGCGTCGGGACGCTCGCGCCCGGGGATTCCCTGGAGGCGCTCGTCGCGCGGGCCGACGCGGCCATGTACAACGCCAAGAGCCGGGGCCGGAATCGCGTCGAATCCCTATGATTGCGGCGGGAGCGCGGCCGCGCTTCGTTCGGGCGCCGAGCTCTGACATAATAAGCCTCGCATGCGATGGCTTGGCTTGGCGGCGGCGACCGTCGCCGCGGGGACCGTGTTCGCGATTATTGCGTGCTCGAGCGATCCGAGCGAGCCCCCGCCCGACGTGGTGGGCGACGCTGCGGCGGACGTCCCGTTCATTCGCCAGTGCGATCTCCACTGCTCGCCCGACTTGCACGACGTCGTCGACTGCGACGGCAAGGTGCTTCGCCACTGCAGCGAGACCGAGGGCTGCACGCTGAGCGGCGGCTGCGCGCCCGCGTGCGAGAGCGCTCGCGTCAACAAGAGCACGGTCGGCTGTGAGTACTACGCCGTGGGGCCGGCCACCGACGGCTTCGCCGACGGCTCGTGCTACGCGGCGTTCGTTGCCAACACGTGGTCGTCGCCGGTGCAGCTCCAGGTGAGCTACGACGGCAAAGACCTCGACGTGGCGCAGTTCGCGCGCATCCCCACCGGGAGCGGCGCCGGCATCACGTATCAACCGCTCCCGCAAGGCACGCTGCCGGCGGGGCAGGTGGCGATTCTCTTCTTGGCCGACTTCAACGGCACGGCAGACGGCGGCGCGCCCATCGCGCAATTCCCCACGCGTTGCCCAGCGGGCGTGAACGCCGCCGTGACGACCTCGGTCACGTCGGCCGACACGAGCGCGATCGTGAAGGCGTTCGCGATCAAGTCGTCGGCGCCGGTCGTCGCGTACGACATCTTCCCGTACGGCGGCGCCAAGAGCTTCATCTCGAGCGCGACGCTCCTCGTGCCGACCCCCGCGTGGGGCGACAACTACATCGCGGTGACCGCTTACCCGAAGGTCGCGAACCCGTCGATCCCGCTCCAGCAACCGTTCGTGCAGGTCGCGGCGGCCGAAGACGGAACGACGGTGACGGTGCGTCCGAGCGTCGCCATCGCCGGCGGCGGCGGCGTCGCGCCCGGCGCCGCGGGCGCGCCCACGGTTTACAACCTCGCCAAGGGGCAGGTGCTACAGCTCAAACAGGACGAGGACCTCTCGGGCTCCGTCATCCAAGCGAACAAGCCGGTCGGTGTCTGGGGCGGCAACTCGTGCATGGCGATCGAGACCAACGAGTCGTCGTGCGACTCGGGCCATCAACAGCTCTTCCCGGCCAAGGCGCTCGGTAGCAAGTACGTCGCGCTCAAGCACAAGGATCGCTTGCCAGGCGTCGAAGAGGCGCCTCCGTGGCGCATCGTCGGCGTGGTCGACGGGACGCAGCTCACCTACGAGCCGTTCACGCCGCCCGGCGCGCCCACGGCCGTCCGCACCGGCGAGGTCGTGAAGTTCCGCGCTGCCGGGCCGTTCGTCGTGAAGAGCCAAGATGGCGCGCACCCGTTCTACCTTTCGGGCCACATGACCGCGCAGAAGTCGAGCGGTGAGGACTTCGGCGTCGGCGATCCCGAGTTCGTGAACATGGTCGCGACCGAGCAGTTCCTCCGCTCGTACGTCTTCATGACCGACCCCACCATGAAGTTCACCAACCTCGCGCTCGTGCGCGTGAAGGGGCCGAACGGCTTCGCCGACGTCGAGCTCGACTGCGGCGGCAAGGTCGTGGGCTGGCAGGGCGTGGGCAACGACGGGACGCTGCAGGTCGCGCGTTACGATCTCGTGGCCGGGGGCGTGCCGCTCGGTCAGTGCGACAACGGTCGTCACACCATCAAGAGCGATCAGCCGTTCGGGCTCACCGTCTGGGGTTGGGACTTCACCGTGAGCTACGCCTATCCGGCGGGGGCGAGCGTTCGGCCCATCAACGAAGTCGTCGTCCCCGCGGTCAAGTAGCGGCCGCGATCGGGAGCTCGCGCTGCGCCAGCGTGGTCGCGATGTGCGCGCGCTCGTCGATGAACGTGCGACGAACGAAGCCGTAGAGAAGCGGCAACAGCGGGAGCCCGGTCAGGAGCACGAGGACGGGCGGGATGAGGATGAGGATCGCGCCCGGGACCGCGCCGCACAGGGTCGCGATGCCGAGCGCCTGAAGCCACGCGCCGCGCGCGGGAACCTCGTCGCTCGGCAGGCGATGCATGCGATCGATGGTCAGGTAGGCGTGGATCGCGACGGCGACGTGCGCATGGCCGACGATGATGCCGGACATCACCATCCAGTTGCTGAACTCTGTGGGGCTGGTGGTGACAGCGGAAGTGAGCGCCTTGAGCGTGGCGATGACGAGATGCGCAGTCAGGGGCAGCGCGAACGCGAGGCCCGCGGCCGGCGCAGCGAGGCCGGGCACTTCGAGCCCGTAGAGCGTGCGCTCGAGGTCGGCCGCGGACTGCCCGTGCTGCGCGGTGGCGCGCGTGATCGCGTACGTGAACAGACCGGCGGCAGCGGCGACGGGCCACGCCAAGACGAGGAGCAACGGAGCGTCGTTGCTCGCGCCCACGGCAGGCCAAGCGATGGCGGCGACGGTCATGATGGCGAGGGTGAGCCCTGCGGCGATGCGCGCCTTGCGCAGGGCGACGAGGGCATCGAGGGGGGCAACCTTGCCAGGAGCTCGGGCGGGCTCGAGCGGGAAGCGGTACGCGGCGAAGGGCATGACGGACCTCTTGGCCGCCTAAGAGCACGCGTCGGGCCACCCGCGCTCAACCGGGGGGCAAGCGCCGTAACCAACGGATACCCCGCCACAAAATCACAATCGTTGCCATGCCACAGATCCGCGCGGAGCTGTCCACGCCGTGGGCAGGGCGGTTGGAGCGTGGGCAACTCAGTGCGTGGCCCGTCCGCTCGGTCAGGCCTTGCTCAGCCCTCGTTGAAAGCGGCGAGGACCTCGTCCTCGAGGGCGCCCACGTCGTCTTGGGAGAGGCTCAGCGCGTCGACGAGCTGAAGGTCGAACTCGAACTCCTCGTCGCTCGTGTCGAGATCGCAGAGCGCGAGCGCGTACGCGACTTTGTACGCGAGGGCACGCACCTCGGGCCGATCGAGGTCCTTGGCCACGACGAGCAGGCGCTCGTCGGCGACGGCGCGATCCATGTCGGCGCTGAAGGAATCCAGGATCGCCTCGAGCTCGCGGTCGCCCATGGGGCCGCTCGTCTTGGCGTTGCCGCTCGAGAGATCCTTGAGTCGCCCAGCCACGCCGCGGAAGGCCTCGAGCTCTTCGTCGCGGAGCTTGTGGTCTGCGGCGATCGCCAAGAACGCGATCTCCAAAATCGCCGCCGCTTCCTTCTTGGTGAGGGCGATGGCCTCATCGGCCGGGACGACGCGGAGCACTCCGTCGACGGTGTTGGGCATGCGGCCCAGAGTAGCATTTTCCGGCCCTCGGCCGCCGCCGGGGAGCGGTCACTCGGTGGGCGGAGCGGCCGGCGGCGGCATCAGCGCGCGGACGTTCTGCACGAGAAAGAGCGTCGCCAAGAAGGCCGGCCAGAGCCCGCCCACGTCCCCGGCGAGGAGGCGCACGATCCCACCCCGAGCAAGGAAGTAGATCACGATGACGCCGGCCAGGGCCGCCGAGAGAAAGTGCGCGGGACGCCTTCCGCGCCCGCCGGTGAGCAAATCGAGCACGCGCGCCATCACGTTGCCGCCGTCGAGCGGGAGCATCGGGATGAGGTTCAAGATGCCCCAGTACACGTTCACCGAGACGAACTGATCGGCGACGACCGCCGCCATCGGGGAGAGCGAGGGCGTGCGCACCGCGAGCGCCCACACGATCGCGCCGAGCACGATGCCGGTCAGCGGCCCCGCCAGGCTGATCAGGATGAACGGAAAAGGACCGAGGCGCGGGCCCGACGTCCACGACGTGAGGCCGCCCATGCCGTGGAGATCGATCTCCGGCGCGAGCCCGAACGCCCGCCCCACGAGGGCGTGGCCGAGCTCGTGGAGGAGCACCGACACGAAGACGATGACCACCCACGAGACGAGCCCCGGCCCCGGTCTCCCTCCGCCCAGCATGAGCGCCATGAAGAAGAAGACGAGGTGCACTCGGACCGGGATGTTGCCTAAGCGAAACGAGAGCACGTAAACGAGTATAGGCTTTTCGATCATGCGAGGGGGCCGGTGCGCGTCGTCTTCGGGGTGAGCTCGGGCTCGGTGGTGGGCCGGGAGCACGTCCGCCTCGGGCGCAACAACCAGGACGGCGTGGCCGTTCGCGCCGACGACCAGCGCCTCGCCGCGGTGGTCACCGACGGCTGCTCGTCGTCCAAGTACGCCGAGGTCGGCGCGCGCCTCGGCGCGACCTTCATCGCCGGCGAGGTCTTGCGCCTCCTCCGGGCCGGCAAGCCTCCGACGATGGAGCTCGCGTACGCGACCACGCGCAGCCTCGTCACGTACCTCGACACGGTGGCGCAAGGCCTCTCACCCGACGACGCCGAGCGCGAGGATCTCATCGGCGAGTACCTCCTCTTCGGCTACCTGTGCTTGGCCATCGACGGCCAGCGGGCGTGCATCTTCGGTGTCGGGGACGGCGTCTTCTCGCTCAACGGCGACATCCACGTCCTCGACCCCGGGCCGAACAACGCCCCTCCGTACGTGGGCTACCTGCTCATGAACGGTCCGTCGCGTAGCGCGTCGCCCACGCTCCACATCCAGACCAAGGTCGAGCTCGTCGAGACCATGATGATCGGCACCGACGGCCTCCTCGATCTCGAGCGCACGCCCGATCTGCCGCTCAAGGACGGCGATCGGCAGGGCGGCATCGAGCAGTTCGAAGAAGACGCGTCCCTGATCTCCACGGCGGGACGCCTCCAGCGCCGCCTCTCGATCCTGGGCGACATCAACCACCGCATGCGCGACGACACCACGGTCGTCGTCGTGCGCCGCGTGCGCACCGATCTGTGAGCGCCCGCTCGCGCCGGAGTCACACGACGCCGAAGCCGAACGCCTTGCCCTGCGCGGGCCCGGTGTCGCGTCGTCGCCACAAGAAGGCGTCGAGCGCGTAGTGCGTGGCTTGCGGGAGCGCGAGGAGCGGCACGAGGAGCGTGAGGAGCCACGACGTGTGGCCCGGCATGGAGTGGGCACCGCCCGCGAGGAGCGCGAGGCCCCCATCGTCGCCTTCGCCGAAACCGCCGAAGCCGCCGAAGAGCCACGCGCGGTCGTGCCAAACGGCGCGGTCCCACGCCATCTCCTCCACGAACGCGAGCGCGACGAGAAGGCCCATGAACGCACCCACGCCGTGCGCGGCGATCCGTGAGCCGAGCGCGCGCGGCGCCTCCGCCGCGCGAAAGTGCGTGTAGCGCCAAAGCAGCACGAAATACGGCACGCCGTGGATGATCACGTTCGTGACGGTGAAGTCGAAATCGCTGTTGGTGAGGACGATGCCGACCCACCACGCGAGCGCCGTCGTGACGACGACCGTGATCTTCCCGACCGCGATCTCACCCGTTTCCCGCGCGCGCCACGCTTCGCGCGCGAGAAACACCGCGAGCGTGATCGCGAAGAGCGCCTCCGCCGCGGGCACGAGCGGTCGGAGGCGCGCCGAGCCCACGAAGTCGTTCTTCACGAACCACGTGAACGCGCGCGGGAGCTCGGCGTGCCACACGAAGAGGGGAACGCACGTGGCGGCGTAGATCGCTGCGTCGTCGATGATCCGGCCGGCGCGGCTCCGCTCGCCGGCGCGCGCGCGATAGATCGCGACCCAGCCGGCTTGTTGCCGCACGAAGTGGAAGACGGCGAGGTACGCGAGCACGCGCCAGAACGCGAGCGCCGACGCCGCATGCAACGCGACCCCCGCGACGTAGAGCCCGAGGGGGAGGGCGACGTAAAGCATGCGCCGCCGCGCGATCTCTTCGCGGTCCAAATAAGTTCGAAAGAGCGTCGCCCACACGTGCGCGACGTCGACGACGAGCACGAAGGCGAGCCAGCCCCACTCGGGCATCGGCCCCTCGCTCCAGCCGAGCGCGTGCCCGACCGCGACGAGCGCGAGCGCGACGGCCGCGCTCCCGCCGAAGGCCAGGAGATCCACGCGCGCACCCCACAAGAAGGGCGTGGCGCGCAGCGCGGTCACGCGAGCCTCGGCGCGCGCATCCCGCGCCGCTCCGCGATGTCCTCGGCCGCGCGTACGCCCCAGTGCTGCGCCTCCTCGAAGAGACCCATGCCGGAGACGTCGGAGTGCGCGAAGCGAATGCGGCCCAGCGGCTCGGCGCGCTTCTCGCGCGCGGCCGCCGACATCGCGCCCACCTTCGGCCGCGCCATCGCGTGCCCCCAACGCCAGACGTCGATGCGATCGACGAGCGGCCGCAAGTTTTGGTGTGCGCGCTCGAGGTCCCCGAGGATGACGTCGCACCACGCGCGATGATCGAGCGCGAGGAGGCGCTTTCGCGAGTCGGCGCCGCTCTCTTCGGTGAGCGGATAGTAGTACGTGAGGATCGTGGGCCCGTGATCGCGGAGCGCTTGGTGCGTCGCCACCACGTAGCCGAGCGAGGGCGAGTCGTAGAAGACGTTGTCCCACGCGAGCGGAAAGCCGCGCGACGCGGGCCGGTCTTTCAAAAAGACGTTGGCCACCATCCACGCGCCGTAGTCGAGGCTCGTCACGTGCGCGGGCGGCGCCTCGCGCCACGGGCGAATGACGTGGCGCGCGGTCATCTTGGGCGCCGCGTAGACGACGTCGTCGGCCTCGACGCGAATCACCTTGTTTTTGGCGGTGTCGAGCACGAGCAGCGTCGCGCCGGCCTCGGTGGGCGCGACGTCGAGGACGAGCGCGTGCGTGCGGATGCGGTCCGCGCCCACGACCTTGGAGAGGTGCTCGACCAAGTGCCCGTTGCCGTTGGGCCAAGACAGGAGCTCGGCCGCGCTGTCGCCCTCCTCGAAGGTGCGCGAGGCAAAATAGAAGAGGCCGGCCCATGCGCTCGTCGTCTCGGCGCGGAGGCCGTAGTCGTCGCGGCACGCGTAGTCGACGAGCCAGGTGAGCCGTTTGCTCGTGAAGCCGTGCGCGCGCATCCACTCGGCCATCGAGATGCGATCGAGCTCGAGGAGCGCAGCGTCGTCGCTCGATCGCGCGACCGGGATCGCGAACGGTCGCCGGCCGCGCCCGTCGCGCATCGCAACGAAGCGCTGAATCTCCTGCTCGAACGCGCGGAGCTGGCCCGCGTCGTCGGCCGTCGCGCCGACGCGCAAGTAGAGGCCTTCGTACCAGCGACCGTAGGCGTAGATGCGCTCCTCCGGCGCGCGCACGAGCTGCTCTTCGGCGCCCATGGGGTTTCCGTGCGCGTCGTCGCCTACGACCGCGCCCATCTCGCGCAGCAGCGCCGTCAGCGCGGCGTTGTCGGCCGAGGGCAGTGGAACGTAGTGCGCGCCCCAGGGGTAGGGGACGACGCCGTCCACCCCGTACGTCGAGGTGCCGCCCGCGCGCGGCTCGAGATCGAACACCAAGTAATCGCGGATGCCGAGGCGCTCGAGCCGCCACGCCGCGCTGAGCCCGCTCGGTCCGCCGCCTACGATGGCGACGCCGATCTTGGTCGTCTCGGTGGGCGCCGCGGAGAGCGCACCCGCGTCGCGGCGAATCTGGTGGCCGATGTCCATCGACGCGCCGAGGAGCGCGCCTGGGACCGGCGGCGGCGGCGCGCGCTTGCACGCCGCGAGCGCCACCGGGGCGGACAAGAAGGCCGAGAGGACGTCGCGGCGGGTCAGTTCCACCGCCGCCACTCCTTCTCGTAGTAGTGCACGAGGATCTGGTTGTTGAGCCGATTGACCTCGACGTCGGGGTCGCGCTGCATGTCCTCCGGCATGAGGAACATCGAGCGCATGGCCTCGTCGTTCAGGAAGCGGAGATCATGCACGTCGGCCGGCGGCTTCGCGGGCGCGTCGAATGGTGCGAGCTTGGCGAGGACGAATCCCCACTCGCCGAACGACGGCACCGCGAGGTGATACGGCCGAATCGAGAACCCCGCCGCCTCCATGGTGCGGGCCACGCACCAAAAGCTCGTTCGCGCGAAGAGCGGCGACGTCGACTGGACGGACACCGCCGCGCCCTCGGCGAGCCGCGCCCGAAGAAGCGAGTAGAAGCGTGTAGTGTACAGCTTGCCGAGCGCGAAGTTGTTGGGGTCGGGGAAGTCGACGATGGCGATGTCGAACTTCTCGTCTTTGGCGCCGCGATCGAGCCACACCATCGCGTCCTCGTGGACGACGTGCATCTTGGGATCGTCGAAGCTCTGGCGGTTGAGCTCGCGGAGCAGCGTGAAGTTTCGCGAAAACTCGGTCATCAAGGGATCGATGTCGACCAGCGTCACCGACGCGACGTCTCGGTGCTTCAGGATCTCGCGCGCCGCGAGCCCATCGCCGCCGCCGAGGACGAGGACGCGCGCGTGCTTGTCCGTCGCTTGAAAGACGGGGTGCACGAGCGCCTCGTGGTAGCGGTACTCGTCGGCCGACGCGAACTGGAGGTTCCCGTTCAGGAAGAGCTGGAACGAGTGCTGAGAGCGCGTCACGACGATGCGCTGGTAGGCCGTCTGCTTCGCGTAAATCACCTCGTCGGCGTAGATCTGATCCTCGGCGATCGAGGTCACGCGCTCGGCCTGCACGAACGCCGCGAAGAGGATGGCGAACGCCACGAACCCGCGGACGCGCGCGCCGCGCATGTCGATCGCGTCGGCGCCGTCGTCGCTCTCGGCCACGAACCAAGTCGACGCGACGCCGACGATCGCGTTGAGCATGCCGAACACGAGTGACGTCCGCACGAGGCCGAGCTTGGGCACGAGCACGAGCGAGAAGAGGAGCGAGCCGACGAGCGCGCCCAGGTAGTCGAACGTCAGCGCGCGCGCGAGGAGCTCCCGGAGCTCGATGCGCTGGCGGAGGATGCGCATCAAGAGCGGTAGCTCGAGCCCCACCAGCGTGCCCACGAGGGCCACGGTGCCGTACAGAATGACGGCGAACGCCTTGGTGTACGCGTAGGCGAGGAAGAGGAGGGGCGCCGACGCGCCGCCGGCGATGGCGGTCGCCAGCTCGATCTCCACGAACGCGCGCGCGAGCCGATCGTCGGCGATGAACTTGGAGAGATACGCGCCCACGCCGAGCGCGGACAGGTAGACGCCGATGACGAGCGAGAACTGCGTGATCGAGTCGCCGAGCACGTACGACGCGACGGCGCCGGCGACGAGCTCGTAGACGATCCCGGCCGTCGCGATGACGAGCACCGTGGCGAAGAGGAGCCACGTGCGCGGCGCACGGCCGCCGCCGCTCGTGCCTTCCGTCATCTCCGGCGCGCCTCGCGGGTCAGTTGCCGTGGATCGCGGCGGCGATGATGATCGAGAGGCCGAGGATGACCGACCCGATCACGATGCCCACCGAAGTGTTCTGATCGTCTTCGAGCTCCTTGCGGAGCGAGAAGGGCGTCACGGCGCGAATGACCAAGAAGGCCGCGCCGAAGACGGCGATGCCGATGCCGCCGAAGACCAGCGACGCGACGACGTGCTTGACGAGGCTATCCATCATTTCCCTCCACTCACTCCCGAGTGCCAAAAGCTCCACGTGCGATACCCGCCCGGCGATTGCCGCATGTTGGGGGCGAGCTCGGTCTTCTGATGCGACGAGAAGTCGAAGCCCGAGAAGATGACGACCGTGTAGGCGGCGAGAAACACGCCGCCGAGCGCCTTGGTGATCATGCCGGTCCTCCTCGTCTGCGGGCGCGCGTGCTCGCGCGCACCTTGTATCGTCGTGCGTCCGTCATCGTGCGGCTCCTCGGGCGCGCGCCAGCCGCGCCTGTTGCTCGGCGGCTGCGGCGCGCGCGCGCCGAATGAAGGTGCCGAAGAGGTAGAGCGACACCAGCGCGAGGAACGTTCCGAGCACGTAGCCGGTGGGCGGCGTGTCGCTCGTCACGCGCACGGTGACCGTGGCCGGCGCGGGCCGCGCCGGGTCGAACGAGGGATCGAAGCGCATCACGTAGCGTCCGCCCGGGATGCGCGAGTACCAGAGGTCGGCGCTCCGGCTGCCTTCGCTCCACGACTCGCCGTCTTCGACGCCCGAGTAGTAGGACATCTCTACGGTGTCTTCCCACACCGTGCCGGTCGGCTCGTGGACGAGCGCGACGTCGAGGCCGAGCCAGTTGTCTTGGAGCTGCGGCGAGAGGATGGAGACGCGGAGGTTTCGCCCCTCCACGGGGACCTCGAACGGATCGGTGAAGACCGAGGTGTCGGGCTCTGCCGGCGTGCCCGGCGGCGCGACGCCTCCGTCGGGGAGGAGCGTGGTGCCCGCGTCCGAGGCGGAGGGGGCGCCCGCGTCGGCGACGCTACCCACGTCGAGCGTCTGCCCGATCAGGATAGGAATCGTGATGGTCGAGGCCGGCTTGGAGCCCGGCACGCTGACGCCGAGGAACAAGAGCCGGGCGCAGCGCGCGCGCTGCGAGTCGACGTTCTCGTTCTTCACGTCGGTGCTCGTGATCTTGCCGCCCGCGCCGACAGTCGCGACGACCTCGAAGGAGCCGCGCGTCCCGCCCGCGAAGCAGTTCGCGATGCCGGGCTTGAGCGCCTCGAACGCCGCGACCGGCTGCGAAATCGGGAACGGCGGCTTAGCCGTGATGGGGCCGAAGAGCGCTTGGCTCTTGAGCGTCGGGAGCACGGGCTTGGGGATCGGCTTGATCTTGAGCGCGCTCGGGATCGCGAACGTGATCTCTTTCTCGAGGACCGTCTTGTCGGCGGCGCGACCGCACGCCCCCACGCTGACGATCAAGAAGAGCGCGATGAGGCCGAGCCAGAAGAGGTGATGCCCCATGCCGCCCTGCTTGGGCACGGTGAGCGGGCTATTGTCGGCCGGCGGCTTGAGGTTGAAGGCGCGCTGAAGCTCCTTCATCGAGGTCGGCGTGGAGAACGAGCAGTTGATCTCGCCTTGGCCTTCCTCTTCGCTGATCTTGAGGCGCTGCGGGCCCTCCCACTCGGTGGCCTGTACGCCTTCGCCGCGCTCCACCTTCCAGTAGAACTCGCCGAGCACCGAGTCGACCTCGGCCGTCACGCTCTGCTTCCAGCGGAACGTCTTGCCCGCGTAGAAGCGCGTTTCGCGGTTCTGACGGCCGAGCTCGCCGATCGGCACGGGGACGATGTACTCCCAGCGATCGTCTTCCTCGAGGAGGAACACGAAGCCGGGCATGCCGCCGGTGTAGAGGAGGTACTCGCGCCAGCGATAGCGCTCGCCCTCGACCGTGGTGCCGCGCTCCATGAAGCCGACGACGGTGACCTCTTGTCCGCGCAGCGTGCCCTTGGCGCCGAGCGGAATCTGCGGCTCGGTCTCGGGCTTGGGGAGCTGCTTCAGCGCCACGAGCGCGCCTTGGTTCACGTCGGAGAGGAGCCCGCAGTACTTGCACGCGACGCGCTCGGTTTTGTTCGGCGTGAGCGGGAGGTCGCCGCCGCAGCCCGGGCACTTCACGCTCGCGAGCTCGGTCTTGGGCGCGTCGGCGACCGGGCCGCCGCCCTCGATTTGAATGACGCGCGGATCGATCTGATGACCGAGGTACACCTGCGGCGGCGCGTTCGGGCCCGCCGAGTAGTCGAGCGTGCCGAACATGCCGTTCGGCCCGGACATGTCGGCGTAGGCCTCGACGGCGCCGGGCTGGAACGGGAAGGGGAGCTCGCCTTCGGCCGAAATCGGACGGCGCTGTCCGCGCTCGGCGATCGTGAACACCTCGCCGCCGCCGAAGCGGATCTGGATGCCGGGCGCGGCCTGCGCGACGGTCGGCAACACGAGCTGCTGCTCGTAGAGCGACATCAGGTACCAGTTGCCTTGCGCGTGTGCGAGCCACGCCCAGCGCGCGCCGCCTTCGAGCTCGAGGTAGAGCTCTTGCCACGGCGCGCCCGGCGCACCGGCGCGGTCGTATTGCATGCGGCCTGCGACGCGGAACGGTCGGCCTTGGATCGAGCCCATGGATCCCACCGCGAGCGGCGAGGCGATGGGCACGAGATCGGCGACGCGTCCGTAGGCGCGGAGATCGCGATCGGTGCGGGCCACCACGAAGTGACAGTGCGAGCAGACCTGCGCCGCGGCCGCGTTGGACGCGAACTGAATGGGCGCGCCGCAGCTCGGGCACGGGCCTCCGCGGACGAGCTCGAGCTTCACGTCGCGCCTCCGCTCGCGGGCGCCTCACGCGCGAGCTCGCGCACGTCGACGGCGCGCGCGCCGAAGTGCTCGCCGAGCGCGTTCGTCCAATCGAAGCGCGGCCGCGCCTTGCAGCAGTAGAGGTTCATCGTGAGCGCGCCGTGCTCGGGGAACGTGTGCACCGTGAGGTGCGACTCGGTGAGGAGCACCATCGCGGTCACGCCGCCTTCACCGGGGAAGACGTGCACGACGCGCGGCGCCGCGGCCGTGAGCCGGAGGCTCGTCATCAAGAGATCGAGGAAGCGCTCGATGCCGGCGCGGTCGCGGAGCCGCGCCGCGTCGCACCCCGACGCGTCGACCACCCACTCGACTCCGAGCGCGGTCGCTTGCGCAGTCACGCGCCTAACCGGTCGGGGGGCTCGAGTGACCCCGAACTCGAACGCCATCCCCTTTGGCCTCGAACCAGGGCGTCGCGTACCCGCACGTGACGCAGACGATGCGATAGCAGCCCATCGATCCGTCGATGGCGATGGCCATCGCCTTCTGATCGGCGGGACAGGCGACCTCTTTGCCGGCGCGATACGCCTGCCAGAGCTCGTGCACGAGCTCGTCGGTCATCGCCGGGGCGCCGTTTTGGCGATCAGCCATCGCCCGTCTTTTATACCGGGTTTCGAGCCCGGCACGCGTCAAAGTTTCGTTTACTTCCGGAGGGTCGCCTCGAACTCCCGAAGGGCCTGCGGCGTGTCGCGCCGAACCGCGAAGCGGGCGACGGCGGCGAAGTCGAGGCTTGGGACGAGTGCGCTGTCGGGCCGTACGCCATACGTCGTGCCGTCCGGGGAGAGCTCGTGGATCGTGAAGCCGCCGTTTCGGAACACCCACACCTCGCGAATGCCCAGGCCGGCGTAGACCTCGAGCTTGTTCAAGAGTGGCGTGGTGTGGATGACCTCGAGGGCGATCTGCGGGACGTCCGTGAGGGTCTGGCCCACGAGGTAGCACTCGTCCGGCTCGGCCCCGCGCTCACTGACTTCGCGACGGAACGTCGCTGACCCGTAGCCGTAGAGGTCGATGCCCGTGACGTGCGCGAAGAGCTCGACGAGCCGCGCGATGTTCGTTTTCCACATCTCGTGGTCGGTAGACGGGCTCATGATCTCCAGCGTGCCTCGCAGGTAGGTCATGCGAAGGCCGGGCGAGTCGAGCAAATCGCGCAAGAGCACGTACTCCTTCCACGGGACGCCGTGGAGGAGGAACCGTTGCTCCGCGGGTGCCGTCGCGAGCTCGAAAAGGGGGGCCGCTGCCGCCATCGCGTCCATCAGGCTATCACGAGGGTGGTTGGCTCGCCGCTCACTCCGGGGGTGGCTCGAAGGGCTTCGGCGGCGGCGGCGGCTCGGTCTGCGGCTCGAGGTCGTCGACGTAGAAGCCCTCGGCGGCGCCCTCCGCTTCTTCTTTCTCGCGCCGTAGATCACGCACCGCCGGGAGGCCGATCGGGCGCGGCCCGCGCGTGAAGAAGAGCGGCTTGAAGAAGTTGCCGACCGGGAGCTCGGCGGTGAACGACTGATCGATGGTGAGAGGGATCGGGATGCCCATGCCACGCCCCATCCAATCGACGACGCCGTATTGCCGCGGGAAGTAGCGGTACGCGCACGGCGCGGCGCCCTCGCGTCGTCGGTAGATGTCCATCGCTCCGAAGCGCACCTCGAAGCAGTAGTGGCGGTAGAGCCAATGCGTGGGCTTCTCGTAGAGGCGGAGCGGCCGGCCCATCATGACGCTGCCGGAGTCGACCACGATGGCAGGCTTCTCCCGCTCGAGGTCGTCGAGGAGACCTTCGACGCTGCCTGGAACGATGCGCGATTTTTCGAGCGTGAGCTTCTCCCAGTACCAAGGTACGAAGCCCGTCACGTACGTGCTGAACACGTAGCGGCCGGCGGGTCGGCGATGCGAGTACTGGTAGAGCCACGGCGAGAAGCCCCACACGAAGACGCGATCGTCGGGCTTGGTGGTGGCCTCGATGTACTTGGCGGCGTCGGTGACGGTGCGATCGTGCGAGACGCGGCCGTCCACCTTCTCGCCGAAGATGGTGCCGAACGCCGCCGCGAAGATGATGAAGCCCGTGAAGGCGTAGGCGACCACGCGCGCCGACCACGCCGTTCGCGCGCGCCGGAAGTAGCGATCGACGAGCGCACCCGCGAGGAGCGCCATGAAGGGCGCGACCTGGATGTAGTAGTGCGGGAAGAAGCGGTACATCGCCGACGCCGCGAACATCGCGAGCGCGAAGTGCCACGCGAGGTACTGCACCGGCCCTTGGCCGCGGAGGAGCGCCCAGATCGATCGCGTGAGCCGATACGCGCGCACGCGCCGCACGATGAACGGAATGCCGCGGGCGAAGAGGAGCACCGACGCGAGGAAGAAGCCGGTCTGTCCGGTGAGGCGGAAGAAGAACGTGGGCAGCCACTTGAAGTGCTTGGGCGTGGGCTTCAGGTGGACGTCGCGGTTGTAGACGACCGTGTAGTAGTAGAAATCACGCCAGGTGCCGTCGAGGACGGCGTGGAGCGCGAAGATCGCCGGCACGACGAGCGTCGTCACGCTGAGGAGCGCGACGTCCTTCACCACGCGTGAGAACGGCTCGCGCCTCCGGTGCGCGTCGGCGGCGAGGAAGATCGCGATGGGGAGCGGATGGAGCGCGACCGACTGCTTGATCGCGATGGCCGCACCGAAGAGGAGGCCTGAGCCCGCGAGCGCGAGCGCGCGATCGCGCGTGCCGGGCCGCGCGCGAATCGCCATCCAACCGAGCACGATCGCGGCGAGGAACGCGGGGAGCTGGAGCGGCTCGCCGTTGATCGCCATCGCGTCCTCGGGCGGGTATCCGAACGAGAGCGCATACGTGCTGACGAGCGCGGCCACCGTGGCGGCGCTCTTCGAGAGGAGCTTCGTCCCCACCCAATAGGTGAGGAACACGTGCGCGAGCGCGAGCGCGAGCGCCCACAGCCGGAGCGCCACGATGTTGTCCCAGCCGTGGAGCCACGCGAGCGCCTCGAACGCGTAGTACATGAGCGGCCCGCGCTGGCTGATCGCGCCCTGGTAGAGCTTGTGCCCTTCGAGGAGTCGCTCGGCGAGCGCGGAGGCGTACGCCTCGTCGACGTTGGCGAACGTCTTGTAGCCGATGAGCGGCCCGTGGACCGCCGCGAGCGAAACGAAGCACGCGACGAGCACGAAGATGCGAAGCGCGCGCGCTGTATCCGGCGTTTTCGCGGCGATCACGGTTCGGCCCGATATAGCCGAACCCAGCCGCGACTGGTAGGCGGCGTGCAGAACGCCGCTGGTGCGCCAGGTGCCCCGGCCGTGTGCCGCTCGCCCCACCGTGGGCCGCAGCTCTGGCGGCAGATCGAGTATAAGGGCGCCGTGTCGCCCGGCGTCGAACGCGTCTTCCGCGAGCCCGCCTCTTCGATCGCGCTGCGGAACCTCGCGGCCCTGGTCGTGGTCGCCCTCGTCGTGCTCGCGGGGGCGCAGGTTGGAGTCTATGGGCGGCCGATCTTCCCAGTCGACGACGCATACATCACGCTGCACAACGCGCTCAGTCTGCGGGCGGGCAGTGATGCGAACTACGTCGGCGTTCCCGCGCTGGTGGGCGCGACGAGCTCCGTGCACGTCGTGGTCGTCAGTGCGCTGCTTTGGCTCGGCGACATTTGGGCGCTCTGGCTCGCCGGATGGTTGGCGGTCATCGCCTACGCGCTCGGGGTGATCCGCCTCGCGAAGGCGTTCGAAGCGAGCGCACCCGTGGCGCTTGGGCTCGTCGTGCTCTCACTGCTCATCGGTAAGACGCCGCATCAGCTCTGCAACGGGCTCGAGACCGGGCTTGCGATGGCCGGCGTGACCTGGTCGCTCGCGTGGGCGAGCGAGCCAGAGGGGTGGCGGAATCCACGCTTGATGGTTCTCCTGGGGCTGCTTCCGTTCCTCCGCCCCGAGCTGGCCGCGTTCAGCGGGCTCACCGTTGCCCAAGCGGGGCTCGCGGCGTTCCGCGCCCGTGAGGACCGCACCGTGTGGCGCACCTTTGCCCGCGGGCTCGCGTTCGTCGTGCTCGGCGCCGCGCCTTGGATGTTGCTCTATTGGCGTACGACGGGGCTGCCATTTCCGAACACCGTGCAGGCCAAGCGACTCTTCTTCGCGGAGGGCTGCGCGCCCTTCGCTGTGAAGTGGGGCACGACTCACGACATGCTCACGTTGTTCGCGGAGACGTTGGGCTACGCGTCACGCGCCGCCATCTTGCTGGTGCTCACCCGGATGGGGCGCGTCGGGCTGATCTTCGCGGGGACGGTATTCGTCGCCTACTACGTCAACCTGCCAGGCGCGCTCGGACACTACGAGCAGCGCTACCTCTACGTGCTCGTGCCGTTCGTGCTGCTCGGCATCGCATCCGCGGTACGGCATTCGTCACGCATCGCGCGATTCGCCGGCGTGGCGCTTCTCATCGTCGGCCTCGACGAGAGCGCTTGGCACTTCAGCGAGCGATGGCGTGAGCATCTCGCGACGATTCGCTTCACCAAAGACGAGCTGGCGACCGTGGCGACCTGGAGCCGCGAGCACCTCGCGCCCGACGCCTCCCTTCTGATTCACGATGCTGGCTACATGTCCTGGGCAACCAGGCTGAAGCTCTTCGACATCGTTGGTCTCAAAACGCCGAGCAGCATTCCGGTCCATCGCGAGCTCACTTGGCGCGCGTGCGTGGACGCGCCGCGCGACCTCGACGTGGGAGCGATGTCCGAGCGCGTCAACCGCGCGCGCGCCGAAGCCATCGCGCGCATTGCCGAGCAAGATCGCCCCACGCACCTGGTCGTGCTGCGATACTGGGAGGACATCTATGGCGTCGTCGGCAGAATGCGTGCGCTCGGGTGGAAGCTCGAGCGGCTCCGCGAAGCGCCGCGCGGCTACGAGGTCTTCAGCCTCGAAGCTCCAGCGGCCGGTGCTCCACGTCCCTGAGCGTTCCCTCGCCGCGTGCGTCCTCGTTGCCCTGGCTTGCGTCGGGTGCGACGACGACGTGCCGGCGACCCCACTCACGCTCGAGTCTCTCGTCGTGCCAGCGCTCGACGGAGAGCCGTGGACGGTCGCGTCGACTCCGGATCTCGGCGTCCTCAACGGTCCGAACGAGCAGCCAGTGGACTTCGCCGTTTGGCAGGCCGCGGACGGGGCGATGCAGCTCGTCTCGTGCATTCGGGGTACGGCCGAGCCGGGTGAGACGCGGCTCTTGTTTCGCTGGCAAGGAGCGGCGCCGACGACACGTGACTGGGCGCCGCAAGGGATCTTCATGCGCGCCGACGCGACCTACGGTGAGACGCCGGGTGGCCTCCAAGCGCCCTACGTGGTGCGCGACGGCGCAGGCTTTCGCATGCTCTACGGAGACTGGGAGCACATCGCGAGCGCCACGAGCCCGGACGGCAAGGCCTTCACGCGCGTGCTCGACGCGAGCGGGAAGGGCGCGCTCTTCGACGAGGGCGTCGGCGCGAATACGCGCGATCCGATGGTGGTCGACGACGGCGGACACCACCACGTCTTCTACAGCGCGCATCCGAATCTCCAAGGCGCGGTGTACGTCCGCACGACGGACGACTACCGCACCTTCGGCCCCTCGCGGCTGGTCGCGCGCGGCGGAGAGGCGGGCGCGGGCATGTTCTCGGCGGAGTGCCCACAGGTGCTTCGCCACGAGCCGTCGAAGAGCTGGTTCTTGTTTCGTACCCAGCACTATGGCGAGGGCGCGATCACGCGCGTCTACCGGTCCAAGACGCTCGACGACTTCGGCATCGACGACGACGCGAAGCTCGTCGCTCGGTTTCCGTTCGCAGCGCCGGAGTACGTGAAGGTCGACGGCGTCGAGTACCTGTTCTTTCTTCGCAACGATCTGCGCGGCGTTCAGGCGGCGCGCCTCCGCTGGGTCGCGGAGACGAAGTCCCCATGAGCGCACGCGCGCCGATGCTCGGCCTCGCGCTCCTTCTCGGAGCGTGCGAATCGGCGGACGCAGTGTCCAATCCGGTGCCCGTGTCGTCCGCCGGCTCGGACACCAACGGGGCGCCCGCCGCGGAGGCGGCGAGCGACGCGGCGACGCGGCCCAAGGTCCTCGTCTTCAGTCGCACCACCGCCTTTCGGCACGCGTCGATTCCCGCCGGGATCGAGGCCATACGCGGGCTCGGGGCGCGATACGGATGGGACGTCGACGCGACCGAGGATGCGGCGCGCTTCTCGGCTGAGGGCCTCGCGCCGTTTGCGGCGATCGTGTTTCTCTCCACGTCGGGCGATGTGTTGGATGAGGCCCAAGAAGCCGCGTTCGAGCGCTACGTCGCGCGTGGCGGCGGGTTCGTCGGGATCCACGCGGCCACCGACACCGAGTACGAGTGGCCGTTCTACGATCGCCTGATTGGCGCGCACTTCCTCCGCCATCCGGCGGGCACGCCGCGCGGAACCCTGCGGATCACCGATCACGCGCACCCGTCGACGGCTCACTTGGGCGAGACGTGGACGAGGAGCGACGAGTGGTACGCGTTTCGACGTAATCCGCGCGAGGAGCCGGCCCTCCACGTGCTCCTCACCTTGGACGAGGAGAGCGTTCCGCTCGACGATCCGTTTCGCATGGGCGATCACCCGCTCGCGTGGTTCCAGGCGTTCGGCGGCGGCCGAGCCTTCGTGACCGCGCTCGGCCACACCGAGGAGAGCTTCCGAGAGCCCGCGTTCCTGGCGCACATCGGTGGCGGGATCGCCTGGGCGGCGACGGGGGCGCGCGCTCCGCTCGAGGTCGCGCACGAGCTCGATGGGGTCACCCCGGTTGCGCAAGATGCGTGGAGACCGCACGCATCACCACCGTTCACGTTCACCGTCGCGCCCGGAGGGATGTCCATCGTCGATGCGGGCGGGCGCAACGAGCACCTGACGAGGCAGGGCCTCACGCTTCCCGCGGGGAGCTCGTACACGGTGGAGGCGCTCTTCACGATCTCGGGCGCGCCCAAGAACGGCCTCCTGGACGAGTTGAACTCGTTTTGCGTGAGCTTCGACATTCAAGGCCAAGACGGTCGCGCGGACGATCTCGAGCACCTCTATGCCCGCTCGCTGAACCTCGACCTATCCCGGGCAACGCCGCACACCGGAGTGGTGAAGACGATGGGCTTCGTCGACGGCGGCTTCCGGACGACCGGTGAGCACGTGGTCACCGGCGTCGACTTCGATGTCGAGTACCGGATGACGATCGACGTGAACACCGATGCGCGCGGGTTGCCGCGCGCGGACACGGCGATGTTCCGGCTCACGCGTGGTGCGACGACGATTGCGGCGTTCCCCGTCGACTTCCGCGGGTTCCCCTACGCGGCCGACCCACGTTTTCCGGTGCGTGTGGGCGTGAACACCCACGGCACCGATTGGACGATGAGGGACTTTCGCGTCGTGCGTCGCCGCGCTCCGGAGACCATCCTGCCTCAGGGCCGGTGAGCTCCGTCGCGTCGGCCGAGTCGCGCCTCACTTGATGACGTCGCAGAACCCGCCGAAGCAGAACTTCGACGCGCACTCCGTTCCATTCGTGCATCCTGCACCGATTGGCTTGCCGGTCGTCGTCGTGCTTCCGGCGTCGCCCGTGGGCGGAGGGGGCGCGCCGCACACGCCGTTCACGCACGACCCCGAGCAGCAGTCGGCGCACCCCGTCGCGCACGACGCGTTGCCCGCGCAGCCCGGGCACGGTTGACCGTTCGGGATGCAGGCCGGCGCGCAGCGCTTCGTCGCCGGATCGCACTTCTTGCTGCAGCACTGGCCGTCCGTGGTGCACGCCGCGGTGAGGCCGCGGCACGCCGTGGGCGGGAACGTGCAGCGCGGCGGATCGAACGCGTTCTTGTCGCAGAGGTCGTTGCTCGGGGTCGCCAGGCAGCAGCCGCTCTGCGAGCCGGAGTTGCACGTCTCGCCGGTGGGGCGGCAGGTCGAGTTGGCCGGGTCGACCTGACACTCGCCCTTGGCCTTGTCGCAGAGCCCGGAGCAGCACTGATCGTTCGCCGTGCAGGTCTCCGACTGGAGCTTGCAGAGCTGGGGCGCGCACTTTCCGTTGAAGCACCCGAGCGAGCAGCAATCTTGGGCGCGCTTGCACGCCACGCCGTCGGCGCGGCACGCGTCGGTGCACGTGACCACACCCGGCTTGCCGGTCTCCGGCTCGCACCGCCCGCTGCAACACGACGCGTGGCTCGTGCACGCCTTGCCGGGCGCGACGCACGTGCCCGCGGGCGGCGCTGCGGCGCAGGCGCCGTTCACGCACGCGCCCGAGCAGCAATCGGCGTTTCCGCAACAGGCCTCGCTCGCGCCGTGGCAGCCGTTCGCGCGCTCGGTGCACTTGTCGCCTTCGCACACCGCGCTGCAGCAGTCGGCGCCGGTCTTACAGGCAGCGCCGGTCGCGCCCAGCGAGCAGACCGCGCCCGTCGCGCCATCGGCGCTCGCGCCGTCACTGCTCGCGCCGTCGCCGAGCGGGTTCGCGGTGCCGTCGGCGCTCGCGTCGAGATCTCCCCCGATCGATGGATCCGACGCGTTCGAGCCACACGCCCCGATGGTGTGGCCGATCATAATGAGGACGGGAGCGAGAAAGTAAAGTGCGGGCGCGTTCACGGAGCGGGGCTTGTGCATCGAGGGGCACCTCCAGAGGGGTGAGGGGGAGCGAAAGCTCGGAGAGAGAGACGACGAAGGGCTCAGCGGAGCGCGAAGCGCGCGATGGCGCCGACGTCGACGATGACGCCGTGCTCACCGAGGAATCGCGCATAGCCATCGGCCACGTACGCGAGCGCGTTCTCGTGACCCACGCCGAACGAGCCGTTCTCGGGGTCGACGAGCTCGATGCAGCCGAGCCACCGCGCTCCCGAGAGGATCGGCGCGGCGAGGATCTCGCGCACGTTGCCGAGCGGGGCGAGGCGATCGATGTGCTGGGTGACCGTGTCCGGCATGCGACCCCACGTGAGGGGCGTCTTCGCGACCATCGCCACGCGGAGCAGCGGATCGTTCGCGGCCTGCTTGGTCAGGCGGAGGTCGTCGGCATGCGCGCCGGTGGCGTCGACCACGATGAACTCGCGCCGCTCGATGTCGAAGAGGTGCACCATCGCTGCGCGGCACGGGATGAGCTCGCCCACGACGGACAGACAGAAGCGCGCCGCGACGAGCGCGTCGTCGGCGAAGGCGAGCTCGTGCATCTGCTCGAACAGCACCGGGACGAGCTCTTCCGAGGGGCGAGCGACCGGCCGAGCATCCTTCGCATCCTTCACGGTCGCCGCGTTCCCCGCGTTCGGAGCGTCCTTGGGGCGCGCGACGGGGCGGAACGTGCTCACCGGCGCCTGCGCCTGCATCCGCATCGACTGGCGCGCGCGCTCCGGCAGCGGCGGCGGCGCGCTCTTCGGTGCCGGCGCGGGCACCTCGGAGCGCGGCGAAGGCCGCGGCACGATCGCCACGCGCGGGCGGGGGATCGAGGGAGCCGACGAGGTGGGAGCCGCGGAGGGGATCGCGATCGCTGCCTTCATGCATCGGTTCGCTCGCAACTCGCGTGCCGGGCGAGAGAATGCAGATTCCCCGCGATTTCTCGGTCGCCGGGCCGGCAGCTTTTCGCCTCTCGCCGGCGATCGGATTGCCGCTGGCGAAGATTCGCCGCCCA
Source organism: Polyangiaceae bacterium (assembly GCA_044224815.1). Taxonomy (GTDB): domain Bacteria; phylum Myxococcota_A; class Polyangia; order Polyangiales; family Polyangiaceae; genus JADJCA01. Next base: position 39,694 of record JBGAJR010000062.1, read on the forward strand.
CCGTGTGGGCGCAGGGCGAGGGGATCAGGGCACGCGACGTTCGCGCGCGAATCGGACGCGCTCGACGTGGAGGGCCGCGCTCGCGCCCGCCCCGTCCGCGTTCACGACCACGTGGAAGAGCGTGTCCTCGTAGGGCTGGAGGGCGATCGCTTCGTCGAAGACCAACGCCCCGTTCATGACGCCGCGCGCCTTGCGAGATTCGGGATCGAAGCCGAGCTCGAGGACGATCTTGGCGTCCTTGGCCGGCGGGAGCTCCTTGGTCGCGCGCTCGAACGAGCGGAACGCCGCTTGGCCGTCGTTCTGGAAGTGCCCGCTCGCGAACGGCACGAGGCGCCCGTCCTTCTCGAACACGCCGAAGTCGAGCGTGCGGAAGAACGGCGTTCCCAAATACGGATTGGCGACGCCCATGACGATCGCGCCTTGCTTCAGGTGCTCGACGTCGACGTCGATCTCGGCGCGAAATGGCTCGGCGCGAAACCGGGGTGAGACGAGCGTCAGGGCCGGCGCGAGGCCGAAGAGCGCGCGCGCGTCGGCGCGCACGTCGAGACCGTGGCCGAGCTCGATGCGCGTGTCGATGACGTCGGGCTCGGCGCGGGAGACGCGCCACACGGTGTCGAAAATCCCGCCCGTGAAGCGGTCGTCGAGATCACGCGTGAAGACGTCGCGGAGGAGCGGCTCCCATGCGATCTCGGAGACGACGACCCGCACCGGCAGCGGCGATGCGTCCCGGCACGTGACGGTGAACGTGGGCCGCACGCGCTCCCCCGTGGCCCAGCCGGCCGGGACGGTGCGCGCGATGCGTCCGTCGATCGCGCCGCTCGCCACCGCGAGATCGGGCTCGAGGCCGAAGGCGATCTCGCGCCGGCCCGTGCCGGGTCGAGGCGCGCCGCCGTCGCTGCCCTCGTCGCTCGTCGTCGGGTAGCGCGGCTCGGGCGCGCGGGCGAGCACGCGATCGCCTTCGGCGCGCGGACCGTGCGCCAGCACGTCACCGACGAAGCGAGCCTCGGCGGCGTCACCGCTCGCCGCGAGACCGAAGCGGAGCTCGCGCGGCGGCGCGTCCGCGCTCGTGACGCCCGCCATCACGTCGACCGGAGCGGCGCCGAAGATCTCCGCCTTCATGCGGCCGCGCGCCGACGAGAGACGCGTCGGCTGACCGCGCAGCGTGACCGCGTCGCCGGGCGCGTTGCACTTGCCGCTGACGACGAGCGCGCCGCCCTCCATCGCGTGCGCGAGCCCGCCGCGATCTTCGACCGGGAACGCCGCGTCGAGCGTGGCCTTGGCGGCGAAGTCGACGACGATCGGCGCGGTGCGGTACTCGGCCGTCCGTCGCCACGAGAGAACGTGCGCGTACACCACGTAAGCGCCGAGGACGGCCGACGCGAGGCCGAGCGCGCGCGCGATGCTGCCGCGAGTCTCCGGCGTCATCGCGCCCTCTCTCCTTCGAGCGAAGGCGCGCGCGACGCCCACGCGAGCATCACGGCCCAGGCGGAGGCAGGGAGGGCGAGCGCGAGCCACGGCGGCGCGCCGAGGACGCTCGCGACCGTTCCCGCGAGGTCTCCGCGCGGGAGCGTGCCCACGACGTCACCGAAGAAGATCCCGAGGTCACCGCGGAGGAGGCTCGGCACGACCACGGTGTAGAGCCCGCTCGGGCCGAATGGATCGCCCTCCGCGAGGTGCATCGTCACCGAGAGCGTGGCGCCCAAGATGAGCGCGCTCACCACCGACAGCGCGAAGGTGATCGCGCGCGCGGCGCGCCCCGACTCCACGAAGAACGCCAAGGGGAGAATCGCGAACGCCGCGATCGGCACGAGGTGACGCGAGCCGGTCGCGAGCCCGCCGTCCCAGGCGTAGTACGACACCGCGAAGACGAGCCCGGCGAGCGAGAGCGCCGCCGAAAGGCCCGCCACGCGGAGCGCGCGCCCGTCGCGGAGCCACGCCGCGTAGCCGGCGAACGCGAGCACCATGACGGGGCAGAAGAAGAAGATGCCGCGGTACGGGCTCACGAGCGCACCGTACACCGCCGCCGGGATGGGGAGGCCGATCCCGAAGAGCCCGCTCGCCGTGTGCGCGCGGAAGAGCGGCTCGACGACGTATTTGTACGGGAGCGCGAAGGGCGAGCCGAAGGCCCACGTGGAGAACGCTGCCTGCACGAGGCCGGGGCCGGCCGCGCCGAGCGCGATGCGACCCAGCACGGCGAGGCGCGCCGCGGCGGCGGTTCGGTAGAGCGTGTAGAGTGCAATCGTCGCTCCGAGGATGAACGTCGGATACTCGACGACGAACGCGCCCGCGACGAGCGCGCCGAGGATCGTCGCGCCGCGCGCCCCGAGCGCGATGCTTCCGTCTCCCGCCGCTTCGGAGTCGAGCTCCGCGCGCGCGACGCGGAAGAACGCGGCAAAAACGAGGAGCGCCGAGAGCGTGTGCCCGTAGAGGACGGTGCCGTACGGGAAGGCGAGGGTGGCGAGCGCGTACGCGCACCCGAGGAGGTCGGCGCGCCGTCGCCGGGCGCCGAGGAGCGCTGCGAGATCGGCCAAGAGCCAACCGGTCAGCGCCGCCGGAACGCCCGAGAGAAGGAACGACAAGAAGTGCACGCGGGCGCGGAGAACCGGCCGCGACTCGGGATCGAGCCCGGTCGCGCGTTCGAGCCCGCGCATCGCCGCGGTGAGCGGCACCGCGAGGAGCGAGATGCCGGGCGCCTTGTCGGAGTAGTAGCGACCGCGGAGCTCGCCCTTGTCGACGCTGCCGCCGTGCGTCTCGGTGATGTCCGGACGCCCGCGGGTGACGATCGCGTCGGTGAGGAGCCAACGGCTCGTCTGGTTGGGATCGCCTCCCGGATAGAAGTAGAAGAGCGTGGCCAGCGTGAGCGCGAAGAGCGCGACGCGCGTCTTGTCTCGCCCGGCCACGACCCCTCCTCCTCGCTCTCCGCCGCTCACTTCTTCCGGAGGAGCTGCTGGCGAGCGAGCGTCGAGACCTGACCGCTCACGTTCTTGCTCTTGGAGAGCGTCTTCAGCTCGTGCTCCATCAAGTACGGGAGCTTGATGGAGTGCTTGGCCATCCACTCGCGGTTCTGCGCGATGACGCGGAGCACGTCGTCGTTGACGCTGCGGCTCGCCGCGATGCGAATGACCTCGTTCTCCTGAATCATCGGGCTCTTGATGGCCGCTGTCGCCACGAGCCGATTTCGATCACGCACGAGGAGCGCGCGCTCCGTGGGGGAGCCCAACATGGCGCGGCGAATCTTTTGCGACACGGTCATCTCGGCGAGCTTCTGCTCGATGGGGACGAACTTCTCTTTGACCTTCTCTTCGCCGGTCTCTTCCTCGATGGCGTGCGTGTCGGCCGCGTCCTCGTCGGCCACCGCCTCTGCCAGCGCGTCCATCTCGCGGAAGAGCACGTCGTCGTACGTCGGCTCTTCGCTCGGCTCCGGAATGAGCTCGTTCATGATCGCCGCCGCAGCCTCGGCGTAGGCGGGAATGCCCGGGAGCTCGACCTTGTTGCGGACGGCGAGCTCGAGGATGCGGTCCGCGGTCGACATTCGCGTCGCGCGGTTCATGTAGAGCTTCTCGATGATGTGCGGGTTCGCGAGGAGCCGCTCCTCGTTGGTGGCGATGAGCTCGCTCACCGCCTCGCTCGCGAGACCTGCTGCGATGGCGACGGTCGCGGGCGTCATCTGCGGGAGCGCGAGGAGTCGCTCCATCACCGCGTGGTCCTTCGCGTAGCGGGGAACGAGCGCGTCGATGACCGCCGCGTCGAGGCTCGGGGTCAGCGCGCCCGCGACCAGCGGGGCGGGGAGCTTCTCGAGGGTGGCGCGCGCGGTGTCGGCGACGGACGCATCGGCGTCGTCGGCGAGGAGCACCACCACCGCCAGCGCCTCGTGCGGCTTCAGACCAGGAGAAACACCCTTCGCCGCCAACTGGCGCAAAGGGCCAGGGCTCTTCGGATCGAGGAGCTTCTGCGCTTGGCCAGGAAGGGAGGCGGGGTCGACACGAAGCGTGCCGGCATCCGAGGACATGAGGTGTGTTTCTCCAAAAAAAGACCGCGCAAGGCCCATGCCCGAGAATCGGGCCCAAAGCGCGCACCCGTTTCGGTCGAGGGGGTCTTCCGCCGTCTCGTTTGCGGAATTATCCTCCTCTGGCCTGCGTCGAACAATCGCCGCTTCGTAAAAGGGAGAATACACACATGGGAGTCTTCGATTTCGTCAAGAACGGCGTGCGCGAGATGATGATCGCTCGCCCCGACGATCAGAAATCGCTCCTGGTCTACAAGCACCCCGACCAGAACATCCCGATGTACTCCCAGCTCACCGTCGACAGCGACGAGTGCGCGGTGTTCTTCAAAGACGGGCGCGTCATGGGCGTGCTTCCGCCCGGACGGCACACGCTGCAGACGCAGAACATTCCGTTCCTCAACAACCTCATCAACAACTTCACCGGCGGTCAGGTCTTCATCGCCGAGCTCTACTTCGTTCGCACGGTGCCCAAGCGCGGCATTCCGTTCGGCGGCCCGCTCGGCGAAATGATCGACCCGCTCACCGGCGAGCAGGTCAACCCGCGCATCTTCGGCGAGTTCTCGCTCGTCGTCGTCGATCCGGTTCGCTTCGTGGTCGGCTACCACGGCCAAGAAGCGGGCGGCGACCCCGACAGCGATCGCTGGGTGAAGGGCCTCTTCATGAACGGCGTGAAGGCCACGCTCGGCGAGCTCTGTGAGCTCGAAGGCAAGAGCCTGCTTCAGGCCGTGTCGCTCACGCAGAAGCTCGCGGCGGCCTTCATCGCCAAGGCCCCCGATCTGAACGACATGGGCGTCCGCATCCAGCAGATGGGGTCGTTCAACATCAACTTCAGCGACGAAGACCGCTCGCGCCTCGTCGCGGCCAACGCCGAGATCGCCAAGGCCAACCGCGGCGTCGCCATCGCCAAGAGCGCGGCGGCCGCGCGCCAGTACGAGCTCGATCAGAAATTCCAGCAGGACGCGCGCTACGTGCAGCAGCTCGCGGGCAACTACCAGAACTACGCCGCAGGTCAGGCCATGATCGGAGCCGGGCAGGGCATGGCCCAGCACGGCGTCGGCGATGGCGGCATGGCCGGCGCGGGCATGCAGGCGGCCATCGGCGTCGCCATGGCCGGCGGCATGATGGGACAGATGCAGCAGCAGGCCGGCGCGCCGGTCGCGGGTCAGCCGCAGCCCAACTTCCAAGCGCAGGGCGCGACCGCGTCGGTCACGTGCGCCAAGTGCGGGGCGCGTCAGGCTCAAGGGAAGTTCTGCGCGGAGTGCGGCACCGCCCTCGCGCAGCCCAAGAAGTTCTGCATCACGTGCGGCACCGAGCTCGCGGCCACCGCGAAGTTCTGCGCCAACTGCGGCACCAGCACCGCCGCCGCGCCGCCAGCCCCACAGTCGACTCCCTAGTGGGGCCTGCGCGGCCCCCTCACGCCGCGTTCGCGGCGTGAGCCTCCCCCGCGCTCAGGTTCGTAGAACCTTCGCCGGGGGGGGGGGGCGGGGGGGGGGGCCGGGGGGGGGTGGGGCGGGGGGGGGGGGGGGGGGGGGGGGGGGGGGGGGGG
>JBGAJR010000117.1:0-6242 GCA_044224815.1 Polyangiaceae bacterium
CCGTCGCCGAGCACGGCGTCGATGTCGCGCACGAGAATGTCCATCCCGTCGCTGTAGGTCGTGTAGTCGCCACCTTCTTGCACGCGGAGCTCGAGGCTTCGCCGGTACGGAACGCCCGCGAAGAAGTCCGGGTTCAGCTGAAAGGGGCCCGACCAGCAATCGGGCACGTTGAGGTTTCCCTTGGCGCCGCCCTCGCCCTCGCTCACCGAGCATGCCGCCGTCGTGAGCGCGACGACGCCTGCGAAGACGAAACCACGCGCGAGTGGCGGAGCGGCGCGGGCGAGGAGCGAGCGAGGCCTCACGACGCGCATCGTATCAACGATCAGGCAGGTGCGCGCGGGATCGCCGCGGTGATGCGGCCGCCCCCGAGCACCGCATCGCCCTCGTAGAAGACCGCGATTTGACCTCGCGTCACGGCGCGCACCGGCGCGTCGAACACCGCGCGCACCCCGGCGTCGTCGCGAACGATCTGACCCTCGGCGCCGTCGTGTCGGTAGCGCACCCGGACGCGCGCGCGGAGCGGCAGGGCGCGCCCGTCGGCGAGGACGACGTCGTCGAGGTGCGCGCCGACGGCGGCCAGATCGTCTTCGGAGCCGAGCGCGACGACGCCGCTTTCGGCATCGATGCGGGCCACGTACGCCGCGGAGCCGAGCGCGACGCCGAGGCCCTTGCGCTGACCGACCGTGAAGCGATGGATGCCGTCGTGTTGGCCGACGACGCGCCCTTCGGCGTCGACGATCGGACCCGGTCGCACACGATCCTTGGCGCGGGCTTCCACGAACTCGGTATAGGCGTGCGCGCCTTCGCCCACGAAGCAGAGCTCCTGGCTCTCGCCTTTGGTCGCGCCGGGGAGGCGCCGCGCGAGCGCTTCGGCGCGGACCTCGGCCTTGGTGCTCTCGCCGAGCGGGAAGACGAGCCGCGCCAGCGAGGCCTGCGGCGTCGCGTAGAGGAAGTAGCTCTGGTCCTTGGCGGGGTCCTTGCCGCGGAGGAGCGTCGCGCGGCCGTCGTCGCCCCGCGCGATGCGCGCGTAGTGGCCGGTGGCGACCGCGCTCGCGCCCAGGCGATCGGCGATCGCGAAGAGCTCACCGAGCTTCACGCCGCGGTTGCACGCGGTGCACGGGCTCGGAGTCTCGCCCGCCACGTACGCGTCGACGAACGGCTCGACCACGGTCGCGAGGAAGAGCTCGCGTCGATCGAACGTGAAGTGCGGGAACCCGAGCGCGTCGGCGACGCGCCGCGCGTCGTATTGATCTTCGGGCGCGCAACAGCGCCCGTGGCCGCCCTTGGTGCCCTCGTCGGGGTAGTCCCACAAGTGGAGCGTGACGCCCACGACGTCGTGGCCCGCGTCGAGGAGGCGCGCAGCCGCGACGCTCGAGTCGACCCCTCCGCTCATGGCCACGACGACGCGCATCGCGCCGTCCATAGCACCGATCGCGCGAGGCTCACTGCCCCTGGATCACGGTACGGACGCCGTTCGTCGTGCGGTCGACGAGTCGCGCCGCGAGGTCGACGGCTTCGGAGTACCGATAGATGCGGCCTTGGAGCGCGATGAGCTCGGTGGACGAGAGGTCACGCCCGCTCGCGGCGCCGCGCAGGGCGTCTCGCGTCGCGCGCTCGCCGCCGTCGATCTCGCGCGCGAGCCCGCGAAGGACGCGCGCGAATGGAGAGGGCCCCTCCTCCGTCGGGCCCGGCATGCGGCTCGGCGTCGCGCTCGATTGGACCGGGCGGGGCGGTACGCTCGGCGGCGCCTCCGCGCCGAACGGAAGGGTGGGGGACGAGCGTGCCGAAACGCGCGGGAGCGACATGTCACGCCCATCGGCCGTGGTGAGAGCGAAGTTGCGTCCGATCGACCGTGGAGCGCTTATTTTCGCACGAAGGCGCGCATTTCTTCGGCCACCGCCTCGAGCGCCCGCGCATGGAGGCGGCTGGCCCACGACTTGGAGAGACCGAGCTCGCGCGCGACCTCGTCGAAGTTCACGCCCCCGAAGTAGTGCCGCTCGAGGAGCGCGCGCTCGGCCTCGGGCCGCTTGGCGATGATCGCGCGGACCGCGTCGAGGGTCTCTTTCTCGGCGAATGCGTCCTCGGGGCTGAGCGTCTCTTCGTCCTCGACGTGCTCGAGCCCGGCGCTCGAGGCGGCGAGGAAGCCTGCCGCCATCGCCATGGCCACGCTCGAGAGTTGCTCTCCCAAACGCTGGTCAGCGGCCTCCGCGCTGGCCGGTGGCGACGCGGCGTCGTCTTCGAGCCGTCCTTCGGCCGCGCGGTCGGAGGCCTCGAGCGCGCGGAGCTTTCGATAAACGCCGCGCGGCACGCCGCCTTGCGCGCGGAGGCCATCCATCATCGCGCCGCGCACGCGGAGATACGCGAAGCGGCGAAACGGAACCCCTCGCTCGGGATCGAACGCGTGCGCCGCGCCAAGGAGCCCTTCGCGCCCCATCGATTCGAGCTCCGCCACTTCGAGTCGCAACCCGAGCTGCCTGCGCAGCGTTCGGGCAACGGCGGCAACGAGGTCGAGCGCCTCGCGGACGCGCGCCTCGATCTCCGCCTCGCTCACCGCGACCATCTCCGTGACGATCGGAGGCGAGGGCCCTCGGTGTCAAGCGCGGCGCCGCTGCTCGCGCCCGACCGGGTCGGAGTTCCACTCGACCTTCGACACGTGTAGCGTGGCGCCGTGCGCAAATCGGACGACAACCCGAGCGACCGCGCGGAGCGCAGCGCCCCGTCGGGTGACGCGCATTCGTTGGTGCCGGCGGCCGCGCCGTACGCCGCTTGGCTCCGGTATCTCCACTCGCTCGCGGACGACGGCGACTGCGCGATGGCCGCCTCGCTGACGTATCGCAGCTTGCCGGTCGACGCCCGCGCGGCGTGGCTCGACGCCCTCGAGGAAGACGCGCCGCGCCTCACCATCGAGCCGTTCGCGCTCTATGCGCCGCTCCTCGCCGTGGAGCATGAGTCGAGCCTCGTCGCTCGCATCCTCGCGGCCATGGGCCAAGAGGTGGTCGCGCCTTCGGGCGAGCCCCGCGCGCTGCGCGGTCTCGGCACGAGTGACGACGCGCGCGTCGCGGTCCTCGTGCGGCCGGCGTACCTCGACTTCGTCGATCTCGTGGGCTGTCGGTACTCGCCCGATACTGGGATCGCCCTCGCCGTTCGCGAGCCGCTGCGGCGGAAAGACGAGCTCCCCGAAGTGTGGGACGGCGTCCCGCTCGCGCCCTACGCGCTCGACCTGGTCATCGAAGACCTCGCGCACGCCGTGCTTGCCGACCGCCGACAAGGGCGGAAGCCGCCCGAGGCGCTCGCGCCGTTCGCCGACCTCTTCGCTCCGCGCCCTCCGCGCGTCATTTCGGAATGAGCGCGATCCGCGGTCGGCTCGGTTCAATGGGCCCGCTCGTCGTCTCGCTGTGTGTGGCGTGTGGTGGCGCCGGCGCCAAGCCCGCCGAGAGCGCGCCCGGTGCCTCGAGCGTCCCGGCACGCGACGTCGCGACGTACGCGTTCGAGTCGCTCGACGCGCGGCCCGTCACGTCGACTGCGTTCGCTGGCAAGCCGGTCGTCTTGGCCTTCGTGACGACGTGGGACCTCCCCAGCCAAGCGCAGGTTCGTTACCTCATCGAGATGGACAAGCGCGATCAAGGTAAGGTCGCCTACGCCGCCGTGTGTCTTCAGGAGTCGAAGGACCGCGAGCTCATCGAGGTGTACCGCTCGACGCTCGGCGTAAGCTTCCCGATGGCCATCGCGGATCGCGGCACCCTCGCTGGTGCCGGCGCGTTCGGCGACGTGCAATCGGTCCCCACCGTGGTCGTGGTCGACGCCACCGGCCACGTGGTGCTGCAGAAGGTCGGCCTCGTCCCGAGCGACGAGATCCGCGCGGCGCTTCGCGGACTCTGACCTGCGCGTGGGCGCGAGCCGCGGCGCTCAGGTCCCGCCCAGGAGCTCCTTCACGAGGGCGGGCTTCACCACTTTTCCCATCGCGTTGCGGGGGAGCTCCGTCATCACGCGGACCTCGCGCGGACATTTGTATGATGCAATCTTCTCGCGGGCGAAGGCGCGTACCGCTTCGCTCGTGCACTCGCGTGCGCGACCGTCGTGCGCCACGACGCAGGCAACGACGCGCTCTCCCCACGCCTCGTCGGGCACGCCCACCACCGCGACCTCGCGCACCGCGGGGTAGGTCAGGAGCACCTCCTCGATCTCGAGCGCGCTCAGCTTGTAGCCACCGCTCTTCAGGATGTCGACGCTGGTCCGGCCGAGGATGCGGAAAGCGCCGTCCGCGTCGCGCGTCACCGTGTCGCCGGTGCGAAACCACGGGCGGCCTCCGTCAGTCGCGGCGACGAACGCCTCGCGCGTCGCGTCCTCGCGCTCGAAGTAGCCACGAAAGACGCTGGGCCCGCGCACGAGGAGCTCTCCCGTCTCCGCGTCCGCGCCGTCGTCGGCGACGACGCGCGTCTCCACCGTCGGGAGCGGCCAGCCCACCGTGCCGCGGCGCCGCTCGCGCGGGCCGCTTGCGGGGTTGGTCATTCCGACGCCGATCTCGGTCATCCCGAACCGCTCGACCGGGATGCATCCCGCGACCGCTTCCCAGCGCGCGGCGAGCGGCACTGGGAGCGCGGCGCTGCCGCTCGTGGCGAGGCGGAGTGCCCGCGCGGCGCGCTCCCATGCCGCGCGTCGATCATCGTCTGCGACCTCGAACGCGTCGAGGAGGCGCGTGTACATCGTGGGCACGCCCATGAACACGGTGGCCTTGGCCATCTCGTCCCACACGCGCGACGCCTCGAACGAAGGGAGCATCCGCACGTGCGCGCCCGCCCCGAGCGCGGTCAAGAGCGCGATCGCCAACCCGTGCATGTGATGGAGGGGGAGCGCGTGGAGCAGCGTGTCGGCGGGGGAGAAGTGCCACGCTTCGCCGACCAGCGCTTGCTGCGTCGCGAGGTTCTCGTGCGTCAGCACCGCGCCCTTGGGTCGGCCGGTGGTGCCGCTCGTGTAGAGCTGGAGCGCGTCGTCGCTCGCGCGCACCTCGGGGAGCGGATGCGACGCCGGTCGCGGCGCAGGGCGCGCGAGGAGCGCGTGCGGCTCGAGGAGATCACGGCCATCGGCGGCCTCGCCGAGCTTGGCTTCGAGCTCGCGCGTGACCAGGATCGTGCGAACGCGCGCGTCGGCGCAGAAGTAGGCGCTCTCCGCGGCGGGATGGAGGGGCGAGAGCACGATGGCCGTCCCACCCGCGGTGAGGATGCCGTAGAGCGTGGCCACGAATTCGTAGCCGGGCGGCACGAGCATCGCGACCCGCTCACCCTCGAGCGACGCTTTGTCGCGCCCCAAGAGGTGCGCCGCGATGTCGGCCGCGCCCCGGGCGACGCTCGCGTACTCGTGGGTGCCCCGCTCGTCGGTGATCGCGGGGCCGGTTTTCTCGTTCAGGCGTTCGAGGAGGAGCGATCGCATGGCACGACTCTGCGTGACGATCGAATTACCACGGTCACTGCACCATGCCGAGGAGGAACGCGAACGCCGGGACGAGCACTTCTTCGGGCGACGCGCCGCCCTGGTAGGCCGCGCCCGACGCATCGAGCGTGAAGCCGTGATCGCCGAACACGTAGAGGAGCGTGCGCGGCGGCATGGTCGCAGCGTGGCGCGTGATGGCGGCGGCGGCGCGCCGCACGATCTCCGGGAAGAGCGCCGCGGCGTGGCCGTCGGCTTCACGGAGTCGCGCCTCGACGACGTCGAGCTTGAACATGTCGCGGCCTCCGACGCGGACGCGGCGCACGACTTCGGCGGTGCGACCACGAAGCGCTTCGCCTTCGCCCGAGCCGTCGTCGACCGTTGGTGACCGGAGGCCGTCGATGCCGCGCGCGAGCCCCGCGAGCTGGCGCGGCGTGTTCGAAGGGAGCGCGGCGAGGATGCCGAAGAGCGTGGCGACGAATTCGTAGCCGGGCGGCACGAGCATCGCCACGCGCTCACCCTCGAGCGACGCCTTGTCGCGCCCCAAGAGGTGCGCGGCGATGTCGGCCGCGCCGCGGGCGACGCTCGCGTAGTCGTGGGTGCCCCGCTCGTCGGTGATCGCGGGGCCGGTTTTCTCGTTCAGGCGTTCGAGGAGGAGCGATCGCATGGCACGACTCTTCGTGCCGATCGAATTACCACGGTCACTGCACCATGCCGAGGAGGAACGCGAACGCCGGGACGAGCACTTCTTCGGGCGACGCGCCGCCCTGGTAGGCCGCGCCCGACGCATCGAGCGTGAAGCCGTGATCGCCGAACAC
>JBGAJR010000063.1:0-43533 GCA_044224815.1 Polyangiaceae bacterium
AAAGGAAGGTGCCGATCACCACCGTCATGGGGTCCGTCGCAAATTCGTCGAGGTGTCGTTTGGCGAGGGCCGCCACCTCCTCGTCGGGTCGTTGCGTCGGTGCGGCGAGCCTCCGATCGAGGGCGAGTGCCGCGCTGCCCGTCAGGCCCGTGTCATTGCGCACCGCGAGCCGGGACAGACCACGCGTCGTTGGCACGGTGAGCGCCATCCGGCGATACCCACCGAAGTCCTTGTTGAACCGCTGCACGCGCGCCTTGATCGAGCTCCATAGCTGACGGTTCGAGTACGTGACGTCCGGCGTCTTGCGATCCCAGCTGCACCGATCGAAGGCCTCATAGCAGTCGAAGCCGTACACGTCGGCGTTCACTGGGAGCTCGAGCGCGTCGCGAACCATCGGGTGAGCCTCGATCACGACGACCGAGAGTTTGTGTGCGGTGATCCCCCGGAGCTTGTCGATCCACCCTTCGAGGGCGGGTCGCATCTCGGCTACGACTTCGGGACGCGGCCCATTGTCTCGGCAGTCTGCGATCGCGGCGGGCGAGCCTCCCCGCGACGCGCAGAGGCCGGACTGCCGTCGCCACATCGGCTCGTCGAACGCCAAGTAGGGAATCGCGCCCGAGTCGAGCTTGACCCCGAGCTGGGCCTTGAGCGCGGCGAGATTCTCGTCGACCGCCGCCGTCGGCCGCGGCGACCCGTCTGGGCTCATGAAGACCTCGTTCACGAACACCATGCCAGCGACCTTGTTGTCGAGGCTGGCGATGAGGCTCGCGTGGCGCGACGGGGCCGAGGCGTCGAAGAAGAACGCCACCGCGTTCGCGTGCCCGTCGACCTCACGGACGTGCTCGGGGTGCGTCGCCTCCCCGGGGACGGCAAGCAGGTGGCCGAAGTGTGCCACGCCGCTCTTCCCGCGCGCTTGCGCGGTCCCCAACTTCGTCACGCTGGCATACGGGGACGTGGTTTGGGCATGTGCAGCGAGCGGGAGCGTGATGAGCGCGCCGAACCCGACGGTGGCGACTGCGCGGCGCACGAGTGAGCGGAGAGAGACCATGTCCCCCGAACGAAGCACCCGCCGTGCCGCGCGAAATACCGCTGAAGGGCGAGGGCGGGGATGGTGGCTCAACGCTGCGGGTTGCAGCTTCGGACAGCGGAGCGGACTTCGGATCGCTTCGTGAGGGAGGGCGCTTCGCTCGATGAACACGCACGGCGCGATCCATCACGACGATGCCGAGCGCGCCGACCGAGGGCGCGGGGCGCTGCGAACATCCCGCGGCCGTGGGGCCGTCGGCGCCGTGCCGGTCACGGCACGAGGAGCGGCGTCGCGCTGAACGCGGTGCCGTCGCCGACCTGACCGTACTCGTTGCTTCCGCCGCAGTAGAGCTCGCCGCCGTTGCGGAGCCCGCAAGTGTGGAGGCCGCCGTGCGAGACCTTCTGCCAGTCCGTCGCGACGCCGACGGTTCCCAGTGACGAGAAGATCGCGGCGCAGGCCAGCGAGCCGGCAGCGCGGACGGCGCAGCGCTCGAACTTCGACGCCGACGCTTGGGTCCACGTCGTCTCCGCGCCGTCGGCCGCGGCGTCCGTGGCCGTCGACCAGGTGACGAGCTTGCCGCTCTGGACTCCGTAGTACGTGTCCGAATCGATCGCGGCGGCGACCCAGGTGAAGCCCGTCTTCGCGCCGAGGCCCACTTGCTGCGTGCCGGTGTAGGCGCTTCCGGCGCACCACACCGTTCCGTCGGATTTGAGCGCGCACGAGCTTTGGTTGCCGGAAGCGACGCGGGTCCACGTCTCGGTGCCCACCTGACGCGGCGTCTTCGTGTTGCCGGCCAAGAAGAGCTTCCCGTTCGAGCCGTCTCCCCAGCAGAAGAGGTGCCCGCTGCCGGCTTCGATCGCACACGTATGTCGCGCGCCGATCGCCGCCTGCGAAGCCTTGAGCCCGGTCGACGTGGGGGCCGCGACCGTGTTCCCACTCGTCCCGTCGCCGACTTGCCCGTCCGCGTTCGGGCCCCAGCAGTCCAAGGTGTCGTCCGCGTGCATCGCGCAAGCATGGGCACCCACGGCGACGCGCGCCCAGTCGGTCCCCGTCCCGACCTTGGTCGGCACTTGCTGGACGAGCAGGAGCGTCGCGCCCGGCGCGAGCCCCCAGCAATCGAGCTCACCCGCCTTCTTCACGGCGCACGTGGCGGCGTTGCCGGCCGACACGTCCAGCCAATCGGCGCCGGCGCCGATTTTGTGCGCCGGGAACGCGGCGACGCTCGAGCCGCTGCCGAGCTGACCGGCGTCGTTCTTGCCCCAGCATTGCACGGCGCCGCTCGTTTTCTTCGCGCACGCGAACGAGCGGCCGACGGCCACCTCGCTCCAGTCGGAGTCCGCCCCCATGGGTGCCGGGCTCGCGACGATCAGCGAGGGCGGCGTGGGCCCGAGCGCGCCGAAGGCGGAGAAGCCCCAGCAGTGAAGCGTGCCGGTCGTCTTCACGGCACAAGAGTGCGCCATCCCGATCGCGACCCGCGACCAGTCCTTGCTGGCGTCACCGCCGACGAGCGTCGGCACCTTCGTTCCGCCGCCCCAGCAGTAAAGGCTACGGTCGGCGGCCACCGCGCACGTTTGGTTGCCGTTGGCCGTGACGAATCGATAGCGCGTGCTCCCGCCCACGCGCGCCGGCGTCGTCCGGTGCGGAGGACCGGCGTCGCTCGCGCCGGCGCCACCGTCACCGAGCTGTCCTTCGGCGTCGTCGCCCCAACAGAAGAGCGCGCCCGTCGCGTCGAGCGCGCACGTGTGCGCCGCGCCTCCCGCGACCGCGACCCAGCTCGAGCTCGCGCCCACCGGGGTCGGCGCGGCGCGCGTGAGCTCGTCGCCCAAGCCGAGCTGCCCGCGATCGTTGGTGCCCCAACATTCGAGCACGCCGCCTTTGGTGATGACGCAAGTGTGCGCGTTTCCGGCGCCCACGGCGGCGAACGGGCCGAAGTCGGTGACCGCCAGCGAGAACGGGTTGCCGCAGTAGAGCGCGCCGTCGGCGCGCAGCGCGCACGTCGCCAGCGGTTGCCCTGAGGACTTCGTAGCGCGGCCCACGACGCCAGAAAAGCTCGTGCCGGAGACCACGGTCGTCGCCGTCTGCATGCCGCCCCAGCACACGAGCGCGCCGTTCGCGCGCACGTCGCAAGCGCCGACGTCGGTCGCCGACAGGGTCGACGTCTGGAGGCCGAGAGAGAGGCTGCCGCCGTCGTCGCCCCCACCATCGCTCGATGCCGCATCGTCACCCGCGGCATCCACCGTTCCGGCGGCGTCGATCGTCGGCGTCGGGCTTGTGTCTCCCTCGGCCACGCCGCCATCGTCGGCTGGCGGTGGCGCGAACACGTCGGCCCCGGAGACCGACGAGCCGCAGGCCGCTACGAGCGCGAGGACGGCCGCGCCGGCCGCGGCGGTTCCCACTCCGAACCAGGTGACGAGCTTGACGCTGCGCATCGCGCGCGATGCTAGAAGGACTCGGCGCGGCCGACCACGTTCGCGATCAGGCTGCTCGCTTACGTCGACGCAGGACGAGGACGAGCGCAGCGGCCGACGAGCCGGCCCACGGGAAATCGCCGAAGCGCGCGTAGAGCGTCGCGGGGCGCTCCAAGAGCGCCGGCTCGGTCATGAGGAACCCGGGCTCGGGCGGATCGAGGCGCCCGCGAATTCGACCGGCGGCGTCGACCCACGTCGTCGGCCCGTAGTTGACGGCGCGGATCATGTCGCGTCGCTCCTCGATGGTGCGCATCGACGCGACGCGGAGGTGGAGCGCGCTCTCTTGGCTGCCGGCGAACCACGCGTCGTTGGTGATGTTGACGAGGAGGTTCGGGTCCACGGTCGCGGCCTCGCGCCCCGCGGCGGGCAACGTGTCCTCGAAGCAATTGAGGACCGCAGCGACGACGGGGCCGGCGCGAAGCGCCACTTGGCGATCGCCCGGCGTGAGCCCGGTGCCGCGCGCGAACGTCTTCTTGAGCCAAGGCCAAACGTCGGCCAGGGGAACGGTCTCGCCGAACCAGAGAAGATGCATCTTGTGGTACGGCTCCGACATCGAGCCGTCGCGGCCGATGACGACCGCGGAGTTCATGGCGTCGTCGGCGTGCGCGCTGTCGCGCGAGTGCATGATCGTGCCGGTGAGGACGGGACCGCGCACACCCGGTTGGAGCGGCGCCCACGCGCCGACGGGCGCGCGCCGCGACTCCGCGGTCATCGAGTACGGGTAGGCGGCCTCCGGCCAGATGACGAGCTCGGCGCCTTCGGCCTCGGCGTTCTTGGTGATGGTCGTGAGCTTGGCGAGGATCTTCTCGGCGCGGCCGCGCTCCCAGCGCTCGCGCGCCTCGATGCTCGGTTGGACGAGCGCCACCTTCACGTGTTTCGCGGCGTCGCGCTCGGCGTCGATCGTTCGCATACGAACGACCCCGTAGAGGACAATCGCGCCCATGAGCGCGAACGAGCCCAGCGCGGGTGCGAAGGTGGCCTTGGGCGCGCGTCGCTCCACGGCCGCGGCGATCGCCTCGCCGAAGAGCGCCGACACCACCGCGAAGAGCGCGACGACGCCGCGCTCGCCCACGAGATCGGCGAGCTGGACGGTGACCGGCCAGGCCATGGCCGCGCCGCCCGTCGTCCACGGGAACATCATCGGCACGAACGTGCCGGCGTACATCGCCGCGGCGAAGGCCGCGATGCGATGCGTTCCGCGCGAGGCGAGCGCGCGGAAGACGAGCTCGCTCACGAAGAAGCGGAGGGCGTGCGCGCCGGCGAGGAGGATGATCGCGAGCGCTCCCACCGTCCACGGCAGCGTCGTGAAGCGCTGGATCACGTCCATCACGAAGCGGAACGTGTACGCGTTGCACATGAACCCGAACCAGAAGCCGAGCGCGCCGCGGAGGAAGAACCGCCCGACGGCGCGGAGCCTCCCCGGCTTGCCCGCCGCGGGCGCGGGATCGACGACGAGCGCCGCGTAGAAGAGCGCCGGCCCGAGCCACGGCCCGAGCACGAACGCCGTGGGCGGTCCCGATACGGCGAGGATGAAACCACCCGCAGCGGCGAGGGCGAGGGCAACGAGGCGGGCCGTCTTCGGGGTCATCGGATGGCCCAAGAGTGACACGTCCCGGGCCGGAGCCAAATTGAGTCGCACCGCTCGGGGACACCTGGCAGCATGCGCGCCACCATGTCGACCCGGTCCGTTCGCGTCTCTTCGGCCTTCCGTTCCGTCGCGCTCCTCGCGCTCCTCTTCGGCGCCGCTTGCAACAACTCGAGCACGCTCGCCGAGCCCTCGGGCACCTCGCCCGTGAAGTCGGGAGGCGATCCATCCGGTGCGCCGACCGCGGCCGCGTCGGGCGCGGCCACTGCCGTGGCGACCCAGGCCGCGCCGGCCGAGCCTCCGGCGATCCCGGCCCCGGCCGACGTTGCCGCCGCGCCGGCCGACGCGCAGAAGACGGCGTCGGGGCTCGCGTCCAAGGTGCTCACGCCCGGCTCGGGCAAGGACAAGCCGAGCGCCGCCGACAAGGTGAAGGTCCACTACACGGGCTGGAACAAGGCCGGGAAGATGTTCGACAGCTCGATCCCGCGCGGCGCGCCCACCGAGTTCCGCGTGAACGAGGTCATCCCCGGTTGGACCGAGGGGCTTCAGCTCATGGTGAAGGGCGAGAAGCGTCGCTTCTGGATCCCGGCGGCGCTCGCGTACGGCGATCGTCCCGGCATGATGGGCGCGCCGAGCGGCGATCTCGTCTTCGACGTCGAGCTCATCGACTTCACGCCCGCCCCGAAGCCGCCGCCCGTGCCCGAGGACGTGAAGGCACCGCCGGCATCGGCCAAGAAGACGACCTCGGGGCTCGCCTATCGCGTCCTCAAGGCGGGCACCGGCAAGACGCACCCCAAGGACACCGACAAGGTGACGGTGCACTACTCGGGCTGGACCACCGACGGGAAGATGTTCGACAGCTCGGTGACGCGCGGCGAGCCGACGAGCTTCGGGCTCAATCGCGTGATCAAGGGCTGGACCGAGGGCGTGCAGCTCATGGTCGAAGGCGAGAAGACCCGCTTCTGGATTCCGGGCCCGCTCGCCTACGGCGACAAGCCCTCGCGCCCGGGCGCGCCGGCCGGCATGCTCGTGTTCGACATCGAGCTCCTCTCGATCGGCGCCGCCCCGCCGCCCCCCGCCGCCGCCAGCGCGGCCCACTGAGCGAAGCTGGTGTTCCTAGCGCGGCGCGGGCGTGGCGGCGCGCTTTTGGAGGGGGTCGCGGCGCCAGAGCATGCGGGCGCGATTCAGGCGCGGCGCTTCGGGCATTCCGCGGAAGCGACCGAGGTCGCGGCGCGTCACGCTCGCCACGCCTCGGGTCGGCGCGGCCGCGTCGTCGTTCACGACGAGCACCGGCCAATAGTGAGTCTCGTTTCCGAGGCGCGCCGAGAGAACGACCAAGTCGAACGCGCTCGCGGTCGGCGCCTTGACCTCGAGCTTCACCACTTCGCCGGAGCTCGCGGTCTTCTTCGAGAGCGCGAACGAGTAGCCCATCGTCGACGCGTTCCCGATCATTTGGTCGTAGCTCTGGGCGTCCAGCGCGATGCCTTGCGCGGGCTCGTCGGAGTAGACGTTCACGTCGATGACGCGCGTCCCGCCGGCCGGGACGCGGATCGCCTTGGTCGTGAGGTTCACGGCGGTCGTGTAGTCGGGCACGAGCGCGGCGTCGTCGGCCGCCGCCACTGCTTGCACGTACGGGACGTCCTTGCGCGGCGCGCATGGGAACGCGCCCGCGCGCGAGAGCTTGTTCGACCACTGCCGCTGCACCGGATAGCCAACGCCCGCGGGCACGAAGTGGTCGTGGTCCATGAAGTCGCAAAGGTCGCTGAGCTCGCCGGCCATCGTGGCCTCCCAAGCCCAGTGCTCCGGCGTGAGCTTGTTGTACGCGGGCTTCGAGTCCGGAAACGGATCGGTCGCCCACTCGAAGTACTCGTGGCTCGCCGACACCGCGAGCTCCGCGAGGTCACCGCAGTCCGGAATCACCGCGTAGCCCACGCGCACGTTGCGCGCTTCGATCTCGTAATGGAATCCGGCGAACGCGTCGCAGCTCTTGCCGCCCGACTGCTCCTCGACGATCTGGACGCCCGCCGGCAAGTACACCGCGTAGAGCCAGCTCGGGTCGGGCGCGCCGAACGTGCCGTCGGTGAGCTTCTCCTTCAGCCACTTCTCGATGTCGCCGGATTTGATCTGTCCCGTCGGTGCCGGGCTCATGACCACGGGAGCGTGCGCGCGCATCGGGCCGACGCCGTACTCGGACGCGACGCTGCTCCAGTACGGATCGCGCGCGAGCCCTTCGGTGAGCGCCTTCACGTGAGCGAGGTTCTTGTCGCCTTCGAAGAGGATCGGAAGGACGACGGGCGTGACGATCACCGGGCCGCCGCGCGAGAGGACCTCGGGGAACTTGAGGCCGTTCGGAGCCGTCGTGTCGCTCGGGGCGCCTCCACCGGACGCCGGCGCGGCGGGCGGTGGCGGGCCGATGGTCACGTCGCCTGCGCCCGAGCACGCGAGCAAAGATCCCAACGCCATCGCGCCGAGACCGCGCGCCCAGGGGAACACCATGAGACGGGGGGGAGCACCGCGCATGCCACGTCCCGGGCGCAATTTTCTCGGTGATTCGGGCCTCCATCGTCGCGGGGCGACGTCATTCGTTGTCCCGTCGCGGCGACAACTGGATCGCGGCCCGGGCCTTGCGCACATGCGCGCACTCGCCGAACGGAACGGTCAGGGGGCGTTTTGACAGCAGCGCACGCCCTCTTGATAGAAGACGTGCGTCTCGCCGTGCGCTCGCGTGGTCGGCCGACAGCGCGTGCGCACCGGACCCCAGTAGCCGCCCTTCAAGATCGACTGCCGCCCCGGCTTGGTGGAGCGCGTCCACTCATCGACGTTCCCGACCATGTCGTAGACGCCGAATGGCGAGCGACACTTCGGCTGCGCGCCGGACGGCAAGCCTTGCCAGAGTCGATCGAGCTCTCGCTTGGTGGGCTCGCTGCCGCGACCGAAGACCGCCCATGATCCTTGGAACGGCCGCCACGGCTTGTCGGTGATGCACGCCTCGACGTCGCGCACGTAGCCGTAGGGGTAGGGGAGCGCTTCTTCGCCCTCGCACGCGAACGTCCACTCGTCCTCGCTGCAGAGGCGCTTGCCCTGTCCTTTGCAGACGGCGCCCGCCTCGTGCCAGTCCATGAGCACGTACGGGTACTCGCCCTTGCGATTCGGATACTCGAAGCGATCGATGCAGAAGTGCATGTCGCGCGTGGGGAGCTTGGCCGTGATCTCGTGCCACTTGTCGCGATCGAACTCCGCGCAGCGCTCGGGGAACTTGCGACTGATCCAGTTCTTGCACGTGCTCTGCTGCAAGCCGTCGCCGTTCTCGGTGACGCGCATCTTGCCTTGCACTTCGACCATGCCCTCGGGACAGTGGCCACGGTTGCCTTCGCGCGCGTCGGTGACGCTCGGCGCCTCGCCCGCAGGCGAGACGATCTGCCAGAACTTCGAGTCGACGAGGCGCCACTCGTGCGCGAGCGGCTCACTCGCGCCGCCCGCCCCAGGGAGCTTCGACGGCTCGCCCTCGGCGCGTCCGCCGGCAAAGACGAGCGCGGCGGCGCTCGCGAGCGCGGCGAGCGCGACGGCGAGCGAGCGCGCGGTGCGGCGCGACGACGTCGTCGGAGGGAGGAGGTGCATGGGCGGCGCGAAGCTTGGTCGCTCGGCGGCCGTTGCGCAACGGTCAGCGCGTCGACTTGACGGGGACGATCCCGGTCGCTACTTCCCGCGCGCCGTGCTGCGTCGCTTGCTCCTCGGAATTCGTGCGTCGCTCGTGTCCGCGATCGCGACGGCCCTCGTCGGGGGCTGCGGTGGCAAGGACGGCGGGGCCGCGCCCGCGTTCGTCGCGGCGGACGCTGGCGACGGAGTGGAGGCGGGCCCTGGCGCCGAGGACGTGCCAGCGCCGGTCGAGCCGGTGCCGAGCATCTGGGGAGCGCCGGTGACTGGGCCCGCGCGCGCGTGGACCTGGATCGACGTCCCCGACTCGCGTTGCATGAACGACACGCCGACCGGGTTCGGGGTGAACCTCGCCCCGGGCGCCAAGCGCGTCGTGGTCTATCTCGAGGGCGGTGGCGCGTGCTTCGACAGCATCACCTGCGTCGCGGGGACGTTTCATCAGACCGGCTTCAATCGAGTGACCTTCGACGCCGAGATGGCAGCGACCGGCTCGCTCGGCATCTTCGATCGCGGGAACGTGGCCAATCCCTTCCGCGACGACAGCTGGGTTTTCGTGCCGTACTGCACCGGCGACGTGCACGCCGGCGCCAACGCCAAGGGAGCGCTCTCTCGCAAACACTTCGGGTACGTCAACATCGGGCAGTACTTGAAGCGCATCGTCCCGACCTTCACCGCCCAGAGCGGCATCACCGACGTGGTGCTCGCCGGGTCGAGCGCTGGCGGGATAGGCGCCGCGTTCAACTTCGATCGCGTGCAGCGGTCGTTCGGCGCCATCCCGGTCCACCTCCTCGACGACGCCGGCCCGGTCATGGGCTCGGATTGGTTGAAGCCGTGCTTGCGCGACAAGATGCGCGACACCTGGCGCCTCGATCTGACCATCCCCGCCGATTGCGCGGCCTGCGCCGGGAGCTTCGGCGCGCTCTTTCCGTTCCTCGCCGCCAAGTATCCGGCCAGCCGCATGGCGCTCGTCACCGGTCTCTGGGACGACGTCATCCGTACCTTCATGGGAGCGGGCTACGCCGACTGCAGCGGTGCCGGGGTCATGCTCCCAACGGACTTCGCGGCCGGGCTCGACGCGCTCCATGCGGGCGTGTCCGCGACCCCGAACTTTTGTGTATTTTACATGCGGTCGAACAAGCACACGTGGCTCCTCGATCAGCCGCTCGGCGTCGCGGCGGCGGCCACGGTTCCGAACGAGCCGCTCACCGAGTTTCTCCGCGGCGTGCGCGAGGGCGGTGCGGCGTTTCGCGACGTGGTCCCTTGAGTGACCGCGCCGAACGGCGCATCCGGCCGCCAAAGCGCCGAGAAACACCACGTTTTCCTGCCCGGTACGTGATCGCAGTTCGAGCAACGCGCGCGCTCGGCAGGGCGCGGTGCGGGCTCGAGAGGCCCGATTTCTCGGCAGATCGCGCGAAGTCACCACGTGGCGCGCCACGTGCACTCCATCCCTTTCATGAAACCCCAACGACCCGACATCGACTTCCCGGTGGATGCGGAGGTCACGGCCATCGACCCCAAGCCGTGGTTCCTCGCTGCCGCGGAAGCCGAGGCTGCGGCCAAGCGCACGTCGACCAAGTCGCCGCCTTCGCGCCGCCGTCCGTCCAAGAGCTGATCACACACGCACGGTTCGCACCGCCGCACCGCGCATTGCAGTGAGGCTTGCGCATACGCCGCCCGCGCCAGACGCCCTCACGTCGGCCGCGGTCGCGGCGACGTCGGGGGGAACGTTCGTCGTCGTGCGGGCGCGCGTGCGCGATTCCGCGTGACGTCCCTTCGTCGTCCGGCGCGCGGTCGCGTGATTCCGCTCGGCGACGTCGTCAGAAGTAGAACGTCATGCCGAGCGCGAAGAGCCCGCCGCCTGACGTGTTCGTAGTGCGCGAGCCGTCGACGAACTCCGGGTTCGAGCGAGCGGCGTTGTCGATGCGGCCGCGCATGAAGCCTCGAAGCTCCGTGTTGAGCGCGAAGTGGCGCGCCAATCGGAACTCGAGGCCGATGCCCGCCTGCATTCCGAAGTAGGTGTAGTGCGAGACCTGGTTCGAGTAGGTCGCCATGTTGCCGCTCGGGCGATCGTTCTCGACGCGCGCGCCGGACCAGCCGAAGCCAATCGGGAAGTAGAGTTGCACGACCTTCGCGTTCGGCGTCGCGAAGAGGAGCGTGTTCAGCGTGAACGCGGTCTCGCCACGCTTCTGGCCGTTGTAGTCACGGCCGCCGTAGAAATCGATCGTCGGCTGGAGCGCGACCACGGGGTGCGGACGGAAGCGGAGGCCCATGCCGAGGCCGCCCATGCCACTGTCCTCATACTTGCCCTGCCCGATCATCGCGCCTTCGAGGTGGAGGTTGAGGCCCCACTCACGACGCGGTCGCGCGTTCGGATCGCGCTGCGTGTACGGGTACGGCGCGGGCTTGTCGGGCTTGCCTTGCACGACGACGACGGGCGGGCCCGGCTGATAGACGACGACGGGGGGCGCGCTCGCTGCGGGCGCGGGTGCAGGCGCCGGGGCAGGGGCGGGCTTCGCGTCCGGCGGAGGGAGCGCTTGGAGCTGACCCGAGGCACCGGCGGACGTACCGGCCGAGGCGCTCCCCGACGCGGACTCACAGAACCAACTACCGGGCGGGCAGCTCGCTCCGCCGTTCTGTTGCGCCGCAGCGAGCCCGGACACCGCGAGCGTCGCGATCGCCGCGAGCGCGGAGACCGCAGCCACCATCGGGCGGGGACGGCGAGAAGAACGAGCGAAGGACGATTGGCTCATGGCGGCGACCTCAGGCCCGGCGGCGTCGGCCCCGGGAGCGGTGGGTACCGATTCGGTCCCACGCCCAGCAGTTTAGCAACCGAGGTGCCACTCTCCGAGTCCCCGTCCCGTCGAAAGATCCTGCAAGACCGCGGGGGCCTGTGGACGTTCGTTCACGCGGTCTCCGGCGCCCGCTTCACGCCACCCACGCCTCTCCCACCGCGAGCCCCTACCCCGCGGGAAATCGATCTGTGGCAAGGCAAAGATCCATTTTTTGTGGTGGAGGGTCGAGGGGTTGCGAGTCGGGGTAGGTTGATTTCCCGCGCGGCCCACCCGGGACGGCGCGCGGCCAAATTTGGGGCAGACTCGCACCCCAAAGGGTAATCTTCGCCGCCCCTTCCATGCCGACCGTTCGCCTCAAACCCGGGCACGTCCAACCCGTCTGGGCCGGACACCCGTGGATCTACGCCCAGGCCGTCGACCGCATCGAAGGCGGGGCGACCGCAGGCGACGAGGTCACGGTGCTCGACCCACGCGGCAACCTCATGGGCCGCGGCTTCTACTCGCCCGGCTCGGCGATCCCCGTCCGCCTCCTCGTCCGCGACACCTCCACGAAGCTCGACGCGTCCTTCTTTCGCTCGCGCATCGCTCACGCCGCCGCGTGGCGCGAGCGACTGCACCTCGGCGAAGGCAAGACCGACGGTTACCGGCTCGTGCACGCAGAAGGCGATGGCCTGCCCGGTCTCGTCGTCGATCGCTTCGGCGACGTGCTCGTCGTGCAGTTTCTCACCATCGGCATGAAGCTCCGCGAGGCGTTCATCCTCCAAGAGCTCGTGTCGGTGATGAAGCCCAAGGCGATCCTCGATCGCACGCCGGTCAACGTCGGCAAGCAAGAAGGTTTCGAGCCCGCGTCGGGCGTGATCCGCGGCGAGGCCATCACCGAGATGACCTTCCACGAGCGCGGCCTCGCGTACCGCATCCCGATCGACCTCGGTCAGAAGACCGGCTTCTACTTCGATCAGCGAGGCCTCCGCGCGCGCGTGGAGCAGCTCGCGGCCGGACAGCGTGTCCTCGACGCGTACAGCTACGTGGGCTCGTTCGCCATGGCCGCCGCGCGCGGCGGCGCCGCGAGCGTTCGTTCGGTGGACGAGAGCGCGCTCGCCCTCGAGGTCGGCGCCGAGTGCGCGCGCATGAATCAGCTCGAGCACAAGATCGAGTTCGTGAAGAAGGACGCGCGCAAAGCGCTCCAAGAAGCCGGCGAAGAGGGCGGCTTCGATCTTGCCGTGGTCGATCCGCCGCGCCTCGCACCGACGCGCAGCTCTCGCGAGGCGGCCCTCGTCGGGTACGCGAAGATCGCCGAGCTTGGGTGCCGCGCGACCAAGCCCGGCGGGATCCTCGTCTTGTGCTCCTGCTCGGCGGCGGTCGACCTCACCGCGCTCACGCGCGCGCTCGCCACCGGCGCGCAGCGCGCGAACGTCAGCGCGGTCGTGTGGGATCGCGCCTTCCAAGGCGCCGATCACCCCGTCAACGCGGCCTTCAGCGAGGGCCTCTACTTGAAGGCGCTCCTCGCGCGGATCGAGCCGCGATGAAGCCGCTCGCCGCGCTCACGCACGACGACGTCGCGCCCCTCCGCGGGCTCCTCTTCGATCTCGACGACACGCTCCTCTCGCACGGCGTCCTCACGCGCGAGGCTTACGACGCGATCTGGTCGTTGCACGAGGCCGGGCTCCGCCTCGTCGCAGTCACCGGTCGCCCCGCGTCGTGGGGCGAGCTCGTGGCGCGGCAGTGGCCGATCGACGCGGCCATCACCGAGAACGGTGCCATCGCGCTCGTCCGCGAGGGGCGGTCGCTCTCGCGCATCGACGGTTGCGACGCGACCGAGCGGCGCTCGCGACGTGCGCGGCTCGCCTCGATCGTCGAGCGCGCTCGCGAGATCGTGCCCGAGGCGCGCCTCGCCGACGACGTCGACGGTCGCATCTCCGACGTCGCCTGGGACATCGGCGAGCGCGTGAAGCTTCCGGCGAGCCGCGTCGAGGCGCTCGCCGAGGTCGTGCTCGCCGCGGGCGCGCGGACCACGCGATCGAGCGTGCACCTCCACGCGACCTTCGACACGGTGGACAAGGCGTCGGGCGTGGTTCGCTTCTTGTGCGACCAGCTCGACGAAGACGCCGGCGCCGCGCTCGTCCGCCACGCGTACGTGGGAGACAGCCCCAACGACGCGGCCTGCTTCGCCGCATTCCACCTGACGGTAGGCGTCGCGAACGTCCGCCCGTACGCGTCGCGCCTCTCGGTGCCGCCTCGCTTCGTGACCGAAGCGCCGATGGGCAAGGGCTTCGCCGAGCTCGCCCGCGCCCTCATCGCTCTGCGATCCACGACCCAAGGGGCTCCGCGATTTGCGGCGCCCGCGCCCCCGACCTAAGCAACGGAGAGCCATGGAACCCAGCGAATACCTCTCGTCGGCCGCCGCTCACCTCTACGGGAACTACCGCCCCGCGCCGGTCGTGATGGCCAAGGGCAAGGGCTCCGTGCTGTTCGACGTCGAAGGTCGCCGCTACCTCGACCTCTGCGCCGGCGTGGCCGTGTGCGCGGTCGGGCACGCGCACGACACGCTCGTCAAAGCCGTCGCCGAGCAGGCCGCGCGCGTGATGCACGTGTCGAACTACTTCTACAACGACCGCAACATCGAGCTCGCCAACGAGCTCTGCCGCCGCACCGGGATGGCGCGCGCGTTCTTTTGCAACTCAGGTGCAGAAGCCAACGAGGCCCTCATCAAGCTCGCGCGGCACCATTTCTACGGTCGGGGCGACAAAGCGCGCACGCGCATCGTCGCCTTCAACAACGCGTTCCACGGCCGCACGCTCGGCGCGCTATCCATGACCGGCACGCCGAAGTACCGCGAGGGCTTCGGCGAGCTCGGCGCCGTGACCCACGTGGCGTACGGCGATCTCGCTGCCGTCGAGGCCACGATGGGACCGGACGTGGCGGCGATCATCGTCGAGCCGGTTCAGGGCGAAGGCGGCGTCCTTCCGGCGCCGGCCGGTTTCCTCGCGGGGCTCCGCGCGCTCGCCGACCGCGCTGGCGCGCTCCTCCTCGTCGACGAGGTGCAGACTGGCATCGGTCGGCTCGGCACCTTCCTCGGGCACGAGCGCGAGGTCGGCGTTCGTCCCGACGCGATCGCGCTCGCCAAAGGCCTCGGGGGCGGCTTTCCGATCGGAGCGATGCTCACGACCGAGGCGCTCGCCGGCGCGCTCCCGCCCGGGACGCACGGCTCCACTTTCGGCGGCAATCCGCTCGGGTGCGCCGCGTCGCTGGCCGTGCTGCAGATCCTCGATGCCGAGGGCCTCGTCGCCGCCGCCAAGACCAAGGGCGACTTCCTCGCCGAGAAACTTCGGGTGCTCGTGACCGAGCTACCCGACGTCTGCGAGGGCGAGCGCGGTGAGGGACTGCTTCGCGGCCTCGTCCTTCGGCCGGGCTTCGTCGCGCGCGACGTTCTCCCCAAGCTCCAATCCGCAGGGCTCCTCCTGACGGCGGCCGGCGAGCGTGTCCTTCGCTTTTCGCCGCCGCTCGTGGTCACGACGGCCGAGCTCGAAGAAGGCGTCGGCATCGTGCGCCGCGTGCTCGAAGAGCTGGCGCGCTCGCGCGCGGCCTGAGGTCGATGGCGGCGTTCGTACAATGCGCCGCATGTGGCCGCGCGCTCGATCCCCTGCGCGCCGGGCAGGTCGCGATCGTCGGCGGTCGCTTCGTCTACTTCTGCGATCGCGAGTGCAAGCAGCGCTTCGGGAGCGCGCGCCCTTCGCTCGAGGGCCAAACGCTCGAGCCACCGCCGGTCGCTGCTGCCGTCGTGGTCACTCCGCCACCTCCACCGGCGACGCCGCCGAGCGAGCCTGAGGCTCTGCGCGAGCCGCAACCACCACCACCACAAACACCAGAGGAGGTCAGGGAGCCGGCGCGAGCGCTGCCGCCGGTCGCGCCCGCCAGCGCGCAGCCCGCGCCCGAGCCGACGCCCGAGCCCGCGCCCGATCGTGCGCCGCCGAGCGCGCCGAGCCCGCCCGCACGAGCATCGGTGCCCGACCCGCCGACCGAGCGCGTCTCATCCGAGCCCGCCGTCGCGCCCCCACCACCCACGCCAGCAGCGCCCGCGGCGATTGCGCCCACCGCAGCGAGCGACGGCTCCGTCGCTCCGGTGTCGACGCGCGTCTTCGTCGCCGTCGTCTCCGCAGCGATGGTCGCTTCGTTCGCGCCGCGCACTGCGATCGTCATCGCCGCCGTCCTCGTCGCGTGGGGCGCCGTGGTCTTGACGTCGCCGCATCGCGCGCGCCCACTGCGCGAGCTCTTGCCGTTCGGGACGTTGGGCGCACTCGCGGCGCCGCTCTTCCTCACCATCCTCTTCGTGCTGGGGCTGGTAGGACACCGCGTCGCCGCGCTATCGGCGGGGCGCGCGGCCGCGATCGCCGCGTCCGTCGTCGCGACGGTTCTCTATTTCGTCGGCCACGCCGAACGTGCGCTCGCACGAACGCGTGACGCGATGCGCGCGACGCTCGTCGGCGACGCCGCCATCGTGCGCGGCGGAGAGACCACGTCGCTCGAGGCCGAGCGCGTGCGTCCGGGAGACCGCGTGCGCGCCGTTTCCGGCGAGCGGGTGCTCGTCGACGCGGTCGTGGCGCAAGGTGCGGCCACGGTGCGTCCGTGGCCGTTTGCAAAATACACGGAATCGCGACGGGCCGGCGACGCGGTGGTCGCCGGCGCGGAGGTCGTGAGTGGAGAACTGCTGCTCGACACCACGTGGGCGAGCGCCGAACGAGCGCTTTCGCGCGCGCTCGACCAACCGGCACAAAGACCGGAGCTCGCCGATCGAACGCGCCGCCTATCGCTGCCGATCACGGTGGCCGTCGCGTGCGCCGGCGGTCTCGCGGCCGCTGCCTCCGACGTCGCGAGCTG
This sequence comes from Polyangiaceae bacterium, assembly GCA_044224815.1. Taxonomy (GTDB): domain Bacteria; phylum Myxococcota_A; class Polyangia; order Polyangiales; family Polyangiaceae; genus JADJCA01. The sequence continues at coordinate 16,402 of JBGAJR010000063.1, forward strand.
GTTCGAGGGTGCGATCGTGCTCGGTGCCGCGCTCGCCGCGTTGCCCGCCACGCTCGGCGCCGCCGTCGGGAGCGTCGCCGTGGCGCGCGCGGCGACCGGCGCGATCTCTCGTGGAATCTTCTTCCGGGACGCTGCGGCTTTCGAGCTCGTCGGCCGTTTGGAGCGGGTGGCGGTGTGCTCCGGATCCTCGCTCCTTCTCGGCGAGCCCGAGGTCGTCGATGTCGTGTCGGTCGGCGCCACGCCTCCAGCCGAGGTGCTGGCGTGGGCGGCTGCCGCCGAGGCCGGCGCCGTGGATGCGAACGGACGCGCGCTGGTGCGGGCAGCTCAACGATCCGCCCAGCCCTCGCTCCGAACCGTGACGCGGCACCCCGGCCTCGGCGTGACGGCGCAAAGCGCGACCGGCGATCGGATCGTCGTCGGAAGCCGGCGACTCGCCATGAACGAGGCGGTCAGCATCGCCCTCGCCGAGGGCCGGATCACCGAGCTCGAAAAGAAGGGGCGCGTCGTCGTCCTCGTCGCGGCGGCCGAGCGTTTGCTCGGATTCGTCGCGCTCCAAGACGGTCTCCGCCCCGATGCCCGCGCTACGGTGCAACGGCTCCTCGCCGCGGGCGTCGAGCCAGTCATGCTGACGGGCGCCGCGCGAGCCACGGCCGAGACTTTGGCCGCGGCGCTCGCGATCGAGCACGTCCGGCCCGAGGTCGCGCCCGACGATCGTGGCGCCGAGGTGCGAGCCTTGGCGACGTCGGCGGCTGGCGTAGGTGTCATCGGTCACCCGCGGTTGGACGACGCGGCGCTCGGGGCTGCGACGGCTTCGATCGCGCTCTCTTCGGCTGGAGCGGCGCCCGGGGAATGGTCGGTCGCGCTCGCATGCGACCGGGCGAGCACAGGGGCCGAGGCGGTCGCGATCGCTCGCTCGGCCCGTGATGTCGTGCGGTCGGCGGTGCTCGTCTCGGCCGTCCCCGGCTTGGTGGTGACGCTTGCGCTCGGGGCTGGGCTCTTACCCCCGGTTTGGGCGTGGATCGCCCCGATGGTCGGGGGGCTGGCCGTGGCCGCCGCGACCCGAAGAGTCCGCCTCCTCGCCGCGCCGGATTCGCCCGGCCCCGACGCGGAGTCGTAGTCAACGAGCGGGCCGCAAGATACGTTCGACATCGGCGTCTTAGGCTTCCGCGATATGCCCGATCCCGTCCCCAAGAAGACGAAGGCCACCGTACCGGTCCGCGCCGAGGAGCAGAAGTACGCGGCGCGCGTCGGCACCACGCTTCGTCAGAAGTGGCGCCTCGACGCCCTCATTGGGCTCGGCGGTATGGCCGCGGTCTACGCCGGCACCCACCGCAACGGGCAGCGCGCCGCGATCAAGATCCTCCACGAGGAGTACGCGCGCGACGCGAAGGTGGCCGAGCGCTTCCTCATGGAGGGGTACGTCGCCAACCGCGTTGGGCACACCGGCTGCGTGTCGGTGCTCGACGACGACACCTCCGAGCACGGCGAGCCGTTCCTGGTCATGGAGCTCCTCGAGGGCGAGACCTTGCGCGACTACTGGAAGCGCGTCGGTCGTCGCGTGCCGCCGATCGACGTCCTCCGCGTCGCCGCGCAGATCCTCGACTGCTTGGAGGCGTGTCACGCGCAAGGGGTCATCCACCGCGACCTCAAGCCCGCCAACATCTTCCTGACCAAGACCGGGCAAGTGAAGATCCTCGACTTCGGCGTGGCGCAGCTTCGCTATGCGTCCACCGGGGACACGCCCTCCACGCCGACCGCGGTCGGGACGCCCGCGTACATGTCACCCGAGCAGGCGATGGGCCTTTCTGATCAGCTCGATGGTCGCACCGACCTCTTCTCGGTCGGCGCGATCATCCATGCACTCTGCACGGGGCGGCGCATCAACCACGCCAAGAACGAGCAAGAGGCGCTGATGATGGCGGCGACGACGCCCGTGCCGTCGGTGGCTCGCATCGCGCCCGATCTGCCCCTCGAGATCATCCGCATCGTCGACAAGGCGCTCGCTTGGGACCGGCGGAACCGCTTCTCCAACGCCGCCGACATGCGCGCGTCCGTGCTCGATGCAATCGAGAAGGTCAGCGCCGGCGGCACGCGCATCGTTCCGAGCGTGCCGCCCAAGAGCGCCGAGCGATCGCAAGGGCCCGCTCCGCCGAGCGAGCTCGACCCGCGCCCCGTCGATCCGCGGAGCCACCCCGCGCGCGACCTGTTGAAGCTCGTGGAGGCGGTCCTCACCGCGCAGCGCGCGGGCGGTTGGGAAGCCACGGCGACCGAGCGCGCGCTTCGCGCGGCGCACGACGCGATCGTCGACGTCCTCGCGAAGGATCCCGAGGCGCTCCACCTCGCGGTGCGGCCGAGCGGTCTCATGGCCGGGCGCCTCCCGGTGTGGGAGCCCCCGCCGCCGCACGACGCCATCCCGTACAACCTCTACGCGTGCGGCGTGCGCTCGCTCGCGATCCAGGCGGGGGTCACGACCGAAGAGCTGCGTGATCTCTTGTCGGTGATTCTCCTCGATCCGGCGCGCGACCTCGCCTCCGACGACGATCTCGTCACCGTGCTTTGGGAGAAGAGCCTGCCTCACGTTTCGTACGAGGCGGCCGACGTGTTCACGGGCGGCGACGCGACCGAGCGCGAGGCCTTCTACGAGGAGGCCGACGAGCTCGCCGAGATGGCGATGGCGACCGGCCGTGCGTTCGCGCAGAGCCTGGAGAAGACGGAGGACCCGCACGCGGCGCATCCGCTCGCGCTCGACGAGGTCGTCCGCACGATGGTGGAGACCCAGCTCGAGCTCCCGCGCGATCGCTGGCGCGAGCGCTACGTCGAAGCGCTCGTCGAGGGATACGTCGACGGGGCGCGCAACCGTGACGCGCACATCCTCTTGAACGGCGTTCGGCGCTCGGCGGCCACGCTCATCGGGCGTGGACGTCTCGACCTCGTGGTTCGCCTCCATGGCCAAATCTGCGAGCAGATCATGAGCCGGGTGAGCGGCAACGACATCCAGCGGCTCACCACCGCGCTGACCACGGCGCTCTTCGGTGGCGATGCCCTCGAGCTCGTCCTCGATCACCTCCGTCGCTTCCCCGCGCAGACGCGAGCGTTCGCGCCGGTGCTCGCGGCGATGCCCGGGACGGAGCTCCCGGCCGTCCTCGGCGCGCTTCGCGCGGGTGCGCCCGACATTCTCCGCACGGAGCTTCTCGGGTTCGTGGCGCTGGTCCTCGGCGGTCGCGAGCAGGCGGTCGCCGACGCGGCGGTCACGTCGGATCCCGACACCGCGGCGCGGCTCGTGGGGGTTCTCGCCAAGGCCGGGACTCCGGCCGCCAAAGCAGTGCTCGACGTCATCGCGCAAGGCGAAGACCCGGCCCTCCAAATGGAAGTGAAGGTCCAGTCGGCGGCGACGCCCGAGGCTGCCCACGCCGAGCTCGGCAAGATGCTCGAGAGCGCGTCGCCCGTGATTCGCCTCGCGGCCCTCCGCGCGATGGTGAGGCACGGCATCAAGGCCGCTTATCCGTCGATCTCGCGTCAGATCCGCGGGACCTCGTTCCACGATCTCTCCGCCGACGAGCGCGTCGAGCTCCTGAAGACCAGCATCATGCTCTCGCCCGAGCACGGCGAGCCGCTCGTGGTCGAGCTCGTCAAGAAGGGCGGCGTCTTCCGATCGCAAGGACGCGAGTCGTCGCGCACGCTCGCGGCGCAGGTCTTGGGCGAGCTCTCGAACAGCGAGGCCACGATCGAGACCTTGCGTGAGCTCGCCCAGGCTCGCTGGGGCATCTCCGAAGAGACTCGCGCCGCGTCGTCCACCGCGGCGTCCCAGATCCACGCGCGCCGCGGCCGCTCGGTCGCGCCGCCGAGCTCGGGAGGTCGCTCGTGACGATGCGCCTCGAGGTCACTCCGGAGGAGCCGGGCCGCCGCGAGCAAACGCTCGACGCCGGCGCGGAGACCGTCGTCGCCTTGTACCGCCTCGCGCGCGTCGCGCAGATGCACGACCCGTCGAACCAGGCGTATCAGCGGCAGATCGAGCAGACCGAGCAAGCGGTGGTCGACTACTGCGGTCGCGCTGGTCGCTTCTTCAGCGTCCTCTTCACGCCGTCCGCGACGTTCGTCGGTGGCGAGCTCTTGCGCGGTCCACGCGGCACCGAGGACTTCGCGGCCGAGCTCGGCACGCTGCTCGAGGCGCGCGGCATCTCGGAGATCATCATCACGCGCGAGGTCACGCCCGAAGACATCTTCGAGCTGTCTCGGTTGCTCGCGCCGGGGGCGCAGGCGGGGGCGTTCCAGAACGCGCGCATTCGCGTGCGCAGCGTCGAAGACACCGCGCGCGCGCGCGGTCTCGTCGTCGAGCACCTCCCGATCGACCACCACATCGCGCGGACCTACGGCGAGGCGATCGTGGCGGTGCGGCGCCTCTTCGACGAGCTCCTCGCCGGTCGCTACGTGCTCCCGCCGCGCATCAAGCGCATCGCGCAGTCGCTCGTCGATCTCGCGGTGGGTCAGAACCCGTTCTTCGTGGGCGTGTCCGAGACGCCGCACCCCACGTCGGACGAGGCGCTCCGCGCGGTTCACGCCGCGATCCTCTCGGCGGCCATGGCTCGCGAGATCGGCGCGGATCGCGCCAAGAGCGTCGACATCGTGATGGCGGCGCTCCTCCACGACGTCGCCGTCCCGCGCATCCGCGCTCGCGCCGTCGAGCAAACCGGGCGAACCGGCGAGGCGCCCGAGGCCGACGCCGAGCTCCCGGCCGGCACCGCGGCGACGATGGCCGGCTTCTCCGGCCTCTTCGAGGAGTCGATGGTGCGCGGTGTCGTGGCCTTCGAGTCGCAGTGGAGCCGCTTCACCGGTCCGCTCGGCCCGCTCTATCACGGGGCGCGGCCGCCCACGCTCCAAGCGCGCATCGTCGCCATCGCTCACGAGTGGTCGCGGCTCCGCCTCTCGCCGCTGCGCGAGCGGCCCAAGTCCGCCGATCAAGCGGTCGCGGCCCTCATCGAGGACCTTCGCGACCCGAGCGATCTCGCCGTTGCGCGCCTCCTCTTCAGCACGCTCCGCTTCTACCCGGCCGGCACCGTCGTCGAGCTCGACACCCGCGAGATCGCCGAGGTGGTGTCGTCGGGCGAGGTCGGTCACGGGACGCCGGTCGTCCGCATCACGCACGACGAGGCGGGCGCCGCGCTCGAGGCGCCGCGCGAGATCGATCTCGCCGACGAGGCCGCGACGCCGCGGCGCAGCGTGGTCCGGGTTCGCAGCGTCGAGGGGTGGCGACGGCTCGAGCGCGCCACGACGCCCGCCGAGCCTGCGCCGCGCAAGGCCGCTGCCGAGGCGCCCCGCGGCTCGCTTCCCTCGATTTCGCCGGGCTTCTTGGACGCCGGTGCCCCGCCCGCGGGCGCCGCGGACCCGGGCAGCGACTTCATCCAGATCCTCCGCACCGAGCTGAACGAACAGCTCTCCGAGGTCTTCCCTCGCGAAAAGTCGACGCCAAACATCGACGAGGCCGTGGTCGCCGAGGCGCGCGCGTCCGCCAAGGCCATGCTTTCGCCCGACTCCGTCGCGGCGCTGTCGTCGTCCAAGCCGCGTCCGGGCTTGCCGCAGCCCGCGGCCAAAGGGACGCTCGCCACGACGCCGCTCGTCCACGTCCTCATCTACGTGCTCGACCATGCGATCACCGGATCCATCGAGCTCACCGAGGCCGACGGTGAGACGACGCACTCGATCTACGTGCGGCGCGGCGCGCCGGTGAAGGTCAAGACCGGGCGGCTCGTGGCGCCGCTCGGTGAGCTCCTCGCGTCGGCCGGCAAGCTCGCGCTCGATCGCGTGCCCGACCTCGTCATCGCGTCGCAGCGCGACGGCGTGCTCTTCGGAGAGCGACTCATTTCACAGGGCCTCATCTCGCGTGGCCAACTGTGGTCCACGCTCGAGCTGCAGATCCCGCTCAAGCTCGAGCGCTTGGCCAACCTCGCGCCCGAGACGAAGTATGTACTCTACAAGGATGTGAACCTTCTCGAGACCTGGGGCGGCGCCGACGCGGTCGCGGCCGATCCCGTGCACGTCATCCACTCCGTCGTTCGCGCTTGGCACGACCGCGCGCGGATCAAGCAGACGCTCGCGCGCATCGCCAAGCACCCGCTCATCATCCGACCCGACGCCAAGATCGCCGGGCTCAAGCTCGCGCCCGACGAACGCGCGGTGCTCGACGCCATCCGTGAGCAGCGAGCGACGATGAGCGTGCTCCAACACATGCGCCTGGCCGACGCCGAGGCGCTCCACTCGCTCGTCTACACGTTGGCCATCACGCGGCAGCTCGATCTTCCGAACCAGAAGAAGAGCGGGCCGATGGGGCTTCGCGCGGCGAGCCTCCCCGCGCCGCCGCCGCGTCATTCGGCGCCGCCTTCGCGTCGCAAGAGCGGCGCCGACTTCGGTGCGGTATCGGCCTCGACGCCGCCAGGCCCGAAGCGCACCCAGAGCAGCGCCGAGATCACCGCCATCCCCGACATCGCGGACGCGATCGCGTCCGCGCTGAGCTCGCCCCCGCCCGCCGGCGCTTCCGAGCTCGGGCCGTTGCCGCCCCCGGCCAGCGCGCCCATCGTCGACATGAGCTCACCCATGTCGAGCTCGCTCGCCGCGAGCCCTCTCTCGTCCACGGGCGTGCCTCCCGTGTCGTCGTCGCGCGAGCGACTCACCGAGAGCGCGCGGGCGCGCGCGATGCCCTCGTCGTCGGGGACCCCGGTCGCCGCGCCCGCGTCGAGCCTGCCGGTGTCGTCGCCCGCCGACGCGCTCGATCAGGCCGACCGGTCCTTGGAGGCGATGGGGCGCTTTCGCCTCGCGGAGGCCGCGGTGGTCAAGGGCGACTTCCTCACCGCCGAGTCGCTCGCGCGCGAGGCGATCGAGCTCGACAGTGAGCCGATCGATTACCGGGCCATGCTCGTGTGGGTCCGATCCCAGTCGACCCCCACCGAGCGCCTCGCGGAGCCGCTCGACGCGTTGACCGATCTCCTGGTGGAGCACCCGGAGCATCCGCGCACGCTGCTCTACCGCGCGCGCCTCCTTCGCCGCCAAGGTCGAACGCGCGAGGCGATCCTCGACTACGAGGCCCACCTCGCCGTAAGCCCGAAGAGCAAAGAGGCGCTCGCCGAGCTGAAGGCGCTCCGCGGCTGACGCCTTTCGGCGTATGGTTCGCGCGTGAGCCAAGACAAGACGACGCTGCCCGAGCCCTCCATCGGAACACTCACTCGGCACTCGCTGCCGCAGTTCCGCTCGCTCGAGGTCGGCCGATCGATTCTCGAGTGCAAGATGGCGGCGGCGTGCGACTCCAACAAGTGCACGTCGCAGTGTTGCGGCACCGGCGTCTACGCCGACAAGGCAGAGCGCGATCGCATCCTCGCCCACGCGCGCGAGGTCATCGCCATCATGGACGACGACCAGCCGCACGACCCCGCCGATTGGTTCGACGCCGAAGAAGTGCACGACGAAGACTTCCCGTCGAAGACGGCCATCGGCACGCAGGTGTTCGCGCGCGGCTGCATCTTCCTCAACAAGCAGGGGCGCTGCGTGCTCCAGAAGGCGAACCTCGAGGGCCGCACGCCGGTGCTCAAGCCCTTCTACTGCACCGCGTTCCCCATCACGGTCGATCACGGCATGCTGATGATGGACCTCGACAACGTCGAAGGCACCAAGCTCTGTTGCCAGCCGAGCGAAGGCGGCACGCGCAGCGTGCTCGAGGTGTTCGCCTACGAGATCGAGCACACGGTGGGCGCCGACGGCGCCGCCGAGCTTCGTGCGCTCATCGCCGACAAGGCGTGAGCCGCGCGGCCCTTGCCGCTCAGTTGCTCTGCACCTTGATCGGCTCGGTGCGGTACTTCTTCACCAAGAAGTCGCGCAGCGTGCCCATGCGATTCGCGCTCTGACCCTTGGTCCGCTCGCGTTCGGCTTGCGCGGCGAGCGCCGCCATTTCTGCTTGAGCGCGCCACGCGGGCGTGTCGGCCAGCCCGAGCGCTTCGCGGAACGCGTCGCCCATCTCGATCGCCGACGTGAAGCGGTCGAGCGGTGACTTGGCGAGCGCGCGCGTGAACAGTGCATCCACCACGAGGGGCGCTTGCGGGAGGAACGCGCGAATGGGCGGGGGCTTGGCGTAGACCTGATCCTGACGAATCGCGAGCTCGCCGCGCCCGTCGGCGAGAAAAGGCGTACGACCGGACAGCATTTCGTAGAGGACGATCGCCGCCGAGTAGAGATCGCTCCGCGCGTCCACGATCTGTCCCAGGACTTGCTCCGGCGACATGTACGCGCCGGTCCCGGGCGCGAGCGTCGAGACCGACGCGGAGAGCGGCGTCGAGCTCGGGCGAGCGATGCCGAAGTCGGTGAGCTTCACGAGCCCGTCGCGCCGCACGAGGACGTTCGATGGCTTGACGTCGAGGTGCACGATCCCGAGCGCGTGCGTCGACGCCAGCGCGCCCAAGAGCTGCTGGAAGTACGACCATGCGCGGAGGAACGGCATGCCCGGCAGCACCGATGGGCCGGCGAGGGCGGCGCGCGCGACGTGCCGTGAGATCACGTCGGCGAGCGTGTCACCGTCGACGAACTCCATCGCCAGGACGAGCGAGCGCTCGCCCGCCGGCGCGGTCTCGGGCCAATCGAAGACGTCGAAGCGGTGGACGACGTTCGGATGATCGAGCCGGAGGAGGAGGTTGGCTTCCCGCTCGAGGAACGCGCGGAGCTCGCCCTTGAGCGGCGTGTCGGGGCGGAGCACCTTCAGCGCCAAGCGGGTCGGCGACGCGCTCCTCGGATCGGTGGGCGGATAGAAGAGCCAGGCATGGAGCACGATGCCCATCCCACCTTCACCGATGACCTTGTCGACGACGAGCCGCCCGTACTTGCGGTCGACCGTCACCCCCGGACCGAAGCGAGCTTGCACCTCGCTGATCGGTTGGAGCGCCCGACACACCGGGCAGACCCTGGTTCCGGCAGCGATTTCCGTCCGGCACTGGGCGCACGCGCTCACGAAGGTGAGGGTAGGGCCAGTTCGCGGTCCTCGCGAAGAAACCTCCGAAGCCTAGGATTTTTCCCGGCCTGGGGGCGCCCGCACCGTAGCGACGCTATGCTCTCCACGTATGGCGGTCCTCGCGCCCCCGCCCGACTTTCGTCACGTGTCGCTCTCGCCGAGCGCCGCGATGCGATCGCCCGTTCGCCTCGTCCTCACGACGGCGGCGGTGTCGCTCGGGGTCGCGCCGGCCTTCGGTCTGCGTGGGGCCGCGTGCGCGGGGCTCGCGCTCTCCGCGGTGTCGCTCGCGTCCACTCTCGTTCGCGCGCGTCGCGGTCGCGCGACCGGGGCTGACGCGCGCCCGGTGTCGATGACGATCGTGCCGTGGGGCGTCATCGTCGACGACGAGGCCGGCACGCGGATCCTTCGTTGGAGCGCGATCGACGACGTGCGCGTCGAAACGCGCTACGCGCGCGATCAGGCGACCGACGTCACTTGCGGCAGCACCGTGATCGTCGCGACGGGCGACGAGCGTCTCTCGGGCATGTCCACCGACGCGGTGCCGCTGGAGCGTCTCCTCGCACATCGCGCTGCGTACGCCGACGAGTCGGCTCACGTCGCTGCGCTCGATCTGGACGGAGAGGTCGCGGCCGGCGAGCCCTGGGAGCCCCAAGCCGAGATGCTGCTCCTCACGTGCCAGCGCATGCTCGGCGCCGGTGCGCGCGCGCCGTTCGCCGCGTCGGTCGGCTACCGCGGACATCGTCCGCGCGCCGCGGGCGACGAGATCGTGACGCGTCTCCGCGCGGTGCTCACGGATCGGCGCTCGCACGTCCACGATCCGCGACCGCTCGCGGCCATGCTCGTCGCCGAGCTCGGCCTCGTCGCGCTCGCCGACGACGTGGCGGCGCTCATCGCCTCTCCCCACGCGCTCACCGCCGCCACGGCGCGGGTGGCTGGCGTCGCGCTGGGGCTCGCGCCGAGCCGTCTCGGCGTACTGGACGAGGTCGCGCCCTTCTTGCCGGAGCCCGACGTCACCGCGCTCGCAGCGCTCGGGTTTCTGGCCGCGTGAGCGGCGTCGCGGTCGGCTTCTAGGTTGCGTCGAACGCGCGTGCTCGCGCGCGTCGGCGGCGCTTTCGCAGTCGGTCCACCATCGCGCGCGCCCCGAGCGTGTTCACGATGGCGTCCGCCGGGAGGCCGGCGCGCCGCGCGACCCGTTCGCCGAGCGTCACGTCGAAGAGCCCTTCCGGCGTGTGCGCGTCGGGATCGATGGCGAAGCGCGCGCCCGCGGCGTACGCGCGCCGCGCGAGGGCCGGCGAGAGATCGAGGCGGTGCCCGTTGGCGTTGATCTCGATCCACGTGTCGTTCGCCGTCGCGGCGCGCGCCACGCGTTCGACGTCGAACGAGTAGCCGGCCTTGCCGCTGAGGAGGCGACCGGTGGGGTGCCCGAGGATGGTGACGAACGGGTTCGCGAGCGCGCGCAAGAGCCGCTCGGTCATCGCGGCCGGGTCCATGCGCGTCTCGGTGTGCACGCTGGCGATGACGAAATCGAGCTCTGCGAGCGCCTCGTCGGAGAGGTCGAGCGAGCCGTCGGCGAGGATGTCGACCTCGAGCCCGTGGAGGATCTCGATGCCCGGCACCTCGCGGCGGGCGCGACGGATCGCCTGCTTCTGACTCGCGAGCCGCGCCTCGTCGAGCCCGTTGGCATAAGGCGCCGCGCGCGAGTGGTCGCTGATGCCGAGATACTCGTAGCCCGCGCGCGCGGCCTCGATCGCCATCGCTTCGATGGTGCTCGAACCGTCGCTCCAGTCGGTGTGCGCGTGGAACGCTCCGCGCACCGCGTTGTGCTCGAGCAGGCCCGCGGGCTCCGGCCCGGTGATGCCGTCGCGGAGCTCCGGCGCCACGGGGGCGATCTCGAGCCGCTCGTAGATCTCGCGCTCGGTCTTGGCGCCGCGCGCGACGACGGGCAAGCCTCCGCGCGCGAGCGCGCGCGCCTCCACCCAAGCGACGTGCGCTGCATCACCGGTCGTGCGGATGAGCGCGAGCGGCCAGTCCTCGGGCGTCGTGAGCCGCACGAAGAGCGGGCCACGTCCTTGTAGAATGCAACGAACGCCACGCGCGGAGGCCGTGAGGTCCCGCACGAGGAGCGCGTCGTCGGCGCGGCGCAGCGCAGCGAGGACCTCGGTCGGCGAGAGGCCGGCGGCGAGGACCTCGAGCGTCTCGACGATCTCCTTGCCGCGACGCGTATCTCCGACGGTGACCGCTTTCCGCGCTCCGGCGTCGCGAAGGATCTCCTCCACGATGCGCCCCGCGTCCACGGCCACCGCGAGCAGCATGCCTTTGGGGGGCGCAGGCAGGAGGGCCTCGAGCTTCGCGCGCCGAGTCTTGCCGAGCCCCGCCACGTCCGGAACGAAGCCCGCGCGGAGGAGGTCGGCGAGCTCGCCCAGCGTGCGCGCTTGGGTGGCGCGCCAGATGGCCCCGGCGACCTGCGGGCCGATTTCTTTGGTCTCGGCGAGGCGCGCCACGTCGGACGGGACGGTCGCGCGGGAGGCTTCGAGCACCGCGAGGCGCCCGTCGCGGAGGAGCTCGTCCAGCTCTTTTCGCAGCCAGCGGGGCTCGGCGCGCGACAGGCTCGACGCTTCGGTCGGGTCGAGCGGCGGGAGGCGGGGTCCGTCGGCCGCCCGGGATCGCAGGATTCGTCGGGCAAAATCGCGGTAAATGCGCGCCCGATCCGGCCGCGCGCCGATGATCTCGAAGCGCGTTGCCAGCTCGACGAACGTACGAGCGACCTCCCCTCTGTCCACGGCGGGAGCGCTTCTAGCATAGGTCCGGGCGCGCTCTCCGCTATCGTGCTCGCGATGTCCGAGAATCCGAAGGTCCTTTCGCTGGTCGTTCCGCCCGAGCTGGACGGCGAACGCCTGGACCGCGCCGCCGCCAAGCTCGCCTCCGCCCCCGAACGCGAGGCCACCCTGTCTCGCGCGCGCGTTCGGCACGCCATCGAAGGGGGGGCGGTGCGTGTCGACGGGCGCCGCCGCTCCAAGGGGGCTCCCGTTCAGGCGGGGGAGACGATCACCATCGATCTCGCGGAGATCCCCGACGCGGACGCCCCCGCGGAGGCCGAGCCGAACGCGCCGCTGGTGATTCGGTTCGAGGGGCGCGGCGTCATCGTCGCCGACAAGCCGGCGGGGCAGCCCACCGCCCCGCTGCGCCCCGGTGAAAAAGGCACCCTCGTGAACGCCCTCGTCGGGCACTACCCTGACCTGGCCGGGATCGGCTACTCGCCGCGCGAGCCAGGCATCGTGCACCGCCTCGACACCGACACCTCCGGGCTCGTCGTGGTGGCCCGCGATGCGGCGGCGTTCGACGAGCTCAAGGCCGCCCTCAAAGAGGAGCGCCTCCACAAGACCTACGCCGTCGTGTGCCCTGAGGACGGCCTCCCCGACGAAGGCTCGATCGAGTTTCCGCTCACCAACCACCCGAAGGACCAGCGTCGCGTCTACGCGTGCATCCACCCGCGCGACGTCATGCGCTACAGCCCGCGTCCGACCACGACCCGCTATCGTGTCCAGAAGCGCTCGGGCCCATGGGCCCTCGTAGAGGCGGACGCGCCGAAAGCCCTGCGCCACCAGATTCGCGCTCATTTCGCCGCCCTCGGGCACCCGCTCGCAGGCGACGAGCTCTACGGCGGCGCGCCCATCCGCGTCCTCGGCCGGCACGCCCTCCACGCGTCACGCGTGAGCTACGACGGCGGAGCCGCCGTCGATGCATTCGACGTTCGCTCACCCATCCCCAAGTCCTTCGAGGCCCTCGTGGCCGGTGACGACTCCGGCGACGCCGCGTCCGACTGAGGCGTCCGCGAGCGACGCTCGCCATCAAAATCCCTTCCCAAGCGAGGGCGACTTGAGCGAGGGTACGCCGCCTTATGGAGCGCTGGACCCGAGCGCGACTCATCGAATTCGCCGTGACGGGCGTCGTGATCACGTTCTTCCTGCGCGCGTTCGCGCGTTATTGCGAAAACGTCATCGAGCATCGTCAGGGCGTGATCCTCCACGACCCGGTGCTGACGCGCCTCCCGGTCATCGACTTCACGTGGCCGACGTTCGCCGTCCTCTACGTCGCGCTCTTCTCCGGCCTCGGCATCTTGGCGCGCCGTCCCGTGCGCCTCACGGCGGGCCTCCAGACCTACGCGCTCATGATCGCCTTTCGGTGGACGGGCATGTGGCTGGTGTCGATCGATCCGCCGCCGGGCATGATCATCCTCGAGGACCCGTTCATCACTGCGTTCGGGCCGAGCGTGACCCTGACGCGCGACCTCTTCTTCTCCGGTCACACCGGGACGATGTGTCTTCTGACCTTCACGGCCACGCACAAGTGGACTCGCGCCGGCTTCGGCGTCGCGGCGGTGATCGTGGCCACCATGATCCTCTTTCAGCGCGTCCACTACACCTTCGACGTCTTCGCCGCGCCGGCCTTCGCGCTCATGGCGTGGCGGGTGGTGAACCGCGCGCGTGCGCTCGCCGGCCTCCCCAACGCCGAGCTCGACATCGTCTCGTGAGCGAGACACGCGCGGGCCTTGCGCGGCCCAGTCGCGGCGAGTGAGCCCTGATTTCTCGCGCGTTTCGCGAGAGGCAGCGGGTGGCCTGGGACTTGAACACCTTTGCCGACATGCGTCGCTCGCTCCTCTCCGCCTCGGCCTCGCTCCTCGTCCTCGGTCTCCTCGCCCTCGGTTGCTCCAGCGGCGCCGACGGCGAGGATCCGGCGACCGACGTCAGTGAGGGCGCGCTCATTCCGACCAAGGCCTTCAGCGCGAGCTGCACCGTGAAGATGCCCAACGACGACGGGACGATCGGCACCGCGCGCGTTACTGGCAAGTTCAAGGTCAGCGCCAAGGGCAACCTGTCCGCCGCCGACAAGACGCCCATCCACGTGATTCAGCCCGACGGCTCCGACACGGCCATCACGCTCAAGTCCGGTAAGGTCATCGACAGCGAGAACGACAAGTTCGAGGTCGCGGCCACGTACGGAATGTTCGAGGTGTCGGTGAAGTACGACGGCTCGAAGAAGAACAAGAAGAACGTCGTCATCGAGGCGCCCTTCAAGGGCACTCAGACCTACGACGGCGTGTGCAAGTTCAAAGACGACGCCGAGCAAGACGCCGACGGCAAGGTGAAGTGATCGGGCGCGGTCAGCCGATCGCGCCGCGCGCTTTTTCCGCGCGGGCGCGCCGGGCCCGCGAAGCGACGTCGAGGATGGGGCGGTCGCGCTCGAAGCGCACGCCCACGGCGCCGGCTTCGCGCCACGGGAGCGCGAGGAGCGCGTCTTTGGCCCGCGCGAGCGCATCGTCGAGCGCGACGTGGGTCGCCGAATCCGTGGGGTCTCGATCGTCGGCGATCGCCCAAAGCTCATCGGCGACGGCAATGAGCGCGGTCTCTTCCCAGCCGAAGCGGCGCGCCTCGCGCACGCCGTAGGCGACCACCGCGAGCGTCACGCGAACGTCCTCGACGGTGCGGAAGGGCTTCACGAAGCGCTCGTAGCCATCGCCGGGCAGAATCTCGCGCGCCCAGGCGTTCTCGAGGACGAGGCGAGCGTGCGGAATCTCGGGAGCGAAGGGCAAGGGGGGCCGTGGCTCGACGGTCACGCCGGGTGTTCCCTTTTCGACGATCGCCGCCACGAGATCGTTCTTTCCGTCGGCGGTCACACCTCGGCTCGCAATGACGACGTAAGAGTCGGCATGCGTCGCCAGCGTCGCGAACGACTTCTCTCCGAGCAGGCGGTACGACACTCCGTCGTCGTTCGCGATGAGCCGCGTCGCGATGGCGCGCGGGTGGGCGCCGCCCGTCTCGCTCACGCAGAACGCGACGCGCGCGGCCGGCCGCGGCGCGAGCATCTCGGCGACTGCGGCTTCGTAACCGCCGATCACGGCGAAGGCGACGCGATCGCTCGCGAGGCCGGCGCGGACTGCTCGCTCGCCGGTCGTCGCGGCCCCTTGCGACGCCCGCTCCAGACACGCGAGGTTGTCCTCGAACGAGCGCGCGTCGCCGTCGGTGGCCTCCGCGGGAAGCTCGCGCGGGAAGATGCGGCGACCGTTCATTTCCCCATGCTCGCACCGATCGGGCGGGCGCCGAAACTTGACCCGTCGACGGGTGCACGTTACGGCGCAACCCAGTTGCGCCGATTTGTGACCGGCCCACGGCGTGATCAGACGTGTGCCGCTGAGCCGGAGATTCGTGCCGCTCGCCCGACCGGGCGGCACGAATCGTAGGATCACTTCAACTGAGCAACGCTATAGCGCCATGGGTTCCGTGTCCGAGTCCGCCGAAAAGCCCATCGCCGCGCGCCCGCCGCGGCGTCGTCGTCGCCGCGTGGCGGTGCGGCTCGCGCTCGCGGCCGCGCTCGCCGGCTTCGTGTTCCACGGCGCGCAAGTGATCGATCCGGACGTCCGCGCCCTCGCGGCGGCGCTCGGTGAGGCGACCCACGCCGTCGTCCTTCCGGAGGACGTTCGCTGGGAGCCGTCGGTAGGAGCGGCCGCGGATCTCATCTTCGGTCGCAACGTGCTCTTCCTCGGACGCCCGACGGCGGGCGCACCGCGCGACGTGTACCGCGCGCGCGTGCGGCTCACGTGGGAGGGTCGACCGATCGGGATCTTCTCCACGTCGAACCTCACCGCGACGCCGCTCGGCGACGACCACGCGCTCGTGGTTCAAGGCACGCACGCGGCGTTCGCGACCGCGGCGTTCGGTCAAGAGCAGAGCGTGAGCTTGCTCGATCTCGCGCCCGCGCCGAAGTCCGACGCGAGTACGGGCGACGCGGCGATGCGCTGGCTCACGAACCTCCAGTCGACGGGCGACGGCAAAGGCGTGCGCCGCGTCGACGTCACCCTCGACCCGCCCGGTCGAAGCGTTGGTCTGGCGATGGTCGGCCGCTCGCTCGAGGTGCAGGTCGCGGACGAGCGAAGCGTGAAGAGTGCACGTTTCGACGTCGAGGCCCCCGAGGCCAGCGCGGCCACCGAAGGCGCAGCGCGCTTCAAGGTCGAGCCCGTCGACACGCCGCCCAAGAAGCTCGTGCACTGGGCCGTCGATACCGTGCGCGCCGTGCCGTGGATCGGGCCCGCGCCGATCGCGTGGCTCGAGGAGCGATTCTTCGCGCTCCGCGACACCGCGCGTCAGACTGCGTTCGGCCTGAGCGGTGCCAAGGACGAAGTCCGCTCCGACGCTCAAGCCATCGAGTCGGCGCCCATCCTCGACTCGAGCGCGCTAGCGTCGCGCGAAGACGCGGCGTGGCCGCCGGCGAACGTGCAGTCGATCTGGAAGACGCCCGAGCCCGGGGAAGGCGAGTGGGTGGCGGCCAAGATCCCGTGGGTGAAGCGCCTCGACGTGCCCGGCGCGCCGCCCGCGTTCGTGCGCACGTTCGTGCGGCCCGACGAGCAGCGCCCGTACGCCAAGGTGCTCCTCGTCGCGTGGGACACGCGCCGATTGGATCTGTCGATGGAGGCGGGAAGCGAAGATCCCAAGCCGCTCGTGGGGCCCACGGGGCCGGGGCGGCTCCCGCGCGATCCCGCCGTCTCGTCGCGCGTCGTCGCCGCCTTCAACGGCGCGTTCAAGACCGAGCACGGCTTTCACGGGATGATGGTGCAGAAGCGCGTCTTGCTCCCGCCGGTGCCGGGCACGGCGACGGTGATCGTGACCAAAGACGGCCGCGCGGGTCTCGGCACGTGGGGCGCACCAAAGGAAGTCACCGGCCTCAAGGGCGTGCCCGACGACGACATCGTCTCGCTTCGCCAGAACCTCGATGCGCTCGTCGATCGCGGCGTGGTGAATCCGTCCAAGCGATCGCTGTGGGGCTTCACGCTCCCCGGCACCAGCATGCAGACCGAGCGCTCCGGCTTGTGCGTCACCGCCGCCGGGCACCTCGTCTACGCGTGGGGCGACGACGTGAGCGGCATCACGCTCGCCAAGGGGATGAAGCTCGCGGGGTGCGACTACGGCATGCACCTCGACATGAACCCACACCACACGGGGTTCTTGTTCGCCAACATCGACGACCTCAAGGCCAAGCGTTATCGGACCGAGCTCCTGTCGAGCGACATGGAGATCCCCAACGATCGCTACCTCGAGCACTCCGCCAAGGACTTCTTCTATTTGACCGTGCGCGAGCCCACGCCGCCGCCGCTGACGATCGACAAGACCCCGGTCGCGTGGGCCGCGGCGCCGGGCGCGCAGCCGCCGCCCGCGTGGTTTCCCGGGATCTTCGAGGCGAGCGCGGTGGTGCAAGGGCACGCGGTGACGCTCACCGAGATCGAGCCCGGTCGGGCGCGCTTCCGCGTGCGCGGCGGGAGCGGCGAGCCCGACGCCGGCGCCGGCCGTGCAGTCGCGTCACGTCTCGACGAGCGTGACGCGACGCGCGTGCTCTTCGCGCTCGGCATGGGCGTCGCCCACGACAAGCGTCCGCGCGGCCTCGCGAACGCCGGACGCGCTCTCGCGCCGGTGCGCGGCGTCGAAGGCACTGCCCTCCTCGTCGCGACGGACGGCGCGCTCACGATCAAGCGTGGCGAAGCGGTCGCGCTCTCCGAAGGCGTCGACTACGCGGAGCTCCCGCTGCTCTTCGATGGCGCGGCGTCGTTTACGCATGGGCCGGCGGGCGACGAGGTCCGGGCTGCGCTCGGGACGAGCGAGCAAGGCCGCGTCGTCGTCGCTCGCGGACGGGGCGCGTCCGACGGCGCGTTGACCTCTGCGCTCCGCGCCGCGGGAGCGACCCGCGCGGTCCTGCTCGATCGCGGCGAGGGCGTCCGGGGCACCTTCGACCGGGCGCAGACGGCCTCGCCCCCGCGCGGGACCTATGAGGAGACGGTCCTCTACGGGGTGGCCGAGGCCATGCGTCCGCGCGCCTTCCGGTTCGAGGCCGAGGTGGCGGCACCGCGATCCCCGTGAGCGGGTGGGGTACCTCCGGCCCGGGCCGGACCGAAGAACGCTCGGGTCAGGGTGGGGCATGACGGATCCCGGAGGGGTCTAACCCGGCGGATTCGCATCGCGAGGGGGGCCGTTGCACCGTGAAACGTCGGGCACGGCTCATGCTGACCTTTGGGGTCATGACGCTTCGCGCCGCTTCGCTTGCCGCCTTCGCTTTGGGCATGACCGCGCTGGCCGCGGGGTGCAGCGCCGAGTCCGAGCCCGACGCCGCGTCGCCCTCGGAGGACGCGCTCGTCCTCACCGCTGGGGCCGACGCGCCCATCGCCGTGCCCCCGGCAGGCACGATGGAGCTCGCGCTCACCCAGCCGTCGCTCGTCCAAGCGCTCGAGTCGCGCGGCCTCGGTATCGGGGGGCACTTCGGCCAGCGCGGCGTGATGACGAACGACGCGCTCGCGGCCGCGTCGCGCTACTACGGCTTCATCGCCGACGACGTGGCCGCGCACCTCGACGAGTCGCGCGCGCGCGATCCGCGCCTCAAGACGCAAGTCGGCGACGGTGTGACGCGCATCCTCGACAAGGGGTGGATGCGCGCGAGCTACGCGAGCTTCGAGCTCACCGGCGTCGTCAATCGACTCGACCGCATGGCGGTGACCGAAGGTCGCACGTGCGGCGAGGTTCGCTTCCTCTATCGACTCGCTTACAAGAAGCCCAAGGCCGATCCCGCCGACGTCTCTTACTCGCGCCTGCCCGTCGTCTTGAACGTGGTCTACGACGTGCCCCGTAGGGACGACCCGACGTGCGCCAAGGCCGCGCGCGCGTGGCAGGTGCCGGCGGGCGTGACCGATGAGGCGAGCTACCTCGATCACGTCGTTCGCGACATCGCTCCGATCACCAATCTCCAGTTCAAGCAAGTCGAGCTCAACGCGCAGGTGCTCCGCGTCCCGTCGGAGTCCAAGGGCGACATGGGAGGCGTCGCCGAGTACGCGTTCCGCATCTACGGCATGGCGGACGGAGCGCCGACGCTTCTGCCGCTCGAAAATCAAATCGACGCCGAGCGCATCGCGGCCGACCCGTCGCTCAAGAGCGAGCTCGCCGACTTCGTGACGACGCACGTTCGTGAGATCGACACCGGTACGGTGATCATCCCGCAGAAGTTCCTCGCGACCAAGGTCAGCGCGTTCGCGACGTTCGGCTCCGCGCGGGCCGCCAACAAGCCGTTCTCCCGCCTCTTCTGGGACGGAGCGGCGAAGTCCGCGCCCGCGCTCTCTGGCGCCGACCTCTCCGGCACCCAGTACGTCGGCAACCTCGCGGGCTTGGTCGCGCGGCTCGACGACCTCACGTGCACGGGCTGCCACCAAGGCGGACGAAGCGTCGCCGGCTTCCACTTCCTCGGCGAGGACTCGCTCGCCAAGTCGCACGTGCTGAACGTCGCGCGCGTCGGCGTGTCGCCGCACGTGACCGCCGAGCTCTCACGCCGTCGTCTCTTCGTCGAGGCGCTCGTGAAAGACGCGAGCCCGTCGGCGTTCCGTCCGATCTCCATTACGCCTGCGGTCGGAACGACCGCGACGAGGAGCGCTCCTTGCCTCATGCCGAGCGCCGACGGCGCGTTCAAGGGAGCGTTCGGCTGCGGCGCGGGCCTCACCTGCACTTCGCTGGCCGCGAACCCGAGCCTGCCGGTGGAGCTCGGTCAGTGCCTGCCCGACCTGAACGCGTCGACGAAGACGTACACGAAGGAGTTCGCCGGGCTGCCGTGCATGAAGGGCACGATGCGCGACAACCCCGCCGACCCGCGCAAGGACACGATGGCAACGACGCAGTTCGCCTGCCCCTCGCCGCAAGACGGTGCAGGATACAACTGTCGATCGCCGGTGATCGGCGTGCCCGGCGGCATGTGCACCAAGATGTGCGCACCCGGCAATCGTCCGTACGACGGCACCAACGAGCTGTGCGCGTACGCCGGCGGCAAAGAGTTCGACGAGTGCGCAGGGAAGAACGATTTTTCCACGTGCCTCTCGAGCGCCATCAAGGCCGGTCTCCGCGAAGCGTGCGACGAGTCGCAGCCGTGCCGCGAGGACTACATCTGCCAGAAGTTCATCAAGGCTCGAAACATGCCGCCCGAGGCCCCGGCCGACGGCCGCGGCTACTGCGTGCCGACGTACTTCCTCTTCCAGGTGCGCGCCGACGGTCACCCCAACCCGACCCCGATCCGCTGACGGGTCGTCGCGCTTGCCGTCAAGGCGCAACCCAGGCGCCGATTGGAAACCGACCCACGGCGTGATCAGACGGGTGCCGCTGAGCCGGAGATTCGTGCCGCTCGCCCGACCGGGCGGCACGAATCGTAGGATCATCTCACCTGAGCACCGTTAGTGCGCGCACGCATCGCGCGCCTTTCGCGGCCAAAGAGGATGGCGCGAAGGTTGCTGCGTCCGGTGAGATGTCGCTTCGCGCTTCTCTGGTCGTCGCCATCACCCTCGCGATCGCCGCGTGCGGGAGTCACGACGACGCAACCCCGGCCCCGACGCCTGCGGTCACGAACGACGCGGGGGTGTCTCCGCGCGGCGACGTGGGCCTCGTCTTTCATCCGGCGGACCGAGCGGATGCGCTCACCGAGATCGCGTGGGGTGACGCCTTCGCCGCGCGACTCAGCGGGCTTCGGCCCGGCGAAGAGGTGACCCTTCGCGCGTCGACGATCCTCGAAGATGGCGCGTACGGATCGGAGGCGGTGTTCATCGCCGACGCGAGCGGAGTCATCGACACCGGCACGATGCCGCCGGTCCGCGGTGACTACGCGGGGGTCGATGTCGATGGCCTGGTCTGGTCGATGAAGAAGAGCGCGATGCCGGCCGAGAGCGGCGCCGCGAGGTGGGCGTTCGTGCTGCGCGCGATCACGGTCCGCGCGGACACAGACGAGGTCCTCGCCCAGGGCAGCCTGCGACGCACGTACGGCCGACCCGACGTGAAGCGTGTGGCCGTCGGCGACGACGGGCTCGTGGGCGCGTTCTTCGCGCCTTCCGACGGTGCGCGGCATCCGGTCATCGTCACCTTCGGTGGCTCGGAGGGCGGGCTCGAGTCGGGCGAGTACGACGCCGAGCAGTGGGCGGCCAAGGGCTACGCCGCCCTCGGGCTCGCGTACTTCGGAGCCAAGGGTTTGCCGAGCGAGCTCCGCGAGATCCCGCTCGAGTACTTCGAACGCGCGTTCGCTTGGCTCGACGCGCGTCCAGAGGTCGACGCGAAGAAGCTCGCGGTGCGCGGCGTGTCGCGCGGCGGCGAGCTCGCGCTCCTGCTCGGAGCGACGTACCCGCGCATCGCGGCCGTGGTGGCCGACGTTCCGAGCGCCGTGTCGTGGGGCGCGCCGACCCAGAACGGGAAGGAGGTCGCGTCGTGGACCAAAGGCGGCGTCGCCGTCCCGTGGCTCCCGTATCGCGATGACGTGCCGGCCGAGCGCGTGACGCTGCCCGATGGTCGAGCTGCCTACTCGTACACGAAGGCGTTCGCTGCGTCGGTGACGTCGGCTTCCCCGGAGGTGCTCGAGAAGGCGACGTTCGCCGTCGAGAACACGGCCGGACCGATCCTGCTCGTGGGCGGCGCCGACGACGGGATCTGGCCGTCTTGCATGCTCGCGAAGCTCGCGATGGATCGACTCGTCGCGAAAGGACACGCCGCGAAGTTCGCCGACGAGAGCGTCTGCTACGAAGCCTCCGGGCACGAATCCGGGCTCATGCCTGGCCTGCCCACCGCGCTCGGTCTGGCGGCGCAAGATCCATTCAGCACCGATCTCATCGCGATGGGTGGCACGCCGCAGGGCCTCGCGCGTGCGCAGCGCGACGCCCACACGCGGACGCAGCGCTTCCTTGCCGCCGCGCTGAAGTGATCGAGCGCGCCATCACGGCGGCGGTGGGCACACCGCGCGCGCGCCCGCCACGCAGCGGAGGGTGTTGCCCGACGCTTCGCAGTGATCGCCGGAGCAATCGGCGTCGTCGGTGCAGCTCGCGCCGTAAACGCATCGGAGCGGGCCGGCGACCGGGTCGACGATGCCGCTCCCGCAGGTGAACGCGTTGCACGTCCCCGCGGGGCCGACGGATCCCGGAAGGACGCACGCGCCGTTCGGCGCGGCCTTGCAGTCGGAGTCGTGAAGGCACTCGTTGTCGGCGAGGCACGTGCGATGATCGCTGCGCACGCCCGACGGGAGACAGATCGGGTTCTTGCCCGTGCAGTCCGCCGCCGTCTGGCACTCGTCGGTCACGCAGACGTTGTGCGGCGCCATGTACGCGCCGCCGCATCGGATAGCGAGCGTGCACGTCGAGTGTGCGCCGGGGCACGAGCCGCAGCACTCGTCCGGCCACACCGACTCGCCGCCGTCGGTGCACGTCTGCGGCGCCGCGGCCGGGTGCGAGCAGACACGGAATCCTCCGGGCACGAGCTCCACACAGGGATCGCCGTCGCAGTCTTTCGACGTCACGCAGCGACCGCCATGACCGGTCGCCGTGGTGCTCGCGTCCACGGTGACGCGCCCGCCCGCGTCGCTCTTGGTGGTCGTTACGGCGTCGCCGGATGCGCCCGCGTCCGAGGACGACGCGCCTCGATTGCTCTCCGCGGGGCTGCTGCCCGCGCCCTCCACGACTTCACCGCACGCCGCGGCCCCGAGCACCGCGAACACGACCGACACGAAAGCTCTCATGCGCCGGCGCAAAGCAGGATCCGAGCCAAAATGTGCCATGGCGAACCGCACAGTTGCGCCGTCGGTGTGGGCCAACATGTGCCTGCGCCAATCTCTCCGATCCGGCCGGCTCCGAATTGGAGAATCAGTCGAGGAAGAAGCTACTTGGTGGCGGCTCCAGCCGTGCCATTCGCGGGCGCGCTCGGTGGCGTCGCTGCAGAGGGGGCGGGGGAGGGGGCCGCCTGCGGCTTGGGGGTCTTGTCTTCGACTGGCTCCGCGGCGGCTGGGGGCGCGGCGGACGGCTTCTCGCCATCGGGAGCGGGGTTTGCGCCGGGGGCGGGCTCGGATCCGGTGCCCGTGGACGGCGCCGGCGTCGCCGTGCCATCGGCCGGGGCCGGGGTCGTCATGAGCACGTCCGCGCCGACGTCGCTCGTCCCCTCGTCCGCGACCACGTTCGGGTCGTTGTAACGAGGCGGCTCGCCGGGCCGCGAGTAGTCGATCCAGAACGCCGACTGCGGCCGTACGTCGAGGTGCACGAAGGTGCTGTTGGGGTAGTAGCCCACGCCGACGTTGCGCAGCGTCTTGCAGAAGTCGCGCACGACCTCGTTGGGCACGCCCACCACGCGGAAATCCATCGCGTTGCCGACGTTGTGATTCGAGTGCGCCGTGTGCTGGGTCGGGCTGTACGGACGGAAGCCGCTGATGACCTCGATCTTCCGCCCGCCGAAGTGGTCCGACACGATCGTTGCCAAGGCAACGAGTCGGGGATTGATCGGCTTGGTCTGTCCGCTCGTGCTGCGGAGCAGCTTTTCCATGGTTTTCAGCGCGGCCGGTGCGGTGTGTCCCTTCTTGTCGGCGGCGCGGAACGTCGCTTCTTCGCTCGTGGCGAGGCGGGCGAGGTGAAGCATGCCCGGAGCCTTCGGCTTCATCGCGTACGTGGGCGGCTTCTTCTTCGCGTCGGGCTTGGGCTCACCGATCTTGGCGCCCTTGGCGGAGTCCTTGGCTGCGGCGCCGCCCTTGCCGCCCGCATCCTTCACGCCTGGGATGATCAGCGTCTCGCCGACCTTGAGCCGGTTCGGGTGCTTGAGCTTGTTGGCCTCGACGATCGCCTTCACCGGCACGTGGTACCGGTTGGCGATCGATTCGATGGTGTGGCCGCGCGCGACCACGTGGGTCGCGTCGGCACGGGCGACGCTCTCTCCGGTCAGGACGAGCGCTCCAACGAGCGCGACGGCTCCCACGAGTTTCGCTGCCTGCCGCATCGTCTGCCCTCCGCTCCCCCGCATGTGACCTCGCGCGGGCGCGTGTTAGCACAGATCCGGCCCGGTACACGCATGTCGGTCCGGCGGCGTCGCCGCGGGCAAATCCCCCACAAATCGATGCGACGGGCGCCGCGAGGGCGCGCTTTTGTCGGGCCCTTTTTTGACCGCGCACGAGGCGGGGTGCGACACTTTTCATTGACCCGAAAGTGCGTCCACGAGGGCGCCGAGCAGTGGAGCGCGCGCGCTCCTCCCCACAGGAACCATGGGCGAAGGCAAAAACCTGGTCGGTCTCGACATCGGAGCGAGCTCGATCAAAGTCGTGCAGCTGAAGGAAAAGGCGAAGCGTTTCAGCGTGGTGCGCTACGCGTACGCCCCCCTTCCGCCGCAGACGATCGTCGACGGCCACATCATGAACTCGTCGGTCGTGACGGAGACGCTGCAGCGCCTCTTCAAGGACGCCCGCATCGCTCAGAAGGAAGTCGCCATCGGCGTCTACGGGCAGTCGGTGATCGTCCGAAAGATCACCGTCCCGATGATGACGGCCGAGGAGCTCGAAGAGCAGATCAGCTGGGAGGCGGAGCAACACATCCCCTTCGACATCAAAGAAATGTCCGTCGACTACGAGGTCCTCCGGCGTCGCCCGGAAGCGGGCCACATGGATCTCTTGCTCGTCGCCGCCAAGAAGGCCGAGATCAACGACTTTGCCGGAATCATCCGTGAGGCGAAGCTGAAGCCGGTCGTCGTCGACATCAACGCCTTCACCATCCAGAACGTCTTCGAGTACTCGCAAGGTCTGCCGTCGGACGGGTCGATCGCGCTCCTCAACGTGGGCGCCTCGCTCTCGAGCTTGAACATCGTGTCGCGTGGCGTCTCGGCGTTCACGCGCGAAATCACCAACGCCGGGAACTCGGTCACCGAGGAGATCCAGAAGCAGCTCGGCGTGCCCTTCGATCAGGCCGAGCTCTACAAGCTCGGCTCGGCGCAGCCACACACCGTTCCGCCGCAGGTTCACGCCGCCATCGGGCAGGCGTGCGAGACACTCGCGGGCGAAATCCAGCGCTCGCTCGACTTCTACCTCGCCACGAGTGGAGACGCGGAGATCAGCCGCGTCCACCTCTGCGGCGGCTCCGCGTATCTGGGCCCGCTCGCGCTCGCCATCGAGAAGCGCGCGCGCGTCCCCGTCACCGTGTTCGATCCGCTCGCCAACCTCGGCGTCGACCCCAAGGCGCTGAACGAAGCCGACCTCCGCTCGCGCGCGACGCAGTTCGTCGTGGCGGTGGGGCTGGCGCTCCGCTCGGAGAAGGAGCGTCGCTCGTGATTCGTATCAATCTACTCCCGCAAAAACGCGAAGCGCGCCGGGCGGCGGAGGCAAGCCCGACGTGGCTGCTCGTCACGCTCGGCATCGTTCTCCTCGAGGCGATCGTCCTCATCTTCGTCCACAAGACGAAGCAGGACGAGCTCAAGGGGATCGTGCAGACCAATCAAAAGGTCGACGCCCAGATCGCCGACATCAAGCGGCAGATCTCCAACCACGGTGAGATCAAGGCGCAGCTCAAGGAGCTCCGCGACCGCGAGGACGCGATCAAGAAGCTGCAGAGTGCACGTACCGGCCCGACCGACACGCTGCTCGAGCTCGCGCAGATCCTCACGACGGGCCGCGGGCCGACGACCGATCGGGACAAGCTCGAGCAGCTCAAACGCGACAACCCGTCTTCGGTGCCCAACGTGACATGGGACGCGCGGCGCCTCTGGCTCTCGTCGTACCAGGAGACCGAGCGCAAGGTCCGCATCGTGGGCCAGGCGCGCGACGCCGAGGACGTCTCCGAGTTCCTGCGTCGGCTCTCGCTCAGCGACTACTTCTACGAGGTCAAGCTGCTTCCTGCGAGCAAGACCACCGACAAAGAGACGCGCCTCGAAGTCCTCAAGTTCGAGGTCAGCGCGAAGGTGAGGTACTGACATGGCAGCGCTGGGAGGTTCGAGCAGCCTGGCCAAGCTTCCGCCCGCGGCTCGCGTGGGCATCGGGGCGTTCTTCGTGGTCGCCATCGCCGGCGCCTATTGGCTGATCTTCTACTCGGAGATCGACGGCAAGATCACGGCCGCCAAGCGGCAGCAAAACGAGCTCAACGCCGAGCTCGCCAAGCAGAAGGCGGCCGCCGTCGACTACTTCAAGGATCGCGACGAGCTCGCGGTTCGCCAACAGCAACAGCGAGAGCTCAACAAGCAGCTCCCCGCGGAAGCCGAGCCGGCGAGCTTCCTCTCCTCGATTCAGCAGGTGTCCAACGTAGCGGGCATCGAGATCAAGGCGTGGCAGCCCATCGAGGAGAAGAACGAGGCGTTCTACGCCAAGATCCCGATGAAGCTGGAGCTCACCGGGCGATTCCATCAAGTCGCGAAGTTCGCGTACGAGATGGGCAAGGTGGAGCGCATCATCAACCTCGAGAACATCGAGCTCTACGATCCGAAGACCGAAGGGGACGAGGTTCGTTTGAAGCTGAAGTGCCTCGCCACGACGTTCCGCATCCGCGCCAAGCCGGCGGCCCCGGCCGCGGCGGGCAACGCCGGCGCGCCCGCGCCGGGAGGCGACAAGAAATGAAGCGCATCGCCCTCTTTTTGGCCTTCGCTCTGGGCGTGCCGACGCTCGTGGCGTGCGGCAGCGACACGCCGACGAAGCCAGGCACGCCGACCGCAGCGTCGGGGACGCCTGCGCCGCCGGTGCAGCGTGGCGCGACGGCCGACAACAAGGTCGACGCCGGCGCGCCGCCCAAGCGCGACGCGGTCGACCGCCCGGAGAACGACTTCGTGGAGAGCGATCGCAGCCGCGATCCGTTCCGCAGCTTCGCGCGTCTGTTCGTGGAGCAGAACGCCAAGCCGGTGCGCATCCAACGCGACGTCTTGCTCGCGCAGTACACGATCGACGAGCTCAAGCTCGTCGCCATCGTCACCGGCGGCGACTATCCGCGCGCGATGTTCGTCGATCCCAACGGCAAGGGTTGGGTCGTGAAGCGCGGCGACTTCATGGGTCGCGCCGATCTCGTGCACGTCGGCGGCACGAACGGCACCGACTACCAGCTCAATTGGCGCGTCGAGAAGGTTCGCGACGGTGACATCGTCCTCATTCGTGAGGACGCGACGCAGCCGAGCATTCCGCCGGCGACCCGCGTGATTCCGCTGCGGCCCGAGTCGGCGAACGAAGGCATCGTCACTCGAAACTAGCTACATCGCGGTGCAAAAGTGACGCGTTGAGCAGGCATTTTCGCGACTGAGGGCAGCCCCAACGCGTCGGATTGGACGCTTTTTCGATCGACGGATCGCGCGCGGTGTGATCGATACATGTAGATGATCCGTAAA
>JBGAJR010000007.1:0-258820 GCA_044224815.1 Polyangiaceae bacterium
GGCCACTGCGCAGACCTCGCCTCGGCGCTGTCGGTGAGGAGGATGACGGTGGCCTCGCCCTCTTCGGCGGCGAGCGCGAGCTTGCGGACGACCACCTCCGGAGGGAGCGGACGACGCGCGCGCTCCGACGACGGCGCAGCGCCGCGCGGCAACGGATACGGCGGCGGCCACGCCTCGCAGGCGCGGCTCATGTCGGCCATGTCGACCACGATGACGTCGAACGCGCCGGCGCGCGCGACCTTGACCGCGATGCGACCGACTTCGGCCCGCGAAGGTCGCACGACGAAGAGACGCGCAAGGTCGACCCCCACGCGCGCGAGCCCGGGCGCATGGAGCGTGGCCTCCGGATCGATCCACGCCGAGAACCCTCGCGCGTCTTTGGCGTGAGCCGCGGCGATGGCGCGCGCGGCGAGGCGCGTGGGGCCACCGAGCGCACGGTGCGAGGCCACCTCGACTACGCCACGCGGGAGCCCTCCGTCGGGGAGGATCGCGTCCACTGCCGGCCAGCCGAGCGAGAGCGACGGCGCTCGGACCTCGGGGGCCTGCTCGCGCGGCAACATGCTCTGAAGAGAGAGAGGAATCGCCCGCACCGTGATACTGAACATAATACCAGTACCCGACCTGGGCAAGCCTCTTCTGCACGATCCGATCGGCTCGTGGGGGCGTGCTGCTCGATGCGCCGCGCGGCGCTTCTCAGGGCTTCTTGAGGGCGAACGTCACCGGTGCGCGCAAGGTGGCGCGGCGGCCCGAGAAGCCAGGAAAGCGCGCGCTGCTCACCTTGGCTGCGATGCACTGCCCGAGCGCGGGGCTCATGCTCGAGCGCTCGACCGTCGGCGTCCCGACGAGCGAGCCGGTCGGCTCGACGACGAACACGAGATCGAGGCGGCCCACGGTCTTGCTGCCCCCCGCGAGCTCCTTCTCGTAGCAGCCGGAGAAGTCGTCCTTGAACGATCCGATGACCAACGGCGCGTCGGGCACGTTTACGTCGGACGCGATGCGCCCGATCGCCACCTCACCCCGAGCTTCCGGAGCCTTGACCGACTCCGTGGCCGATGCGTTCGCGACGGTCGTCGCAATGGGCGGAGGCTCGGCGGTCGCTACGGGGTCCGCGACCTTCTCCTCTGCGGCGGGCTTCTTTTTCCCGCATCCGGCGATCAAGACGGGCCCGCACACGACCATCGCGACCCATGACCGAACCAACCCCATCGATCGCGTATATCGCTTCTTCGGAGACTCACTCAAGGTTGAGCCGACTGCCCCGCGCCCCATCCCGTGCTAAGGGCGAGGCATGCAGCCTGGCTTGCCCGCCACGCCGACCGCCGATCTCGATGCTCCGATGCAGCGGCTCCGCGCCCTCCTCCGCGACATGGGCTCGGTGCTCGTCTGCTATTCGGGCGGCGTCGACAGTGCGTTCGTCCTCGCGGTCGCGCACCAGGAGCTCGGGCCGCGCGCCATCGGGATGACGGCGATCAGCCCCAGCCTCGCGACCTATGAGAAAGAGGCGGCCATCGAACGACGTCGACCGCTGCTTTCACTGCAAGAGCGAGCTCTATCGCATCGCGGCGAAGAAGCGGGCCGAGTGGGGCAGCGCGTACGTTCTGAACGGCACCAACCAAGACGACCTCGGTGACTACCGCCCGGGCCTCGAAGCGGCGCGCAACGCCGACGTGCGAAGCCCGCTCATCGAGGCCGGATTCGACAAGGCGCTCGTTCGCCACCACGCCGCGGCGATCGGTCTCTCGGTCTGGGACAAGCCGGCGTCGGCATGCCTCTCGAGTCGCATCCCGTTCGGCACGAGCGTCACGCGCGAACGCCTCGCGCAAATCGGTGGGCTCGAGGCCGAGCTTCACGCGCTCGGGCTGCGTCAGGTGCGCGTCCGGTGGCACGCGCTCGCGAGCACCAAAGGCACCGCCGACGGGGCGCTCGCGCGCGTCGAGGTGGCGAAGGACGAGCTCACCGCCGCGTTCGAGAAGCGCAACGAGATCGTGTCCGCAGGAAAACGCTTCGGCTTCGCGTACGTCACGCTGGACCTCCAGGGCTATCGCACCGGCAGCCACAATGAGGTCCTCGTCGGTCGAAGCCTCCGCATCGTCTCCTGACCGCTCCAAGTCGGCGCAGCCACGGCGCATTCGGGAATGCGTGGCCGCCCTGTAAGGTCCACGCGTGCGGCGCGTTTTCCCTCCGAGGACGACGGAGGGAACGAGCGATGCGTTTTTCGAAACAGGGTTGCGCGGTGGTCTTGGCGATGGGGTTCGCGGCGAGCGTCGTCGCGTGCGGCGGCTCGATGCACGAGGCCGCCCGGGCTCCGAGTGGAGCGCCGAGCGGAGGCGCGAGCATCGCGTCGAGCCCTGCCGACGCCCCCAGCTCGGTCGCCGAGGTCGCCGGCGAAGTCGCCTCCGCACCGCCGCCGCCCGCTCCGTTCACCCCGAGCGCGCCGGCCGAAGCGTCGGCGCCTGCCGCCAAAGTCACCGCCGCGGCCGACACCGGCCGCGCGGCGGGCTCGATGCCCATCGCCGCCCCGCACTCGA
Organism: Polyangiaceae bacterium; assembly: GCA_044224815.1. Lineage (GTDB taxonomy): Bacteria > Myxococcota_A > Polyangia > Polyangiales > Polyangiaceae > JADJCA01. The sequence continues at coordinate 2,529 of JBGAJR010000007.1, forward strand.
TCGGTGGCATCCTGACCGCCGGCGTCTGGGACGACGCCAAGAACTTCGACTTCTTCCTTGGCTTCTCGCACCGCGTCGCGACGCGCAGCGACGACTTCGCGATCTTCACCGACGACGAGCTCGCGACCGCGCACGAAGCCGCAATGCGGCCGCACGGCCGTAAGCAAGCGCTCGACGTCGCACTCGTCTTCGACACGACCGGCAGCATGGGCGACGAGCTCTCGTACGTGCAGCGCGAGTTCGAAGCCATCACGCGACGTCTCCACGAGCGCTTGCCGGAGGTCCAGCCGCGCTGGAGCCTCGTCGTTTATCGCGATCGCGGCGACGAGTACGTGACGCGCAGCTTCGCCTTCACCGGCGACACGGCGACTTTCCGCCGCACGCTCGCCGCGCAGTCCGCGGGCGGAGGTGGCGATTATCCGGAGGCCGTGCTCGAAGGGCTCCGCGCCACGAGCGCCCTGCCTTGGCAGAAGAGCGACGGCACCGCGAAGGTCGCGTTCTGGGTCGCCGACGCGCCCACGCACGCGCAGGAGGGCGCGGCCTTCGGCAAGGCGGTGCGCGCGCTCCGTGATCAGAACGTGCACCTCTATCCGATCGCCGCGAGCGGCGCCGACGACCTCACCGAATACGAGATGCGGAGCGCCGCCGTGATGACCGGCGGCCGCTACGTGTTCTTGACCGACGACTCCGGCGTCGGGGGCGGACACGCCGAGCCCCACATTCCCTGCTACGCGGTCACGCGGCTCGACCGCGCCATCGTGCGCGTCCTCGAGACCGAAGTGTCGGGCGCGCCGATCCCCGTGGCGCGCGAGGACGTCCTTCGAACGACCGGAAACCCGCGCCCGGACGGCACATGCAAGCTGGCGAGCGGGGAGCTCGTGGCCGCGTTCTGAAGAGCCGTCCGAGAATCGGACCGCTCTGAACCGATCCTGGGGAGCTCGAGGGGCAAAGCCCCTCGAAACGAAACCGAGCGAGAGAGCTGGCCACGACTTGTGGACAGCTCTTGAGCGCGCACCGCTGACGCGATGCAACCGAGTTGCCGGGGGGGCCGGCCCGTGGTTTCTTCGAGAGGATGGCTCTCCCTCTGAAGCCCGGCGACGTCATCGACGGTCGATACGTCGTCGAGCGCTTGCTGGGCCAGGGCGGCATGGGCGCGGTCTTCGTCGCCCACGAAGAGCAGCTCGCTCGCCGCGTCGCCATCAAGGTCTTGCTCGGCGAGGGCGTGACCGGCGCCGAAGCCGTGCTCCGCTTCGAGCGAGAAGCGCGCGCGGCGGCAGCGCTCGAGAGCGAGCACGTGACGCGCATCTTCAGCGTCGGCCGCTTGGCGAGCGGGCTCCCCTTCATGGCGATGGAACTGCTCGACGGTGAGGACCTCGCGCACGCGCTCGCGCGACGCGGACCGCTCCCACCGCTCGAGGTCGCGAGCGTCGTCGCGCAGGCGTGCGACGCGCTTTCCGAAGCGCACGCGCGCGGGATCGTGCATCGAGATCTGAAGCCGGCCAACCTCTTCCTCGCCCGGCGCGCGAACGGCACCGTGACCCTGAAGGTGCTCGACTTCGGTATTTCGAAGGCGAACGAGCCCGCGTCCACGAACAACGCCCTCACCGCGACGTCGGCGCTCATGGGCACGCCGATGTACATGTCTCCCGAGCAGCTCCGCGAGGTGAAGAACGTCGACGGTCACGCCGACGTGTGGGCGCTCGGCGTCACGATGTTCGAGCTCCTGACCGGCGTCTTGCCGTTCAACGCCTCGGGCTTGGCCGAGCTCTGCGTCAAAGTCCTCACCGAGCCGCCGCCGCTCCTCATGGCGTTCCGACGTGACGTTCCGCCGCCGCTCGCGCACGCGATCGATCGCTGTCTCCAGAAGGAGTCCGGGAGAAGACCGGGCGCTGCGGAGCTCGGCGCCGCGCTCCGCGATCTCCTCCGCGTCCACGACGCTGGCTCCGAGCCACGCCTTTCGGGCGCGTCCGCGTTCGCGCCGCTGCCCATGAGCGGCCCCCAGCAACACCACCCGGCGAGCGCGCCCATGCCTGTGTTCGCGGCGACGCCGAACCCTCCGGTCACGCCGGCAGCGTTACCCTCGCAGCCGTACCCGCCGCATCCTCCCGGGACGGTCGATCCCGTGGCGCGGCAAGCTACGTTGACCGTACCCACCCACGGGTCACGCGCCGGGACCCTCGCGATCGCGGGCGTCGTAGGGCTCGTCCTCGTGGGCGCGGCAGGCGTCGTCGGCGTGCGCGCGCTCTCGTCACGAGGCCCCACGAGCGAGGCGATCGACGCCGCCCCCGCGCCGAAGATCGAGGTCGCTCCGCCGACCGTCGCGAGCGCGAACGTGGGCGTGGGCGGCGCCTCCGCCTCGAGCGCGCCTCCGACGCCGTTGCCCCCGCCACCGAACGGCGGCGCGCCCCGCGACCGATCGAAGCGGCCCCCGCCGGCGACGTCGGCATCCGCGGCCTCGAGCGCCGCCGCGCCGCCGCCCTCGGCGCACCCGAAGCCCCCGACATCCTCCGCTCCAGCTACGATGCCCGGTGGACCGCTCGCCATTCCCCTCGAACGACGATGACTCGCCTGCAATCTACATCGACCTGTCTGCTCGTCTTCGCGCTCGGCCTCGGCGCCGGACCGGCCTACGCCGACAGTCAGGACAGCGCCGCCGCGGACGCGCTCTTCCGTGAGGGGCGCGCGCTCTACGAGGCAAAGCGTTATGGAGAGGCGTGCCCGAAGTTCGCGGAGAGCTATCGGCTCGATCCGGCGAGCGGCTCGGCCGTCGCGCTCGCGGCGTGTCATGAATCGCAAGGCAAGCTCGCCAGCGCGTGGGCCGCGTACAACGAGGCCGCAGCCCGCGCGAAGCGCGAGGGACAACCGGAGCGCGCCGAAGCCGCACGAAAGCGCGCGACCGAGCTCGAGCCCAAGCTCGCTCGCATGAACGTCTCGTTGGCAACCGGCTCGCAAGACATGAACGTGACGGTGAAGCGTGACGACGTGACGCTCGGCAGCGCATCGCTCGGGACGCCGCTTCCCGTCGACGCGGGCGTCCACGTCATCGAAGCGACCGCGCCGCGCCGCAAGCCCTTCACGATGCGCGTGACCGTGACCGACGGCGGCGTGCAATCGATCACCATTCCGCCACTCCAGGCCGCCGACGAAGGTGCCGCGCCCGCGCCGGCCGCGCCGGTCCCCGCATCAGCGCCTCCGCCTGTCGCTTCGGCGCCTCCGCCCGCCGCTCCGCCGCCGCCACCGACCTCTCCCACGCCGCCTCCAGCGCCTCCCCAACCCGCGTCGCGTTCGACCGGAAGCACGACGTCGACGTTGGGCCTCGTCGCGGCCGGAGCCGGCGTCGTGACGATGGGGGCCGGCGGCTTCTTCGGCGTCGAGGCGCTCAGCAAGAACTCCGACTCCAACGCCAACGGCCACTGCGTCGACGACGTCTGCGACCCGGTCGGAAAGAAGGCGCGCCAAGACGCCCGCAGCGCCGGCGATCTCTCGACGATCCTCTTCGCGGTGGGCGGCGGCCTCACCGCGACCGGCATCGTCCTCTTCTTGGTGAGCGGGCCCTCCAAGGACGCGCCCAAGTCGGCGGGGTTTCTTCGCATCGCGCCGATCGTGACGCCCACGTCTGCGGGCGCGGCGCTGGGAGGCACGCTGTGAGGCGTCTACAGTCCCTCCTCGCGGTCATGTTCGCGGCGATGACGCTCGCGAGCGCGGCCGCCTGCAACCAGATCGCTGGCATTCACGAGCCCATCGATCGCGACGGGAGCGCGTCAGGCGACGGCGGGAACGAGGGCGACGCTCACGTGGCGCCAGAGGCTTCGCCCGACGATCCCGCCGCCGCGTACATCGGCGATTGGCATGGGCGCGGCTCGGGCTCCCTCTCTCTGACCTGCAACGGCGATACACAAACCACCAAGCCCGATCCCTCGACGATCACGATCACGCGAGTCGACGGACAGCTCCGCTACCTCGATCCGCCGTGCGCGTTCGACGCGACCCTCACCGCTGCCGGCCTCTCGCTCGGCGCGGATCAGACGTGCGCCATCGACGACTCGGTCAACGGCGAGCCCGTCACCGACCACCTCACGCTCGGCCGGCCCGCGATCTTCAAGCTAGGCGCCGACAAGCGGTCGGCGACGACCACGATCAACGGGACGGTCGACGTCATCTCCAAGGTGTCGGGCGCCACGCAGTCCTGCACCGTCCAACAGAGCGACACGTTCGACAAGCTCTGAGCTTCAGCCGCCCGGGTTCTGGAGCGCCCACGTGCGTGCCACGCCTTGCACCCAGAGGATGCGCCCGCGCGAGTTCGGGTGCGTGCTCAAGAAGCCGATGGGGTGAAAGAGCGGAATGCCGTCGAGGCGCGAGAAGAAGTCGAGCAGGATGAGCCCGCCCTCTTCGCTCCATTTGGTGGCGCCGCGCGCGCGCCGAGCCTTGCCGGTGTTCAGCACGTTGAAGGTGCCTTCGGTGTCGGCCTGCGTCTCGACGGGCTGATTCAGGAGCGGAATGACGCGCGTCGCGAGGCGCGCGATGGCGCTCGGGTCGGGCCCTCCACCGCCGGCGGCCTGGCCGTTCGCGCATCCGGTGTGCCCCATGTAGTGGTGCGCGAGCTCGTGCCCGAACGCGAAAGCGATGATTTCGTCGAAGAGCTCGCGTTGCCGCGCGAGCCTTCGCGGATCGATGGCCTGCTGCGGTGAGATGATGCCCTGCGGGAGCGCGGCGCTTCCGCCGTTCGGTTGCTGGAGGCGAGGAAGCGCGGCTTTGAGGTACGCCTCGTAGGTCTGCGTTCCGAAGATCTGGTCGGTCGCCTTGGTCTGCGAGATGGCGTCCACCGCGTCGAGCAGACCCACCGTCCCGGCCATGAAGGGTGCGCCCCGATCGTCGCATCCGGCGAACGCGTTGATCTCGTCGGGGTTCGGATCGAAGACGAGGGGGATGCCGCGCACACGCGCTTGGCGATCGGGCGCGAGGTTTTGCGTCAGCTCCTGCAGGATGCTCGCGGTCTCGCTCTTCTGCATCTCGGTGCCGACGAGCGGCGTCGAGAACCCTGGGATCGTGGGCACGCCGGTCGGGCTCGCGGTCCCCCCACCGAGGCCGGGGATCGGAAACGGGAACGGCAGGCCGAAGGGGCCAGTCGTGCTCGGCGCCGGCGCCGGCGATGCCGGCCGCTGCTGAGGCTGCTGCTGCTGCTGCTGGGGCGGAAAGCTCTGCGGGGGGAAGCTCTGCGGGGACGGTTGTGGCGCTTGCGCCATGGGCCCACGCTGAGGCTGCTGCTGCGGGGGGTATTGGGTGTAGGGGCCTTGCGGCCCGCCCGCGTACGGGCCGGGTGCAGGGGCGTAATAGGGGCCCGGCTGCTGCGGCGGCTGTGCCGGCGGCGGCGAGGAGCCGCCACAACCCGCGGCGAGCAGGCTCGCCCCCACAGCGAACGCGAACAGGGATTGGAATCGTCGGGTCACGCGCACACCTCAGGACACCGGTCATCGTAAGACGAGCGGAGCGTGGAAACCATTCTGACCGCGCCCCTCGGTTTCACGCTCAGGACACGCCCGCTGCATCGCGCGACGTCGCGAGATCGCGGAGCGCCTGGGCCATGGTGCGCGCGTCTTGGAAGCGGTCCTCGGGGGCCGGCGCGAGCGCGCGCTGCACGAGCTCACGCCACGGACCGGGCAGCTTGGCGAGCGAGTCGGCGACGCGGGTGCTGCGCGGAATCGAGTCGGGCGTATTGCCGGCGAGCCACAGCCCGCTCGGAGTCGGCGGCGGCGGCTCCCCCACGAGCGACTCGTAGAGCACCGCGCCCATCGCGAAGATGTCGCTTCGCGCGTCGACGGTTCCACCCGCTTCTTGCTCGGGTGACATGTAGCCGGGCGTACCGAGCGGCGCACCCATGTTGGTGATGCGGGTCTCCGCCCATTCGACGCGCGCGATACCGAAGTCGATGACCTTCACGGTCTCGCTCCCGTCCTCGCGTCGCGTGAGGAAGATGTTCGCGGGCTTGACGTCGCGGTGGATGATGCCGGCGGCGTGCGCGGCGCCGAGGGCCTCGCAGCACTGAATGGCGATCGGGAGGAGCACCTCCGGCGACAGAGGACCGGCGCGAAGGCGTACCGCGAGCGACTCGCCGCGGAGGAGCTCCATCACGATGAACGCGGTGCCGTCCGGGAGGTGACCGTGATCGATCACCTCGACGACGTTGGGATGCCACGCGAGGCCGAGGGCCTCCGCCTCACGCCGCAAACGATCCGAGGCGACCGCCTCGTGGGCCGCGGCGACGCGGAGGAGCTTGATGGCCACCGGCAGCCCATCGCGGATGCGCTCCGCCTCGTAGATGACGCCGCTCGCGCCCGATCCCATGCGCTCCTTGATGCGGTACTCGCCAGCGACGACCGTGCCCTCGAGCGAGCCGGCTTGGGTTTTCTGTCGCCACTCTTTCAGGGCGAGGGTGCGCTCGAGCGCGTGCATGCGCGTCTCCTGCGCGGCCGCCTCGGCGCGGCGCAATCGCTCGCGGCCCCACACGGCGCCGACGGCGGCGCCGCCGGCCACGCCGAGCCCGAGCACCGCGGCCCCGATGGAGAGCGGACCGGAGAAGAGCGCTGCGCTCGAAAGGAGCGCGCCTGCCATGGCGCCCACACCGGCGGCGCGGCTGACGGCCGGCACCGACCACGTGACCTCGAAGTCGAAGCACAGCTCGCCGAGCGAGCCGGTAGACGACCCGAGCGCGCGCACCTTCGCGTCGTGAAAGCCGAAGAGCGCTGGCACCGCCACGAGCTCGGCCGAGCGCGCGTCGTTCAAGAGCCCGTCGGCCTCGAGCGCCGGGTCATGTGCAATATGCACGCGTCCCTCCCAGCGCCGCGCGGAGGCGACGCGCGTCGTCCACCGCGTCGTTCTTCCGTACTCGCTGTCGGTGGAATCGAGGCGCGCGAACGCATCGAGTGGACCGCGCGTGCCGCGCAAGACCCGCATCCAGAACGCGAGGTTCTCGACCGTGATGACGAACTTGGACGTGTCGGCGAGCGCGGCGCGGCTCGTTCGCTCGACGAACGCGGTGAGCGCGTCCTTGTACGAAGTGAGCGGCAGGCCGCGCGTCTCGTCCTCGAGATCGTCGCGCAGCATGCGGATGCTCTTCAGCCACTCGTCGGCCACGGCGGGGCCGCGCTCGGCTTCGAGGTAGAGGAGCAGCGCCTTGACGAAGCAGGCGCTCACTTGGCCGGCGGGGAAGCTCGTGCGGTTCACGGGACCTTCGTGCGAGAGTAAGTCTACCCCATGAACGATGCCGCCGCGCCGCACATCCGCGCGCGAATCGCCGCCGTGACGCGCGCCGTCGCGCGGCTCGTTCGGAAAGCCGAGCGGAAGGAAGCGGCAATCCGCGCCGATCTCGCGGCGATGGACGCGGCAGAAGCATGGGCCGGGCGCGCCCCGTGGCTCGTCGCGGCGGCGAGCAAGGCGGTCCGCGGGGCGACCGCCCTCTCCGTTCCCGATTGGTCGAGCGGTCACGAAGAGACCCTCACCTTCCCGCTCGATCCCGCCGAGAGCCCGCGCGCGCAGGTCGAGGCCGTCTTCGCCGAAGCGCGCCGACTTCGTCGTGGTCGTCCCAAAGTCGAGGCGCGGCTTGCGGCGACGACGCGCGAGCTCTCGACCTTGCGGGTCGCGGCGTCGGACCTCGCCGCGCTCGCGGCCCTCACCGACGAGCCAGCGAGCGACGAGGCCACGCTCGAAGCTGCCCTGGCCGACATCGAGGCGCCGCTCGCCTCGCTCGCACCGCGCGGCGCGCCGCTCACCGCCAAGCCCGGCAACGCGCCGCGGCGCGAGCCGTATCGAACGTACGTGGCGGAAGACGGCATCCGAATCCTCGTCGGCAAAGGCGCCCGCGACAACGACGAGCTCACGCTCCGCGTCGCGAAGCCCCATCACGTCTGGCTGCACGCCAAAGGCACGACCGGCTCGCACGTCGTCGCTTGCATCGACAAGGGTCATTCGATCTCGCCCGAAACGTTGATCGACGCGGCGCACCTCGCAGCCCACTTCTCCGATGCGCGCGGCGAGGCGGTCGTCGAGGTCAGCTACCTGCCCCGCCGCTACCTCCGAAAGCCGCGCAAATCGCCGCCCGGGCTCGTCGTCCTCGATCGCGAGAAGGTCCTCGTCCTCCGCGTCGAGCCCGCGCGCCTCGCGCGCCTCCTCCGCGGCGACGGGAGCGAGCCCGAACCGCTCTGAGCCGTGATACTGATCGGGGCGTGCGACTCTTCGAAGTCCTGAGCCGATGGCTGGGCCGGGTCGAGATCGCCTTGGCGTTCGCGGACGATGCGCTCCGTGACGGAGAAGCCGCTCTCGCGCGTGGCGAGCCGCTCCGCGCCGAGGCCGCCGCAAAGCTGGTCCTCGAGCGCGTCCCGGGCTCGGTGCTCGCGCTCGCGCTCCTCGCCGACGCGCGCGAGGCCGCCGGCCTCCGCGAGGCGCTCATCGAAACGCTCGAAGCCCTCGCCGAGCGGGTGCCGTCGCGCGCCGAGGTGTGGAACCGCCTCGGCGCCGCCCGCCGCGCGACGGACGCGCCGCGCGCGAGCGTCCGCGACGCCTTCGTTCGCGCCATCGGCGTCGCCGCACCGGGCTCCGAGGCGCGACGGGAAGCACTCCTCGCGCTCACCGATCTCGATCTCGAAGACGGCGACGCGGCGCGGGCCGAGCTGTGGCTGGCGGGACTCGCCCCCGGATCGCGCGAAGTGGCGCTGCGCCAAGCTGAGCTCCACCTCGCGCGACACGACGCCGCGGGCGCCCTGCGCGAGCTCACGGGAGTACCGGAAGGAGACGCCACCGACGCGCGCACCGCGATGGCCCTCGGGAAAGCACTCGCGCTGGCCGGAAAGGCCGACGCGTTTGCTCCGATCATGCGCGCGTACGTCCTCGATGCGCCCGGCGCGAGCGAGCTCCTCGCCTCGGCGCTCGGTTGGCTGGCGACCGACGACGCGCTTCGCGCGCGCGCGCGTGCGCTCGTCGAAGCGCACGGTGAGACCGACCTCGCGCGCTTCCGTGCGGCGTTCGCGCGGGCCGAGGGGCGACGCGACGAGGCACGCGCCGCCCTCGCCGCCGCGCTCGCCGGTGGTGACGCGACCGCGGCCGCGCCGCTCCTCGATGCGGCGATCGACGACGATGACGGTGCAGCGCTCCGCGCGGCGCTCGCCGGCATCCCTTCCGCGGAGCGTTCGGAGATGGCGCGGGCAGCGGCGGAGATCGTCGGCACCTGGGACCTCTCCGACGACGCGCCGCCCGAGGTCGTGGCCGACGCGATGCACCGCGTCGGCGCGATCGAGCTCGACCGACTCGCGCCGCTCGCCGCCCGCGCCCTTCTCACGCTCGCGCGGCGTTTCGTCCCCGAATCCGGCATCTCGCGCTGGCCGCTCACGCTCGCGCGCCTCGAGCACTACGCGCGCACGCTCCGCGATCTCGAGGGGGTCTCGCAGGCCGGCGCGCTCGCGCTCGAGAGCGCGCGCCCCGTGCGCCTCGCCATCGTCGGCGAGTTCAACGCCGGCAAGAGCACGTTCGTGAACGCGCTCATCGGGCAGGACGTCGCGCCGACCGGCATCCTCCCCACGACCGCCACGCTTCATCACCTCCGCTACGGCCCCGATCCGCTGGCGCGGATCACGCTCCTCGAAGGACCTCATCCCACGCGCATCGTGCCCGTGGCCGAGCTCCGGAAGACGCTCGCCGAGCTCGGCGACGGCGCCGCGTCACGCGTGGACATCGAGCTGCCGCTCGCGTTCTTGACGCGCGTCGAAGTGATCGACACGCCGGGATTCAACGCGCCCAACGCCAAGCACACCGAGGCGGCGCGGCGCGCGCTCGACGAAGCCGACGTCTTGCTCTGGCTGCTCGACGCGTCGCAGCCGCTCAAGCAAAGTGAGCGCGTCGTGCTCGACGAAGCGCGTCGCGCGCGCATCCCCGTGCAGATCCTCGTCGGAAAGAGCGACCGCGTCGGTGAGGCCGACCGCGCGAAGATCCTCGACCTCGTGCGCGAGCTCCTCGCCGAGACCCAGCTCGGATCGCTCGCGCCACCGGTCACGTTCTCGGCCAAGCTCGCGCTCGCCGGCAAGCTCGGGCAGGACGGCGCGCTCGAAGAGTCCGGTTGGCCGTCGGTGCAACGCATCCTCGACGAGGACGTCATCGCGCGAAGCGATCTCCTGAAGGAGCGCGCGCTGCGTAGGCGTGCGCTCACGCTGACGTCGCGACTCGCCGCCGAGGCCGCCGCGCGCGGGGCGACCGAGGCCGAGGCCACGCTCCGCGTCACGGCGCGACAGAAGCGCCTCGGCGCGCTCGCGGCCGAGATCGAGCGCGACGAGGCCGCGTTGGCCGCCGCGCTCGCGCGCTCGCTCGAAGGCGCCGAAGGCGAGCTGGATCGCGAGCTCTCGGTCACCGCGGCGGTCCCCTCGGGAGACGCCGACGGCACCTGGCTCCGCTATCGCGTGGAGCGGACGGTCGCGCGCCTCGCGCCTACACTTTCGGCCGCGCTCGCGGGTATGACGCCCGGCGCCGACCTCCCACCGCGCGACTACCTTCCGCTCGCGCGACTCCTCGTGCGAAGCGTCGCGCTCGCCGTGCCGCGCGGCCCGCTGCGCGAGGCCCTGGCGCGCGCGACCGTGCCCGCGCTCGCCGACCACTTGCGCGCCCTCGCGGTCGCCGCACCGCCCGCCGACGGTTCCGCGGCCCTCGGGCGTGAGCTCTCCGCTTTTGCGAGGGCGCTTGCATGATCCCCGTTTTTGACGCACGAAAGAGGGAGGTGAACCGTTCGCTCTCATCCCCCCGCCGCTCGCGCCGCCCGCTCGCGCTCCTCATCGCGCTCGCTGCGCTCCCGTTCGCGCTGCGCGCGAGCCCGGCGGCGGCCGGAGATCCGCTCGCGGCGATCGGCGGCGACGCGTTGTCGGTTCAAGCGGATCGCTTGGAGGTCGACGTGCTCGCCAACGCGGCGATCCTCACCGGGAACGTCTCGCTCACCAAGGGCGGCCTCAAGGTCTCGTGCCCGCGCATCGACCTCAAGTTCAACGAGACCCCGACGGTGAGCTGGGCGCGCGGCTCGGGCGGCGTCACCGCCGACGTGAAGGGCGTGCACGGCGAGGCGCCGGAGGTCGAGCTCGATCTGCAGAAGCAGACGCTCGAGCTCCGCGGCGGCGTGCGCCTCGCGCGCGGGTCCGGTTGGCTCCAAGCCGACAAGGCCACCATCGACATCGCCTCGGGCAAGGTGCAGCTCACGCAAGTCAAAGGCTCGATCCCGGTGCCGCGGTGATCGTCCTCGCCCGACGATGATCATCGAGGGACGCGGGCTCCGCGTCGTCCGCTCCGGACGCGAGCTCCTCCGCGACGTCGACATCGCCGTTCGCCCCGGAGAGGTCGTGGGCGTGCTCGGTCCATCGGGCGCGGGCAAGTCCACGCTGTTCCGCACACTGGTGGGCGAGCTCCGCCCCGACGCGGGGACGGTCTCGCTCGACGCCCGGGACGTGACGGCCGAGCCCCTGTGGGCGCGCGCGCGCGCCGGCGTGGGGTACGTGCCGCAGACGCCGAGCGTGCTGTTCGATCTCACGGTGGGCGAGAATCTCGCGACGTTCCTCGCGCTCGGGAAGCCCCACGCGTCCTCGCGCCCGCGACCGACCGCGCGCGACCTGGCCGAGCGCGTCACGCTCCAAGAGCGCCTCGACGTGCGAGCCGGCCAGCTCTCCGGTGGCGAGCGCCGGCGACTCGAGCTCGCGCGAGCGCTCGCGATCGCGCCGCGCGTCCTCGTCTGCGACGAGCCGTTCGCCGGGGTCGACCCGCGCGGCGCCGAGGCACTCGGCGCGCTCCTCGCCTCATTGGCTCGCGAGGACGAGGTGGGTGTCATCCTCGCGGATCACCATGTCGAAGAGGCGCTCCGCGTGACGACCCGCGCGCTCCTTCTCCTCGACGGCGCCGTCGCCGCGAGCGGAACCCCGGACGAGTTCCGGGAGCACCCGCTGGTTCGCGGTCGCTACTTGGGCACGATCGGGTAGGCGCCCTCCCTACAAACTTGGCCGGTACTGGCGGGAACGAATAAGTCGCAAGGAGCGTTTTTCCGCTGGAGGCCTCCATGAAGATCTCGTTCCGCTCACTCCCCGTCGCCTTCGGACTCGCCGCCCTCGCGTTGGCCGGTTGCGCGGACAAGAAGGCCGGCATCCCGCCCCTCACGCCAGTCCAGACCACGAGCGGTCACGTGGGCAAGAAGGCCAACGCCGACGACGCGAACGAAGCCGGAAAGAACGGCAAGAACGGCGCGGGCGAGGACGGCATCACCACGCAGAGCCTCCATCTGTCGGAGACGATCGCCAAGGCGTGCAACCTGCCGCGCACCGACGCGACGCCGCACTTTGCCTTCGATTCGGCTTCGCTGCCGGACGAAGATCGCACGGTCCTCGCCGCGTTCGCCAAGTGCCTCAGCGGACCGCTCAAGGGCAAGGGCGTTCTCCTCATCGGCCGCACCGACTCGCGCGGCGAGCCCGAGTACAACATGGGCCTCGGCGGCTCGCGCTCCGACAGCGTGAAGCGATACCTCATCGACCTCGGCGTCGCGGAGTCGATCATCAAGGCAAGCTCGCGCGGCGAGATGGATGCAGTCGGGACCGACGAAGCCAGCTTCGCCGCCGATCGTCGCGTCGACATCGACGTCCGATGAATTCGGCGCCACCATGGTGGCGCTGCACATGCATCCCGAAACCCTCCTCGGCGACGAGCTCGATCTCCCTCGATTTGCGCGCGTGCTGGACGAGCTCGGGCCCGAGGGCCGACTCGATACCATCCGTCACGTGTCTTCGCCGCTCATGGCGCGGCTCTACGAAGCCGCGCGCGGCTTTCGGTCACTCGACCTGACGGCGCTCGTGCCGGCCGACGTCCCTCCGCTGACCGAGGTCATCCACGTCGGCCAGAACAACCTCCCGGCCTTCGATCGCTTCCAGAAGCGATTCTGTAAGCCCGAGGGCGACGGCCCGGTCAACGAGCTCTACGGCTACAACCAGCAGCCGTGGAGCTGGTTCAGTGGCCCCGGATATTTCGTGGTACGCGCCTCTACCGACGAGCCGGGCGCACTCGACATCGACTACCACGTCGTGCCCAAGGCAAAGCCGGCGACGTGGCCACCGATCGCGGAAAACCGCGGCTTCGGGCCCACCATCGTTTACGGAAGCATGGTCGACGTCCTCCGGGGGATCTCCGCGCACGTCACGATCGGCCGGGCGAGGCGCTGGGGGCGCATGACGGGCAACTACTTCGTCCTCTGCCGCACGTGATAGAACGGTCGTTGGTGACCGTCGCGAGCGAGGGCGAACGCCCGACCCAACCCAAAGACGCCGAGACACGCGACTTCGTGCGCGAGCACCGAGCGCTCATTTACAAGCACGCGCGCGCCTACGCTCGCGCGCATCCCGACAAGACCTCGGTCGAGGACATTGCCCGAGAAATGGAGCTCATGCTCGTGGAGCTCGGCGAGCGCGGAGTTCGCTTCGGGTCCCTCGCGTCACCGGACGCGTACTTTCGGGCGCTGGTTCGCCACGCGGGCGGCCGCGCGCGCCGCCGCCGGACGCTCATCCAACAGGTCGCCGCGGGCGACGACCTCCACGCCGTCTCCGACGACCTTCGCTCGCTCGACGCCGATCTGCCCGAGGCGCCGCAGCCGCCCGACGCCGAGGCCCTCGAGTCGCGGGAGCTCCTGGACGCCGTGAAGGATGCGCTGTCGGCGCACGACCGGCTCGTCTTCGCGCTGCTGATCGACGACGACGAGTCGGTCGAAGACGTCGCCGCCCACATCAGCGCGCCCTTCGCCCAAATCCGCCAGGCGCTCGAGCGCATCCTCAAGGCGGCGGCCGCCGCGCGCATCCACGCCGACCCCGACCGCCGCGACCCCAACGCGAGCCCCGACGCGCGGCGCGAGGTGAAGATGCGCATGCTCGCGCGCATCGCCGGGGCGGCGTCCAAGCCGCCGCCGCACGTCGAGGAGCCCCTCATCGCGCTCATTCGTGACGGCGACCACGCCGACGACCTCGACGACGCGATTCGCCACGTGTCCGACTGCGCCATCTGTCGGGCGCGCCTCACCGAGGGAGAGATCGAGCATCGCAGCCTCGTCGTCATGGCGATCGAGGCGCCCAAGAAGAGCTCGACCGACCTCGCTCGGGCCGCCGAAGAAGCCGGCGCGAAGCTCATGACGCGTGGCCCGGGCCGCTGGACTGCCGTCGTCGACGCCGACCGCGCACGAGGGTTCCAGGACACGCTCGAGAAGAGCGAGCAGTCCCAAGTCACGCGCCTCGCCGTCGCAACGCCGGTCGAGGTTCCGCGCCCCGACTGGAGCCAGTCGATCCCTCCCCCGCCCTCCACCGAGCCTGCCGGCACGCACGCCGCCGAGGTCTCGGCGTGGGTGCAAGTCGCGCGCGCCCCGCGTCTCCGCGCGGCCGGGCCGCACCCGGGTTGGACCGCCTTTGCAGTCCTCACGGTGCTGGCGGCGATGGGCATCGCCTACGTGCTCGCCACCCGCTGACGCCGCGCGGCGCCGGCCCTATCTAATTGCACCATGGCCGAGCTCCGCGTCCTTCAGCGCATCGCGGACATCGAGCGCGACGCGTGGAACGCCCTCGTCCGCCCTTCGGACTCGCCATTCCTCGATTGGACGTGGCTCCATACGCTCGAGGAGACCGGTTGCGTCCGCGCCGAGGCGGGCTGGCTCCCGTGTCACTTGACGCTGAGCGAGTCCGGCCGACTCGTGGGCGCAGCGCCCGCGTACCTCAAAGGCAACAGCGAAGGCGAGTTCGTCTTCGATTGGCGCTTCGCCGAGCTCGCCGCCCGGGTGGGCGTGGAGTACTACCCGAAGCTCCTCCTCGCCGTGCCCTTCACCCCGGCTACCGGCGCGCGCTTCCTCGTGGCGCCGGGCGAAGACCGCGCGCGCGTCGTGAATCTCCTCGGCCAGGGCGCGCTGGCGCTCGCCAAGGAAGCGAACGCTTCGAGCGTGCACGTGAACTTCCTCCGCGAAGACGAGCTCGCCGCGATCGCGCCGCTCGGATTTCACGAGCGACACGGCATCCAGTACCACTGGCACCGCGGCGGCGACGCTACGTGGGACGACTTCTTGAAGCGTCTCCCGTCGAAGAAGCGCACCCAGCTCCGTCGCGAACGGCGCGCCCCGGGCGAGCAAGGGATCACCGTCCGCACGCTCGCGCCCGGCGACTACACCCCCGAGATGGCGCGCGTCATGTTCGACTTCTATCGCGCGACGGTCGACAAGTTCATGTGGGGCCGCCGCTACCTCAACGTCCGCTTCTTCGAAGCGATCGCCGAGCGCTTTCGAGAGCACCTCGCGTGGGTGGTCGCGGAGCGTGACGGTCGGCCGATCGCCGGCGCGTTCAACGTTCGTGGCCAGAGCACGCTCTACGGCCGCTATTGGGGCGCGACCGAGGACGTTCCCTTCCTCCACTTCAACGTCTGCTACTACCACGGCGTCGACGAGTGTCTCGCTCAGGGGCTCGACACCTTCGAGCCGGGCGCCGGCGGCGAGCACAAGCACGCGCGCGGCTTCGACATGACGGTCACACGGTCGGCGCACGCGTTCTTCGAGCCGCGCCTGCGCGCGATCATCGAGCGCTACTTCGACGACGAGCGCGCCGCCATCGCGCGCGCCATGGCCGCGGGCGAGGATCCGTAGCCGCAATACGCAACGGCTTCGTGCATCCTGCAACCATTCGGTCCTTGGTCACTCGCCCGACCGCGGGGTGGACACAGATCCGGTCTTGGAGCGCCTCGTCGACGTCGGCACCATGAAGCCATCTCGGAGGTGCGGATGCGACGCAACCATTGGTTCTTGGGCTTGCTCTCGGCTTCTATCGCGTGTGGCTCGTTCGCGGCGTGCGGCGGCAGCGACAGCGCGACGCCTCCCGTCGGCGACGACGGCGGCGAGACGGGCTCGACGGTCGCCCCGGGCGACGACGCGAGCGTGACGGTCGACGCGACCGCCGACGCCACCGACAACGACGTCCTCATCGACATCGACTCGAGCACGACCGACGCGGGCGCAGACACGGCGACCGACGACGCCGCCGATGGCGCGAGCGACGCTGCGACCGACGACGGCGCCCCGGATGGTGCGAGCGACGCCGGTGATGCTGGCGACGCAAGCGACGCCGCGGTGGCGTGCGTCGGGACCGACACGCCCTGTCAGACGAGCGGCGGAAAGGCTGGTCTCTGCAAGGGTGGCGTCTGCAGCGCCTGCGTCGACCCCACCGACGACCTCGCTTGCACCGCTGCCTACGCCACCGACGGTGGCGACTCCGGCGCCGCCTCGTACCTTTGCGCGGCAGGCGCGTGCGTGCCGGGCAACTGCCACGACAGCTCGGCGTGCAAGAACGGCAAGCTTTGCACGGCGAACACGTGCTCGACGTGCACCACCGACAAGTCGTGCATCGACGATCCGAGCTACGGCGCGGGCACGATCTGCGGCAACAGCGGCGGCTGCGTGTCGAACGCGTGCGTCACTCCGAACACGGCGTGCGGACAGGCGTCCGGTCACTTCTGCTGCCCGGTCTCGGCCAGCAACGTGTGCGTGTCCGGCGACTGCTGCGACAACGCGCAGTGCAGCGGCGGCAAGCCGGCTTGCGTGGCGAACACGTGCACCTCGTGCGACGCGGTGGCGAACAACGTCTACGTCGTCGATCCGGTGAACGGCAGCGACACGTCGACCGGCAGCGGCAAGGCGGGTGGCGTCGCCAACGGCGTGTGCGCCGTCAAGACGATCAAGAAGGCCATCGCGCTGATCAACGCCGCTGGCGCGGCGCCGGCAGGCACGAAGATCGTGGTCCTCGGCCCCTCGACCCCCTCGGCGGTGACCGGCGAGACCTTCCCGATCGCGCTCCCCGCCAACGTCGCGCTCGAGAGCAGCGGCGGCACGGTGACCGTGCTCGCGTCCGGCGCTCCGGCGGCGGTCGTCACGATGGCAAACGCTACGACGATCCGGGGCATCACCGTCGACGGCGCCAAAGTGACCGGGACGTGCGTCAACGTACTCGGCACCGCCAGCGGCACACTGGACGGTGACGTGATCCGCCAATGCGCCACCGGCGTCCGCGCCGGCGATACCTCGACGGCGACGATCACGGGCACCTCGATCCGCGAAAACACCGGCGTCGGCCTCGCGCTCACGGGGTCCGCGGCCGTCACCCTTACGGGGACCAACGTGCCGATCGAGATCCGATCGAACGGCGTCGCCGGCATCAGCGTCACCGAGCGCGCGGTCCTCACCGCGAATGGCGACGCGGCGTCGGAGAACATCAAGGTCTCGCAGAACGTCGGCGCGGGCGTCTTCTTCCAACAGGATCCGACGGCGGGAGCGCTCACGGTCTCCTCGCTCACGGGCGTCGTCGTGCGTCAGCAGGCGACGGCGGCGGGATTCGACTTGCGCGGCGGCTCTTCGGTCCAGCTCCGCGCCTGCGTGTCGCTGGCGAACCTCTACGGCGTCAACCTCGCGTCGAACACGCTCGGAAACAACTACGTGAACGACATGTCGAAGATCGACCTCGGCACCGACCTCACGACCAACGCGGGCGGCAACACCTTCCAAGACAAGTCGGTCGCGTCGGGCGGCACGCCCAACACGGGCTCCGGCATCTGCGTCGCTATCCAACCGAACAAGAGCCAGGTGATCGCCGCCTTCGGCAACAAGTTCGCCACGGCGGCGGGCACCGGAACCATCGACTGCAAGACCGCCACGGTGGGGACCGTCATCGGCAGCACCGCGACGTGCACCGGCGGCGCAAACATCGGCGGCACCTCGGCCGTCAACGGCAACACCCTCAACATCCAGAACTGCAGTCCGTGATGTGAAACCCTCGCGGGTTTCCTCGGCGAGTTGACACTCGCCGAGCCTCCTTCCGCGCTCAGGTTCTTGCGAACCTTCGCCGCTCGCGACCACAAGGGTCGCGAGCGGTAGCGTCGAGGCAATGCACGACGTCCTCCCCGCTCGCGCGCGCATTGCGGCGCCGCTCAGGTTGAGCTCGCCGGGGCTATCGCGAGCCGGGACCACGGCGGACGCCGGCCAGGCGGGGACGAGCTTCGCCGGGGGGGTGATCAGCCCTTGAAGGTGTCTTTGGCTTTGCGGACGACTCCGAGGGCGGTGGCGCCGTCGGCGTCGGACGGGATTTCCAGGGTCGCGCGGAGCTCGGGGACGTCGACCCGCAAGAACGGGTTCGTGCGGAGCTCTTCGGCCATCGTGCCGGGCACCGTCGGCTGACCGGCTTCGCGCGCCACGCGCACCGCTTCGGCGCGGCGCCGGATCTCCTCGTTGCTCGGCTCGAGATGCGCGGCGAACCTCAGGTTCGACGCCGTGTACTCGTGACCGCAGAAGACGCGCGTCTCGGGCGGGAGCGCGGCGAGCTTGGCCAGCGATGCGTGCATCATCGCGGGCGTTCCCTCGAAGAGGCGACCGCACCCGGCGAGGAAGAGCGTGTCACCTGTGAAGACGGCGGTGTTGCGCGGCCCCTTCACCACGTAGGCGACCGCGCCCGTCGTGTGCCCCGGGATGTGGAGCACGGAGACCGCGAGGCTCCCCAGCGTGAACGAATCGCCCTCCTCGAGGAAGCGCGTCTGCCCGGGAATGCGCCCCTTGTCGGAGGCGTGACCGAGGATGGGCAGCCCGCCGAACGCGGCCGACACCGCCTCGTTCCCGCCCACGTGATCCGGGTGGTGGTGCGTCGCCCAGATGGCGTCGGGCTTCTTGCCCGCGAGGCGCGCGAGCACCGGCTCCGACTCCGATGGGTCCACGACGGCCATCGTGCCCGTGTCGCTGCACTCGACCAGGTACGCGTAGTTGTCGGAGAGGCACGGAATCACGTCGACTCGAATCATCAGGTTCCCCCATCCTTCTTGAGGTAGGCGCCGTTCAAGCAGCTCTCTTTGCAGGACGTCGGCGGGACATCCACGATCGTCTTCTCCAGCGCGCTGTAACGCGAGATCGGCTCTTTGCTGGCTTCGCCGGAGAGCGGGCGAAGCTCCCCCGGGTCCTCCGCGAGATCGAACACGCGCTTCAATCCTTGGAGCCCAAACGAAATGACCTTCTTGTCGCCGCCCACCCAGGCGCGTCGGCGATCGTTGTCACTCGTCACCGGCAAGTCGACGAAGACGTCGCGCGCCGGGGCCTCGGCCCCGTAGACCTCGGGGACGAGGCTCTCGCCGCGCATCTTGGCTTCCGGCTCGACGCCGAAGACGTCCAGGATCGTGCGCGCGAGGTCGACGTGGCTCCGCGGCGTGTCGATGCGGCGCGGCGCCGCGCCCGGCGCGAGGACCACGAGCGGGACGCGGACGAGGTTCTCCCAGAGCTCGAAGCCGTGAGCGTAGTGGCCGTGCTCGCCGAACGACTCTCCGTGATCGGACGAGAGGATCACGACCGTGCGCGGTCCCCACGACTTCTTCGCCACGAGGTCGAGGAGCTTCCCCACGTAGGCGTCGGTGAACTCGACCTCGGCGTCGTACCGATCACGCAGCGACTTGCCGTACGGGCCGATCCCGGGATGCGGCTGGTACATGTCGTGCGGATCCATGAAGTGGTACCACGCGAAGAAGCGGGCCCCGGGCTTCTCGAGCGCCGCGTCGTCGAGCTGCTTTTCGGCGATCGCGAAGAGCTCCGGCGAGGTGATGTACTCGTCGGTCTTGTTGTTCCACTTCACCTTCACGGCGGCGACGAGGTCCCAGACGTCGAAGCCTTGCTCGAAGCCGTTGCCCGGCTTGAAGTAGCCGTGGGCATGCCCGGCCATGGTGCGAACGCCCTTGGCCTGCAGGAGCTCGGGGAAGAAGACGTTGTCCTTGGCGTACGTGCCGAAGAAATAGCCGTCGCGTTTGAGCTCGCTCGGGTAGCGCCCGGCGAGGAGCCCGCCGAGGCTCATCGAGGTGTACGAGGACGTCGCGTAGGCGCGCGTGTACACTACAGCCTTCTCGGCGAAGGCGCTGAGCCGCGGCGTGATGGGCCGCGGGTAGCCCGTCCAGGGCATGTCGGCGCGGAGCGAGTCCACGGTGATGAGGACGACGTTCGCGCCTTCCGGCGGCCGCGTCGGGCGCGCGGGCCGAGCCGGGGTCGACGACGCGCTCGCCGCCGCGGCCCCGCTCGCGGTCGGCGCGGCGAACGCCGACGGTGCTGCCGGCGCGGGCGACGGCGTCACCAGAGCCGGCGACGCGGGAGCGGTCTCCGCGCCCGACCCCGCGCACGCGACGAGCGTCGCGACGATCATCGAACCCAGGACTCGAAGCCGCATCTCCGTCACGCCAAGACCCTATAAAAAGACGAAGGGCCGTGCGCGATCATTCGCCCGGCCCCCCGTCCACCTCAAGCGGCGAAGATCGCCGCGACCGAGATCACTCGAAGAAGATGCGATACACGGAGATCGTGTTCGGCGCCTTCGGCTTGAGGGCGCCGGTGTACGTGATGGCGCCGTCCGTGACCGGGAAGGCCTTCTGCTTGCACTTCGTGTATTCGACCGTCACGTTGAGCGCCGCGTCGGGCGTCACGTTGATGACCGTCGCCGCGGGCGACTCGGCCTTCTGGGCCTCGGTCTTGGTGCCGTCGGGCAGGTTGCCGCTCTGGTAGATGAGCGTGGCCGACGCCTGGTCGACCTTGATCTTCGCGCCCGCGGGGAAGTCCGCGACGCTCGCGCACGCCGAGCCGTCGAGCGCGACCATCTCGACCGTGACGACGCCCTTGGTGGCGTCGGCCTTGAGGGCCGAGATGAGCGCGTCGCCGGTCGCCTTCTCGACGAAGCGGAGCTTGCCGCGATCGAAGTCGCCGCTGATCTTGGTCTCCTGATCCCAGAGCGAGAGGTGCCCGCCCGTGGAGTCCTTCACCGAGAGGTTGAAGGCGGTGTCCTTCGGGATGGCGAGCTCGTACGCGCCCTTGGCGTTGGTCTGCGCCGTGACGCCGCCCGCCTCGACGGTCCAGCCCGCCTCGCCGGTGCCGCTCGCGAAGCCGACGATCTGGCCGGTGAACTTGGGGTTGCCGCCGGTCGACGTGCTGCCGTCACCGCCCGCGCCACCGTCGGTGGTGGGCGTCGTGCCGGAAGAGGAAGACGAGGACGAGCAGGCAAAGAGGCCCCACGCCATGCCGAAGAGAATGATTGAACGATTGATCATCGAAGGACACTCCTTGCAAAGAAAGACCCCACCACCGGGTCCTCGAGAACTTTAGCGCAGCCGAGCGGACCGCAAGCGCGCGATGCGACGCGAGGCCGGGAAGCCCAGCCGCGCGCCGCCAATCTGCCTCAAGAAGCGATGGTAACCATCAGCTTCTCGCGGAGCGCGAAGTACTCCTCGCTCACCCCGTAGAGCACGATCTCCTTCATGCGCTCCTTGACCGGAATGCTCGCGCCGTCTTCGGTCGCGCGGATGACCTCGGTCGCGTGCGACAGGTCGTGCGCGAGGACGAAGCCCACGCGATCCGCCGTGAGGTCGACCGACGCGACCCACTTCTTGAGGTCGAGCGAGCCGCCGCTCTGGAGGACCTTGGACACCAAGCTCGCGAGCCGCTCCTTGTGCGGGCCCTGGAACTCGGCCTGCATCGCCGCCATCGCGTCGCCCACCGCGCCCTGGACGTCGGGCGCGATCGGGAACTGCGGGACGCAGAGCTTGATGGCCGCGAAGAGCCACGCCTTGAGACCGGTGCCGGTCGGCACGAGGTGCCGCACGTAGTAGCCCGGGCGGAAGTACGTGAGGTGACGCCCGGCGAGGAACGCGAGCGACTGCGGCGGCACCTGCGCCTCGAAGGCCGCGCGCCCGAGGACGATCGACGGCATGAGCGCGTGGAGGAAGCCGAGGCCGGCCGGATCGTTCGGGTTCTGGAACACCGGCGGCGGCGTGATGCCGAGGACGCCCGCGGCGTAATAGAGCGTCTGCGAGACCGGGTACGGGTGCATCGTGAGATCGATGGCGTAGCGGGCGTCGTAGCCCATCGCCTCGATCGGCTGGGATCGCGACCGCACGATCACCGGCTGGATGAGCGCGAAGATCTTGGTCAGGAGGACGTCCTGGTCGTAGTGCGCGATGCGGTCCCACTCGGCGACGTCGAACGCGGCCTTGGCCGGCGCGGCGCTCTCCGACTTGTGGCGCTTGTAGAAGCGCTCCTCGTCGGGCTCGGCGAGGTTCATGACGCTGAGCGCCTGGCACAAGCACCACGCCGCGTCGGCCTTCTGGGCCTCGGTGTAGAGCTTGCGGAGGAGCTTGTAGCTCTCGACGCGGTACGCGTTGCGGCGGAGGATCTGCGCCTGCGCCTTGACGGCCTTGTCGAGGTACTGGCCGAGGTCGCTCGCGTAGAGCTCGCCCAAGAGCTCGCCGCGCTGCTTGTTCTCCGGGTCGAACGCCTGCGCCGCCTCGTAGGCGTCGACGGCGAGATCCGGCTCGTTCAGGAACTTTTGGTAGAGCTCGCCGAGCTGGTCGAGGATCGCCGAGAGCTTGGCGCGGTCGCCGGTGGCCTTGGCGGTCTCGAGCTGGAGCTTGAGCATCCGCTCGACACCGTCGTGATCGCTCTCTTGGCGACGGAGCTCGAGCGCCTCGTCGACGGCCTTGGTGAGGCTCGGGTCGAACTCGATCGCGCGGTCGTAGTAGACGAGCGCTTGCTTGCGCTCGTTCATCTGGCGCGACGACACGATGGCTGCAGTGTGCATATACTTCGCACGCTGCTTGGGATCCTCCACGAAGTCGGCCAAGCGGACGACGACGTCGACGAGCTTCGCCCAGTCCTTCTCCTCCGAGTAGAGCTGCATGAGGCGCGTGAGGAGGCGACGGTCGTCCGGCTTCTCCTCGAGCGCGGCCACGTAGGTCTTCGACGCGAGCGTGCGATCGGAGAGCTTGTTGAGGAAGACGTCGCCGATCTCGATGAGGAGATCGAAGCGCTCCTGCCCGGTCGCCACGTCGAGGCGACGCTTCTTCACCTTGACGACGTCGCCCCACTCGCTGCGATCCTCGTGGAGCTTGGCGAGGGCGCGGAGCGGCAACGGGCTCGCCGGGTCGACCTGCGCGGCCTCGGTGAGGAGCGGCACCGCGGCCTGGTGCTCGCCGAGCCGACGCATCGACTCGCCGAGGCCGTAGAGCACTTCGGCGCGCTCGCTGCCGGCGAGGGCCTTGTCGTGCTTCTGCACGATGCCTTCGTAGACCTTCTTGGCCATCGTGGCGTCGCCCTGCTCGAGGAGCACCTTGGCCGAAGTCGCGAGCGAGTGGACGTCGTCCGGCGCGAGGCGCTGAAGGGCCTCGACCGCGGTGAGGATGCGCGCGCTCGCCGCCGTGGGCGGCATGGTCGGACGCGGACCGACCGACACCGGCCCCGAATCGCTCGGCGCGGCGGCAGCGAAGGTCGAGCTCGTGCGCTCCGGCGGCGGCGGCACCGGGTTCGCCTTGGAGACCGACTCGATGTAGCGAACGAGGGCGCGGATGCCATCTTCCTTGGCGAGGACGCCGGTGCGACCCGCGAGCGACTCGTAGTGCTTCGCCGCCTCCATCATGCGGCCGGCGTCGTACGCGAGGTCACCGAGCACGAGGAGACCGTCGGCGTTGGTGGCGTCGAGCTCGAGGGCGCGCTTCGCCATCTGCTCCGCCTTGAGGTCTTCCTTGAGGCGCGTGAGATAGACCTTCGCCTGCTCGCCGAAGAGGCGCGCCTTCGCGAGATCGCCCTCGGCCGTGGTGAGCTCCTTCTCGATGAGCGAGAGCACCGACGCGTAGTCGCCGCGGACGCCGTAGGCCTGACGCAGCGCCGCCGACGCGGCCGCGTCCTTCGGGTTGGCTTCGAGCGCCATCTTGTAGCGCTCGATCGCGCCGTCCTTGTCGCCGCGCGCGTCCAAGAGGCGCGCCGCGCGGATCCACTGCTCGGCCTTCCCTTCCGCAGTCGTGGCCTTGGCGGCGAGCGACTCGATGGCGCTGAGGGCGGCGTGCGCGTCGCCGCTCGACTCCTTGAGCGCAGCGAGCGCCTCGAGGGCGCCGGCGTGACCGGCCTGGAGCGCGAGGACCTGCTCGTACGTCTTGATGGCGCGCTCGGGCGAGCCGACTTGCTCGGCGAGGATGCGCGCCTTCTGCACGAGGAGCTCGACGCGACGTGAGTCGTCGGAGGTGACCGACGCGTGCTTGTCGAGGATCTTGACCGCGTCCTCCCAGCGCCCGAGGACGCGGTAGAAGCGCGGGAGCGCCGTGAGCGCGCCGTCGTTGGCCGCGTCCATCGCGAGCACCTTCTCGAGGCACTCGGCGGCCTTGCCCTGATCGAGGAACTCCTCGTCGTGGATGCCGGCCATGCGCTCGTAGAGGTTGATCTTCTGGCGCGGCGTCGCGGCCGCAGCGACCTGACGCTCGAGCACTTCGAGGAGCTCACGGTACTTCCCGCCGCGGTTGAAGATGCGGTCGAGGCCCTTGAGCGCTCCGAGGTTCTGCGGATCGATCGCCAGCGCCTCTTCGAAGCGCTGCGTCGCCTGCGAGAGATCGTTCAGGTGGTCCTCGTAGACCTCGGCCACCTTCACGAGCGCGTCGGCGCGCTCGGCGCCACGTCGCGCCTCGGCGCGGTGCTCGAGGATGCGGACGAGCGTTTGGAAGTCGCCTTCCTTCTCGGCGATGCGCGCGAGCGCCTCGCTCGCCTTGAGGTGGCCCGGATCTTCGGCGACGACCTGCTTGTAGATGTCCTTGGCGCGCGCGAGATCGTTCAAGCGAAGCTCGAAGAGCTCGGCCGCCTCGGTGCGGAGGTCACGCGCGCGCGGCGTCGTGGCTGCGGCGTCGGCGCGACCGAGGAGCACTTGCGCGAGCTCCGGCCACTGCTGGGCGCGGCGATAGATGACCGTGAGGCCCTCTTGCGCGCCCTCGTTGGACGGCTCGCCCACGAGCACCTGCTGGTAGGCCATGAGGGCCATGTCGGCGCGCTTGGCGCGCTCGTCGTACCACTTGCCCGCGCGGAGCAAGAGCGCGTTGCGGTCGGACACGCCGAGCGCGTCGGACTTCACGCCCTCGGTGACGGTGCCGAGCACCTCGCCCCAGCGTGACGCGTTCTGACCGGCGATGCGCTCGATCTGGCTCGCGTACTCGTCGTTGGACGGGGCCTCGCAGAGGGCTTGGGTGTACGCGACGAGCGCCTGCTCGGCGTCGTCGAGCTCGTGCGTGTAAAGGCGTCCGATCTCCGCCATGACGCGCGCGCGTTCTTCGCCCGGCGCCGCCGTCTCGCTGCGCGCGAGGAGCATCTCGACGATCTCCTCGAACTTGCCGAGCGCCTTGCGAACCTCTTCGAGCGCGACCGACGCGATGTCGTCGGACGGATCGAGCTCGAGCACGGAGACGTAGATCGACTCGGCCTTGGCCTTGTCGTTCGCCGGCCCGTCGAAGATGCGCGCCGCGCGGAAGAGCAGCGACTTCTTGGTCTCCTTGGCGTAGTCGTCGTCACCGGCGACCTTGGCCGCCGCCTCGGAGAACGCTGCGCCGACCTTCTGCGCGTCGGCGCCCTGGTCGATCGCCTTCTCGAGCGAGATCGCAGCATCGGAGTCGTCGGGCGACTTGTGGAGCGCGTCGACGAGCGCCGAGAGCTCTTCGTCGGAGATCTTCGCGCCGGCTGCGGCCGACGGGGCTGCGCGACCGATGCGCTCGAGCGAGTCGAGGAGCGCCGCCGCGTCCCGCGGACGCTGCGCGGGATCCTTGGCCAGCATCGAGAGGACCCACTCGTCGATCTCCTTGGAGATCCAGCCGCGCGGGGCCTTGGTGCTCGGCGCCTCGGGCTTCTGCGCGACGTGCGCGAAGGCGGCGTCGGTCGGGTTGTCGGTGGCGAACGGCGCCTTGCCGCTCAAGAGCTCGTACACCATGGCGCCGAACGAGTAGACGTCGGTGCGCGCGTCGGACGGACGACCGCGCACCTGCTCGGGTGCGATCGTCTTGGGAGAGCCGAACACGGCGAGGAAGCCGAAGCCGCCGCCGTTCATCGTCGCGAGGCGCGGCCGGAGTCGATCGCCGCCGAAGTCGATGAGGACGACCTTGGGCTCGCCGCCGATGACCTCGGGCTTGGGGAGGAGCACGTGATCGAGCTTGAGATCGCCGTGCACGAGCTGCGCCTTGTGGAGGGCGGCGAGCGGAGCGAGCACGCCGCGGAGGATGGCGCGGAGATCGTTGAAGTGCGTCGCGCCCATGCGCTGGAGTCGCTGCGCGAGCGACGGCGCGTCGATGAGCTCGTACGCGACGTAGAAGATCGGTCCGCGCGTTTTGTCGCCGAGCTCGCCGGCGTCGATGTCCTGCGGAAGGCCCGCGTGTCCGACGGCGCCGACGAGGCGGTTCGCGGTGAGGAAGCGATGCACGGCGCGGCGGTCGCGCGCGGCCTCGCGGCGGAGCGTCTTCAGCGTGTAGGGCTTCCCGGCCTTCTTCGCGACGTAGGTCACGCCGAGCTCGCTCACCGAGACGCGCTTCTCGATGAGATACGGTCCGAGCTCCGTGCCGGGCGCGAGCTCGTCGGCGCCGAGGAGGCCGCCGATGTCACGCACGCGCGGATCGACCTCGTTGCGGGACGCGAGGATGACGTCGACCAGCGCCTCGATGCGATCACCGTCGACGCAGCGCTCGGTGAGAGCCTTCGCGAAGCTGCCCTTGGCCGAAGCTCCGCCCACGTCTCGCGGATCGAGACCGAGCAGCTTCTCGCTCATCTGGGTGAGCTCTTCGAGCGAGAAGAGACGCTCGAGTTCGCCGCGAAGGATTTCGATGTTCGTCATGCCACTCCTCGACAACCGCAAACGATGGGCGCCCCCCGGGAGAGAGCGACGTTCCCCACACTTCAGCCGGTTCTCTCACTTGCGCGAGACGCACCGATCCCTGAAGGGCGAGCGCGCGGGTTCTACCGCAAACCCGTCAGCGCGGCAGGGGAAAAGGCGCTGATTGATGCAGCTTTCCAGCACAGCGAGACGGTTCGAGACGCATACGAGACAGGGTCAGCCACCCTGCCCCTCCCGGGCCGCATGGGTCACGCGCGCGCGTCGGCCGAAGAGGGCGCGCTTCCAGTCGTCGGCGACGACGTAGAAGGCCGGGACGACCACGAGGCTCAAGACGGTCGAGACGAAGAGCCCTCCGAGGACCGCCGCTGCCATCGGGCTCCGCGTCTCGGTCCCGGGCCCGAGACCGAGGAGCGGCGGGACAGCAGCCATCATCGTCGCCACGGTCGTCATCAGAATCGGCCGGAGGCGGAGCGGCCCCGCGCGGCGCGCCGCGTCGAGCGCGCCCACGCCCTCGTGCTCACGGAGCTGGTTCGCGTACTCGACGAGGAGGATCGAGTTCTTCTTCACGATCCCCATCAGCAAGAGGAGACCGATCATGCTGAAGAGGTTGAGCGACTTCCCAGAGAGCGCGAGCCCGGCCACGGCCCCGGCCACGGCGAGCGGCATGATTGTGAGCACCGTCACCGGGTGGAGGAACGAGTTGAACTGGCTCGCCAGCACCATGTACGCGACCAAGATGCCGACCCCGAGCGCGAAGACGAGGCCGCCCGTCGTCTCCTCGAGCTGCGAGGCCTGACCTCCCGAGACGACGCGGTAGCCGAGCGGAAGGTCTTTGGCGAGCGCGTAGACCTTGCTCATGGCCTCCGCCTGCGAATGCCCGGGCGCGACGTTGGCGGTGATGCCGATGGCGCGCTCGCGGTCCAGGCGATTGATGGTCTGGAGGACGGGCTTCTCTTCCTGCGTGACGATGAGCGAGAGCGGAACGAGCGCGCCGCCGGGCGAGCGAACGCGAATGAGCGAGAGGTCCTCGGGGCGCGTTCGCTGCGCGGCGAGGAGGCGCATGCGAATGTCGATGCGGCGGCCGCCCGTCGAGAACTTGCCGATGGTGTTGCCGCCGACGAGCGCGCTCACCGTGGAGCCGAGATCGCTGACCGCGACGCCGAGATCGTTCGCGCGCCGGCGATCGGGCGTCACCTGGAGCTCGGGCGATCCCACTTGATAGTCGGTCGTAAGGTCGGTCGCGACCCCACTCGCCTCCAGGTCCGCTTTGATCTTCGTGGCCGCTGACACGAGCGCCTCCCAGTCCGGTCCGCGCACCGTGAAGTCGATCGGCGACGCGCGTGAGCCCGTGCCGAAGCCTTGCTGCGACGGATCTTGGATCGACACCCGGAGGCCGGCGATCCCTTGGAGCTCGCGGCGGAGCGCTTGCGAGAGCTGGACGGCGGACACCGACCGGGCCTCGGGCGGCGTCAGCGTGAGCGCGATCTGTCCCGAGGACCCGGAGAGCGTGACGAGCGTGCGGGCGATCTCGGGGTGCTTGGCCAAGCGCTCTTCGGCGCGCGCGATGAGCGGCGCGGCGGCCTCGGGCGTGGTCCCGGCCTCGGTCTGGAGGCGAACGTTGAGGCGACTCTGATCCTGCGACGGAATGAACTCGGTGGGGATGAAGCGGACCAAGAGCCCGGAGGCCGCGAGGATCGCGATCGCGCCGAGGAGGACCTTTCGCGGGTGTGCGAGCGCGCGCGTCAGGACGGCCGCGTAGCGCCCCTCGAGCCACGAAAACGCACGATCCGCAGCGCGTCCGACGAGGCTCCGACCTTCGCGCGACGCGGAGAGCATTTGCGCTGAGCGCGCCGGCGCGAGCGTGATGGCTTCGAGGTAGGAGAGGCACACCGCGACCGAGAGCGTGACGCCGAACTGGAAGAAGAACTTCCCGATGACCCCGTTCATGAAGATGACCGGGAGGAAGATGGCAACGACGGCGAGGGTCGCGGCGAGCGCGGCGAAGGTGATTTCGTTCGTGCCGTCGGCGGCGGCCTTGGCCCGCTCTTTTCCCATCTCCGCGTGACGGAAGATGTTCTCCATGACCATGACCGCGTCATCGACCACGAGGCCGACCGCGAGCGAGAGGCCGAGGAGCGTGAAGGTGTTGAGGGTGAAGCCGACGAAGTAGATGACGGCCACGGTGCCGAGGAGCGACATCGGGATGGCCAAGACCACGTTGGCGGTGCTGGAGAGCGAGCCCAGGAAAAGCCAGCACACGAACGCGGTGAGGACGATGGCCATCCCGAGCTCGAGCTCGAGCTCGTGCACCGACTCTTGGATGAACACCGTCGAGTCGAAGAGGACCTCGACCTTCATGCCCTCCGGAAGCGTCCGTTGAATCTCGGCCACGCGCGCGCGCACCGCGGCCGCGACGGCGACCGCGTTCGTGCCGCGTTGCTTCAAGACGCCGAGCGCCTGCAGCGGAACGCCGTCGAGGCGCGCGAGCGAGGTCGCGTCCTCGAAGCCGTCCTCGACGAGGGCCACGTCTTCGAGGAGGACGGGCGACGGCTTGGTGCGGCGGATGACCAGCTTCTTGAACTGTTCGAGATCGAGCGCCTCACCGAGCAGGCGCACGTCGAGCTGCCGCTCGCCCGTATTGAGCTGACCGCCCGGGACCTCGACGTGCTCTTTGCGGATGGCGTCGATGACATCGGACGCGACGATGCTCTTTTCGGCCAGACGGCTGGCGTCCAGCCAGATGCGCACGTTGCGATCGAGGTAGCCGCTCAAGGTGATCTGCCCCACGCCGGCGACGGTCTGGAGCTTCTCCTGGACCTGATAGCGCGCGGCGTCGGCCAGCATTTGCCGAGAAAATGGCCCCGTCACCGCGACCTGCACGATGGGCTGATCGTCGGGGTTCGACTTCGACACCGTCGCCGCGGGCACGTCCTTGGGGAGCTGGCGCTGCGCCTGCGCGACGCGTGCTTGGATGTCTTGGAGCGCGAGATCGACGTCGCGCGACATGTCGAAGGTGGCCGTGATGCGCGCCGAGCCCGAGCGCGCCGACGACGAGAGCTGCTTCACGCCCTCGACCTGCGAGATGGCCTGCTCGAGCGGCTCGATGATCTCACGCTCGACCGCGGGCGGCGACGCACCGGGCCAAGAGACCGACACCGAGACGTTGGGATAATCGACGTCGGGGAACTGACTGATGCCGACGCGCGAGAGGGCGAGGATGCCGAAGAGCACCGTGCACGCCATCAGCATCCAGGCGAAGACCGGATTGCGGATGGAGACGTCGGCGACGCTCACGGGGCGCCCGCGCTCGCGGCCGCGGGGGGCGCCGCCTCGACGTTCTTGCGGCGCCGACCCCCGCCCGCCGAGCCGCTCGCTGCCGGCGCAGCGTCGCTCGCCGCCGGTCGCGGTGCGGCGGCGTCGGGAGAATCCACTACGGTCATGCGGACGCGCGCCCCCGGCGAGAGCGCCTCGGCGCCACGAATGACGACGAGCTCGCCGTCCTTGAGACCCGAGCGAATCTCCACCCAGCCATCACGCGAGCTCATGCCCACGGTCACCGTGCGTGGGGTCGCGACGTCACCGTCCACGACGTAGGCGATCGTGCCCTTGTCCGTCGCGCGGGTGGCCATGCGCGGGACCACGACCGCATCGCGCGACGCGCCGACGTCGATGGTGACGTCGCAGAAGGATCCGGGGCGAAGCCAATATTTGTGTCCGTCGTCCACCACCTCGCCGGTCACCGGAACCATGTGCGTCGTCGGATCGGCTGCGCCCGCGACGAGGGTCACCCTGGCGGCGAAGGAGCGCTGCGTTTCGCGCATGGTGAACGACGCAGTCATGCCCGGCTTGATGCGAGGCGCTTCTTGGGGCTCGACCTCGAAGCGAAGGAGCATCGGCTCGCTCCGCAGCAAGGTCGCCATCACGTAGCCGGTTTGGACGTATTGACCGGTCTCGACGGTGCGCGTCTGGATCACGCCGGAGATCGGAGCGCGCACCGAGGAGTCTCGGAGATTCAGCTCGGCGAGCTTGAGCGCCTCGAGGGCGACCGCCGTGTCCGCCTTGGCGGTGAGAGCCTTGGTTCGAAAGCTCGCGAGCTCCTCGCCAGGAATGAGACCGGGATGCTGATCGCTCGCGCCCTCGCGACGCGCGACCGACGCTTCCATGTCTTTCTGGGCGGCCTGCGTCTTCTCGTAGGCGGCGCGTGCGCTGTTGACCGCGCGCATGTAGCGCTCGGAGTCGATGCTCACGAGCACGCCTCCCTGCTTCACCTCTTGACCTTCCGAGAACGAGACGCGATCGACGGCGCCGGCCACGCGCGCCGTCACTTGCACGCGCTCGAAAGCCTCGATCGTGCCCGGCGCGGTGACCAGGTAGTCGAGCTTCTTGGCCGTCGCGCGGATCGCATCCACGGCGAAGGCGACGTTGGCGCCCCCGCCCCCACGACCGCCCTTCCCCGTCGCCCCTTTGGCTGGCGTGTCTTCTTTCCCGCCGGCTGCCGGCTTGCACGACGTCAGCGCGAGCGTGACCGCGCCCACGACGATGACACACGCCGCTCGACGCGCGCTCACGGCACGTCCTCATCCACGGGCCCTAGCCCGAGCGCGAAGCGGAGATCGAGGTACGCCTGCTCCATCGCTAGCTTCGCCGACTCGCGGCTCACCTCGGCGTCGAATCGGCGACCGTTCGCGTCGGTGAGCTCGAGCGCGCGCGCGAGGCCCTGCTTGTAGAGGATCTCGGTCTCGTCCGTGTTTCGCACGGCCGCGGCAACGCCCTCGTCCGCGAAGCGGAGGCTCTCGCGCGCCGCCTTGAGCGACGCCATGGCGGTGGCCACGTCGGTTTCGACCGAGCGCCGAAGCAAGCTCTCGTCGAGCGCTTGGCTCTCGGCCTGCGCCAGGCGCGTGCGCCGATCGGCGTAGCGGCTGCCCGAATCGAAGATCGTCCAGACGAGGTTCAGAGTCGCAGTCTCGTCGGTAGTCGTCTCCGTCGGGAGCGGCGCCGGAAGCACGCGGAGCTGCGCCTGCGCGCTCACCGTCGGCACGAGGCGAAAGAGCGGCTCGTCGGCGGACGCGCGCGACGCCTCGGTGCGCTCGCGCGCAGAAATCACGTCCGCGCGCCGCTCGAGCGCTCGCCGCGCACCGTCCTTCACGTCGCTCTCGAAGCCCGAGGCGGCGCTCGTCGTGCGTTCGGGCGCGGCGAGCGGCGGCTTCACCGCGTGACCGATCAAAAAGCCGAGGGTCAAATACGCGCGGGTCACCGACGCTTGGGCCCCGACCCGATCACGCTCGGCAGTCGTCAGATCGAGCGCCGCGCGCGTCGCGTCGTTGACGCTCGCGAGGCCCGTCGCAGCGCGAGCGTCCGCGTTGTCCTTGTTGGCGCGCGCGCGCTCGAGCCGGCGCACCGCGGCGTCTGCCACGTGCTCCGCGGAGAGTGTCTGCAAGAACGCGCGCGCCGCGTCGTACGCGAGCTGCCGGCGGTCCTGCTTGGCGCCCCACTTCTCCGACTCGAGCTGATGCCGCGCTTGGGCGTACTGCGGAAACGCGCTCGCGCTCAAGATGGGCTGACTGAGCGTGAGCGACGTGGTCGTCGAGCCGATGCGCCCCGACTTGTCCGCCTCGGGGCGCACCGTTCCCGATCCCGACGCGGCCAACGTGGGAAAGAATGCGGTACGCGCGCGGTCGAGCTGCCCGTCCGCAACGTCGACGCGGAGCCGTGACTTGGCCGCGCGCTCGTTCGTCGAGAGCGCCTGCGCGACGGCCTCCTCCAGTCGAAGCGGACCATCGGCACGCGCGCGCGCGCCCGCCAGCGCGAGCGCAATGGCCAGCCCCGAGCCGAGCCAGAAGCGAGGTCCGCGCAGCACGACGGGCATGGTCGAGCCCGTTCGCACACGGTTCAAGCGACCGCGCCCGGCCGCCGGGATTTCGCGGACGAGCCGTGACCTTTCGGGGACGAGGCGGGCCCGGCCTCGCGCCGTAGGTCAGTGGTGGAAGTGCTCGCGCGTGATGCCGGGGTGCGTGGGATCGCCGGGCTCGTGACGCGGGTTCGCCGTCTTGTGCGTGCCGTCGGCGCCGGGCACCGCGAGGAGGAGATCCTTCGCGTAGATGAACTGATCGCGCGAGTCGTAGGGCGTCGCGTGGACGCCCGAGTCCATGCGAATGGCGTCGCACGGGCAGGCCTCGACGCAGTAGCCGCAGAAGATGCAGCGGATCTCGTCGATGACGAACTTCACCGGGTAGCGCTCGTAGCCGCGCTTCGCGTCGCCCTCCGGGTACTCGCCGGCCTCGATGAAGATGCACTGCGCGGGGCACGCCGTGGAGCAGCAGAGGCACGCGACGCACCGCGGGCTCCCGTCCTCACGTTGCGTGAGCCGGTGGAGACCGCGGAACCGCTCCGGATACGGGCGCTTCTGCTCGGGGTACGAGACGGTGCTGACGCCGTCCGAGTAGCGCTCGAGGACCGGGTCCGGGCGCTCGCCCCGGATCATGTCCTTGGTGTTCTTGAAGAAGTGCTTCATCGACACGCCGAGACCTTTGACGATCTCCGGCAGGTACGACTGCGTGGTCGGGTTTCGCTCGACGTACTCGAGCGGCACCGTGTCGGTCTTGGCAGGCTTCTTGGGGAACGTGGGGGTCGCCATGGGGATTCGTTCTCGGAGGGTCCGCGGCCTCAAGCCTGCATTGGGGTTTCGGGCGTGCCGCCGAGCTTGGCGGCGAGCTTCGCCGAGGCACCGACGACGAGCCGCTCGCGACGCGCCGGCTGCACGAAGAAGACGACGAGCCACACCGTCAGCCCGGTGAGGGTCAAAGCGACGAGCGCCTGGGTGACCTCGGCGGCCACGCGGAGGCCCTCCTGGAAGCCGGGGCTCGCCTGGTCGATCGCGAGGTAGACGACGCCGGTCACCATGACGTTGGCGAGCGACGCCGGGAGGAGCACGCGCCAACCGAGCTTCATGAGCTGGTCGTAGCGGAAGCGCGGGAGGCTCCAGCGAACGACGCACTGGAACCAGCAAACGAGGAGCGTCTTCCCGAAGAACGCCAGCACGTTGATGACGATCATCCCGAGGTGCGAGATCGGGAGGCGCACCAGCGTGTCACCGCCGAACGCGAGCGTGATGCCGTCTCGGTGGAAGAACGGGAGCGCCCAACCGCCGAGGAAGATCGTGACGATCAGCATCGAGCTCGTGACGACCTCCATGTACTCGGCGAAGTAGAACATGCCGAACTTCATGCCCGAGTACTCGGTGAAGTAGCCGCTGACGAGCTCGCTCTCGGCCTCGGGGAGGTCGAACGGAATGCGCTTTTGCTCGGCCACGGCGGCGACGAAGAAGAGCACGAACGCCGCGGGCTGCACGAAGATGCCCCACGTGTACTCGCCCTGCCAACGCACCATGTCGTCGAGGCGAACGGTGCCGTAGATCATCATGGCGCCGATGAGCGAGAGGCCCATCGCGACTTCGTACGAGACCATCTGGCTGGCGGCGCGGAGCGCGCCCATGAGCGAGAACTTGTTGTCGCTCGACCAGCCGGCGATCGCGGCGCCGACGATGCCCTGACCGGCCATCGCGAAGATGTAGAGGATGCCGACGTTGAGCGGAGCAACCGCGAGCTCGACCGGCGAGACCGTGTGAACGGCGCCGACGGCGTCTTTGAGCTCCATGGTCGGGCAAATGCCGTAGCGCGGCACGACCGGCATGTGGCGGAGGAAGTCGCCGAGGCCGTCCGTCGCGCCCGACGGGAATAGGTACTGCGGGCAGATGGTGTCACCCATCGGGATGACGGCCGTCAGCGCGAGCACCGGCGCCATCGCGAGGACGGGCGCGATCGCGAAGAGCAGCTTGTCGGCGTTCGGCGGGACGAAGTCTTCTTTGAAGAAGAACTTCACGCCGTCGGCCGCCGTGTGGAGGAGGCCCGCGATGCGGAGCTCGAAGTTGCCGATCTTGAGGACAGCGCGGTTCGGTCCGACGCGGTCCTGAATCATGGCGCCTTGGCGCCGGTCGAGCCACGTGAGGAGCCCTCCCACGTTCACGAGGAACGCGAACATGAGGAGGATCTTGAGGACGGCCCAGAAGAGATCGCTACCGGTCATCGCTTTTCCTCACGCGTTGGCGGAGGGCGCGCCCCCCGCCTCCGAAGATGCCGAGCTGTTCGGGCTGGGAGAGAGCAGCGCCTTCATGGCGACGCGCACTTCCTTGAGCTTGGTCCACGAGGGCTCCACGCCGATCGCGCGGCCCACGCGCGCGACCTGCTCCCACGCCGGGCGGCTCGCCCCTTGCGGCTCGATCGCCTTGTCGGACGGCTGACGCATGCCCTTGGCGTTGACGTAGGTGCCCGCCGCTTCGGCCCACGAGCACGCGGGCAGGAGCACGTCGGCGGCCTTGGCGAGCGCGCCCTCGTGCGCCGCGATCGTGACGAGGGTCGCGTCGGCGAGGTTCGCCGCGTCGTCCTCGGCCTTGCCCGGCGTGGCTCCGCCGAGCGCGATCACGTGGGTGACGCGACCAGCCTTCAGATCGGCGATGAGCTCGCCGAACGTCTTCGCGTTCGGCGCGAGCTGCATCACACCGAGCGTGTTCGGGTTCTTGTCCTTGTGGATGAGGATCGCATCCTCGTATCCATTCGCGTTGCCCGACCAGTAGAGCGCGCGCGTTCCCAAGAACGTCTGCGCGAGCTCGACCATGGCCCAGTTGTCCTCGAGCGAGTGCTGCGCGGAGAGGACGACGGCGACCGCGGAGTGCGGCACGCCCTCGAAACGCCGACGCACTTCTTCGAGCGCCTGACCGTCGCTGACCTGCGCGCCCGAGACCTTGGCCTCGGTCACGCGGCCGTCGTGCGCGGCCTTGTAGGTCACCATGCCGTCGTCGCACATCCAGTACTTGTTGACGGCCTCGTTGTCGCGCGGGCGGAGGCGAAGCACCTTGCCGTAGCGCGGGTCGTAGTCGAGGTGCGTGTTGCAGCCGGTGGCGCAGCCTTGGCAGACCGAGCTCGCCGTGCGGAGGAACCAGACGCGCGCCTTGAAGCGGAAGTCCTTGGTGGTGAGCGCGCCGACCGGGCACACGTGCTCGGTCATGAAGGTGTATTTTCCTTCGAGCTGGCGGCCCGGCGCGACGAAGATCTCGTTCAGGTTGCCGCGCTCCCGCATCTCGAGGACGGGGTCCTTGGCGACCTCCTCCATGAAGCGGATGCAGCGCGTGCACATGACGCAGCGCTCGCCGTCGTAGACGATGGTCGGCCCGAACGAGACGCCCTTGGGCTTGTGGATCGGCTCGTCCGTCATGCGCTTCTTGAAGCGCCCGTGCTCGAGCCAATAATCTTGCAGTTTACACTCACCCGACTGGTCGCAGATCGGGCAGTCGACGGGGTGGTTCAGGAGCAAGAACTCCTGGACGTGCGCGCGGGCGTTCTTCACCTCGTCGCTCGTCTCGCCCTTGATCTCCTGCCCGTCGACGGCCTGCATCTGGCAGGCCGGCTGGAGCTTGGGCTTCTTCTTGGGGCGGTAGTCACCGAGCGCCGCGTCCCACTCGAGGATGTCGAGCATCATCGCGCGCTGGTTGGGCGGCGGGAGGATCTCGACGAGGCACATGCGGCAGTTGGCCGGCGCCGAGAGGCCCGGGTGCCAGCAGTAATGGGGAATCTCGACGCCGGCGCGCTCGCACGCCTTGATGATGCTCTCGCCCGGCTCGAAGGGAATCTCGCGACCGTCGTACTTGAAAGAGGGCATGGGATTCGTTCGCTCGCTCAGTGGTCGCACTCACCGCCGATCATGTTGAGCGACCCGAACGTCGGGACGATGTCGCTCAGCATGGCGCCGGTGATGAGCTTCGAGAGGCCGGAGGTGATGGTGAAGCACGGCGGGCGGATGCGGACGCGGTAGGGCGTGCCGCTGCCGTCGGAGACGAGGTAGAAGCCGAGCTCGCCGTTACCGCCCTCGGTGTACGAGTAGA
Source organism: Polyangiaceae bacterium (assembly GCA_044224815.1). Classification (GTDB taxonomy): domain Bacteria; phylum Myxococcota_A; class Polyangia; order Polyangiales; family Polyangiaceae; genus JADJCA01. The sequence continues at coordinate 39,165 of JBGAJR010000007.1, forward strand.
CCTCGCCGGCCGGGACCTTGGCGCCCTCCATGATCAGCTTGAAGTGCTGAATCGTGGCTTCGATGGTCGTGTAGACGTCCTTCTTGGGCGGGAGCACGAAGCGCGGGTCGTCGCAGCTCACCGGACCGTCGTCGGGCATACGCTCGATGCACTGCTCGATGATGCGGCGCGACTGCCGGATCTCCGCGAGGCGCACGAGGAAGCGGTCGAGGTTGTCGCCGTTCTTCCCGACCGGAACGTCGAAGTCGACCTCGTCGTACTTGAGGTACGGGTGCGCCTTGCGGATGTCGTAACCGACGCCGCTCGCGCGGAGGCACGGGCCCGTCCACGAGAGCGAGAGCGCGTCGGCCGCGGAGATGTTGCCGACGTTCTCGAGGCGGTCGAGGAAGATCCGATTCTTGAGCAGCAGCTTCTCACCTTCCTCGACGAGGCCGAGGACGCGCGGGAGCGCGGTCTTGCACTGCTCCTTGAACCCGCTCGTGGGCGGCGCGGCCATGCCGCCGATGCGCCCGAACGAGTGCGTCATGCGCGCGCCGGTCTCCTCTTCGAGGATGTCCCAGATCATGTCGCGCGCTTTGACGAACCAAAGGAACGGCGTGAACGCCCCGAGCTCCATCGCCATGGCGCCGGTGCACGTCATGTGGTCCGAGATGCGGGCGAGCTCGCCGAGCGCCATGCGGTACCACTGCGCGCGCTCCGGAACGACGAGCCCGCAGAGCTTCTCCACCGCGAGCGCGTAGCCCACGTTGTTGAGCATCGGCGAGACGTAGTTCAGGCGATCCGCGTACGGGAAGACCTGCGCCCACGTGCCGCGCTCGCACATCTTCTCGAAGCCGCGGTGCAGATATCCGATCTGCACGTCGGCCTTCACGATCGTCTCGCCGGAGAGCTCGAGGACGATGCGCACCGTGCCGTGCATGGCCGGGTGCGACGGACCCATGTTGAGGTGCATGGGCTCGGCGGGAAGCTCGAGCTCGCCCTCTTCGAGCTCGATGTCGATCGGCTCCATGTCAGTTGGCCTCAGTGGAGTGCGGGGTCTTGGGTTCGCCGTCTTCGTTCTTGCTCGTCCAGTCGCGGCGGCCGAAGGCCATGCCTTCGTCGGCGCGGAACGGCGGGAGCTTGTTGAGCGGAAGGCCGGCCTCGGCCTCGGTGCGGTATTCGACGAGCGGCTGCGTCTTCTGCGCCGGGTAGTCCTTGAGGAGCGGGTGCCCCGTGAACTCCGGGTACATGAGGATGCGGCGAAGATCCGGGTGACCGCGGAACGTGACGCCGCTCATGTCGTAGACCTCGCGCTCGAGCCAGTTCGCGCCCGGCCAAACCGAGGAGATCGAATCGACCTCGGCGCCTTCCATCTCGGCGTCGCCGATGCGCGTCTTGAGGCGCACGCGGTGACGCTTGGTGGTCGAGTAGAGGTGGAGAACGACTTCCATGCGCGGCAAGCGATTCGGGTAATCGACGCCGCAGAGGTCGACGAGGAGATCGAAGTCCATCGCCGCGTCGGTGCGGAGGAACGCGCAGACGTTCTTCCACTCGGCGGGGTCGATCACCGCGGTGTCGTCGCCGAAGTTGTCGTGCGTCTCGAGGATCGCCGCGCCGAACTTGGCCTTGAGCTTGTCGATGACGGCCTTGCTCATCGCTCGCCTCCGGTGAGCGCACGGCCATCCTGCGTGCGCAGGTTGACGAGCGCCGGATCCTGCCGCGGCTTCACGATGCCGGGCGTGCGGTCGCCGCGCGCGATCTTGTCTTGCAGGAGGAGCAGCCCGTCGAGGACGGCTTCGGGGCGCGGCGGGCAGCCGGGCACGTAGATGTCGGTGGGGATGACTTTGTCGATCCCGGGGACGGTCGTGTAGTTGTCGTAGAAGCCGCCGCACGACGCGCACGTGCCGAACGCGAGCACGTACTTGGGCTCCATCATCTGCTCGTAGATGCGGCGCAGCGCCGGCGCCTGACGCTGGCTGATGGTGCCGACGACCCAGAGGAGATCGCTCTGCCGCGGCGAGAAGCGCGGCGCCTCGGCGCCGAAGCGCGCGACGTCGAAGCGCGGGCCGGCGACGCTCATGAACTCCATGCCGCAGCACGCCGTGACGAACGGGTACTGGAAGAGGGAGTACTTGCGCGCCCAGTTGAGGATCGCGTCGAACTTGGTGGTGGCGAAACCGCTCTCGGACCCGTCGAGGGTCACCGTGCGGTTCGGCGCATTCAGCTCTCCCATTCGAGGGCTCCCTTCTTCCAGACGTAGACGAGACCGACGACGATCACGACGAGGAAGCCGCCCATCGACGCGAGCGCGGTCCATCCGAGCGAGCGGAACTGCGTCGCCCACGGGTAGATGAAGACCGTCTCGATGTCGAAGACGACGAAGAGGATCGCGGTCAGGTAGAACTTCACGCTGAGCTTCACGTGACGGCCGCCCGTGCTCTCCGAGCCGCACTCGAAGGGCATCATCTTTTCCTTCGTCGGCTTCTTTGGACCGAGGTAGGTGGCGCCGGCCCAGAAGAGCCCCGCGAGCGCGAACGCGACGAGGATCATCAGGAACATCGGGCCGTACGTGGCCGGGAGGTTCATCGGGAGGGGACTCCTTGTTCGCGGGCTCGAGCGCACGCACCCCGCCTTTGGCGTGGCCTCGCGCGGTGCCGCGAATCGTGCGGAAACGCGCGAGAATGCGCTAAAAATCCCGCCGATATGTAGTCGTCACCCGACTTTGTGTCAATCACCACCAATGGCCGGCCAACCCCCGCCCCCAACGCGGGTGGCCCGCCCTCGGGCGGGGGTGCGTCGCGAACGTCAGCCGAGCTGGGAGCTCGGGGGTGCGCTGGCGAACCCGAGGGACGCGGGCGCGAGCTCGTGGAAGGTCACACGACGGGCTGCCGGGCGCGCCGCGGCCAGCCGGCGCTCGGCGCGTGCCTCGCGGATGAGGCGGGGCAGCGCGGCGATCAGGCGGAAGAACCGACGAATCGAACGAAACGGGCCGCGCATCGGGAGGATGACCGGATCGGCGTCCGAATCGTAGGCCGGCGGCGGAAGCACGACGTCGAGCGGTTGCGGGAGCGGCGCTTCCGGAGCCCGCCCCATCGCGAACGCCGACAGCGAGGGCGGCGGAGCGAAACCGCGGAGGGTCGCAACGGGCGGCGCGATCGGGCTCGCGTCCGAAATCGACACGCGCGGCAGCGGCGGCGGGCTCGCGGACGCCATCATCGGAAGGGCGGCGGCGCTCGCGCGCGGGAGGGGCGGCGGCGCGCTCGGTTTGGTTGCGCGGGCAGCGACCGGCACGGGCGGCGGGACGCTGGCCAACGTCGCCACGCGCGGGAGCGCCGGCGGAAGCGATGCTTGGGGCTTTGGAGAATGCACGCTCTTCCGCGGAGCGACGCTCGGCGCGGGCTTCTTGGGAGCGACCGGCGCCTCGACGATCGGCGGCGGCGTCGGTCGCCGAGACGCGCGGACGGGCGGGTCGACGTCGACCGGGATCGAGAGGAGCGTTCCCTGCTCGGCGCGGTAGGTCGGCGGCATCTCGAGCGAGGCCTCGGTCGCGCACTGGCTCGGCGGAATCGGCTCGCGCTCGGTCGCGGGCGACGCGTCCTCGTCGAAACGCGTGCTCTCGACCATCGTGGGCTCCGGCGCCCGCATGCTCGGCACCGAGCGGAGAGCACGGGCAGGCGCTGCGACGGGCGGCGGCGACAGGAGCGTGGGCTCGTCACGCTTCACGGCGCGGCCGGGAGGCGGCGCGGACGCGCGCGATGCGGAGGGAGCCTTGGGAGCCGCTCCGATCTTGGTCGGCACCGGGGGCCGCTTCGACCCGCTGGGCGAGAGCGGCAAGGGCGCGAGGACGGGCGGGACCTTCTTGGGGAGCGGCTGCGTCATGGCGTCGCCCTGTTCAGTGCACCTGCCGTGCCTTGCCCTCCTCCCACGAAACGACGGGGAAATTCGGGGTGGCTGGATGTAGGCGGGCTGGGCGGTGTCGCCTGCGCGCGACACGCGACGACTCACCCTGCCGACCGTGATCGCCCCCCACCGGCCGTCAAACCGCTCCTGGCGGTGGCCCGATTAGCGAGCAACCTGCGTAGCCTTCCAGGCGGTGAGCGCCGGGCCCAACGCGGCTTCGGCAGCCTTGAGATCGTCGGCGATGTCCCGCTCGCCGACCCCAGCGGCCATCGCGTCGCGGAGGCAGGCGTAGGCGGCGACGAAGCGACCGCGCTTGATGAACGCACGCGCGAGCATCGGCATGATCTCGGCCGGGCCACCGCCGAACGCGAGCGCGCGACGAAGCGGTCCGACGGCTTCACCCGCGCGCTCGTTCATGAGGAGCGCTTCACCGAGGCGCCGGAAGAGATCCGCCGCGGCCACTCCCTCTTGCGCGTACTGGATGCCGATGCGGAAGACCTCCTCCGCCTGCTCGTACTCGCCGAGGTGGACGCACGCCGATCCGAGGAGCCCGAGGCCCTTCGAGATGAGCGCGCGCGCGTCGGGCGAGAGCATCTGCCCTTCTGGCGTGCGGAGGAAAATCGAGAGCGGCGCGGGCCACGCGCCCAAGAGACCGATGACCTTCGGCCACTCCTTGCGGAGCGCGGCGGCCTCGGCCTCGGCGACCTTGGAGAGATCGATCGCGCTCCGCGCCGGTGCGCTGACGCGATCGAGCTCCTCGCGAACGTGGAGACGGACGCGCGTGCGGAACGCGTCGAGGTCGTAGACGTCCTCGCTGCCGTCGCGCGCGATCGCGATCTCGGTGCCGTTCTTGCTGAAGATGAGGCGCTGCAGCGAGTAGCCGAAGAGCGGGGCGAGCAGCAGATAACGCACGCCGATGAAGAGCTGAATCGACTCGACCTCGGTGTCGCGCGTCGGCACCGGCGGATCGCGGTCCTCCTCGATGAGGAGCGCGCCCACGAGGCGACGACGGAAGTCGGCGAGCGTGAGGCGCTGCGGCTCGAGCTCCCCTTCCCCGTCCCCGAGGCCCACGACGAAGTCGACGAGCGTCTGATCCGGCGACCTTCGATCGACGGTCAGCGCCGTGATGCGCGCGCCGACGATGATCGAGAACGCGAAGAAGCGCTCGCCGACGATCTCACAGAGCGCTTGAAAGCTCCCGATGCCCTCGCCGATGCGCTCGAACCAGCCGTCGGTACGAACGGCATCGAGCGAGAACTCCTGACGAAGATCGTTGTCGTGCATCGGAAGGGTCGCGCGGCGGGTGCGCGAAACGGTCGTACGAGCCTACACGAAGAAGAGACGTTCTCAATGGGGTTCGGACCGCGGACGCCGATCTTCCGTCCAGTGCCGGCAGACGTCCTTGATGCCGCACCCCTCGCACCGCACCGGATCGCGCCGCGATGGACAACCTTGGAGCATGCCGAGGTGGCAAAGGGCGAAGTCGTATTTGACCGGATCGGCCGGATCGTAGCGAGCGAGGGCGCGCGTGATCTCTTCGGTCGTCGTCCATGACAGATCGCGCCGACGCGTGAAGCCCAGGTTCCGCGCGAGCTTGTGGATGTGGGTGTCGACTGGGCAGAGGAGCACCGCGGGGTCGACGGGCCAGAGCCCGAGGTCGACGCCGTCGGCGGGGCGCACCATCCAGCGGAGATAGAGAAAGAGTCGCTTCGAGCCGCTCGACCGACGCGGATCGGGGAGGAGATGGGCCGGCCCGCGGCGGGTCTTGGACGTCAATCGGCCGTGGGCGCGGATGGCGTCGGCGAGCGCAGCGAGGGCCTCGCGGACCGTTCCCTTCGCAGCAAGCTCCGCGGCGAAGCGCGCGCCGAGCGAGCCCGACTCGCGCTGGACGACGCGCGCGCCCGTGAGGAGGCGCGCGAGGTCGTCGCCCACGAACACTCGGTGCTTCCAGCCCGCGAGACGCGCGCCGAGCGCCGCCGGATCGTCGGCCGCGCGATGGGGAGACGCGCCGATGCGGCGCATCGCGTCCTCGAGCTTCGCGCGGATCGTCTTGACGTTGCCGAAGGCGATGAGCGCGGCGACGAGGCCGACGAGCTCGCGATCGAGCGGGCGCGCGTAGCGGTGAACGACGCCCACCGGATCCGCATCGACGCGCGCGCCGACGTCGCAGCTCGCCCGCACGCGCTCGAGCGCGACCCCGATCCGCTCGAGGCGAGCTGCCTCCCGGGCCGCTCGGTGAGGCTCGCGCCGCGCCGTTGCCATCCTTCATGGTTACCACGCGCGCGTCCCGTGTATCGTGACCCCCCGCGCATGCTGGAACGTCTGAAGACGCTCGACGAATTCACCCTCACCGATCTCGAGGCCGTGCGCCTCCTCTTGCGCGGCGACTCGGTGATTGATTGGCACCGCCTCAACTTCGAGGACGACGCCGAGATTCTCCGCTTCATCGAGGCGCAGGAGTTCCAGGCGTCGGACCCCGACGACATGTTGCGGCTGGAGCAGCTCAAGTCCGAGGCGATCGCTTACCTTCGGCGCAACTTCGACTACCCGATCCCCAAGCCCGTCGAGGCCGCGACGTTCGTCGAGCTGTGCCGACTCGCGGGCAGCAAGGGCCACCGCCAGATGTGCGCGTGCACGATCCTGAAGTGCATCCACATCATCCACCACGTCGCGGGGCGCGAGCTCCTCTTCATGCTCCCGCTCTCCGACCAAGAGGTCTTCCACATCGTGGAAGAGAAGGTCTACCGCGTCATCGGATCGATGCTCGCCGGCGGCTTCCCCATCACCGAGTTCATCGGCGGCCGGAAGAACCAGGACTCGCTCTACACGAAGCTCCTCTCGAAGCAGGAGACGATCGCCGCGCAGATCTACGACAAGCTGCGCTTCCGCATCGTGACGCGCTCCTACGACGACGTCTTTCCGGTGCTCGAGTACCTCACGCAGAAGCTCTTCCCATTCAACTACGTGGTACCCGGACAGAGCATCAACTCGATGTTCCACTTCCGGAACTTCGCCACGAAGTCGGCACACCTCCGCGCGATGCTCCCCGAGATGCAGGGCCGGCGCGACGACGACTTCACGCCGACCGACAACCGCTTCACGGCCGAGTCGTACAAGGTCATTCACTTCGTGGTCGACATGCCGGTGCGCCTCCCGCGCCAGCTCCTCGAGCGCGCGCCCACGGCCGCGTCGGGGCTCGGCCCGGTCATCTTCGTCATCTGCGAGTTCCAGGTCATCGACCGCGACACCGAAGCCAAAAACGAGCTCGGCGACGCATCGCATGCAAAATACAAGGAACGCCAGAAGAAGGCCGTCATGCGCCGACTCCAGCTCGGGCTCCGCGAGATGAAGACGCCGCCGCGCGTCCCCGACTCGAGGCGGCCGGCACCTCCGCCCGCGCCCCCGGCGCGCGCGCAGCGCCCGAGCGTCGCACCGCCACCCCCCAGCCCCGCGCCGTCTCGGCCCGCAGCCAAGCCGCGTCCCGCGCGCACGCCCCGAAAAAAGGGCTGAAACGCGTCCGAGACGCGCCAGGGCCGTCAAGGCGCGCTGACGCCGGTCACTCGTCGGTCGGGTAGAGCGGCGGCGGCTTGGGCGGGAAGATGGCCCGGTAGATCGGCAGCCCGAGGATGAGGAGGAGCGTCCCGAGCGCCCCGCCGACCATCACGAGAATGCCGCGCCGCACCGCCGCGTCGTCGGCGGAGCGCATCGCCTTCTCGATCATGAGCACGCTGCGCTCTTTGTCTTCGCGGTCGAACAAGAGCGTCTCGATGGCGCGGCGCGACGCGTCGAACTCACCCCCGAAGGTCTTGGCGTCCGTCAGCGCAGTGCGCGCGAAGTCGGCCACGGCGGCGCGGACGCGCGCACGCGCGTCGTCGACGCCTGCCTCGCGCGTCCCGGTTTGACGACGGAGCCGTTCGCTCGCGACTTGTCGCTCCCGGCGCGCCTCGGCGATGGCCTTCTCGACCGTGGCGCGCTCCGCGCGCGGCCCCTCCAGCTTGGCGAGGTGCTCGGTGATCATCGGCGCGAGCTCGCGCACTTTGGCGAGCTCCGCGTCGCGCTCGGCGATCTTCTCCTTGGCGTGGATCCGGAGCGATGAGCCCTCGCCTTCCCCGGCCGCGATGCCTTGCTCCGCGTTTCGTCGCTCGACGTCGGCGCGCTTGGCGCGTGCCTCGGCGCGCTTCTTCTGGTCTTCGAGCCGCTCGAGCTCGGACTCGAGCGCCGCCGTCGCTTGATCGATCGCGTGGAGGCGGGCCTCCAGCTCGTTCAGCTTGCCGTCGACGGCGCGGGCGGTCGCGTTGTACGCGTCCTGCTCACTCGCTAGGCCGGCATCGCGCGTTCGAACGAGCCGCTCGGCCTCCTCGATGGGCGCGACGGCACGCTTGTAGATCGGGTTCTCGGCCGCGATGGGCCGCACGCGCTCGCCAAAGGCGATGACGGCGTCCTCGATTCGATCCGTCACCGCCTTCACCGCCGCCATTCGCTCGGAGAGCTCGAGGGCCAGCTCCTTCCGTCGCTTCTGGACCCGGAGCGTGTAGAGCGGCGCGAGGTAGAACGCCTCCGGCGGGTCGCCGAAGTCGGCGTACGCCCGCACCTCGTACGGATCGAGGCCATCCTCATCGAGCCCGGTGCGACCGGCGCCCACCGGCCTCGCCGCCGATGCACGCGCGAGGAGCTGACCGTTCGCGCCGACCCGGAGCCCCGTGGCGGCGTTCCCGCGCAGGCTGGGTGGGAGCTCGGCGACGGTGCCCGTGGAGAGGTCGAGATCGAGCTCGGCGCTCGCGCGCTTCGGCGGTGTGGCGTGAGCCGGGGGGCGCGCCGGGGCCGCTGAGAGCGAGGGAACCGACGACGCTTTACCCTGGGTCGGGAGCGCGAGCTCGAGCTCGTCGACGACCGAGGCGGTCTTGCGCGCCAGATCGGCACCGCAGCGCGCGCAACGCGCCGCGTCCGCCCGGACCGCCGTGCCACACGCGGGACATGCAGCCATTCTCGCCATCCTAGCGTGAGCCCGCGCGGCGCCGCTCGTTTCCAGCCCTTTTCGTCCCCCAGACCGAAGCAGGCAACGCCTCCGTGCGCGCGAGCGTCGGTTTGACGCCCCCCGCGACGAGCGCTTGCGATAGCCTGCCGCGCCATGAAGCTCTACGCGAGCCACGTCACGCCCATCGCGCAGGAGATCGTGCGCGCCCTCACCGCGTCGGCCGACAACGGAATCGAAGCCGAGAACCCGCGCGAGGTCATCCTCGACGTCGAGGCCGTCCTCAAGAACTACCTCGCGGTGGAGAAGGAGGTCGTCGACAAGACGAAGGAGCTCCTCGAGCGAACGGGCCGCGGGATGGATCAGTTCAAGCGCGTGAGCGAGCAGATCGCGGAGTCGAAGGGCATCAAGGTCGGCGACGAGATGCTCGACCACCTCTTGGACGAGCTCTTGGCGAGCTTCCATCGGTCGCCCCACGTCGACGAGATCTACGACGAGGACATCGTGCTCCGTCGCAAGATGATCCCGATCTTCAAGAAGCACCTCGGCGCCGACTCGAACCTCGATCAGGAGGTGCGCGCCCAGCTCCGGCACCTCCAAGAGGGAACGCCGGCGTGGGAGATCGAGTACGCCAAGGCGATGGACGCCGCGAAGCGCAAGCGCGGCCTCTCCTGAGAGGCAACGCGTCGTGCGCAGCATGACCGGACACGGGCTCGGGACGGCGCGCGTCGCGGGCGAAGGCGGCGCGGCCATCGAGCTCGAGCTCCGCACGGTCAATCACCGGTTCCTCGACGTTCGAGTTCGCGCCCCGCGCGAGCTCGTCGAGCTTACGCCGCTCATCGAGCACCTCGCGCGCGAGACCTTGAGCCGCGGCCGCGTCGACGTGGTCCTGCGCACCGAGGGCCTGCGCGGGCGAGCGCACGTTCGGCTCGATCGCGCGCGGGCCGCGGAAGCCTACCGCGATCTCGTCGCGCTCCGAGACGACGTGGCGCCGGGCGAGGCGGTGCCGCTCGAGCTTCTCGCGAGCGTGCCCGACTTGTTCACGGCGGGCGTGCCGGCCGACGACGACGACGCGGTCCGCGCGGCCCTCCGCGCGGCCTACGCCGATGCCCTCGTGACCTTGACGGCCTCGCGCTCCGAAGAGGGCGAGGCGCTGGCGCGCGACCTCGGCGCCCGCGTGGAGCGCGTCCTCTCGCTCGTCGCCTTCATCGAGGGTCGCGCCCCGGAGATCGTGGCCCTCCAGCGGCGCCGGCTCCGAGAGCGCGCCGACCGCCTCAAGACCGCGCTCGACGTGCCGGTCGACGAGGCGCGCCTCGAGGCCGAGGTCGTCATGATCGCCGACCGCGTCGACATTGCCGAGGAGCTCACGCGCCTCCGCCTCCACGTCGAGAAATTCTCGTCGCTCCTCGCGAGCGACGAAGCCGCGGTGGGCCGGCGGCTCGAGTTCTTGCTCCAAGAGATGCAGCGCGAAGCCAACACCACCTCCGCCAAGAGCTCCGACGCGCCCGTGTCGCACGCGGTGGTCGACATCAAGGTCGAGATCGAGCGCATGCGAGAGCAAGTCCAGAACGTCGAATAGGCGGGCCACCGCGCGTTTTGGTCCGCCGAAGGCGGGCCGATTTCCTGTAGCATTCGGGCCCTCATGCTCTCGGCGCCGACCGTCCTCTCCGGGCTCACGCACGCCAGCGACTTCCTCCTCATCATCCTGTCGTCGCCGAGCGGCGCCGGGAAGACGACGCTCTGCCGCCGTCTTCAGGAGAAGTTCCCCGATCTCACGTTCAGCGTGTCGCACACGACGCGGAAGCCTCGCGCGACCGAAGTCGACGGGCGCGACTACCACTTCGTGGATCGGGTCGCGTTCGAGAAGCTGATCGCCGAAGGCGCGTTCGTGGAGTGGGCCGAGGTGCACGGAAATCTCTACGGCACGTCGCTCGAAGAGATTCATCGCGCCAAGAACACTGCTGGCTGCGGCGGCCTCATCTTCGACATCGACTACCAAGGCGCGCGGCAAATCCGCGCCAAGGTGCCCGACGTCACCGCGGTCTTCATCCTCCCGCCCTCGATGAGCGAGCTCTTGCGCCGCCTGCGTGGACGGGCGAGCGAGACCGAGGACGTGGTGCAGCGCCGGTTCGAGGTCGCGAAGCGCGAGATCGAGCACTACGCGCTCTTCGACTACATCCTCGTGAACGACAACCTCGACGGGGCCTCCGAGCGACTCTTCGGGATCGTGCACGCCGAGCGCACCCGCCGTGAGCGCCGCGCCATGCTCGCCGAGGAGCTCCTCCGCGCCGAAGGTTCGTCGTGAGCGGCTACACGCTCGGCGTCATCGGCGGGAGCGGCCTCTACGCGCTCGACGGGCTCACCGACGTGACCGAGCTCGAGGTCGAAACGCCCTACGGAGCGCCGAGCGACCGGCTCGTCCGCGGGACGCTGGGACAGACCACCCTCCTCTTCTTGCCGCGTCACGGGCGCGGCCACCGGATCCCGCCGACCGCCATCAACTACCGCGCCAACGTCTGCGCCATGAAGAAGGCGGGCGCGACCCATCTCCTCAGCGTGAGCGCCGTCGGATCGATGCGCGAGGAGATCGCGCCCGGCGATCTCGTCGTCCCCGACCAGTACATCGACCTCACGAAGCGGCGCGTCTCGACGTTCTTCGACGAGGGTGTGGTCGGTCACGTGGGCTTCGCCGATCCGACGTGCAGCGACCTCGCTTCGGCGGTCGCGGCGGCGGCCGAGCACGTGGTCACGCACTTCGGTGATTCGGCGAAGCGCGGCCGCGTCCACCGCGGCGGAACGTACGTCTGCATGGAGGGCCCGCAGTTCTCGACGCGCGCGGAGAGCCTGCTCTATCGGACGTGGGGCGTGTCGGTCATCGGGATGACGGCGCTACCCGAGGCCAAGCTCGCGCGCGAGGCCGAGCTCCCGTATGCGACGCTGGCGCTCGCCACCGACTACGACTGCTGGCACGAGAGCGAAGAGAGCGTGACGGTCGAGGGTGTCCTCGCCGTGATGCACGCAAACGTCGAGAAGTCGCGCGCCACCATCGCGCGGCTCGCGGGCGCCCTCCCCGACCCGGCGAAGAGCCGGGCCCACGGCGCCCTGGCGAGCGCCATCATGACCGCCCCCGAGGCGATGAGCGCGGAAGCCAAGGCGCGCCTCGGGTGGCTCCTCAAGGCCCGGCTTTCGCGGTAAGGTCCCCCCGTGCAACATCAAGAATCGAACTCCGCGCTCATCGTCGGCTCCCTCGCGTTCGACGACCTCGAGATGCCCACCGGCACCTTCGAGAACGTCCTGGGCGGCGCCGCCACGTACTCCTCGCTCTCCGCGTCGCTCCTCGCGCCGGTCCGCATCGTCGGCGTCGTGGGCAACGACTTCGAGGAGAGCCATCTCGCGATGATGAAGAGCCGCGGCATCGACACGCGCGGCGTCGAGCGCGTCACCAGCGGCAAGACGTTCCGCTGGCGTGGGCGCTACGCGGCGGACTTGATGAGCCGCACCACGCTGGACACGCAGCTCAACGTGTTCGCCGATTTCCGCCCCAAGATCCCGGTCGAGTACAAGAAGTCCGCGTTCGTCCTCCTCGGCAACATCCACCCGGCGCTCCAGATCGAGGTCCTCGACCAGATCGAGAAGCCGCGGCTCACGCTCGCCGACACGATGAACTTCTGGATCTCGGGCGAGCCCAAGCTGCTCGCCGAGATGATGCGCCGCATCGATCTCCTCATCATCAACGAGGAGGAGGCGCGCGACCTCTCCGGCATCCACAACCTCTCGCGTGCGGCCGCGGACATTCTTCGTCGCGGCCCGTCGCGGCTCATCATCAAGCGCGGCGAGTACGGCGCGGTCTTGTTCGACTCCGCCGGGATGTTCTTCGTGCCGGGTTACCCGCTCGAGGAGGTCCTCGACCCGACCGGCGCCGGCGACACGTTCGCGGGCGGCCTCCTCGGCTACCTCGCGCGCCACGGCGATCCCTCGCCCAACGCGGTGCGCCGCGGAATGTTCTACGCTTCGGCGCTCGCTTCGTTCTGCGTCGAGGAGATCGGAACGCGCCGCCTCATGGCCGTCAGCACCGCCGACCTCAAGAAGCGCATCGAGCAGTTCGTGCGCCTCGTCGACTTCGGCGGCAACCTCGTGTTGGCCGACTGACTCTCGTCATCGTCTCTCTTTCGAACCTTTCGCTTCATCTTCGGGGAGCTCCTGATGCGCATCGCAAACCACGGACGAATCGCCCTCCTCGCGCTGGGGACGGCCGGTCTCACCGCCCTCGTCTTCGCGTGCGGCTTCGATCCCCCCGAGAAGAACCCGAACCCGCCGAGCTCGAGCAGCGGCAGCGGCGCGTGCAAGGCCGGCCCAGGCGAGCTCCCGCCGCCGGATTGCGACAACTCTTCGAACGAGTGCACGGGCGGCATCTGCACCGCCGGCTCGAGCTGCTGCAAGGTCGAGGCGAAATGCGGTGACACGACGACGTGCATGCCGCTCGGAGACAACAAGGGGAAGACGGTCCTCGATCTCCGCATCCGACGCCTCAACGTGGCGACCCCGCCGTCGCTCGCCGACGTCTTCATCCAGAACGTCGTCCTGACGCAGAACATCGACCTCAAGGCCAACGGCAAGGGCGGCACGCTGGCTTGCGGAGAGAGCGGTCAGGGCTCGTTCAACTGGATGCTCCACATCGACAAGAACGCCGGGACGATGGAGACGGGCGGCGCGCCGCCCACCGAAGACTTCCTGAACGGCTACTGCTTCTACAACCAGACCGTGAACGGGACGAAGGTCACCTCGGCTTCGACCAAGGTCACCTTCACCGGCGACACCTTCGACGCCGATCCGATCCCGAAGCTGAACGTCCCGATCTTCGTCGGCGGCAACATCAACAACGCGGTCATCCTTCCGCTCAGCCAGGCGACCTTCAAGAAGGTCACGCTCTCGGCCGACAACAACTGCGTCGGCAAGTTCAACCCGACTGCGCTCGCCAAGGACTGCAGCGAAGACGGCTCGTCGTGCCAGAAGTGGAAGACCGCCGGCGTCGTCGGCGGCTTCATCACCCTCGAAGAGTCCGACAACGTCGACGTGAAGGACCTCGGGTCTTCGCTCTGCGTCGTGCTCACCAAGGCGACCGAGAAGGCGCCGGGCAACAAGTGCCCGCGCGGGGCGGACGGCAAGATCAAGCTCAAGGGCGACTACTGCTCGACGACGCAGAAGGCCGGCGACTGCGCCGACTCGTACTGGCTCGCGGCCACCTTCGCGGCGAGCGCGGCCAAGCTGACCGACGGCTCCACCGTCCCCGAGTGCCAGGGCAAGAGCTCGGTCACCGACGCAGGGCCCGACGGCGACGCGACCACCGACGCGCCGGTCGACGCCCCGGTCGACTCGCCGGCCGACGGTCCGGTCGACGCTCCCGCCGGTTGACGGCACGGGACGCCCTCCCCGGCCCCGCCGAAGGGCTCGCCCGGAGCCTTAACCACCGCAAAAATCACGCTGAAATCCCGTGCAGGGGCTCGCCCTTTGGCGTAGACCACGCGGCGATCGTGCGGGTCCGTCAGGGCTCACATGCATCGCTTCGGGAGTCTTGGCATGGCGAGAGCTTGGGGAAGGTCGTTCGGTCTCGCGCTCGCGGGGCTCTTCGTCGCGTGCAGCGGCGGCACGTCGGCGGGCTGCGGCGGGTGCGGAACGCCGCTCGACGGCGACTTCCCGCGCGACGTGCGTGTGCCCAACGCCGGTGCGGTGCGCGTGACGCGGACCGGCCTCGACTTCTTGGCCGAGAACGGCGCCACCGTCGCCGGGAGCGCCATCACCGGGCAGCCCTCCAAGAGCGGGCCCGCGACGTTCCCCATCCCGACCTCGACGCAGACGGGCCACGCAGACGTTCCGGTCGGCATCGGCACCGTCCCGATCGACTACACGATTCACATCTGCCCCGACGGCGCGAAGCCGACGGCGAACCCGCCGACGTGCCTCGGCGAGATCGATCTCCAAACCACCAAGCTCAAGATCGACGCCCTCGCGCCGAACGCGCTTCGCCTCCGCGGCGACTTCCCGATCCGCATGCGGGACCTGCCGCTCAAGGTCGAAGCCTCCGGCGCGAGCTTCACCGCCGGCGTGGGCTTCGGAAAGGCGTCTGGCTCGGGCTGCCTCGGGGCGATGCCGACGGTCGACTACAAGACGTTCCCGATCGACATCACGCTCCCGTTCGTCGCCGAGACGAATTTGCCGCGCGACGGGTACACGAAGATCGACGTCGACAACGCCGTGGTCCACGCGACCCTCGCCAAAGACGACATCACGATCTGCGGCGATTGCGGCTTCGTCCTGAACTCGCTCGGCGTGTGCTCGTTCCTCGTCCAGCAAGCGAAGGACAGCGCGTACCAGTCGTTCGGCGGTGATGCGTTCGGCCAGCAGCTCAAGGCCCAGCTCAAGAGCGGCGTCTGCGAGAAGCCGAACCCAGCCAAGACGCCAGCGTGTCCGGCGGGCACCACCGAGAAGGACGGCGTCTGCGTGTACCCGCAAGCGCCCACCGTCTGCGCGAGCACCATCCTCGGCTCCGCGAGCCACATGGAGACCGGGGCCACGACGGCCGCCGACGCGGGCGCCGACGCCGCCCCCCCGCCCGCGTCGACGAACGCCGTGCCCTCCAAGGGCGGGCTCGATCTCCTCTTCGCCGCGTATGGCGGCTTGGACTCCGCGCCGGGCGCCGTCGCCGACGACGCCGGGTACGAGGGCCACACGCCGAACGGGCTCACCTTCCCGCTCTTCGGCGGCGCCAACGTCAACCCGAAGTCGCCGTGCGTGCCCGATTACTCGCCGACCTTGCCGCTCGGGATCCCGGTGCCCGACGAGCTGCGCGCCAACGCGATCACGCCGTGGCCCGGCGCGACGCCGCCGCCGCATCTCGGGATCGCGCTCGCCGGTCGCTTCCTCGACTACGCGTTCGGTGGGCTCTACGCGGCCGGCTCGCTCTGCCTCACCGCCAACACCGATCAGACCGACCAGCTGAAGACCGGCGTCTTGAGCCTCATCATCCCCTCGCTCAAGAACCTGACCTTCGAGCAGAAGGGCGCGGCGATGGCCATCACGACGCGCCCCGGCGCGCCGCCGCACCTCACGCTGGGCTCGGGCGCCGATCTCAAGACCGATCCGCTCATCAAAGTGAAGCTCGAGCGCTTCGCGATCGACTTCTACGTTTACACGATCGACCGCTACCTCCGCGTCTTCACGTTCACGTCGGACCTCACGCTTCCGGTGAACCTCCAGACCGGCAAAGACCCGGTGAAGAACCCGAGCGGCGGCATCGTGCCGGTGCTCGGCGATCTCGTGGTGGAGAACCCGAGCGTCTCGGCCACGACGCTCCTCGCCGAAGATCCGGCCAAGATCGCCGGATCGCTCTCGACGCTCGTGGGCGGTCTCACGAGCCAGCTCACGGGGAGCATCGCGCCGGTGGACCTCTCGAGCGCGCTCTCTGCGCAGGGACTCGCGCTCACCATCCCCGAGACCGGGATCCGTCGCATCACCAAGAACGAGGACGCCTTCCTCGCCATCTTCGCGAACCTCGCGGTGGCCACGAATCCTGCAAAAATCGTCCGCCCGAACGTGCGCCTCACCGCGCTCCACGTGGATCCGAGCGCCATGGGGCTCGCGACCTTGCGGCGCGAGACGCGGCCGACGCTCGAGCTCGCGCTCGGCTCGTCGCTCGACGACACCGGCGCGCTCACCGAGTGGAGCGTCCAGATCGATCAGGGCGCGCGGAGCCCCTGGTCGAGCGAGCGGCACACGGTCGTCGCGCGCGACGACCTCGCCCTCCAAGGTCGGCACGTCCTCCGTGTCTTCGCCCGCGCGGCGGGTGATCCCACGACGGAGAGCGCGACGCCCGCCGAGGTGCCGTTCGTCGTCGACGTGCTCGCGCCCAACGTGCGCCTCCGTGAGCCCACGCGCGGCGGTCCCGTGCTCGTCGACGCGTTCGATTTCGTGAGCGACGTCTCCGCGCTCCGCGCTCGGGTGCGGCGCCGCGGAGGGAAGCTCGACGACGAGGCGTTCGGCCCGCTGGTCCCGCTCGCGGACGTCGCCGCCATCGACGCCCAGGGCGCGCGGTCCGTGGAGATCGAGGTCGTCGACGAATCCGGCAACGTCGCGCGCGCGGATTTGGCGCTCGGCGCGGCTCCCGCCGCTCCCGGCACCTCCGGCTGCAGCTGCGAGGCGGCGGGCGCCCGTGGGACGGCTCGCGGGGTGGGCCCGCTCGTCCTCGCCGCCGCCTTCGTCATCGCCATGCGCCTCCGCCGGCGCGGCCGCCGCTCGCTCGTCCCGGCTACGGCCCTCGCCGCCGCGGCCCTCGCGGCGGGGCTCCCGGCATGCTCGTGCGGAGACGACGCGGAGGCGGAGCCGCTGTGCGGCACGGACTGCAAGCAGGCGTGCAAGCCGGCGCTCCCGCTCGGGATGATCGGCGCATACACGTCGGTCGCGAAAACCAAGAGCGGCGATCTCTGGGTCGCCGGCTACGCCGATGCCTCCATCGACGAAGACGGCACGATGCTCTACGGCGACCTGGTCGTCGGTCGGTTCGACGCGGCCAAGGGCACCGTCGCTTGGCAGGCCGTGGACGGCGTGCCCAAGCGCACCGACGGGACGTGTCCGGTCAACGATCGCCACGGCTTCCGCGGCGGCGAGTCCGACTCGGGCGACGACGTCGGGCTGCACACGAGCCTTGCGCTCACCGACGCCGACGAGCCGATCGTGAGCTACTACGACGCGACCCACCACGCGCTGAAGGTCGCGCTCCACGACGGCACGAACGGCTGGCAGAGCTACGCGCTCTTCGGAAAGCCCGGACAAGACGCCGGACGCGCCGCGAAGATCGCGATCGTCGACGGAAAGCCGGTCATCGTGTTCCTGGTCCTCGAGTCGGGCGGCCAAGGCGGAAAGCTGAGGAGTCGGATCGCCGTCGCCAAGGCCACGACCGCGCGCCCGACGGACACTTCCAAGTGGACCTTCGACGATCTCGCTCAGGATGACGCGACCCCGTGTCGCCCCGAGATGTGTAGCTCGAGTGAAGCTTGCGCGAAGGACACCCAAGCCTGCGAAAAGACGGTCAACGGGTGCGGTGATGCGTGCAAGACCGGCACGGCGTGCGTGATTCGCAATGGCGCGCCGGCGTGCACCGCGGTGTTGAACGATCCGGCGGTCGCGACGCTGCCCAACGCCCTCGCCGCCGAGCTCTCGATCGGCGTCGGTCCCAAGGGCCTGGGCGTCGTGGCCTACGACCGCGCGCACGGGAACCTGGTCGCGTACTCGCCCAACGGGAGCGCGTACGCGCGTCGCGTCGTCGCCGGCGCCGACGAAAACGGCGTCGATACGGGCGACGTCGGCCGCGCGGCCGCGCTCGCGATCGCGCCCGACGGGAGATGGCACGTCGCGGCGATCGACGATCGTCGCGGCGCGTTGATGCATTACTGGGTCGACGAAGGTCGCGCGCTCGCCGAAGACGTCATCGACGACGGCTCGGGCTATCCGGACGGCCTCCACCGCGTGGGCGACGACGCGGTGATTCGCGCCGACGAGAGCGGCGTCACGGTCTGCTACCAGGACGCCACGGTCGGCGAGCTCCGCTGCGCGAGCGGCAGCCCCGACGTGCAGGGCAAGACCGCCTTCGCGCGCAGCACCGTCGCGCAGCCCGGCCGCACCGCCGGCTTCTTCCCGCGGTTCGTCCCCGGCGAGCGCAAGATCGTCAACCACTGGCGCGCCCTCGACAAGGCCACGCTCACCTATTCCGGCGACGTCTCGGTGCTCACGTTCTAACTAGCGGGGAGCTGCCGCTCCCCCTCTCGGCGTCGACACGCCGAGAGCCTCCCCCTCGTCTCTGGTTCTGGCGAACCTTCGACTCTCGCAGGCCGCGGGGGCCTGCGAGAGAGCGCGCATCGCGAGCATGCGCGATGTCGCGGCTTGGACGAGGCCTCCCCTAGGACGAGGGGCAGACCAGCCCCGAGGGATTTACGCGGCGGCGGTCTTTTCGACCGGCTTGACCGACTCTTCGTCGGCGGGAGGCATGACCGAGAGGGGCCGCATCGCCGGGCCGGAGACGCGCTCGCGCTCGCCAGCCACGATCTCGAGCAGCTCCTGCTTGGCGGCGGTGCCAGTCTCGAGGAGCGCGCGCATGTAGCCGTCGACGTAGCCGTGCGCGCGTGCCAAGCGTGCGTGGGTCTCGCCCTGCGATTTGGCGACGAAGATGTCGCGAAGCATCGTGCGCAGCTCGCCCAGCACTTCTTCCTTGGTACGCATGCTTCCCCAGGTATCTGGGCGGTTCGCACCGGGCCAAGTTTCGGGCGCAGAAGACTGGTCCTCCGCCGAGCGTTCAGGTAATCGAAGCTCACGTGGATCGAGAAATCGCCGCCTTCGACGCCCTCGCCAAGCACCCCCGCCTCGACGCGGTCGCGGGACTCGTGGGTGAGCTCGTCCGCGCCGCGACGACGGGCCGAGCGTTCTCGGGTTGGCCCGAGAGCGCGGCCGGCAAGGTCGAGGCCCTCGCGCTCACCGACGTCGAGGCGGAGACCGATTACGGAGATCTCCGCGCCGTGTTGCGCCGCGGGCCGGAGACGGAGGCCGAGGGAACGCTCGTCCGTGCCCTCGCCGCGCACGCGCTCGCATCGCACCCGCCGAGCGACGACGACGCCACCCTGCGCTTCGCGAGCGAGCTCTTGTGGCTCGCCGCAGAGACCCCCTTCGACGCGCTCCGCACCATCGATCGCGCGCTCGGCGAGGACCTCGCCGAGGCGACGTGGAGCGCCATCGCGGCGCGCGTACGGCGCGCCGATGGGCCCAACGGGTCACGCGGGGAGGCTCTCCTCGGAGCGACGGCGCTCGCGGCATCTTCATCCGCCTTCGCGCGGAAGCTCGCCGCGCGCCTCAAGAAGGAGCTCCGGGATCCGTGGCTCCGCGGCGCGCTCGGCCGCGAGGAGGGAGGCGCGGTCGTCGACGGTGAGATGACACCGGGGCCGCGCTCGCTCGTGGCCACGATCTGTCTCGGGCTGACGGGCATTCTCTTCGTCGTGTCGGGCGCGCGGCTCTTCGCCAAGGTAGCGCTCGCCGTGAAGCGACCCGCGACGGTGCGCATCGGCGCGTCGGGCATCGACATCGAAACGCGCACCGAGATGCTCGGCCGCACGCTGCGTGAGCGGCGCATTCGCATCGATCGCGCCGCGCTCGCGCGCGCGGCGCGCGAGGTGCGCTACCCGCGCGTCGCGTTTTACGCGGGCCTCTTTGCGCTCGCCATCGGCAGCTACCTCGGGGTGTCGCTCCTCGTCGACGGGACGCGCGCGGCGTCACCCTCTCTCCTCGCGCTGGGGCTCGTCATCATCGCCGCAGGCGTCGCCATCGACTTCGGGCTCGCGGGGCTCACGACGAGCGTGCGCGGCAAATGCCGTCTCGTCCTCGTGCCGCGTCGCGGACCGGCGGTGGCGATCGACGGCCTCGATCGGGACGTGGCGGACCGCGCGCTCGAAGCGCTCAAAGTCGGCTGAGCACGCCGGTCAGGGGCCGCCCGCGACGCTTCGCTCGCCGACGACGACGTCGAGGATGCCCGCGGTGACGCGCGCCTCGACGCGCACCTCGCGCGGATGATCCGGATCGGCGCAGGCTCGCACCGTGGCGCCGTGCTCACCGCCCGCGCGATCGATCTCCTCACCGGAGCGGACCTCGAACACCCGGAGCTCGACCCCCGTCCCCTGCCCCTCGGAGCCGGCCGCGATCCGGAGGCACTGCCCGGGCAGCACCTCGCGGGTGACCACGTCGCGCGTCGACGGATCGAGGTGCAGCGAGCGGACGACGAGCGCGCGGCCCTCGTGCAAGGCGAGGACGCCGCTCGTTGCGCGCCCGAGCATGCGGCTCGACGCGAGCGGGCTCTTCATGAAGACCGGGCTCTGCCACGTCTCCGGGCGCGCGAGCACGCTGAAGGGGCCGGGGCGCCCGCGGGTCTCGAGCTCGAGATCGGCCTTGGCCCGACCGCACACGAAGAGCGTGAGCGCGCCCGCGCCTTCGTTGCCGCCCAAGAGCCGTGTCCCGTCCCAGACCGTCGCGTCGACCAGCGCGAGCGGCGCGCCCGCGACGACGTCGATGCGATTGCAACCCGTTTGCGTCGGGAGGCGGAGCGGGACCGTGACGCGCCTCCCGAGCGCGAGGACACCGCTCGTCGTGGTGGCGGCCGGCGGATACGCGGCTTTGGCCAGCTCGCGCTCGCGCGCGCCACGGGCGGCCTCGAGAGGTAGCGCGCTCGCGGCCCACGCGACCGTGGTCCGGGCCGCGACGTCGCGCGCAACCTCGCCGCGAGCGCGTGAGAGCACGACAGCGACGTTCCCGCTGCCGGTGTGCGGCCGAATCGAGAGCGTGCCGGACATGGCGAGTGGCGAGCAGATCGTCAGCGAGCGAGCCCGCGCGCCATCGCGCGCACGACCGAGGATGCGCCCCGTCTCGTCCGTGGCCTCGGCCTCGATGACGCCGACCTCATCCTCGGGGACGACCAGCGCGTCGACGCACGCGCCTTCCTCGATCGGAAGGGACAACGTCGTG
The DNA here is from genome assembly GCA_044224815.1 of Polyangiaceae bacterium. GTDB lineage: Bacteria > Myxococcota_A > Polyangia > Polyangiales > Polyangiaceae > JADJCA01. Next base: position 60,568 of record JBGAJR010000007.1, read on the forward strand.
GGCACGCGCGCGTCGACCGGCAGCGCGATGCGACGAAGCTCCTCCCACTTGCCTCCCACCTCGACCCGGTGCGCGCGCACGCGATCGTCGAGGCCGGGCCATGCCTCCGCCGGCTTCGGTCCCTCCGAGCTCCGTCCGCGCGCGCCGAGCCCGCGCGCGACCTCGGCCGCACGCTCCTTGGGCACGAGGTGCACCGCCACCGCGAGCAGCCCCTGCCCACTCGCCGCGTGCACCGCCACGTAGACCCGCTTGGGCGTCGGCGGGCAGAGCACGACGGTGGGCTGCGCGTCGGGGCGCTCGTCGGCCGCGAGCGGGTGACCTTCCTCGGCGAAGATCGCGAGGTCGAGATCGTCGACCGAGCTCGAGCCCCGCGCGTAGCTGAGGAGACACTCGTCGCCGCTCAGCTCCACGAAGCCGCCGCCGCGCTCTCCTTCGACCACTTCACCCGCGACGACGACCCGTCCAGGGCCGGCGCCGAGTCGCACCGCCCGATCGGGAAGATCCCCGAGGACGACGCGGGCATCGAGCGACCCAGCAACCAGCTTCGGCATCGGCGGACCGACGGGCACGGCGGGCGGCGGCGGTGGCTCGGCGCCACACCCGACAACGATCGGGATCGCGCACGAGGCGAGGACGAGGCGGACGTTCATCGCTTGGTCTCCCACGCGCCGCTCGACAGTCGATACAGGGCGAGGGCCCACCAAGGTACGGTGCCGCGCGCCTCGACGTCGAGCTTCACCGCGTGGCGATCATGCGTGCAGAATGCAACCGCCCCCGCTTCGTCGACCGCGCCCCGCTCGTCACTCGACTCGATGGCGCCAACGCTCGCGCGCAGCGTGAGCTGCCGAAAGCGGCCGCGGATGCCCGCGACGGTGGCCACGTAACAAGCACCCCCCTCGACGTCGACGCTGACGCTGGTGAGCCCCACTCCGCCTTGGGTGAGGTAGATCGGCGCCGCCGGCAAGCGAGCGACGCCGCGCGCGAGGAGGGCCTGGGCCATCTTGGCGCGCACCGGAGAGCCCCACGTGCGCGGCACAACATCGGGGATGGGCCAGCTCGCGAGGACGCGCGTGACGGTCCCCTGCGGCGGCGCGCCCGCGAACGCGACGGCACCGACCACAGCGCCGCCGACGCAGGTGTAGAGGCGTGCGTCCGCGGCTTCGCTGCGGTCGCGCGCGAGCAGAGCGTCGTCGTCGGTGTCGCGCAGCTCCGCGTCGACGTCGAAGCGAGCTCGGCTCCCCGCCGCCAGCTCGCTCGCGAGGAGCTCGATGCGATGACAGCCCGGCTCGAGATCGACCTCGGTGAGCCCAGTGCCGTCGGCGCGCGCGGTGAGCTGCTCACGGGGTGCGAGGGCGGCGCCCTCGGAGAGGGCGCGACCTTCGGCAGCCTCGATGCGCTTCTGCGCGGGTGGCAACGACGGCAGCGGCCCCGGCTCGGACGTGTTGACCACGACGCCACCCGTCCGTTCTGGCAAGACCTCGCGGAGCGGCGGCGCCGGCTTCGGCCCAATCGCGACGACGATCTCGACCGCGCCGCGGCCGGCGTCGCCCGCGACGATGATTCGATCGATGTCGCCGTCGCAGCGCGTGAGCTCGGCGACGCCCGCGATGCTCGGGCTCCGATCGCGCCCCTCGGGGTCGTCGATTCCGCCGAGCTTGGCGCGGAAGCTCGTGCCGCGGGCCGCGACGAGCGCCACCGTCGTGCACGCGCGCGCGACGGGACCGGGCGACTTCCCCGGTGACGCGGTCTCGGGAAGGCGGACCGTGAGCGCTTGCTCGTCCCACAAGAATCGCGTCGGCAGCCTGGTCACCTCCGCCCCGGCGGCGCGCCAAGCCGCCGCGACCCGCGCGGCGTCGGCGCCGAGATCCGCGCGCGCGACCGGCGCGGCGGTCACGAAGAGGGCGACGGCCGCCGAAGAAAGCGCGAGCGACCAGGGACGCATCTCTTCCGAATCGTGCCACGCCGCCACGTTTTCCCCAACCGAACGTCGCGACGAAGCGCCGCGCTCGGGAATTACGCCTTGGGCGGAGCGAGCGAGCGGAGCGCGTCCAGCGCCAGCAGGGCGCCGTTCGCGAGCGCCGCGGCCGATGGGTGCCGGAGCGGCGGCAGCTCCGACCCGTACACCGAAGGCGAAGGGAGCGAGCGAGGCACGCCCACCTCGATCGACGGATTGTGCGCGCGGACCGCGGCCGCGACTCGTTCGCTCGAGAGCGAGAGGCGCCCCACCCCGCTCCCGGCGAGGTAGAGCGCCGCCACCGCGGCGGCGAGATCGTCGCCTGGAACGCTCGCGTTGCCGGCGGCGAAGGCCTCCTGCGCCGACTCGCCGAGAACCTGCATCTGACGCACATAGCGGAAGTGCGCGGGCTTCACGAGCGCACCTCACAGGCCCATGGCGGAACGTAGCGCGCCGGATCGACGCTCGGCGCGCGCGGGTCGCCGCACGATGGGCAGCTCGCGCGCGGTGCGACCGCCACCGTGCGCGCGCGCGGACGAAGGCCCGCGACGTCGATGCGCACGAGCTCCCCCGCGCGCGTGCGATCACCGACCACGAGCGCGAGCGCGAGATCGACCGCGTACGCCGCCACGAGCCCGAGGAGCGGTCCGACCACCCCCGCCTGCGCGCAGTTCGGCGGATCCTCCGCGGGCATGTCCTCGAACAGGCATCGGTAGCAAGGACGCCCCTCCGAAGAGACCGCGAGCACCGTGCCCATCGTGCCCACCGCGGCGGCGTGCACGATGGGCTTCGCTTCGAGCGCGGCGGCGTCGGCGGCGAGGAACTTCGTGGGGAAGTTGTCGGCGCCTTCCACGACGACGTCGTAGTCGCGCATCCGGGCGCGCGCGTTCTCGGGGAGGAGACGCTCGTGGTGGAGAACGAGCGAGGAGCGCGCGTCCGGGAGGAGACGCGCGAGGCCGCGCGCGGCGGCGTCGAGCTTCGTTCGCCCCGACGTGACGTCGTCGTCGGAGAACAGGATCTGCCGATGGAGGTTGGAGCGCTCGACGCGATCGTCGTCGACGATGCCGATCGTCCCTACCCCGGCGTGTGCGAGCCCGAGCGCCACTGGCGAGCCGATGCCGCCCGCACCGACGATGAGCACCCGCCCACGCGCGATCGCTGCCGCGTCCACGCGCAATCCGTAGCACGAACCCGATCCGCCGCCGAGCGGCGCCAGGTATGATCCGCGTCGATGCAAGGGTCGGACGAGGCGCGCGCTCTCCACCACGCTCATCCGGCGATCGATCTCCACGCCGACACGCTCATGTGGAGCCGGTGGGTTGGATACGATCTCCACCGCCGCCACGAGGCTCCGCTCCCGCGCGCCGCGCTGGGCGGGCACGTCGACGTTCCGCGCCTTCGCGAGGGCGGCGTCGGCGCCCAGTTCTTCGGCCTCGTCTCCCTGCCGGTGGGACGATTTCGCAGCGAGCGCGGGCTCGCGCGCGCCATCCACGAGCAGATCGATGCGCTCGACGAGGCCATCGTGCGGCGACCCGATGACCTCCGTCTCGTCCGCACCGCGGACGAGATCGAAGCGGCGCGCGCCGCGGGCGCCGTCGGCGCGCTGCTCGGGATCGAAGGCGCGCACTCGCTCGAGGGCGACATCGGCCGACTCACCGAGTTCGCGCGGCGCGGCGTGCGCTACCTGGGCCTCCTCCACTTCAGCGCGAACGAAGCGGGCTCGCCCGCGTACGGTCGCGGCCGCGACGACGGGGCCGGGCTCACGGCGTGGGGTCGTGCGCTCGTCGAGCGATGCGAGGCGGAGAACGTGATCGTCGATCTCGCGCACATCAACCGGCGCGGATTCCTCGACGCCTGCGCGATGGCCAAGCGCCCCGTCCTCGTGAGCCACACGGGCGTCCTCGGAGCGTTCGAGCACTGGCGAAACATCGACGACGCTCAGATCCGCGCCGCCGCGAACACCGGCGGCTGCGTGGGCGTGATCTTCTGCCCGCGGTTCGTCGGCGGAGAAGGGCTCGCGCCGGTGGTCGCGCACCTCCGTCACATCATCGACGTCGCCGGGGAAGACGCGCCGGCCCTCGGCAGCGACTGGGACGGCTTCATCGTTCCCACGCAGGCGCTCAAAGATCCCACCGGCCTTCCACGCCTCACGGATGCGCTCCTCGCGGCGGGCTTCGGGGAGCGCGTGATCGCCAAGATCCTTCGCGAGAACGTGATGCGCGTGCTTCGAAGCGGGTGAGCGCTCAACGCACGTCGAACGACCGGACGCGAACGCCGCGCTGGGCGAGGCGCGCCGAGACGCGCTCGCGGGCGCGCTCGACGTCGACCACCGCGCCGTCCAGCGACAGCTCGATCGCGACCTCGTCTCCGTCGCCGTGAACGACGAGCGCGCCCGCGTCGCGGCCAAGCACGCGCCCTCCGAGCTCGAGGCGCACGGTCGCGCGTCGGCCGTCGCCCCCGATCGCAACCGCCCGCACGATCTCGGTGACGGTCGGGGGAAGCGGCGACGTCGGGGGCGCCGCCACCACGCTCGCCGACGGCGATAGCGCGAACGGGAATGCGGCGGCGCCTTCGGCGATCACCGTGGGGCGCTCGACCTCGGCGGCCCCGCCATCGTCGCGTTCGGCGTCGGCCCAGCGATCTGGGTCGCGACGGCGGCCGGCCGGTGAGCCACCGACATCGGAAGCGACGACGATCGGCTCGGAGGCCACGGCGACATCGGACGACCCGGGGGCGCGCGGTGCCGTCTCGCCGACCAGACACGACCTGAAGCAGCGGCCGGCAGACTCGGCGCGCGCCGTCGGCGGAGCGGGCCTTCGATCAGTGGGAAGCGGAGCGTCAGTGGGCGCGGTTGCGCGGACCATGGTCGTTCATCGGCGCCCTCGGGCGCGCGGTTGTGTGGCATGGCAAAGATCGCCATATACACAATACATTTCGAACACTTGACCACGTCGCGCAAAGAATTCGGTCGGGGCACTCGGCGGACTGGGCTACGTTCACTCGAGGGGGTTCGGGCGCTCCGGCGCGCGAACCAAAGGACGTGCTCGACAGTCCAGGTAGTAGCGCCATCACGATTTGGATCCTCGCCGCGACCGCGACGGCGGCGGTCGGATCGGTGTTCGCCGCCGCAGACCGCGCACTCGTGTCGCTGCCCGAAGCGCGGCTCACGGTGCTCCTCGACTCGACCGAGCCGACCCCCTTCCACCGGTATGCGAAGGATCGTCAACGCATCCTCGCGCGCTGGCTCGTCTGCCGGGTCATCGCGATCACCGTGGCCGCGGCGTTCTTCCTGCGCGCCGGCGACCGCGCGGGCTTCTCGCACACGGTGAGCCTCTTCGCGTCGATGCTCGCGTCGGTCGGCGTCTACGGGACGCTCGCCGAGGTGACGCTCTCCATCGCGCGGCGACGCGCCGAGGCCTTCGGCGCGTTCGCGCTGCGCTTCGGCCGCCCCTTCGAGTGGTTGGTCGCGCCGATCGCGGAGCCGCTCGCCTGGCTGGGTCGGCTCATCGCGCGCACGGTTCCCGAGACGCCCCCGGTCGACGCCCGCACCACCGAGACCCAAGTCGAGCTCGTCGTGCAAGAGGGCGAGCGGAGCGGCACGCTCGCCAACGAATCGGCGGAGATGATCCGCAACGTGCTCGAGTTCAAGGATCTCACCGCGCGCGAGGTGATGGTGCCGCGGCCTCGCATCGTGGGCATCGATGTCACGACGAGCGTCAAGGACGCCTTCGATCTCGTCACGACCGAAGGCCACTCGCGCTACCCGGTGTACCGCGAGTCGCTCGACAACGTCGTGGGCCTCCTCTACGCGAAGGATCTCTTCCAGGTCGTTCGTGACGGCCGCGTCGCCCAAGCCAAGCTCGAAGAGCTCGTTCGTACGCCGGTCCTCTTCGTGGTCGAGACGCAGCCGATCTTGAGCATCCTGCGCGAGATGCGCGGCAAGCGCCTCCACATGGCGATCGTGAGCGACGAGTTCGGCGGCACGAGCGGCGTCGTGACCCTCGAGGACATCATCGAGGAGATCGTCGGCGACATCCGCGACGAGTACGACACCGACGCGGACGTCCCGATCCAAGATCTCGGCGAAGGTCGACTCTTGGCCGACGCCGCGGTGCCGATCGCCGATCTCGAGACCAAGCTCGGGCGCGACATTCCCACCGAGGGTGAGTTCGACTCGATCGGCGGCATGCTCGTCGCGCGCTCCGGACGCGTCCCCGAGGTGGGCGCCACCTTCACCATCGACGGTCTTCAGCTCATCGTGCGCGACGCCGACGAGCGCCGCGTCGTGAAAGTGGAGATCGTGCCGCCCCGCACCGCCACGGCGACGCCGTGAAGCCCAGCGCGCTGCGGCTCTTGCGGGCACCGGGCGCGCGCGGCGCGCCGCCTCGCGCCCCCTTCGGGCACGCGGGCTTCGACGACGACGCGCGATCGATCGCGCTCGAGCACGACGACGACGAGACGCTCGACGCCGTCGCCGCACGCCTGCCGCACGCGGATACGCTCACGCCGGGCGCGGCCGCGCTCTTCCTCGCGCCCAAGAGGCCCGGCCTCATGGCGCGCGTCCTCGGCGCCCGCGTCGGCGAGAGCCCGCGCACGCGCGCCGCGCACGCCACCGCTCTCCTCGCGCGTGGCTACGTCGCGATCGAGGTCACGGAAGACGACACGACGGGAGACGCGCTCGTCGTCGGCCACGTCCGCGCGTGACCGACGAACGCATCGCGGCCGTCACTTGACCGCTTGGAGGCTCTTGACGAGGCGGTCGGCGCGGTCGCTGAGACCCGGCTTCTGCTCGAAGTTCGGGTTGTCCTGCTGACCTTGCGGCACGGGCTCGCCCTTGATGTCTTTGATGGCGTTGCCGATCTGGACGATGAGCTGCGCCGAGGCGGTGGCCGTTTCGTTCGGGCACACCTTGGAGAAGCTGCCCGGAGCGACGTAGATCGCGCCCGGCTTGGCGAGGAGGTCGCCGCCTTTGTACGCCGGCGCCGTCGCGTTGCCGCTGCCGCCCGGGTTCGTGAACGTGAGCTCGGCGGGGATGTCGAACTTGCTCGCGGTGCCCTTGATGGGCGTCGCGAGGGCCGCGAGGAACGCGACCGCGTTGCCGCCGGGATCCTTCTGCACCGCAACGACCTGCGAGATCGTGACCGCATCGGGCGCGGCCGAGAACTGCTCGGTGATCGGCTTCTGCAGGCGCGACATCAAGCCCTGAAGGATGCGCTTCCGATCGTTGAGCGCCTGCACCTGCGTGACGAACTCGACGAGGTTTTGCGTCGTCTCGGTGGGGAAGCCGCTGAAGCGACGCCCCGCGAGCTTGGTGCCGTCGAAGTCGACGTTCAGACCGCCGAGATCCTTGTTGAGCTGGTCGGGGAACTTGCGTGCCGCGAGCTGCTTCCGACCTTCGTCGAGCTTGTTGGCGAGCGTGTCGAGCGTGGCCTTCGCCTTGTTGACGTCCGCGGCGAGCTCGGCGGCGTCCGCCTTGCTCTTGGTGCGGGCGTTTCCGGCCTCCGAAGCCTGACCTGCGACCCAGCCGACGCCGAGGAACGCGACCGCCGCGATGCCGGCGATGGCGAAGCCCTGCTTCTGGGCCGACTTGCGGGCCTGCTGGACCGCCATCTCGTCGACCTCGATGCGCTGCGGCTGCGGCGGCATCACGTGGACCGGCTGCGGAGGCGCGGCGGCCTGCGCGAGCGCGGCGGCGAGCGGGTTCGAAGCGTCGATGGCCGGACCGACCGGGATGCCAGGCATCGCGCCGGGCGTCGGCATCGGCGCCGGCATCTTGGATGCGGGCGGCGGCGGCACCGGAACGGGCACCGGCGTGCCGCTCCCGGTCGTGGGAGGCGGCGGCGTAGCGCCACCCGCCGCGGCGTTCTTGCCGAGGCGGGCCTTGAGGTCGATCTTCGGCTTCTTCTCGTCGGCCATCGAAGCTCCTGAAATCCTTACTGAACCGAGCGTTTCTGGGAGGGCGAGCTCGCCGACCCGGACGCGACCCGGCCCGAGCGGCGCCGAAGGTAGTGGGGCAGCGGCTCCGATGTCAAACAGGGAGATCTGCAGCATCGTTCGAGCACGAACGATTCCGACCCGGACGACGGCGGTTCACTTGGCCCCTGGACGACGCGAGACCAGAATGTGCCCGTACATGGTGGGTGACCGCAGGGCCGTCGGCGCGCTCTTTTTGCTCTTCTCGCTGGCGTGCAGCCGCAAGGAGCCCGAGCCGATTCTGTCCGAGGCTCGTGTGGATGCGCGCGCTCTCGAGGCCGTGCTCGCGGCCGACATGGAGGTCGAGACGGCGCTCCGGGAGGTCGGCCAAGTCGCGCGCACCGACGGAGACAAAGCGGCCGGGCTGGTCGACGCGCGCGCCGTTCCCCTCGCCGACCGGGTCGTGCAGGTGGCGGACACCACGCCGGTGAAATCGTCGTGGGGCGCGGAGCGAAAGCGCGAGCTCCTGGACGTCGCACGTGCCCGTCGCAGCGAGCTCCCGCGCTACGCAGCGGCCCTCCGCAGTCACGACGTGCAGACCGAGCTCGCCGCCGTCGAGGCGCAGCTCAATCTGGGGAGGCGCGCCATGGAAGCGGCCGGTCGCGTCACGCAGGTGCCGCCGTGAGCCGAGATGCGTCGCTCGCGCACGCGTCCGACGGAGGCGCACGATGGAGCTGAGCGGCTGGATCGACGCCTACCTCGACCACCTCCGCGTGGAGCGCGCGCTCTCCAAGAACACGCTCGAGGCCTACGCGCGCGACTTGAACGCCCTCGCGAGCTCCGCGGGCGAGACGCCGGTCGATCGCATCGGTCCCGAGATCGTGACGGCCCTGCTCGCGACCAACGTCAAACGGGGCTTCGGGGCGCGCTCGAGCGCGCGCCAGCTCTCGGGGCTCCGCGGCTTCTTCAAGTTCCTCGTGAGGGAGCGCGCCATCGCGGAAGACCCGACGCTCCTCGTCGAACGACCGCGGCTCGGGCGTCGCTTGCCCCGCGTCCTCTCGTTCGAGGAGATTTCGAGACTGCTCGCCGCCCCCGACGTCACCAAGCCGCGCGGTCTGCGCGACGCGGCCATGCTCCACGTGATGTACGCGTCGGGCCTGCGCGTCAGCGAGCTCGTCGGGCTCACGCTCGCCGACGTCGACCGCCAACGCGGCCTCGTCTCCGCGTTCGGCAAGGGCGGCAAGCGGCGGCTCGTTCCGCTCGGCGAGGTCGCGCTGCGCCACGTCGACGCCTACCTCGAGCACGTCCGCCCGCACCTTCTCCGCGGCCGCGAAGGCGAAAAGACCCTGTTTCTGTCACCCAGCGGAAAGAAGCTCACCCGCCAAGGCTTCTGGAAGATCGTCAAGCGCATGGCCCGTGTGGCGGGCATCACGACGCCGATCTCACCGCACAAGCTCCGGCACAGCTTCGCGACGCATCTGCTCCAAGGCGGAGCCGACCTCCGCGCGGTGCAAGCGATGCTCGGACACGCCGACTTGGGGACGACCGAGATCTACACCCGCGTCGCGCAGGACCACGTCCGGCGGCAATACCAGAAGGCTCACCCGCGCGCGTGAGCCGCGGGGCGTGATATTCGTCGTGGGTGGACCTCTTCACGGTCAGCGAGCCCGCGCGCGGCGAGACGCCGGTGATCGTCGAGGTGCCGCACGCCGGCACCTGGGTGCCGCCCGCGTACATGGCGCCGCTCGTCGCGCCGGTGCGCGCGCTCGGGCGTGACGCGGACTTGTGGGTCGATGCGCTCTACGCCGGCGCGATCGAAGAAGGAGCCACGCTCCTCGTCGCGCGGACGTCGCGGTACGTGCTCGATCTCAATCGCAGCGAGGACGACTGGGACGAGGCGGCCGTCGAGACCTCGGCAACGGCGAGCCCGCCGCGCATGCCCGGCTCGATGCCGCGCGGCCTCGTGTGGCGCCTCACGACCGACGGCGAGCCCGCCCTCGCCCGCCCCCTGCGCCGCGCCGAGCTCGACGAGCGCATCCGCACCATCCATCGCCCGTACCACGCCGCGCTCCGGGCGCTCATCGAGCGAAAGCGGGCCACGTTCGGGTACGCCATCGTGCTCGCCGGCCACTCGATGCCATCGAGCCCCCGCGTCCCGCACGGCGTCGCCGCGCCCTCGCGCCGCGACGAGCGAGCCGACGTCGTGCCCGGCACCCAGGGAAGGACCACCGCTGCGGGCGCGCTCATCGACGTCGTGGACGCCGAAGCGAGGCGCGCCGGCTTCTCGGTCCGGCACGATGACCCCTATCGAGGCGGCTACACGACGCGGCACTACGGCCGCCCGCGCGACGGCGTCCACGCGGTCCAGGTCGAGCTCGCCCGGCGCCTCTACATGAACGAGGCAACGCTCGAGCGGGGCCCACGCTTCGACGAAATCGCGCTCTTTTGCCGCTCGCTGGCGCGTCTCCTGGGGAAAGTCCGGCCCTGATTCGGCGCGTTGGCGGGGCGAACCCCGGAACGGAAATTCACCGTTCGAGGGGAACGGCCCTTGACAATGCGGGCGATCTCCGCCAGTTTCCCGCGTCCCGCCCGCCGAGAGTCTCGTGCGAGCCCGAACAGGAATCCAGCGGCCATGGCCAAGAGCGACATCACCGGCAAGCGCAAGTTGAAGGCGCAGAACGTTTCGCACTCCAACATCAAGACCAAGCGCTGGCAGAACGTGAACATCCAGACGCGTCGGGTCTACGTGCCGGAGCTCGGCCGTTTCGTCACGCTCAAGCTGACGACGCGCGACATCCGCACGATCGACCGCATCGGCGTCGTCGCCTACGCGGCGCGCTACGGCGTCAAGCTCTGATCCGAGCCTGACGGAGTCACTGGCCCGAGCTCCCTTGGGGAGCTCGGGTTTCGTCGTTTGTGCACGATAGCGGCGGTCCGTACTCGGCGCGCGACGTGCTCAAAGTGGCGCGGCGCCTTCGCGCGAGCGCACGACGCCCACGACGCCCGTCGCGCCGGTCCACTCGGAGGCGACCACCGACTTGGCGACCGACTCGAGGCCGTCGTCCGCGTCGCGCCCGGCACGCCCGGCCGCGGCGAGCGCGGTGCCCTCGGCGAGCGCGAGCGCGATCGGGGCCGACGCGAGACGCGCCGCGCCCGGGCGGACGCGAACCTCGCCGCGCCGCACCGGCTCGGCGAGCCGGGGGATGACGAGATCGAGTGACTCGAGCGCCACGCCGTCGCGCGCGTCTTCGTAGCAAGCGACGACGAAGCGACCGCGCGTGTCGCCGCACGCGACGACGTGCACGACGCTGTCCGCGCTCGGCTCGCGCGGCTCGAACCACGGCACGCGCGCGAGGGATCCCTTGGTGCCGGGCAGCGTGGTGATCGTGGCCGGCGAGGCTTGGATGTCGGGCTCGGCGAGATCTTCGGCGGTGAGCAAGCCACCGGCGGTACGACCGAACGCGTTCGTCAGCTCGTCGACGAGCTCGCGATCGGTGAAGGACGCGCCGCCGCGGCGACCGAGCAGCTTGAGGAGCTTGGCGCGGCCGGCGGAGCGCTCCTTCGCGAGCTCGATGGCCGGTCCGGCGACGCGGCCCAGCGTCGTCGTCCGCACGAGCGCCAGCGCCGCGGAGAGCGCGCCCGGGAGCGTGGGCACCGCTACCCACGCCGCGTCGGGGATCGCATCGTCCGCCGTGAAGCCGCGCGGACGCGGCGCGCCCTTGCCCGGCTGAAGAACGCGGCCGTCGATCGCGAACGTCCCGAGGCCGCCGCCGCCGAGGAGGATTTGCACGGGGCCGAACAGCACCGACGGACTGAGCGCCACGGCGGCGAACACGCCTGCGACGACGCGATCCACCGCGCTCGCCGTGAGCGGGAGCTCGGCGGCCGCTGCGGCGACGCCAGGCTGGGAGGCTACGACCGTACGACGCGGGTCCATCACTCTTGCTCGTCGTCCCGCACGCGGAGCGCCGTCGCGCGGGGGCGAATGACGAGGCCTCCCCCGCCCTTGGGAGCGCGCTTGCCTGGGCCTTGCGCGAGTCGGCGGAGCGTCTTGCACTCCTTGAGCGCCGAGCTCGTCTCGATCACGACGAAGGCTTCGCGGCGATCGCCGACGCGCTGAACGACGCGCTCCAAGATGGCCTCGCTGTACGAGCGCGCGGCACCGAGCGTGGGCAGGCGAACGTAGGCGACGGGCCCGGGCGGCACCTCCTCACGCGCGGCGTCGACGGAGAGGACGACGTCCCAGCGCTTGGCGACGCGCGCCGCCTCCTCGATCTCCCAGACGCCGTGCGGCTCCCAGACGACTTGCGACGCGTCGCGCGGGAGCGCGGCAAGGAGGGACTTCATGCGGTCGCGCCACACCGCGGCGGGCGTGACTTCGGGCGGCGTGGACACGAGCACCGTGCGCGCTTGGAGCGCCGTCACCGCGCCCTTGGTCTGCGCGAGCCCAGCGTCGAACGCCGCCGAGGGCTTCAGCGCGGCCACCGCCGGCGGCACGACCACCACGAACTCGAAGTGCGGCGGCACGTTCTTCCGGTAGCGACGCAGCGACGCCTCCGTCGGCGCGCGATCCGCGAGGCGCACCTCCAAGAGGTCGAAGCGCTTCGCGTACGCGTCGATGGTGCTCGAAAGGGCTTTGGCGCCGACGTGAAAGCGAGTGGTCATGCGGATTTTTCGGGAGACAAGCATGCACAGCGCGCGGACGAAAGCCGAAAGCGTGCAGCGTCCCTATTTCGCGGCCGCGCCACTCAGGGCGGCGATGCGCCGTGGAAGTGGAACCACTGCGTGGGGTGGTCGCGCAAGAACTCGCCCATCACGTTGGCCATCGACTGGGCGGCCCGCGCGACCTCGGCGTCGTCGGCCTTTCGGCTCAAGACGACCGGCGGGCCCGCCTCGATCACGTAGCGCCGGTAACCCGTGCGCGCGGCGAAAATGGGAACGAGCGGTGCGCCCGACACCTGCGCGATGCGAAGCGGGCCGAGCGGCACGCGGAACGGGCCGCCGAAGAGGCGCACGTCGACGCCACGCATGCCGCGCGGGACGCGGTCGATCTGCATCGCCACGGTGTGACCTTCGCGGAGGTGCCGTAGGATCGGCAGCGACGAGAGTGGGTCCTCGCCGACGTGGACGACCTCGAGCCCGTTCTTCTTACGCGCCGCGTCCTGGATGGCGCGCGAGCCCGCGTCGCGCTCGCCCTCCATGACCATCACGAGCTTGCTGCGCCGATAGCTCGCGAGGAGCGGACCCACGAGCTCCCAGCCGCCGCTGTGAATCGTCGCGACGAGGATGCCGCGACCGAGCGCCGCCGCGCGGTCGAGATGCTTGCGACCGACGAGCACGGCGTCGGGCGCCCCGGCGTTCTTGGAGCCCGCCGCGAGGATCTCCGCCAAGCACCCGGCGTAGGCGGCGAACGTCTGCGCGACCTCCGTCACGTCGCGCACCGGGCCCTTCTCTCCGCGGATCAGATGCAGGTTGCGTACGACGCTCGCGCGCGGGCCGGGAAGGATGGCGGCCGCGGCGGCACCGATGATCGGTGGGCTCCAGCGAATCCACCACCCCGGGCCGTGCTGGGCACCGAACGCCGCCGCCTTGCGCCAAAAGACGCCGTCGACCGAAAAGCGGGACACGTTGGCCATCGACACGACGGGCGCGCGCGCCCTCAGACGCGAAGCACCTCGGGGTTCGCCTTGAGGAGGTGCGCGAGCCACGCGTCGGCGAGCTTCTCCTGCATCGAGTTGGCGCGGAGGCGCTCGCGCAGGTGATGGAAGTCGACGCGATCGAGCTCCTGGTCCTGGTTGAAGCAGCTGAAGACCACGCTCTCCTTGCCGGTCGCCGGATCGACGTGCTTCTGGAGGCACTGCGCGCAGATCTCTTTCATCATGCACTGCATCGGCGAGTTGATGCTGCCGATGGCGATGTGGCGCGGATCGAGGAGCGGCTGCAGGACGCCGTGACGAGCCTCGCGCACCGCGTTCATCATGCGGTCGGAGCCGATGGCGATGATGCGGCTCACGTCGCGGAAGCGGAAGCGCGGATCACCGAGGCGACCGTTCGCGTACTCGACCATCGACTGGACGATGTTGCCGCGGAAATGCGCGTCGCCGGGGCGGCGCGGCGTGATCGTGGGGCCCGAGTCGGTCGACCAGATGACCTGGTCGGTGTAGCGCTCGATGTCGTCCTGCTTGAAGAGATCGGCGCCCGACTTGTAGCCGGCGAAGTAGAGGACGTTCGATCCGAGCGCCTTGAACGCGCGGGCGATCGAGAAGAGGACGGCGTTGCCGAGGCCGCCGCCGCAGAGGAGCACCGTCTCCTTGGCCTCGATCTCGGTGGGGGCGCCGGTCGGCCCCATGAGGATCACCGGCTCGCCGGGCTTGAGCGCCGCGCACAACCGCGAGCTCGCGCCCATCTCGAGGACGATGGTGCCCATGAGGCCCTTCTCCTCGTCGATCCACGCGCCGGTCAGCGCGAGGCCTTCCATCGCGAGCCGCGTGCCTTCGACGATGGGCGCGAGCATCTCGAAGTTCTGAAGGCGATAGAACTGACCGGGCTTGAAGCGCCGCGCCGCGAGCGGCGCGTGCACGACGACCTCGACGATGGTCGAGGTCAGGCGATTGACCTCGACGACCTCGGCCTTGAGCTCCGAATCGAGCTTGCCGAAGAAGCTGCGCAGGCTCGCCGCGAGCGCGGGCACGCGCGCCGCGTCGACTTGAGCGAGCTCGGGGAAGAGCGCCGCGACGTGCGGATGCCCATCCTTGGCGCTCGCCATCGCTTTGACGACGCTCCCCGCGTAGTGCGGGTGGTTGTCGCCGTAGAACGACACCGTGCGGCCGTCCTTGGCGTAGCTCGTGAAGAACCCCTCCTTGGTGTTCTTCACCGGCTCGAGCGTGACCGTGCCGTCGGCCGCGCGCGTCGCCTTGTGAGCCTTGAAGTACTGGCCCTTGGCGTCGAGCGCGAAGGTGCCTTCGTACTCACGCTCGTAGGTGACGTTGGGGCTCGTGCCCGCGGCGACGCACACCGTACGCGCCGGGAGCTCGACCTTGTCGCCGCTTTTGCGAACGAAGCGGACGCCCTTCACGTGGCCGCGCGCGTCGAGCAGCGCCTCCTCTGGCGAGACGTTCTCGACGAAGCGCACGCCCTCCTCGAGGCACTTGATGACCTCTTCGTGATTGAGGCGGTACGCCGGCGAGTCCTGCACCGTCTTGCGGTAGCAAATCGAGACGCCGCCCCACGAGCTCAAGAGCGGCTGGATGCGCGGCTCACGGCCCTCGGCCGCGGCGAGCTTTCGCTCGCTGGCGATGGCCTCGGCGTGCGCGAGGTGCGTCTCGAGCATCGTCCACTCTTCGTCGTCGAAGAGCTTGCGAACGCCGTCTTTGCCGAGGTTCGCGGTGAGCGACTCGATGCGCGCGCGCGTTCGCTCGACTTGCACCACGTAGTACGCGAGGAGCTCCGTCGCGGTGTCGATGGCGGTGAGGCCGCCGCCGATGACGATCGCCGGCAGGTTGACCTGCAGGTTCGCGATCGAGCTCTTTTTGTAGGCACCCGTGAGTTGGAGGGCCATCAAGAAATCGCTCGCCTTGCGGATGCCGCGGGCGAGGTTGTTCTTCATGTCGATGATGGTGGGCTTGCCGGCGCCCGCCGCGAGCGCGACGTGATCGAAGCCGAGCGCCCACGCGTCGTCGAGCGTGAGCGTGCCGCCGAAGCGCACGCCGCCGTAGACGCGGACGTTCTTGTTACGCGCGAGCGTGACGTAGAGGACCGTGAGGAAGTTCTTGTCCCAGCGAACGGTGATGCCGTACTCACTCACGCCACCGAAGCCGAGGAGCACGCGCTCGTCGAGCTCGAGGTAGAGCTTCTGGAAGTCCTTCACCGGACGCGGCGGCATCTTCTCGGAGCCCACGAGCGCCTCGGGGAGCGGCTCGATCTTGAGGCCGTCGATCGCGACGACGCCGAAGCCCTCGCACGCGAGGTGGTGCGCGAGCGTATAGCCCGCCGGACCGAGGCCGACCACGAGCGCGTTCTTCCCGCCGTACGGCCGGGCGTAGGGCCGCGCGATGTTCAGCGGATTCCAGCGCGTGAGGAAACCGTAGATCTCGAGCCCCCACGGGAGCGCGAGGATCTCGGTCAAGACGCGGGTCTCGACCTGCGGGATGTTCACCGGCTCCTGCTTCTGGAAGATGCAGGCCTTCATGCAGTCGTTGCAGATGCGGTGGCCGGTGCCGGGGAGCATCGGGTTGTCGATGCAGACGAGCGCGAGCGCGGCGAGCGAATCGCCCTGCCCGCGCATCGAGTGCATCTCGCTGATCTTCTCTTCGAGCGGGCAGCCGGCGAGCGGAACGCCGATCGGGTTCTTCTTGAGCTCGCCCGTCTTTGCGTCGTGCATTCCCTTGGAGCACGAGTCCTTGTCGCGGTCGTGGCAGTAGAGGCAGTAGTCGATCTCTTGCTCGACCTCGCGCGCGCTCCCACGGCGATCGGTGAGGGCGAACCCTTCACGCTCGCGCACGTGGCCCTCCGGGCCGACGAACGATTCGGGGAGCGACGCATCCGGGCGGCGAATTTGGACGAGGTTCGCGTAGTCGAGGTTGTGCGGCGCGTGGAGCGACGGCCAGTGCGCCGCAGCGTCGCCGCGATCCGCGCGGCGCGCTGCGATCCACGCCTCGAGCGCGTCGAGCGCGAGCGTCACCAGGGCCTCGTCACTCGCGCCCTCGGCGCCGGGCACGGCGATCGCGCGCACGGCGCCCGCCGCAGCGGTGCGCCGAGCGACGAGCTCGTCGGTCCACGCGGCGCCGCCGCCCTTGGCGACCTTGCGCGCCGTCTCGTCGATCTCGTGCAGGAAGAGCGCGCCGCGCGCGACGCGCAGCTCCTCGTCGAGGTTCTTGCCTTCCGGCACGAGCGCGCCGATGGCCGCCTGGGCCACGCGACTCGCAAGCGCGACGTCGCGCCCCGCGGACTGCCAGGCCTTGCCAGCGTTCGCGCCCAAGATCCGCTTCTTGGCGATGTCGCGCTTGAAGCGCCACAGCGGGGCGCGATCCTGCGCGGCGTTGCGGAGCGCGAGGAGCTCGGCCTCGACGTTGAACAAGCGACCGACGAACGCGCTCACGAACGGCGCCGCCGCGAGGAGCGCCTCGCTCTTCGCCTGCGGCGTCATCCCCTCGCCTCGCGACGCGCGGTAGGCGTCGAACGTGGCGTACGCCTCCGGCGCCGTCTTCTTGAACCACGCGTCGAAGTCCGCGTGGAGGGCGGAGAGCCGCATCGGATCGAAGAGATCGTGGAACGCATACCCCGAGACGCCGAGCACCAGCTCGTTCGGCTCGGAGGTGCCGCCGTCTTGGGGGATTTGGCTCGGGCGCGCGGACGCAGTGCTCGTGGATTTCATGTCGACTTCAGGGATCTCTTTCGGTGCGCGAGTCGCGGTCGAGGCTCAGTGCGAGTGGCCTTCGTGACCGCCGTCGTCCTTGCGCGGCACGAACGCGGTCTGGGCCTCCTCGCCTTTTTCGAAGCCGAGGAAGATCGCGCACTGCTTGAACATGAACTCCTGCCCCTCTTTGGTCGTGAGGTCGTACTTGCTGCCCGGCCCGCAGTACGTGTTCACGAACCGCACCGAGTGCTGGATCCACTGGTCCCACGCCTCCTTCGAGATCTCCTCGTAGATGCGCTTGCCGAGGTCGTTGCGATACGGCGGCTTGGCGAGGCCGGGCAGGTCCTTCCCGAGCTTCTTGCAGTGGACGATGCGTTCGGGAGTCGTGTTCTGGTCGGTCATGGCGGCTCTCACGGGCTGGGTCGCCGGCGGGCGCTCGAAACGAGGCCTGACGCAGCGAGACCCCACGTCTTTAGTCGCAGCCGGGCTCCGGCGAAAGGGGGGGCGCGCCGGGGAGAGACGCCCGCCCGGACCGGGCCGTCAGAAGAGCGCGAGCTGCACCCCGACCCGGGCGGCGCGCGGCACGTCGAAGACCACCGGCACGCCGTGATCGACCACGCGCACCTCGAGCTTGGGAGCGCGCCCCAGGACCGCACCGAGCGCGCGCTCGGGCGAGTTGTTCACCGCCGAGAGGTGCCCGAGGATCACGCGCTCCACGCCGAGGCGCGCCAGCCTCTCGACGAGCTTCGCCGTGTCGCGATTGTCGAGGTGGCCGAACGGCCCGGCGACCCGATCACGGAGCCGCGGCGGGTACGGCCCGCTCATGAGCAGCTCGAGATCGTAGTTCGCCTCGAGGAAAACCGTGTGGCACCCCTCGAGAAAACCGGGCAGCGCGGGCGGGACGTGTCCGAGATCGGTCACCCAACCGAGCGCTGTCCCGCCGGCTTCGACGCGGAGTGCGACCTGCGGCGCGTCGTGCGGCAGCGGACAGGCGCGAACGATGAAGCGCCCCACTTGAAAGGCGCCGGTCGGGTCGAATCGCCGGACCTCGAAACGCTGGCGAACGCGCGGGGCGGGAACGCCGTCGTGAAGGAAGGCGGGCGCGCGCAGCGCACGAACCATCGGCTCCAGCTTGGCCGAGTGGTCGTCGTGATCGTGGGTGACGACCACGCCGAGCGCGCTCTTGGGGAACAGGTCCGCGCCCAGCGTGCGGAGGATCTCGACGCTCCGCTTGGGTCCGATCCCCGCGTCGATGAACAGCCGGTCCTCGCCGCTCTCGACGAGCGCGGAATTGCCGGACGAGCCGCTCCCGAGGACGTAGACCCGCACGGATGTGCAGTCTACCAGCGGCAGCCCCACCGCAAGGCCAAACTCGCGCGGCGTCGCGGAACGCGACGAATTCCACGCTGGCGCGGTAGACTCGGCCGGCATGACTCGGAGCTGTCCGCAGTGCGGAACCGCGAACGAGGGGACCGCCACCTTCTGCGCGCAGTGCGGCGCGACGCTCCCCCCGGCCACCGCGCCGTCTGGCCCGTCCAACGGCGGCGCGCGCACCGTACTGGGCATCTCGGCTGCGGACCTTCGCGTTCCACCGCCGGCCGCCCCGAGCGCGGGGCCCACCGCACCGGCACCCGCGAATCGCACGGTGCTCGGCATGCCCGCCGCGAATCTCGCCCCGCCGCCCGGGCCGAGCGCCGCGCCCGCGCCGGCGGCAGCGCCCGCCGGCAGCCAGAAGACCATGCTCGGCGTCGCAGTCCCTGGCATCGCGCCGCTCCAGCCGGGATCGAGCGCGCCGCAGCCGCCGCACGTGAGCGCGATGCCCGCGAGCGGCGGACCGCGCCTCGCCGTCGAGAACGAGAATCGAACGATGCTCGGCGTGCCGGCGGTGGGCGCGGTGCCACCACCAGGCGCCCAAATCGCGCCTGCGGGTGGCCCCCTCCTCACGGGCGCATTCATCGCGCCCGCGCCGCCGCCGCTCGAGCTCGAAGCGCTGCCGGCGCCGCCCAAGAAGGTCGCGCGACGCGGCATCCCGATGGGCGTCGTCGCCGGAGGTCTCGCCGCGCTCGTCCTCGGCGTCGGCGGAACCGCCGCGTTCATTCTTCGCAACGCGAGCCCACTCGTCGTCCAGCCGCGCCTCTCGCCGAAAGGCACCGACGTGCTCCACCTCGCGTGCACGAGCTGCCCCGATGGAACGCGCGTCGCGCTCGGCGGACAGAGCGCGGAGTTCAAGGGCAAGGAGACCGACCTCGAGCTCTCGGCGCCGCTCCGCGTCGGCGACAACGCCCTCGTTTTGCGCCTCGACCGACCGGGCATGGGTCGCGACGAAGAGGTCAAGGCGCTCGTGCCGGTGCACTACCGCATTCACGCCGATCTCGGATCCATCGCCGCCGCGACGCCGCTCGTCACCATCATGGTCGAGACCGAGCCCGGCGCGTCGGTGAAGCTCGACGGCAAGCCCGTCGCGCTCGACGCCGGAGGCAAAGCGAGCTTGCCCATCGACGTCTCGCAAGATTGCACCGGCATGGCCGACGAGTCGCGCACGATCGAGCGCGAGGTGAAGTACGAGGTCACGCTCAAGGATCACGTCGAGACGGGCGCCGTGACCGCGCGCGCCGGCATCCCGGCCCTCCGCGTCGACGCGCCGCTCGCGCGCACCGTCATCGGCGCCGATCGGTTCTTCGTCGCGGGGCGCACCGTGAAGGGCGCCACAGTTACGGTGAACGGTCGACCCGTGTCCGTAGACCCGAGCGGCATCTTCTCCGAGCCGTTCGGAGCGCCCACCGCGGCGGAGCTCTCCATCGAGGTCCGCGCGACGGCGCCCTCCTCCGCGCCGCGCATCGCCAAGCTCAAGCTCCAGCGGAGCGACGCGCTCGAGGCCCAAGCGCGCGCCGCCGAGAAGGCGCAAGGCACGCCGCGATTCGCCGACCTCGTCTCGGCGGCCGAGACCGCGGCGCCCGGAAGCCCGAAGCCGGCGAGCGTCGAGGGTGAGCTGTCCGGCCTCCGCGTCGTGAACCACCAGAGCGTCTTCCTCGTGCAGAGCACGAAGACGTGCGAGCGCAAAGAGCCGCCGTGCCTCGTCCGCGTCGTGCACGGCGCCGAGCTCGACCTCAAGCCCGGCACGCGCGTGCTCGTCGTGGGCCGCGCGACGCGCATCTTCACGCCGCCGAGCGGAGGAACCGCGGTGCCCGAGCTCGAAGCGGAGTGGGTGGCACCGCTCGGAGCGACGGTCCGATGACCTTGCGCGCCCGGCGCGCCGCGCGGGCCGCCGTGATCGCGCTCGTCGTCGCCGGCGCGTCGGCCCAAGCGCTCGCGCAGCGCATCGACCCGCGCGCGCCGGCGACGTTCGTGGTCGGCGCGCCGCGCGGCGCGAGCCCGACCGCGCGCGGCGACAGCGGCCGCCGCGGGCGCGCGCCCCATCTCCCGGCCTCGCCGCGCATCGCCTGGAAGAAGGACCTGGCGTCGGCGCTCCTCGTCCCGCCGCTCACGCGTGCGACCGGCGAGACCGTGGTCGTGTCGAGCAAGGCCGAGGTGGTCGAGATCGACAAGGGCGGTGAGGAAGCCGTTCGCTTCCGGCTCGGCGCTGCAGCACCGATCGCCGCGGCGCTCCTCTCGGACGACGCGCTCGTCGTCGCGACGAGCGCGCGTGAGATCGTGGTCGCCCGCGGCGGCGTGGTGACGCACGCGACGCGACTCAGCGACGCGAGCGACGCCGGACGCGCACCGTCCGATCCGGTGCTCGCAGCCTCGGTGCTCTCGCTGGAAGACGGCGGCGCGGTCGTCGCGCTCGACGAGACGATCGTCGCGATCGATCGCGACGGCGCCGTGCGCGCGCGCGCGCTCCTCCCCGCCCCGCTCCTTGCGCGCTCCCAGCTCCTCGTCGGCGACGGCGCGGTAATGGCGGTGCTCCGAAACGGGAGCATCGCGGCGTGGCCGCCGGGCGGCGAGACGCTTCGCCTCGGCCGCTTCACGACCGCGATCGCCGGGCCGGTGATCGCGAGCGGCGGACGGCTCGTCGCCGTGTCCGAGGGTCTCGGACTCGCGCGCTTCGATCTCGGTCGCCGTGCCAGCGACCCGCTCTACGCCCTCGCCGGAGGAGAGCTCGGGCCACCGTCGGAGCGAGCTCCGTCTGCCGCACGTGCCGACGCGGGCGCGAAGCTCGCTGGCGACTTGGTGGCGCTCGCCTGGCAAGGCGGTCGCACCGCCATCGTCGCCGTCGATGGTGAGGGTCGTGAGCGCGCGCGCACGCAAGTGGCGACGACGCCGGGCGTGGACGCGGGCGCGGTCGGTCCGCCCCTCGGCGAAGTGCTCGTCGACAGTGAGGGCCGCACCGCCTTCGTCACGCCCGACGGCTTCCCGGGCGTCGTCGACGAGGCGGGCACGGTGCGCACGCTCGGTGAGGCGCCCTGTCGGCGCGGCCGCGTCGTGACGCCGCCGCCGCCCGTCGGCCTCGTCGCGAGCCCGCGCGGCTTCGTCGTCGCGTGCGACACCGGCGTCGTGGTCGCGATCGAGGACTGATCGCCGGTGGCAAGAAAGCGAAGGCCCGACCCCCTCGCGGGGACCGGGCCTTCGGTCGACGTCGTCCGTAAGCCGAGTTTTGTGTCCCGACCGCGGTCGCCCTCGGTCGAAGCAGCGATCATTCCTCTAGAGCGATCGTCACCGATCGCTTCAAGCAGCCAACCCGCAGGCTCGGGCGAGTCACCCTCCGACTTCCTTTCGGAAGCTGCGCCTGCCTATGCGGCCTTGCACCCGATGGGGTTTGCCGTGCCAGATGCGTTACCGCATCCGCGGTGGGCTCTTACTCCACCGTTTCACCCTTACCGCGAACGTTCGCTTGCGCGAGCGGCGCGGCGGTCTGCTTCTCTGTGGCACTGTCCTCGGCGTTTCCGCCACCGGGCGTTACCCGGCATCGTGCTCTACGGTGCTCGGACTTTCCTCCCGTCCCTCGCTCGCGCGAGAGACCAGCGATCACTTGGTCGGCGTCGACGGGCCCAACATGACACGGCCCGGCCGGGTCACCAAGTCCCGGTCGGGCCGTATCCGCTCGCGCGTCGCGCGGCGGTGGCGATTCGTCAGCGCGTCAGACCGAGAAGCTGCTGCCGCAGCCGCACGAGCCCTTCACGTTCGGGTTGTTGAACTTGAAGCCCGCGCCGTGCGCGCCTTCGACGTAATCGATCTCGGTGTTCTCGAGATACTGGTGGCTCAGAGGATCGACGTAGAGCTTCACGCCCCGCGACTCGTACTCCTCATCCATGTCACCGATCTTGTCCTCGAAGTAGAGGTCGTAGCTGAAGCCGGCGCAGCCTCCGCCCACGACGCGGAGGCGAAGGCCTTGGCCCTCCAAGCTCTCGGCGGTGGCGATCTCTTTGACCTTCTCGGCGGCGCGCTCGGTGATGGTGATCATTGGATAATTCCTTAGCCTGGGAGGACTATAAGCGCCAGTCGGCTCCAAAGCCAGACCCCGCTAGTCCTCTTTTGCGAGGGGGCTGCCAGCCGTCAGCGCGGCGACCGCCGATACGAGCGGCAAGACCACGAGGCCATACCGTCCCGCACCGAAAAAGACCGCGTGTGTCGCGGCCACCGAGAGGATCACCGCCCCCGTGAACGGCAGGACCAGACGGCTCCGGTCGCGGCGCCAGCCGGGGTCGACCAAGAGCGCCGTCGCCAGGGCTAGGTACCCGAAGGTTGCGTGCCGGCTGACGGCGGAGATCGCGCCCATGCCGACGAGCACAAGCGAGGACGCCCAGATGCGGGGCGACTCCCCGGCGCGGCGGCTCCCGAGCGCCCGCCGCGCCAAGGCCACGAGCGCGAAGAGCAGCGCGAGCCGGCTCGCGACGAGGTCGACCGTGCCCAGCGCCTTCTTGGCTTCGTCGTCGAACGCGACCGGGTTCGACTCGTGCAAGTACCAGGGCGCCCCGCCGAAGTAGTCGAACGTGACGTCGAGCTTGGCCGGCGCGCGGGCGATCGCGGCCCAGGGATCACGCGCGAGGACGAGACGCGCCTCGCGTTCGAAGCAGCTGTCCTTGCCCGCTTCGTCCCATACTTCGCGACACGCGGGGGGCACGTCGACGGGCTGCCACGCGCCGTTCCGAGTCGCGGTCCCGATGAGGAGATTCCAGCCGCCGTTCACGCTGACGAGGGCGCAGCGGTGCATCGCGACGCAGTTGCGAAGCGTCCACGGCGCCACCACCGCGAGCGCGCACGCCGTCACGATCGCAGACGCGCGGGCGCGCGCGAAGAGCGCCCAGCCGACACCGCCGGCGAGCGCGCCGAGCACCGGCGCGAGGACGACGCACTGCGGCCGGACCAAGGTGACGAGCCCCATCACGACACCGGCGCTGGCGAGCGCGCGCCCGCGCGGTGGCGACGCCGCGTCGCCCACGAGGAGCGCAGCAGCGACGACGAGAGCGGCGGCGGCGACGCCTTCGGTCATCAGCGCCGCGGTGTAGGGCACGAGCGCTGGATGCAGTCCGACGACGAGCCCCGCGACGAGCGAGGCGCGCCGTCCGAACGGACGCGTGAGCCGCGCCGCCGCCGCCGCGCCGAGGGCCCCGAGAACGGCGCCGAGGCCCATCGCGACCGTCGGAGACGGACCGAAGAGCGCGTAGAGCGGGGCGAGGAGCGCGGGATAGCCCACCGGATAGTGCGCCGCCGCGGTGACGGCGCCGTCGGGCCAGGCCCAGGTGTATCCGAGGCCGCGCGCGAGGCGGGTCGCGAGCACATGGTAGTACTGCCCGTCGGCCGCCGGCGGAAAGGTGCTCCGCGCCCAGACGACGACGGCGAGGCGCGCGCAAAGCGCAATCGCGAACACCCACCCGGCGTCGCGGCGCTGCGCGGCGCGCGCAGTGTCAGTTACGTCGCGCACGGCAAGAGCCCCGCGACGCGAAGCGCGGCGATCACCTCCGCGAGCGGCAGCCCCACGACCGACGTGTACGAGCCCTCGATGCGGAGGACGAAGCCCGCCGCCCCGCCCTGGATGCCGTAGCCGCCCGCCTTGTCGAAAGGCTCCCCGCTCGCGACGTACGCGTGAATCTCCTCGTCACCGAGCGAGCGGAAAGTGACCCGTGTCGTCACGGTCTGGGCGGCGAGGACTTCGTCGGTCTCGGCCGCCCCGAGCACGAACCGCGTTCGCACGTCGTGAGTGCGCCCCGAGAGCGTCTGCAGCAGCTCGCTCGCGCGCTCCGCGGAGGCCGGCTTGTCGAGGATGTCGTCCCCGAGCGCGACCGTGGTGTCGGCGACGAGGACCGCGCGCGGGGCCAGGGGAGCGAGCGACGGAACGAGCGCCCGAGCCGCCGCGAGCTTGGCCCCGGCGACACGCTCCAAATACGCCTCCGGGCGCTCGCGACCGCTCACGCGCTCGTCGACCGCAGGCGAGACCACCGCGAGCGGCACCCCCGCGGCGACGAGGAGCTCGCGGCGACGCGGCGACGCGCTGCCGAGGAGCAAGGGCGCGCGGAGGGAGAGCGGAGACGACACGGCGCGCGGGTTCTTGCCCCAACCGAGTCGGCGCGTCACCCGTCAAAATCGGTCGCGCGCGGCCACGATTGCCGTCGCGCCGCGAGCCGCGGGTCGTGATAACGTCCGCCGCCCGATGCGCCGCTCGCTCTCGTTCGTCGTCGCGCTCGCTCCCCTCGCCGCCCTCACCGCGCACAGCTCCGAAGCGCGCGCTGGGTCTTGTGACAAGCCGCTCGTCAGCGCGTGCGTCAACAGCGACACGCTCTGGCCGAGCGCTGGTCCCACGCGCTTCGCCTCGCTGCCCGGAACGCTGACGACCGCGCCTGGCCAATTTTCGTTCGGCCTCGCCACGACGTACCTGATGCGGCCAGTCGTCCTCGCGATCCCTTCGCCGGGACCGACGGGCACGAAGGTCAACGCCATCAGCGATCAGGTGAACGGGAACTTCCTGTTCGGGTACGGCGTGACCTCGCAGCTCGCGCTCCACGTCGCCCTCCCCATCACCTTCATCCAAGCCGGGAGCGGGACGTCGGCCATCACGGGCGGCGACGATCTTCGCGACACGTCGCTCCGCGACATGCGCTTCGGCGCCGCGTTCGCCCTCGTCCCCGAGCGTCGCGTCGACCGCGAGATCGCCAAGACCTCCGAGCTCGGGCTCGCCGTCACGGCCCGCTTCGACGTGTCGGCGCCGACGGGTGACCGCACCCAGTTCGCGGGCGAGCCGGGCGGCGTCTACGCGCCGAGCGTCACCGTCGGCGCGACCTACGATCGCTTCTACGCCTCGGCCGAGATCGGCGGCCGACTCCGCGGAGTCTCGCAGTTCGCGGGCGCACGCATCGGCAGCCAGGCGGTCTTCGGGCTCGGCGTCGGCGCGCACGTCCTTTCGCGCGAGCTCCTCAGCGTGTCCGCGGAAGCGCGGGCGCTCCCGACCTTCGCGACGCAGTTCGACACCGTGCAGACGTCGAGCGGGCTCGTGAGCACGGCGAACGACGCGCACGTGACCCCGGCCGAGTGGATGCTCGCGGTGCGCTCGGCACCGACGCAAGGCGGGGACTTCGTGGTCACCGCCGGCGGCGGCACCGGCATTCCGATCGGCGCCGAGTCGGTGACGCGTCCGCGCGTCCGCGCGCTTCTCACCTTTGCGTATGCGCCGCGCGGCCTCGACTCCGACGGCGACGGAGTCCTCGATCGCGACGACGGCTGCCCGGGGCAAGCTGGCCTGAAGAGTCTCCCCCGCGACGTCGACGCCGAGAAGGTGAAGTGGAAGAAGGGCTGCCCCAAGCCCGCCGAAGACGACACGCCGTTCGATTTCGTCAAGACACCGCCGGGCGTGAGCGCGACGCCTGCGCCCCCCGCTGCTCCGGCCGCGAAGGAGGCCCCGTGAAAGCGACGACCACCGCCGGCTCACGCACCGTTCACCTCCACGCCGCCGAAGGCGACGCGCTCCCGACCGCGCTCGTGACGGCGCTCAAAGACGTTGGCGTTGCGCGCGGCTGGCTGCGCGGCGTCGGGGTCGTGGGCGACGTCGTGCTCCGCGCCATCGACGCCGAGGGATCGTTCGTCGAGCGGCGCATCGCTGGCCCCGCCCAGCTCACCGCGCTGGAGGGCGTCGTGGAGGACCGCGGCGCGCCCGCGCTCTCGGCCACGATCGCCGTCGAAGGGGCGAGCGGCGCAACGACGCACGTCGGGACGTTGACGGGCGCACGGGCGTTCGCGTTCGACGCGATGGTGATCGAGCTCGGCGACGCGGCACCCGCCGCGCGTGCTGCCGCCGCTCCCGCGCCGGAGCGCAAGTCGTCGCCCACGCTCGAGGTCGAGTGGGGCGAAGCCGCGACGCCGCGTGAGCGCGCCAAGCCGGTCACCCCCACGTTCGAGGCGGCGCCCATTCCGCAGCGCCCCAAGGTCACTGAGAGCGAGTTCGTCGAGCAGCCCACGCCTGAAGCCGGCGACATGGTCGAGCACTTCGCGTTCGGCACCTGCGAGGTCGTCCAGAGCGACGGAGAGCGCATTCACCTGCGCCTCGAGAAGGATCAGCGCATCAAGGAGATCGCGCTCGCGATGCTCAAGGTCGTCCCGATCGATCTGTCGTCGAGCCCGCGAATCTTCCGGCTCGAACGCAAGCTCTGACGCCGCTCAGGCCGTCGCCGTCTCGACCACGAACGCGCGCGCCTCGCCGACCCGGAGCGCCGTGCCGGGCGCCGCGAAGGCGATCTTCACCATGCCGAGCGCGTGCGGCTCACCGCCCGCGGGCGGCGCGACCACGCTCGTGAGCTCTCCCACGGACTGCCCGTCGAGCGTCGCGATCGGCGCGCCCGGCTCGGCCGCACCCTCGTCGAAGCGCAGCGAGACGAGGCGCCGCTTCACGTGGCCGCGTAGCTGCAACATACACACGACCTCTTGGCCGAGGTAGCAGCCCTTGTCGAACGAGATGGCGCGCTTCTCGAGGCCGGCTTCTTGCGGATACGTAGCCGGGCCGAAGTCGACGCCGAAGCGCGGCACGCCTCGCGTCAAGCGAAGCGCCTCTCGCCCCGTCGCGTCGCCGAATGCGCCGCCGCGCTCGGCCAGTGTCCGGGTGATCGCGTTGCGGACCGCTTCGATCGCGCCGTCGTCGGCCACGACGACGCCGCCACCGAGGCCGTACCAATCGAGCTCGGCGGTCGCTGCGCCCGCGCCCGCGGCCGCCGTGAGCACCGCGGGCGACGCCGGACCGTGGACGGCGAGGACGTGCATCGCGTTGGGCGGCGCTTCGAGCGCGACGTCTTCCATCACGAGGTAGTGGTCGAAGGAGCGCGCCACCGCTTCGACCTCGGATGCGGGCAGGAGAACGAGCACCTCTTCGGGCCGTTCGATGAACACGAGGTCGGTCAGAACGCGCCCCTTCGGCGTGACCGCCAATCCGTAGAGCGCGGCCTCCGGCGTGAGCTTGGTCACGTCGCACGTGACGAGCCCATTGAGCCACGTGCGTCGGTCCGCCCCGCGGACGACGAGCACGCCCAAGGACGCCGTCTCGTCGACCACCAGTGCGGCGTCGTGAGCTTTCTTGACCTGGTCGGTGACGGCGGAAGATCCCATGGCTGAGAGAAGGATTTCTAGGGTGAGAGGGCGCGGCCCGCAAGCGGGGAAGCAGAGACCGCCCCCCGCGCGTTCGCTTCGTGATGAGACGCGCCCTCGGTCCGACGCGAAACTGCGTCCCACGCGCTCGAGCGGAGCGCTGTAGTCTGCGCGCCATGCGCCGATCCCTCCGCCGCTCGCTGGCCGCGTTCGCGGTCGCGGTCGCGATCTCGCAAGGCGGCATCGGTCACGCGACCGGCGCGGAGAGCGCCCTCACGCACGACGAGGAGTCGCGCCTCGCGCGAGGCGACGACGTCGTTCGTCCTCAAACGATCGAGCGGGGCTCGCAGCGCTACGTGGGTGGAGTGGCCTACGTGGTGGTGGACGCCCCGCCCGCGGTCGTGGCGACGACGCTCGCCGACCCGGAGGCGATGCGACAAATCCTTCCGCGCACGCAGTCGGTGGCACCGGTCGGCATGACGGGGGGCGACGCGCTCTACGTCCTTCACCAAGGAACGAGCTTCGTCCACGCCGAGTACACCCTCCGCGTGCGGCACGAGCCCGACGCGGGCCGCATGCGATTTTGGCTCGAGCGGAGCCGCCCCCACGCCATCGACGACGCGTGGGGCTACTTCCGCTGGCAGCCCATCACGACCGCGCGCGGCCCCGCCGTCCTCGTCACCTACGGGATCCTCGTCGACCTCGGCCCGGGCGTGGTTCGTTCCCTCTACGAAGAGCGACTCCGCGCCATGGTCTTGACCGTCCCCCGCCGTTTGCGCGAATACCTTGAGCGGACCCCCGTTCGAGATCGACGCACATGATGGGCCGCATCCTCGCCATCGCCACCAACGCCTACCGGGAAGCGGTACGCGCGCGCGTCCTGTTCGGGCTGCTCGCCGCGGCGCTGGCGACGTCGATGTACTCGGTGCTGGTGGCCACGCTCTCGCTCCGCCAGGAGCTCCGCGTGGTCGCCGACATCGGCGCGGCGTCGCTCTCGCTCTACGCAGTCCTGGTCGCGATCGTGCTCGGCGCGACGTCCCTCTACCGCGAGCTCGAGCTGAAGACGATCTTCCCCATCTTGGCGCGGCCACTCCGCCGTCACGAGTACGTGATCGGCAAGTACCTCGGCACGCTGACGACGCTCGGCGTCTTCCTCGCCCTCGACGGCTCGATGGTGCTGCTGCTCCTCGCGCTCCTCGCGAAGCAGAGCCCCGCCATCGTGGCTTCGGTGGTCGGCGGCCTCGCCGTGGCGCTCGGTGCGCTCCTTTACCGCGCGCGCTTTTCGCGCGTCTTCGTCGTGGTGCCGTGGTCGTTCGCGCTCCTCCTCGCGACGGCGCTCCTCGCGGGTCCGGCCGGCGACGAGCGACGCCTCGTCCTCGCCGGCCTCGTCCTCACGTTCGCCGAAGTCGCGATCGTCGCCGCCGTCGCCACGCTCTTCTCGTCGTTCTCCACGCCGTTCCTCACCGCGGTCTTCACCTTCGGCGTCTTCCTCGTCGGTCGGTCGACCGATCTGCTCGCCAACCTCCCCGCGAAGGTCTTCGGTCCGGTGCTCCGCGACATGGGGCGCGCGCTCGCGACGGTGATGCCCAACCTGCACCTCTACGCGCCGCCGCGACCCCTCCTCCTCGGACAGGTCCCGGAGGCGCCGCTCGGGCCGTACCTCACGATGGCGTCGTTCCACGCGCTCGCCTTCGTCACCGTGCTCCTCGCCCTGGGCGCGCTCGTCTTCCGCAAGCGAGACTTCCAGTGACCCGCGAGTCACGCCCGGGCGGCGCTCTGCGCCGGCTGGCGTTGGCCGCCGGCGTGATTGCGTTCGCGGGGCTCACCGTCGGCGGCGCGCTCTTCGCGCGCGGTCGCGAGGCCATGGCTCGCAGCGACGAGGCGCTCGCGCGCGGCGACCATCGCGCGGCCGTCGTCCTCGCCGAACGGGCTGCGCAAGCGCGCTTCCCCGGAAGCCCCTACCCGGAGCGCGGCTACGAGCGCCTCTTTTCGATCGCCGACGATCGCGCCAAGCAGGCCGACGACGAGGGTGAGAAGGCCGCGCTCCGCGCCGTGCTCGTCGCGGCGCAGACGTCGGGCGGAGAGACCGCGCGCGCGGAGGAGGCGCGGAGGAGGCTCGACGCGGTGCGCGCACGGCCGAGGCCAGGTGCGCCACCGGACCCGCAGTCGCCGGCCGAACCCTCCACGTCGATCTCGCCCGCCGTCCAGCCCCCGCGCTACGGGCTCGCGGCCAGCGCGACCCTGCTCCTGGCAGCGCTCGCGTGGCTCCTGGCCCGCGGCGGAAAGGGCGGCTGGATCGCCTTGGCCGCCGGCATCGTGGGCACCGTGCTGTCCGCACTTCAATAATCGCGTATCGAAGGCCAAATGTAGGGCATTCGGCTCCGACGCCGCGCGCCCGCGTGTCGCGTCTTCGCCACCGGACGGAACGGACCGGCTATACTGGTCGCGTGTCGAGCGCGCACGCTCCCGTTCCGGTGCCCGTCGCTCCCGGCGACGTGCTCGCAAGCAAGTACTGCGTCGAGCAGGTCCTTGGCGCGGGCGGCATGGGCGTCGTCGTCGCGGCGCTGCACATGCAGCTCGGCCAGCGGGTCGCGCTGAAGTTTCTCCTGCCGGCCGGAATGGAGAACCCGCAGGTCGTCGCGCGCTTCGAGCGCGAGGCGCGCGCGGCGGCACAGCTCCGGAGCGAGCACGTCGCGCGCGTGATCGACGTGGGTCGCTTGGACGACGCGAACGGCGCTCCGTACATCGTGATGGAGCTCCTGACCGGCCAAGACTTGGGCGATCTTCTCCACGAGCGTGGCCCACTCGGCGAGCGCGACGCGGTCGACTTCCTCATGCAGGCGTGCGAGGCCGTCGCCGAGGCCCACAGCGTGGGGATCGTGCACCGCGATCTGAAGCCCAAGAACCTCTTCGTCACCCACCGTGTCGACGGCTCGCCGCTCATCAAGGTGCTCGACTTCGGCATCTCGAAGGTCACCGGCGACGCCGATCTGAACCTCACCGGCACGGCGGAGATCATCGGCTCCCCGAACTACATGTCGCCGGAGCAGCTCCGCTCGTCCCGCGACGTGGACCCGCGCAGCGACATCTGGTCGCTCGGCGCCATCCTCTACGAGCTGCTCGGTGGACGCGTGCCGTTCGTCGCCGAGACGCTCACGCAGCTCTGCTCGATGGTCCTCACCGAGCCCCCTCGCCCGCTCGAGGAGCTCCGCCCGGAGATCCATCCCGAGCTCCGACGCGTGGTGGGGAAATGCCTCGAGAAGAAGGCCGAGGACCGCTTCCAAACCGTCGGTGAGCTGGCGATGGCCCTCGCGCCGTTCGCCTCGGCGATCGGGAGCGCGCTCGCGTCGCGCGTCGCCGTCGTCGCTGGGTCGACCCGCAACCTGCCCGCCCCCTCGCCGTCGTCGCGCGTCGTCGGGCTCGGCGGATCGACGTCCGTGTCGTGGGACGCGACGGAGCTCGCGACCACTGGCCAACGCCCGAAGCGCGCGCTCGTCGCGGGCGCGATCTTCGGCGCCGTACTGGTCGCGGTGACGGCGGGCATCGTCATCGCGGTGATGCCGCGTCCGGTTCCCCCGACGACCGGCACCGTCGCCGCCACCGAGCCCAAGGCGAGCGCGGCGGTGGCTCCCGTCGTCGCGCCCACGCCTACGCCCACGTCCAGCGCGCCCGCTTCGGAGACGGCGCCGCCCGCCGCCGCCGACGCCTCGGTCACGACGGCTCCCGCCACAGCGAGCGCGCCGACCACAGGCGCGACTGCCACGAGCGTTCCCTCACCCGCTGGGCATCGTCCGCCGCGTCCGAAGCCGGGCGCGGGACGTGCCCCCACGAACGACGATCTGCCCACGGACCGCAAATGACCGACGCCTCGGCGCGCCACCTTCGTGGCCGCCTCTCGACGCTCTCTCTCGGCCTTCCCCTCGCTGCCGCGCTCCTCGCGGCGCGCCCCGCCCACGCGCAGAAAGCAACGAGCCAAGCGGCGGCGCAAGCGCTCTTCGAAGAGGGCCGCAAGCTCATGACGGCGGGCAAGTACGGCGAAGCCTGCCCCAAGCTCGCCGAGAGCCAGAAGCTCGACCCCGGCGCCGGCACGCTCTTGAACCTCGCGGCCTGCTACGAGAAGAACGGGCAGACCGCGAGCGCTTGGGCGACCTACAAAGAAGCGATCGCCGAGAGCGAAAAATCGAATCGGCCAGAGTGGGCGCAGCGTTCGCGACAGCACGCCACCCAGCTCGAGCCTCAGCTCGCCCGCATGGTGATTCAGGTCCCCGAGGCGGTGCGGGCGCCGGGCCTCTTGATCAAGCGCGACGGAGTCGAGGTCGGGAGCGGCGAGTGGGGCGTTCCCATCCCGGTCGATCCCGGGACGCACGCCATCGAAGCGTCGGCCACGTCGAAAAAGGTATGGCGAACGACGGTGCAGGTCGAGAAGAAAGCCTCGGCGAGCGTGACGGTCCCGGCGCTGGAGGCCGCGCCCGAGGTCAAGCCGACGACCGCGGACAAGCCCGCACCTGACGCGACCAAGCCGCCCGACGCCACAAAGCCGCTGCCCACTCCCGCGGATCCCTCCGTCGGAGGAACGCAGCGCACGGTCGGCCTCGTGCTCGTCGGCGCGGGCGTCGTCGGGGTGGGCGTGGGCGTCGTTTTCGGCCTCGGCGCGATGGGCAAGCGCGACGACGCGAAGACCGACTGCACGCCCGACTTTGCATTCTGCAATCAAAAGGGGCTCGACGCCGTCGACGCCGCGAAGAGCAAGGCGACGATCTCGACGGTCGCGACCATCGCGGGTGGCGCGCTCGCGGCCGGCGGCCTCGTCCTCTACGTGCTCGCGCCGCGCAACCGTGAAGCGGCGGCGGTCCGCGTGAACATCGGAGCGAGCAGCATCGCTTTGGGAGGGAGCTTCTGATGAGCCGACTTCGAATCGCCTTCTTCGCGTCCATGGGGGCGGTCGCCTTCGCGTGCTCCAGCAGCGGCTCGGACGAGCCTACGCCGGCGACCGCGGGCGTCGACGCCGGCACGGACGCCACGACCACCGTCTCCGACGCGGCGACGACCGGCGACGCCGCCGCGACCACGGACGGCGCGACGAGCGAGGCCGGCGACGGCGGGTGCGTCCTCGGCCCGGCGAACTGCGGTGCGTGCGGCGTCGATTGCTCGAATGGGGCGTGCAAGAACGGGATCTGCACGCTCGTCGACTCGAACGCGATCGGTGGGTTCTACGGCCCCGAGGCGATCTCCATCGTCGGGAAAAACGTCTATGTGGCCGTCGCCGGACAGCCGACGGAGATCGGCCGATGCGCCACCAACGGCTGCGCGGGAACCGGCCCGACACCTCTCCTTTCGTTCGATGGCGGCGGCTCCGAGGAGCCCCTCGGAATCACCGTCGACGAGACGTCGGGCACGATCGTTTGGGCGAGCTACGAGAGCGGGTCGACCGCCGGTGTGCACAAGCTTCCCGTCGATGGCGGCGCCTCGATCCACTTGAATGCCGGGCATCCGTCCACCTATTCGAGCGACGTGGCCATCGTCGGCACCAACGTCGTGTGGGGCTCTGACGACTCACCGGGCGGCGCCCTCACCTGCCCGCTCGCCGGATGCCCGGTCGGCGGGCCGACGGTCGTCGGCGGCCTGGACTCGTACGCACGCGGGCTCCTCGTCTTCGGCGGCGACAAGATCGCCATCGCTTCGCAGGGCGCGATCAACATCTGCACTGGCGTCGCATGCGCCGGCGGACCGCACGTCGTCGCCGACTCGCAAGGGCTCGGCATCGGAGCGATGGCCGTGGCCGGCGACGGCAAGACCCTCTATTGGAGCGCGTCGTATCCATCCAAAGCCATCATGTACGGCCGGATCGACCAGGATGCGGGCAGCGGCACCACCCTCGTCACACAGGGGCAGTCACCTTCGTCGATGCTCATCGTCGGAGACACGCTCTATTGGACGCTCTCGGGGACCGACCCCAACGGCTCGAGCCCGTCGTTCCCGCTCACGGTCACGTCGGACGGCGCGGTGCGCAAGTGCAAGCTCCCCGCCTGCTCGCCCGTGGTCGACATCGCGCCCGGCGCAGCGGCGCCGCACGGCCTCGCGACCGACGGCGTCGCGATCTACTGGGTCGAGGTCGGCGTCGTCGGTAACCTGGCCGGCGCCGGCTCCGTGAAGAAGGCGCCGCTCTGATCCGATGACGATGCCTCGCGTACCTCGGATCCGCGTGCTCGCGCTCACCACCGTCGTTCTCGCCTCGGGCTGCGCGCTGGTGCTCGACCTTCCGAGCCCCGCGCTTCAATCTTCGATCGGCGCGGACGGCGGCGCTTCCGACGCCGCCGCGAGCGACGGCGGCGGCGATGGCGACGGTGCGACGACCGGCGACGGCGCGCTCTGCGATCTCTCGCTGCCTCAGAACTGCGGCGCGTGCGGGATCGACTGCACCGGCGGCAAATGCACCGCGGGCGTGTGCATGCTCACCTCGGGGTACGGCGGCAGTGACCTCCGCTCGCCGTACGGCCTCACGGTCGTCGGAGACGATGTCTACGTCGCCGTCTATGCCTCGAACGCGGTGGGCATCGGACGCTGCTCGACGCGCGGATGCCAGTCGACGGGGATGACCCCGCTCGTTTCCTACGACGAGAGCACCACCACCTTGCAGCCGACGAAGTTGATTCACGACGACGCTGGCACCCTCTTTTGGACGAGCCAGCGCACCTCGGACTACCCGACCAACGGCGTCTATCGCACCGAGCTCGACGCGGCGACGGTCCAGCTCAACTTGAACAACCCGCAGATCGCGGTGGGTGGCATCGAGCTCCAGGACGACAACCTGCTCTGGACGAGCGACGACACGGACGGCGGCGCGTTCGTGTGCAAGAAGACAGGCTGCGGCGCCGCGCCGACGCGTGTCGACACGGGAGGAGAGCGCGGCAACGGCCGCGACGTCCTCGCTACCCCCAACGGAGTCGTGTGGGCGATGGCCGGGAAGACGGGCGGCGAGCTCGCGTTCTGCTCGTCGGCGACCTGCGCCGACGGTGGGCTGCTCATCGCGAACGGGAACTCCGACCTCGCGACCGACGGCAAGTACGTCTACTTCCAGACGTACGATGGCGCGCTCGCGCGCGCACAAATCGATCCGCCCACGACGGGTCGCACCGTCTTGGTGGAGGCGAGCAAACTCCCCACCAAGCCCCGCTCGCTCCTCATCGTGAACGGCTGGCTCTATTGGCGTTGCCAAGGTACCCCCCCTGACGACGGTGGCTTGACGACCGACGGGCTCATCCAAAAGTGCGCTCTGCCCGACTGCCCCACGGTCGTCGACGTCGCCACCGGGCTGGCCGCGCCGCGCGGCCTCGCGACCGACGGCAAGGCGCTCTATTGGACGAGCGGCGGGGCGTCCGACCGCATCGACGGCCTCGGGGCGATCTACAAGAAGGCGCTCTGAGCGCAGCCGCACGAACGGGCCTCGCCGAGCGCCCGAACTTTGCTCGGCGCCGCGGATGTGCCAAAACCGCGCGCATGGCCCGAGTTCCCGTCGACGAGCGCAAGGTGGCCGAGTGCCGCGCGCTCGCGTCCGAGATCGCCGACGACGTCCAGAAGTACATCGACCGCCACACGAGCGTGGGCGCCGAGCGCACGATCCTGCGTGCTTTCGGCGTCGACGGCGTCGACGACCAAGGCGCGCCCATCGTGAACTTGGCCGTCGAGCGCTACCACCAGGCCGGACTCCTCGGCCGCGGCATCAGCACCTTCTTGGGTCGCGCGCTCCTCGCCGGCGCCAAGACCGTGCAGGAGGCCGGTGAGCGCCTCGCCTTCGGCCACGACCTCGACGACGGAACGAGCGGGCCCTCTCCCGAGCAGATCGCGCGCGCGCTGGCGCCCCACGCCAAGGCGGCGATCGAGCGCATCGACCGAGCCAAAGACGAGCGCGAGGCCAACAAGCGCGCCCTCCCGCCCGGCCCCACGCCGCTCAAGTACGTCATCGTCGCCACCGGCAACATCTACGACGACGCGCTCCAGGCCAAGGCCGCGGCCCACGGCGGCGCCGACATCGTGGCCGTCATTCGCGCGACCGCGCAGTCGCTCCTCGACTACGTGCCGCACGGCGCGACCACCGAGGGCTACGGCGGAACGTTCGCGACGCAAGAGAACTTCCGCATCATCCGCCGCGCGACCGACGAAGCGTCGAAGGAGTACGGCCGCTACATCCACCAGACGAACTACTCGTCCGGTCTCTGCATGAGCGAGATCGCCTGGATGGCGGCGGTCGAGCGGCTCGACATGCTGCTCAACGATGCGATGTACGGGATCCTCTTCCGCGACATCAACATGTGCCGCAACTTCGTCGACCAGTACGTGTCACGGCGGTTCATCGCGCGAAGCGGCATCGTCATCAATACCGGCGAGGACAACTACCTCACGACGGCCGACGCCGTGGAGAAGGCGCACACCGTCCTCTCGAGCCAGTTCATCAACGAGGCGTTCGCGCTCCGCGCCGGCCTCCGTGAAGAGCAAATGGGCCTCGGCCACGCGTACGAGATCAACCCGTGGATCGAGGACAGCTTCCTCCTCGAGCTCGCGCAGGCCCAGCTCATTCGCCAGATCTTCGATCGTCACCCCATCAAGTGGATGCCGCCCACCAAGCACAAGGTCGGCGACATCTTCTTCGCGCACGTGCACGACGCGATGTTCAACCTGGTGGGCGCCACGACGAACCAGTCGATCGAGCTGCTCGGCATGTTTAGTGAGTCGATTCACAACCCGATGCTGATGGACCGCTATCTGTCGCTCAAGGCGACCAAGTACGTGTTCACGGCGGCCAAGCACCTCGGCGAGGAGATCGAGTTCAAAGAAGGCGGGCGGATCGCGACCCGCGCGCGCCAAGTGCTCGACGAAGCCCTCGAGCAGCTCCGTGACGTCCAGCGGCGCGGCATCTGGGACGCCATCGGCGGCGGCGCTTTCGCCGACGTGAAGCGCACGCGCACCGGCGGCAAGGGCTACGCCGGCGTGGCCGAGCGCGGCCCCGACTACTTGAACCCCATTCTGGCCGAGCTCGAGCAGCGCTGAGCGCGCGCGGAAGGTAACGACCATGCCGACCACGACCACCCAACCGAGCCACGTCCTCCGCGCCTACGGCGACCGCGAGGGCGACGGGATGGTGCAGATGTCCTTCACGCTGGCGGTGCCGCCGTCGGCGCGCGCGCGCGAAGCGGCGCGGCGCTTCGCCGAGCTCCACGGCCTCCGCGAGCCGCTCGTCGCGACGATGGAAGAATGCGCGCAGGGCTACTCGTTCTTCGTCGTGTACGGACACTCGAGCCACGCCATCGACATTTCCAAGATCGACGTGCCCGAAGTGCGCACCGAGGCGCTCTCCAGGAAGGAGATCGAGCACCGCATCGAGGCCCGTCTCGCGCGCAAGATCGTGGTCGTGGGCGCCTGCACCGGCTCCGACGCCCACACGGTCGGCATCGACGCGATCCTCAACTACAAAGGCTTCGCCGGCGACAAGGGCCTCGAGAGCTACAAGTGGTTCGAGGCCTACAACCTGGGCGCCCAGGTGGAAAACGAGCAACTCGCCGAGCGCGCGCTCGCCCTCAAGGCCGACGCCGTCCTCGTGAGCCAGGTCATCACCCAGCGCAACTGCCACAAGGAGAACGCCGCCGCGTTCATCGAGCTCGCCAAGGCCCGCGGCTTCCGCGACAAGATGGTCCTCCTCCTCGGCGGGCCGCGCATCGATCACAAGCTCGCGCTCGAGCTCGGCTTCGACGCCGGCTTCGGTCCGGGCACCAAGCCCGGTGACGTGGCGAGCTTCCTCGTCGAGCGGCTCTGCGGCGTGCCGGGCGCACCGCTGAGCGAGCGGGGCTGAGCGTGCGCGGCGCGCTGGTATCGCTCGTTGCGGGCGCGCTCGCTCTCGCCGCGGCGTGCAGCGATGCGACGAGCACCGCCGCCCCCGACCCGAGCGGCGACGCCGCAGCGGACGCCGCGCGCGCGGACAGTGGAGACGCCGGGACCGCGGACGGCGGCGCGCTCGCGGCGACCGGATACTGCGACGCGATCGCCGACGGCTTCTGTGCATTTTACATGCGTTGTGGACGCATCGTGGCCAAGGACGAGGCCGAGTGCCGCACGGTCTTCGCCGAGACTTGCCACGCGCGGTACGAGCCGCGCTACGCCGCGCTGGAGACCGCCGGCCTCCTTTCGCTCTCCGCCCCCGACGTGACGAAGTGCCTCGCTCACCTCGGTGGCGTGACGTGCGAGAAGCAGTGGACGGATCTCGCCGGCCCTTGCGGCGGCATGTGGGTCGGGGCCTCGCCCGCTGGCTCGCCGTGCGGAGTCGACGTCGAAAGCTTCGTCTGCGGCGCGGGGACGAGCTGCATCCTCGGGCTCGACCTCTGCGGGAAGTGCGAAGCTGCGGCCGCGATCGGAGAGGCGTGCGGCACCGGTGGCACGGGCGTGCGCTGCGCCCCGGACGGCGCGTGCAAGGACGGCCAATGCGTCGCCCGTCCGCTCCCCGGCGAAGCGTGCGACGCGACCCTCCCCTGCGCGACCGGCGTGAGCTGCGTGACCGGCAAGTGCGTCGCGCCGACGATCGTCGGTGAAGGCGCGAGCTGCGACGCCGAGCATCGCTGCGCGTACCGCTCGGCGTGCCGGTCCGGACAGTGCGTCAAGACGTCGCTCCTCGGCGAGGCCTGCAAGTCCGACGGGGACTGCGCGTCCGGCCGCTGCACGTCGGCCAAGTGCGCCCCGCTCTCGGACGACGGCACGGCCTGCTCCTCACCGCTCCAATGTCGCTCGGGGCTGTGCACCAAAGGCACCTGCCGCTCGCTCCCGAGCGGCTGCTTCTGAGGTCCGAGCTTCTCGGCGCTCAGCGCAGCGCGAGCACACGACGACCGACGAGCGCGGCCACGATCGCCACCGCCACGAAGCCCGTGACGTGACCGACGAGAACGTGCGCCGTCTCGGTCCGCGCGCAGATGAAGCTCATGGCCACGCCGCCGAGGGCCCCGGCCACCGCGCCGAGCGCCGCGCCCGACGCCGCCGGCGCGATGGGATCGCTCCGCCGCTCCACGTAGAGCGCGAGCGCGAGCGGCCCGAGCGAGCACGCAATCGAGAGGACCGCGCACTCGATGACGCCCGAGTGGTGATCGGTCGAGTGCCCGAGCCACGCCCCGAGCACCGTCGTCGCCGCGAGCACGAGCACCGCGCCGATGGGCGTGAGCGCCCCCAGCGCGAACGGCGAGCGCGCGACGCGCGCGCCGCGGACGCGCGCAAAGTAGACGCCGAATCCGAGCGCGAGCGCGGCCCACACCACCAGCATGACCGCACCGGCCGCGGCCGGCCGCACGTGCCCGAACGACGACACGATGGCCAGCCAGGCGACGCTGCCGACCGCCGCGAACGCGCGGCGCCGCGCAAGGCCGGCGCGCGTCGGCGCGGGGCGCGCGCCCGCCTGGGCGAGGATGCGCGCGCGGAGCTCGGGACGCGGTCCGCTCATGTCGATCCCTCCGGCTCTCGATCGCGCGCCGCCTTCGACGCTCCGCGACGCCGATCGCCGGCGAGCGCGCCTTCAGCCTCGAGAATCGCGCGGAGCCGCTCGTAGGCGCGGTGCGCACGCACCTTCATCGCCGGAATCGAGATGCCGAGCGCGGCGGCGGCCTGCGCCATCGACATCTCTTCGTCACGAACGAGGACGAACGCCTCGCGGAGCACGGCCGGCATCTGATCGAGCTCGGCGCGAACGCGGCTGGAGAGCTCGAACGCCGCGAGAACGGCCTCGCCGTCCGGTGTGGGGCTCGGCGGAACGCCGGTCTCGGCCTCGACGTCGGCGGTCAGCGCGACGCGCTTGGCCCGTCGAGCGTGATCGAGAAAGACACGCCGCGCGATGGCGTACGCCCAAGGCACGACGTCGGCGCCCTCGTGGAAGCGAGCGCGTGCATCATGCATGCGAAGGAAGGTCTGCTGGAGGAGGTCGTCGGCGGTGGCCTCGTCGCGCGCAAGGCGCACGAGGAAGCGATGCAGGCGCTCGGCCAAGCCGTCGTAGACCTCGGCGAACGCCGCGTCGTCGCCGCGAGCGTACCGCGCCATCGCGAGGCTCTCGACGCTGGTGCCCTCCCGGTCGCCGCTCACGGCCCAGAACGGTACACGCGTCTCGGTCGTGAGGGGCAGCCAAGCGGTCTCCACGGTGCTGTCGTGGTACGCGCTGCCCGCGCGCCGGTTACGTCGAACGCGCGCGTTCGGAGACGATGGCCTCGTTCAGGCCGCCGGGCGGCGGCAGAGCGCGTCGGCGGAGACGAGGCGATCCTCAATCATGTCCTCGATCATCCCGTGACAGGCGCCGCAGTCGCCGCCCGCGCCGCACGCCCGCGTGACGGCTTCCCGCGTGTCGGCGCCTGCCTCGATGGACTCGCTCACTTGGACATCGGTGACGGCCTTGCAGACGCAGACGAACATGACTCTCAGACGATATTGAAAACCATTTTCGTTAGCAAGGGTGCACGGGTCGATTTACCGCGCTTTTGTGCGCGCTGCTCCTTCAGCCCCGCATCCCCCGCGAAGCCGACCGTTCGGACGGCTCAAGGGTTCGGCCCGCTCAGTCGCGGATTTGTTGGGCGAGGTAGTTCTGCTCGCCGACCTGCTTGATGAGCTCGAGCTGCGCCTCGAGCCAGTCGACGTGCTCCTCCTCGCTCACGAGGATCTTAGTGAGGAGGTGCTCGGAGCCGTTGTCGCCGAGATCGCGGCACATCTGGATGCCCTTGTTGAGCAACGGAATGGCGAGCATCTCGGCGCCGAGATCGTTCTTGAGGATCTCCGCGACGGACGTGCCGATGTTGACCTTGCCGAGGCGCTGCACGTTGGGCAGGCCGTCCAAGAAGAGCACCCGCTCGATGAGCTCGTCGGCGTGCTTCATCTCGTCGATCGACTCTTTGCGGATCTTCTCCGCCAGCGCCTCGTAGCCCCAGTTCTTGCACATACGCGCGTGCAAGAAATACTGGTTGATGGTGGTGAGCTCACCGGTGAGGACTTCGTTCAGGAGGTCGATGACTTTCGGGTCGCCTTTCACGGGATGCGCTCTCCAAGGTTCGCGTTCGTAGCGATGCGCACCAGGCGCGCGCGGCCACGAGGACGGTCTACGGACGCCGAAGAGAGGAACAGACGCTGCGTCGGGGCGCAACCCCGTTCCGCGTCGCGATCGTCATGGGTGGCGTGCCGACGGGTCGGCGAGATCGAGCGCGAGCCATACGTCGACGCCATCGCGACCGAGCCTCTCCGATCCGAACAGCTGCAGGGTCACGCAACCGCACCCATCACGCAGCGCGACCGATCCGCGCGTGCCCACGAGCAGCCCGGTCGATAGGTCGACATCGACGCCGCCGCGCGCCGTGACCCGCGCGCCGAACGGAGCGACCACGCCCGCGCCGACGCTCGCACCCGGCGCCGCGAACATCGCCAGCGGCGGCGTCCGCTCCGGTCCGAGCAGGCGCGCCAGCACCGGATCGATCGCCGACCGCCCACCGACGCGCCCTTCGAGGCGCAGGCCGTCGACGTGACCGAGCCTCGCGCGCGCCGTCCCCGCGACACCTTCGGATGACGCGCCTCGCGTTCGGTCCGGCCAAGCGAGCTGCGCGCCGCCCTCGAGCGACGCACCGAAGAGGTCCCCCGCCGCGGCGACGCGCGCCCGCGCGACGGTGCCCCGCGCGTCGCCCAGCGCCACGCCGGCGCGCAAGTCGGCCTCGACCCCATCGCGTGCCGCAAACCGGCCGAGCGCGCTCGCGACGCCGAGCTCCGGCGCGATGACTTGTCGATATGCGCCTGCGCCATCCGGCGGCGATGCAGCGACGAAGCGCGGAAACATCACCGCCGCGGACGCGGTGGGCTCGTAGGCGTACGGGAGCGACGCGCTCACCGCGCCGCCCGAGTACGCGACCCCGGCGTGGGGCTCGAGGCGATGGCGCCACGGATCGGACGGATCCGCGCTCGGGAACGCGCGCGCGAGCGGAAGACCCGCACGAAGCGCGCCGCGCGCGACGACGCCGCGCGCGCCGAGATCTCCGCCGCCGATCACGGCCGCGTCGCCGCGCGCGTCGCCAGACAGGCCGATGGGGCCCGCGGCATGATGGGCGTGCGCGCCGAGCGAGGCCGCGCTCCACGAGATCGCATTCTCGCCGCCTGCCCCCGCGCCACCGCCTTCCACGCTCCCGTCCGCCGTCGCGCGGCGAGAGAGCGCGCCGCCCGCGAAGACGCGCGCCATCGGGCCGCCGACGAGGCCAGTCACGCCCTCCGAGCCCCGGGGAGCGACTGCGATGACGGCGCTCGACAGCGTCAGGGGCCCGTCGCGAAGGGTGGCCTCGCCGCGCGCCCGATCGAGCGGGAGCGCTGCCTCGTCGAGAGGGATGGTCGCGGCGAGCGCCCGCGCGCCGCGCATGGTGGTGATGTCCCATGCGGCGCCGATTCGATCGCCCTGACTTCCGCGCGCGTCGACGCTGAGGCCGCGCGCGCGGAGCGCGTCGAAGCGGGCCACCGTGCGCGTCCGTTCGGTGCGGAGATCGGCCGCGACGGCCGCGCCTCCGACGAAGTACCCGCCCAGCGAAAGGTCGAGCCCGTGCTCACGATCCGATCGCGTCCACGGCAGGTGCACGCCGCCTCCCAAGAAGACGCCGTCACCGCCCCGATAAGCGAGCGTGGGCGGCAAGAGCCCCGGTCGATCGGGCGCGCGCAGCCACACGTACGGAAGCCACGCCACCGGGACGCCGTAGATCTCGAGCCGCGGCGAACGAAGAATCAGATCGCTCGGTGGGGCGACGAGCGCGTCGTGGAACGAAAGCGTCAGCGGCGTGCCCAGGCATGGACAGAACGCGAGCGTGCCCTCTCCTTCGACCGCGACGCCGCGCGGCGTGCGCCGCAGACGAAGCGCGTCGGCGCGCAGATGAAACGGCGCGGCGCCGACCTCGACGTGACCATGAAGCGCGAGCTCGCGCGTGTTCGTGTCGATGGCGACGTCGTCGGCGTGAGTGTCGAGCTCGAAGCCGCCCGGGCCGGCCTCGGAGAAGTCGGCGAGCGGCGCGGCAAAGACGCCTGCGCCCAGCGCCGCCACCGCGCCGAGCCCCGCGGAGAGAGGCATGACCACCCGAGCTTCATCGCCCGAGGGTCAGCTCGCCGTCAACCGATCGTGCGAGCGTTCAGCGTCAGGGCGTCGGTCCGGCGCCCTTCGACTCCTCGGGCTTCGCTCCGCTGGCGGGAGCGACGCCGTCCTGGGGCGGCGTCCGCGGCGTGCGGCGCTTCGTACGCGGATCGCGCGCATCCCCCGAGTCAGGGACCGAATCGGCCTGGTCCTCTTTGACGAAGCTCCCGGGCCCGAAGTCGATCTGCACCATGGCGTGACCTTCGTTGGTGGTCACCACGCGCTGGGTCGCGCCGACGTCCTCGCGGAGATCGAAGACGAAGAGCAGGTCCTTCCCCGACGGGACGAGCTTCGCGCGACGCACCGGCGTGTTGAAGTGCTCGGTGACGAGTGGGTTCTCGTTGTTGCGGAACGCGTTGCGCGCGCCCTTGAGCACGAACGTCATCGCGCCCTTGGCCTTGCGCTGCTCCACCGGCACCGCTTGACCGAGCTCCACGAAAAACCGCGAGCCGCCGCCTTCGAGAAGCTCGAACCCCGGCTCGACCACGAACGCCCCCGACTGCGCCTTGCGATCGATGCGCGCCTTCGTGACTCGCTTCGTGCCCTTCCCGCTCCCGAGCCGCACGACGCCTTTGCGCGGCGTGCTCGCGGGTGCGTAGCCCGTGGCGGGTCGCGGCGGCGGCGACGGCGCGGCCGCGGGGGCCGACGAGTCACCGGCCGCGAGGCCGGCGGGGCTCGGCGCGGTCACGGGCGCGGCGGCCGCCGAAGCGGTCGGAGGAGGGCTCGCGGGCGGCGCGGTCTGCGCGGCGAGCGGAGACGCCACGATCCACGTCGCGACGAACATCAGAGCCGATGGCAGGCGCGTCACACGACGCGCCGCACGGAGCACGAAACTCGAACGCCCGGCGAGCATGCCTCAAGTACAGCATGCCGGCCGGGCGTCACCCAACTTTCGTTGGGTCGGGTGTGGGCGCGAGTCAGAGCTTGGCGGGCGTCCCCTGCGTGAGAGCCGCCTTCGGCTTCTCTTCCTTCTTCAAGCCCGCGGCGCGGTCGTAGATCTTGTCGAGGTTGGCCGTGACGGTCGCGAACACGCGGGCCGACGGGCTCCACCAGATGTTGTGCGAGCCGACGACGCCACGACGCTGCCCGTCGGGCGCGATGATCCCGGCGAGGTTGTAGTAGCCGATGCCGACGGACATCTCGTCGATGACCTCGTAGTCGGTGTTCAAGATCACCCAGCTCGCTTGGCTGAACGTGGTCGCGTTGCCGCTGCGCGGCACGAAGATCGTGCCGGTGTCGGTACGGACGGAGATGTCGTCCTTGGGCGCGTACGCCCAGTTGTTGATGAAGATGGCAGAGAGGCCGGCGCCCCACTTCTCGGTGATCTGGAGGTCACCGCCGATGGAGGCGATCACCTTGTGAGCGGAGAGCATGCCGCCCGTGATCTGGTCGGTCACGAACGTGCGGCCGTCGGTGTCCTGGCGAACCGCTTCGAAGCTGCCGCCGGTGGGCGTCGTGGCCTTGGAGAACGCGTGCTCGTAGCTCGCGCCCGCGCGGAAGCTGACCGCTTGAAGCCACTTCGCGGACTCGCCGTTGATGTCGACCTTCTGGCCGATGCCGGCGCCCGCGCCCGCCTTGAAGTACACGCCCTGCGCCTGGCTCTCCTTGGAGAGCGGTAGCTTGAGGGTCGTGCTGACGTTGACCTTGGTGTTCTTCAGGCGCTCGCTGATCGGCGTCGCGTAGCGGAGCGTAGCCCAGATGTCACCGAAGAGACCCTCGCGGTAGTACGTGCTGTCCTGCGAGTTGGTAAGCTCTTTCGTGTAGTCGAAGCGACCGATGACCTCGAGCTTCTTGTTGAAGTGGTATCGGGGCTGGAACGAGAACCACCACTCGTAGAGCGGGATGTAGCTCTGCTGCGCGCTCGTCTCCATGCGCGCGGTCTGCGTCGAAACGCTGTGGTCCCAGAAGAGAATCGAGCCACCGAACGGGTTCTTCGCCGCCTCGGCGTCGTCGCCCTTCTTGCCCTCGACCTTCGCCTCGTCCTTGCGCGGCTGGTCGCCGCCGCCGATCGAGACCGAGACGCCCGCGCCCTCGCCTGCTGGCGGAGCGCTGGTCCCCGAGCCTTGCGCGCCGGCAGCGCCGGGCTC
This sequence comes from Polyangiaceae bacterium, assembly GCA_044224815.1. GTDB lineage: Bacteria > Myxococcota_A > Polyangia > Polyangiales > Polyangiaceae > JADJCA01. The sequence goes on from JBGAJR010000007.1 coordinate 105,537, forward strand.
GGCTGGGGTGGCCGTCTTCTTCTTGTTCGGATCCTCGTCGTCCTTCTTGGCGGGGTCCTTCGCCTCGTCCTTCTTGCCCTCGTCGGCCTTGGGGGCCTCCGTCGAGGGCGTGGCCGGGGTGGTCGCGGGCTCGCCTTGCGGGCGGGCAGCGGCGGTGGACGAAACGAGCGCGGCCGCGAGGAACGCGGCGACTTGGGCTTGAAGGAGGGTACGACCGTTCACGTGGGACTCCCGAGCCGAGGCCTGGATAGGCTCTCCGGCGCGGGCCAAGTGCCCTTGCCGGGGAGCGGCGTCAACCGAAACCCGCGGAAGCACCCGTGGGGTCGGTCGTCACCAAGGGGCCGGCGCATGCAGGAGTCGTTCCTGCTCAGAAGCGCAGGGAATTCACGGGAGTTCCATAAGCGCGTTACGGGTCTGACGGCCAGCGGACGCCCCGGCGTTACGAGCTGAACTGGTGTCCGGTGCTCGGGCCTCCGATTTTTGGGTCGTTGGCCGGGAGCGCGGTTGCTCGGCGAGGCTGCGAGCGCTAGAGCGGCGTTCCCCCATGGACGCCAACGACATCACCGCTCTCCTCGGCCCCGGCACCCAGTTCGAAGGCAAGCTCTCGTTCGAAGGGCGCGTCCGCATCGACGGCACCTTCAAGGGCGAGATCAAAAGCGACGACACCCTCATCATCGGAGAGGGCGCCGACGTCCACGCCGAGATCGACGTCGCCACGGTCATCGTGCGCGGGGGCTCCGTTCACGGGAACATCCGCGCGAAGCAGAGCTTGGAGATCCACGCGCCGGGTCGCCTGATCGGCAACATCCACTCTCCGTCGGTCTTCATCGAGCGCGGCGTCGAGTTCCAGGGCTCGTGCCGCATGGACGCGGTCAACGCCGCCGGGGACACGAAGCCGTCGACGAGCACCAAGGCCGTCGCTCAAGCCTGACGCGGCCGCGCGCCACCTCGGCCCAGGCCGATCGTGCGTGGGCTCGGTCGTGACGCGAATGGGCTCGCCGACTCGACGAACCTGAGCGGGAGCTCGGCGTCATCGCCCGCGTACGCGACCCCAACGCGCGCGGTCACGTCGACGCGCGGCGTGCGCGCGCGCGGCGAGAGGGTGATCGGCGAGGCCGCCGCGCAGAGATCGATGCCATCGTGCGCGGCGCGAGAGATCCGGAGGGCGCGCGTCAAACGACCCGGACCATCGGCGCGCGCGTCGGCTTCCGCCTCGGGCGCGCCGGCGCGAACCAAGACCGCGTGACCGCTGCCTTCGGCGAGGCACGTCACGTTGAAGCAGTCGTACATGCCGTAGATGAGGAACACGTACGCGTGGCCCGGCGCCGCGAAGATCGAGCGGGTGCGACGCGTCACGCCGAAGCGCGCGTGGCACGCGGCGTCGTTGGGGCCGCGATAGGCCTCGGTCTCCACGATCCGCACGGCGCGGGTCCGACCGGCGCGCTCGACGGAGAGCGTCGCGCCGACGAGCGCGCGCGCCACGATCCGCGCGTCGCGCGCGAAGAACGTTCGCTCGAGCCGAGCCATGGCGTCGCGATCTTCGCACGCCGGACCGGCCGAGCAAGTATGCTCGCCTGAGACGCGCTTCCTCGAGCGCTCGACCGCGCATGAAGATCGTCCACGCGGCGGACCTGCACATCGACAGCCCCTTGGTCGGGCTGGAACGCTACGAAGGCGCCCCCGTGGAGCGCGCACGCGAGGCCACGCGCCTCGCGTTCCGCAACGTGATCGATCTCACGCTGCGTGAAGAGGCGCGCTACCTCATGCTCGCCGGCGACGTGTTCGACGGCGACTGGCGCGACGCCAACACCGGGCTCTTCTTCGTGAAGGAGCTGTCGCGCCTCCGCGACGCCGGATGCCGCGTGCTCCTCCTCCGCGGCAACCACGATCACGAGCTCACGCAGACCCTCCTCTATCGCTTGCCCGACCTCGTGCACGTGTTCGGTCCACCAGGCGCGGGCGCGCACACGCACGCGTTCGAGCGCGACGGCGTCGCGTTTCATGGCGTGAGCTACCCCCAGAAGAAGGTCACCGAAAGTCTCCTCCCGCACTACCCCGCGCCCCTCCCCGACCTCCTCAACGTCGGCCTCCTCCACACGAACTGCATCGCGTCGAGCGCGCACGATCGATACGCGCCGTGCAGCGTCGCGGAGCTGACCGCCTTCGGCTACGGGTACTGGGCGCTCGGGCACGTCCACGCGCACCAGATCCTCGCGCGCGATCCGTTCGTCGTTTACCCGGGCAACACGCAAGGACGACACGCACGCGAGACCGGCGAGAAAGGCTGCGTTGTCATCGACACCGACGGCGGCGTCGTGCGCGGCATTCGGTTCGCCGAGACCGACGTGATGCAGTTCGTGGTGAAGCGAATCGAGCTCGCCGAGAACGACGGCGAGGACGACGTCTACGCCCGCGTCGACGCAGCGCTCGACCAGATCGCGCGCTCGGCGGGCGGCAAGCTGCGCGCGGTGCGGCTCGAGCTCGGCGGCGCGACGCGCGCGCACGGAACCCTCTTGCGCCACGCGGATCGGGTTGCGCAGAACATCCGCTCGGCGGCCCTCGGGCAGAGCTCCGACCTCTGGGTCGAGAAGGTCATCGTGGACACGCGGCCGGTCGTCCCGATCGAGGCGCTCCGCGCGTCGCCCGGCCTCTTGGGCGAGCTCCTTCGCCAGATCGAACAGCTGCGTACGGCCGACGGCGAGCCCGACCTGCATGAGCTCGCGGCGACCGCGCTCGAGCCACTCCGCAAGAAGCTCGGCGCCGAAGCGAGCGCCCTCCGGCTCGACCTCGCAGATCCATCGACCTTGATCGACTTGTTGGCCAAGGCCGAGACCCTGCTCGCCGAGCGGCTCACCGAGGAGGAGGGCTAGTCGGTGCGCATCGTTCGCGTGTCCATCGAGCGATTCGGCACCCTCCAGGGCGTCGACTTGCCGATCGCGAGCGGCGGGTCGATCGCCCGCTCGGCCACCGACGCGAGCCCGATCGCGAAGCTCACGAAGCCCGCGCGCGGCGCCAAGCGAAAGCCGCTCGCCGAGACGCCGTCCCTCTTCGGCGACGCACCCACCATCGCCGAGCCCGCCGCGCCCGCTTCGCGCGCCGTCGGCGCGGGTATGAGCTTCGTCTATGGCCCCAACGAGGCCGGCAAGACCACGCTCCTCCGCGCGCTCCGCTACTTGCTCCTCGGCGACGACAAGGTCAGCGCCAAGCGAGGCTCCGCGCGCGAAGAGAGCCCGAGCGTGCGCGGCGTCGTCGAGCTCGCGACCGGCTCGAGCCTCGAGATCGCCCGCCGCAAGGGCAAGCCCGATTGGACGGCCCGCATGCGCGACGGCGCGGAGGTGGACCACGAGTGGTTCATGGGCGCGCTCGGCAGCCCGGATCCCAGCCTCTTCCGAAACGTCTTCGCCTTCTCGCTCGACGAGCTCGCGCGAGGCGCGGCCGCGCTCGACAAAGGAGAGAAGCTCGCCAACCAACTCTTCGGCTCCGGGCTCGGGGGCGGCATCCACCCGAGTGAGGTCATGGACCAGCTGCGCGACGCGGCGGCGGCGCTCTTCAAGCCCACTGGGAGCGCCGTCCCCATCAACGCCAAGCTCACCGAGCTCGATCGCCTCAAGGCCGACCTCCGACAGGCGACGACGGGCTCCGACGAGCTCGCGAGACTCGAAGCCGCGGTCTCCGAACAGGCCGGGCGCGTCGACGAGGCGCGGGCGCGGACGCGCGAGATCGAGGCCGAGCGGGCGAAGCTCGCCGCGTTGACCCAAGCGCTCGAGCCGTACGCGGAGTGGCAAGCCGCGCGGCGCGAGCGGAGCGCGCTCGGCGACGTCCCCGCGCTGCCCGAAGGTGCGCTCGCGCGCATCGACCGAGCGCGTACGACGATCGAGCGCACGGAGAACGAGCTCGCCCGCGAGCGCGCGCAAGCGCCGCACTTCGAGGACGCTCTCGCCGAAGCGACGTTCGACGCGCGCCTCATCGCAGCCGCGACGGACATCGAGGCGCTCGATCGCACCGTCCCCGGCTACGTGTCGGCGCGGGCGGCGCTTCCCGAGCAGACCGAAGACAAGACGCGGGCCGAGGCGCGCGCGTCGAGAAGGCTCGCGGATCTCGGGGTCACGCTCTCGATCGACGAGCTCCGTGCGCTCACGGTTCCGGCTGGCGCGCGCGAGCGCGTCGCGGCCGCGGAGGCCCGCCTCGCCGCGCTCGACGGCGAAGCGCGCGAGGCGAGCGCGCTCCTCCGCACGATGGACGAGGAGCGGGCGCGCATCGCCGACGACGAAGCGGCGCTGGCCGGCGCGGAAGGCGGCGAGCTCACGCGAGAGGAGGTCGCCGATCTCACGAGCTGGCTCGACGCGTCGGTCGAGCACGCCGTGCTCACGAGCCGGCTCGCGACGCTCGAGAGCGACGCGCGTCGCGCCGCCCGCGCCGAGGAGCTGATCCGGAGCCGCCTCGACCCCTTCCCCACCGGCGCCGATCCGGCAACCCTTCCGGTTCCGCGGACCGAGGAGGTCGACGCGTTCGAGCGGTACTTCGCCGACCACGACGAGGCGCTTCGCTCCGCGCTCGCCGAGCTTCGGCGCACCGAGCAAGAGGTCGACGGTGCCCGCGTCGAGCTCGCCGAGATCCACGGCGGCGCAGACGTGCCGACCGAGGCGGCGCTCGCGCACGCACGGGCCGAGCGCGACGCGACGCTGGGCCGCGTGAGCGAAGCCGCGCGGGGCGGCCCGTCGGACGATCTCACGCGCGAGGTTCGCGCGCTGGGGCCGGCGGTATCGTCGGCGGACGCCCTCGTCGATCGGATGCGCGCGCGCGCGGACGTGGTGCAACGGCGCGCGCTCAAGGAGGCGCAGCTCGCCGAGCTCGAGGTCCGACTCGAGCGTCATCACGCAGCGCACGGCCGCGCGGCGGCGGCGCGCGAAGCCGCGTTCTCCGAGTGGACGGCGCTGTGGGCCGACGCGGGCGTCACCCCGAAGCTGCCGGCGGCCATGCGGGCGTGGCTCCACGATCGCGCGCAGTGGATCGACGCCGCGGAGAAGCTGCGCGAGATTCGCGCCGAGCGGTCCGCGCAGGCCGCGCGGCTCGACGCGATCGTCGATCGCGGGCGCGCCGTTTTGTACGCCTCACGGGCAGGTGAGCCGTCGCGCACCAAGCCGGGCAGCCTCGGCGAGCTGCGTGGCGAGGCCGAACGAAGGCTCGCGCGTGATCGAAGCGCCCGCGATCGCAAGGAGTCGCTCCTCACGCGGCGCGCCCGCGCCGAAGCCACCGCCACTCGCGCAGAGACGAGGCTCCGCGAGATCGAGAAGGAGCGCGCGATCGCGCGTGCCGCGTTCGAGGAGGCGTGGGCCGCCACGGGGCTCGGCGCGGCCGGCGTGGCCACGGTCGCGCTCATCGACGAGCTCGTGCGACTGCGCGACGCGCTCGTCGCCGAAGACGCGCAGCGCGAAAGCCGCATCCGAGAGCTCACGGCCCTCGCCGGAGACACCGAGGCGCGCCTCGCGGGCGTGCTCGCGCGGCTCGGGCGCAGCGCTGCCGGCCGCCCCCTCGACGTGGAGGCGGAGGCTCTGAAGCGGGAGCTCACGGAGGCGCGCGCCGCGGCGAGCCGTGCCGACGAAGCGCGACGCGAGCTGGCGCGCATCGAGCGCGCACGCGCGAGGCTCGCCGAAGAGCGCGCCGAAGCCGAACGCGATCTCGAGACGCTCCGCGCCGCCGCTGGCGCGCACGGCCTCGACGATCTCCGCGCCGTCGCCGAGCGAGCCGCGCGCGCGGCCGCCTTGGAGCATGCGATCGCCGCCGCCGAGCGAGCGGCGCTGCGCGCGTTGGGTCACGCGACGATGGCCGAGCTCGAAGCCCTCCTCGCGGCCAGCACCAAGGAGACGCTCGAGGCGGAGGCGCGAGCGCTCACCGAGCGGCGAGATGCGGCCGCCCACGCCTACGACGAAGCGCTCCGCGCGCACACGAGCCTGGTCGCTCGACGCGAAGCGCTGGACGGGAGCGCGCGCGCCGCCGAGCGCCTCTCCGACATCGCCTCGGTCCGAGCGGCCCTCCACGCCGACGTCGAGACGTACGCGACGCTCGCCCTCGCGCGCGCCGTGCTGGAGCGCGGAGTGGAGCGCTTCGAGCGCGAGCATCAGCCCGAGCTCGTCGCCGAGGCGTCGCGCCTCTTCGCCGAGATGACCGAGGGCCGGTACGTGCGCATCCGCACGTCGGCGCGGCGCGACGTTCTATTGGTCGAAGACGCTGCGGGGATGGTGCGGGCGCCCGAGCAGCTGTCGACCGGCACGAGCGAGCAGCTCTTCTTCGCCCTCCGCTTGGCCTACGTTGCACTCTACATCCAACGCTCCGAGCCCCTCCCCGTCGTGCTCGACGACGTCCTCGTGAACTTCGATCGCGCGCGCACGGCGGCGACCTTGCGGGCGCTGGCCACCCTCGCCGACCGCACGCAGATCCTGTTCTTCACGTGCCACCAGCACCTCGTCGAGTTGGTCCGCGCCACGCTTCCGGGCGCGGCGATCGTCGAGCTCGGCGCCTGACGCGCGCGTCCCACATCGACGCCTTCAGCGCGTCGGTTTTTGGCACGAATATCGCTCCCCGGTGCCAAAACGAGGTGATAGCCTTTGAAGGTCGGCCGGATTGGCCGCCGCCTCGGGCTTTGGGAGGTCCGACCGCGAGCGACGCGTCCGAGAAGGCAAAGCGCAGGAAAGTCGATGGAAATCAAGCAACAGCTCAAACTCAGTCAGCAGCTCGTGATGACGCCGCAGCTTCAGCAAGCCATCCGGCTGCTGCAGCTCTCGCGCCTCGAGCTGATCGACGAGATCCGCAAGGAGCTGGACGCAAACCCCGTGCTCGCCGACGAGGAGATTGACCCTCGTGCCCGCGGCAAGAACGACGAGATGACCGGCAACGCGAGCGCCGACGTGGTCGCCTCGGCCGACCGCATCGACCGCTTCGACGAAGCGGAGCGCAACCGCTCGAACGATCCCAACACGACGCGCACCAACGACAAGACCGTCCAGGACATCGACTGGGAGCAGTTCCTCGAGAACCGCGTTCTCCAGCAACCCCTCCCCGCGAGCCGCGGTGGCTTCGACGAGCTCCCGCCGATCGAGCAGAACCTCACCAAGGCCGCGAACCTCCAGGATCACTTGAAGTGGCAGCTCCAGATGAGCGACTTCAGCGACGCGGAGCGCCGCTTCGCCGAGCTCGTGATCGGCAACCTCGACGAGAACGGCTTCCTCGATCTCAAGGGCACCGACCGCGGCGACGGAACGCGCACGCCCGACCTCACCCTCGACGAGATGGCCGAGTCCGCCGGGCTCGATCCGGAGGATGCACCCGAGGTCCTCCGCATCATGCAGGAGTGGGATCCGGTCGGCGTTTGCTCCCGTGATCTCAAGGAGTGCTTGAAGGTGCAGGCCGAGTTCTTCGGCTTCGACGACATGGAGGTCGAGATCATCGACAAGCACCTCCACAACCTCGAAAAGCACAACTACCAAGCCATCGCGCGCGACATGAAGATCCCCGTCGAGGAGGTCTACGAGTGCGTGAAGGAGATCCAGAAGCTCGAGAGCCGGCCGGCGCGCAACTTCACCGAAACCGACGACAAGAGCATCGCGATCACCCCTGACGTCTACGTCATCAAGGACGGCGAGAAGTTCACCGTCAGCGACAACGACCGCGGCGTCCAGCGCCTCTACATCAACGAGGCGCTCACCAAGCAGCTCCTCAAGGATCCGGGCGCCAAGGAGTTCGTGAGCGAGAAGCTCCGCAACGCGCAGTGGCTCATTCGCGCGATCGACCAGCGCCGCAAGACCATCATCCGCGTCACCGAGTGCATCGTCGAGAAGCAGCGCGACTTCTTCGAGAAGGGCGTCGCCTTCCTCCGGCCCATGATCCTCCGTGACGTCGCCGACGCCGTCGGCATGCACGAGTCGACCATCAGCCGCGTGACGACCAACAAGTACGTCCACACGCCGCAGGGGCTCTTCGAGCTCAAGTACTTCTTCAACTCGTCGATCCGCCGCGTCGCCGAAGAGGACATCGCCTCCGAGAGCGTCAAGCAGGCCATCAAAAAGATCATCGACGGCGAGGACAAGTCGAATCCCCTGTCCGACCAGGCCATCGTGGAGATTCTGGCCAAGGACGACGGCATCCAAATTGCCCGCCGCACCGTTGCCAAATATCGAGAAATGCTAGGCATTCTCGCATCCAGCAAGCGCAAGAAGCTCTTCTGATCCGGCCTTGGCGCCCCCGGCGCCGAGTGGCTTACAAAAACGCTTCGGGCGCCGCGGACGGAGACACTTTCTCCTCCCGGCGCCCGTTTCGTTTCCTTATTCTCAAAGGTGGGCCAAGAGCGAATCGCGACGGTTTACGGACCTGGCGGTGCCAGGCCGAGCTCAAGCGATCGACTGGCCCGACTCGCGGAGGCCTGAATGAACATCGCCATCACGTTCCGACAGATGGAACCGACCGAGGCCATGAAGAGCTACGCCACCGAGAAGGTCGGCAAGCTCCAACGGCTGCTCCGGAGCCCGATGAAGGCTTCGGTGACGCTGAGCACTCAGCACCGCGCTCATAGCGCGGAGGTCGATATCCACGCCGGAAGCGAGCACGTCCACGCGCACGAAACGAGCGAGGACATGTACGCGTCGATCGACAAGGTGCTCGACAAGTTGGAGCGGCAGATTCGCGCCGCTCACGAGACGAAGAACAACCGGAAGGGCCAAGAGCGCGCGTCCGAGCGGCTCGTCGGCGAGACGCTCGAAGACGAGTAGGCCGTTCGGGGTCCGAGCTTCGTTCACGCGCGGCGTCGACCTCACCTCACGGTGATCGACGCCGCGCTCTTATAAGGCTGTCGTGCCCGAGCGCGTTCGTGCGATGCTCTCGCCCCAACGCGGTTTGTCTTCATGCTCGTGACCGAACTTCTCTCCGAGGCGCGCGTCGCCATCCGCAAGCCGAGCGAGCCGGCGCTCGACAAGCGAGCCGCGCTCGGTCTCCTCGCCTCCCTCCTCGCCCAGGGCACGGGCGCACCGCCCGAGCGCATCGAGCAGGCGCTCCTCGAGCGCGAGGCGCTGCAGAGCACGGGCATCGGCGAAGGCGTGGCGATCCCGCACGAGAAGCTTCCCGACATCGAGAACCAGTGCGCCGCGCTGATCGTCGTGCCGCGTGGGCTCGCCTTCGACGCCATCGATGGGCAGGACGTGAACCTGATCTTCGGCGTGGTGGGCCCGCGCAAAGCCCTGGTCGAGCACCTCAAGGTGCTGGCCAAGGTGTCCAAGCTCCTTCGGCAGCGCTCGCTCCGCGAGCGCTTGCTCGCGTCCGAGACGCCCCACGCGGCCTTCGAGCTCCTCTCCACCGAGGAGCGGAAGCCATGACCGATGGCCTCGACGGGAGGGCGCGTTGAGCGGCGGGGGCGCTGGGGGAGCGTCCGAGTCGGGCGGCCTCCGAGAAATCTCCGCGGGCGACTTCGCCTCCGACAAAGACCTCGCGATCGAGCTGACGCGCGTCGCGGGCGAGGCCGGCCTCGGTCGCCCGGTGCGGCATCCGCGCGTGCAAAAGTCCGGGCTCGCGCTCGCGAGCCATTACTACGGCGTCGTTCCGACGCGCGTCCAAGTGCTCGGCGAGACCGAGCTCTCTTACCTCGACACGCTCGGTCACGAAGGTCGGAGCAAGGCCGCGCGCGGTTTCTTCTCGCTCGGACTCTCGTGCGTCGTCGTGACGTGCAACATCGCGCCGCCCCCCGAGCTCGTGGCCGGCGCCGAAGCGACGCACACGCCGCTCTTCGTCTCGCACGCGCGATCGAGCCGCACCATCAACGCAATTCACGCGCTGCTCGACGACCGGCTCGCCCCACAGACCCAGCTCCACGGAGTGCTCGTCGACGTGTTCGGGGTGGGCATCCTCCTTCTCGGCAAGAGCGGCATCGGAAAGAGCGAGTGCGCGATTGAGCTCGTGCTCCGTGGGCACCGCCTCGTGGCCGACGACGTGGTCCTCTGCGACTGGCACCCGCCGGGTGAGGTCTACGGGCGCGCCGCCGATCTCCTGCGGGATCACGTCGAGGTGCGCGGTCTCGGGATCCTCGACTTGAAAGCGCTCCTCGGGGTCGCCAGCACGATCGGACGCAAGCGAATCGATCTCGTGGTTCAGCTCGTCGAGTGGAACACCGACGCGGACTACGATCGCCTCGGGCTCGAGGACCGCGCCTTCACGATCTTGGGGACGCCGATCCGCGAGCTCGCCGTGCCGGTGCGCCCCGGCCGCGACATGGGCACGATCGTGGAGCTGGCCGCGCGGAGCGAGCTCGTTCGCCGATCCGGCAAGCACGTCGCGCGGGATTTCTTGGGTCGCCTCGAGAAGCAGCTCGTCACGCGCGTGGCGGTCGACGGCGAGCTCCCCGGCACCGAGCCGCCCCCGCCGATCGCCAAGCGCGACGAGTCCTCGACCTTCGACCGTTCTGGTCAGAACGAGAGCTCCGCGTGGATCCCCGTCGTGCGTCCCAAGGGAGGCAAGCCGTGACCAAGCCCATGGTGGTGGTCGTGACCGGGCTCTCGGGCGCCGGCAAGACGACCGCGATTCACACCCTCGAGGACCTCGGATTCTTCTGCGTCGACAACCTCCCCACCGTCCTCGCGCCGCAAGCGGTGCAGGTCTGCGAGGAAGGCGGCATGACACGCGTCGGCCTCGGCATGGACGTCCGCGTGCGGAGCTTCCTCGCGTCGGTGAGCCGTGTCCTCGCCGAGCTCGAGAGCGACGGCGCGCGTGACGTGCACGTCCTCTTCTTCGACGCCTCCGACGAGGCCCTCCTCCGCCGCTTCAGCGAGTCGCGGCGCCCGCACCCGATGGCGGCGCTCGCGTCGCTGCCCGAGGAGGCCGTGACCAAGCCCAAGGACGGCGCCATCGCCGTTCTCGACGGCATCCGCCTCGAGCGCGAGCGCCTGGCACCGCTCCGTGCACGCGCCACGCGCGTCTACGACACGACGCACCTCTCGGTGCACGAGCTCCGGCGCCAAATCATCGGGCAGTTCGGGCCGGCGGCCGACGGCACCCCGAGCATGCTGACGCGCTTCGTGTCCTTCGGCTTCAAGTACGGAGTGCCCACCGACGCCGACCTCGTCCTCGACGTGCGGTTCCTCGAAAATCCGTACTTCGTTCCTGCGCTCAAGCCGCTCCCGGGAACACACCCGAGCGTTCGCACGTTCGTGCTCGGCCTCCCCGAGGCCCAGGAGTTCTTGAGCCGCACGAAGAGCCTCCTCGAGTTCATGCTCCCGCGCTACGAGCGCGAGGGAAAGAGCTACCTCACGGTCGCCATCGGCTGCACCGGCGGTCGCCACCGGTCCGTCGTCCTCGCCGAGGCGCTCGCGCAAGCGCTCGCGGACGCGCGCGGAGCTTCGGCGGGCCTCGCCGTGGTGCACCGTGACGTCAGTCGGGGCGATGCTCCCAAGGAGCGCCCCAGTCAGTTCGAGCTCAAAGGGATGGCCGGTCCGCCGCCGTCGCAGCACGAGCTCCCGGATCTCAGAGGGAAGAGATGAGCGTCGCGACCGGCCGTTTCACCATCGTCAACGATCTCGGCCTGCACGCGCGGGCTGCGACCAAGCTCGTGCAGCTCGCGTCGAAGTACCCGTGCGAGGTTGAGATCTCACGCGAGGGCCAAGCCGCCAACGCCAAGAGCGTCATGGGCGTGCTGCTCCTCTGCGGCGCCAAGGGCACCGCCGTCGACGTCAAAGCCACCGGCGACCGCGCCGACGAGTGCGTGAACGCCATCGGTGAGCTCATCGCCGGCCGCTTCGGAGAGCCGAGCTGAGACCATGAGCAGCGACCGTCCGCCCACCTCCTTGCCTCCGCCGTCATCGGTGGAGCTGCTCGAGACGCGCGTCGTCAAGGGCATCGCCGGCGCGCCCGGCGTGGCGGTGGGCACGGCGCTGGTGATCGGCTCGATGCGTGCATCGTACACGCGTCGCCACATTCACACGGCGCAGATGGACGAGGAGGTGGAGCGCGTTCACCAAGGCGTCCACCGGGCCAAAGAGAGCCTCCGCGCCGTGGCCGCTCGTCTCCCCGCCGAGACGGGCCGCGCGCAGGTGTCGATCCTCGATGCCTATTTGGCGATGCTCGACGACCCGCTGCTCCACGATCGGATCACGAAGAAGATCCGCACCGAGAAGAAGGGCGCGGAGTGGGCCGTCGCGTCGAGCGCCGAAGAGATCCTCGCGATGTTCGAGGGCAGCGCCAAGGACGCGTACATCGCCGAGCGCCGCCACGACGTCGAGTTCGTCTGCGATCAGCTCCTGCGCGCCATTCGCGGCGAGACGGGCGGGATGATCCCCAAGCTCGAGCATCCCACGGTGGTCATCGCGCGCGATCTCTCCCCTGCCGACACGGCCGGCATGGTGCGCGAGCCCGTGCTCGCGTTCGTGACCGAGGTCGGCTCGCGCACGAGCCACACGTCGATCATGGCGCGCGCCCTCGAGATCCCCGCGGTCGTGGGAGCTCCCGGGGTCCTCAACCTGATTCGCACGGGAGACACCGTCATCGTCGACGGCCTGCGCGGCGAGGTGACCGTGGCCCCCGACGAGCCGCGCATCGCCGAGGCACGGGCCCGATCGGCGCGGCACCTCGAGTTCGCGCGCGGGCTCCTATCGGCGCGCAACGAGCCGTGCGTCCTCGCGTCCGGCGAGGCCATCACGCTCAAGGCCAACGTCGAGCTCCCGGCGGAGGCCATCCTCGCCCTCGATCACGGCGCCCAAGGCATCGGGCTCTATCGGACCGAGTTCTTGTACATCGACCGCTCGAGCCCGCCCTCCGAGGAGGAGCAGTACGACGTCTACAAGGCCATCGTGGAGGCCGTCGCGCCGCACCCGGTGACGCTCCGCACCTTCGACATCGGCGGCGACAAGTTCGTCTCGTCGTTTCCGCTCCCCGAGGAGATGAACCCCGCGCTCGGCCTCCGCGCAGTGCGGCTTGCGCTGTCGCAGCCCGAGGTGTTCCTCGTGCAGCTCCGCGCCATGCTCCGCGCGAGCGCCCACGGCGAGGTCCGCATCATGGTGCCGATGATCGCCACCGTGCGCGAGATGCGACAGGTCCGGGTGCTCATCGACCGCGCCCTCCGCGACCTCGATCGCCGCGGCCTCGCGCACGCCGCCCACGTGCAGGTCGGCATGATGGTCGAGGTCCCGTCGGCGGCGGTCCTCGCCGACGTATTCGCCCGCCACGCGGATTTTTTCAGCATCGGCACCAACGACCTCGTCCAGTACGCGCTCGCCATCGACCGCACGAGCCGCTCCCTCGCCCAGCTCGCCTCGCCCTTCGATCCGTCGATCCTTCGCCTCGTCGAGAACGTGGCGCGCGTGGGGCGCGACAAGCAAATCCCCGTCGCCCTGTGCGGCGCGATGGCGTCCGACCCGCTCGCCGCGGTGCTGCTCGTGGGCCTGGGCCTCCGCGAGCTCTCCATGGAGGCGGCGGCCATCCCCGAGATCAAAGAAGCCCTCCGTCGCGTCACGCTCGCGGAGTGCGAGGACGTCGCGCACGAGGCGCTCGCCGTCGACAGCGCCGACTCGGTCGAAGCGCTGGTCGCCGGGCGCTTCGCGCTGCGCTTCTTCGACCTCCTCGCGGGCGGTCCCGAAGAAGCGCGCAGCGCGCTCGGCGGCGACTGAAGAGCTTTCCGGGAATCGGAAAGCTCTCGAGCGCCCGCGGGACGTTCGTCGATCGAGACGAGTGTCGATCGTCGTTGATCCACCTCCGGCCCGTGTGGACTGCGTGCTTCACCGCGGCACGGTAACCGTCCCGCCATCCGCCCACCTCCACCCCAGGATCGGGCGCACGATCCGATCGTGATGCGGTGTCGCCGCGCGGCGTCAGTCGCTGGATCAGCGCTTGCTCCGGTCAGTGGCGAGACCGGAGGGCGACCGATGCGCGTATTCGCACTGGTGCTGTTGGTGATGACGGGGCTCGCGAGCACGGGCTGCTCGTCTGCCGGAGACGAGCTCGGCGCTTCGTCCGACGAGCTGTCGTCGACGGAGGTCGTCCAAAAGGGAGACACCCTTCGCGTGACCGCGACGTCGCTCCACCTGCGGAAGGACCCCTCGATGAGCGCGCGGATCCTCCGCGATCTCGGCCAGGGCGAGCTCGTCACCTGTAGCGAGACGAGCGGCGAGGACGGCTGGGTCCACGTGACCGACCAAGACGGCGTCGTGGGCTATGCGTTCGGCAAGTACCTGGCGCGGACCGGCGGCACGTCGCCGACGCCCGCGCCGGGCCCCGTGGCGACCGGCGGGTCGTGCGATCCGTCGCGCGCCGTGGGGGCGGTGAATCGCTACGAAAAGGCGCTTCACGACGCGATCGCCTATGCCGAGGGCACGCGGAACGAGGGCAAGGACGGCTACAACGTCCTCTTCTCGAACCGGAAGATCTCGAGCTGCGCGCGCCACCCCAACCAGTGCATCGCGTTCGGGAGCTCGTGCTCCACGGCGGCCGGGCGCTACCAGTTCCTCACCACGACCTGGAACAGCGTGAAGGCGGCGCGCGGTCTCTCGTCGTTCGAGCCGGAGAACCAGGAGCTCGGCGCGGCGTACTTGGTCGGCAACGTTCGGCGCGTCACCATCCCGAGCGGTCGCGCCCTCACCGCGAGCGAGTTCTCGAACGCGATGGGCAAGCTCTCCTACGAGTGGGCGTCCCTCCCGCCAGGCCGCTACGGCCAGCCGAGCAAGACGATGTCTCAGGTGCGCGCGGTCTACTGCAACGTGGCGGGCTGCTGATCGCATGCAGAATGCACGCGTCCGAGCGTTGGCGACGGCGGCCGTGATCGCGACCGCGATCGGCCTCGTCTTGGCGCGTCCCACCGCGCCTCGCGGCGGGCAGCCCGAAGGTGACGCCCGCGTCGAGCGCTCGGCTGCGGAGTCGCGCGAGTCGCGCGAGTCGCCGCCGGCGCTCGAGCGCGCCGCGCCGCCGAACGCGCCGCCGCCGACGGGGCTCGACCCACCGACGCGTCCCGCGGACGTGGATCCACGGGCGGCGCTGGAGCCTCCCGAAGAGGAAGCGCCCGAAGTGCAGGCGGTCCGCGCGGCGCGGAGGAGCCCGGACGGTGCGCGCGCTCTCGCCGCGTCGCTGGCTTCTCACGATCCGGTGGTCGTCGCCGAGGCCGCGGATGGGCTCGTCGCCAAGGGCACCCGCGAGGCGCGCGACGCGCTCCTCGGCGCCGACGTGCGGGCGAGCGCCGCGCCCCTCGCCGTGATCGACGCGCTCGGCAAGCTCGCGCACGCCGACAGGGGCAGCGCCCACACCATCGTGACGCGCCTCGTCGCCCTCCTCGAGGATGCCAAGCGCGACGGTCCGAGCGGCGCCGGCCGCGCCCTCCAAATCTACGAGGCCCTCGGTGACACCGGCGCCGCGGAGGCGACCGCCGTCTTGGTCGGCGAGCTCGGCGACGACACGGTCCCCCCGGCGGCGAAGGTGCTGATCGCCTCGCAGCTGAGCCGACTTCCGGCACCGGCGCCGCGCGCCGCGCTCCTCGCCGCCCGAGGCGCCCCCCTGCCCCAGCCCAAGGACGCGATCGACATGGAGATCCAAGGCGAGCTCTTGGCGGCGCTCGACGGCCTCCTCGCCGCATCACCCTCGGAATAAGCGCGCGCCAGAGTCGCGACATTTGCGTTGCAGGCCGCACGTCTCGCGCTTCCCGCTTGCGTTTCGGACGCCCCAAGGGCAATGGCTCACGGCGCATGCTCGAGCCGACTCGTCCCGGCCAACCGGGACCGCGAAGCGCGTCCCTTGGCGACCGATTGCGCCGGGCGCTCCGGCCGGCGGCCTCACTCTTGGCCGTCGCCACCACCGTCGCCGTGGCGACGTTCGGCGGCTCTGGCTGCAGCGATCAACCCACGCCAGGCGGAGGGGTGTCCTCGCCGTGCCCGGCAGGGTCGACCTGTCAGACGCGGCTCACGATCCTCCACACCTCGGACATCCACTCGCGTCTCTTCCCGTACGATCTGCTCATCACCAAGATCGACGCCGACCTCGGGCTCGGCGCCCTCGATACGGTGCAGAACGTCGGTGGCGTCGCGCGCATGGCGCACGTCCTCGGCCGCGAGCGCGCGCGCGCCGGGCGCTCCCTCCACCTCGACTCGGGCGACGTCTTCCAGGGCGCGCCGATCTTCAACTTCTACTCGGGTGAGCCCGAGGTCCGCGCGCTCACGGCGCTCGGCACCGACGCCGCCGTCATCGGCAACCACGAGTTCGACCGCGGTGCGCTCAACGTGACCACCCAGTTCGAGCGCTGGAGCGGGTTCCGATCCCTGGCGGCGAACTACAAGTTCGACGACCCGTCGCTGCCGCAGAGCCCCAAGCTCGCGACCTTCGCCCAGCCGTTCCAGGTCTTCGACGTGGCCGGCCTCAAGGTGGCCGCCATCGGCATGGGCAACCTGTCGAGCCTCACGTCGATCTTCGATCAGCCGAACAAGGCCGGAATCGAGCCGCTCAACACGGTCGAGACCGCGCAGTTCTACATCGATCTGCTCCGCCCGTACGTCGACCTCGTCGTGATGGTCACCCACCTTGGCCTCGAGGTGGACCAGCGCATGGTGCGTGGGACCACGGGCATCGACGTGGTGCTCGGTGGCCACAACCACATCGTCTTGAACCCGCCGCAGGAGATCACCGACTGCGCGGCGGATCCGTTGAGCCCCGGATACGTCTGGGTCGCCGACCCCAACTACACCGTCGACCGCAACGGCACGCCGCCGCACGACGAGCTCCACTCCGATCCGGTCTTCCACCCGTACATGAAGAAGCGCGCGTGCAAGCCGCGCCGCGTCCTCATCGTGCACTCGGGCGCGTTCAGCAAATACGTCGGTCGGCTCGACCTCGTGCTCTCGAATCAGCGCGAGGACATCACCGCCACCGGCGCCGACTACGATCCGCAGGACAAGTTCGAGGTCCTGTCCTCGAAGTACCAGCCCATCGCCATCGACGACGCGCTCCCCGAGGATCCGGTCGTCGCGCAAATGCTCGAGCCCTATCGGCGCAAGCTCGACGTCGTCGCCGACCTCGACATCCTCGCCGGATACGCGCCGGACGTGCTCAAGCGCACCGCCGGCAACGGCGGCGACTCGCCTCTCGGCAACTTGGTGGCGACCTCGATTTGGCTCCGCCTCGGTGTCCAGACCGACTTCGCGCTCACCAACACGACCGGTATCCGCACCGACCTGAACCCCGGCCCCGTCTCGCAAGAGAGCATGTACAACCTCTTCCCGTTCGACAACTCCATCTCGAAGATGCAGCTGTCGGGGAAAGAGGTGCAGGACCTCTTCGACTTCGTCGCGCGCCGCTCGGCCCTCCGCGGGTGCGCGGCGCAGGCACAAATCGCTGGTGCGCGGGTGCGCGTCAACTGCTCGGGCTGCACCCGCCCCGACGCGGGTGACTCCTGCAAGAGCGACGCGGACTGCCCCCCCAACTCCACGGCCGGTTGCGACACCGTGCGCGGCCGCTGCCGCCTGGTGGCGTGCGCCGAGGAGGTCTACATCGGCGCGACCGACAAGACCTGCACCACCGACACCGACTGCGCGCTGCCCGACGGCACCGTGCACCTCGGGAGCTGCGACAAGGACAACACCAAGCGTTGCCTCTCGCACATCCAAGACACCAACCTCTACGAGCTCGCGACGAGCAACTACCTCGCCGGCGGCGGCTCGGGTTACCGCGTCCTTCAGCGCAACACGACGCAGTTCGACACCAAGATCCAACAGCGCGACGCCCTCATCGACTACATCCGCCAGGGCAAGGCGTGCGGCTGGCTCGATCCGGCCAAGAACCCCGACAAGGGCCTCGGCGCCGATGGCCTCAAGGCGTGCGCCGCCGATGCCGACTGCGGAAACTCCGATTACGTGTGCGCGTGTCCGGGCCACACGACCGCGACGGAGACCGGGTCGGGGACCAAGTGCAAGATGGACGGGGCGTGCGATCCGAGCGTCGGGCGCTGCGTGCTCGCGGCGTGCCGCGACGACGTCGCCACGTTCCACAACAAGATGTGCGCGGACTCACCGCAGCGCGCGGCGTGCCAGGCCGACCTCAACGCCTGCACGCTCGGCGGCGAGCAGTGCAAGTTCCTCGCTTGCATCGACAAGTCGCTCGGCGGCGCGAGCGACAACCGCATCGAGATGCTCGGACGATGAACCACGCACCTCGCCCTCTCTTCTGGTCTCGGCTCGCTACGCTCGTCCTCGGCGGCGCCGCGCTCGTTCCAGCCGGCTGCACCACGTCGGGCTTCGGCAACGTCGCGTCGGGGAGCGTGCTCTCCGTCAAGATCACCGCCGGTGATCGCGGCAAGAGCGACAAGCGCCTCCCCATCACGTTCGACGCGCCCGCGCGCTTCACGTTGTCGATCGAGGCGCTCAAGCCGGACGGCAAACGCGACGACAGCTTCGACGGGTTCGTCCACCTGTCGACCAAGCCCGGCACCGTCCTCCCGCTCACGAGCTCCGGCGCCCACGGCCGCAACGTCAAGCTCTCGGGCGGCGTCGCCGACAACGTGACGGTCGATCTCCTCGCGGCGTACGGCGACACGCGCATCTGGGCCGAGGATCTCGGCTACGAGCCGGGCAACGCCTCGGGCAAGCCGCGCTGCTCCGACGGCGTCGACAACGACAACGACGGGCTCGTCGACTTCCCGGCCGATCCCGGATGCTCGGCCGCCGACGACGAGACGGAGAACCCCGGCACGTTCGCCACCGGCGCGAGCGAGCCCTTGTTCTTCGCGTACCCGCGCGTCGCGGACGTGCGCGGCGTCAATCAAGGCGGCGGCGCCACGCCGTTCCCCAAAGAGCAGATCCAGATCGACACCGGCTACGACCGCGACAACAACAAGTTCGCGCACAGCGTCGTCGTCACGCGCATCGCGAGCGACGGCTTCTACGTGACCGACATCGACGATCCGCGTGGCTACTCCAGCGTGTTTGCGTTCACGTTCAACCCGCCGGCCAAGCTCTCGGTCTGTGATCGCCTGGTCGCCTTCTCGGGAACGGCAGCCGACTTTTACGGCTTCACGGAGATCAACTTCCCGGCGTGGTCGGACGAAGAGCGCGTCTGCCACTACGAGGGCGAGAAGCTCGTCTGCAATCGCCCGTGCCTCGTGCCCGAGCCGCGCGTCTTGACCCGCGACGATCTCGGCAACCTCAAGACGAAGCTCGCGGTCACCGCGTCGCTCGTCCGCGTCGAGACCAAGGACAAGATCGAGGTGCGCATCGGCAAGCACTTCGGGAGCGGGCGCGGCAAGCTCGACAACGGCGCCTACACCTTCGCCGACGACGCCTCGAGCTGCGACTTCAACGGGAGCGGGAAGATCGACTTCTCGAACCCCGACGAGGCGGCGTGCTCCAACGCATGCGACGCCGACCCCGAGTGCGTCGAGTGGTCGGGCTACGCCGCCCGAAGCGACATCGATCTCGTGATGGAGGAGAAGGACCCCCAAGGCCGCTCTCTCTTCACCAAGGTGCAAGCCAACGCCAGCGCCGCGCCGGACTTCGATCCGTACTTGAACCGCGGAAAGGCCCTGCGCGCCTTCAGCGGCACGCTCCGATACTTCTCGGGCGGATCGCAATTCACCATCGAGGCGCGATGCCAGGACGACATCGTGACCGACCTCAAGGCAAACCCGGTCTCTTCCGAAGAAGCCTGCCTCGTCCCCCGTCTCGAGACCGACAACAACGCGGGGACGCAATGACCTTCGACCGAGCCTCCCTTCTCCCCTCGAATTCGACTGCGAACGAAAGCGGCCCGATGAACTCCTCCCGATCCTCTCGACGCTTCCTCCGCGCCGCTGCTTCGCTCTCGCTCGGCGCGCTCACCTCCCTGGTTCCGGCGCTCGCGCTTGCGCAGGCCACCGGCTCGGGCGCCGGAGGGCTCGGCGAGAAGGGCGCCGGCGGAACCGTCAGCGTGGGCGCCGCCGCGGGAACGGACACCGGCGCGAGCGCGACCGCCGACGCCAGCGCGAACGCGAACGACAAGGCGACCGACAAGGACAAGGACAAGAAGGACGAGAAGGCCGACGGCGCGAAGACGCCGGCCGACGTCGATCCCACGCTGCAGACGGGCACCGCGGGTGCGCGCGCCGTGGGCGCGCCGCCGGCGGGCACGAACTTCGGCAACTTCATGGATACGCGTCTCTCGTGGACGCTCGGCGACGACGACTTCCTCCACCGCACGGGCGAGCTCACGCCCCTCTCGCCGAGCCTCTCGATCGGCGATCGCCCGCAGTACCGCCTCTTCTTCGACAACCTGAACTCTCGATTCTCGGGCCGCGAGAACATCACGCACCTCGTGATGTACAAGCGCATGCCGTCGTTCATCGAGGGGCTCACCACCGAGGCGTCGCTCGTCCTCCGCTTCGACGCCGGGCAGCTCGCCGCCAACGCGAACAACGTGAACGCCGCGCTCTACGACGCCGGCTCGTACATTCGCCTCTTCTACAACACGAGCGCGAACAAGAAGGTCGGCCTCTCGGCGGTGTTCTTCCCGCTCGACACCGATCGCTTCCGTCTCGGGTACCTCTACGACATCAGCTGGGGCGGCACCGCGGCCAACATCAACCAGTCGATCTTCCCGCGCATCCAGGGCTCGTCGCCCGGCGCGAAGATTCAGTACGACGGCGAAGACTTCTACCTCTTCGGCGGCTTCAAGACGGCGACCATCATCCAGCCGCAGCAAGTGCTCTCGCCGGGTGGCGAGAACGAGGTCGAGACCGTCCGCGTCGGCGAGACCAACTACGGCTTCCTCGGCGGCGGCGGCGTGGACATCGGCCCGGTGGTGCGCGCCGACCTCGGCGCCGGCTACTTCCAGCAGGGCAAGTTCGACCTCGAGGACGTTCGCGGCAAGAGCGTTTACACGTACGGCACCTCGGCGCGTGTCGTCGCGCACCACAAGATGCCGGTCCCGCAGTCGGTCGACTTCGCGCTCTACCGCAACGATCCGTCGGCGCCGCAGGTCCTCTTCTCCCCCGAGAAGTACGATCCCAACGAGTTCGCGGTCGCGGTGAGCGGTGAGATCGCCTACCTGAACCAGCACCTCAAGAACTTCGATCTCTCGGGCGCAACCAAGGACCAAAGCGCCATGGCCGGCGCCGTGCAGAGCGTCTTCAAGGTCGGCTACGCGCGCCTCTCGGTCACCGGTCTCTACAAGCAGCTCAACTTCATCGTCCGCAACGTCCCGGGCTTCATTCCCTTCGAGACCTTGCCGACCAACGCCAAGACCGACCCCGAGCTCTTCGGCGCCGTCGCGGCCGACTACCACATCGCGGCCGCGCGCCTCACGCCCGGCATCGGTGGCGGCATCCAGCTCCCGTCGACGTTCCGCAGCGAGTTCTCCGACGGCGGCAGCGTCCCGGCGTCGCGCACCATCGTCGTCCGCACCCAGGGCGACAACTCGATCCTGCCCTACGGCGACGACCGCAAGGCGATCCTCCAGGCGCGGCTCTCGCTCCGCTGGACGCTCTCCGACATGCTCGGCGCCGTTCTCTGGGGCCAGCTCGTCAACGATCCCAACGGCACCGTCGTCACGCGCGATCAGGTCGAGGGAAGCCAAGCGGTGCGCCGCTTCCAGGACCCGCTCCGCATCGGCGCCGGACTCTCGCTCCAGGCGCGCTTCTAATCACCTTCCCCGGCGATTGACGGCGAGCGGGGGCTTGGCGACGTGAAGAAGGGCACGAAGACCCTGTGGGTCGTCTTCGCGCTCGTCTTGCTCGCGCTGGGTCTCGTCGTCGGCTTGTACGCGCTCGCCGGCCGCTCGACGTTCGGCCGTGGTTTCGTCGCTGGAGCGCGCTCGGTCTTCACGCTCGAGCATTGGGTGCTTCGCTCGAAGGGCTGCCTGTCGAGCGGCATCCTGGCTCCCGAGCCGGGCCAGGCCGATGCGCTGCGCCAAAAGGGAAATGAGCGCGCGGCCGCGTACTGCGAATCGTCGGGCCTATGCACGAGCGAGACCGTGATGTGCAGCGCGTCGTTCAAGAAGGAGACCATCACGTGCACGGAGGTCGCGGCCGTCCACCGCGAGTACGCCAAGCCGGACGCACCGTTTCAGGTGCTCGTCCTTCGCGGCCTCAAGGTCGTCTGCCACGAGCTCCGCACCTCGGGCGGCGACGTGGTCCTCGACATCAAGCGCGTCCGCGACGCTGCCGAGCATGGGAAGCCGACGCCGTGAGAGGTCCGCATGCCTGAGCTCCCCGAGGTCGAGTTCGCGCGGAAGGTTCTCGAGCGCGGGTTGCTCGGCAAGACCGTGCACGCGGTCGCGCTCGGCGAGCGGCGCATCCTCGGTGACGCGACGACGCTGCGCCACGCGCGCGACCTCACGGGACGTCGAGTCCGCGCAATCGAGCGGCGCGGAAAGTGGTTACGCCTTTCGTTCTCCGGCGAGCCGAAGCGCTTCCTCTTCTCGCACCTCGGAATGACCGGGCGTTGGATCGTCGCTCCGGACGAGGCGCGCTTCGAGAAGGCGCGCCTAGACGTGCGTGGCAAGCGCGGCGCAATCACGAGCGCGCGTTACCTCGACCCGCGCATGTTCGGTGCGATTTGGATCACCGACGGCGACATTCCTGCGTGGACCGAGCTCGGCCCCGACCCGATCACCGACGGCATCGACGAGGCGCGCCTCGCTGCGGCGCTCGAGCGTCGCCGCGGCCCCATCAAAGTGGCGTTGCTCGATCAATCACTGTGCGCGGGCGTGGGGAACATCCACGCCATCGAGGCGCTCTTTCGCGCGCGGATCGATCCGCGACGACCGGCGAAATCTCTCTCCCGATCGGAGGTGAAGCGCCTCGTGCGCGGCGTGCTCGGCTCGCTCGGCGACGCGCTCGCGAGCCAAGAAGGCGCGGAGACGCTCCCGTACCTCGGAGAGGGCGCGCACGTGGAGAATCCGTTCGCCATCTACGGCCGCGAGGGCCAGCCGTGCCCGCGCTGCCGTACGCCGCTCGCCAAGCTCGTGCTCGCCGGGCGCGGCACCGTACTTTGCGGCCGCTGCCAAACCTGATCGTCAGAGGCGCGACGCCACGAGACGGGCGCCGACGTAGCCGATGAACGGCGCGACGAGGAGCGCGAAGCCCAGTTGACCGATCGGCATGAGGCCGTAGCCCTCCGGCGTGCGATTCGGCACGACGATGAGCGCGAGCTCGAAGGCGACGAACGCACCGATGAGGGCGGCGACGGCGAACGCCAGGAGCACGAGCGCTCTCTTGGTCCACTTTCCCACCGGGCGAGCATCGCCGCGCGCGCGGCGCCTGTCGAGCCGCACCGACGAGCGAGCGTGTACGATGACCGGGTCATGAACCGATCCGCGCTCCTCGCGAACGCCACCGCGCTCCATCGCGCCGGCCGGCTCGACGAGGCGGCGCGCGTCTACGAAGCGGTGATCAAGGCGAACCCGCGCGATCCCGACGCACTGAACCTCCTCGGCGTCGTCGCGTACCAGCGGGGCGACTTCGCCTCCGCCATCGAACGGATCAAGAAAGCCATCAAGCACGGCGCGGACGGCGCGGACGTGCACGTGAACCTCGGCGCGGCGTACCGCGGCGCCGGACAGATGGCCGAGGCCGTTCGCCACTACGAGACGGCACTCAAGAAGCGCCCCGACGCCGTCGACGCGCACAACAACCTCGGAAACGCGCTCGTTCAGCTCGGTGAAATGGCGCGCGCGCGGACGCACCTCGAACGCGCGCTTGCCCTCTCCGGCGGCGCGCCCGACGTCGCGTCGAACCTACTCTACGCGCTCAACTTCGACGATCGATTGGCCGCGGCGGAGATCGCGACGCGCCACGTCGAGTGGGGCCGCACCATGCGCGCGGCGCCCCGTCCTCCGCGTCGCGTCCGCCCCGATGGATCGCCGCTCCGGGTGGGGTTCGTGTCCGCCGATCTTCGCACGCACTCGGTCTCATTTTTTCTTCTCCCCCTGTTTCGCGCGCTCGACCGCACGAAGGTCCGGGTGCTCGCCTTCTCTTCCGGCGTGAGGCACGACGCCACCACGGAGCGTCTGCGCGCGGTCACCGACGAGTGGCACGACATCGCGGGTCTGGAGCCCGGCGACGCCGCCGACGTCGTTCGTTCCGCCGCCGTGGACGTGCTCGTGGATCTCGCCGGGCACACTTCGGGCAATCGGCTCGACGTCTTTGCCGAGCGGCCCGCCGCGGCGCAGGTGACGTGGCTCGGCTACCCGAACACGACCGGCCTCTCGTCGATCGAGTGGCGGATCACCGACGGGATCGCCGATCCCGAGGACGCGACGTCACCCGAGAGCGAGAAGCTCGTCCGACTGCCGGGTGGATTCTTGTGCTTCGAGCCGTGGCCCGAGCTTCCCGAGGTGTCCGCGCTCCCGGCCACGCGCGAGCGACGTGTCACCTTCGGCTCGTTCAACAACCTCGCCAAGGTGAGCGACGCCACGCTCGACCTCTTCGCTCGAGTCCTCGCGCGCGTGAAAGACGCGCACCTCCTCGTGAAGGCCGCGCCGCTGCGCGATCCCGGCGTGCGCGCGCGCGTGACGGAGCGACTCGAAGCCCGCGGCGTCTCGCGTCATCGCGTCCGCATGCTCGGCGAGGACGCGACGATTCACGCGCACCTGGCGCGCTACGGGCAGGTCGACGTCGCGCTCGATACGTTTCCTTACGGCGGGACGACGACGACGTTCGAGGCGACGCTGATGGGCGTGCCCACCGTCACCCTCGTCGGCGATCGCCACGCGGCACGGGTCGGAGCGTCCATCGTCTCCCGTCTCGGGCACTCCGACTGGGCCGCGAAGAGCCCCGAGGCTTATGTCGAGATCGCGGCCGAGCTCGCGCGCGACGAGGCCCGTCTGGCGTCGGTCCGCGCTGGTCTTCGTGGCGAGCTCCTCGCCTCGTCCCTGACCGACGCGGTCCGCTTCGCACGCGCGATGGAGGACGCGCTCATCGCCATCGATACGGCGGCCACGTGACCGTGACGGCGACCGTGACCCTGGTCTCGCGAAGGCGAAGTTGTCACCCGACGCGACACCGCCGCGTGTACGCTCCGCCCACTCAAGGAGCTCGCTCGAATGAACGTCGCCCGCATCGCCGCCACGCCGCTGTTCCTCGTCACCCTCGCCGCTTGCAGCAGCTCGAGCAACGACGCTCCGGCGGCCCCCGCCACCGGAACCGACGCAGGAACGAACGGCGAGCCTGCAGCCAATGCCCCCGATGGGCCGGGTATCACGGGGAAGAATTGCCCGCTGACGCCGACGGGCTTGAACCTCGTGAACGTCGCACCGGTGTGGAACGGTCTCGTCGTCCTCGAGGCCAACGTCCCTGGCGGCGCGCCGAACTCCTTCGACGTCCAGGTGCTCGACCCAGGATCGAATCAATGGGTGCAGAGCTATGCGCCGCTGCGCCAGAAGATCGACGGCACCTACGTCGTGTTGCTCTCCCCCGCCATCACCGAGGCCAGCAAGGGCAAGGCGTTCAAGGCTCGTATCCGCTCCCGACTCGACGGCTGCCCGCCGAGCGGCTGGGCCGAATCCGCGACCTTCACCCTGACCGACCCGATCGCCGGCACCACGTGGGTGGCCACGATTCCGAGCGGCCTCGTCAATCAGAGCTTCTTCGTCAACCATACCGGGACCGGAACGACGGTAGGACCGTACGTGCTCTCCGACGCCGGCGTCGTTCACACGATGACGTTCAACGCCGACGGGAGCTACGCCGAGACGATGAGCTACGGCATCAAGAGCCAGAGCTCCACACCGGGCGACCTTTACGATGGGTGCGCCATACAGCTTTCTTTCGTGGGGACGTGGACGCTCCGCACCGACGGTGGGACGCCCACGGTGCTCGTCTCGACCCGCAAGCCGAAGCCGGGGGCCGCGACCACGGGCAGCACATGCACGGCGCCGCCGATCAGCGAGTGGGACATCTCGCAGGCGGGAAGCAGCATCGTCGTGAACAACACGGCCCTCTATCTGGGCATCGACTACTCGCCGCTCCTCAACGATCCGCCGGGCAAGCCGTCGTGGTCGGCGGGGGACCTCGGAAATGCCCTCACGAACACGCTGGGCGCGCTGAGCGACCAGCAGGGGCCGAACACGTCGTCGGTCGGCGGCAGCCTCTACCCGCAGAATTTCCGTTACCTGAAGCAGTGACTGATTCGAGCGTCAACGCTCGAACAAGTCGCTGACCATGTCGACGAGCATCCAGGCGGCGGCGTCGGAGGCTTCGAGGTCGGCGGCGATCGCGGGGACGGCAGCCTCGAGCCCCACGTCGGCGAGGTCGATCGCCTCGTCACCACGAAGCGTCGCCGGGCGGCCCAGCGCTGCTTCTGCGGCCTGCGCGCTGGCGAGCGACGCCGCCACGCCGCCGAGGCCCTTCATGGTGCGCGGGCGTGTGCCGCGCATGGCGTGAACGAGCTCGTCGCGGTCGAACCAGATCCCGTGATCGCTGCACCGGTCCACCTCGATGCCTCGAAATCGCTCCCGCGACGACGGACGCCGACACGCAGGGCACGCGACCGGGGCCGTCGTCGCGACGCGAACGGCGGCGCCCTCGCTCGCTGCCTCGGCCGCGCGCGCGATGGCGGCACCGACGGGCCCCACGGTGCGGGCGGCGAAAATTCCTCCACAGCGCCCGCACGCCGAGACCCAATCGACGGTCGTGGACGAGAGCGAGAGCGCGCAACGCGGGCAGCGAAGGTCCATGGCCCTCGAACGTACGCGAGGTCCGCCGCGGGTCAACGCTTCGCCGAGGCGAGCGTCCTCGACGACGGCCACGCTGTGCGATTACCGTGCGGCGGTGCGGTCGGTCCTCCGGAGCCACGAGGTGAGCATCGCGATCTTCGCGCTCCTCCTCGGGGTGTACGCCTTCTTCTATCAAGGCGGCGGCTGGAACCAGAACTCACGCTTCGATCTGGTTCGCGCGATCGTCGAAGACCACGCGCTGGTCATCGACCGATTCGAGAAGAACACGGGCGACGACGCGATCCGTGAAGGGCACACCTACTGCGACAAGGCGCCAGGCGCGTCGCTCCTCGCGGTCCCCGCGCACGCCGTCGTGTTCGCGTGCGCTGGCTCGCCACGAGTCGTGCCGGCGAGCACGCTCGCCACGAGCGCTTGGCTGTCCATCCTCCTCGCAGTCGGTGTTCCATCGGCGATCGCGGCGACCTTCCTCGCGCGCGCGGCACGCGCGATGGGCTACGGCGAGGCGGTGAGCATCGCGACGGCGCTCGGCTGGGCCGTCGGCACGATGGCGCTCCCCTACGCCACGCTCCTCTACGGGAACCAGCTCGCCGGCTCCCTCGATCTCATCGCGTTCACGTTGCTCCTCGAGTCCAAGCACGCGGGGCGTCCGCTCACGCGAGCTCGGCTCGCCGCGGTGTTCGCGCTCCTCGCGTTCGCGGTCGCGACGGAGTACCCGTCGGCGCTGATCGGCGCGGGCATCGCGCTCTATGCCGTGCACGTCGCCGGTCTCCGCGCCGCGATCGTCGGAATGCTCGGCGCCGTCCCGCCGCTCGCGCTCCTCTTTGCCTACCACCACGCGGCGTTCGGGCGCGCCCTCGCGTTCCCTTACGACTTCTCCGTCTGGCAGGAGCCACACACCGGCTGGTTCATGGGGCTCGGCAAGCCGAGCCTCACCGTCCTTCGGGACATCCTCTTCGGCGAGTACCGCGGCCTCGCCTGGGCGACGCCGTGGCTCGCGCTCGCGATCCCGGGGGCGATCGCGGCCGCGCAGACACGCGCGCACGAGGTCGCCGTCGCTGTCGCTGCCGTCGCGCTCTTTCTCTGGCTGAACGCGTCGCTTCCACCGCGCGCCTGGCACGGCGGTTGGGCCGCCGGCCCGCGATACCTCGTCCCCATGCTCCCGTTCGCGGCCCTCCTCGCGGGCGCGGCGCTCAAGCTCGTCCAGCGCGAGCGCATCCTCGTGCTGGCCATCGTCGGGCTCATGCTGATCTCGACGGCCAACATGTTCGCAGCGACGGCGGTGAAACCTGAAGTCCCACACGGCGAGCCGCGCCCGTTCTCGGGGTTCGTCTGGCCCCGCTTCCTCGGCGGCGACCTCGCCGTCTCCCGCCAGAGCATCGACATGATCGACAACCCGGCGGGGGGCCCGAAGCAGGCGTTCAACCTCGGGATGAAGCTCGGCCTCCAAGGCCTCTCGTCCCTCCTCCCGCTCGGGGTTTGGGTCACGCTGACCGGCGTCTGGCTTGCCCGGGCGGTCAGGCGTCGCGCCACGGACCGCGCTTCTGATTGACGCGAGGGGCTCCGTGTCTATACTTCGCCCGCCTTCATTGGACTGAACACCCTTGCGGTGCTTCCGCCTGGTGACCGGCCGCGGAGAGATTCTCTCCGCGAGAGACCTCGCTTGCGGCTCTCTCTCTCTTTGGTGGGAGCTGCGAACGAGGTGGCGAGGGCGCATCAACGAGCCCTTCGGAGACGACATGCCGCTTCACACTGAAAAGAAGGCCGATCTCATCGGCAAGTTCAAGACGCACGAAAACGACACCGGCTCGCCCGAGGTCCAGATCGCCCTCCTCACCGAGCGCATCGGTTACCTCACCGAGCACTTCAAGACCCAC
The DNA here is from genome assembly GCA_044224815.1 of Polyangiaceae bacterium. Taxonomy (GTDB): domain Bacteria; phylum Myxococcota_A; class Polyangia; order Polyangiales; family Polyangiaceae; genus JADJCA01. The sequence continues at coordinate 134,057 of JBGAJR010000007.1, forward strand.
GGCAAGGACCACCACTCCCGTCGTGGCCTCCTCAAGATGGTCTCGAAGCGTCGTCGCCTCCTCGACTACCTCCGCGACACCAGCCTCGAGCGCTACCGCAAGGTCGTCTCGGCGCTGAACCTCCGCAAGTAGTCGAGACCGCGGCCGGGCGAGCTCGCACGTCGCGCTCGCTCGGCCACTCGCTCGCTCCCGCTCACTCACCGACCTTTCGTCGACTGCGAGCCTTGCTCTTCGATTCGTGCGCCCGAGCCCCCGCTCGAGCCCAGGAACCGAGGACCTAGGCCAGACGGCGAAGGCGTCTCCCCCGCCCCGCGCCGGATGTTCCGCGCGTGAGGCTCAACGCCCACCGCTCATCGCGTCGCTCATTGGGAGCGACGCGACCCCCGCGCACGCGCGGGAGGAGAATCGACATGGCCTTCGTTCGCGAATCCGTCACCATCAACGGCAAGCCGCTCACCTTCGAGACCGGCCGCCTCGCCAAGCAAGCTCACGGCGCCGTCCTCGTCACCTACGGCGAGAGCATGGTCCTCGTCACCGCCGTCAGCGGCGACGAGCGCCCTGGGCTCGACTTCTTCCCCCTCACCTGTGAGTACGTCGAGAAGACGTACGCGGCCGGCAAGATCCCCGGTGGCTTCTTCAAGCGCGAGGGTCGCCAGCGCGACGAGGAAATCCTCACCTGCCGCCTCATCGACCGCCCGTGCCGTCCCTTGTTCCCCGAGGGCTACAAGAACGACACGCAGGTCATCGCCACGGTGCTGTCCTCCGACAAGGAGAACCCCACCGACGTCCTCGCCCTCTGCGGCGCGAGCGCGGCGCTCTCGATCTCCGACATCCCGTGGGCGGGCCCGCTCGCCGGCGTGCGCGTCGCGCGCATCGGCGGTGAGTTCATCGCCTTCCCGACGCTCGAGCAGCAAACCCAAGCCGACATCGACGTCGTCGTCGCGTGCACCAAGGACGCGATCGTGATGGTCGAGGGCGGCGCCGCCGAGTGCACCGAAGCCGACCTCATCGACGCGCTCATGTTCGCGCACAAGTCCGCGCAGCCGGTCATCGAGCTCATCGAGCGCATCAAGGCCGCGGTCGGCAAGGCGAAGCGCCCCTTCACGCCCAAGACGCTCGCGCCGGAGATCGCCAAGCGCGTCGCCGAGCTCTGCGACAAGGGCATCATGGAGTCCTCGCTCATCAAGGACAAAGCCAAGCGCTACGATGGCTACAAGACCGTCAAGAACAAGATGGTCGAGACGCTCACGGCCGAGCTCGGCGCCGAGAAGTTCGCGGAGAGCGAGAAGCTCATCAAGGCCGAGTTCGACGAGCGCAAGTACGTCGTCGTCCGCGAGTACGTGATGACGAACATGAAGCGCATCGACGGCCGCGGCACCAAGGACATCCGCGCCATCGTCTGCGAGGCCGGCCTCCTCCCGCGCCCGCACGGCTCGGCGCTCTTCCAGCGCGGCGAGACCCAGGCCGTCGTCACCGCGACGCTCGGCACCTCGAGCGACGAGCAGAAGATCGACGCCATCACCGGCGAGCGCTGGAAGCGCTTCCTCCTCCACTACAACTTCCCGCCCTTCTCCACCGGCGAGACCAAGCCCATGCGCGGCCCCGGTCGCCGTGAGGTCGGTCACGGCGCGCTCGCCGAGCGCGCCCTCGTCCGCATGATGCCGGAGCAGGAGAAGTTCCCGTACACGATCCGCGTCGTGTCCGAGACGCTCGAGTCGAACGGCTCGTCCTCGATGGCCTCGGTCTGCGGCGGCACGCTCTCGCTCATGGACGCGGGCGTTCCGATCAAGGCGCCGGTCGCGGGCATCGCGATGGGCCTCATCTCGGATGGCAAGCGCAACGCCATCCTGAGCGACATCCTCGGCGACGAGGACCACCTCGGCGACATGGACTTCAAGGTCTGCGGCACCGCGCGCGGCGTCACGGCCATCCAGATGGACATCAAGATCGCCGGCCTCTCGCGTGAGATCCTCACGCAGGCGCTCGATCAGGCGCGCGAAGGCCGCCTCCACATCCTCGGCAAGATGCTCGAGACCCTCCCGACGCACCGCGCGGAGCTCTCCAAGCACGCGCCGCGCATCACCACGATCAAGGTGAAGCCCGACCAGATCCGCCTCGTCATCGGCCCCGGTGGCAAGACGATCAAGGGCATCGTCGACCAGACGGGCGTCGCCATCGACGTCGAGGACGACGGCACCGTGAACATCGCGTCGAGCGATCCGGACGCGGTGAAGCGCGCGCTCGACATCATCCACGGCCTCACGGCCGAGCCCGAAGTGGGTGCAACCTACAAGGGTCCGGTCACGCGGCTCGAGGACTTCGGCGCCTTCGTCGAAATCATGCCCGGCAAGGAGGGTCTCCTCCACGTCAGCGAGATGGCGCACACGCGCGTCGAGAAGCCGAGCGATGTGGTCAAGGAGGGCGACGTCATCGAGGTGAAGGTCATCTCGGTCGACCCGCAGCTCGGTCGCATTCGCCTCTCGCGTCGTGAGCTCATGCCGCTCCCCGAGGGCGAGGCCGGCGAGATCGCCAAGGCCCGCATGATGGCGGCGCGCGAAGCCGGTGGCGGACCGCCGCGTCGCGGCGGGCCGGGCGGCGGTGGCGGTCGTGGTCGCGACGATCGTCGCGGCGGCGGCGGTCGCGGTCCGCGCTGACCGTTACGGCGCAACCCAGTTGCGCCGATTTGAAACCGGCCCACGGCGTGCTCAGACGGGTGCCGCTGAGCCGGAGATTCGTGCCGCTCGCCGACCGGCGGCACGAATCGTAGGCTCACTTCAACTGAGCACCGCTATAGCCCCAGTCGCCTTCGACGCGTGAAGAGCGGAGCCCCCGTGGGCTTCGCTCTTCGCGTTTTGTGGGCGCGCTGCCGCTGCTCCCCTGCGACCTCACCGCAAGGAACGAAACCCCATTTATCGACACACCTTCAGCGTCCGCCGTACGCGGCGACCCGCTGGCGGATCCAGTTGCGCGCGAGATCGACCCGCGCGAGGAGCTGGATGCCGCCGCCGGCGCCGGAGTTCACGGCCGCGATCTCGTGCTCCGAGCCGAGCACCTCGCACGGGCCTCCCGAGTCCCCGGACTCGATGACCTCGTCGGTGGTGTACGCGTTGGGGAACCCAACCGACGCGCCGTCGGAGATCGGGACCGGCGCGCCGACGTAAAGCGAATCGAACGAGATCTGGCCGCTCCCGATGCGCCCGATGTTCAAGACCGTGGCCCCGTCCTCGAGCGGGCGCGCGCTGAGCGTCGGGTAGTACGGGAGCTGGATGGGCTCGTCGAGATAGATGAGCGCGACGTCGTGCTGATCCGGATTCACCGTCTCGCCTCGATCGTCGTAATCCGGCGCCTCCGCCGACGACGCCCGGACGGCGGGCTGTCCGGAGAACGGCGCGGTCACGATGAACGACGAGCGACCGACGACGCAGTGGCCGGCAGTGAGCACGACGCGCGGCGCGATGACCGCGCCCGAGCACGCGGCGTTGCCCATGTCGATGAGGGCCGCCTCGGGGTATTCGGACGCGGAGACGCCACCCATGATGGCGGACTCGGCGCTCGTCCCGAGCTCGGAGGCCGGATGTGAGCATCCGGCGAGGGTGAGGAGGGCGGTGCACGCGACGACGAGTCGGTGGACGGTCACACCCTTTCAATGATGGGTGCGACCCAGCCGCGCCATCGCGCCGCCCCATCGAGACGAAGAAGCGAGGAAACGTCTCGCGGCGGTGACGCCCGCACCGCCCGAATCGGGTTCACGATTCCAGCGCGGACGATCAGCGGTCCGTGCGCTTCCACACGACGTAGCCCGTCCCGCCCCCGAGCGCGACGAAGGCCTGCGGCGCGTAGTGCGAGCGAATCACATCGGAGGCAGCGAGCCGCGCCTCGACCATGTGCAGGTAAACGGCGTCCGCGGGGCTCGTGCCGCGCGCAAAGAAGAGGAGCGCGTCGGGATCGCGATCGAGGAGGAGCGCCGGGTCTACGCGCTTGGAGGTGTGACCTCCGGGGAGGCGCGCCACGACCGGATCCGTGAGACCGGCCAGGTCCACGATCGCGGCCTCGGACACGCTGGACGGCCATCCGATGTCGACCGTGGCCACCCGCCTCGACGAAGCGAGGAGCGGTCGCGCGCTTTCCGCGAGGACGCGGCGCTCGTCGACCACGCGTCGCCCTGCTGGCGCCGCGGTCACGAAGAGCCAAGCGCCGAGCCCGAGCGCGCCGGTGGCTCGGAGCGCGCGACCGAGCGCCGACGCGCGCGCGTCCACGAGCACCGCGCCGAGCGCGAGCGACGGCACGATGGGCGCGACCAGTCGCGCATAGGGCATCCAGTCGCCGCCGGCGAGGGCGACCGCGACGAGGTGCGCCGCGCCCGAAGCGAGGAGCACCGCGCCCGGACCGCCGGCCCGCGCGGCGGCGAGCGGAGCGAACGCGAAGACGGGCCCGAGCGCGGCGAGCCCCGCCGCAGCGACGTACGAGAGCCCGTGCGCGAGATCGCTCGGTTTGGCGAGGAGCGAGAGCGGCATGGGCGAGCCGAAGACGACCGCGCGGAGCACGAACGTCGCGGCCCACGGCAAGAGCGAGAGCGAGCCGAACGCGACTGCGCGGAGGAGCGCGCGCGGATCTCGCGCCGGTCGATCGAGGAGCGACGCCCCACTCGCGAGCACGAACGCCCACGCCGCCATCTCCGGTCGAAACGCCGGCACGAGCGCCGCGAAGAGGAGCGCGAGGCCGCGCATCCGCGGCGCGTCCAGAGCCGATGCCAGGCACGCCGCGGCTGCGGTCACGAGCGCCATGACGATCCCCGTCTCGAGCCCGCTCACGGAGTGCGCAGCGACGGGCAACGAGAGTGCGACGATCGCGCCCGCGATCAGACGGAGCGGGACGCTCGCGGCCGCACGCGCGAGCGCCGCCCCGAGCGCGCCGCTCGCCAAGAGCCACGCACCGGCACCGAGCAGGCGCGCCCGCTGAAGCACGTCCTCCGCGGACGCGCGGCGGGCCATGCCCGCGAGAAGGACCGCGTAGGGCAGCGGCGTGACCCCGTCCGACGGTGGGCTGCCCTCGTTCCATACGTAGCCGCGCCCGTCCGCGAGGTGCCGCGCGTAGCGGACCGGGATCCAGGCATCGTCGACGATGAACCCGCGCATCGCGAGCATCGCGCCGGCCGCAGCCGCCGCCATCAGGGCTCCCCCCGCGATTGCGCGGGCGCGCGGCGCGGCTAGCAGCTCGCTTTTCCGCTGTCCAATCGGCGACATGGCTCGCCGAAAACTACATCCACGAACCAGCCCTTCCTAGGATTCGTGCTCGGGGCGCGCGCTCGGGTGCGCCGCCCACCCCTCTCGAGAACGGACCGAATGCGAAGCTTCGAGATCTTCGTCGCCGCCGACCCCTCCTCCGTCGACGCGCTCACCACTGGCACCGCCGGGCCCGACGCGCTCATGAGCCGCGCGAGTCGGCGCCCGAGCGGCCCCGCCGCGCCCCTCCGCGGCGCGCGCCCCGTGCGTGAGGTGCTCGACGTGTTCGTCGGCGGCGCCAACGTCACGGCCCGGGTCGGCTCGCGTCACGCGACGGCCGCCCTCCGCGATCTCGGCCTGGCGGCCGCGGATCTCGGCCGCCGAACCACCGGCAAGACGATCGTTCGCTTCTACGACGAGCCGTGGGAGCTCTGCGTCGAGCGCTTCGGCGACGTGGCTGCCCTCAGCGTCTACCGCTCCGGGGTCGACCCGCGGGTCACCGTGTACGACGCGCGCGTCACGTTCCTCGAGATCGTCGACAGCCTCATCGACGCGATCGACGCGGCGCTCGAACGCGGGAGCGCCCCCGACCTGATCCTCACCGATCTCGGCCGCGCCCGCGCCGCGCTCGCCCAGGTCGATCGCGCGCCGCTCGGCGCCCTCCTCCCCGCCCCGTCGGTGGTGACCATCGACGTCGACCACGACGCCGCGCTCGGCCTCGGCGCCGATTTCTCGCTCCGCGCGAGCGACGGCGGCGCGAGCGAGCCCGCGCCCAAGGTCGAGCGGGCCGACCTCCACGCGCTCCTCTTCAAGGGCCGCATCCGCGCCGAGGCGCGCGGCCGCGCGGTCGAGCTCGGCGAGGGCCACCCGTTCGTATTCGCGGAGCGGTTCTTGCAGCTCGCCGGGCTCACCCTCGAGGCTTGGGAGCGTGGCCAGGAGCGCTTCGTGCGCCAAGAAGGCGGCGGCGTGGTCGTGGGCATCCGGCTCGGACCGACCGGCGAGGTCGCCCTCACCCTCTCCGGCAAGAACGGTGCATCCTACACGTTCCCGTCCCTCGCCGTCGTCGACCTCGTGGAGTCGGCGCTCGCCTTCGGCCGCGCGCTCGTGCGCGGGATCCTCCGTCGTGACCGTGCACAGTGCATGAATCTCCGCCTCGGCGCCTTCCGCCGCTCGCTCCGTGACACCGAGAGCGCGCTCCGTGAGGTCTGCCGTGACGACACCATGCAGAACCCGGAGCCCGAGCCCTACCGGGCCTTCGCCGAGCGGCGCGCGGCCAGCGAGAGCGGCGCCTCCATCGCTCACGGCAAGCTACGTTACCTGCCCCGCTGGCGCGCGCTCGTCCCCGGCATCGATCTTCGGTCGACCTTCCTGTGCGGCGATCGCATGGTCGTAGGCGCCACGCTCGAGACCTTCTGCCTCGATCGCGGCACCGGCGAGGTCCTCTGGCGCGTCCCCACCGTGCGCGCCACGAGCGTCGTGACGCCGGGCGGCATCGCCCGAATCGTCCCCGACGGATACCTCGAGGTGCACGACTTCGGCAGCGGTGAGGTCTCGCTCCGCACCCGGCTCCGTCCCCGCCTCGGCGGCCCGCCGGCCGGCGCCGTCGTGAACGCGCCCGGCTTGCCCAAGCTCCTCATCGTCACCGAAGGCGAGCGCCATCTCGTGGCCGTCGATCTCGCGAGCGCCGAGCCGCGCTGGCGTTACACGTGGGGTCGTGGAGGCGCGCTCCGCCTCAAGCGCGCCGGCCGCCTCCTCTACGTGGCGAGCGGCGACAGCGCCCTCACCGCGGTCGACGTCGAGTCGGGCGAAATCGTCTGGCGCGTGCGGAGCCGACTCCGCTTCCGCAGCGCGCCGGTGGTCGAGCACGATTGCCTCTTCTCGATCGCGGGCGGCACGAGCTCGGCGGCCGAGCTCTGGGCCATTGATCCCTACAGCGGCGAGATTCGCTGGAAGACGCCCGTGTCCGACGGTCCGGCCACGGTGGAGGGCACTCCCCTCGCCGCAGGCCCAGTCGTCGTCTGTACGCTCCGCGATCGCTACGGCGTGCGGCTCGCCGCGTTCGATCGCGACGGCGGCGCGCCGGTGTGGCGGAGCGACGCGACCGTCGCTCCGATCGGCACCTCGTGGCTCTCGGTCGACGAGGTCGCCATCGGCAACACGCCCACCGGCGAGCTCCTCGCGATCGAAGCTGCGACCGGCCAGCTCCGCTACCGCCACGTGCTCGGCCGCGTGCTCGAGAGCGACGTCCCACGGCGCCTCGAGCCAGTGCTCCGCTCCGGCGCGCTCTTCGTCCCGCACACCGACGTGCACGTGTTCCGTCCGAGCGACGGGACGCGCCTCGCGACCATCGGCCCGTGCGACGCGATCCCGGATCTCCTGCGCGTCGACGAGAAGTGCGACGTCTACGTCGCCGAGGAGAGCGGGCACATCGGCGCATTCGCCGTCGGCCCGCGCCTCTCGCTCGTCCGAAGCTGACGCGACGCGCCGCTCAGTTCCCGGCGTCCCACGGCGGCACACCGTACGGCGGCTGCACGTTGCCGCCGTCGTCGGGCGGCGGCGGTTGGCCGTACATCACGTAGATCGCGCCGTCGTCGCTGGCGTCCGGCGGCGCGGCGTCTGGCCGCGCCGCGCCGTACATGGGCATGATGCCTCCTGCATCGTCCACGCTGCCATCCCGTGAACGTCCCGCATCGATGGGCGATGCGCCGTACATCGGAGCGGGCGCGCCCCAGTCTCCCTTCCCTGTCTCGGCGCCGGCGTCGCTCTTGGCCGGCGCCGCGCCGTCGTCGGCGACCTCGCCGCACGCGGCCCCGCCGAGCGCGAGCGCGAAGGTGAAGAACGCCACGCGGTCGAGGCGCTTGGTCGTTCCGGGGACGGCGCGCGCGGCAAAGCCGGCGGGGGTAACGGCCGCGCAAAACGGACACGAGGAGTCGTCGGTGCGGATGTGGCGGTGGCAGCGTTCGCAGGGAACCAGCGTCATGGGTGAGCTCACTTGGCAGGCGGGGGATGCGCCTCCGGCGCAAAGCACGGACGGTGCCATGGAGCGCGAACGCCGAACCCCGCGCGTTTCGCGAGGCTCGGCGTGCCGACGTGTGCCAGGTGACGGCGTCGCTCAGCGCGGGGGCTGCGCGAACCGGCCCGGCTCACCGGGGAACGGGCTCGCGGTGTCGCGGAAATCGACGTCACCCTCCGACCACCCGGTGTCGTTTCGCTCCTTGAAAAAAGCCACACCGATGACGCCGACGTTGCGCGCCGAGCCGGTCTGCGCGGCGTACGACTCCGAGACCTTGGAGAAGCGGAACGCCGCGACGGAGCGCTCGCTCTGGCGGAAGCCCTCGATGCGGAGCGTCGCGAACGGCAAGAGGATGTAGCCGCGCTGCTCGAACGAAGCCGGGCGACCGTTCATGACGTCGAGACCATCGACGCTCGCGACCGCTTCGAAGCGCCGGCCGGTGCGGTTGGTGAGCACGATCGCATAGCGCTGACCGGCGGTGCCGATGACGACGTTGCGATCGGCGATGCGCACGGTCTCGAGGCGACTCCCCTCGTCGCCTTCGACGGTGACGCGCACCGCGCCGCCGAGCGCGGTCAGGCCGCCGGTCGGAATCGGACGCGCGTCGCGGAATCCGGCGAGCGCACGCGCGCCGTCGCGATCGTTGTAGTGAATCGAGACGACCGACGTCGGATCGTCGCTCTGGCGCTCGAAGGCCATCTCACGAATGCGGGAGTTGCGGCTCTCGCCCCACTCGGTGCCGAGGCCCGGGCGCTCGCGATCGGCGCGGCTCTCACCCGACTTGCGATCGGCGCGCTCGGAGCGCGGCGCGCTGCTCGGCGCGGAGTCGGTGGCGGGTGCCGCCGCAACGCTCTTGGCTTCGGACCCACCCATGGGCGACGGCGGCGGGGCGGGCTGCGAAGAGCCGAAGGACTCGTTCGCGAAGCCCGACGGCGCGCCGGGCGCCTTGGCGGTCGCGCCCGAGCCACCACCGCACGCTGCCGTCATGAGCACGAGCCCCAACCACCAAGCCTTGCGTCCCATCGAAGTGCCTCCTCTTGCGCGCGCGGCGACGGGCGGTGCGCCCCTCGCGTCGTCGTCGGACGAAGAACGCAGCGGATCGAGTCAGCCTTACACCCCGAACGTCACAAGCGCGCATTTCAGGTGCGATTCGGCACCGGGCGCGGTCGGATAGTCCGCGGGCTGCGGCAAGTCTTTGATTTGCTTCGCCTCTCGCCCCGCCCGCCGGAGGGCGTCGAACAAGAGGCGCCTGAATCGATCGTGCCGAATCCCGCGATGGTTGGTGCACGCGAGGAGACGCCCACCTGGTGCGACCACCTTGGCGGCTGCCGCGGCGAGCTCGACGTAATCGCTGTCGGCCACGAAGCGCCGGCTCTTGGTCGTCGAGTAGCTGGGCGGATCGAGGATGACGATGTCGAAGCGCTGCTTCTTCTGCGCCGCCTTCGCGAGATACGCGAACGCGTCGTCGGCGACGAAGGTGTGGGCCGCGGGATCGAGCCCGAGGTGGAGCAGGCCGGCGCGACCTCGTTCGAGGACGACCGCCGCCGCATCGACGCTCACCGTTCGCGCCGCGCCGAAGGCGGCTGCGGCCAAGCTGAAGCCGCACGTGTACGAGAAGAGGTTGAGGACCGTCTTTCCCTTCGCGAGCTCGCGGATGCGCACGCGGTTGGCGCGTTGGTCGAGGAAGATCCCCGTCGAGAGGCCATCGCCCAAGCGAACGAGGTACGAGACGCCCTCCTCGAGGATCGCGATCTCTTCGGCGGCGGCCACGCCGCGAACGGGCGCGCGCGGCGCGATGTCTTCGCGTCGCGAATCGACGAGCGTGTTGGCCTGCTTGGGGCGAATCTTCAGGTAGACCCCGTCGAAGCCGAGCGCGCCAAGCGCGTCGAGCACGCGCTCGCGCCGCGCGAGATCGGCCCACGGTCCGTCCTCGCCATACAGCTGGGCCACGAGGTGCGCGTCGTAGACGTCGACCGCCAGTCGCGGCAGCCCGTCGCCTTCTTCGTTCACCAGACGAAACGCCGTCGTGACGCGTGCGCCCTCGCTCCGCCCGAGCCCGTAGCGACGAAGGACGGCACGGCGCAGCGCGCGCGCGAGCGCCTCCGGGTCGTCGTACACGCCCGCGCCGACGTCGCCGTGAGCGAGCCACGCGCGAAGCTCGGGCGGCGCCTTGGCCCGAACGACGAGCCGTTTTCCGGAGCGCGGGTGCGCGAGCTCGAGCGCCTCGGCGTGGAGCATGAGGCGAGGCGCGGCCGCCCCTCCATAGAGGACGTCACCGGCGATCGGCATGCCGGCGTGCGCGAGCTGGACGCGCGCTTGATGCGTGCGACCGGTCTCGAGCTCGAGCTCGAGGAGCGCGCGGTCACCAGAGCGGTCGACGACGCGCACGTGGGTCCGTGCCTTGGTCGCGCGGCGACCTCCGCGCGGCGCGACGACCATCGCCCCGTCGTCGCCAGGCACGAGCCAGTCTTCGAGGACGAAACGCGATCCGGCAGCGCGCTTTGCGGGCGCCGTCACGGCGGCGAGGTAGCGTTTCTTCACCGCCCGCCCCTCGAAGGCCGCGGCGACCGCAGGGTTCACGGCGCGATCGCGCGTGTAGAGAAGAAGCCCCGACGTGTCGCGGTCGAGTCGCTGGTGCGATCCGAAGTACGCGTTGGGCTCGCCGCGCACCGCCGCGAAATGGCGCCGCACGCGAAGCAGGAGATCGTCGGGGCGGTCCGGCTCCGCCGACTGCGAGGGAACACCCTCCGGCTTGTCGACGACGAGGAGCGCGTCGTCCTCGTAGGCGATCCAGCTCTCGTCGAAATCGAAGAAGACGCGCGCGCGGTCCACGGGACCTTCACTCGACCGGCGCGACCTGCGGCGGGAGGACGCTCACGTGGTGCTCTTCGTGGTCGGGCTCGATCCCCGTCTCCTTGGGCGGCGCGAGCTCGCTCTCGCGCTCGAGGCGGTCGAGGCCGCGCTTGTGCACGACGAGGGTCATGGTCTCGGAGGTGGTCTGCCCGTGACAGGTGAGCTTGAGGCGAACCGGCAACCGATAGCAGCGCGGCGCGTCGACGAAGCGCACGCGGCGCGGCGCGAGGTCGAGCACCGGCACCTGCTTCACCGAGTCGTCGAGGCGCGCGAACAGTGGAGAGAGATCGTATCGAAAGACGTGCTTGATGCGGCGCACGCCGTCCTTGGTGAGCGACGGCTGGGGGCTCACGACGCCCTTGTGCACGTAGCGGATGACCGTGCTCTGGAGCCGTGCGCCGCTCTGCGGGTTCAAGGGATCGGGGTGCGACTCGGTCGCTTGGTCGAACGACTCACGAGCGCTGACGATCACGTCGCGCGTCGCGAGGCGACGCACCGGCGCGCGGTAGCGCGCGACGCGCTGCGCGTAGAAGCGGTGCACGTTGCCGGCGATCCACGTGCGCCCGACCTCCTTCATTCGATCCTTCAGCACGTAGACCATGCCGCCGATCGCGCCGAGGAGGAGGAGACCCGAGCCGATGGTGGTGGTGGTGGGCGCCTTGCCGATGATGAAGATCTGCGCGGCGAACGCCCACGACGACGCGAGGAGCGCGGCGATGCCGGCGGCGTAGTGGTGAATGCGCTCGGCGACCTGGAAGATCTCCGGCTCGAGGAAGAGCACCTCTTGGAAGTGCTTCTTGAGCTGGCTCGCGCGATCGAGGTACCGCTCGAGCGCGACCGGCGAGCCGGCGTCGGCGCGCACGTAACCTTCGGCGGCGCGATACCGGAGCTCGGCCTCGAGCGCGTCGGCGATGGCAGCCTCGACCCGCGCGACGACGGGCGGGAACGCCTGCGCATGCGGCGCGCGCGAATCGAGGAGCGACGCGAGCGCGCGCTCGGTGCCGGCGAGGAACTCGAGGAGGCGAACGCTCACGTACTCGTCGACGAGGCGACGCTCGCGCGCGAGCTCGGCCTTGTCGGCGCCGCGCGGCGGCACGTGGCTCTTGCGCGCGTCGGTGGCGATGGAGAGCGCGCTCTCGAGCCAGCCCAGCAGCCGCTCGTCGAGATCGGTGGGCGGCGTCCGCTCGAGGAGCGAGCCGGCGAGACGGCAGTCACGGGCGAACCCGTCGCTCGCGCGCGAGAGGCGCGTCGCGATGCCGAGCGCGGTGCGGCGGAGCGCGTCGATGGTGACCGCGTCGCCGGCGCGCACGGGCTCGGCCGGACCATCGAGGCGCGTGAAGGCTTGGAGCTGATCCCAGGGCGCGTGCTTGGCGAACGCGTTCGACGGGATCTCGAGGACGGCCTCGAGCTCATAACGGAGCGGCTCGCCGTCGGGCAGCGGCACCGACGCGCTCCACTCGAGGCGGCTCGCGTCGTGAATCCCCACCCGGACCTCGGCGTCGAGAGGCACTGCCTCCATGACGTTGAGCGCTCGGGTGATTTGGGCTGCGGCCATCTCGGGACAAAAAGCGGAAGGAGCGTGCCGACTCGCACGCCGCTCCTCGAAAAATTGATGCGCCCTTTCCGGGGAAGGTGCAAGAAAAAATCCCTTGGCGTCTCGCGCGATCACGTGTCGACGACCCCGCCCTCCCCCGCCCTGGGCCATGACGCTCCGCGGCACGAAGCCTCGAGCGACCGCTGGGCCATGGATCCCCCTCCCATGCGACCGCGGCCGGCACCGACCGGTCACCCCGAAAAATCGGCCCAAAACGGGGTGCTTGCGGCGTCTCTCCGCGTAAGCTCATTGGCCCCACCCGTGCAATCCGGTCATCGGTCGTTCCCCGTGTCCCGCCTCGCCGTGCCCCGCCTCGCCGTGCCCCGCCTCGCCCTTGCCCCCCTCGCCGCGTGCCTCCTCGCGCTCGCCGCGGCGGTGGGTGCCTGCGGCGGTGACGAGGATGCAGCCGCCGACCCGACGCCGACCCCGGACGAGGGGGACGCTGCGCCTGCCCCGCCGGATTCGGCGCCCGTCGACGCGGGGCCGCCGGTCGACGCCGGCCCGAGCTGCCAACCCGTCACCTTCCCGAGCGGGGTGACGTTCAAGACCAAGCCCGACGAGGCGCTCACCGCACAGTACGCACCCATCGCCGAGGCGCCGAACTACCCGCTGCCGGTCTGCTTCATCGACACCGACGATCTCGTCGATCCGAAGACCGGGAAGACGTACGACGTGAACGTCGACGTCGGAAAGTACTTCACGCTCTTCGAGCTCGTCGGCACGTCGCTCAAGTACACGAAGCGCGTGCTGCTCTCGCCGGTCCTCGTGGCCAAGCTGGATCGCTACCGCGAGGCGCTCAACGCGAGCACCAACATCACGAGCGGCTACCGCTCACCGGCGCATCAGCGGGCCGTCTGCCAAGACATGTGCGGGCAGGACTACTGCCCGGGCACGTGCGCGCAGCGATCGCGCCACAGCTGGGGCGACGCCGCGGATCACGGCGTCTACCCGACCAAGAAGTACTCGGATGCGGGATGCGCCGCGGACTTCAACTACGTCTTCCGCGAGGGCAACCACGTGCACCTCGATCTCAACCCCGAGCACGCGATCTGCACGGTCGACGTTCTCTGACTTGCGGGCCCTGCGCGGGCCCCTCAATTTTGCGGGGCAAAATTGAGCCTCCCCGGCGCTCAGGCTGGGAGCCTTCGACTCTCGCAAGCCGCGGGGGCTTGCGAGAGGAGAGACGCGCGCAGGTCCACGAGAGGCTAGGTCGACTTGGAGACTGACTTGCGGGCCCTGCGCGGGCCCCTCAATTTTGCGGGGCAAGATTGAGTCTCCCCGGCGCTCAGGCTGAGCCTTCGACTCTCGCAAGCCGCGCGGGCTTGCGAGAGGAAGAGAAAGACGCGCGCTGGCGGCGCTAGGTGGTTTTTGAGAGCTCGGTCTTGAGCTCGCCGGTTTGGTGCATCTCGCTGACGATGTCGCAGCCGCCGATGAACTTCCCACCGACGTAGAGCTGCGGAAGCGTGGGCCAGCTCGAGAACGTCTTGATGCCTTCGCGAAGCTCCGGATCGGTGAGGACGTTCACGGTCTCGAACGGAACGCCTTCCTTTTTCAGGATCTCGACGACGCGGCTCGAAAATCCGCACTGCGGGAACGACTTGGTCCCCTTCATGAAGAGGAGGACCTTGTTTTCGTCGACGAGCTTTTGGATGCGGGCGGTCACGTCACTCATGGCTTGAAGAACGTAGGCCGAGTTTGAGCGCGGGGAAAGGGCGGCTGGGCAAAGGGCCGCCCTACCCGCGCGCCAGCTCACATCGAGAGGCCGCCGTCGACGTCGATGGTGCGACCGTTGAAGTAGTCGCACTCGAGGACGAACTTCACGGCGAGCCAGATGTCCTCGGGCACGCCGATGCGACCGACGGGGATCGCGGCGACGAGCGCGTCGCGCGCCTTCTGGTTCATGCCCTGCGTCATCGGCGTCTCGATCATGCCGGGCGCGACGCAGCCGACGCGCACGCCGAACTGGGCGAACTCGCGCGACCACGTGACGGTGTTGGCGGCGAGCGCGGCCTTGGCCGCGACGTAGTTCGACTGACCACGGTTGCCGTGACGAGCGATGCTCGACATGTTCACGACGACGCCGGGCTTGGTCCCCGTCTCGGCCATCTTCTTCACCGCGTCGCGCACGAAGAACGTCGCGCCGGTGAGGTTCACGCCAACGACCGCGTCCCACTGGTCCTTGGTCATCGTCTTGATCGCGCCCGTCTCCTTGTCCTTCTTCACGAGTAGGCCGTCGCGGAGGATGCCGGCGTTGTTGATGACGCCGTTCAAGCCGCCCATCGCGCCGTGGGCCCAGTCGACGAACGCGCCGACGTCGGCCTCGTTCGACACGTCGAGCTTGCGCGTGTGGAGCTTGCCCGGGCCCTTCGCCATACCCGCGGTCTCGGCGAGGCCGCCTTCGTTCACGTCGCCGATGGCCACCTGGGCGCCTGCCTCGACGAGCCGCATCGCGAAGTGCCGGCCCATGCCTTGGGCGCCGCCGGAAACGATGATCTTTAGGTCACTCAGCTTCATGGGATCCTCTCGCTTTCGTCGCGCACGCGAGCGCGTCGCGGCCGCGCGAGCGCGTCTATCCCAAGGGCCCGCGGCGGCGTAAAGCGACAAGGCTGGATCGAGCGCGGGGCGACTGGATCGCGCGGTCTTTCTAGCCTCGCGAGGCCGGTTCGTCCCCGCGCGGCCAAACTGTACGCTGCGAATCGCCCGCATTTTCCGCCACTTTCGCGATCGAACGACCGGCACGACCGGTGCAAGCCGTTCGGGCATGACCCCGGTTCGTCGCATCGACCTTCTCGTTCCACCGCCCCTGCCTCAAGTCGCCGCCGAGCTCGACCCGCCGTTTGCAGGCGACCTCGGGTCGGCACGCAGCGTCGAGGGGATGGGCGCACCGGACGGCGCGGGCGCCGCGTCCTCCGCTGCGAGCGTCACGGTGCTCATCCGCGGCGAGACCGGCGTCGGCAAGGAGGTGCTCGCCCGACGCATCCACGCCCAGTCGTCGAGGCGGAACGCTCCGTTCGTGACGATCTCTTGCGCGGCCCTTCCCGAGCTCCTCCTCGAGAGCGAGCTCTTCGGCTTCGAGCGCGGGGCGTTCGCCGGCGCGGACGTCGCGAAGCCCGGACTCTTCGAGGTCGCTGAAGGTGGCACCCTCTTCTTGGACGAGATCGGTGAGATGTCGCTCGCGACGCAAGCCAAGCTGATTCGTGCGCTCGAGACCCGCCGCGTGCGCCGACTCGGAAGCGTGACCGAACGGCCCGTCGACGTGCGCGTGATCGCCGCGACGCACGCCGACCTGCGTGAGGTCGTGCGCTCGAACCGCTTCCGCGCCGACCTCTACCACCGCGTCCAGTCGCTCGCGATCACGGTGCCTCCCCTCCGCGAGCGTCGCTCGGAGATTCGCGTCCTCGCGACGGAGCTCTCGATCGCGGCCGCCGAGAAGCTCGCGCGCCCCGTCCCGCTGCTCGGTGAGGCCGTGCTCTCCGCGCTCGAAGCCCACGACTGGCCGGGCAACGTGCGTGAGCTACGGAACGTCATCGATCGTCTCGTCTTGTTCTCGCGAGCGGGCATGACCGAGGTCGCCGATCTGCCCGACGAGCTCCGGCTCCGACGTCGCACGGCCGTCACCGAGCCCGCCGCGCCCATTGGCATTCGCGAAGGCCGCCCGAGCGAGCGCCCGACGACGCGTGACCTCAGCGCGGCGGCGAGCGCTGCGCCCGCCTCGCTCGACGACGAGCTCGGCGCGATCGAGCGCGCCCACATCACGCGCGCGCTCGAGGAAACGCGCGGCAACCAATCCCGGGCCGCCGAGAAGCTCGGGATCACGCGACGCGTGTTGGCGCGAAGAATGCGACACCATGGGATACCGTCCCGCTACGGGCGCCTCCGCCTGGTCCCGTCGACCTGACCTGCACGCGAAGTGCTCGCGCGGCCGCGATGTACCGATCCGTACAAACGCGGCCGCCGGGCCAGCTCGCAATTTCCGCTAGTTGGCGGCCCGGGACGCGCGGCATGCGCCGTGCTTGATCGGCTGACATGAGCGCCTTCGTCATGTTCGAGCTGGACGCCGCGTCGATCGACCAAGTCGTTGGCGGGATCGGTGACGTCAGCTTCGACGAGACGGCCGGCGAGCCGAGCCCCACGGTGGACGGCACCAGCACGTCGACCAAGCCGCACACCACGCCGCTCGAGAGCGCCGATGTCTATTTTCTGGTGCCCGGCTCGAGCACGGGCATCGCGAGTTGGTACATGGTCAACGGGATTCGCTACTCGCGCTGACGCCTTCGCCACGCGAGGGCCACGGTCACGAGCGCGACGGCGAAGAGCTCGCTCCCGGTCTCCGTGGGGCGAGCGAGCGCGCAGCTCGTCGTGGGCGCCGGTTCGAAACAAACGTCGCCGACATCGCTCGGTCGACAAGCGCACCCGCCGCCGCACGGCGCAGCGCACGAAAAGTGACGTCCTGCATCGGGGCTGCGGCAGAGTCGCCCGTCGCAGTCGTCGTCGGAGTCGCATGGCGCACCGAGGCCGCGACCCGGACCGTTCCCACGGGTCTCGGCGGCGCTCACCCAGTCGGGCCCGACCTCCCCCGCGGGCGTCGCGCGTCGGACGGTCCGAGCGATGAGGAGCGCGTGGGCCCCGAGCGCGCCGAAGACGCCGGGACCGCACGCGCCGGCGCCGAGGCTCCGCGAGAGGACGCCCGCGACGTCTCGACCGACGAAGGCACCACCACCGGAGTCGCCGCCGCAGGCGCGCGCATCCAGCAGAAATTCGCCGGGCTCGAGGCTGCCGTCAGCGAGAGCCGCGCACGAGTCGCGGCCGCCCAAGCACTCGAGGCGACTACCGATCACGCTGCGACGGGTGCCGGCGCCAGCGCCATCGCTCCCCGTCGCTCCGAAGCCGACCACGTCGTACGACGCAGCAGACACGTCGAAGCGCGGCGCCACCGCCACTCCGTCGAGCGGTGCTTCGAGCGTGAGGAGCGCGACGTCATGACCACCGCACGGGGCCTGCGCGCGCGGAACGTCGATCCCGACGACGCGTGTCCAGCTCGTTGCCGAGGCTACGGCGTCGGACGTCGACACGGCGAAGGCCGTCGGAGCCGCGCGAAGCGGCCCCTCGACGTCGGCGGCGCATGACAGCGACGTCTTTCGCTCGGTGACGCAGTGCCGCGCGGTGAGCACCACGCGCGGAGCGATGACGACGCCCGAGCAGCGAATCGCTGCGCAGGCGCCGGTGCTGGTGCGCTCGCACAGCGCGACGGTCGCCGCGTCGGAGGTGCCCACGGCGCCCTCGAGGGCGGCGGCCGGTCGGGGCACGGAGAGCGCAACGACCGCGAACGCCAGCGAAGCTCGTCGGCCCATGTTCCGCACGCGAAGCGAAGAGCGTACCATCGAGGGGTCCGACCTGGCACGATGCTGGCAAGGTCACGGTGACGATGAGAGCGCGGCGGGCATTGAGTTGGGCGGCCAGCGGGGCGGCCGTCGGCCTCTTCATGGTGGTCGCCAGCGGCCGCGCCTCGCGCGCGAGTGATCACGAGGACGGGCCGAGCACGCGCATCGACCCGGCGACCGACCTCACGGACGTCTTCGCCTTCATGAAGCCCACGCTCGCCGACGGCGGCGGCTACGCACCTTCCACACGCCTGGTTGCCGCGCTCACGGTCTACCCGAATGCTCCGGCGACGGCCCGCTTCGATCCGAGCGCGGACTATCAGCTCAACTTCACCGCTTCGGCGAGCGACCCGACCAATGGCGTGATCGCCCCGTACAAGCTCGACGTCACGCTGACGTGCCGCTTCGGTGAGCCGCGCGACGGTGGGCACCAACCATTCGTCTGCTCGTGCAACGGGCGCTTCTTCTCGGGCGAGACCGAAACAGTCGACTCGGACGAGGCAAAGCCCTTTCGGGTCTTCGCGGGACGACGAGCGGATCCCGCGTTCGGCGCCATCGGCTCGGCGGAAAAAGCGATCGCCGCGGGCACGAAGCCGCCGCCGGGTCCGAACGAGCGCGCGGGGCAGAACGTGCTCGCGATCGTCGCCGAGCTCGACGTCGGCGTGATCTTCACGGATGGTGGCCACCCGTTGCTCTCCGTCTCGGCTTCGACGGCGAGGGGGCAATGAAGCCGGCGCTCACTACGCTGCTCGCGACGGCGGTGGCGAGCGCGCTCTCGCTGATCGGATTCGCGTGCGAGCACGGCGCGTCGTCCACACCGACGCCCGTGAACGAAGTCGACGCTGCGGATAGCGGCACGCCGAGCGACGCCGCGACGGAAGCGAGCCCACGGGAAGACGGCGGCATCGACGGCGCCGCTCAACTCGGGCCCCGTGATCGCGCCGGGCGACCCTTCATCGCACGTTGGCTGGTCGCCGAAGCGAACCGCGACGCGTACAACGAAGAGCCCAATCCGTTTCAGATTTCACCCAAGGCCAAAGCGGCGGGCGCGACGACCGCGGTGGGTCCCGACATGACGGCCAGGCTCGCTGCGCTCGACGCCCTGGATGGAAAGACCGACGGAGTCGACGCCGGCATCCCCAATCTGACGACGCTGCTCCTGACCGACGCGCTCATCGTCGACACGGCGAAACCGTACTCGGCCACGAGCTACCTCGACGTCGAGCTCGGCGGCGGCGCGCACGTGAGCTGCGGGGGACGCACGCCGGCTGAAGACGTCTACGACAAGACGCTCTCCTACTTCGTCGCCCGCAAGACGAGCGGCGAGTCGGACGGGGTCGACGCGCCGTCGGCTCCACCTTCCCTCACCTTCCCCTATCTGGCGGCGCCGCAGTGATGAGACCGGTGCGGCCCCGACTCCGCCGCCTCGCCGCGGCCCTCGCTTCGCTGGGCGCCCTCTTGGCGTGGGGTTGCTCCGTGAATCGCGATCAATGCAAACAGGACGGCGACTGCGTCCCGATTCTCGGCGTGGCATCGGCCGAGCTCGCGAGCTGCACGGAAGGCGTTTGCCGGCCGAGGGACACGTCACGACCGGTCGCGCTCGAAGCGCCTTGCGATTCGACGAAAGACTGCACCGCCGACGGGGGTGCGCCGGCGCTGTGCCGGTCGGGCAACCAAACCCGGCGCTCGTGCGTGTCGCTGCTCCAGGGCGGCATCAGCGAAGTGACGCCCAACTACGCGATCGGCGATCCGCTCTTCATCGGCGTCATCGCCTCCGAGACGGTCGTCACCCCCAACGGCACCTACGATTCGTTCGTCGACAAGACCAACGACGACGGGATGCGCCTCGCCGCCGACGATTGGCTCGCGGCGACGAGCGGCGCGATCAGCGCCGCCAACGAGCGCCGGCCCATCACCGCGCTTTATTGCGATTCGCAGGCATCCGCGGATCGCTTGAACGAGTGCTTCGACGCGATGACCGTCACGCTCGGCGCACCGGTGGTCGTACTCCACAGCGACGCGGACGCGATGGCGCTCTTGCCGAAGGCCATCGCTCGTGACGTGCTCCTCTATTGCTCGGACTGCGAGCTCGCGAACTTCCGCACCGTCGACACCGGAGGGCGCTTGTGGTTCGGGTTCCCTTCCGTGGTCTCCACGATTCCGCTTCGCGTGAAGTGGATCGAGACCTTGGAAGCGACGATCCGGAGCGAGCAAGCGCGACCGACCGACCCGCTCAAGGCGCTCGTCGTGACATCCATCGTCCAGCCCAAGACGGGAGCCCAACTCGCCGAGGCCATCCGCTTGAACGGCAAGTCGGTCGCCGAAAACGTCGCCGCGGGCACCATCGTCCATAAGGTGCTCGATCGCGGCTTCGCGGGTGATTTCCAAGCCCTCGCGCAAGCCGCGATCGACATGCGCGCCGACATCGTCGTCGTCGAGAACCTGGGCCGGGACTTTCATCTTCTCCTCATGCCGGAGATCGAGGCCAACTGGCCGAACGGCGTCCCGCGACCGCGCTACGTGCCGGGAGGAGACGAGGGCTATCCCTCCCGCTTCCAACGCTCGGTCGCCAGCAACGACGAGCTACGGCGACGCGTGACCGGCGTCAGCTACTGGACGAACGACAAGAACATCGACCAGAACGAGATCGCGTACCTCCAAGCGTTCCGATCGAGCACCAAGTTCGGGTACGACCCGAGTGGGCTCTCGAGCGGCTTCGAGTCGTTTTATGTGCTCGCGTACGCGCTCACGAGCGCGGTCCACATCGACACGGTGGACCCGCACGCCGTTCGCGGGGGGGACGTCATCAAAGGGCTGAAGTCCCTCATCGCGGCGCCGGGCAGCACGCTCATCGACGTTCGAGCGAGCGACATCCCGCGCGGCGTCGCGGCGCTCTCGACCAAGCAGCGCATCGATCTGCGAGGCGTCATCTCGTCTCTCGACTGGACCGACACCGGCGACCTCTACACCGACGCCGCCGGGTACTGCATCAAGCGCGACTTCAACCTGAAGGAGTTCTGGATCTACGACAACACCACGAAGACGACGCTCGGCGCGCCCGACTTCAGCGGTTGTCAGTACTGAGCCGAACGCTCGCATGATCGCGGAGCTCCCGACGCTCGGAAAGTACCGCCTCCTCGCCGAGATCGGGCAAGGCGGCATGGGCTCGGTGTACCTCGCTGCCGCGCGCGGCCTCGGCCCGTCGCTCAGCAAGCTCGTGGTGGTCAAACGCCTCCGCAGCTACCTCGCCACCGACGCCGAGTTCGCGGCGATGTTCCTCGACGAGGCGCGCGTCGCGGTTCGACTGAATCATCCCAACGTCGTCCAGACCATCGAAGCAGCGCAGGAGGGCGAGGAGCTCTTCCTCGTCATGGAGTACCTCGATGGTCAGCCGCTCCATCGCGTGCTCGCGCGCGCCTCCGGCGACTTCCCCCTGGAGATGCACCTCGCCGTCCTGACCGACGTGCTCGCGGGTCTTCATCACGCGCACGAGCTCCGCGATCTCGACGGGACGCCGATGGCGATCGTCCACCGCGACGTGACACCGCAGAACGTGTTCATCACGTACGACGGCCAGATCAAGGTCGTCGACTTCGGCATCGCGCACGCCGAAGGGCGGCTCACCAAGACGCGACCCGGTCTCGTCAAAGGAAAGGTCGCCTACATGGCGCCCGAGCAAGCCCGCGCGGAGACCGTCGATCGCCGCGCCGACGTCTTCGCGGTCGGCGTCATGCTCGACGAGGCGATCACCGGCCGCCGCTTCTGGGGCGAAGAGCGCGACGGCGCGATCATGAAGGCGCTCGTCGCCGGCCGCGTGCCGCCGCTCGCCGCCGACGTCGACATCCCACCGGCGCTCCGCGCGATCCGTGACCGCGCGCTCGCCGCGACGCGCGACGAGCGTTATCCGACGGCCCTTGCGATGCAAAGGGACCTCGAGTCGTTCGCGGCCGCGCACCTCGCCCGCCCCAGCGCTTCGCAGATCGGCGCCGAGGTGGCCGATCTCTTCGCCGAGCACCGCAAGAAAGCCGCGCGCGTGCTCGAGGAGAGCCTCGCGTCGCTCGACGCGCCGCGTGAGCCGGTGCCGGCCACCGCGCGGGCCCCGGAGGCGCCACCGCCGACGGTGCGTGAGCCCCGCGGCACGCCCGTGACGCCCACGCCGACCGAGCCGAGTGCGGAGCAGGAATCCGGGCCGCGCGCCAAGGTCGACGTCGCCGGGCGCGCGTCGGTTACCGACGATGCTCCGACCGCCGTCGAGCCGCGCAAAGGGCGCGCGCCGCTCGCCTCGCCGCCGCCCGTCGAACCAGCGCCGCGGCCGCCCAAGAGCGAGCTCGAGCGAGACGCCCGCGCGCGCGCGCCGGCGACCTCCCACGCGAGCTCAAAGCCTCGGGGCGCGTGGACGGTGGTTGGCGTCGCCGTCGCCATCGGCGTCGCGGCTGCGGCGCTCACGCACCGCGACGCGCCAGCCGGCGTTCGAACGATCAAGGTGCAAATCAGCGCAGAGCCGACGCCCGCGCGTGTCCGCGTCGACGACGGCCCGTGGCACGACGCGCCGACGGAGCTCACGGTGCCGAGCGACGACGTCGTGCACCGCATTCAAGGCGAAGCGAGAGGCGTCGTGCGCGACGTTCGAGTGCGCTTCGACGACGATCTCCGCGTGCGGCTCGTCGTGGAGCGATGAGCCCGATGGTCAGAACGCGAACGTGCCGGCGAGCGCGCGCGTCGCTGGCGTCGGCGCGCGGCGCGTGAGCGTCAAGTAGAGCGCGACTCCCGTCGCGACGACGGTCGCGCCGCCGAGCACCAGCGCGATCGTGCCACGCGTCTCGGTGGCGTTGGCCTTGTCGTCTAGCTCGGCGCGCGTCGTGGGTCGTCCGCGCGCCGCGGCGAGATCGGAATCCGCGCCTTGCCAGGCGAAGACCATTCCGACCGTCCCCGCGGCGAGAACGCCGGTCGCGGCCCACGGGATCCACGGTACTGCGGGGCGCGATTCGACCGGAGCCGGGCGCTCCTCGACGACACGACGCTCGACGGGCACGGGCGCGAGCTCGATGTCCACCGTTTGCTCCTCGCCCCCCGCGAGCGCGACCTCGCGCGTCGCGGTGACGAAGCCGCGCTTCTCTACGCTGAGCTTGTGGGGCCCGCTGGTGACGAGCGTGCGCGGCGCGAGCGGCGCCGTGCCCAGACTCTGACCGTCGAGCGCGATCTCACTTCCCGCTGCCGAGACCTTCACCGTCAGGTACGCCGTTCGGAGGCGCAGCGCCGCGAGCGCTTCGTCCACGGCCGCGCGCCGGGCGTCGGGCACGCGAGGTCCACCGACTTCGAGGTAGCGCTCGAAAGAGCGACGCGCTTCGGCGAAGTCGCCGAGGCGGAACTGGATCTGTCCCAAGTTGTAGAGCGTCCGATAGTCGGGCACCGCCTCGTACGAGCGACGGAACTCGACGAGGGCGAGCTTCGGGTCACCCTCCTCCGAGAGCTTGATGCCCCGCTCGAAGTGCTCACGCGCGATGGCGATCGCATCCGGCGAGGCATTCTCGGGCTCGCCGTCCGCGCGCGCTTCACGTGCGACGCACGCCACGAAGAATGCGAGCGACAGGGCGACGCCGCGCAGGCGCAATCTCGAATGGGCGTTCGGGCTCACGGGCGTGGCTCTCCCTTGGGCCCGAAGGGATTCTCTTTGTCGAGCTCGAGCCCGGCGGGCAGCTTACGTCCGGGCGCGGCGCTCGCGACTCCGACCGGCACATTCGACGCCGGCGCGAGCGGCTCTGGACGCCGGACGCTGCCGTCCATCTTGGGCGTGCGCTCCTTCGCCCGCGCGACGGGGTTGGCGCTCGCCGCGGCCGACGGGACGAGGGGCGCCGGCGCGACGGCCTCGACCGATGCCGACGGCGACGTGTCGGCCCGTGCGAGGTCGACGGAGACGACGATCCGCGCGACGTCGAACGACAGCCACTCGACGTGCGGAGCGCGTCCCTCCGCTTCGACGCGGAGCAGGTGGCGGGCGCGGTCGCGCGGGAACGTTCCGCGCGCGGGCGTTCCGTCGACTTTCGCGCCGTCGAGGCTCACCGTCGCAGTCTCCGACGCGCTGATCTCCACGGTCGTAGTCCGCCCGTCAGGCGCTTGCGCGGCCGGCGCGCGCGCCGCCGAGAGCGCGGCACGGAGACCGAAGAATGCGAGGAGCCCGGCCAGCACCGCGATCGCCCACGAGGCCAGGCGCGGCGGACGCGACCGAGTCACGACCGCCGGCGCCGCGAGCGCGGTCTCCGTGGCTTCGGGCATCGCGGCGAACGCAGCCTCCACCGCAGCGCGCACTTTTCGCTGGGCGGGGCCGAAGCGCTCCGCGAGGTACGCGGAGAGATCGCGAGGCCCCGCACGGAGCGCAGGCGTCTCGGCCAGCGCGGCTTCGATCGCTTCGAGCATCGCGAGCGCCGTCGCGTGTCGCTCGGCGCGATCGGAGGCGAGTGCCTTCATGCATACTGCATCGAGTGCGGCAGGCACATTCGTGGCGATGCTGCTCGGCCGCGCGAGCTCGCCCTTCACGATCGCGTCGTAGATCTCGCGATCGGTCTGCCCCCGAAAGAGTCGGCGACCGGTGAGCGCCTGCCAAAGCATCACGCCGACCGCGAACACGTCCGCGCGGCGATCGACCGCGTCGCCCGTGAATTGCTCCGGCGACATGTACGCGCTCTTTCCCTTCACCACGCCGGTCGCGGTGCGGTCGCCGAAGGCCGGTGACTTGGCGATCCCGAAGTCGACGATCTTGGCGTGACCGTCATAGCCGACCATCACGTTGTGGGGAGAGACGTCACGATGCACGATGCCGAGCGGCGTCCCGTCGAAGTCGGGGAGCTCGTGCGCCGCGTGCAGTCCCTCGAGGACGTGCGCGAGGACGAGGAGGTGGAGCCGAAGCGGGAACGACTCGTCGGCGCGGACGATGGAATCGAGGGTCTGCCCCTCGATGTACTCCATCGCGATGACGGGCTCGCTCGTCGCGTCGTCGAACACGACGTCGTAGGTGTGAACCACGTTCGGATGATCGATGCGCGCCGCGAGCCTCGCTTCGGACATGAACATGGCGAGCGCCTCGGGCTCGGCCGCGAGCGAAGAGTGCATGCGCTTCAGCACCGCGAGCTTCCGGAATCCGGCCGGGCCCCGCCGCGCGGCGAGGACCGTGGTCGCCATGCCCCCGCGACCTAGCTCGAAGAGGGTCTGGTACTTGGCGTCGCCCCCGGAAGACGGGAAGCGTTGCGCGCCTCCGTCGGCGCGGAGCTCGGGATCGGAGAGTGCGCGCAAGCGTGGCCGATCCTACCAAAACGCGCATGCCCTCGCCGCTTCTCGAGTAAACAGCACCAATGTGTTCCTTTTCGTACACGGAGGACGAATCGGAACGGGTGCGAGTTTCACGGAGTGCTCAACGCAACCGAGTCGCGCGGGCGCACGCTGCGCACTAGGCAATACCGGCCAGTTCATGAATAATCCGCGAATCCTTTCGACTCCATGAGCGACGTCCAAGAAACCCTCATCGCGCGCGTGCCCGCGGCGACCCAACCGCTGCGTGTCTTGAGACTCGTCGCCGACGGCCACGTAGAGTCGTCGACTCTCCCGCCTTCGGGAGTGGTGGCCATCGGTCGCGGCTCCGACGTTCAAATCCACGTGAGCCACGCGACGGTGTCGCGCCGGCACGCCGAGCTCCGCATCGAGGCGGACGGCAGCCAGGTCTTCCTCACCGACCTCGCGAGCGCCAACGGCTCGCGTCTCGGGGCGGCGCCCCTCGCGCCGCACGAGCCCCACGCGGTCGCCACCGGCGAGGCGTTCACGCTCGGGAACGTCCTCGCCATCATCCTCGACGGGTCTGCCGACGCGCGCCCGTCGCGTTCGCTCGGTCGCGACGATCTGGCGGACTTCATCGAGCGCGCTGCGCGCCTCCACCGGGAGGAGGGCGCCTTCTCGGTGTGCACGCTGAGCTGCGCCGACATCGGACAGCATCTCGATCTCCTCGCCGCCGTGGTTCCACCGCGCGGTCACGTCGCAGCGCTCTCCGACGGGGTCATCTGCGCGGTGCTCCCCGGCGTCCCGCGCACGATCGCCACCCGCTGGATGGAGAGCGTGGCGGCGTACTTCGTGCGGAGCGGGATCGAAGTCGCGTCTCGCGTCTCGTCGTGCCCCGACGACGGAGAGACCTTGAGCCAGCTGTGCCCGCAAGCGCTCACGGTCGCCGGTACGGCGATCCAATCCGCGGACATCATCACCGACACGGCGCTCCCCTCGCCCTCCGGCTCGGCCATGCGCAAGGCGCTCGACTTGGTCGAGCAGGTCGCCGCCACCCCCACGAGCATCCTCTTGCTCGGCGAGACGGGCGTCGGAAAAGAAGTGATGGCGCGCCGCATCCACGATCGATCGGACCGCTCGACCGGCCCGTTCATCGCGCTCAACTGCGCGGCGCTCCCCGAGACGCTGCTCGAGAGCGAGCTCTTCGGATACGAGCGCGGCGCGTTCACGGGCGCCCAGACCGCGAAGCAAGGCCTCATCGAAGCCGCGAGCGGCGGCACGCTCTTCTTGGACGAGCTCGGCGAGATGCCGCTCCCCACGCAAGCCAAGCTGCTCCGCGTGCTCGAGGATCGCACCGTGCTCCGCGTGGGCAGCGTCAAGCCCAAGCCGGTCGACATTCGGCTGGTCGCGGCGACGAACCGCGATCTCCTCGAAGAGATCCAGGCCAAGCGGTTCCGCGCCGACCTCTACTACCGTTTGAACAGCATCATCATTCGCATCCCGCCGCTCAGGGAACGAACCGATGAGATCCGCGAGCTCACCAAGATGTTCGCCGAAAAGGCGGCGCACGCCCTCGGTCGCCCGGTCCCGCAGGTCCCGGGCGACGTGATGAACGCACTCGTCGCGTACGCGTGGCCCGGCAACGTGCGCGAGCTCCGCAACACCATCGAGCGGCTCGTACTCTTGGGTCGCGCCGGCATGGTGTCGGTCGACCATCTGCCCGACGAGCTACGGGCCAACGTGGGGCTCTCGTCGCGCATGCCGCCGCGCCACGACGGCGCACCGCCGCCGCCGAGTGATCCCGCCCTTCGCCCCCGCACGCCCACGTTGATCGCCGATGAGGAGCGCGAGCGCAGTCCGGCGTCGGCGACGGCTTCGGTGGCGTTGCCTGGCGCGACGATGCCGCCGCCGGGAGCCGCGTCGCTCGATGACGAGATCTCACGCATCGAGCGCGCGCGGATCGTCGAGGCGCTCGAGAAGTGCGTCGGCAATCAGACGCGGGCCGCCGAGATGCTCGGCATCACGCGCCGCGTGCTCATCGGCAAGATGGAGAAGTACAACCTGCCGCGCCCGCGGAAGTGACCGCGTATCAGCGCGTGCCGTAGTACCAAAGGCCGTTGACCAGGTACCAGCTCGCGATACCGGCGCTGGTTCCGCTGACGGGGAAGTACTTGGGGTTGCCCTGCTCATCGGTGCCCCAATAGCCGCCGTCATCCGAGTAGGCCTGATCCTCGTAGACCGCACCCGCACCGCCGGCAACCGTGGCCATCGTCGTCTCGTCGAGCTCCACCATCATCGCCGTCATGCCCGACCATCGAGCACGTGACGTGCCACCCTCCGGCCCACGCAAGTGGGCGAAAACGGTGCTGGCTGTCCGACGACCACTGTCCGGCGCGGTACAATTCGTACGACCGCGACCTTCGCGAACGGCTCCGTCGGGTTTGTACGGCCAATCGCGGGGTACGACAGCATGAGTGCAGGCCGCATGCCGCCCCACGCCGGAGCGCCCTACCAATGCATCACGCCGAGCTTCTGAAGCGCGAGAAGCACCACCAGCGCGAGCGCGAACTCCAGCGCGACGCGCCCCAGCTTCTTCGCCAAGCGAATGGAGAGGACGAGCGCCGCAGCGGCGAGCACGAGCGATGGGAACCCAGTCTTGGCCGCGAGCCAGCTGAGTACGTGCCCGGTCTCGACGACGATTCGCCCCGCGGCCGCCCAGGCCCGTTCGACCGCCTGCACCCACGGAGAGTGCGGCGCGCGCGCCATCGCGCCCATCGAGCCTAGAAAGCCCACCGCGAGCATCTCACACGACCCGTCCGAGGCCGGGCAAACTTCCTTCTTTCAAAGCCCTCCCACACCAAGTAGGGTGGCGCCGGCCATGGTCCGAAGCAGTCGTTTTCTCGTCGGTTTCGCGGTGTTTGGCGCTCTCGCCGTGCTCGGCCTCGTGGCTGCGTGCTCGAGCTCGGGTGAGGGCGAGCGCTGCCAGCTCGACAACGGCAACGACGACTGCGCGAGCGGCCTCGTGTGCACCCGCTCCACCGACCTCCCCCTTCCCTCCGGGTATCAAGGCAAGGTCCCCGATCGCGAAGGACGCTGCTGCCCGTCCGACCGCTCCACGGCGACGGTCGCGGAGTGCGCGCAAACGCCCCAAGCGCCGGGTGGTGATGCGGCCATCCCGGTCGAGGCCGGCGGCGACGCGCAGGCCGATACCGGCACCGACGCGGGCTCGGACAGCGCGACCTCCGACGCGAGCGACGGCGGTGGCACCGACGACGGCGGCACCGACGCCACCACCACCGACAGCGGCCCGGCCGACGCGAGCGACGCGGGCTGATTCGATGCCGGCCGCGACGCTCCTCTTTCAGGCCAGAGAGGCGCTGCTCCTCGCCGCAGCGGTGTCGCTCCCCGTCATCGCGGTCGCTGCCCTCGTGGGCCTCGTGGTCGCGTCTCTCCAAGCCGCGACCCAAGTCCAGGACGTCACGCTCTCGCACCTCCCGCGCCTCCTCGCGGTGGCCGGTGCGCTGGCGATCATGGGCCCGTGGATGGGCCGGCAGATCGCGGCCTTCGCGGAGCGCGTCTTCTTGCTCGCGGGGCACTGAGTGGCGGCGCGGCAGAAGACCGCGGCGCCGAAGCCGGCCAAGGCCGCTCCCAAGCGCGCCGCGGCCCGCGGCGGCGACAAGCGCGATCGCATCCTCGACGCCGCGGTCCGCGTCTTTGCCAAAGAGGGCTTCCACGCCACCAAGGTGAGCGACATCGCGCGCGCGGCGGGCGTGGCCGACGGCACGATTTATCTGTATTTTGCATCCAAAGAAGAGCTCCTCGTCTCGCTCTTCGAAGACCGCGTGGAGCGCCTCCTCCGCTACATGGAGCGCGAGCTCGAGAAGCTCGACACGCCTCCGGCGCGCTATCGCCGCATCGTGGAGCTCCAGCTCGGCATCTTCCAAGACGAGCGCGAGCTCGCCGAGGTGGTGACGATCATCCTCCGCGAGTCGACCAAGCTCATCAAAGAGTTCGCGGCGCCGAAGTTCATGACGTACCTCGACGCCATCGCGAAGGTGGTGGCGGAGGGCCAGGCGCGCGGTGACTTCCGCGCCGACGTCTCGCCGCACCTCGTGGCCCGCGCCACGTTCGGTGCGCTCGACGGCATCGCGCTCACGTGGGCCGTGAGCCGCGGCGAGCCGGAGGCGCTCACGCGCGCGGCCGCGCAGCTCGCCGACTTCCTTCTCCGCGGCCTCGGCCGCGAGCGCACGTGAAGCGGCTCGCCGAGCGCGCGCGCGTGCTCCGCGCCATCCGCGCCTTCTTCGAGGCGCGCGATTTCCTCGAGGTCGAGACGCCGATCCTCGTCCCGTCGCCCGGGCTCGACCTCCACCTCGACGCGTTCGCCGTCGACACCGGCGGCCCGCCCCGTTTCCTGAGCACCTCGCCCGAGTACCAGATGAAGCGGCTCCTCGCCGCGGGCTACCCGCGCATCTATCAGCTCACTCGCGCGTTCCGCCGAAAGGAGCTGGGCTCGCGCCACAATCCCGAGTTCAGCATGCTCGAGTGGTACCGGGCCGACGCCGGCGTCGAGGACGTCATCGCCGACACGGAGGCGCTGATCGAGAGCGTGACCGGCGGCGAAATCTCGGTCGACGGCCGCACCTTCTCCGCCGCGGCGCCGTTCGTACGCATGACCGTGCTCGAGGCGTACCGCACCTTCGCCAAGATCGGCGAGGACGAGACGCTCCACCTCGCCGCGCACGACGAAGATCGCTTCTATCGGCTCCTCGTCGACGTGGTGGAGCCGGCCATCGAGAAGCTCCCGCACGCGCTCGTCCTCTCGGAGTACCCCGCCACGCAGGCGTCGCTCGCGCGAAAGAAGCCCGAAGATCCGCGGGTCGCCGAGCGCTTCGAGGTCTACTTGGCCGGCGTCGAGCTGTGCAACGGCTTCGGCGAGCTGACCGACCCCATCGAACAGCGCGCGCGCTTCGTCGCCGATCAGCGCGCCCGGGCCGAACGCGGCCTCCCGGTCTACCCCATCGACGAGCGCTTCCTCGCCGCACTCGAGTCCGGCATGCCCCCGGCGGGCGGAAACGCGCTCGGCGTCGACCGCCTCGTGGCCCTCGCGTCCGGTACCACCACCATCGGCGACGTGATGGCGTTCACCGAAGACGAGCTATGATGACTTCGTGGACGGCGTTCCGCGGCACGTATTCTCTCCGAACCAGGTGAGCCTGGCGTCCATCGAGCTCGATCCCATCGGGTGGAGCCCCAGCGAGACCACCGCCACGACGCGTTCGTGGTCGAACGAGAGCGGAGACCTCCTCTCGCTCCACTGGTTCCAGACGCCACCGGACATCGGCGCCCGCCTGGGCGATCTCGCCGCGCTCCGCGCGTTCTTCCGCACGATGGTGCTCAAGAACGGCGGCGGAATCGTGAGCGTCGACGTCACCGAGGTCGCCGGCGTCCCCGCCGTGTCGGCGGTGGTGAAGGTGCCGCAGGAGCCGCACGGAACGACCTACCTCGCCTCGCTCACGCTGCCGCGCCGCGACTTCAGCTTCGTCATCAAGGTGCAGTGCCAGGAGTCGGTCGACGTCGGCGCGCGCGAGAGCGCGCTCTACGGGCGCTTCCTCGTCGGTCCGGCCTTCGATCCGGCCCGCCCGCTCGTGGGTTGGGAGGCCGACCCGTACGAGCCGACGCGCCGCGACCGCGTGATGCGCAATGGGAGTGAGGCCGAGGAGTTCGACGCGCAGTTTCCGAGTCATCCGCTCAGCCGCGCGCGCCGCGCGCTCGCCAGCCTCACCCGCTCGCTGCGGGTGCGCGACGAGATCGCGCGCTCCCCCGCGTTCTTCGGGCCCGACTGATGGCGCCTCTCCTCGGCTTCGACGAGGCACGCGATCGGCTCCTCGGCCTCGCACGCCCCCTCGGGACGGAGCGCGCTGCGCTCGATGCCGCCGACGGCCGAGTGATCCGCGAGACCGTGCTCGCCCATGTCGACTCGCCACCGGCGGACACGAGCGCGATGGACGGCTACGCCGTCGCCACCGCGGATCTCACGCATGCACCTTACACGCTTCCCGTCGTGGGCATGGCGCGGCCCGGCGCGCTACTCGAGCGGCTCGCACCGGGCACGGCCTGTCGCATCTTCACCGGCGCCGAGCTCCCGCTGGGCGCGGACGCCATCGTTCTCCAGGAAGACGCGCGCGAGGACGCTGGCCGCGTGACCTTCGACGCGGCGCCTTCGCACGGGGACCACGTGAGGCGACGCGGCGAGGACCTCGCGGTCGGCGCCACCGCCGTGGCCGAAGGTACGCGCCTCACGCCCTCCAAGCTGGGGCTCCTCGCTTCACTCGATCGCGCATGGGTCACCGTGTCGCGCCGCCCCCGCGTGGCGATCATCGGCACCGGCGACGAGCTCCGGTTGCCGGGGACCCCGCACCGGCCCGGCACCGTGGCCGAATCCGGCACGCTCGTGGTGCGCGCGCTCGCCGCACGCGCCGGTGCCGACGCCGTGGTCTGCCCGATGGTCCGCGACGATCCGGACGCGCTGGCGGCAGCGCTCCGTGACGCGCTCCGCGCGACCGATCTCGTGGTGACCGTCGGCGGCATGAGCGAGGGCGACTTCGATCTCGTGCGACCGACCCTGAGCGCCGTCGGCGCCACGCTGACCTTCTTCAAGGTCGCCATCAAGCCCGGGAAGCCGCTCGGCGTGGGCGAGCACCCCGGAGGCTATTTTCTCGGCCTCCCCGGGAATCCCGCGGCCGCAGTCGTGACCTTCGCGCTCTTCGGCGTTCCGTTCTTGCGCGCGCTCGCCGGCGACAGTCGGCCCATCGCGCCGCGACGCACCGCCCGCCTCGCGACGCCGGTTCGTCAGAAGCCCGGCCGCCGAACGTTCCTCCGCGCGACGCTCGAGTCGGGTGACGACGACGATCTCCCGCGCGTCCGACCGCTCCTCCACCAGTCGAGCGGTTCGATCGCCACCGTCGCGCACGCCGATGTCCTCGCCGTGGTGCCGGAGACCGTGAGCGAGCTTCCCGCGGGAGCCACGGTCGAGGTCATCGCGTTCGAATGAGCCCTGCCTCGGGGGTCATGTCGGCTCGTCGAGCGGAACGTCCATGCCCACGATGCGCATCAAGCGTAGGGCGTTCGAGCTCTGCACGACGCCCTCTTTGAGCTTGAAGTCGAAGCTCATCGTGTCGTTCTCGACGTGCTCCTCGAAGTGCACGTTCTTCACGCGGTCCGGGAGCTCGCGCTCGAGCTCGCCGATGGCCAAATCGTGCGTCGAGACCGCGCCCATCGCGCCCTTTTGGACGAGGCCCCGCACGACGGCGCGCGCGCCGATGAGCCGCTCGCGTGCGTTGGTCCCGTGGAGGATCTCGTCGAGCAAGAAGAACACCGGCGGCTTGCCCTTGCCCTGCCCCGCCGCCATGTCGAGCACGAGCTTCAGCCGCTGGAGCTCGGCGAAGAAGTGCGACACGCCCTTCTCGAGCGAGTCGGCGATGCGCATGCTCGTGACCACGCGCAGCGGCCCGACCTGAAGGCGGCGCGCGATGACCGCCGTTCCGGCGAGCGCCAAGACCACGCTCGCGCCGAGCGCGCGGAGGAGCGTGGACTTGCCGGACATGTTCGAACCCGTGATCACGTAAGCGTGACCGGGCGCAGCGAGCGAGGCGTCGTTGCCGACGCGCTTCGACGGATCGAGGAGCGGATGCGCGAGACCCTCGGCGACGAACGTGGGCTCGTCGACGAGCTCGGGAAAGACGGCGCCCTCGTCCTCGAACGGCAAGGTCGACAGGCTGGCCAGCGCTTCGACCGACCCGAGCACGTCGAGCCAGCCGCGCACGTGCGTTCCGCAGCGGCGGCGCCACGCCTCGAGGGCGAGCACGCACTGGATGTCCCAGAGGAGGAGCGGCGCGAGGAACAGACGAAAGACCTCGTTTTGCCGCGCCTCGACGAACGCGACGATGCGCGCGAGACGGCGCATCTCCGTGGTCGCCCGACCGCCGCTCGCCGCGAGCGTGGCCTGCATGCGCTTCAGCGTCTCGGCGGTGAACGCCTCGGCCTCGACCTCGGCCAACATGTCGCCATAACGCGAGAGGCCGCTCTCGCGCGCCGCGGCCGCCGCCGCGATCTTCGACGCCCGGGCGCGAAAGGGCGTCGTCACCGCGAGGGCGATGGCGATGACGCCCACGAACGTGCCGCGCGGGAGCGAGCTCGCGAACACGAGCGAGCCCACCATGAGGATGGGGAGGATCCGGAAGAGCGGCGTCAACGCTGCGGGAGCGTCGAAGGTGAGCTTCCCCTCGGCCCACTCGAGCATCGGGCCAGGGTCCGGCTTCTCGTCGCCGAGCTGCGCGCCGAGCGCGAAGAGCCGCTCGCGAAACGACGCGCGCGGCGCGAGATCGCGCACCGCATCCTGACGTGCGCGCGCCTCGGCGATGCTCGACGCCCCGCCGCGGAGCCAGAACGCGAGCTCGGCGGCGCCGAAGCGCGTCTGCGCCTGCGAGAGCCGGTGGAAGATGGAGCCCGGCCCGAAAAGATCGAGGTCGTCGGCATACGGATGGTTCGGCATCTTGAAGAGCTCACCGCTCTCGAACGCCGACACCGGCTGCTTGCGCCACGCGCCGTCGAGCCGGGCGAGACCCCGCTCGTGGAAGCGCGCGCCGGCCGCGGCCACCGCCTTCTGCGCCTCGACCCGCGCGTGCACCATCACGAGCGCGACGAACGCGATCAGCATCGCGGCCACCGCTGCCCACGTGAGCGTCGGGAGGTGCGCCCACACGATGCCGCCGAGCAGGCCCAGGGCCCCGAGCACCAAGAGAAGCCGCGCCGTGCCGATCACGCGGGAGCGACGCTCGAAGCCATCACGCTCCTCGAGGCGCGCCGCGCGCCCCTTTTCGTAGGTCGCGCGGGCGCTCACGCTCGGCTCCTCACGCCGGCCGCGGCGCGTCGCAGACGAGGCACGGCGAGGCGGTCAGGCGGCGCGGCGACCGCGAGCCACGCGGCGACCACGGGCCGCGGCGCGCTTGGCGGCGACGGGGGGGATCTGAGCGATGGCGACCGCCAGGCCGGCCATCGAGAGGCGCGGCTGCCCGCCCTCGATGTGGATGAAGCCCGCGGCCTCGAGGGCGCGGAGGCCGATCTCGAGCTCGGCTTCGGTGCCGCCGACGCGGACGAGGAGCGACGCCTCGTCGATGACGGCGCGACGACGCTGGAGACGGAGCATGGCCCGGAGAATGGCGAGTTCGGTGTGCATGCGAAGACCCTATCGCGTGGCCTGAACAGATGCCCAGTTAACGGCGCCGATTTCTCGCAATACCTGGGAATCGCTGGTCTTTGAGGCGGGGGTGAGAAGCGATGCTGCGCAGGGAGCAGCCCTGGGCGCATGTGTAGGCTGAACGTGGGTTTGTATGCCACCTTTCCTGCATACTGCAAGCAAAAACGGGGAAGGCGCATGCTTTCTCTCGGGCCTCGAACGCGTGTTTTCCGCGACAAATGCGTGTTTCGCTCATCTTCTCTCGCGGGGGATCGAAGGGGGGCCGAGCTCATAGCGAGGGCCCCTTTCGGCGAGAAGCGAACCCGAAGCGCAGCGCAGGTGAGCGCCGAGCCAAGGGAGGTGCAGGAGGGGAACCCTCCTGCTCTAGACAGACTAGAGCGCCCCGAGCTCGTGGAGGACGAAGCTCATCTCGTCGACCGTTTGCGCGAGGACCTTGGCGGTGGGTTTGCCCGCGCCGTGCCCGGCCTTGGCTTCGACCCTGAGAAGCACCGGATGTTCCTTGGCGAGCTGCGCCTCCTCGAGCCGCGCCGCCATCTTCCGCGCGTGCATCGGGTCCACGCGGGTGTCGCTCTCGGCCGTCGCGAACAGAACCGCTGGGTATCGCGCGCCCTCTTTCGCGACGTGGTGATAGGGCGAGTAGGCGTAGAGCCACCCGAAGTCCGCGGGGCGCTCCGGATCGCCGTACTCGGGGATCCAGAGCTTGGCGATCTGGAAGCGTGTATAGCGCACCATATCGGTGAGCGGCACGAGGCTGAGCGCGGCGCGGAACAGCTCCGGCCGCTGCGTCACGGCCACCGAGGTGAGGAGCCCGCCGTTGGAGCCGCCGCCGATGGCGAGCTTTTCACTCGTCGTGACGCCGCTCCGCACGAGCTCCTCCGCGCAGGCGATGAAGTCGTCGAAGACGTTCTGCTTCTTGTCGAGCATGCCGGCGCGGTGCCATGCCTCCCCCATCTCGCCGCCGCCGCGAAGGACCGCGCTCGCGAAGACGCCGCCCCGCTTGGCCATGACGAGCGCGCGCGAGCTGAAGGCCGGAGTCTGGTTCACGTTGAAGCCGCCGTAGCCCCAGAGGAGCGTGGGGCGCGGCCCTCCGCCCGGGGCGTCTTTGGCGACGATGAACATCGGCACCGGCGTCCCATCCTTCGACGTCGCCGTCACGCGCTTTACCGTGACGCCCGGCTCGGCGAAGTCGCCCGCGACCTGATCCCAGACCGTGGGGGCGGCCGCCTCGGCCTTCTTGGCCTTGAGGTCGACGCGGAGGACCCTCGGCGGCGTGACGAACGACACGAACGACACGAACGTCTCGCCGCCCACGCGCGGCGTGGCCACGTTGGCGGTGCCGATGCCCGGCAGCGCGATCTCCTGCTTGAGCTTACCGCCCTCGCCGAGGACGACGACGCGCGAAGATGCATCATGCAAGTAATTGGCGACGTACCCGTCGGGCGTGACGTCCACGTCGGTGAGGACGTCCGGCCCCTCGGGCAAGACCTCCTTCCAGCGCGTGCGATCCGGCGCCGCGTAGTCCACGGCGAAGAGCCGGTACCGCGGCGCGCCGTCGTTGGTCATGATGTAGAGCTTGTCGTCACGGACGATGGGCTCGAAGAGGGCCTCGGTCTTCACCGCCACCTCGACCCACTTGGCCTTCGGGTCCTTGAGGTCCTTCAGGTAGACCTCGTTCTTGCTCCACCCTTCGTGCACGAAGGCGACGAGCCAGCGGCCGTTGGGCGACGTCGCCACCTGCGGGATGTCGGTCTTGTCGCGACCCGAGCCGAAGACGAGCTCGTCCTTGTCGGGGTCCTGCCCCACGACGTGCTTGTAGATGCGCGGTGAGTAGCGCTCGTCGCCCGCCGGCACGGTGCCCGGCGCCGGGTAGCGCGAGTAGAAGAACGCCTTGCCACCGGGCAGCCACGCCACCGACGCGTGGCGCGTGCGCGTGATGCGATCGGGGAGGTCCTTGCCGGTGGCGACGTCGCGAATGACGAGGGTGCTCTCCTCGCTCCCGCTCTCGCTCCGGCCCCAGGCGACGAAGCCCCCCTCCCACGACGGGTACCACCAGTCGAGCGAGACCGTGCCGTCGCTCGACAAGCTCGCCGCCTCGATGAGCGGACGGTCCGCGCCGGCGTGGCCGTCGCGCACGTAGAGCGTCGGCTGGTTCTCCGTGCCTTGGCGCTTGGTGTGGAAGTAGCGAAGCTTGCCTGGCTGGACGACGGTCACGGTCGGGGCTTGGACGTTGCCCACGTGCAAGACCGCGCCGATGTCCTTCTCGAGCCCTTCGCGCCCGGGGACCGCGCCGAGGTACGCCTTCAGCTTCGCGTCCTCGCGGGCGACGAACGCGCGCGTGTCGGGAGAACGCTCGTCCTCGAGGGCCCGGAAGGGATCGTCGACGACGACGCCGTGAACGGTCTCGCGCACCGCACCGGGGCGGGCGACCGGCGCGGCGCCGGCGTCGGTGACGGCAGGCGGAGGCGTGGTGGCCACGACGACGGCGTCACCTCCGCCCGCGCACCCGAACGCGAGGGCGGCCGGGGCAAAGGCGACGAACGAAACGGAAAGTCCGAGCACGGTTCGCATGCCCGACGGGTAGCCCGGCCGCGCGCCCCGGGGAACCCGCAAAATGTTTCGACCCGCCGCGCCGCGATGGCCCCCTTCCAAGCGCGCCCTTAAGCCACTACCGTCCGCGCCGATGCCCCGCCCCCTCGTGCTTCTCTCCAACGACGATGGCCACGCGAGCGAGGGCATCTCGGCGCTCCGCGCCGCGCTTCGCGAGCGCTGCGACGTCATCCTCGTCGCGCCCGAGACCGAGCAGAGCGCCGCCAGCCACGCGCTCACGTTGCACCGCCCGTTGCGCATTCGCGCCATCGACGAGGCGACGTTCGCCATCGACGGGACCCCCGCGGATTGCGTGTATGTTGCACTCCACGCCGGGCACATCGTGCCGCGGGTGCCGGACCTCGTCGTGTCGGGCGTGAACCACGGGCCGAACGTCGGGCAAGACGTCTTCTACTCCGGCACCGTCGCGGCGGCTCGCGAGGGTGCCCTCCGCGGCATCCCGGCGCTCGCGGCGAGCGCGCACACCAAGGCGGACTTCGCTGCCGCCGCTGCCCTCGCCGCCGAGCTCGCCGAGGCGCTCCTCGCCGCGGCCCCGGCCGGGAACCCCAACGCCCCGCAGAAGGAGCGCGGGCGCGGCGTGCTCTTGAATCTCAACGTGCCCCGCGACTGGACGCGAGCGCGCGGCGTCGCCTACGCGCGTCTCGGCCAGCGCTTCTACGACGAGGTCGTCGACATGCGCAAAGACCCCCGAGGCCGCGACTACTGCTGGATCGGTGGCCCCGGCGTGCACCACGACGATCGCCCCGGCACCGACACGTCGCTCTTCAACGAAGGTCGGGCCACGGTCTCGCCCTTGATCCTCGATCTGGGCGACGAAGCCGGGGCCCCGTTCGTCGAGCATCTCGTGCGCGGCATGGTTTAACGGCGTGCGGATCCGCGGCGGCGGTCGCCCGCCCTGGGACACCCGTGCAGGGTGTTAACCGATCCATGTGGACCACACACTCGGCGCAAAGCGCGGCGTAATTCGTCCAGCGCGAGGGCACGGCCATTGCGTCTAGGGAGACCATGCGCTCCCTCTGGGCCGTTGCCATCACCGCCTCGCTCCTCGCCCTCGCCGCCTGCTCGAGCACGGAGAGCGACGACGCGTCGACCCCCGAGGGCTCGGAAGGGAGCGACGGCTCGGAGCTCCGCTCGGACGGGACCAGCCGCGTGAACCTCAACTTCGAGGGGACGTGCCAGTTCCTCCGCAACTGCTCCTCGTTCTCCAAGAACGCGCCCAAGCCGAACATGGTTCGCTGGGGTTGTGAGGGGTGGCAGGTCTGCTCCGACGACGACATGTTCATCGCTGCACCGTCGCGGGTCGTGGTCGACGGCAAGTCGCGACGCGCGTGCGGCCTGAGCGTCGAGGTGTGTCGGCCGAACGGCAAGTGCGTCATCGCCGTCGTTCGCGACGTGTCCGATCGATCCGTGTGGGAGGCGAGCCCGGGCGTTCTCGACGCCCTCGGCCTGCCCCACGGCCTCACCGGCCGCTGCAGCGGCTACGGCGGCGGGAGCGTGACGATCAAGGCGCGCCCCGACATCGACTACGCGACGTACAGCGCGCAGTACAAGACGCCGAGCACGCCGAGCGGCGATCCCTACGCGACCGATACGGATGCGGGGACCTACGGTGATCCGTACGACCCGTATGGCTACGGCGATTCGTACGACCCGTACGGATCGGGCGATCCCTACAATCCGTACGGCGAGGGCGACGACGCCGGCTCGTACTACCCTTACCCCTGACGACGCGCTCGCGTGAGCGCTTGCTCGGGGCGCTCGAACGGTGCTTCCCTCGCGCCGTGCCCGCCCTCGTTCGGCTCGTCTGCCTCACCGCGCTCGTCGTGCTCGGTCTCGCGCGTCCGGCGTGGGCCGACACGCTGGACGACGTCCGCGGGCGCGCCGTCCTCCGCTGGGGCGGCGACATGCAGGGCGGCGAGCCGTACGTAAGCCAGGACCCGAACGGAAAGCTGGTCGGCTTCGAGGTCGAGCTCGCGGACGCGATCGCACGTGAGCTCGGCGTGCGCGCCGAGTTCGTGCAGTGCGACTGGTCGGCGCTCGTTCCGTCGCTGGAGCGCGGCACCTTCGACGTCGCCATGAACGGCCTCGAGATCACGGAGTCCCGACGCGCCCGCATCGCGTTCTCGCGCCCCTACTACGCGTTCGCGCTCCGGCTCGTGGCTCGCGCCAACGACCCCCGCATCAAGGCCGACCTGGAGGCGCTCGCGAAGCTTCGCGTCGGCACGCTGACCGCGAGCCTCTCCGAGCTCACCCTCCGCGGTCACGCCGAGATCGTGCTCTACGAAGGCGTCCAAGAGCCCTACCTGGACCTCGAGCAAGGGCGCATCGACGCAGTCCTCCTCGACGACATCATCGCCGGTCGCTACGGCACGCGCCCCGCGCTGCGCACGGTGGGCGACGTGGGCACGGGCGCGTACGCGATCGGCTTCCGCCCCGCGGACACGCGGCTTCGCACCGCGATCGACGAAGCCCTCACGCGCATCGCGGCGAGCGGCGAGCTCGAGCGCATCCTCCGCGCGTCGGCGATCTGGAACGAGCGACAGAAGGCGCTCTTTCCGACCCGCGCGGCGGC
This sequence comes from Polyangiaceae bacterium, assembly GCA_044224815.1. Lineage (GTDB taxonomy): Bacteria > Myxococcota_A > Polyangia > Polyangiales > Polyangiaceae > JADJCA01. Next base: position 173,818 of record JBGAJR010000007.1, read on the forward strand.
CGCACCTTCCGCAACGACCTCGCCGCCGGCCGCATCCGCTGGGTCGCCGGCCGCGGTCCCCGCCCCGGCGGCGTCGCTCACGTTCGGGCACGTGACGCTCTTCCTCCGCGGCGCGGGAATGACGCTCTTGGTCTCCCTCCTCGCGATGCTGCTCGCGGTGCCGCTCGGCCTCGCCTACTCGCTCGCACGCCTCTACGGGCCGCCGGCAGCGCGCGCGGTCGTGCACGCGGTCGTCGAGATCTTCCGCGGGACGCCGGTGCTCTTGCAGCTCTACGTCCTCTACTTCGGCCTCGCGCCCGTCGTGCGGCTCTCCGCGCTCTCGGCCGCGGTCCTGGGTCTGGGCCTCAACTACGCGGCGTACGAATCCGAGGTCCAGCGAGCAGCGATCGCCAGCGTGCCGGCGGGGCAGCTCGAGGCCGCGACGGTCCTCGGGATGTCGCGCGCCGTGGCGCTCCGGCGCGTGATCCTTCCCCAAGCGCTCAAGGTCGCCCTTCCCGGCACGACCAACGACTTCATCGCGCTCCTCAAGGACAGCTCGCTCGTGAGCGTCATCACGGTGGTCGAGCTCACCAAGCAGATGACCATCACCGCCGTCGACGTGCGCGGCTGGCTCGTGCCCGGCGCGCTCTGCGCGCTCATGTACTTTGCAATGAGTTATCCGCTGGCGCGCTTGTCGGCGGCGCTCGAGGCTCGGCTCGGGAGCGCGCGATGAGCCTCGTCCACGCGCACCGAGTGGGGAAGCGCTTCGGCGAGCGCCCGGTGCTCGCCGACCTCTCGTTCACCGTGGAAAGCGGCGGGGCCACGGCCATCATCGGTCCGTCCGGGTGCGGAAAGTCGACGCTCCTTCGCTGCATCGTCGGGCTCGAGTCGTTCGACGAAGGTCGCATCACGGTGGGCGACGTCTCGCTCGAGGCGACGGCGAGCGAGCGCGACCGGCGCGCGACGCTCGTCCGCGTGCGCTCCAAGGTCGGATTGGTCTTCCAAGGGCTCCACCTCTTCCCGCATCGGACGGCGCTCGAGAACGTGACCGAAGCGCCCATCCACGTGCGCGGGGACGCGCCCGCCGCGGCGGAGACGCGTGCGCGCGAGCTCCTCGAGCTGGTCGGCCTCGGCCACCGTGTGCTCGCGCGGCCGGGCGAGCTCTCGGGCGGCGAGCAGCAGCGCGTGGCCATCGCCCGCGCGCTGGCGATGGATCCGGCGGTTCTTCTCCTCGACGAGCCTACGAGCGCCCTCGACCCCGCGCGGCGGCGCGAGGTCACGACCACGCTACGGAAGCTCACCGAGCGCGGCATCACCATCGTCGTCGTGACGCACGAGATGAGCTTCGCGCGCGAGGTGAGCGATCGCGTGGTCGTCATGCACGGCGGGTCGGTGGTCGAGGAAGGCGCGACCCGAGACGTCTTCGCGTCGCCGACCGATCCGCGAACGCGTGCGCTCCTCGATCCTGCCGGCGGCGGGTGACGATCAACGTGCGCGCGACTTCCGCGCGCCGGAGAGCGCGGCCGCGCGCGCCTCACGGTAGGCCTCGGCGTCGGGCGACTCGCCGGCGATCCATTCGGAGAGCGCAGGCACGACCACGTCGCTCCACGCCCGTCCCAAGCGGAGCGCCAAGAAATCACGATAGAGCGCGGCGATCACCGCCTCGACGTCCTGCGCAAAGTGCATTCTTTCGAAGAACGCGGTTTGCGCCTCGTCGGCTTCGGCCTCGGCAGCCGACTCGGCGTCGGGGCCGGAGCGCTTCTTGCGGCGGGCGCGCGGCGCGAGACCGGCGACGGCGTCGTCGGCGCTGCCCTGCCCTTCGCCGACCTCCGCCTCGGCGGCGAGCACCGTGGGGAGGACGAGCCCGGACACCGCGAGCGTCTCGCCCTTCAGCACGAAGCGCGACTCCTCTTCGCCGCGCACGAGGTGGAGCCCGAGGAGCGCCGGAAGCTTGCCGCGGCGCAGCGACTCTTTGGCCTCACGGTGCGCGCCTGGAGTCGCGCCTTTGATCGCGGTGCTCTCCTGCCCGTCAGTGAGCTGCATTCGACCTTCGACCCAGAGGCCGAGCGTCCCGTGCTCGCGCGTCGCGACGGTGGCCTCGAAGATCTCGCTCTCGAACCAGAGCCACAGCAAGAACTCGCGGCCGACGAAGCGACGCGTCTCGATTTTTTGCGCGAGGTCCATCTCAGCCCTCCTCGGTCGCGGTGACCACGCACTCGAGCCCGTCCCACGCGTCGGCTTCCGCCTTGGTGAGCGCGAGGCGAGACGCGAGCGTGTACGGCGACTCGGGCACGAGCCGGAGGCCGTAGCTCCCGAACGTGCGATGAAAGAGCTCGCTCATGCCCACCGCGGCCTTGGGTGAATGGCTGAAGAAGCGCACGATCCCTTCGCCGAGCGACCACGAAAAATCGACGAGGCGCGTGGCCGGCGTGAGCTTCTGACGGAGGCGCTTCGACACGAGGTCCTTGAGCTCGGTCTTCTCCTTGCGCGAGAGGCGCTCGCGTCCATGCTTCTCCAAGTACGCCGTCTGCGCCTCGCGCATCTTGGCGCGGAGGAGCGATCCGGGGATGGCCCAACGATCGGTGCGGACGCCGAGGTTCAGGTACTCGTTCCAGAAGACGTCCGGGTACGCGAGCTCGAGCCCGGCTGCATCACCGACGAGGCACCAGCCGGTGCGCTCGAGGTCTTCGTCCTCGGGCTCGAGCGGCTTCTGGATGCGATGCCGGATCGATCGCATGAAGCGATCGCGAAAATCGTCGGGCACCTCGCCCTCGACGAAGAACCGCGCGTACGTGAGCGAGCCACGGAAGATCGACACGCGCGTCGCTTACCAGGAACGCGCGTCGGCCGCGAGGTCGTCGCGCGCCGCGCCCCCATCAAGGCGCGAAGCTCTGCGTGCTCCCGCGCAGCTTGGCGAAGATCGCCTCGGCGCGGCGCCCGGCCTCGGCCCCGGCGCGCGCCGACGCTGGATCCATCGCGAGGTCGCTGGTCTTCACGAGCTCGGCGAACGAGCGCAGGCTCCGCGCGAGCTCCACCTCGTTTCCGATTTGCTCGAAGATCAGAATCGAGCGCTCGAGGTGCGTCTGCGCCTCTCCGAGGCTCGGGCCGCCCGCGGCGCCGGCAGCGGTGACCTCGCCGAGCGAGCGAAGCGCGATGCCGAGCTGCACGCTGCTCTGAATGTCGGAGAGGATCTTGACGGCGCGCTGCGTGTGCTCGCGCGCCTTGGTGTATTCGCGCTGGGCGAGGTAGGCCTTTCCGAGCCCGCGCACCGCCTCGGCGAGGCCGAGCGCGTCGCCGAGCTCCTCGGCCAGCGACTCGGCCTGCTTCAGGTATTGCACGGCCTTGGCGGCGTCGCCCAACCGGCTGTGCGTCTCGCCGATGTTGGTGAGGATGAGGCCGATGCGGTTGCGATCGCCCGTCTCCTTGGCCACCTCGTAAGCCTCGAGGAAGAGCTTGAGGGCGCGCGCGTCGTCACGCTGATCTTGGGCGACGGTGCCGAGGTTGTTGAGCGAGATGCACACGCCGACGAGATCGCCGATCTCGCGGCGGATGCGGAGCGCTTGCTCGAAGGCTTCGAGCGCCTGCTTGAACTGCCCGGAGTCTTGGTAGACGAGGCCGAGGTTGTTCAAGCTGAGCGCGATCGACCGACGGTCGCCGATCTTGCGGCGCATCGCGAGGGCGCGCTGCGTGTGATCGAGCGCGCGGGGGTAGTCGCCCCGGAGCCAGTGCACCTTGCCGATATCGTCGAGGGCGCTGGCCACTCCGCGATCGTCGTTGGCCTCCTCGAAGAGGGAGAGCGCCGCGCCGAGGTGGCGGGCCGCGTCGCCGAGGCGACCGGTCTCGCGATAGAGGCGGCCGATGCGGGAGTGCGCCGCGCCGCCCTTGGTGCGGAGATCGAGGCGGTAGGCGTGGGCGAGCATCTCGCGGAAGACCGTGAGCGCCTCGTCGTTCCGCCCGAGCGACTGGAGGACGTCGCCATAGTGATGGAGCGCGCGGATGCGCGCGTCGGGCTCGATCCCGAAGCCTCCGTCACGGACGAGGGCGAGGCCCGTCGCGTAGTACTCCGCGGCTTTGGCGTTGGCGTAGTGCGAGCGCGCGACGTCCGCCGCTTCGAGATACGCGGTCGCCGCGAGCGGGAGCGCGCCGGCTTGCTCGCGATGGACGGCGAGCATGGCCAGGTACTCCTCGTGCGAGCGAACGCTCGCCTGGAACGACAGCCAATCGGCGATGGCGGTGTGGAACCGGCGCGCCACGGCCGGCGGCGTGAGACGCGCCAAGGTCTCCCGCTCGAGGTTGTGCTTGAAGACGTACTCCTCGTCCCCAGCGAACGTGCTGTCCGGGAGGCGAAGGATGTAGTCGCGCTCCATCAGATCGCGGAGCACGGCGCGGAGCTTGGCGATGTCGAGCGTCTCACCGCTCGTCCAGAAGTCCGGCGGCGGATCCGCGAGGCGACGGATGGCGACCAGGCCGTGCAGCCAAAAGACGCCGCCCATGGTGGCCGCGTGCTCGAGGACGTCGCGCTCCTCGGGGGTGAGCGCGGCGATGCGCGCTTGGACGGCGTCCTCGATGGTGAGCGGCAGACGCACCTCGGCGAGCCGGTCGACGTGCACGAGCCACGCACCGGAGGTCACCTCGACGACGCCCATGTCGCGGTAGATGCGGAGCATCTGCTCGAGGAGCGCCGGGTTGCCGCCGGCGAGCGTGCACGCCGCGTCGACGAGCTCGTCGACGGCCTCGCCATCCCCGCAGGGCGCGAGGAGGTCGTGCATCACGGCCGCGGCATCGTTCTCGGAGAGCGGCCCCAGCTCCACGACCTGGTGCCGCTCCTCGCCGTATTTGTTCCACGCATCGCGCCGGGCGACGATCTCGGGGCGCGCGATGCAGAGCATGAGGATCGGCGCCGCAAGCGAGCTCATCAAGTACGCGAGCAAGTCGACCGAATCGTCATGGGCCCACTGGAGATCGTCCAAGACGAGGACGATCGGAGGTCGCGCCCTTCGCGAGGGCGGCCGGGACGCGGGAGCGCCGCCCGCGGGCGGAAAAACCGAGCCACCTTGCGGCCCGCGCGCGTCGGCCTCGAAGAAGCGCTTGAGCACCGCGCGGCGGAGGCTGCGCAGCTCCTCGCGGTCGGACTCGACCGCCTGAATCAGGGGAGATGTCGGGAGGCTGAGCCCCAGGAGCTGACCCAAGAAGTAGATGACGTCGCCGACCTTTCGGTCCTCGAGGACTTCTGCAACTTGGTTGCGAAGATGTGCCGAGGCCTCGTCGAGCGACATCGTGTCGGCGATGCCGAAGCGCGCGCGGAGGATGCGCGAGAAGATCTCGTACGAGGCTCCGCCCGCGCGCGCCTCGCCGGCGTAGACCCGAGGTGCCGTCGCGTCGGCGCGGCCGCTCGCGCCGACTTTGGCGATGAAATCGCGCACGAGCCGCGTCTTGCCCACGCCCGTCGCGCCGAGGATGGTGACGATGCGCGTCTCGCCCTTGTCGCGCACCGCGCGGAGCGCGTCCTCGAGCACGTGGAGCTCCGTCGCGCGCCCCACCAAAACGGCCCGATCGTCACCCCCGCCTTGGACTCGCTGCCCCATCTCGCGTCGTCGAGTATACGGTCAGCCGCGGAAAAGATCCGGACGAAGCCGCGTCACATCGGCCCGTCGACGTCGTCGATCACTTCCCCGCCGGCCGGCGCCTCCGCGGGAGTGACCGGAACGACCAGGCTCGCCGGCGGCGCCTCGTCGGCCGGCGATTTGTCGGCTTTTTCGGGCGCCGGCTTGTGGGCGGTGTTCGGCTTGTCGTTCGGCGTCGAGCGTTCGGCCGCCTTGTCGGTCTTGGCGACCGCGTCGTCGGCCTTGTCGTGACCCTTGTCGTGCTCGTGCTCGGTCTTCGCGGGCCCCTTGTCGTGGTGCGAACGATCGAGCTTGGCCGCGTCTGCGCTTTCGTGACCGAACGCGCGCGCGCGGCCCTTGGGCGTCGGCACCCGCGCGACGAGCGCCGGCTTCTTCTTCACCGGAATCTCGACGCACTCGCGCTGCCACGCAGGACACGAGATGCGAACGTGGAAGTGATCGTCGTGCGGCAACGCGCCGTGCGGCTGCACCATCACCAGAGCCGCCCGATCGCGGAGCTCGACCGGCGCGCCGCTCTTCGCTGCGTAGGCGAGGAGGCGTGCCCGGAGCGGCGTCGCGACGAAGATGTGGGTCACGCGCGCCTGCGGATCGGTGACCAGCGCGCGCACGAGCGCCCAGTTGCGGGCGTCGTCGAAGAACGCGCCCGGCCACGACGACGCCGTGCCGTCACCGTGGAACTGCACGAAATGCTCGGCGAAGATCTGCTTGCCCTGCGCGTTGCGGACGTAGAACGCGATGTCGGCGTCGCGGCCGCTCTCGTGCGAGACGTGACGATCGACCTCTCCGCCGCCTTGGCGCGAGAGGTGCCCGACGCTGAGGACCGCGTCGGGGTGATCTTTTCGCACGCGTCGCGCGGCGCGATCGATCATGCCCACGAGGCTTCCGAGGCCCCAGCGAACCTCACCTTGGGCGTACGCCGGCACGACGCGCAGGTACGGCGCCTCCGGGAGGCGACTCCCACCGACGAGGTGCCCAGCGGTCGGCGAGCCAACGCTCCGCCCCATCGCGAGGACGGCCGTCCCCAGCGCGGCACCGGGCGCGTTCGTCTTGCGGGCAGCCAGCGGCCACGCCCCCGCGGTGACCGTGAGGGTGGCGACCCATGCCGAGACGAAAGCGAGGTGGCGCACCACTCCTAGGAAGCACGCCCCGTCGCGGCGGGCCAAATTCCTGCGTAGCGGTCCGGGCCTCTCGCGTAAGCTCCGCGCCCCATGGCTCAGCCGCGCGTCCTCCTCGAGCTCGACGATCCCCACCGCACTTCCGCCGAGGTCGTGCCGACGTTGGGCGCGCTCGTCACTCGCTTGTCGCTCGGCGGGCGCGAGCTCCTCTTCCTCGACGACGCAACGCGCGCCGCCATCGACGCCGACCCCGAGGCCGTGGATCCCAAGGCTTCGCGGCGAGGCGGGATCCCGGTGCTCTTTCCGAGCCCAGGGCGGCTCAAGGCCGACCTCTTCGAGGCCGAGGGCCGCTACGGCTCGCTCAAGAACCACGGCTTCGCGCGCGATCTGCCCTTTTCGATCACCGCCCGCGATCGTGCGGCGGTCACGATGCGGCTCGAGGCCACGGAGGAGACGCTCGCGCACTACCCCTGGAAGTTCGCGCTCGAGATCGCGCTCTCGCTCACGAAGACCGCGCTCGTGTACCGCGTGACGATCACGAACGCCGACGACCAGACCATGCCCTGCGCGTTCGGCCTTCACCCCTACTTCGCGGTCACGAACAAGGCCGGGGCGCGCGCCCGCACGCTCGCCACGCATGCGTGGGACAACAAGACGAAGCGCCACGTCGACGTGCCGCAACCGATCGACTTCGGCGGCGGCGAGGTCGATCTCCACCTCCTCGATCATTGGACCCGGCACCTCGATCTCGACGCCGACGGCGCGACGATCCGCGTGGGCGGCTCGGACGACTTCCGAACATGGGTGCTCTGGACGCTCCCCGAGCGTCCTTTCGTTTGCGTCGAGCCGTGGACCAGCCCCGGCGACGCGCTCAACACGAAGCGCGATCTCCTGATCCTTGCGCCGGGTGAGACGCGCGAGATGTCGGTGTCGATCGGCCTCGCCAGCGGCGCATGACGGCGCGGGCGCACGCGCCCCTCGTGATCGTGGGCGGCGGCCCCGCGGGCCTGACCACCGCCATCGCCGCCGTTCGGCACGCGCCTTCCCTCGCCGGCAACGTGGTCGTCCTCGAGCGTGCGACCTATCCGCGAGAGAAGATCTGCGCCGGCGCGATCGGCGCGCGCGGCGACGCGATGCTCGAGCGACTCGGCGTCCGCGTGGACGTGCCGAGCGTCGTCATCGACGAGGTGCGGACCGCGTTCGCACGCGGTGACTCGCGCGTTCGCGAGCCAGCGCTGGGCCGAGTCGTGCGACGCCGCGACTTCGACGCTGCGCTCGCCGCCGCGGCCCGAGAACGCGGCGTTCGCATCGTCGAGGGCGTGAGCGTGACGTCGATCGATCGAACGCCAACCGGCGCGAGCGTCGTGACGAGCGCGGGCGCGTTCGAGGCGTCATGCGTCGTCGGCGCCGACGGCGTGGGCAGCACCGTGCGCCGCACCCTCGGGCTTCCGTTCGGACGATTGCGCGCCCAGGTCGTCGAAGTGGACACCGAGCCGACGCCGCGGGACGCGCCGCGAGACGCGCTGGCCTTCGACGTCCGCGACCCTGCGCTGCCCGGCTACACCTGGGACTTCCCCACCCTCGTCGACGGGCGGGCACTCGTATGCCGGGGCGCGTACGTCCTCCACGTGGGCGGTGGCGCGGCGATCGATCCGAGCGACGTCCTCCGCGCGCACCTCGCCGCGCGCGGCCTCGATCTTCGGAGCTATCGCCAGAAGCGCTTCGCCGAGCGCGCGTACGAGCCGGGCATGCCGATCGCGAAGCCGCGCGTCCTACTCGTCGGCGAGGCCGCGGGCATCGAGCCGCTCTTGGGCGAAGGCATCGCGCACGCGATCCTCTATGGCGCGTTGGCGGGTCGCTACCTCGCCGAGCGCGTGCCGGCCTCGCGCTTCGCGTTCCGCTCGTACGCGGCGCGCGTGGCCCTCGCCCCGCGCGTCGGGCTCGACGTCGCCATTCGCACTGGAATCGCGCGCGCGTTCTACGGCGCGGGCCGCGCGCCGCTCGAAGCAGGCATCCTGGAGGCCCCCGCGTTTCTCGCGGCCGGCGCGCGCTACTTCGCGGGGCGGCCCTTCGTGCGCGAGCTCGCCGGCGCACTGCCGGCGATGGCGCTCAGTATCGCGGCCGCCACGACGTCCGCTTCTCGAGCAGACGGTCGAGCACCTTCTTCGACTCGGCGGTGAGCGAAACGAACTGCACGCCCATCCCGAGCGGATCGGAGCTCGCGCGCACGACCTCGCCGACGCCTTCGATCGTGTAGAGGTCGTCGTCGACGATCGTGAAGTTGAGGTCGACGGTGGAGCCTACGGGCAGCGGCTTCTTGGTGCGAATGAACGCGCCGCTGCGACTCACGTTGGTGACGTACTGACCGACGTGCTCTTCCGTGACTCCGTACTCGTGCTCGACGGGAATCCGTGGCGGACGCGGTACGCGCTCGGACATCCTGACCTCCAAGCCTTCACCATACTGCTCAGGTCCCGATTGCACCACCCCGCTCCGCACGGGTTCACGTGGGTGGGTGAGCGCATGCTGCGAATCGCCTCGGGAAACGTGGTCCGTGTCTCCTGGTCGTGACAGCGACCAGCGACGTTTCGCGCCGCACGCCCGACGTGGGTCGCTGCCGTGCGTGCTGCGCGGCCCTCGCACCAATCGTCGCCGTGACGATGAGACGTGATGGACGCGGCGTGGTGAGTCCAACGATTCTGCAGGATGAACATTTCTACACCCTGAGCGCAGATCGCGCTCGGCAGGGGAGGTCACACGATGAGGCGAGGATTGCGTTCGCTGACGACGTTGGTGGTCGGTTCCAGCTTGGCCGCGTTGGTCGCCTGTAGTGGTGGCGACAAGTCGCCGTCCATCGAGAGCCCGTCGACGTCTACCCCTCCGAGCGCGAGCTCGCCTGCGTTGCCGGTGATCGTCACGGCCAACGTCGGCGCGCAGGGCGGCACGCTCGTCAACTCGGATGGTAGCGGCGTCGCGATCCCCGAGGGCGCGCTTCCGGACAACGTCACCGTCACCGTGACCCCGACGCCCGAAGCGCCGAAGCCGGCCGCCGCGGAGCCTATCGGCACGCCCACGACGCTCGGCCCCTCCGGTCTCAAGTTCGCCAAGCCCGTCACGATCTATCTCGCCTTCGATCCGACGAAGCTGCCTCCCGGCACCGATCCGTCGCGCATCGTCGTCTTCACGGCGCCGGACGGAACGACCGACTACACGCCGCTCCCGACGACGATCAAGGACGCGACCCACGTCGCTGCGGAGACGACGCACTTCAGCACGTTCGTTCCTGCCATCCCGCAACCCGGCTTCGACGCGGGCACCACGCCCGACGATGCCGCTGCGGACGCGGGCACGAGCGACGCGTGCGTGCCGGAGACGTGCGCCACGTTGGGCGCTGGCATCTGTGGACAGCAACCCGATGGATGCGGCGCATACCTCGAGTGCGGCGCGTGTCCCCAACCGGATGCCGGCAGCGGCGCGGACGCGTCGACCGGCGGCGGCGACGGCAGCGCGCCCTCCGACGACGCCGGTACGACGCAACCCCCGGATGCCGGGACGGGCCCCGCGGACGCCGGCTCGGGCAGTGACGGAGGGGTGATGGATGCGAGCCCCGATGGCGGCTGCATGCCGATGCTCTGCGGCAACTACGGCCCCGGCGCGTGCGGCATGCTGAGCGACGGGTGCGGCATGATCTTGGACTGCGGCACGTGCATGGGCGGAGACGGCGGAGCCTCGGGCGGCGACGCCAGCACCACCGCGCCCGACGCGTCGATGCCCGACGGCGGATCGTGCATGCCGCTCACGTGCATGAACTACGGGAAGTGCGGAACGTTCCCCGACGGCTGCGGCGCCATGCTCGACTGCGGCGCTTGCGACGGCGGCGCGGGCGGCGCGGATGGCGGCGTGTGCACGCCGATCATCAACTGCCCGATGGGCGCGTGCGGCCCCATCGGCAACGGGTGCGGCGGCATCCTCGACTGCGGCGTCTGCGACGGCGGTCCGGTGAGCGCCGATGGCGGCGGCGGCTGCATGCCCAAGGGCTGCCAGCCAGGGATGTGCGGCTACCAGGCCGACGGCTGCGGCGGCATGGCCTTCTGCGGCCCCTGCCCCGACGGCGGTGGAGGTTCGTGCACGCCGACGAAGTGCCCGCCCGGGGCGTGCGGGCCGATGCCCGATGGCTGCGGCGGCATGGTGGACTGCGGCGTCTGCGCGGACAGCGGCCCGTGCATGCCGAGCACGTGCAAGCCCGGTATGTGCGGGATCAACCCGAACGGCTGCGGCGGCACCATGGACTGCGGCGCCTGCTCCAGCGATGGCGGCGCGTGCCAACCCATGACCTGCCAGCCCGGCATGTGCGGGATCAACGGCAACGGCTGCGGCGGCACGATGGATTGCGGCCCCTGCTCCGGCGGCGATGGCGGCCTCTGCGCTCCCAAGGGATGCCAACCCGGCGCGTGCGGGCCCACCCCTGACGGCTGCGGCGGCATGATCAACTGCGCGTGCCTCGACGGCGGCCCCACGATGGACGCGAGCGCCGAAGGCGGCGGCGGCGCGTGCGTCCCAAGCACCTGCTTGGCGGTCATGTGCGGAACCTTCGCGGACGGCTGCGGCGGATTGATGCAGTGCACGGGCGGCTGCACGGACGGCGGCGCGTGCAAGCCGTCCTCGTGCCCACCGTCGGCATGCGGCGGCTATCCCGACGGGTGCGGCGGTCAAATGAACTGCACCGGTGGGTGCGTCGACGGCGGCACCGCCGACGCCTCCACCGACGGCGGAGCGTGCGTGCCCCAGACCTGCCCGCAGAACTATTGCGGCGTGTTCTTCGACGGCTGCGCGAAGGACATCCAATGCACTGGCGGCTGCCTCGACGGCGGCGGCCCCGGCTGATCGGCCCACGCGCATGAAGTGCGTCACCGCGCGCTCGGCCTCGGCCGGGCGCGCGGCGTCGTTTTGTGCGTTCAAATCGCCGCGGCGGACGAGTACCCTCTCGGCCCTCATCGTGAGGGCTCGTCCATGAACAAGGTCTATCAAAGCGCGCGCGAGGCCTGCGCCGACATCCCGTCGGGCGCCACCCTTCTCGCCGGAGGCTTCGGTCTCTGCGGCATCCCCGAGAACTGCATCCGCGCGCTTCGCGAGCTCGGCGTCAAAGACCTCACCGTCGTGTCGAACAACTGCGGCGTCGACGACTTCGGCCTCGGCGTGCTCCTCCGCAACAAGCAGATCAAGAAGATGATCTCGAGCTACGTGGGCGAGAACAAAGAGTTCGAACGCCAGTACCTCTCCGGCGAGCTCGAAGTCGAGCTCTGCCCGCAAGGCACCCTCGCCGAGCGCGTCCGCGCCGGCGGCGCCGGAATCCCTGCATTCTACACGCCCACCGGCGCCGGCACGGCCGTGTCGGACGGCGGTCTCCCGCTCAAGTACGCGGCCGACGGCTCGGTGGCCAAGAGCTCGCCCAAGAAAGAGGTGCGCGAGTTCGGCGGCCGCGCCTACGTGCTCGAGCCCGCCATCACCGGCGACTACGCGATCGTGAAGGCCTGGAAGGGCGACCGCTTCGGCAACCTCGTCTATCGCCACACGGCCATGAACTTCAACCCGATGATGGCCACGGCCGCCAAGGTCACCATCGCCGAGGTCGAGGAGCTCGTCGAAGTGGGCGAGCTCGATCCCGATCACATCCACACGCCCGGGATCTTCGTGCAGCGCATCGTGAAGGGCGCCTCGTACGAGAAGCGCATCGAGCGTCGCACCGTCCAGAAGAAGTCGGCCTGAAGGAGCGCGGAGATTCCCATGCCTCTCTCTCGTGAACAAATCGCCCAGCGCGCCGCCCAAGAGCTCAAGGACGGCTTCTACGTCAACCTCGGCATCGGCATGCCGACCCTCGTCGCCAACTACATCCCGAAGGGCGTCGAGGTCGTGCTCCAGAGCGAGAACGGTCTCCTCGGCATCGGCCCCTACCCCGTCGAAGGTAAAGAGGACGCCGACCTCATCAACGCCGGCAAAGAGACCGTGACCATGCTCGCCGGCTCGGCGATCTTCTCGTCGGCCGAGAGCTTCGCCATGATCCGCGGCGGGCACGTCGACCTTTGCATCCTCGGCGCCATGCAGGTGTCGGAGCGGGGTGACCTCGCCAACTGGATGATCCCCGGCAAGATGGTCAAGGGGATGGGCGGCGCGATGGACCTCGTCGCGTCGGCCAAGCGCGTCGTCGTGATCATGGAGCACGCCGCCAAAGATGGCGCCCCCAAGATCCTGAAGGAGTGCAACCTCCCCCTCACCGGCCGCCGCGTCGTGCACCGCGTCATCACCGAGCTCGCTGTGATGGACGTGACCGACAAGGGGCTCGTCCTCCGCGAGGTCGCGCCGGGCGTGAGCGCGAAGGACGTACAGGAGCGCACCGAGCCCACCCTGCACGTCCCGAGCGACCTCGCGACGATGAGCTTCTGAGCGCCGCGAGAACGCGGGCTATACTCGGCGGCTTCATGGCCCCAACGCGCAAAGCGTCCGTACCCTCACGGAAGCGAACGCCCAAGAAGGCGGCGACGAAGACGCGACCGCGTCCCAAGGCCCCGACGCGCGCCCCGACGAAGGGCGCCGCGCCGAAGAAGAACAAGAAGAAGCCGCTTCACGTCGTCGACGCGCTCTCGAGCAGCCCCGCGATCGACGACCGCGAGCCGATCGTTGTCCTCCTCGATCTCACGCGGAAGCTCACCGACGAGCGACCGCTCGAGGAGGCGCTCCAGGCCGTGACCGATGCGACGTTGGCGCTCGTTCCGGCGAACCACGCATCCATTCGACTCCTCGACGCGAACGAGAGCGAGCTCCTCTGCGGCGCACGTTCGGGCGCGGGCCGCGATCTCCCGCCCATGACGTTCCGTCGCGGCGAGGGTCTCGTGGGATGGGTCGTGGAGCACAAGCTCGGCCTGCTCGTCGCCAACGCCACCGAAGACCCGCGCTACAAGCCGGATGACCGTCGGCGCAGCCAAGGGTTCGTCGTGCGATCGCTCCTCTCGGAGCCGCTCTGGTCCGCCGGGCACGTCATCGGCGTCTTGTCGATGTCGTCACCCGACGAGGGCCGCTTCACCGTGCAGGACCAGCTCCTCGCCCGGCTCATCGCCAACTGCTCGGCGCCTCCCATCGAGCGCGCGCGCCTGCGTCGTCTCGCGATGACGGACGACCTCACGCTCGCGTACAACCATCGCTACCTGCACCCGCGCATCACCGAAGAGATCGAGCGCGCGCGGCGCACGCGGAGCCCGCTCAGCGTGCTCATGATGGACCTCGATCACTTCAAGAACGTCAACGACGCCCACGGGCATGAGATCGGGGACGTCGTGCTCCGACTGTTCGCCGATCGCGTACGCACCCTCGTTCGGCGCGTCGACATTCTCATTCGCCGCGGGGGTGAAGAGTTCATCCTGCTCATGCCGTCGACCTCGCTCGATCACGCCTCCGAAGCCGCAGAGCGAATCCGCGCCGCGCTCGCGGACCAGCCCTTGTCCGTGGCCGACGGCCTCGACATCTCTCAGACGGTGAGCATCGGCGTCGCCACGTGGAGCACGCGGGAGACGGGAGATGCGCTCCAAAAGCGCGCCGACATCGCCATGTATCGGGCCAAGCAGCTCGGCCGAAATCAGATTTCGATCGCACGCGACGACGACACGATCGTCCGCTCGTCGCCGCCGCTCGCATGACGAGCCCGCAAACGATGGGGTGCCTTTTCTGTGACATCGCGGCCGGCACGGTCCCCGCGCACCACGTCTACGGCGACGAGCACGTCGACGCCTTTCTCGACAAGAGCCCGCTCTTCCTCGGGCACACGCTGGTCGTTCCCCGCCGGCATGTGGTCACGCTCGACGAGGCGCCGCCCGAGCTGCTCGCGCCGCTCTTCGGCGCCGTTCAGCGGGTGATGCGCGGCGTCGTGGCGGCGGCCGCGGCCGGCGGGACCTTCGTGGCGATGAACAACGGCGTCAGCCAGAGCGTGGCGCACCTTCACGTGCACGTCGTTCCGCGGAAGAAGGGCGACGGCATGAAGGGCTTCTTCTGGCCGCGTCACAAGTACCAGGGCGAGGAAGACGCTGCAGAGTGGGCGGCGCGCATTCGCGCGGCGATCGACGCCGCGTCGTGAGCCGACTCAGCGGCGCGTGTAGCGATGCTTCACGCCGACGGGGAAGTGGGCGGCGTCGCCAGCCGGATGGAGCGTGACGACCGGCGCTTGGTATTTCGCCGGGACGTAGCTCGAGAACTCGCTGTTCATGCGGAGGAGAGCGGCGCGCACCGCGTCGGCGACCACGGACGCGAGCGACGCGGACGCCGCGGCCGAAGGCGCGAGCTCGACGGCGAGGGTGAGGACGGGCGCGTCCTCGAGGCCTTCCTTGACCTCGAGCACGAACTTTCCGGTCACGTGCGGGGCGATGGCGGCCTCCTCGAGGGCGACCGAGATCGTCTCCGGGAACACGTTGGCGCCGAAGAACGAGACCGCGAAGTGCGAGCGCCCGAAGACGTACACGAACGGGAGCTCGCGACGGGCGCGCGGCCCGAGCGGGCCGAGCTCACGCTCCACATCGAAGCCCTCCTCCGCGAGGCGATCCCTCAGCTCACGGTGCGTGAACACCCCACCGCGGTCCCCGATGGCGTAGCGCACGAGCGGAACGCCGTTCATCCCCGTAAAAAGGAGCTCGCCGTCTTCGGCCTCGAAGAAGCGGCTTCGCGGGTCGTATTGCGCGAGCGTCGGGAGCCGCGCGTCGCCGAAGAGCGTACGCGCGAGGGCCGGACGCTCCGCGACGAAGCGACGAATCGCTACCGTGAGCGGCGTCTCGCATCCGAGCACGCCCGCGTCGGCGGTCCCGTAGAGCGAGAGGATGTCGGTGCGGACGTCGGCGACGTGCGCGCGAGCGCCGACCAAAGATCGAAACGACTCGCTGAAGACCTCGCCCGCAGTGACGAGCTTGAGATGCATCGAAGCCCAGTCGATCCCGGCGAGCACACCTTGATCGATCACCTCTTTCAAGAAGGGCGGGTAGCCGAGCAAGACGACCTGCTCGAACTGGGGCGCGAGACCGCGGAGCACTCGAAAAATCTCGGGCGGCGCGTTGCCCGGCGTGACGACCGTGATTGGGTAGCCTTTGGTGGCGACGTGGCGACAGCACGCCGTCGTGAACATTCCGCCGACCCACGTGCCGAGGCTGAAACACACGACCGCCAGCGTCGACCGCTCGTCGGCGCGAAAGCCGTCGTGGAAGATCTGCTCGAAGCGAGCGGCGATGCCGAGCTCGTCTTCGGTCGTGCGCGGCCAGAAGCCGGGCTCGCCCGTCGACCCCGAGGAGACCGCGACCATGTCGCACGCGGCGAGCGCGCCGCCGCGCGTGCGGAGGGCGAGCGGCTCCGCGTCGAGGTAACTCCCGCGGGTGACACGCGGGAGCGCCCGGAAGCCATCCAGGGTGCGGACGGCGGCGGGATCGACGCCGTGACGCGCCAGGAAGGCGCGGTAGGCGGGCACGTCACGAACGACCCGCGCGAACGAATCGAGGACGTGGGCCGCGAGCTCGGCGTCCGTCGGGGGACGCAGGATCTCGTCGATCGGGGCACGTACGAAACGGAGCCAGGCCTCGGCGAACGCCGGGCCGCGGGCGGCGTCGATCATCGGCGTCGAGCATAGACCGGACCCCGTCCGTGAAGAATCGTGCGACTCACCCGAGGCGCCGCTCGACTCTGGCCGGGGGCGCCCCCATCTACGAAAAATGCGAGGATCAGCGATATGAGTCTCCTCCGGCCCGCCGTCCTCGGGGCCGCGCTCGCGGGGCTCCGCCGCGAACGCGCGGTCTCGTCGCCCCGCTTCAAGGATGGCCGCTTCGAGAACACCGTCCCCGTGCGCTCACCCATCAAGCCCGGCGCGACGCGACCGACCATGACCGAATTCTTCTTCGGCGGGCACAAGCGCGTACCGACCGGTCCGCTGCCCGTCGAGAGCCCGCTCGCCGCGTGGTCCCGCCCGGCCGAGACGGGGCTCCGCGCGACGTGGCTCGGACACTCCACCACGCTCCTCGAGATCGACGGCGTGCGCGTCCTCACCGATCCGGTCTGGGGAGAGCGCGCGTCGCCTTCCTCGCTCGTCGGACCGCGACGCTTCCACCGCCCGCCGGTCGCCGTCGGCTCGCTCCCCGCGCTCGACGTGGTGCTCGTGTCGCACGACCACTACGACCACCTCGACTACCCGACCATCCGCGAGCTTGCGGCTCGGCGGGTGCCGTTCGTGACCTCACTCGGCGTCGGCGCACACCTCGAGGAGTGGGGCGTGCCCGCGGCATCGATCACCGAGCTCGATTGGTGGGAGACCCACGTCGTCAGCGGGCCGCGCGGCTCGCTCGGATTCCGCGCCACGCCGTCGCGTCACTTCTCGGGGCGCGGCCTCGTGCGCAACGGCACGCTCTGGTCCTCGTGGGTCCTCGAAGGCGATCGCCACAAGGTGTTCTTCAGCGGCGACACCGGCCTCACCGATGAGTTCGTCACCATCGGCGAGCGGTGCGGCCCGTTCGATCTCGTCATGCTCGAGGTCGGCGCGTTCCACCCCTCGTGGGGCGACATTCACCTCGGCGCCGAGGGCGCGCTCGAGGCGCTCGCCATGCTCGGCGGCGGCACCTTCCTCCCCGTGCACTGGGGAACGTTCGATCTCGCGCTCCATCCGTGGGACGAGCCGGCGGAGATCATCGCCGCGCGCGCCGAGCGCGGCGGGCTCCACGTCGTGACGCCGCGCCTCGGCCGCCCCATCGAGCCGATGCGTGTAGAACGCATTGATCCGTGGTGGCGCGAGGTCGCGCGGTCCGAGCAGCCGGTACCCGTCACTGCCGCGGTGCTCGACGGCCTCCCCTGAGGCGCGACTACTTCGCCTTCTTCGGGATCCCGGCCCAGGCCGCGCCGTAGGAGCAGCCGGGGTCCCAGAGGATCCAGCCCGTGCCGTGCTTCTCGGCCTGCGCGACCTCGTCGGCCACGTACTTGGGCCCGTAGGCCGACGTGCGCCACGAGAACGCTTGGAGCCACGGGCGAATGATCGTGCCTTCGATCTTCGCCTTCTTCAGCTTGTCGACGCTCGCGCGCGAGCCGATGCCGATGATCTCGGGATGGTTCGCGGGATCGGCGAAGCCCATGTAGCCGGCGTCGTAGTGCGATGGATAAACCATCGGCATGAGGGCATCGGCCTCGCTTCCGATGATGCCGATCTCCTGCCCCAGCGCCTCGATGTCTTCCTGCTGACCGGTCGCGGCCACGCCGAAGATGTCGAGGGAGATGCGCGCCCCGGCCTTGCGCACGATGGCGGCCGCCTTCTTCACGATCTCCTTGATGATGCGGGAGCGCTCGCCGTCCTTCGCCGGAGGCAAGACCGCGCTCTTGAGCGGCCCCTGCACCGGGAACCGAATGTAGTCGAGCTGGACCTCGTCGGCCCCGGACTCGGCCATCTCCTTGGCGAGCTCGAAGACGTACTCCTGGGCCTCGGGGTTCGTGGGATCGAGCCAACCGAGCGGGAACGGCTTGCCCCAGTTGCCCATCACGCTGAGGCGCGGCGCCTTCTTCTGCACCCACGGATCGTGGAAGCACGGGAGGCGCAGGATGACGCGGATCCCGCGCGCGTGCGCGAAGCGCACGGTGCGGGCGAGGTTGGGAATGAGAATGTTCTTCGCCGCCCCGGTCTCGACCGCGATCTTCGCCTTCGACGGGTAGTTGACCGGCCCCATGTAGTCTTTGCCGTCGAGGACGATGGCGTTGAGGCCGCGGTCGACGAGCTTGTCGAGGATGGGCAAGTACTGGCGCCCCGCCATGAGGCCGGTGAGGAAGACGCCGCGGAGGACGCGATCCTCCGGCCAGGCGAGGCGGTCGTCGTTCGGCTCCTTGTAGGGCTCGCGAAGGACGTTCGGGATCGTGACGGCGGTGCCCGCGGCGATCGGCGCCGCGATCATGCTCTTGTGCTTGGCGATCGTCTCGGCGAGATCCTCGGCGAGGTACACGTCCGTGACGTCGAGGTACGCCTGCGCGATCGAGAGAGCAGTGTCACCGGCCGCCGCGCGATGAACGACGCGGACGGGCGTGCCGCCCTCCCCGCCCTCGACGGTGCCGCTGGTCGGGATCTTGGTCTTGAGCCAGGTGGCCAGGCGCGCTTCGGGAGAGCCCGTGGGCTTGGGCGCGGCAGCGGGCGGCGATGCGGGCTCGGCGCTGGCGGCCGCGGATGCCACCGCCGCGCGCTCGGGACTGCCGGCGTCGACCGCGTGCTCCACGATCGGGGCGGGGTCGTCGACCCCGCGTGAAGGTGGCCGCTCGCGCGCCTCCCCTTTCGAGCAAGCCGCCGCGAACAAGAGTAGCCCCAGCCCCAGGTACGCGCCCCGCACGCCTCAAGCTTTCCGCGCCTCGCCCAGGCGGGCAAGTTTGGGGGGACAGGGAGGCTCGGGGGAGAGGCGGCCCCCGATTTCTGCTAGAGATCGACGCCCCCATGCACGACTGGCCGACCAATCGTCCCGCCGACCTCGACGCGAGCGAGAAGAAGAGCTTCGGAAAAGGTGTCTTTCGCAAGTGCGAAGGCTGCGGCGCCACGCACACCGTCGAGCTCATGTTCGAGAAGTTCGAGGTGTGCCCCGAGTGCGGCAAGCACCATCGACTCTCGGCCTCGCGCTGGCGTGACCTCCTCCTCGATGGCGGCATGCTCGATCGCTGGGACGATCACCTTCGCCCGAGTGATCCGCTCGAGTTCTCCGACGGCAAGCCGTACCCGGCGCGCGTCGCGGCGGCCACGAACAGCGCCGGCGCCAACGAGGCGATCGAGATCGGGCAGGCCGCGATCGAAGGCCACCCCGTGGCCTACGGCGCGTTCGTGTTCGCCTTCATGGGCGGCTCGATGGGCTCGGTCGTCGGCGAGAAGATCGCGCGCCTCTTCGAGCGCGCGGCAGCCGAGCGACTCCCGGTGGTGCTCCTCCAAGCGTCGGGCGGGGCGCGCATGCAAGAGGGCATCTTGAGCCTCATGCAGATGGCGAAGACCGTGGCCGCGCTCGAGAAGTTCCGCGCGGCCAAGCTCCCCTTCTTGAGCGTCCTCCTTCACCCGACGACCGGCGGCGTGGCCGCGAGCTTCGCCTTCCTCGGCGACGTGAACATCGCCGAGCCCGATGCCCTCGTCGGCTTCGCCGGGCCCCGCGTCATCGAGCAGACGATTCGCCAGAAGCTCCCCGAGGGCTTCCAGCGCAGCGAGTTCTTGCTCGCGCACGGCATGGTCGATCGCATCGTGAGCCGCATCGACATGCGGACCGAGATCGCCGTCACGCTCTCCCATCTCTCGCCGCGCAAGGCGCCGCCGCCGCTCTCGAGCCGCCTCGTCGTCGATCCGGACGACGACTGATCGAGACGGTCATGAGCGGCCCGATCCCCAAAGAGGCCGCCGCGCTCGCGGGAGCGCTGGGCGCCCTCTACGCGCGCGCGCCGCGCGGCATGCGCCTCGGCGTGGAGGCGATGACCGAGGCCTGCGCGCGCTTCGGAAACCCGGAGCGCGGCCTGCGCGTCGTCCACGTGGCCGGCACCAACGGCAAAGGCTCGGTGTCGGCGATGCTCGAGTCGGTGGCGCGGCGCGCCGGCCTTCGCACCGGGCTCTACACGTCGCCGCACCTCTCGCGCTTCGCCGAGCGCATTCGCATCGGCGGCGTACCGATCGACGACGCCGCGCTCGTGCCGTTCTTGAGCGACGTCCTCGCGCGCGAGCCCGAGCTCAGCTTCTTCGAGGCCGCAACGCTCGCCGCGTTCCTCGCTTTTCGCACCGCGAATGCCGATCTCGTCGTCCTCGAAGTCGGGCTCGGTGGACGGCTCGACGCGACCAACGTGGTCGAGTCTCCGCTCGCCTGCGCGGTCACGCGCATCGCGTTCGATCACATGGACAAGCTCGGCGACACGCTCGAAGCGATCGCCGCGGAGAAGGCGGCCATCGCCAAGCCCGGTGTGCCGCTCTACTACGGGCTTCTCGCGCCCAGCGTCGCTGCCACCGTTGAGCGCGTCGCGCGCGCCCGTGGGGCGCACGTGCACGCCGTGGCCGACGACGCCGAAGCGGCCGCGTTCGCGAGCACGGCGGAGCTCTCGCTCGCGGGCAAGCACCAACGCGAGAACGCCCGCATCGCGTACGCGGTCGCACGCGCCCTCGGATTCGACGCCAGCGTCGTCGCACACGGAATCTCGGAAGCGCGATGGCCAGGACGGCTCGAACGTGTCGTCGCCGGCGGTGGGCTCGTGCTGTTCGACGCCGCCCACAACCCGGACGGCGCGATGGCGCTCGCCGCCGCGCTCGCGAAAGAAGACCCCGCACGCACGGCGCTCGTCTTTGGCGCGCTCGGCGACAAGGACTGGGGACCGATGCTCGACGTTCTCGCGCCGCGCGCCCGCGTGCGCGCTTACGCGGCGCCCAAGGGTCGCGCGGCGACACCTCCCGAGACGCTCGCGGCGCGTCACGCAGGCGCGACGTTCACCCACGGGCTCGACGCCGTTCGGCACGCGCGCGCGGCCGTCGGCGCGGACGGGCTCGTCGTCGTGTGTGGGTCGATATCGCTGGTGGGTGAAGTGCGCGCGGCAATGCTCGGCGAGCCCGCAGATCCGCCGGTCGCGCTCTGATCTCGGTGTCACGTGGCTGGTCGCCGGTCGGACCTGCGCTCGTGTAGGGCGCGTGGACGCGCTTGACGAATACGCCGCCGCCTCATTGACTGAGAGGATGCGTCGCTTCGCCCTTCTCTCGCTCCTCTCCAGCGCTCTCTTCGTCGCCTGCGCGGCGGCGACCGAAGATCCCGCACCGTCGTCGACGGACACCGACGCGGGCGGCACCAAGAAGGATGCGTCCGCTTCGAGCGACGGCGCGGGCGGCAGCGACGCGACGTCCGGTAAAGACACCGGTTCGGGAACCGACAGCGCCGTCGACACGGACGCCGCCGTCGACACGGACGCAGCGATCGACACTGACGGCGCCGTGACCGACGCCGCCGCCGACGTCGTGATCGTCGACGCCGCCGCGGACGTCGGCCCCGATTCGGGTGCGAACGACGCGGGGCCCGGCCCGAACGACGCCGCAGCGGACGCGGCAAAAGATGCAGGCCCAGTCGACGCGGGGTGCGCGCCCCCGAACGGCAACTTCGCGTATTGCGGAACCGCGTCGGCGACGAGCGCGTACGGCGGCTACCCGGCATCGAACGTCAACGACGGCGTGCTCGACGGAAGCTCTTGGTACTTGGCGGTGGGCTCGTGCGCAGTCGACGCGGGCATCGGGTCGTGCGGGACGACCAACTACGTCGAGATCGCCCTCGATCAGACGCGCAGCATCAAGCGCGTGAAGATCTTCGGCAACCGCGGGACTTACGCGATGGGCTACGACACGCTCACCGCGCGCATCCAGCTTCTCAGCGCCGCCAACGCCGTGCTCGCGACCGCGGACGTGACCACGAGCCGGGGCGCCGAGCCGAACGGCGACGTCGACCACGCGTTCGCCTCGGCCGTCGCCCAGGTGAAGAAGATCCGCGTCATCGTCCTCACCGGCGAGTCCGACGAGCCCGGGATCGCGGAGATCGAGGCCTACGCGAACTGAGGCCTCCGACCAGCGACGCGCAGCACACGGTTCCGCGCTCACAAAACGAAGTCCGCTCGCAAGCCAGCCGGCCCGCGAGCGGACTTCAATCTCATCGTTCGCCGAACGGGTCAGCGTGCGCTTTCGTCGCCGCCGCCTTGGTCGCCGCCTCCCCCGAGCGGCCCCTCGCCGAGGGCCCGGCCGATCTGACGCACGGCGTTCATGAGCCCGATGTACTTGCCGAGCGCCGTCGCGGCTTCGCCCGACGCCACGACGGGTCGACCGGCCTTGTCGAGAGCGAGCTCGGGCTTGCCCGTGCCGTCGACGATCGGCGCGCCCTTGGCGTCGCGCTTCACCTCGTACGCCGCGGAGAGGAGCGCGTTGGCGTGCGCCACCATGCGCGAGGCGATGCCGGTGTCGCGCCCGGCGTCGTCGAAGCGATTGGCGCCGTACGTGAAGCCGGTCGCCGGATCGACGAACTCGGCGCGCCGCGTGCCCGGCACCGTGGGCGCGCGATCGCCGTCGACCCAGAGGCGCATCTTCTCGACCACCGTCATGTCGGACGCGAGCCGCGAGAAGAGGGCGGTGAAGATCGCCATCTGAAGCTGCTGCGTGTAACCGATGTTGGGGAACACGACGCGCGCGCTCGGCGCGCGATCGAGCCCCGTCGCCGTGAGATCGACCGGAACGACCGCGGGCGAAGTGGGATCGAGCACCGCCGGCGCGACGCTCGCCCAGTCCTCGGCGAGGACGCCACCGACGAGGCGATCGATCGCGTCGGGCATCACGGAGCGGAAGCTCAGCATCGGGTTGCGGCCGTCGAGGAAGTTCTCGCGCGACACGGAGAAGAGGGTCGGGCGCGGATCGACGAGCTGCATCATCGCCAGGGCCTTCTCGGCCTCGAACCCGGCGCGCGAGACGTACTTCTGGTAGTCCCACGAGCCGCCCTTGGACTCGTCGAAGTCCTCGCCGATGTAGCGACCGTCACCGATGCCGACGGTGAAGGCGCCCCCCTGCCCGGCCGGCGCGACGTCGAAGAGCACGAGATCCGATCCCGGCTTCTGCGTGGCCGCGTACGCGCCCACCTCCGGCATCAAGATCGCACGCTGGAGGAACGTGAGCAGATCGGCTTGGGCCATGACGCTCGGCTTCATGCCGTCGTCGTCGCCGAGGTCGGTCGGGCGGGCGACACCGAGCGAGCTCGCGATTTGCCCGTGATAGGCGCGCGCCCGGGCGAAGTACTGCGAGCTCATCGCCTGCGGCAGCGTGAACGACGTGAACTCACGGTTCTGCCGGCGGAAGTAGGTCCATGGATACGTGAGCTCGAACTTGCGGGAGAGGCTCTGTACGAGCTCGTACGAGTCGGCGCCCGAGTCCATCATCATCGCGTGCATGAAGCCGCCCGCGCCGTATTGCTCGCCGTAGCGGTAGTGCCAGCGAACGCGGTCCTTCCCGTCGCGATCGGTGACGTGCCACTTGGCGCCCTCGAGCCCGCCCGTCCCCGGGATCTCGTCGGACGCGAACGAGCCCCACGACCAGTGGTCCTTCGGCGGAGGCGCGCACACTTCGCCGTGAACGACGCGCCAGCCGCCGATCGCCTTCTCTTCGGCCGTGGCGGGGCGGCAGTCACGCGACTTGTCGAACACCTTCATCCGACGTGAAAGCTCGGTGTAGTGCGCGACCTGCTTGTCCTTGGTGAGGAGGAAGTTTCTGTCGGTGCGCTGCGTGAAGCTCTGGAGGCCGAACGTCTTCTGCTGCGCGAGCGGCACGCTGCGCTCGTCGAAGGTCTCGAGCACGCGCCCGTAGAGCGCCTTCATCGCGTGGAGATCGTACGTACCGAGGCCGACGGTCTCGCCGAAGCGTTCGAGCTGATACTCCATGGTCGACGTATTGGCGAAGTAGTCGATCGCCGGACGCGATTCGTTTCCGAGGCCTTGCTCGTCGACGGTCATGGGGTCCACGTAACGCGGTCCCATGCACTTGTCGGTATCGTTCGCGCGCGGTCCGTCGCACGCGCCCGTGGCCGCGCCCTCGGCTGTGCGGAGCTGCCAGTACTGCGGGTTGTAGTTGGGCGCGTCCCACGACGACGAGAAGTTGTGGCGAAGGCCGAGCGAGTGCCCGAGCTCGTGGAGCCCGATGCCTTTGATCGCCTCCTTCCACAGGTCGTCGTAGATGCGCTTGCCGCGCTCCACCGGGTCGAGGCCGCCGTACTTCTGCTTGAACCAGCCGGCGAGCGACGCGAGGTAGACGCTGCCCGCGCCGGCCGCCATCCCGTCGTCGAAGCACGCGCCACGATCGGCCAACGATTGCTGGTAGAATGCACGCATCACGTCGATGCGCGCCGGATCCAAGCCGTGGAGCGGTGACGCCAGCGTCTTCAAGTCCGCGCTGGGCGCGGTGCGCGGATCGGTGCCGAGCGCCGCCGCCACCAGGCTCGGCGTGAGCATTTCCGACTCGAAGCCGGAGATCTTGGCGGAGAGGGCATCGGTCTTCTGGACCAGCGTCATCACCGCCTGCGGATCTTCGACCTTGTTCGCGGCGACCTTGGCGAGCGCCGCCGCATAACCGAGGCCGCCCTCCGCGAGCGGCGCCGCGCCGGTGGCGAGCCGGAGGTGCCCGAGGTCGAGCGCGCTCACCCGGCGATTCATTTCTTCCGTCGAGAGCGCGTGGACGAGGCCGGGCGCGGCGAGGCCGCCGCTCCGCACCGCGTCGACGTAGCGGTCGGCCGGCACGCCTTTCATGAGGTCTTCGATCTTCAGATCGCCGAGGGCGAGCTGAATGACGTCGCGCTGCATCGCCGCGGCGTAGGTCGCCGATCGGCCCATGATGGTCGCCGACGCGCCGCGGATCTCGCCCGTCACGGGATCGGGCGTGACGCCCGCGACGCCGCCGTACGGGGCGCGCGAGTCGAACGGCCAATAGACGAGGAAGTTCTTTCGCTGATCGCCGAGGCGCGCCACCGTCCCCGGCTTTCCGCACGGCTCTTCGGGATCGTATTCGCGCACCGGGTTGTGGCACGCCACGAGCACGGCCTTGCCCTTGTCGACCGCTTGCGGCTTCACTTTGTCGACCAGCCAGTTACCGAACGACACCATCACCTTGGAGTCGGGCCCCGAGCCCTCGAAGAACTCGGCGTGGCACGCATCCCGGTCACCGTCGCCGGTGGCGCGGCACTCGACCTCGCGCCGGTACGCGACCGAGACCTCGAGGAGTTGGTTCCACGAGTACGTGAGGTCCTCGAGGGTGCCGCGCTTCTGGACCTTCCCGCTCCCGTCGACCTCGTCGAGCACGGCCTCGGGCGCCTCTCGGTTGAACCAGTAGCCCACGGTCTTCCGCTCGCGATCACGGACCGGGATCGTGCATTTGCCGACGGTGACGTCGCAGCGGCTGCCGCTGTGACCCTTGTAGCCGGTCACGTCGTTGGCGCACGCGTCGGCGGTGCCGTCGCGGTTCGTGTCGGCGTCGCTCTCGCAGCGGGCGGCCTGGTGGCTCGCCTTCCACAGCTCGTGGACGTTCTTGTAGCGCTTGGTGAGCGCGTCCGTGTAGCCGTACTGCGGGTCGTAGCCGTTGCGGGGCGCCGAACCGAACGAGAGCTGCGCCGCATCGCCGTCGCCGCCCATGTTGCCGACCACGTCGCGCCAGGCGACCGAGTCCTCGAACGGCTCGAAGTCTTCGTCGGCCTTGATCTTGTCGAACGACAGGCGAACGACGGCCTCCTGGGGATTGCAGTCGAAGCTCGACGAGCCAGTGAAGAAGGCGACGAGCTGGCACTTCTTGATCGCGCCCCACGAGAACTGCACGGTCTCGGGCTCGACGGTGAACTTGTTCGTGACGTCGAAGTAGCCAGCCTCGGTCTCGACGTGCGGCGCGTCGTCGCCGTCGGGTGACGACGCGGTGTACGCGACCGGCGTCGCCGGGCCACCCAGGCGCGCGCTGAAGAACTTCGTGGGGTCGTTTGGACCGTCGACGATGTTCTGCGTCCAGTCGACGCGGATGTACTCGCGGTCGTACCAAGCGCGATCGCTCGTGTTCTCTTCGACGACGTTGAGCTCCTCGCCCGTCGCCGTGTTGTAGGCGCGCTTGACGTCGAAATGGCTCTGGATGCGGTACGCCGCGACGATCGCGCCGTTCGGCGTCTTCACCAGGTTCGGGTCGGCGCTCTTCGCGTCCCAGTCGCTCTTCTGGGTGCCGCGGTTGTCGGCGCCGGGCGCGACCTCGTAGGCCTTGCGCGCGATGAGGAGGTTCTCCGTGATCTCCCACCGAACGCGATCGAGCGCGCTGTACTCGCCGATCGTGTACGCCGATTGACCGACGGTGCCACCGACGTTGAACGCCTTCATGCGGAACTCGGGGTCGTCCTCGGGCGACTTCAAGTCCACGCCCACGAAGAAGCTCTTCGCCATGGCGTTCGCTTGCACGCGGTTGATCGGATCGCGCTCCTTGGCGCAGCCCGCGAGCACACCCACCGCGATTCCAAGGCACACGATCCCCGTGCGTCGAGAGCCCAAACTCATGACGAGCCTCCTAAGGTGGACGACACGCATCCGCGCCGAGCGGAGCGCCTCGCGCGCTCGCTCGACGTCCTCGTGCGTCGACGTCACCGGCGTGAAACGCACGCGTCATGCCACGCGCCGATCGGGCCATTTCTCCGGGCAAATCGGCCTACGACGCTCGACCGCGCGTTAGTTTGCTAACCCGGACGGACAAAGAGCGGGTTACGCTCGACGCACCCCACGCTGACGCGGGAGTCGCGCATGCCGAGCTTCGACATCGTCTCGAAGGTGCAATGGCACGAGGTCGACAACGCCCTCGCCCAAGCCCAGAAAGAGATCTCCCAGCGATACGACTTCAAGGACACCGGCACCGAGCTCGAGAAGACCGAGGAGGGTATTTCGATCCGATCTTCGAGCCCCGACCGTGTCAAAGCGGCGCTCACGGTGCTCCAGGAAAAACTGGTCAAGCGCAAGGTGAGCCTGAAGACCACGGAGCCGGGCGAGATGGAGACCACCGGCAAGGGTGGCGCCAAGCTCCTCCTCAAGATCAAAGAGGGCATCGACACCGACCACGCGCGTGACCTCGTCCGACGCATCAAGGACGCCAAGCTGAAGGTGCAGGCCGCCATCCAAGACGCCCAGGTGCGCGTGACCGGAAAGAACAAGGACGACCTCCAGGCCGCCATCGCCCTCGTCCGCCAAGCAGGCCTCCCGCTCGAGCTCCAATTCATCAATTTCCGAGACTGAACCGCAACACCGCCCCCGTCCCCCGGATCCATGGCCAAGACCACGTCGAAGAAGCAGAAGCCCTCGAAGACCTCCGCGACGCCCAAGAAGGCCGCCCCGAGCCCCGCGCCGAAGGCCGCCCAAAACGGCGCGACCGCCAAGGCCGCGGAGGCTCCGGCCCCGCGCGCGCGCAAATGGTTCGGCACCGACGGGATCCGCGGCATGGCGAACGTGGCGCCGATGACGCCCGAGCTCGCGCTCCAGCTCGGACGCGCCATCACCTTCGTCGCCGGCCGCGGCAAGAACCACGCGCCGCGCATCCTCATCGGCAAGGACACGCGCCTCTCGGGCTACATGATCGAGCAGGCGCTCGCCTCGGGCATCTGCTCGATGGGCGGACGCGTCATTTTGTGCGGCCCGGTCCCCACCCCGGCGGTGGCGCACCTCGCGACGAGCATGCGCGCCGACGCCGGCATCGTCATCAGCGCCAGCCACAACCCGTTCGACGACAACGGCATCAAGATCTTCGGCGCCGACGGCTTCAAGCTCCCCGACGAGGCCGAAGCCGAGCTCGAGGCGCTCATGCAAGACGAGCGCCTCCTCGGCCCGCGCGCCACCGGCGAGAACATCGGCCGCGCCGAGAAGCTCGAAGACTCGCGCGGACGGTACGTGGTGTTCGCCAAGCAGACGTTCCCGTCGGACCTCTCGCTCGACGGCATCAAGGTCGTCGTCGACGCCGCGCACGGCGCCGCGTACCGCACTGCGCCGCTCGTCTACGCCGAGCTCGGCGCGGCGGTCACCTCGCTCGGCGTGAAACCCAACGGCGTGAACATCAACGCCGGCTGCGGCGCCCTCCATCCCGAGGGCCTCGTCGCCGAGGTCTTGAAGCGCAAGGCCGACATCGGCATCGCCCTCGACGGTGACGCTGACCGCTTGATCGTCGTCGACGAGAAGGGCCAAGTGGTCGACGGTGACGCCGTGATGGCCATGTGCGCTGCGCGCATGATCAAAGACGGCGAGCTCGCCAAGAAGACGCTCGTCGCCACGGTGATGTCGAACCTCGGTCTCGAGCGCGCGATGGCGCGCCTCGGCGGCAAGCTCGTGCGAACGGCCGTCGGCGATCGCTACGTCGTGGAAGCGATGCGGAGCGGCGGCTACAACCTCGGCGGCGAGCAGTCGGGCCACCTGATCTTCCTCGATCACGCGTCGACGGGAGACGGCACCATCGCCGGACTGCAAGTCCTGGCGCTCATGCTCCGAACACGAAAGGCGCTCTCGGTCCTCGCGGCGGACGCGCTCGAGCGCGTGCCGCAGATCCTCGAGAACGTGAACCTGCCCAAAAAGAAGCCGCTCGAGTCGATGTCGGCGCTCTCGGCGCTCTCCGACAAGGTCACGAAGAAGCTGGGCGACGACGGGCGCCTCCTCGTTCGCTGGAGCGGCACCGAGCCCAAGCTCCGCATCATGCTCGAGGGCCCCGACGAAGCCGTGCTCCGGTCGCTGGCGAAAGATCTAGCCGACGCCGCCCGCCGCGACGCCACCGCGTGAGCGTACTCACCGATCGGTGAGCGTCTTCAAGAACGCGACCACCGCGTCGATCTCGGCGTCGTCGAGGCGCGGCGCTTCGCCCGGCTTTCGATCGTAGGGCGGTTCGTCGACGTTGACGTTCTTCCGGTGCGCCTCGGGCAGATCGTCGAATTTCCGGATCGAGCCGTCCGGCGCGCGCGGGTACCAAAGCTCGGGGCTCGTGTCGCGCGTCACGTAGAACCGAACGACGTCGCGAAGGTCGGTGAAGTAGCCGTTGTGCATGTACGGCGCGGTCCGCTCGATGTTGCGGAGCGTCGGCACCTTGAACGCGCCACACGTCGAGGACACGTCGAAGCCCGGCGGCGCGTGCTCGGCGAAGCCGGGCTGCTCGCACAGGCCGAGATCGAAGTGCGCCGGGTCCGCGTTGTCGGGGATCTTCGCGTTGCGCGGAACGCCGAGGGCGTCGAACGTGAAGTCGGTGAAGAGCCAGTCCGCGGGCGCGCGCGACTCCTCGTCACCGACGTGACACGCGATGCAGTTCCCCTTCTCGGGATCCTTGAAGAGGCGGAAGCCCCACGCCTCCTCCTCGGAGAGCACGGCCTGCCCGCGCAAGAACGCGTCGAACTTGGACGAGAACGGCGCGAACCGGTCCGTCTCTTCGAACGCCGCGAGAGCGCTCGCGAGCTTGTCGTATGCGGCGTCGACGTCGTCGAGCGCGCCGGCACCGTAGACTTCACGGAAGAGCGCGGCGTACGGCGCGCGCTTCACCTTCTCCACGACCGCTGCCTTGTCGGGGTTCGCCATCTCGCGCGGATTCAAGAACGGCCCCTTCGCCTGATCGACGAGGCTCGCGGCGCGTCCGTCCCAGAACTGCCCCCCGGTCGGCGTCTCGGCGATCTTGCCGGACTCGTCGGTCTCGCGCACGACCGCGAACGCGGGGCTGAAGCTCGCGTACATCGCGGTCGGCACGTTGCGTGAGCCGAGCGCGCCCGCCCGGCGACCTGCGGCCACCGCGTCGATGGGAGCGCCCGCGTTGCCGGTGAACGCGCGCGAAGCGTCGTGACAGGACGCGCACGATTGACCCGCGGGCTCGGAGAGCGACGGATCTTCGAAGAGGCGCTTGCCGAGAAGGGCCACCGGCTCGAGATCGGCCTCGCCGCCGGTCGACGATTCGGATGCGGAGGCAGCGCACCCGACGAGAACCACGAGAAGGACGGCGAAGGCGGCGGAAGTGGAGCGCACGCACCCTTGTTATTGAAAGTGACTTTCAATGTCAACCCTTGCTTGGCGCTACAAAATGGGCTCGGCCGCCCTCGCCTCCCGAAACGCGGGGGTGAGGACGGCCGAGGTTGGCGCGCGTCGCGCGCGCCGCGTGATCAGTAGCGGTAGTGCTCGGGCTTGAACGGACCCTCGGTCGAGACGCCGAGGTACTTCGCCTGCTCGTCGGTGAGCTTGGTGAGCTCGACGCCGAGCTTGGCGAGGTGGAGCGCGGCGACCTTCTCGTCGAGCTTCTTCGGGAGGACGTGCACGCCCACCGAGAAGTTCTTGGTCTCGGTCCAGAGCGCGATCTGCGCGAGGACCTGGTTCGAGAACGAGGTCGACATGACGAACGACGGGTGGCCGTTCGCGCAGCCGAGGTTCACGAGGCGGCCGCGGGCGAGGAGCGTGATGGTCTTGCCGTCGGGGAACGTGAACTGATCCACCTGCGGCTTGATGTTCGTCTCCTTGATCTCGGGGTTCTTCTCGAGCCAAGCGACGTCGATCTCGCAATCGAAGTGGCCGATGTTGCACAGGATGGCCTGGTTCTTCATGGCCTTCATGTGCTCGGGGCGGATGACGTTCATGCAGCCCGTCGCGGTGACGAAGATGTCGCCCTGAGCGGCGGCCTTCTCCATCGTGGCGACCTGGAAGCCTTCCATCGCCGCCTGGAGCGCGTTGATGGGGTCGATCTCGGTGACGATGACGCGCGCGCCGTAGCTACGGAGCGACTGCGCGCAGCCCTTGCCGACGTCGCCGTAGCCGGCGACGACCGCGACCTTGCCGGCGAACATGACGCCCGTCGCGCGCTTGATGCCGTCGGCGAGCGACTCGCGGCAGCCGTAGAGGTTGTCGAACTTCGACTTGGTGACCGAGTCGTTCACGTTCATGGCCGGGACCTTGAGCGTTCCCTTCTTGGCCATCTCGTAGAGGCGATGGACGCCCGTCGTGGTCTCTTCCGAGAGGCCGCGGATGGGATCGTTGCCCGTGAAGTACTCGGGGTGCTTCTCGTGGCAGATGACCGTGAGGTCGCCGCCGTCGTCGAGGATCATGTTCGGGCCCTTGCCGTCCTTGAAGGCCTTGAGCTGCATCTCGATGCACTCGTTGTACTCCTCCTCGGTCTCGCCCTTCCACGCGAAGACCGGCACGCCCGTCGCGGCGATCGCGGCCGCGGCGTGGTCCTGCGTCGAGAAGATGTTGCAGCTCGTCCAGGTGACCTCGGCGCCGAGCGCCGTGAGGGTCTCGATGAGGACGGCCGTCTGCACGGTCATGTGGAGGCAGCCGGCGATGCGCGCGCCCTTGAGGGGCTTGGAGGCGCCGTACTCGGCGCGGAGCGCCATGAGGCCGGGCATCTCCGACTCGGCGATCGTGATCTCTTTGCGGCCCCAGTCGGCGAGCTTGATGTCCTTGACCTTGTAGTTCATGTGCATGTTCTCCGTTTTTCTGTGCGAGCCCGCGCTGCTAGCGCGCGCTCTTCTTGTTCTCTGACCTCTTCGCGACGAGCACTTGCCACGGCAGGTGCGCGTCAGGACCTTGTGCGCCGACGAACGGCGCCGGAACGGGGACGACGTCGGCGACGTCGAAGCCGGCGTGGCGCGCCATCTTGGCGAGCTCGCGCGGCTCGAAGCCGAGCCACACGTCGGCCTGGGCGCGCATCGACTCGTCGTCGTGCGGGGCGTAGTCGACCACGAGCGCGGCGCCACCAGGCGCGACGAGCGCGTGAAGCGCCTCGAGCAGCGACTGCGGGCGCGGCGCGTGGTGCAAGAGGCGCACCGCGAAGACGGCGTCGGCGCCGCCGCGCGCGGCCACGGCCTTCTGCGCCGCGGCGTCGCCGACGTCACGCGCGAGCATCTCCACGTTGTCGTAGCCGCGGAGGGCAGCGCGCTCGCGGGCGCGTTCGAGCTGCGCTTCGGAGCGATCGAGCGCGATGACGTGGCGAAACGCGGGCGCGAGCACGTCGAGAAGGCCACCCTCGCCCGTCCCGGCGTCGACCGCGAGCTCGCGGCGCGGGAGGAGGAGCGAGAGCGCGGTCAGGTACGCGCCGAGCTCGGACGGCGGCCTCGCGACGTCACCGTCGCGGCGCGCCTTGGCGAAGTACTCGCGCGTCGCGGCGTCGCGGGCGCGCACGACTTCTTGAACGCGCGCGAGGCTGCCGTCGGCGACGCAGAGCCCGTGACCGCTCGCGAGCGCGTCGGCCACGACGGGATCTCGCCGCGCCTCGTCGCGGAGCGCGACCAGCGAGCGCGTGCCCTGCTTGCGGAGGTGAACGAGACCGGCCGAGCGGAGCGGCGCCACGTGACGCGACACGTTGGGCTGGCTCTCGCCGGTCACTTCCGCGAGCTCGCCGATCGAGAGCTCCTCCTCCGCCACGAGCGCGAGCAGGCGGAGCCGAACGGGCTCCGCGAGCACGCGATAGAGATCCCAGCGGGGCGCGGCCTCGACCAGCACGGGTTACGTTCTATACGTTCATACGCATGAACGCAACCCGGGCTTACTGAAGCCCGCTATCCCTTTTGATTACAAGGCGTTTCGGTCACTTCGCGCGACGGCGGCGGCGGGCGACGGCGCCCACGAGGGCCGCGAGGGCACCGATGGCCACGAGGCTGGAGCCGCTGGCCGAAGCGATCGCGCAGGCGGAGCCGTTCCCGATGGCGAAGACGTTCTTCGTACCGGCGCCGTTGGACGAGTTGGCGATGACGCGCGGAGTTCCGCCGCCGGCGGGGCTCACCACGATCGTCTGGTTGCCGCCGTCACCGGCGTCGACGCTCATTTGCACTTGCGGCCACGCGAGGAGCGCGCCGCCCGCGAGCCAGCGCGGACCCGCGAATTGGTTCGCGCCACGGGTCGGCGCCCCGGGAAGCGGTGCCGGTGGTGTGAGACCATCGAGCGAGGCCGTCCACACCGCGTTCGCTTTCGGTCCGGTCCCAGCGTCGACGTGCGAGTCGAAGAGCACGTACGCGACCTGCGTGCCGTCCGGAGAGAGAGAGAACTCACTGACGGACGACACCTGCGCGCCACCGTCGCTGTCGAGGCGAGTGATGTTGCGCACGAGCTCGCACCCTTTGGTGGTGGCGTTGGGCTTGTAGAGGAGGAGGTCGCGGCCGGCGGGCGTCCCGCTGTCCTTGAACTTCGAGCGCTGCGTCACGAGCACCGAGCCATCGGGCGTGAACGCGAACATGGTCGGCGTGTCGCCTGTCAGGTTCGCGCACGACATGAAGATGCTCGGCGCGGAGTTGTCGGCGTCGTCGGCGACGACGATCTGCCAGGTCGTGGCCGTGACGAGCTGGAGCCAGCCCACCTTGGTGTCGTCGAGCCAGCGGAACGACAGGATCTTGTGATTGTTGGCCGGCACCGACGCGTCCGGGAACGCGCCGCCATCCGGACGCACCGCGAACGGCGCGACGAGGTGCTTCGCCGAGCCGTCCGCGCCGATGGTGGCGACGACGTCACCGCTCTTCGGCTTCGACAGATAGGCGACGCGGCTTCCGTTCGGGGAGAAGCGCGGCTCGATGAGGACGCCGGCATTGATGTCGAGGAACTCGTCGAGCTTCGTGGGCGCGGTGGCACACGTGGAGCTCGTGGAAACGACTTTCAGCGTCACCCCAAGACCGCCATCGGCCCGCGCGTCCGTGTCCACCCACACGACCTTGGAGTCGCTGCCCGGCGGCCCTTCCCAGAAGTCGGCGCCCGTCGCCGCGAGCGCCTCCCCGATGTTGTCGTAGGGCCCCGCGTCCCAGACGTTGCAGCTCAAATCGCGCGCCGCCGCGTCGGTCACCGTGGGAGCGGCACGCATTCCGTAGCGGCCGATGGGGCCGCCGCCCGGCGTGTCGGTGTACTGGAAGATGGTCTGCGCTTCGTACGCCGACACGGTCACCGTCTTCTCGGCCATCGCGCCGCCGGCCGTGACCACGACCTTGAGCTTGTAGTCGCCGACCACGTCCGGGGTGAACGAAGGCTTGGCGCTCCCAGCATTGAAGATCGACGCCGACACGATCGCGCTGCCCGGCGGGACGCTGTCGACGACCCACTTGAACGTGGGCGGCGATGCCGGCGTGATCGTGGAGCCCGACGCGTCGAGCTGCGCGATCTGGCCGAGGTAGAGCTTGAGATCGCCTGCCGCGGGCGAGATCGTGGTCGGCGTCGTCCCGTCGACGACGGAGCTTCCATCGGTGCCGGTGCCCCCGCCATCGGAGCCAGGCGGGTTCGTGGTCGCGTCGGTTCCGCCGCCCGCATCGCTGTCCGCAGGCGGCGTTCCGGAGTCCGAGCCGGAGCTCGAGCAGCCCGCCGCCGTCGCGAAGGCCATCGAACCCACTGCCGCCAAGCCCATCCACCAACGAAGCGTGCGCATCCCGTCCTCCCGAAAAGCCCCGATTGCGTCGGGAGTCGGAGGGTATGGGTGGGCCTCGGGCGCGACAAGCACGATCCGCCGTTCGCCCGGCCTTTCCCGTCGCTTGCGACGTGCGACACAGCCGTGATGGAGTAAAGAGCCGTAACGATGTCGGCACGCGCCCGTCACACCGAGCTCACGGAAGCGCCGGCCCGCGGGGCGCCGCGTCGTCGCTTGGTGACGCTCGTGCGAATGAGGCGGCTGAGCGCGCTCTTCTTGCTGCTGCTCCCGGCCGCCGCGGTGCTCCTCCACGACTTCGCGCGGCGCGGGGACCGTATCGCGCACTTCGGCGCGGGCGGGCTCGCGTTCTACGCCGCGTCGTCGGCCGCGGGCGCCCTTTTCTGGGGCTCGCTCATGGTCCTCGCCGCGCGGCGGCGCGGCCCCGTGCGCTGGGCGGCCCGCTCGCTGGTGGTGGCCGGCGCCGCCGCCGCGGTGGGCGCGCAGGCCTACACGTTCACGCGATATGCAGTTTACATGGATCACCAGGCGGTGCTCGTCGGCACCTCCATGCTGCCGAGCATCGGGCAGCAGCTCTGGGACGACCGCGCGACCTTCGCGCTCTCGCTCTTGCCGCCCTTGGTGGTCGCGCTCGCGCTCCCCTTCGTTCTCCGCGGCATTGCCCCGCCGCGCGGCGTTCCCTTGCGGCGCGCCGCCGACCTCGCCGTCATCGCGTTCTTGCTGGTGACGCAGATCGATCCCGGGCGCGGCGCCGAGCAAGGTCAGCCGCCGGACGTCCTCTACCTCTCGGCGATGGGCCAGCTCGCCCGGGCGAAGTGGGACAAGAACGAGATGGTCGAGCGCATGCACCCCGGCCCGCGCACGCCCATCCCGGTGCCGAAGCTCCAAGCGAAGCCCAAGCGCCCGCGCGACGTCCTCTTCGTGGTGACCGAATCGGTGCGCGCGCAGGCCGTGTGTGTCGCACCCGTGGCGCGCGAGGCCTGCAAGACGACGCCCTTTTCCAACGAGGCCGCGCCCAATCGCATGCCGATCGAGGGCATGCACTCGCTCGACTCGACGACGGCCATCTCGCTCGCGATCCTCTGGAGCGGCCTCGCGCCGGGCGCGTCGCGCGCCGATCTTCACTCGTCACCGCTCGTGTGGGAGTACGCGCACGCGGCAGGCATCGACACCGCGTATTGGACCTCTCAGAACCTCCTCTTCGGGAACAGCGGCAAGTGGCTCGAAGGCATCCCGGTCTCGAAGATGGTGAGCGCGACGCAGATCGAGCCGGGCGCGACGCTCGAGATCGGCGCCGACGACGGCGAGCTCGTGCGCGTCGCCATGAGCGAGCTCCCCGCGCTCCGCTCCCCGTTCTTCGGCGTCGTGCACCTCTCGAACACGCACTTCCCGTACAAGATCGACAACGAGGACTACCCGTTCTTGGCGGCGTCGCACGACGACAGCGACGAGGCCGTGACGCGCAACCGCTACCACGACGCGGTCTACTTCCAGGACAAGGCGGTCGCGAACCTCATCAAGACCGTGCGGAGCCGCCCGGGCGGCGAGCGCACGGTGATCGTGTTCACGAGCGACCACGGCGAGCAGCTCCGCGAAAAGGGCGCGGTCGGTCACACCGGAACCCTCTTCGAGGAGGAGATCCGCGTGCCATTCTGGATGGACGCTCCGCCTGGCACCCTCGACGACGGAGAGCGCGCGTCGCTCGCGTCCTTGGCCAAGCGGCCAGTCACGCACCTCGACGTCCTCCCGACGCTGCTCGATCTGGTGGGCGTATGGGACGCGCCGGAGCTCGCGCCGTTCAAGGCCAAGCTCCCCGGCCAGAGCCTCCTCCGTGGCGGCATGGACGCGACGAAGATCGTGGCGCTCACGAACTGCAGCGAGCTGTGGCAGTGCGCGTTCAAGAATTGGGGCGCGATGCAGGGCTCACGCAAGCTCGTCGCGACGCAGGGCGATCACGATTGGCGCTGCTTCGATATCGCCGAAGATCCGCACGAAGAACACGACCTGGGACGCGAAGCGTGCGGTCCGGCGCTGCTCGACGTGGCGGAGCACCCGCGCGGTCGCCCGTTCAAGTGACGAGCGACGCTCGCGAACGTCAATAGTGGCAGTACGCGAGATCGAGATCGGTGTCGCAACCCGACGGCTGGCCCGCGACGTTCTTGCACGTGTCGTCGTCGCACACGGGGACGATGATGCCGCACGGAAACTCGGGGGCGCACACGCCTTGGTCGGCGCCCACGCGGTTCGTGCAGCATCCGCTCCAGCAGCCACCATTGCCGCCGCCCCCGTCCTTGTTGCAGCCGACGCAGACGAAGTGACCGCGGAGCGCCACGCACGAGTGGCCGGCGCCCGTGTTGCACGCGATCCCGCAACCGCCGCAGTTCTCGCTCGAGCCGAGATCGAGCTCGACCTGGTTGCAGCAGCGGTAGCGGTCACCGCGTGGCGACGCGGTGCCGTCCGGCTTACCCACGCACGTGAAAGGTCCGACGACGTCCGGTGCGCCGCCGTCGTCGACCGGCAACGAACCGTCGACCGGCACAAGGCCGCCGTCCGATTGGACCGCACCGTCGGGCCGAATCGAGCCGGCCTCGAACTCGCCGCCGTCCGTCGAGCCGTCGTCGTCCTTGTCGTGGAACTCGACGAGGAACGAGCACGCGCTCGCGAGAGACGCGAGCGCAACGATCGAAAGCCCCGCCCGCGCGCTCATGGGTAGTAGCAGGCGTAGCTGGAATCCGTGGGGAGCTCGCACTGCGCGTTGTGATCACTGCACTTCTTTTGATCACACGTCGAGCCGCCCACGATGCACGTGCTCGCCGAGCAGAGGCCCTTGGGGTCGAACTGCTTGGAGCAGCAGTTGGTGCTCGTCGCGCACAAGGTATCGTCTGCGGTGCTCCCCACGACGCAGCCCTGGCAGTAGTAGCGGCCGGATCTTTCGACGCACGTCTGCGACTTGGAGCACTTGAAGCCACACACTCCGCAGTTGTCGCTCAGATCGATGCGCACGCGTTGGCCGCCGCAGCAGCGCGACAAGGGATCCGACGGCGCGTACGCAAAGCCGTCCGCCTTGCCCTCGCAGCCGAGCGTCGCCGCGTCGCCGGTCGGCGCGGCTTCGGGTAGTCCCCCCGAGTCGACCAGTGGCGTGGAGGCGTCACCGCCGTCGGCCTCGTCATCCTCCTTGTCGTTGAACTTGACGAGGAAGGTGCACGCCGCCAACGCGGGCAGGAGCGCGGTCAGCGCCGCGAGGAAAATGGGCTTCGGCGTGGTCACCATCCGCTGCGGTGTTTCATCTTACTCTAAGGGGGCGATCGTGCGAGCATGTCCTCCGTGGACGGACGTCGCGATCAGCCGCCGCCCGGCGCACCGCAAGGTGCGTCGCCTCCCGCCGACGGTCGGAGCAAGCCTCCGCCCCTGCCCCCGGCCGCTCGGCCGAAACAGAGCGTTCCACCACCTCTGCCGCCGTCGGCTGGCCCCACGGCCGCGCCCCAACGAAGCGGCGCGTCCGGCGCGCCGGTCGACGACACCGCCGCCACGAGGCCGCGCCTCGAGAGCGACGAGTCCATC
Source organism: Polyangiaceae bacterium (assembly GCA_044224815.1). Classification (GTDB taxonomy): domain Bacteria; phylum Myxococcota_A; class Polyangia; order Polyangiales; family Polyangiaceae; genus JADJCA01. The sequence continues at coordinate 212,004 of JBGAJR010000007.1, forward strand.
CCCGTGGAGATCGACGTGCCCATCCCGATCGACTCGGGCGCGGACGTCGCGTCGATCGATCGTCTCCTCGCGCTCACGGAGTCCGAGTGGGATCCGGATGCGCAAGCGCTCTCGCTGAAGCGAGTCGCGGAGGCGTCGCCCAAGCCGGCGCATCCGCCGTCGCAGCGTAAGCTTGCCGCGGTCGCGATTCCCACGCCCTACGAGCTCGCGCCGACGCTCTTGCCCAAGGCGCAGATCCTCGCCGCCGCCCAAGCGGTGCAGCAGGCGCAAGCGGCACAGCAGGGCGCGTCACCGTCCAAGGGCCCGCCGCCCCTCCCCGTCGAGAAACGGGCCAGCAAAGGACCGCCTCCCCTGCCGCCAAGCGGCAGCTCGCCCGCGCCGCCGCCGGTGCGCTCCGACGCGCCGCCGCCGGTGCGGGTCTCCGAGCCGGTGCGCCGCGAAGCGCTCGCGTCGCAGAACGAGCTCGTCGATCTCTTGAACGTGCGCGTGCAGGTGCTCGAGGCCGCGGCCGACCGCGTGGGGCTCGGGCGGGCGCACCTCGAGATGGCGATCGCGTCCGACATGCTCCTCGCGGACGACGCGCGCGTCCTCGCCCACGCCGAGGCCGCGGTCCGCGCCGACGGACACCTCGCCGCGGCGCACTCGATCCTTCGGCGCAAGAAGCACGGCCGCGCCAACCTGGGCGCGATGCTCGGACACCTCGATCGCGAGATCGCGGCGGTCCGCGACGAAACGGGTGCGGTCGCGCTGCTCGTCGAGCGCGCCCGGCTGCTCGACGCAATGGGCGAGCGTCCCGAACGCATTCGGCAAGCGTGGGAACAGGCGCTCGCGCGCGCCCCGCAAAACGCCGCAGCGCTCAAGGGGCTCGAGGTCGAGCTGGGCGCCGAGACGCTCCGCGAGGCGGGCGACAAGCGCGAGGGCGCCTACGACGCGCTCGCGACGCACCTCGCGCGCATGGCCGAGACGTACGCGGAGTCGCCCGCGCTCGCCGCGTGGCTGCACGTGGAGCGAGCTCAGATCCTGGAGCTCCGGCTCGGCCGCCTCGACGCGGCGCGAGGCGCGCTCGAGCGCGCGCTGGCGCTCGATCCCTCCATCGGAGCGGTGCGTGACGCCTGCTTCCGGCACGTCGCCGGGCACGACGACGCAGCGTCGATGGCCGCGCTCCTCGCCGAGGAAGCGGAGCTCGAGTCGTCGAGCGAGCGAGGTGCGCGCCTCGACTTGTATGCTGCATCGATTTTGAGCGAGCGCCTCGACGACCCGGCGCGCGCGCTCGGCCTCCTCGAGCGCGCCACGCGCCGCCCGCACGCCGACGTGGTCGTCCACCGGATGGTGCTCGACGCGATCGTTCGTCTGCGCGAGCGTGAAGGAAACTTCGCCGCCGCTCGCGAGGCCCGGCGAGCGCGGCTCGCATACCTCGAAGAGCCCATGCTTCGCGCGCACGAGCACCGAACGCTCGCGCGCATCTCGGAGCGGCTCGACGATCGCGAAGGCGCCATCCAAGAGACCGAGGCTGCCCTCGCGATCGAGCCCAACGACACGACGCTTCTCGAGTCGCTCGATCGACTCCTCGCCGCTTCGGGCCTGCACGAGCAGCGCGTCGCGTTCTGGTCGAGTGAGGCCGCGCGCCACGAGGACCCCGCCAAGCGCGCCCGCGCCTTGCGCCGCGCCGCGCAGATCACCGACGCAGTGCTCGATCGATCGCACGAGGCGATTCGCCTGCTGCGAAGCGCCTGGGTCGCCGCGCCCGGCGACTGGGAGGCGCTCGACGCCCTTTCCCGCCTCTTGGCTGCGCCGCCCACCGAAACGGTGGACCACGACACGCGCGCGCGCATCGATCTCTTCGTGCAGGCCGCCGAAGGCACCGCCGACGTCGGACGCAAGCTCGCCTACCTGGAGAAGGTCGCCTTCTTGTGGGAGGAGGTCGTGGGCGACGCCGCCCGCGCCGCCGCGACCTACGAGGAGGTGCTCACGCTCGACCCGCAGCGTCGTACCGCGATCCTCGGGCTCGCGCGCGCCGCCGCGCGCGCCGGAGACGATCGCGCCCTCGCCCGCGCGCTCCTCGAAGAGGCGCGCCTGGCCGGTGACGGCGTCGACTCGCTCACGCTCCGCGTGCGCGCGGCGTCTGCCCTGGCTCGCGTCGATCCCGAGCGCGCGCTCTCGCTCGTGCAGCAAGTGATCGAGCAGGACGCGGCGCACGCCGCGGCCGGTGCGCTCGAGACGCGTCTCCTCGAAGACGCCGGCCAATGGGCCCGCGCGGCGCAATCGCTCCTTCGCCGCATCGACACCATCGGTCGGACCAAGGACGCGCTTCCGTTGTGGCTCGACCTCGCCCGGATCCTCGAGGTGCACCTCCGCGACGTGAAGGGCGCGCTCGAAGCGCTCCGTGAAGCGCGCGCGGTCGACCCCAGCCATCCGGTGCCGCCGGAAGAGATCGCCCGCCTGCTCGAGTCGGCCGAGGACTTCCGCGGCCTGCGCGACGCGTACGAAGGTCTCGCCGGCAACGCCAAGCGCCCCGACGAAAAGTTCCGCTACTTGATCCGCGCCGCAGAGATCGACGAGCTCCGCCTCCGCGACGACGAGCGCGCGGCCAAGATCTACGCGCAAGCCTACGAGCTCGCCGACGTGGGCGAGCTCGCCGGCGAGCGACTCTCCACGGTTCTCTCGCGACGCGCCGTCCGCGCGCGCGCCAAGCAAGCTAGCGCCGAGGCGGCGTCGATCGTCGCCGAGCTCGCTTCGCTCGTCGAAAGGCGCGCTCAGCGTGCGCCCGAGCCGCGGCGCCCGCACCTCGCGTTCGATCTAGCCCAGCTCTATCTCGAGATCGGACGCGACACCGGTCAGGTGATGCGCTTGTGCGAGGTGGTCCTCATGTCGCACCCCGAGCACGCGGCCGCGCACCGGCTCGTCGAGCAGGCGACACGGCGCGCCGGCGACTGGACTGCACTCGGTCACGCGGTGCAGGCGCAGGCCGAGGTGCTCGCCGACCCGACGGCGCGGCTCGGCCTCCTCTGGGAGCTCGCCGCGCTCGAGGAGTGGCGACTCCCCGCCGGGAACGCCGACGCGACCTACGCCGCGATTCTGACGATCGATCCGTCGGACCCGGGTGCGCTCGAGGCCCGGCTCCGTCGCGAGCTCCCCGCCGCGCGGCGTGGCGAGCGCGAAGCGGTGCAGCACGTCGTGACCGCGCTCCGCTCGCTCGCCGCGCTCGCGGGCGAAGACTCGTCACGCCTCGCGACCGAGCTCCGGCTCGCCATCCTCGTCGAGGGAAGCGCGAACGGCGCGAGCGACGGCCCAGGCGCGCGCGAAGCCCTCGCGCACTATCGCGAAGCGCTCCGGCTCGATCCGCTCTCGGTCACGGCCGCGACGGGCCTCGCCCGCACGGCCAATCGCCTCAACGACACCGAAGGCGCGGTCGCCGCCGCGTCGGCCCTCGCCGAGCTGGCGAGCGAGCCCGGCGCGCGATCGCGTTACCTCCTCGAGGCCGCCGAGCTCCTGCTCAGCACCGAGGCCGACGAACGCCTGGGTACGTACTTCGAGCGCCGTCAGCGCGCCTCGAGCCTCCTCGAGCGCGCCCTCGACGCCGACGCCGACGCCATCGGCGCGGCCACGGTGCTCTGCGCGGTGCGCACCGAAGACGGCGCGGGCGAGCGCCTCGTGGATCCGCTCCGCTCGGCGCTGCGACGCGCCAAGAACGTCGAGGCGATCATCTTCTACGGAAGCGAGATCGCCCGCATCGCGCGCGACGATCTCGCCGACCTCCCGCTCGGCATCGATGCGATGCGACGCGTGCGCGCGGTCGCGCCCGATCACGCGCCATCGCTGCTCACGCTCTCCGAGCTCTGCATTGCGCAGCGCGCGTGGCCGGAGGCCGTAGACGCGCTCGAGTCGGTGGTCGACAAGGCGCGCGAAGTCCCGCCGCGGCTCACCGCGCTCTTCGCGCTCGCGAGCATCTACGAGCACGTCCTCGAGCGCCCCGGCGACGCGGAGACGGCGCTCAGGTCGGCCCTCGAGCTCGATCCGGCGAGCGCGCGCGCGCTTCGCGCCCTCATTCGCCACGTCTCGACGCACCACGCGCCCACGTTGGAGTCGCTCTCCAAGGACGACCTCACCGAGATCACGCAGCTCTTGGCCAAGCTCGCGGAGGTCGAAGACGAGGCCGAGGCGCGCTGCGACATTCTGCTCCAGCTCGCCGACATTCGGCTTCGACTGGGCAACGCGGCGGGCGCCGAGCAAGCCCTCATCGAGGCGGTGGCGCGCACGCCAGGCAGCGACAAGGCGCTGGCGCGCCTCGGCGCGCTCCACAAGATGGGCGCCGATCCGCTGAAGGCCGAGCCCAAGGCACAAATCGCGTACGCGCGCGCTCTCGGGCAGGTCGTCGCCCGCGGCCGTGAGCTCGGAGTGAGCCACGCGCCTTGGTACGCGACGCTCGGCACGCTCGAGACCGAAGCGCTCGGCCGTCTCCGAGACGGCATCGCGCACCTCCAGCGCGCGGTGCAGCTCGACCCGACGCGGAGCGAGATCCGTCATTACCTCGCGCGCGCCTTCGCGAAGTCGAACGCGCACGAGGAAGCGATCCGCACGCTCATGGGCATGATCGCGCCGTCCTCGGCGCCGCTCCTCTCCCTCCGGGACATGCGGCCCGCGCTCGCCGATCTCGAGGCCTCGTTCACGGCCGAACGGCGCGGCGAAGAAGCGCTCGTCGTGAGCGAGCTCCGCGCGCTCGGGGGTGATCTCGACGACGGCCGCTTCGAATGGCTCAAGAACCGGCGACTCCGCGCGCGCGACGCTTCCACGGGCGAGCTCGATCGCCCGACGCTCGTCAGCCACGTCCTCCCCATCGAGGGGCGGCACGTGCTCCTCGAGGTCGCGGCCGCGGTCGCCGGCCTCGAGACCAAGGTGCTTCGCGCCGACGTGGCCGAGCTCGGCCTCTCGTCGCGCGACCGCGTCTCGTCGCGGAGCGGCCACCCGACGCGTGCGCTCCTCGATCGACTGCTCGCGAGCCTCGGCCTCGCCGACATCGAGCTCGTGATCACGCCGTCCGTCGCTCGGACCCGCGTGCTCGCCCAAGACACGCTCTGGATCGTCGTCCCCAAATCGCTGGCCGAGACGCCCGAGCCGCTTCAGCTCGCCGCGCTCGGTCGCGCGCTCACGCGAATCTCTCTCGGCGCGCCGTGGCTCGAGGAGCTCCCGCCACCTCACGTCGAGGCGTACCTCGTCGCGTGCGCTCGCCAGGTGGTGCCGACCTACGGCGTGGAGGATCTCGACGTCCTCGCGTCGAAGCTCGTCGCACACTACGAGCCGCTCGTCGCCAAATCGATCGGCCGCAAGCAGAAGAAGCTCCTCGAAGAGCTGGCGGTCCACCTGCAGACCCGCGAGGGTCGGCTCGTCCCGATGGAGCCATTCATCCATGCGCTGGCACGCGCCGAAGTGCGCTCGGCCATGCTTCTGACGGGGGACCTTTTGGCCACCCTCGAAGACCTGCGCTCGCTCGATCCCAACCTCGCGCGCGCGACCGAGACGCCTGGACCCCGGTGCGTTTCGGCCTTCTTGGACCACCCGTTCGGCGGGGACGTGTGTCGCTTCGCCCTGACCGGCGAGGCCGTCGCCCTGCGGCGACGAATCGGAACCACCTGGACTAGCTAGGCCGTCTGCTCATACCCTCTCCTTTCGGTCCGGCAGAGCCGGTCCGCCATTCGGAGAACAATCGATCATGCGTGGCTTCCTCTCGTCCGCCGTCAAGGCGAAGACCTCGGACAACCAGAACGCGTTCCGCAAGCTCTCGCGCGCTCGACGCTCGAAGCTCGCCAAGGCGGCGCAGACGACCCTCGTCAAGGCCGACCAGTGGGCGCGCGGCGCCGGAGTCGCGCAAGAAGTCGCCGACGCGCTCGAGCGAGCGTTCGGCGCGATGGGGAAGAAGAAGAAGTGAGCTGAGTGGTGCGGGCGCTCGGCCTCGAGTCGGGGCGCCCGCCCTCCCTCTTCGACGAGCGATTTTGATCGGATGAAGCAGACCTGGGAGACCATCGAGACCTGGCTGGGAGCCAACGTCCCCGGCGTCCTTGAGACGCTGCTGGCGCCGGCCACCCTGCAGGACATTCAGCGCGCCGAGGAGATCCTCGGGGTCTCGCTGCCCGATGACGTCCGGGAGTCTTACCTCGTGCACAACGGCCAGGCGCTCGACGAAGGCACCGCAGCGTTCGGCCTCATCGCCGGGCACGAGCTCCTGCGGCTCTCCTACATCACAGCCGCGTGGCGCGGCTACAAGGCGCAGTACGACGAAGGTAGCTTCGACGTCATGCCCGAGCCGGTGCCGGGCCTCAAAGACGACTTCTGGAACCCAAAGTGGATCCCCATCACGACGATGGGGACGAGCGAGCATCACTGCATCGATCTGGATCCGGGCCCCGGCGGCACCGTGGGCCAGATCATCCTGTGGAGCCGCGATGGCCACCGCGAGGTCGTGGCGCGCAGCTTCAAGGAGTGGCTGGAGCAGTTCGCTCAAGACCTCGTCGAAGGCCACTACACGGTGGCTCGGCTGAGCGTCACCAACGAGATCGACTGACGCGCGCCCATTTGGCGGGTGTCAGCGCACGGCCGGCACGAGCGCACCGGTCGCTCGATCGAGGGCCAACCGTGAGAGGTGCGCCCCGTAGCGCGCCGTCTCCACGCGGGCCCGAGCCTCGGTGAGGAGCGACTCCGCGTCGACGACGTCGAACGACGTCGCCTCGGCCGCGTCGAAGCGCCGGCTCACGATCCGGAAGTTCTCCTCGGCTTGCGCGCGCGCCGTCTCGGCCACCTCGAGCGCGGCGCGCGCCGTTTGATAGCCGACGAGCGCCTGGCGAGCCTCGAGCGCCAGATCGCGCTCCAGCGCGAGGCGGGCCAAAACCACCGTGTCTCGCTGAGCCGCCGCGACGTCGATCCCACGCCAGCTCGCGCCCCAATCCCAGACGTCCCAGGACGCGGTCACGCCGCCGTAGGCCGCGTTCTTCTGACTGAACGCCGAGCCCTCGGCATGCGTGTAGTTTCCAACCAGATGAACCTGCGGGACGAGCTTCTTCCGTGCGGTCGCCACGCGCTCGTCGGCTTGCGCCGTTCGCGCCGCGACCTCACGGAGCTCGAGCCGCTCGGCGCGGGCGCGCGTCTCCACCGAGGCGAGCGTGCCGACGTCCGCCGGCGGAGGCGCGTCTCCGACGGGAGCGAGGTCGAGGACTGCGCTCGGCGAGAGGCCCATGGCGGCTGCGAGCCGACCGCGCGCAAGCTCGACCTCGCCACCGGTGCGTATCGCTCGCTCCTTCGCGCTCGCCACCGCGAGCTCTGCGCGCAGGAGGTCGTTTTTCCCGATGATGCCCTGGTCGAGGAGCGCGCGGGCGCGGGTCCTTTGCGCCTCGAGCTGGGTCACCGAGGTGGTCGCCACCTCGAGGAGGCGCGCCGCCTCGAGTGCGCGCAGGTAGCGCTCGGCCACCCCGAACGCGAGATCGCGACGCGCCACGTCGCGCTTCACGCGCGCGACGTCGACGCCGAAGTCCCGCAGCTTGTACTCGTCGTAGATGGCGAAGAGCCCCGTGACCGGCTGGAGCACGGTGGCCTGCGCCGACCAGGTGAATCCTTCGCGAACGCGGATCGGCGGCCCGGCCGCGGCTCCCTCCGGCGCGAAGACGACGTCGAACGGGCGATCCCACAGAATTGCGTTTCCCTCGAGTCGCACGCGCGGGAGGAGCTCTCCGAACGCCGCCGATCGCGCTGCGCTGGCACCGTCAACCTCACGCTCGGCGCTCCGGGTCTCCGGCCCGCGCTCCTCGGCGACGGCGATGCACTCTTCGAGCGTCATGTGCCGGGGCGCCTCGGCGCGCGCGGGCCGAACGCCGAGCGCGAGGCCGAACGCAATGGCGAGCGCGAGCACGCCCCAAGATCGCGTTTCAAGTTTCATGCGACCTCACTTGGTGATGACCGTGACGTCGACCGACATGCCGGCCGCGACGTGGACGTCCGTGGGGAGCTCGCTCCAGGCGATCTTCACCGGTACGCGCTGCACCACTTTGACGAAGTTGCCGGAGGCGTTGTCGGGAGGGATGAGCGAGAAGCGCGCGCCGGTGCCGGGTGACGTGCTCTCGACCGTGCCGGAGAAGGTACGGCCCGGAAAAGCGTCGACCGTGATGCGTGCGCGGGCGCCCGGACGCATGCCGCCGACCTGGGTCTCCTTGAAATTCGCGATCACGTACGTGCCTTGCGGGACGATGGCGACGACGTGCTGACCGGGCTGGACGAGCTGGCCTTCGCGAACGGCGAGCTTGGCCAAGACACCATCCTGCGGCGCCTCGATCCGCGCGTACGAGAGCTGGAGGCGAGCGAGCGCGAGGGTCGCCTCCGCCGAAGCCGCACGAGCGCGCGCGAGATCGAGCTCGGCGGTGACCGCACGGAGCTCGGCGTCGACGGGCGCGCTCTGCTCCACGTGCGCCTGGGCCTCGCTCACGCGGGTCTCGGCGGTGCGCTTCATGTCCGTGGCCACCGCGAGCTGCGCCGTGGCCTGCGCGACCGCGGCGCGCGCCGCCGCGGCGTTGGCGCGTACGGCGTCGAGCTGCGCGGCGGGGATCGCGTCGTCTTTGCGGAGCGCCTCGGCGCGGGCGAGATCGGCGGTCACCTTCTGCGCCTCGGCCTCGGCCCGCGCGACGGCGGCCTGGGCGGCAGCGATTTGCGCATCGGCGCTGCCCACCGACATCGACGTCCCCGAGAGCGCAGCCCGCGCCGCCGAGAGCCCGCCCTTGGTCGTCGCCTCCTTGATGCGAACGCGCGCTTCGGCGGCCGACGCCTGCGCCTTGGCGGCCTCGAGCTCGGCCTCGGCTTGCTTCACCCGCGCGGAGAGGTCGGCCGTGTCGAGCTCGGCGAGGACGTCGCCCTTCTTCACGACCTGGTGGTCCTTCACGAGGACCTTGGCGACCACGCCCGAGACGCGAACGGCCACGGGAACGACGTCGGCGTCGACCTGCGCGTCATCCGTGCTCTCGCGGCCGCTCGTGGCGTAGCTCACGCCGAAGTACGCGGCGCCTCCGAGCGCCACGACCGCCGCCAAGACGGCGTACGCCTTGCCACCGGCCGCCCGCTTGGGCGCGGTCTTCGCTCCACTCTCGCCGCTCATCGGCTCAGTCGCCGTCGTCATGTTCGATCACTCCATTCCCAGCTCGACGTGCGTTTCGGGAGCAGGCGCGCCCCGGTCGCTCTTCAAGAAGACGAGGAGCGGGAGCACGCCCAAAAAGACGATTCCTTGCAGGAGAAACACGCGCTCGAAGGCGATGACGGTGCCCTCGCGCATGACGCGGCCGGCGAGCGCGCGCACTGCGCCAGCCTCCGCGGACGAGAGATCGAGCCCGCGCCCGCGAAGGAGGCGCGCGGTGCCCGCGAGGGTGTCGGTCACGAGCGTCCGATCCGCCGAGAGATGCGTGCCGAGCGCCGCGGCGGCCTGCTTGGCGAATCGCGACAGCATCGTCGCGAAGATGGTGAGGCCGATCGAGCCGCCCACCTGACGCACGAACGAGTTGAGCCCGGCCGCGTCGGCCACGTCGGTGCGGGCGATCCGCTCGAGCGCGACCGTGGTGAGCGGAATGAAGAGGCAGGCGAACCCGAACCCAGTCACGATCATCGGAAGGACGATGTCGGAGGTCGAGCTCACGAGCGTGATGTGGCTCAGGCCGTAGGAGCCGAGCGCGAAGAAGAGCACGCCCACGCCCACCATCACCGCGGGCTGAACGCGGTTGTAGAGCCGCCCCACGAGCGGCGTCAGCGCCATCATGGCGAGGGTGCGCGGCATGAGCGCGAGGCCGGCTTGGGTCGCGTTGAAGCCCAAGATCTCCTCCATGAAGACCGGAAGGAGAAACATGCTGCCCATCAGCATCGCGAACATGACGCCGCCGATGACCGTCGCCGACGCGAAGGTGCGGTTCTTGAAGAGACGCAGGTTCACGACCGGGCTCGCGGCCGTGAGCTCACGGATCACGAACGCGACGATGGCCACGGTCGCCAGCACCGAGAGGAACGTGATCTTGCCCGACGCGAACCAGTCGTCGCGCGCGCCCTCTTCGAGGACGTACTGGAGCGTCGCGACGGCCACGCACATCAGCACGATGCCGGCGGCGTCGAAGTTCTTCCGCTGCAAGGCCGCGCGCGCGCGGTTGGCGAGGCGAACGTCCTCGGCTTCGTGCACGAAGCGCACGGTCATGAAGATGCCGACGAGGCCGATGGGAATGTTGATGTAGAAAATCCACGGCCAGCTGTAGTTGTCGGTGATGGCTCCGCCCAAGCTGGGGCCCACCGCGGGACCGACCATGATGACCATCGCGAACATGGCCATGGCCATCCCCTGCTCTTTGGGCGGGAACGTCTGGCGCAGGATCGCCTGCTGCGTCGGCTGGAGCGCGCCGCCGCCGAGGCCTTGCAGCGCGCGATAGAGGACGAGCGTGGGGAGCGAGCGGGCGAGACCGCAGAGCGCCGAGCCGACGACGAAGAGGATGAGGCTCGCGAGGTAGAGGCGCTTCTGCCCGAAGAGCGAGCCGAGAAAGCCCGTGAGCGGCATCACGAGCACCGTCGCGATGATGTACGCCGTCGAGACCCAGGTGATCTCTTCGATGGTCGCGCCCACCGTCCCGCGGATGTGCGGCAGCGCGACGTTGACGATCGAGGTGTCGATCGCGGCCATCAGCGACCCGAAGCCAATGGAGGCCGTGACGAGCCACTTGTTCGTGGGCGCGCGCTCACTCACCGGCTCCTCGCCCACTCGCTTCCAAAAGATGAATTCGAGTTCATTCCGCGAGCCATCACTCATATAGTGGAAGAATGGTTCGTGGGAAAGGCGCGCCGCGCCGCGGCGTTACGGCTGGGCTGCGTCGGCGCGACGAAGCCAAAGCGCTATTTCGCAACGCCATCCTCGAGGCTGCGGAAGAGGTGTTCGCGACCGAGGGCTTCCACGCCGCGCGCATGAAGGACATCGCCGACCGGGCGCGAATCGCGGTCGGCACCATCTACAACCACTTCGAAGAGAAGGACGACGTCCTCTATGCGCTCATCGAGGAGCGCACCGCCGAGATGCTGCGCGCCCTCTCACCGGCGGCGGACGATCCGACGGCGTTCCACGAGCGGCTGACCGTTCGCCTGACGCGGTTCCTCGAGTTCGTGAGGACGCGCCAGCGCTTCTACCAGCTCGCGGTCGAGCACGGGATCTTCGGGGGCGCGACGGCGGCGGCGTCGCAGCTCCTCGGCAAGCGACGCGTGCCGCGCATGGATCGGCTCAAGGCCGAGCTCCGCCACCTCGTGGAGGACGGCGTCGGCGCGGGCGCGATCGCCGAGGCCGATCGCGCCATCGCCTACCGATTCCTGGGCACGACGTTGCGGGCCGTCTCGCTCCAAGCGCTCGACGACCCGAGCCTCACGCCGGCCGCCGCGGCCGCGCTAACGGTTCGTCTGTTCCTCCACGGCGCCGGGGCGCCGCGCGAGGTCAGGCGTTCCGCTTCGCGAAGTCGTTCATGAAGTCGGCGAGCGTCTTGGTCCACTCGACGCTCACGGCGTTGTAGAGCGAGACGCGCATGCCGCCGACCGAGCGGTGGCCCTTGAGGCCGATGATGCGGGCCTTCTTGGCCTCGGCGAGGAACGCGTCCTCGAGCGCCGTCGTCGGGAGGCGGAAGACGACGTTCATGACGCTGCGCGAATCCTTCTCGACCGGGCAGCGGAAGAAGTCGGGGCGGCCGTCGATGGCGCCGTACACGAGCGCCGCCTTCTCGCGGTTCCGCTTCTCCATCGCCGCGACGCCACCTTCGGCCTTGAGCCACGCGAGCACGTTGCGCACGAGGTAGATCGCGAAGGTCGGCGGCGTGTTGTAGAGCGACCGGTTCTCGGCGTTGGTCTTGTACGAGAAGATCTTGGGGAGCGTCGTGCCCGCGCGATCGAGCATGTCTTTTCGCACGATGCCGATGACGACGCCGCTCGGCCCGAGGTTTTTTTGGGCGCCGGCGTAGATCATCGCGTAGCGCGACACGTCCATCGGCTTCCACATGAAGTCGCTCGACATGTCGACGATGACCGGAACGTCGGCGCTCGGGAGCTCGTGGAACTGAACGCCGTGGATCGTCTCGTTGCTCGTCACGTGGAGGTACGCCGCCTTCGCGTCGACCTTGATCTCGCCCGGGCGCGGCACGCGTCGGTAGCCCTTGTCCGATTCGATGGTGGTCGCCGCGACGCGAAGGCTGCCACCGACCAGCTTGGCCGCGGGGCTCCCCTCGGAGAGGGCGCGCTCGCCCCACGCGCCGGTGACGACGAGATCCGCCGACTCGCCCGGGCGGAGGAAGTTCATCGGGATCTGCGCGAACTGCTGGTTCGCGCCGCCCTGGAGGAAGAGGACCTCGTGCGTGTCGGGCACGCCGGCGAGCTCGCGGATGAGCGCGATGGCTTCGTCGTGGACGGCCTCGTACTCCTTGCCGCGGTGTGAGTGCTCCATGACGCTCATGCCGGTGCCGGCGAAGTCGAGGAGCTCTTCGCGGGCGCGCTCCAAGGCGGGGAGCGGCAGGGTGGCGGGACCAGCGTTGAAGTTGAGCGCGCGCATGGGTGATCGAGGCCTCCGAGGGCGCCGAGTCTACCACCGAAGATGGTAGGCTCGCCGCCCCATGGTCAGCCCCGATCCCGCGGCCCTCCTCTCCCGCATCGAAGCGGCGCTCGGCGACGGCGTCCTCCTCAAGGACCCCTCGGACTTGGCCGAATACGGCCGCGATTGGACCAAGGTCATCGCGCCCGCGCCGCTCGCCATCGCCCTCCCCCGCACGACCGAAGAGGTCGCCACCATCGTGCGGCTCGCGCGCGAGCACGGTGTGGCCATCGTGCCGTCCGGCGGCCGGACCGGGCTCGCGGCGGGCGCGGTGGCGGCCAAAGGCGAGCTCGTGGTGTCGCTCGCCCGCATGCGCGCCATGGGTGCGGTCGACGAGCTCGGCGCCACCGTGCGCGTCGAGGCCGGCGCCGTCACCGAGGCGGTGCACGAGCACGTGAAGCCGCACGGGCTCACGTGGCCGGTGGACTTCGCGTCCAAGGGCTCGAGCACCGTGGGCGGCAACATCGCCACCAACGCGGGCGGCGTGAAGGTCATTCGCTATGGGCTCACGCGCCAATGGGTGCTCGGCCTCGAGGTCGTGCTCCCGAGCGGCGAGATCATCACGCCCGGCGGCGCGCTCGAGAAGAACAACAGCGGCCTCGATCTGCGCCAGCTCTTCATCGGGTCCGAGGGCACGCTCGGTATCGTGACGGCGGCCACGCTGAAGCTGACGCGCCTCCCCGGCGAGCTGTCGGTCATGCTGTTTGCGGTGTCGGACCTGGCCGGCGTCCTCGCGCTCTTCCGCGAAGCGCGGCGCGGGCCCTTCACGCTCTCGGCGTTCGAGTTCTTCACCGACGCCTGCCTCGCGCGTCTAAGGCGCCATCGCCAGGTCGCCGCGCCGTTCACCGATGCGCACTCGCACTACGTCTTGGTGGAGGTCGAGGCCCACGATCGCGCGGCGCTCGAGGGCTGGGTGGAGAGCGTCTTTTCGCGCGAGCTCGCCAAGGACGGCGTCATGGCCCAACACGCCGGCGAAGCCGCCCAGCTCTGGACGCTCCGCGAGGGGATCAGCGAGAGCCTGAGCGCCACCGGATTTCCGCACAAGAACGACATCGCGCTGCCGGTCGCCGCGCTCGAGGCCTTCACGGCCGAGCTCGAGGCGCTCTTCACGCGGCGCTACCCGGGGTGGGAAATCTGCCTCTTCGGTCACATCGGCGACGGCAACCTCCACGTCAACGTGATGAAGCCGGACGATCTCGAGAAGGCTGCGTTCCTCGAAAAAACGAGCGCCGCCGATCACGACATGTTCGCGCTCGTCCGCGCGCACGGCGGGAGCATCTCCGCCGAGCACGGCATCGGCCTCTTGAAGAAGCCTTACCTCACGTACACGCGGAGCCCCGCCGAGCTCACGGTGATGCGCGCGGTCAAGGCCGCGCTCGATCCCGATGGGCTCATGAACCCGGGCAAGATCCTCGACTGACGGCGCGCGAGCGCTTCAGAAGACGACCGGCTGCGGGGTAGCGCCGACCGGAAGCGCCGCCGCGTCCTCGCCGCGGCCGAGGCGACCGTCTTGGTTGTCGCCCCAGCAGTAGACGCGGCCGCCCTCGATGAGCGCGCACACGTACTTGTCCCACGACGCCGAGACCTGAAGGGCCTTGCCGAGCCCGGCGATGGCCGTCGGCGTCGCGAACGAAGCGCCGGCGTCGGGCGGCACGCCGATCTGCCCCGCCGAGTTGTCGCCCCAGCAATAGACGCCACCATCGGAGAGACGCGCGCACGTCGAAAAGTACCCGCCGCTCACTTCGGCCACGCTCACGACACCAGGGACCTTGATCGGCAGCCCCTGACTCGGCGTCGACGCATCCGGCGCGATCGTGGAGGGGGAGCTCTGGCCCCAGCAGTGGAGCTCGCCCGCTGCGGAGATCGCGCACGCGGTATTTCCCGCCATCGCGCCGAGCTTGGCCATCGTCGGAAGCCCCGACACGGGCGCCGCGCTCGAGCTCGATCCCCCCGCGTCGCCGCGGCCGAGCTGCCCCTCGAGGTTTCGTCCGACGCAAGCGACGCCACCGTCCGCCGCCAGCACGCACGTGTGGCGGAGCGCGACGTCGATGTCGACCGCGCTCGAGACGCCGACCATCGCGGTCGGTGTGGCGATCTGCGCCGGCGCGTTCGGAGGCGCCGCGTCGCCACCACCGATCTGACCGTTTCCGTTGTCACCGACGCACTCGACGTTGCCGGCCGTGGTGCGAACGCACGTCCGGTAGCCACCCGCGACGAGCTCGGCGACCGGTCCCGAGAATGCGAGCGCGTGGGGCGTCGAGAACACTGCGCCCGCGTCGGGCGAACCGATTTGGTCGCTGCTGTTCGCGCCCCAACACCACACCGCGCCGGCGTTCGTGAGGGCGCACGAGTGATAAATGCCGGACGAGATCGAGACCACGTCGGTGAGCCCGAGCACGGCGACCGGCGTCGCCTGGGCCGACGCGTCGAAGCCGCCGTCGGAGCCGGCGGTGACGGCACCGAGCGAGCCGAACTGGTTCGCGCCCCAGCAGCGCACGGTCCCGTCGACGAGGCGCGCGCACGCGTGTCGGTAGCCGACCGCGATCTCCACGACGCACGGCGAAACGTCGCACACGGGCCCGGCGTCGACGGGTCCGCTATCCGTCCCGCTGTCGACCGTGCTCGCGTCGCTCTGCGTGCCGGCGTCGTTCCCGGCGCTCGCGTCGACGCCTCCCGAGTCCACGGGGCTCGCGCCGTCCACGGACGCGTCGGACGCTGCTGCGCCCGGCTCCGTCGAGTCGTCGCTGCACGCGACGGCCAACGAAACGAGGAACGGCGCGATGCAGGCGAGGCGGAGCGTCACGGTGCGCATGGGCCGGAGGATAACCGGCTCTCCACCCTCGCGCGCAAGCTCGACTGGCTCGATCAGCGTGCGACGCGCGTGCGGACGCTGGTGGGGAGCGCGCCGATGTCACGGCACACGTCGTCCACGACGTCGTGATCGAGATCCATGATGAGGTAGCCGATCGTCGCGTCGGTCGAGAGGACTTGGGCGTGGATGTTGGCGTTCCGATCGGAGACGATCCGGTTCACGTCGCGGAGGACGCCCGGCACGTTCTTGTGCACGTTGATGAGGCGGTGCGTGTTCGCCGCCTCGGGAAGCTCGACCTGCGGGAAGTTCACGGCGCCCGTCGTGGCGCCCGTCTTCACGAACTTCACGAGCGAAGTACCCACCTCGCGCCCGATGTTGGCTTGCGCCTCCTCGGTCGACCCGCCGATGTGCGGCGTCAAGATCACGTTCGGGAGGCCGCGGAGCTCGCTCGTGAAGTCGTCCGAGTTGGACTCCGGCTCCGACGGGTAAACGTCGACCGCGGCGCCCGCGAGGTGCTTCTCTTTGATCGCGTTCGCGAGCGGCGCAATCTGGACCACGGTGCCGCGGCTCGCGTTCAAGAGGTAGCTCCCCTTCTTCATCGTCTGAAGCTCGGCCGCGCCGATCATGTTCTCGGTCTGCGGCGTGGCCGGCACGTGGAGCGTGACGAAATCCGACTCGCGGAGGAGCTCGTGGAGCGTGGCCACCGAGCGCACGTTGCCGATGGGGAGCTTGGTCGCGATGTCGAAGTAGAGGACGCGCATGCCGAAGGCCTCGGCGAGGACGCCGACCTGCGTGCCGATGTGTCCGTAGCCGATGATGCCGAGGGTCTTGCCGCGGATCTCGTTGCAGCCGGCCGACACCTTGCGCCACTTGCCCTCGTGCACCTCGCGCGAGCGGTCGCCGAGCTGACGGGAGAGCGCGACGACCTCGGCCAGGATGAGCTCGGCCACGCTCCGCGTGTTGCTGAACGGCGCGTTGAACACCGGAACGCCGCGGCGGTTGGCGTCCACCGTGTCGACCTGATTGGTCCCGATGCAGAAGCACCCGAGCGCGAGCAGATGCGGCGCAGCGGCCAAGATCTCGGCGCGGACGTGGGTCTTCGAGCGAATGCCGAGCACGTCGGTCTCGGCGAGGAGCGCCTTCAGCTCGTCGTCTTTGGGCGAGTGCTTGAGCGCCGTCACCTTGAAGCCGGCGCTGCCGAAGACTTCGTGCGCCGTCGTGTGGATGTTCTCGACCAGAAGGACGCGGACCGGCTCGGAGCTCATGCTGATCGCCACTTCTAGCATCGCGCGAACGGTTTGGGAGCGCTTCCCGACCGGGCCGCGCGCGAGTAGGGTTCGCCCCCGTGCTCCCCTTCCACGCGCCCTCCGGCACGACCGCTCGCGAGTACCTGACCAAGGTGGTGCCCGAAGCGCACCGCTCGCTCGTCCCCAAAGACGTGGATGCGCACCGCTTCGACGTCCACGTGACGCTCATGGGCGAGCGCACCGTGGGCTACGCCGTGACCGGCAGCGAAATCGCCGTCGAGCCGCGCGCGCGTGGCGACGCGAACCTCGTCGTCGTCTTCGAGCCGTCCACCGTCGAGCGATTTTTGGCCGACTTTTCCGGCCCGCGGCGCTTCGTTCCGCGCTTCGAGCCGCGGGGCGCCGCGCTCGTGACCGATCCGCGCGTCCTCGCGCGCGTGACCCAGGTGACGGGCAGCTTGTCGGCGATCATCCCCGACTTCGACGGCGGCTCCGTTCGCCTGTGGATCGCTGCCTTTGGCGACAAGCGCGGCCAGTTCGACCCGCGCGACGACGAGCCCGACGTCACGGTGTCGGTGCCCATGAAGACGTTCGAGGCGCTCCTCGGCGGCGGTCTCACGCCGGAGCAGGCCCTCTCCGCCGCCGAGTCCGGCGTCGCCGTCCGCGGGAAGCGCCTCGTCGCGATGCAGCTCGCCCTCGCCCTCGCTCCGTTCTTCCCGCCTCCGGGAGGCGGCGCGTGAGTCGCCTCGGCACGGCGTCCATCGTGGCGTGCGCTCTCGCCCTCCTCGGGTGCCGCGGCAAGGCATCCCCCGAGGAGTGCACGCGCATGCTCGATCGCTACGTGGACCTCACCATCGAGCCGAGCGAGACGCAGAACCTGACGCCCCCGCAAGTGACGGCGATCCACGAGATGAAGCGGGCCATCCGGAAGAGCGAGCCCCTCTGGGGACGGGTCGTCGCCCGCTGCGAGCGCGAGCTCTCCCGAAGCGTCTACGACTGCGCGATGAAGGCGGGCAACGCCAACGAATGGGAAGCCTGCGTCCAGGATTGACGTGACGTGAGCGAAGCCGCCCGTTCTTGAGGTAGGCTACGCGCATGAACCGCCTCGCGACCCTCGTCGCCCTCTCGCTCGTTGTCCTCGGCTGCGGCTCCAAGAAGCCCGCTCAAGCACCCGACGCCGTCGGCGAGGGCGAGGTCGCGCCCGACTCGTCGGGCAGCGGCGAGGGCAAGAGCAAGGGCGAGAAGTCCGAAAAGGGCGAAAAGACCGGCGAGAAGGCCGGCGGCGGCGAAGACGACGCCAAGCCCAAGACCTCCATCTGTACGGGCTTCGAGCTCGATCTCCTCGCTGCGCTCGGCCACAGCTCGTGCGAGGTGGCCGACAAGAAGCCCACCGACGTGAAGCAGGTCGACCTCAAGAAGGTGCTCGACATCAAGCTCATGACGAGCGCCAACAAGGTCGAGCCGGGCGGGCACGTCGACGTCATCATCCAGTTCACGAACAAGGGCAAAGAGCCCCTGACCCTGGATTTCCTGCTCGATCCGACGCCGCGCTTCCAGGTCGAGACGTACGACGCGAAGTCCGCCAAGCGCATGGACCTCCCGGCGGCCAAGCAGCCCGTCGTGCCGTCGAACATCGATCGCCCCGAGTCGCCGCAGACGCTCGGACGCGTCACCATCGTCCCCAACGGCTCGGCGCACGCCAAGGTCGGCTGGGACGCCGTGAAGACCAAGTGGGCGCCCGAGAAGCTCAAAGGCACGCCGCCCGAGATGGGCTTCCCGCGCGTGCCGGCCGGCCCGCTCCCCAAGGGTCGCTACATGATCCGCGTCGTGACGCCGCTCTTGAACGCGCAAGAAGGCATGGAGCACGAAGTGTCGGCGCCGCGCGTCGCGATCGAGGTCGGCAAGTAAGGTGACGAATCCCCGCGCGCGCGCGCTCTTCTTCGGCACGCCCGCGTTCGCGGTCCCGTGCCTCGAAGCCCTGGCCGAGCTGGCCGAGGTCGTAGGCGTCGTGTGCCAGCCGGACAAGCCCGCGGGCCGCGGGCTCGAGCTCGCCGCGCCGCCGGTGAAGAAGCTCGCCGAGACGATGGGCGTTCCCGTCGTTCAGCCCACCAAGCTGCGGACCGGTGAGTTCGCCGAATGGGTGCGCGCGCAGAACGTCGACTTCGCGCTCGTCGTCGCCTACGGGCGCATCCTCCCCGAGTCGGTGCTCTCGGCGCCGCGCCTCGGATGCATCAACGTGCACGCGTCGCTCCTTCCCAAGTACCGCGGCGCGGCGCCCATCACGTGGTGCGTCGTTCGCGGCGAGAAGGAGACCGGCGTCACCATCATGCAGATGGACGCCGGCATGGACACCGGCGCCATCCTCGAGCAGTTCCCCCTCCCCATCGGTGACTCGGAGACGGCCGGGGAGCTCGCGCTCCGCCTCGCGCGCGTGGGGGCCGACGCGGTCCGGACGTCGATCCCCAAGATCCTTGCCGGCGCCCTCTCGCCCGTTCCGCAAGACGACGCGGCGTCGACGCTCGCGCCCATCCTCAAGAAGGAAGACGGCCTCGTGCCGTGGGACAAGACCGCACGCGAGGTCCACGATCACGTGCGCGGCATGAACCCGTGGCCTGGCGCGTCCACGCCGCACCGCGGAAAGACGCTGAAGCTCCAATCGGTGCGCGTCGCGCCCGATGGCCACGCCGCCGGACCGGTGGGTCAGGTCGTCTTCGCCGACAAGCACCACGTCGTCGTCGCGTGTGGCACCGGACACGTCGAGCTCCTAGTGGTTCAGCCCGAGGGAAAGCGCGCCATGCGGGCCAGCGAATGGTTCCTCGGGCGCGGGATCGCCGAAGGCGATACGCTCGGCCGAGCGGGCTGACCCACGACGCGGTCGCGCCCCTCCGGGAGGCTCTCTCATGACGAACGACGAGTGCACGGCCAGCCTGCGCGTCCTTCTCGCGATGGTGCGCGCGGACGGTGAGATCCATCAGCGCGAAACCGACGCGCTCGCCGTGCTCGCGCGGACGGCGTTCGGGACCAGCGCGCCCGACGTGACGAGCCTCCCCGACGTGGACGTCGACGCCGAGTGCAAGAAGATCACGAGCGACAAGGCCAAGCGCCTCACCATCTCGGCCGCCATGGTCATCGCCGACATCGACGAGTCGCGCTCGGCAGAAGAGACGGCGCTCCTCCAGCGCATCCACGCCGCGCTCGGGTTCAGCGGAGAGGCCGAAGGCGCGCTCCTCAAGACCGCTCACCGCGCGCGGATGGGCCTCCTCACCATGAAGCTCACCGAGGCGCAGGCCGAGTTCTTCCGCCAGCTCGCCCAGCTCTCCAAGTCGGGCTCGATGAACGCGCGCGACTACGAACGGATCTTGGATGAGCTCGACCAAAAGAAGACCGCCCTCCTCGAAGCCGCGGTCTGACGCGCTCGGTCGCTTCCACTCGCCCGTCCAGGCTTGGTTCACGCGCGCGCTCGGCGTCCCCACGCGCGCGCAGTCGCTCGGTTGGGATCCCATCGCGCGGGGAGAGTCGACGCTCCTCCTCGCGCCGACCGGCTCCGGCAAGACGCTGGCTGCGTTTCTGGTCGCGCTCGATCGGCTGATGTTCGCGCCGGCGCCGGTCGCCGCTGCGCCCGCGCCCGCGAAGCGTGCAAAGCGCACACAATCGCGAAAGGCGCCCGAGGGCTCGGTCCGCGTCCTCTACGTCTCGCCGCTCAAGGCCCTCGCGGTCGACGTGGACAAGAACCTCCGCGCCCCGCTCGCGGGGATCGCCGCCGAGGCTGCGCAAGAGAGCGCCGCGCATCGCGTGCCGGAGGTGGGCATTCGCACCGGCGACACGCCGGCCCGCGATCGCGCGCGCATGGCGCGCCGGCCGCCCGAGATCCTCATCACGACGCCCGAGTCGCTCTACTTGATCCTGACGAGCCAGGCGGCGGCCATGCTCGCCGGCGTCGAGACCGTCATCATCGACGAGATCCACGCCATCGCCGGGACCAAGCGCGGGGCCCACCTCTTCTTGACGCTCGAGCGCTTGGAAGCGTTTCGGCGCGCGAAAAATCCCAAGGGCGCGCCGCTCCAACGCATCGGCCTCTCGGCGACGCAGCGCCCGCTCGAGGCCATCGCCGAGCTGCTCGGCGGCTACGAGAAGAAGCGCGCGCGCCCGGTGGCCATCGTCGACGCGAGCGAGAAGAAGTCGCTCACCGTGCGCGTGATGGCGCCGCGGCCCGAAGAGGACGGCGGATCCGCGTTCGGCCCCGGCGAGGCCCTCGATCTGCCGGGCACGAAGAAGTCGTCGATCTGGCCGCGCGTCCACGAAGAGCTCCTGACCCTCGTGAACGAGCACCGCTCGACGATGATCTTCGTCAACAGCCGGCGCCTCGCCGAGCGGCTCGCTTCGGCGCTGAACGATCTCGCCGGCGAAGAGGTCGCGCTCGCCCACCACGGCTCGATCGCGCGCGAAAAGCGGACCGAGATCGAGGATCGGTTGAAGCGGGGCGAACTCCCCGCCATCGTCGCCACGTCCTCGCTCGAGCTCGGCATCGACATGGGCGCGGTCGATCTCGTGGTGCAGATCGAGGCGCCGCCCACCATCGCGTCGGGCCTCCAGCGCGTCGGGCGCGCGGGACACCAAGTCGGCGCCACGAGCGAAGGCATCCTCATCCCGAAGCACCGCGCCGATCTCCTCTCCTGCGCGGCGGCCGTGGATCTCATGCAACGCCTCGAGGTCGAGGCCACGGTCATCCCCAAGAGCCCGCTCGACGTGCTCGCGCAGCAGATCGTCGCCATCGTGGCCTCCACGAGCGGCGCGCCCATGCGCGTCGACGAGCTCTTCGACCTCGTGCGCGGCGCGGCCTCGTTTCACGCGCTGCCGCGCCGGTCGTTCGAGGGCGTGCTCGACATGCTGAGCGGGCGCTATCCGTCGGAGCGCTTCGCCGGGCTCAAGGCCCGCCTCGTCTGGGACCGCATCGCCGGCACGGTGCGCGCGCGCGAAGGCGCGGCCAAGCTCGCGATCGCGAGCGGCGGCACCATCCCCGACCGCGGCCTCTACGGCGTGTACCTGCAAGGCGGGGGCGAGCGCGGGCGCGAGCCCAAGCGCGTGGGCGAGCTCGACGAGGAGATGGTCTTCGAGCTCCGCGAGGGCGAAGTCTTCCTCCTCGGCGCCTCGTCGTGGCGCGCCGACGAAATCGGTCTCGATCGCGTGCTCGTCACCCCGGCCCCGGGAGAGCCGGGAAAGATGCCGTTCTGGCACGGCGATCGGCCGGGGCGATCGCGCGCCTTCGGCGAGGCCATCGGTAAGCTCACGCGATCGGTCGCGCAGAAGTCGACCGAGGACGCACGCGCCATGCTCGAAGAGCGCGGGCTCTTGGACAGCCAAGCGGCGAACGACCTCGTCGCATACGTCGCGGAGCAGGTCGCGGCGACCGGCGAGGTCCCGAGTGATCGCGTCATCCTCGTCGAGCGCTTCGTCGACGAGATGGGCGATCACCGCGTGTGCGTGCTCACGCCGTTCGGCGCGCGCGTCCACGCGCCGTGGGCCACGGTGGTCCTCGCGCGCCTCCGCGATCATCACGGCGGCGACGTCGACGCGATCTGGTCGGACGACGGAATGACGTTCCGCCTCACCGCGACCCCAGAGCCGCCCGCGACTGAGCTCTTCTTCCCGGCCGCCGACGACATCGAGCGCCTCGTGACCGATGCCCTCCCGGGGAGCGCGCTCTTCGCCGCGCGCTTCCGCGAGGCCGCAGCGCGCGCGCTCCTCCTCCCGCGTCGCCAGCCCGGCAAGCGAACGCCGCTCTGGGCGCAGCGAAGGCGCGCGAGCGATCTCCTCACGGTCGCCAGCGAATTCCCCACGTTCCCGATCCTCCTCGAGACGTACCGCGAGTGCCTGCGCGAGGTCTTCGATCTCACCGGCCTCACCGAGATCCTCCGCGCCGTCGAGTCACGGAGCACGCGCGTCGTCACCGTCGACACGCGGAAGCCATCGCCGTTCGCCGGCTCGGTGCTCTTCTCGTTCGTCGCCAACGTGATCTACGAGGGCGACACGCCGCTCGCGGAGCGGCGTGCGCAGGCCCTCAGCATCGATCACGAAGAGCTCCGCGAGCTCCTCGGCGAAGACGAGCTCCGAAAGCTCCTCGATCCGGCGGTCATCGACGCCGAGGCGCGCATTCTCCAGCGCCTCGAGCACCGGGCGCGGAGCGGCGACGCGCTGCACGACGTCCTCTTGTGGCTCGGCGATCTCACGATGGACGAGATCGTGGAGCGCGCCGCCCCGGACGCGCTTTCCTCGGGGCGCGCGCTGGGCGTCGATCGCGAGACGCGCCCGGTGGTCGAGGGATGGGTGCGCGAGCTCGAGTGGTCGCGCCGCATCTTCTCGTTCACGCTCGCGGGCACGACCCGCTACGCCGCGAGTGAGGACGCCGGACGCTACCGCGACGCGCTCGGCGTCGTGCCGCCGAGCGGTCTACCGCGCGCGCTGCTCGAGCCAACCAAAGAGCCGCTGCTCGATCTCGTCGGTCGCTACGCCCGCACCCACGTCCCCTTCACGACGCGCGACGTCGCGCTCCGCTTCGGCACCGGCGAAGGCCCCATCGACACGGTGCTGGCCGAGCTCCGGCGGCGCGGCCGAATCGTGAGCGGAGCCTTCACCGAGAGCGCGGCTGGGGTCGAGCACTGCGACGCCGAGGTGCTCCGCGCCCTCCGTCGAAAGTCACTCGCCAAGCTGCGAAAGCAGATCGAGCCCGCCGCGGGCGACGCCTTCGCGCGCTTCCTCCTCGCGTGGCAAGGGATCGGCGAGCGACGGCGCAGCGCCGAGTCGCTCCTGGCCGTCGTGGCCCAGCTCGAGGGTTGTCCGATCCCGGCGTCGGTCCTCGAGCGCGAGGTGCTCCCTTCGCGCATCGACGGGTTCGAGCCGTGGGACCTCGACGCGCTCTCGGCGACGGGCGAAATCGTTTGGGCCGGCGTCGAGCCGCTCGGCACGGGCGACGGCCGCATCGCGCTCTTCGCGAGCGACCACGAGGCCATGTTGACGCGCCCGATCGGCAAGGCCGAGGGCGAGAACGCCGCGCGCATCCGAGACGTCCTCGAGCGGCGCGGAGCGCTCTTTTTCCACGAGATCGCGCGCGAGGCGGGCGGCTTCCCCGCCGACTTGGCCGAGGCGCTCTGGGAGATGGTCTTCGCCGGCGAGGTCACGAACGACACGCTCGAGCCCTTGCGCAGCAGGCTCGGCGTCACGAACGAGCGGCGCGATCCGCGGCGGCCCGCCCGGCCTCGCGCCGGTCCACCGGGAACCGAAGGTCGATGGTCGCTTCGCGCGGCGCGCCTTGCGCACGCGCTCGAGGGCGGACGCGCTCCGACTGAAACGGAGCGACGCACCGCGCTCGCCCGCGCCCTCCTCGATCGCTACGGCATCGTCACGCCCGCCGCCGCGCAGAGCGAAGGCGTCGCGCAAGGCTTCGGCGCGGTCTACGAGATTTACCGCGCGATGGAGGACGCGGGACGCGTGCGCCGCGGCTACTTCGTGGACGGACAAGGCGGCGCGCAGTTCGCGCAAATCGGCGCCGACGAGCGCCTTCGCGCGGCGCGCGCGAGTGACGCGGCGCCGCGCACGTTCGTGCTCGCCGCCACCGATCCCGCGAACCCCTACGGCGCGCTCCTTCCGTGGCCGAGCGACCCATCGAGCGCGGCTCCCGGCGAGGACACGAGCGCGAAGAGCGAGGAGACGAGGGCCCCGCGCGCGTCTCGTGCGGCGGGCGCCAAGGTCATCCTCGCCGACGGCCGGCTCGTCGGGTGGCTCGGGCGCAGCACGGAGTCGCTCGTCACGTTTCTCCCCGCGAGCGATCCCGAGCGGGCAACCTTCGGCCGCGCGCTCGCCGAGGCGCTCGCCGGGCTCGTCGGCGCCGGCGGGCGGCGCGCGCTCGTGCTCCAGTCGATCGACGGCGGCGCAGCGCGCGCTTCGTCGTTCGCGCCCATCCTTCAGCACGCGGGCTTTCAGATCGTCGGCGACGGGCTCGTGAAGCGACGCACGCTCGACCTCCCGCAGGGTCGCGAGGAGAGCTTTGCCCGAGGGTGACACGCTCTTTCGCGCCGCGCGCGAGCTCGACGCGCGGCTCACCTCGGGCGCGGTGACGGCTTTCTCGTCCGTGCTCGGCGAGCGCGTCGGTCGCGGGCGCGTCGGTCGCAAGATCACGCGCGTCGAATCGCGTGGCAAGAACCTGCTCGTCTTCTTCGAAGACGGCTGGACGTTGCACACGCACCTCCGCATGTCGGGTCGCTGGGCCGTCTTTCCGATCGCGGTCCGGAGCCCGCGCCCCCTCGAGCGCCTCGCGCCGCGCGAGCGGGTGCTGATCGCCACGAGCGAGTGGGTCGCGATCTGCTCCCTCGCGCCCGTAGTCCGCATGCTTCGCGGGGACGGCGCGCGCGAGCTCGGCCTGGGGCCCGACCTCCTCGCCGCCGAGCTCGATGTCGCGGCGGCCGTGCGGAGCTTGCGCGCAGGGAACGACGTCCCCATCGGAGACGCGGTGATGATGCAGGGCCGCGTCGCCGGGATCGGAAACGTCTACAAATCCGAGGTCCTCTTCCTCGAGGGCGTCGATCCGTTCCGAAGAGTGTCGACGCTCGACGACGATGCGCTCACACGCGTCGTCACGCGCGCGCGCGAGCTCATGCAAGCCAACGTTCGGCCGGGCGCCGGGATGCGCGCGACGCGTGTCCGGCCGGACGTCCGCGGTGCGACCGCGCGTCTCTACGTGTATCGGCGCAGCGGTGAGCCTTGCTTCCGTTGCGGAACGCGGATCGCGATGCGTCGCCAGGGCCTCGGCCGCTCGACGTATTTCTGCTCGAAATGCCAGGGCGTCACCGCAGATTCGCCGTGACCGCCCTGCGACCCTATGCTTCGGCACGGGGGATCGCGAAGCCGTCATCGTCGTGAACGACCCCGTCCCCGTCCCCCTCCCTGCCGCCGTGGCAGCGCGCCCGCGCGGCCCGACGCTCGTCGCGCTGGGATGGATGACGCTCGCCGGAGTCCTCTTCAGCGTCATGAACGTCTTGGGCCGCGTCGCCGCGACCAGCGCCCCGTGGGCGACGGTCGCCGCGGTGCGCGCCATCGTCGGCGCCCTCGTCGCGTTCGCCGTGGTGCGCTATCGCGGCAGCCGACCGGTGCGCCTCGGTACGCGGGCCATTTGGCTGCGCTCGATCTCGGGCACGACGGCCATGGCCCTCACGTTCTACGTCCTCGGCTCCCCCGGCATCGCGCTCGGTGACGCCGTCACCTTGTTCAACCTCGGCCCGGTGTTCCTCGCCGTCCTCGCGCCGATCGCGCTGGGCGAGCGCAGCGGGCTGCGCCGCCTCGTGGTCGCGATTCCGCTGGCGATCATTGGCGTGATCCTCGTCGACAAGCCCGAGTTCGTCTTCGGCGGCGCCGGCGGGAGCGATCGCACCCTGCTCGGCTTCGCGCTCGGCGCGGCGTTCTTCTCCTCGGTCGCCATGCTCGGCCTCCGAAAGGTCGGACAGCGCGAGTCCGCAGAGAGCATCGCCCTGCACTTCTCGACGACCGCCGCCATCGTGCTCACCTTGGTCGCGCTGCCCGGTCTCGCGCTCCCGAGCGCGCGCGAGCTCGCCGCCATGGTCGGCGCCGGCATCTGCGCAGGCTCGGCACAGATCGCCATGACGCGCGCATACACGGTCGAACGCGCCGCGGTGGTCGCCTCGTACGGCTATCTGAACGTCGTCGTGACGGCGCTCTTGGGCGTGCTCGTTCTCGGAGAGCAGCCGGACGCGAAAGCGCTCGTGGGGATGGCGCTCGTCGTCGCGAGCGGCCTCGTGGTCACGCTCGCCGGAGTGCGCGAAGAGCGCACGAGTCGCCCGGCCGCCGAAGAGATCTCGCGCGCGCCGTAACGCGAACGCGACCGCGAGGGTTCAGGGGTTCACGTCCCAACGGTAGACCGCCATGTCCGACGACGCGCCGGGCACCCGATAGCGCTCTTCGGTAAGCTTCGCGCTCCGCTCTTCGAGCGCCGCGCGTACGCCGGGCTGATCCATGGTCGTTCCCGAGAACGCGACCTGTCCGGCGCCCGCGAACGCTTGAAGCTTGGCCGCCACGTTCACGGTGTTACCGAAGTAGTCCATCCCGGTGTTGAGGTTCACCGCGATACACGGTCCGGTGTTGAGCGAGACGCGAACCCGAATGGCGAGGTCCTCGCGTCCGGGTGGGAAGCGCTGGTGGATGTCCCCGCTCGCACGCACGGCGTCCACCGCGTCGGCGAAGGCCGCCATGACGGCGTCGCCCACGGTCTTCACGACCGCGCCACGGTGCTCGCGAATCACCTCGTAGATCTCGGTGAAATGGCGCTTCACGTCGACGAACGTGCCCGGATCCCCGCGCGACGCGTAGAGCGCCGTGGAGCCGACGACGTCCGTGAAGAGGAGCGTCTGCTTGCCCACCGAGAGCTGCACGTCCGAGCCGATGTACGCCTCGCTGAAGAGATCGCGGAACTCGTAGAAGCTGAGGAGGCGCTCGGGCCGGAGGGCCTCGTCGGACCAGCTTCGTCCTTCGACGACGAAGCGCACCGGCTCGGCGTCGTCGTTCTTGAGCACGAGGCGCGGCATGGGACGCACACGCGCGTCGCGCGGAGTCCTCGTGGCCGCCCAGTCGAGCGCTTCGTCGGTTGCCTCTGCGGTCACTTCGAGCAGCGCGCCGCGGTCGACGTCGCCGCGCGTCACTTGCGCCTGCGCCGAGACGGGCCGTGCTCGCAAGCGGTAGCTCCCCGCACGAAGCGACGTCGTCACCGCGCGCTCGCCGCCTGGGGGCACGTCAATCTGCACCTGGATGTGCTTCTTCTTGGCGGGCTCGGCGCTGCAGTAGAAGACGCGCTCGACCTCACGAATCGACGGGTGCACGTGGAAGGTGATCTCCACCGCGTTGTCGCCGCCGGTGTCGAAGTCGATGCCGCACGCCTGACACCCGTCTTTGGCGGGCACCTCGCCGAGCATGCGAACCTCGCTGCGGACGCCGCGACAGTGCGGGCAGATCACGTCCCAGCTGAGCTCGAGGAGCCCGACGCGCGTCGCGCGGAGGCACACGCTGAGGAGCGCGTCCTCGGGGATCTGCCAGCGCCGCGCGAGCGGACGGATCTGGATTCGATAAAGCTCGGTGTCGTCGGCGGTCTTCACGTAGGTGACGAGCTTTTCGACGACGGCCCTGTCGGCGCCTTGCTTGATCAAGCGGGCGCCCAGCGACTCGAGGCGGGCGAGCCCGTCCGGCGAGAGCGGAAGCCGCGACGGTCGGAGCGGCTCGGGAGCGTCGCGCCCGCTCCGCACCTCGCCCTCGACCGCCGCGAGCCGGCGACCGAACTGACGCGCCAAATCCGCCATGCCGATCCGAAGGATCAGGCGCGAGATCGGGCCTCGCGGGATCCAGCCGAAGTAGACGTCGAACCGCGATCGATCGTCGCCCACCGGCGTGAGCTCGAAGATGCCTCGACCGACCCGCGCGAAGCCGCGCGAGTAGAGGCGCGTGCTCTCGATCTCGCGCTCGGCCACCCACACCCAGGGCACCTCGACCCAGCGCTGCTCGACGCCGGCGTTGACGCTCGATCCTTCGAGGCGGCCGTCGCGCTCCTCGAAATGCATGCGCGATACACCCATCGCCTGGTTCATTCGCGAGGTGTCGCTCACGAACGGCCAAAGCTCTTCGGGGCGCGCCGCCACCTCGAAGTGCCAGAGGCAATCGAGCGGTCGGCCCTGACGCAGGGCTTCTTCCGGCCACGGGTGGCGCGCGAGAAACGCACCGAGGCTCGGTGGGGAGGCCGCGAGCGTCGCCTCACTCATGCGACGCGAGCCTATCACACCACGCCCACGCGGGATTGGTTCCACAAAGCGGACTGCGATACGCTTCGGGCGATGAGGAGACGCGGTTGAGTAGAGAGGAGTCCGCCGCGCGCGCGCCGCTCGCCCCCGGCGACTTGCTCGACGGCAAGTACCAGATCATCCGCGTCCTCGGCGAAGGTGGGATGGGCATCGTCTACGAGGCCTTCCACCAGAAGCTCGAGCAGACGGTGGCCATCAAGATGATGCTCCCGTCGATGCTGGAGCGCCCTTCGCTCGTCGCCCGCTTCGATCGAGAGGCGCGCGCGGCCGCCAAGATCAAGTCGCGCCACGTCGCGCGCGTCTTCGACGTCGACGTCGCGCCCAACGGGCTCCCCTACATCGTGATGGAGCTTCTCTCCGGGCAGGATCTCGCCGCGCGCCTGGCGGAGAACGGCCCGCTGCCCGTGAGCGAGGCGGTCGGCCACCTGCTCGAGGCGTGCGTCGCGATCCGCGAGGCGCACGCGCGCGGGATCGTCCATCGCGACCTCAAGCCGGCCAACCTGTTCCTCGCGCGAGACGGTGAGTCGTCCTCGATCAAGGTCCTCGACTTCGGCATCTCGAAGGAGCTCCTCACCTCCGGCGAGAACCTCACGCAGGAGCACGCCGTCATCGGCACGGTCCTCTACATGTCTCCCGAGCAGGTGCGCGCCGGCAAGGTCGACACACGGAGCGACATCTGGTCGCTCGGCGCCGTCCTCTACGAGCTCCTGGCGGGCACCACGCCCTTCACTGGAAACGTGACCCAGGCTGCCATCTCCATCGCCAACGACGAGCCGACGCCGCTCGATGCCCTGCGGGGAGACGTGCCGCCGCGCCTCGCCGACGTGGTAAAGCGCGCGCTCCGCAAATTGCCGAGCGAGCGATTCCCGGACGTGGAGTCGTTCATGCAGGCGCTCACACCGTTCGCGTCGGAGGCCACGCGGGCGGCGCTGGAAATGGGGCCAGCGGCGGCTCCCTCGGATCCGTTCATCTCGGACGCGGCAGCCGCTCGGGTCGACGCGAACGCGACGACGCTGAACGCGTCCGATCGCATCCGCGCGCCAGAGGTCCCGCACACGGCCGACGGGATGTCGACCGAGACGCGGCGGCTCTCGCACAAGAATCAGCTCGCGCTCGGCGCCGGCGCTGCCGTCGTCGTGGTAGCAGCGGCGGCGCTCACCTTCACGCTCGCGCCGCACGCCACAGGATCCGGGACATCCATCGACGACGACGCACGGAGCGCGGCGCCTGCCATCGCGACCGCCACGACGATCGTGGCGACCTCCGCGAGCCCGGCGACCGACGCGGCCACCCCGGCGGCAACGGACGCGGGGCCCTCCACCGCGAGCGCGCCAAGCGCACTCCCGACGACCTCATCCGCTCCACGCAAGACCGACGCCCCACGCCCCGTGCGCTCTGCCACTCCGAAGGAGAGCGGCACGCCGCCTGCCGCAAAGCCTCCCGAGCCCAAAGGCCGCCCCGACCACCTATGAATCGTCTCCTCGCGCGCTCAATCGTCGCCCTCTTCACTGTCGCCGTTGCCGTCTTGGCTCCGCACCCGGCCTTCGCCGACGAGCCCCGTGACAAGTCCGCCGCGTTGCGCGCCGAGGGCAACCGCTTGATGGACGAGCGCAAGTACGACGACGCCCTCGCTCGCTACGAAGAAGCGCAGAAGCTCACGCCCGACGACGCGGCCATCTTCTACAACCTGTCGCGCATCCACGAGCTCCGCGGCGACGCTGTCGCGGCTCTGGAGAACATGGAGCGCTTCGTCGAGAAGGCCGCCCCCGATCTCAAGCGGCGCGTCGGCAACGTCGATCAAGTCCTGGCCGAGCTCCGCTCGAGGGTGACCGCGGTGCACCTCGAGTGTAGCGCGCCACCCCTCGCCACCGCGGGCGACACGGCCGCGCGCGCGCTCATCCTCGCCAACGGACGCGTCGTGGCCAACGGCTGCCGCGATCAAGACGTGCGTCTCAAGGCCGGCCGCACCGAGCTCCGCGCGGAAGCCGATGGCTACGTGGGCCGCCGCATCGACGTCGATCTCGTCGGCGGACAAAGGGCGACCGTTCGCGTCGAGCTCGCGCCGCGCGACACGTCGGGTCTCCTTCGCCTGACGAGCGATCCCGATCACGCGACCGTGACGAGCGACGGCCGAGATCTCGGCGCGACGCCGGTCGAGGTCGCGCTCTCGGCCGGCACGCACCGCCTCATGTTCCAGGCCGACGGCCACGAGCCGCTCGAGCTCTCGATCGTCGTCGAAGCCAACAAGACCAAAGAGCTCCCGCTCGTTCACCTCGACAAGAAGCCCTCGGTCCTCACCCGCTGGTGGTTCTGGACCGGCGTCGGCGCGGTCGTGGCGGGCGGGGTCGCGCTCACGGTCGCGCTCACCACCGAACGCTCTCCCGACACGGGGACGATTCCCCCGGGCACGACCAAGCTCCCGCTCATGCGCTGGTGATGACTGGCACCTTCGAGCGGAGCGACGCGCTCCTCGCCGAGATTCGCGCCGAGTTTCCGAGCTTCGCGGTTCGCCCCAAGCGCGGGAGCGCGCTGCAGCGCGCCATCGACGTGGCGCTGCGCGTGATCACCGCGAACCAGATGACCACCTACCTGACGCGCTATCACACCGTGCTCTTCGGCACGCTATGGGTGCCCGACACGTGGGACGCGATGAGCGATCTCGATCGCTACGTTCTTCTGCGACACGAGCGCGTGCACCTCCGCCAGCGGAAGCGCATGGGCGACGTCGCGATGGCCTACGTGTACCTCGTCCCGATCTTTCCCATCGGGCTCGCCTACGGACGGGCGCGCATCGAGTGGGAGGCGTACGTCGAGACGCTCCGCGCGACCGACGAGGTCTACGGGCGCGCCGCTACCCTCGCGCTCCGTGGCCCCATCGTCGAGCGCTTCGTTGGCCCGGACTACGGCTGGATGTGGCCGTTTCGGCGCACGATCGAGCGCTGGTTCGACGAGGCCGTAGCAGCCCTCCCGCAAGACGCCGGCCCGCGCTGAACACGGGTGACAACGCGCGAGCGGAAAGCTAGCGTTTCGCCCGATGGCGTCCGACAAGAACCGGGGGAAAGACGCGCTCTTCGCCGGCCTCGTCGCCACGTCCGCGGCGCTCGTCGTCTCCACGATTTACGTCGTGTTCTTCCGCGCGCCCATCGAGCGAACGATGGGCATCGTGCAGAAGATCTTCTACTTCCACGTGCCCGCCGCCTACTCGATGTACCTCGGCGCGGCGGCCTGCTTCATCGGCTCGGTCATGTACCTCGTCCGGCCCACACTCGCGCGCGACGCGCTCGGACGCGCAGGCGCGGAGGTCGCGGTCGTGTACGGCGCCATCGTGCTCACGACCGGTCCGCTCTGGGCGGCCAAGGCCTGGGGCTACTACTGGACGTGGGACCCGCAGCTCACGACCGCGCTCCTCTCGGTCCTCGTGTACGTCGCGTACCTCGTGCTGCGCGCGTTCGCGGGCGACGGCGAGGGGGAGCGCAAGTTCGCGGCCGCGCTCGGCGTGCTCGGCGCCGCCAACCTCCCCATCATCCACTACAGCGTGCAGAAATGGGGCGGACTCCACCCCGTCGTCACGCGCAAGGGCGGCGGCGGCCTCGCCCACCCCGACATGCGCCTCGGCTTCGCGCTCGGGATGATCGCCTTCACCGTCTTCACCATCACCATCATCTGGGCGCGCGTGCGGCTCGAGCTCGCCGAGACGCGCCTCGCCGCCGCCGAGCAAGACGCCATCGAGCTCGGCCTCGACACCCGCACCGAGACCTGAAACCTGCATGATGCAAGCATCGTCCCCCTCCCCCACTTCGTCGGCCGCGCCCGCCGCCTCCGGCGAGCCGGGCGTCTACGTCGCGGTCCAAGGCGGCGCCGAGACCCGCAGCGGCGAGGCGCTCATGGTCGAGGCGTACATCGTCCTCTGGCTCATCTTGATGGGCTGGCTCTTCATGCTCTGGCGCAAGCAGGCGCGCATCCACCAAAAGCTCGACGCGCTCGAGGCCGTGATCGACGCGGCCGCGCGCAAGCCGTCGGCCAAGGGCTGAGCGAGTCGAGCGAGCGAAGAGAGGCGCCCATGATGATGCCGACCTCCGACCACCTCTTGTTCATCCCGGGCGTCCTCCTCGTGGGGATCGTGCTCGGGTACATGCTGGGCGTGCGCGCCGCGCGCGCCGACATCGAGAAACGGAAGAACCGAGCAAGGACGTAGCCATGATCGACTTCGAGCTCACCGACGAACAGCGCACCCTCGTCGAGACCGCGCGCCGCTTCACCAAGGAGCGCATCATCCCCGTCGCCGCCGAGTGCGATCGCGAGTCGCGCTTCCCGCGCGACGTCTTCGAGGAGGCGTGGAAGCTCGGGCTCGTCAACGCGACGTTCCCGTCCGAGTACGGCGGCGCCGGCCTCAGCGACGTCGACGGCGTCCTCTTGGTCGAGGCGATGGCGTACGGATGCACCGGCATCCAGACGAGCCTCACCGCCAACACGCTCGCCGCGACGCCGATCATCTTGGCGGGCTCGGACGCGCAGAAGAAGAAGTACCTCGGCTGGCTCACGTCGGAGCCCGTCTTCGCGAGCTACGCGACCACCGAGCCGGCGGCCGGAAGCGACGTCGCGGGCCTCCAGACCGTCGCCACCAAGGACTCCGGCGGCGGCTACGTCTTGAACGGCCAAAAGTGCTGGATCACGAACGCGTCGCTCGCGAGCTTCTACGTGATCTTCGCTACCGAGAACCCCGCGCTCCGTCACAAGGGGATCGGCGCGTTCATCGTCCCGCGCGACACGCCGGGCCTCAAGGTCGGCCGCCACGAGGACAAGCTCGGCCAGCGCGCGAGCGACACGGCCGTCGTGATGCTCGAGGACGTCAAGGTCGCGGCTGAGAACGTGCTCGCGCCGCCCGGCCACGGCTTCAAGGTGGCGATGGAGACCTTCAACCAGACGCGCCCCGACATCGGCGCGATCGCGACCGGCCTCATGCAGCGCTGCCTCGACGAGTCGGTGGCGTACGCCAAAGAGCGCAAGACGTTCGGCGTGCCGATCGCGTCGCACCAGCTCGTGCAAGCGATGATCGCCGAGATGGCCATCCGCGTGGAGGCGACGCGTCTCCTCACGCACAAGGCGGCGTGGAACCTCGACAAGGGCATCCGCAATCCGCTGACGTCGAGCCTCGCCAAGGCGTTCGGCGCCGACGCCGCGATGCAGACCGCGATCGACGCGGTGCAGGTCTTCGGCGGCAACGGCTACGTGAAGGACTACCCGGTCGAGAAGCTGATGCGCGACGCGAAGGTCCTCCAGATCTACGAGGGCACGAGCCAGATCCAGCGCCTCGTCATCGCACGCAACGTGCTCGGCGAGTGAGCCGCGCGCGCGCGACGTTCTTCATCGCCGCGCTCGCGGCGGGCTGCGCATCGCGGCCCGTCCGCGACGTCGTGCCCGACAGCCAGAACGAGGTCGGCGGCGCCGAGACCGGAGCCGCCACCACCTACGAGCACGTCGCGCAGCGCGCGCGCGCGACCGTGGCGGTGGCCGAGTCGCGCGGGCTCGACAAGGACGAGGTGCGCGCCGCGGCGGAGTCGCTGGCCGACGGGCTCGACACGTGCGCGCGCGGGAGCGGAACCACCGGCCTCGTGCGCGTCGTCGCGAGCGTCGGCGACAGCGGGAGCGTCGATGCGGTCGGCGTTCCCGTCCAAACGGGCGATGTCCCCACCCTCCTTCGGTGTGTCGTCGCGCCGACGAAGCTCCTCGTCTTCCACGTTCGGCCGGGCGCGGGCCGGCCGGGCTTCGCGCTCGAAGCCAAGTGGGGCCCTTGACCGAAAGCGCTGATTTATGTCGTCATTTCAATCAGTTCCGAGAAAGGTCGCCGAAACGTCTCAAGTCCGTTTCCGCGCGGGCAAACCTCCCTTTCCCGGGGCGTGCGTGCGGCTTGCAACACTACGAAGTCACTGCACAAACCTGGCACGTCTCGCAACGCGCGTTTGCAGTCAGGAAGTATGGCGCGGCACCAAGACCGGCGTTATGACTCTGGCGCACTGACGATCCAGGTGCTCATTCGAGCACCGGCGGAGGGGTAAGACGCTCCCCTTCGACGTAGTCGGGCCAGAGATGTTGGGTGGTGCCATGCGAACGAGCTTCCTCGGCGTGATCGGTCTTCTCCTCGTGGCGGCCTGCTCGGGCGGCGGAGGCACGTACATCAGCGGCCCCGGTGCTGGGAGCTCGGGCGGCGCGGGCAGCTCCGACAAGGATCCCAACTCGACGCTTCCCGGTGACGAAGGCTCGTCCGTGCCCAAGTCGGTCACGGCGAAGCTCGCCGGCGATCTCGCCATCACCGAGGTCGCGCTCTTCCAAGGCCTCAAGGCCACGATCGCCAAGAGCGGCAACGCCGCCACGCCGAGCATCCCGCTCGTCGCCGCGCGCGACGCGCTCGTTCGCGTCTACGTGAAGCCCGCCTCGGGCTACAAGGCCCGGTCGCTCAAGGCCGTCCTCAGCCTGCTCGACGGTGACGGCAAGCCGCTCAAGGCCATCAGCGACACCAAGAAGCTCTCGAGCGCGTCGACGGACGGCAACGCCGAGTCCACGTTCAACTTCACGGTGCCCGGTCAGTACCTGCCGCTCGGCGTGCAATACTCGGTGGCCGTCACCGACGAGAACGCCGACCCGGTCGCCGACGGCACCGACTCGAGCGCGCGCTTCCCCACCGACGGAACTTCCGCCGATCTCGGCGTGAAGAGCGCGGGGCCGTCGCTCAAGATCGTCATCGTCCCCGTGAAGTACACGGCCGACGGCTCGGGGCGCCTGCCCGACACGAGCGCCGCGCAGCTCCAGATCGATCGCGACGTCGCGTTCGCCCGCTACCCGGTGCCGAACGTCGAGGTCACGGTGCGCCAGCCGTTCACGTGGGGCAGCACGGTCAAGGGCTCCGGCCAAGGTTGGAGCGAGCTCCTCCAGGCCCTCGCCGACCTCCGCGAGCGCGACGGCGTCGACGACGACGTCTACTACTGGGGCGCGTTCAACGCAGCGCCGTCCGAAGCGCAGTTCTGCGGCGGCGGCTGCGTCGCGGGTCTCAGCACCGTCGTGAGCGATCCGCGTGACGCGTACTTCCGCGCCAGCATCGGCGTGGGCTTCCACGGCGAGTCGGCCGCCGAGACCATGGCCCACGAGGTCGGTCACGCGCACGGCCGCAACCACGCGCCGTGCTCGGACTTCGGCTCGATAGACGGCGTCGATCCCGCCTTCCCCTCGTCGGGTCACCCCGACGCCACGCTCGGCACGTGGGCGTACGATCTCGTCAACCAGTCGTTCATCGCGCCCACCGACGCGCACGACATGATGAGCTACTGCTCGCCGACGTTCGTCAGCGACTACACGTACAAGGGTCTCTTCGACCGCCTCTCGACGGTCAACAAGGGCAAGGCGCTCCCGGCCGCCCCGGCCGCCGGCTCGTCGAGCAGCAATCGCGAAGCATTCCAGTTCGTGACGATCGGCGCCGACGGCCCGGAGAGCTTCGGCAAGATCGTGACGCCGCGCCGCGCGCCCATCGGCGAGCCGCGCGAGGTCCAGCTCCTCGACGCCAAGGGCGCGGTCAAGGCCACGGTTCGCGGCTCGTACTTCGCGTTCGACCACCTCCCCGGTGGCTTCGTGATGATCCCGCAGACGACGCCGTACGCGGCCATCCGCGTGTCCGGCTACTCGCGCGTCCTCACGAAGTGAGCGCGTCGCCGTAAGCTCGCCGCGTGTGGCGACGGCTCAGGAGAGCCAGACGCCGCGCGCGGTGAGCTGCGCGATGTCGTTGCGGAGCTTCCACTCTTTCTGATCGAGATCGCGGCCCGACTCGCCGCGGCGGCGTCGCATCTTCACGAACGCGAGCTCGACGAGCGCGAGCTGCTTGTCGCGCCGCGAGCGGAAGACGCGCCAGCCCTGCGAGAAGAGCGCGGAGACGTTGCGCGAGCCGAGCGCGAAGTACGACGAGACGAGGACGAGCTCTTGCGGCTGGAGGATGCCGCCGATTTCGCTCGAGAGCTCGCGAATGATCGTGGCGCGATCGCGGCTCACGAGCACGGCGAGGAGCGCGAAGAACCCGAGATCGATCACCCACGAGATGAGGATCATGAGCGCCGCGCCCGCGCCGCCGAAGAACGTGGGGAGGCCATTGTGGATGGCGTGGAGCAGCATCGCGCCCGCGAGGCCGATGGGTGGGAGGAAGATGCGGGCCGCCGTGCCACGCTCGGCCGCGATCCCGAGCGCGAGCCCCGTGCACGCGGTGAAGGTGCAGTGCGAGAGCCCGAGGAGCACCGTGCGCACGAAGAGGAGGCCGAGGAAACCGCCCAGGCCGGTCTCGGCGAACTGCTTGGCGACGTAGAGGATGTCTTCGGTGAGGGTGAACCCGAGGCCGACGACGCCGCCGTAGATGGCGCCGTCGAGCGCGCCGTCGAACTCCTTGAGGCCCAGGGCGCTGATGAGGCAGATGAGGAGCACGCCCACGCCCTTGAAGCCTTCTTCGAACACGGGCGCGAACACCGTGGCGCCGATGGCTTGAATCGCGGGCGCCTTCTCGCTCACGCCGGCCACCGAGCTGAGAACGCTCTCGGAGATGGCGCTCGAGATGCCGCCGCCGAGCGTGGCGAAGATCGCGCCCCACAAGAACGCGAGGCCCAGCAGCCAGAACGGCTCAGGCTCGAACCGGTCGCACCACCGGATGAACAGGAAGTAGAAGACGACGAAGGGCGTGACGAAGATCGCGCCCAGCACGAGGCCCACGAAATAGCCGTCCATCCGAAGCGCCAGCGTATCGCCTTTCGGTGCCCGGCCAAGCGCGGATAGACTGGGGCCATGACGGCAGACGAGCTCACGGGCCTCCGGCGCGTCTTGTACGAGAAGCTGGTCAAAGTGTTCGACGACGGCGTCCTCGAGCCGCACGAACAGAAGGAGCTCCGCGAGCTCTACGGCCTCGGCAAGCTCACGCTGATCGACGTGCGCGACGTGTTCGGCATCTTTCTCCGCGACACGTGGGCCACCGCGATGGCCGATGGCGTGCTCGAGGACGCCGAGAAGGCCAAGCTTCGCGCGATCGTGGCCGGCCTCAAGCTCCCGAGCGATCTCGTGCCCGAGGACGTGAAGCGCGCGATCGCCGACTGACGCTGCTCATTGGCGCGTCAGCGTCTCGACCAGCGTCGACGACGGTGGACTCGTGCGGGGCATGAACACGACGAGCGTGTCAGCCGCGGCCGTGAACCCGACGGTCTGGTCACGCGGCGACGGGCAGGTTTGGTGCGTCGTGAGCGTCGTTCCCGAGACGGCGAACGTGGCCGTCGCGTGGGTTCGGCCGCCGTCCGCCACGATCTCGGCGACGCCACCGGCCATGCGAATGGTGAGCCCCGCCGTCTGCGCGGTGGGACCGCTCGTACCGCCGTCGCCGGTGTAGAGCACCGCGCGCGTGAGAACGTACGTGCCATCGACGATGACGCCGCCCGCAGGCTGGGGCGCGACCTCCGCCTTCGCGACGATGGGCTCTTCGTTCCCAAGGAAGGTCAGTGCGGATGGGCACTCGCCCGCGTCGGCGACGACGCGCGCATCGGTCGCTGCATCAGGGACGTCGGACGTCGGTCCCGAGGCGGCTCCGCCATCGGTAACTGCGTCGCTGGTGATCGGGCCCGAGTCGGCCTGGCCACCACACGCCGTCGAGGCGGCGGCGACGAAAAAGCAAAGGATGCGAATGCGAAGGTTCATGCGAGGGCTCCCGAAGTCGACCGATCGAGCGGCGTCATGCGCGCACGAATGTCGCCTCCCCTCGCCTATTCGCTGCCGGCTTCGAATCCTTTAGACCGGCCCGACGATTTTTCGCGCGGCGTCAGTCCGTGGTCGACGGGCGTCGTCGGCCGGGCCGGGGACCCTCGGCTCGTGCGGCGAGCTGTCCGCAGGCTGCGTTGACGTCGCCGCCGCCGCTGTAGCGCTTGTGCGAGAAGACGCCGCGCGCGCGGAGCCGCTCGCGAAAGGCCTCTTCGCGTTCGAGCGGCGTCCGCGCGTACGGATCGAGCGAGCCGTTGGCGTCGCCGATCGCGTTGTACGGGATCACGCTGAGCCGCGGGCGAACGCCGGTCGCCGTGGTGAACGAGAGGACGGCCTCGGCGAGCGCGTCGGCGTCGTCGTCGCCATCGTTCACGCCCGAAAGAAGCGTGACCGCCCACATCGGCGCGAGCGTGGTCACGCGCGCGTGCTCGGCGGCCGCGGCGAAGACCTCGTCGAGCGAGTGGGCGGCGTCGATCGGCATGAGCGATCGGCGGCGCGCGCGAACCGCCGTGCCGAGCGAGAGGCCGAGCCGCACCTTGGGCGCTTCGGCGGCGAGACGACGAATGCCGCTCGGCAGGCCCGACGTGCACACGGTGACGGCGCGACCGTCGATGGCGAGGCCGCTCGGATCGGAGAGCACGCGAATGGCCGCGAGCACGCGATCGAGGTTGGCCATGGGCTCGCCCATGCCTTGGAAGACGACGCCGTGGACGCGCTCGCCGCGCTCGAGCGAGCGATCGACGATGCGCACTTGCTCGATGATCTCCCACACCTCGAGGTTGCGGCGGAGACCGAGGCGGCCCGTCGCGCAGAAGGTGCAGCCGAGCGCGCAGCCGACCTGCGAGCTCACGCAGAC
This sequence comes from Polyangiaceae bacterium, assembly GCA_044224815.1. Lineage (GTDB taxonomy): Bacteria > Myxococcota_A > Polyangia > Polyangiales > Polyangiaceae > JADJCA01. The sequence goes on from JBGAJR010000007.1 coordinate 251,149, forward strand.
CGAGAAGCGTCCGGCCTTCTCGAGCGGGATGCGCACCGTCTCGACGCGCTCGCCGTCGCCCAGGCCGACCACGAACTTGCGGAACGGATCGACCGCGCTCCGTTCCTCGGTGACGATCGTGAGCGCGGGCACGTCGCACGCGCTCCGCAGTCGCTCCATCGTGGTGCGGCGCACCTGCTCGATGTGGCCGGAGAGGTCCCCGCCCCTTCGCACGTGCGCGATGACGCGCCGAAGCTCAGCCTCGGGAAGGTCGAGGCGGGCGGCGAGCTCGGCCGCCGTCGCGCCTTGCACCGCGATCCTCGACGCGCCGCTCGCGGCGGCGTCGATCGCTGAGGCTTCTGGGGCTCGCGGGGCCGTTTCCACGCCTCCGCCTTAGCGCACGGGGCGCGCCGGTGGTCGCAAAAACGCCCGGATCGGGCGCTGGGCGCGCGCGACCGCGCGGGCGCCGGTGTGGTACCTTGCCTTCCGATGTTCGGCATGGGCTTTGGCGAGCTCCTGATGGTGATCGTGGTCGCCGTCGTGGTGATCGGCCCCAAGGATCTGCCCAAAGTGCTGCGCCAGGCCGGCCGCTGGGCGGGCAAGCTCCGCCGCATGGCGCTCGATCTGCGCGTCCAGAGCGGCATCGACGACGTCCTTCAAAACGAGGGGCTCGCCGCCGACATCCAAGAGATCCGAAAGCTCGCGCGCGGTGAGCTCGACGGGATCCGTGAGGCAGCCACGGTCGATTTGAACGCCGCCGGCGCGGCCGTCTCGTCCGCCGGAGCGGGCACGGGCGGCGGCGCAGGCGGGCTTTCGCCGAGCGACGACGCCGGGTACCTCGACATCTCGATGGCGGCGCTCCGGCACCGCGAGTACCCGCGCGAGGGCGTCGACGCCTATGGAGCGTTGCCCGACACCGCGGTCGTGTACGTCGATCTCTTGGCCAAGTCGGACCTCGCGCGCGATCCCCTCTACATGATGGGCGACGCGAACGCGGAGGTGCCGCCGGAGCCGAAGAAGAGCGACTCGGTCGTGCCGACCCAGATCGGAATGCCCGCGGTCGATCCCGGCGCGAAGGCCGAAGAAGCGCCGGCCGCGCCGAGCGACGTGGCGACCGCGAAGACCGCGCTCCCGCCCGAGCCCACGCCCGAAGCGGCGGCGCCGCCTCCCACCGGTGATTCATGAGCGACGAGGCCGACACGACGACCGAGGCGCCGGCCGATCCGGAAGCCGAGCTCAAGATGACGATCTGGGAGCACCTCGGTGAGCTCCGGGTGCGTGTCGTGCGCGCGGCGATCGCGCTCTTCATCTGCAGCATCGCAGCGTGGAACTACCGCGAGAAGCTCCTCGCGATGCTGGTCGGCCCGTACGAAAAGGCGTGGATCGCGCGGCAGCTCCCGGGCAAGCCCGAGCTCCAGACGCTCTCCCCGGCCGACGTGTTCGTCGGCTACATGCAGCTCTCGATCACGGCCGGCATCATCCTGTCGATGCCCGTCATCTTCTATCAGCTGTGGGCGTTCATCAGCCCTGGGCTCTACTCGAAGGAGAAGCGGTTCATCATCCCCTTCGTGTTCTTCTCGACGTCGCTGTTCACGTCGGGATGCCTCGTCGCCTACTACATCGCGTTCCCGGTGACGTTCGGCTACTTCTTCTCGCTCCTCGGGCCGGTCACCGAGACGGGCACGGTGCTCACGCAGCGCCCGACGCTCGAGTTCTACTTGGACTTCTACACGCGGATGATTCTGGCCTTCGGGTTCATCTTCGAGCTGCCGCTGTTCATCGGCTTCCTCGCGTTCGCCGGCATCGTGACGCCGCAGCAGCTCGTGAAGTTCAGCCGCTGGGCCATCATCCTCTCGTTCGTCGTGGGCGCGGTCGCGAGCCCGGGGCCCGAGGTGATGAGCCAACTCATCGTGAGCGGCATCTTGGTCGGCCTCTACTTCGTCTCGATCGGCGTCTCGTTCATCGTCGCCCGCAAGAAGCCGTCTCCCGCCGAGGAGTGACGCCGCGCGCTTCGATTCACGCGCTCAAGCGCGACACGCCACGCGGCTACTATGGCGGCGCGTGATTGTTGTGCCGCACATCCGTACGTCGGCGAGAATGGACGCGACTTCGCCACGCGGCTCGACGAACAGTACGGCCCCGGCACCTACGAGAAAGGGCCGAGAACCGAGTTCAACCAGATCCAGAAGTGGGGAGACCGGTCCTTCATGGATCCTTCGGACGTGGAGTAATGCGCATGGACGTCTTCCTGGTACACCACACCGCGCGCGAGGGTGAAGACGACGAGAACGTGAAGCTGATCGGAGTCTACGCGTCGCAGTCAGAAGCGGACGCGGCCGTCGATCGGGCTCGCAAGCTGCCTGGGTTCGCGATGTATCCCGCCGGGTTTTGCGTGGACCGCTATACTGTCGGCAAGGATCATTGGACGACGGGCTTCTCCTCCGACCCGTAATCCACTCGCCGGCCCGGTCTCGACGGCATTCACTTCGTCGGGACGCCCGAAGGCCGACTGCCGCGTGCTGCGCCATGAGTAGGCCCATCGAGATATCGACCAGCGGGGATGGGGTCGTCATCCGTATCGGATCGGACAACTTGTCCTTCGTACCTGGCTTGGTGCTTCTCTTTTGGGTAGGCGATCCGCTTCTGCGTCGCGCTCCGGCGCACCAAAGCCTGCGTCTCAATGGAGTTGGACTCGAGCACCCGTACCTCGTCGCGGCAACGCTTCTCGTTTGGTTGGGAGGAGCGCTGCTGTTCCTGCTGTCGCTAGGTCGCGGTCTCCTCAAGTATCGCTGCGAGCTGCGCTCTGATTCGTTGTGGCTTCGGACTCAGCTTTTCGGCGTCGGGCGCACCCGCCGATGCGCACGATCCGACATCCGACGCGTGCGAACGGACGTCCGCGACTGGAGCGGGCGTGGTGGCTTGCGAGGCACACTGGTTCGCGTCGTTCTCGAGACCGATCAAGGCGACGATCGGTTCTTCCCTGCTCGATTGTCCGTTCTCGACGCCACCCGGATTGCCGAGGCGCTATCGCACTGGATTGGGCAGGCGACTACGGAGTGACGTTGTCGAGCGCTGCTCGAGCCGCCCGCGCTCCTCTGCTGCTTCTATCCCAGGCGAACATGACGAAGGCACCGCGCCCTGACCTGTCGTGCCGCGGTCGACTTGAAGCCATCTCTCGCACAGAACCGCTGCCTTCCCGTGCGCTCGCGTGGAGCCTGTGAATCAACGCCATCGGCGTCAGGCCCCAGCTCGCAACCGCCTCGCACTCGACCGCGCACGTGGACGCGTCGCCACTCAGCGGTGGCGTCGGCTGCCGCGACCGTGTCATGGTTCCACTTGTTGCGCCCCTCGCGAATGTCGGAGAAGAGCGGGTCCGCGGAGCGGGCCTCAATCACGTGACCATGAGACAGTCCGTGGCGATCCATCGAACGACCCTAGGCGTCACAATCGAGGTGGGGCCGGAGCCGACCTGGATCGCGAGCGCGTGCTTCCTGTTCCTCTGGAGCCTGCCCATCGGATTCGTCGGCGTCCGCGCGGGAGCCCGCCTGCTCCACGAGTCGCTCCCCGTCCAGCTCGTCGCTGCCGGTTGGCTCGCGGCGACCTGCGGCTGGGTGGCCCTGGTCACCCGCACGCGGACCCGTCGAACGTGCGTCCTCTCCGAGACGGGCGCGTGCGAGATCTCGTGGCGCGTGTTTGGTTTGCATGGGCGACGCGTGTTTCCGCGTCACGACGTGCATCGCGCTCACGTTCAGATCGACCACGTGCGAGGCCGCGGCGGCACGCGGGGCACGCTCACCTTGGTGATCATAGAGACGTCAAACGGCGACGTGCCTCTCGCGCGAGGCACGTCGGTCCCGGACGCCGTAAGGATCGGCGAGGCGTTCGAGTGCTGGCTGAAGCCGGCCGCGCCCCCCGACTCGTCGCGCTGAACGTCCGCTTCTTGGGGTGCGTCGCCAGAGGCGGGTGCAAGGCGTTGCGTGCCCGACCGATGCCACCCTGCATCACCGACTGTTCTCCATGACGAGGGGTCGGCGTGGGTGAGGAGCGCATCTGGCCAACACGAGCGAGGCGTGTTTTCTTGAATACGGAGGTCGCGAAGGATTACGAGCTGCAGCGCAGCTTGCGCGAGCGAACCATGCAGATGCGATCGGATTGGCTCGCGCGCACCTTCGAGCTTTGGCAATACTCCGTCGGTCACGGCGAGCTGCTGCTCAGGAGTCCGAAGTCATCCCGGTGCTCGACGCGCGTCAGCATCCTGTTCACCAACGTCGCGAGCCTCTCTTCTCCGACTTGCTTCGAAGGGCTCGCGATTCGGCTGGGCGACGCGTCAGTGGTTGATCCCCGGAGCTTGGGTCTCCTGGGGCTGGGATCCCGACAGGTGTACCTCATCGCAGGAGCTTCTTGGCGCGGGTACGTCGTGGCAGGGTCCGTTGCTAGCGCCGAGGACGAGGCCGAGTACAACGATCCGGTCGCGCATTTCGATCGTCTCGACGTAGGGAAGTAGCCATCACCGCAACGACGGTGTCGACTCGACTCGCGCGACCGCTGCGCGCGCAATCACGATCGGCGGACCGTCGCTTACCATGACACCCCTGTTCTTCTCGCGAGTAGTTGCAGAGCTCGGCACCCCGCGTCGCGTCCTCGCGACGACGGACGAAGCGGCCAATGGCGCGGTCGCCACGCTCACGATTGCCGTGGAAGGCACCGACTTCTTTCTCCTGCGGAAGGATTCGAGCGATGCGCTGCTCAGTGACACTTGGCACGCCTCTGTTGAAGAGGCAAAGCGCCAAGCGGCGTTCGAGTATGAGCACACGTCGTGGCTGCCATTCACCTGACGCATCGGACTGGTTCGGGGCGCGCGCAGTCCGGGTCTGATAGCTTCGAACGAGCAAGGGATTGGCGATGGCGCCACGCTCGCTCATGACGAAGAAGATCTCCGCAGCCGAGCTGGTGGCGAAGCTCAACGCCGACCCCGAGTACGTCGCGAAGCGGGCGCGGGAGGAGAACGCGCGACTGCAACGTGAGTCCGAATACCGTCTGGCCGAAGCCCCGGTGATCGAGGACCTTCGACAGGCTGGCATCGCGGTGCAGTCGGTCTGGGACCTGGTCAACGATTCGCGCGCCTATACGAACGCGCTGCCAATCCTGCTTGCGCACCTTCCGCAGCTCTACCCGTCGGTAGTTCGCGAAGGGATAGCGCGCGCGCTTGCCGTCTGGAGTTGCCCCCGCAAGAGCAAACAGGTCGGGTTAGAGACCTGAGCTAAGCAGCTGCGAGAAGTAGCGCTCGATACTGCCTCGGTGAGCGCATGCCGAGCCCGCGATGCGGGTGGTGTTCGTTGTAGTCGTCAGACCAAGCCGCGAGCGCGCGGAGGACCTCGTCGGCATTGTGGAGCTCGGCGAGGTACACGTAGTCGCGCTTGAAGGTCTTCACGAAGGCTTCCGCCATGCCGTTTGATTCGGGCGAGTAGGACGGCGTCGTGCAGACCTCGAAGCCAGCGGCACGGCCGAAGGCGCGCGTCTCGTTGGCCGTGTAGGGCGGACCGTTGTCGCTGAGCCACTGGAGCGGCGCAGGTACCCGCGTGGTGCCCGCTCCGAATCGAGCTTCGAGGCTCTGCGCCATGAGGTCGCGGATGTCCTCGCCGACCAGATGCTCCGGCTTCGCGACCCAGCCGACGACTTCACGATCGCAGCAGTCGAGTGCGAAGGCCACGTGTATGCGCTCGCCCGACCAGCAGCGAATCTCGAAGCTGTCGGAGCACCAACGCATGTTGCTCGCCGCCGTGACCACCTTGCCGTCGTGCGTGCGCACGGGGCGACCGGTGTACCGTGGGAGCAGCAGGCCCGCGCCACGCATCACGCGGTAGATTCGCTTGTGATTGACCCTCGGGGCGTCACGAGACCGATTCAGGATCGCCGTGACGCGACGATAGCCGTAGCTGCCGCGGCGCTGGACGACCGCGCGGATGCGCGCGATCAGCGCGTCGTCGTCGGGGGCCTTGGTCGATGCTCCGCGCGGCTCACTCGGCTGCCTATTCGCCGAGAGGTGCGGGTGGGAGAGTCCGAGCGCTCGTGCAACCGCGCTCACTGTCCACTTTCCCCGCTCGAGGAGGAGCCGCGCGGTAGCCATTTTTTTGAGCGGGCCACCTCGATCGCCTCCTTGAGGATCTCGACCTCCATCGTCTTCTTACCGAGCAAGCGCTCGAGCTCACGGACCTTCGCCTTGAGCATCCTTGCCTCGCTCTCGGGCACCACCGCCTCGCCCGCTTCGAGAGCTTGCTGTGCACCCTCGTCCATCTGCCGCTTCCAATGGAAGACGAGACTTGGCGAGATCCCAAACTGCCGCGCGACTCCCGAGATCGAGTTCCCGGGCCGCGCTGCCTCCTCCAGGATCATCCTCTTCTGCTCCGCCGTGTACCGCCGCCGCGTCCCCGGCTTCCTCCGCTCGAAAGCGAGCACCGGCTCCGCTTCGAATGTCTTCGACATGTGTCCAGCCTATCCGTTGTGGACCTGTCCGCCTCCAGAAGGGGCTACATCACCGTCCCCGAGTCCAAGGCTGCTGGCTGGAGCGCGCTCACCGCCCTCTACGTCGAGGAGCGCGACGAGCGCGTGCGAAGCGGGCTCGCCGCCGCCATTGCCGCTGCCGCAGACGACCAGGTCATCGGCGAGGTCATCGCGCTCGCGCGAGATCGTCGCCACGGGGCGAGCCGTTTGCTCTTGCTGAGCGCACTCGAACGTTCCGATGCCCCGCAAGCCCATGCCGCATTGACGGATCTCGAGACCGACGCGGACCTCAGGGAAGAGATCGCGATCATCATGAAGCGGCTCCGCCGAGGGAAGCGCTGAGCTCAACGCGAACAAGTTGCTAGTGGCGACCGCTCGCTTGTCGTGCAAAGTCTCTGAGCGGACCCGCCGGCACAACCGAGAAAGCGGCATCTTGGGCGCACAGGAGGGCCGCGGTGTGCGCGTTCATGACCCAAGCCTCCTCCCGGGGCATTTTGAGCTTTCTCGCAGCGTGGGCGCTTGGCGGTCGCTCCTTCGGGCTTGTCGATCGGCTTGCTTCGCTTGTCGATCGGTCCAGGTCCTTGTCGATCGTCCAAGCGGCCTTGTCGGTCGGGGGCGGTCGCCTGTCGAACACGCGCTCGCGCGCTGTCGATCGTCGCCCCGGCCGTGACGCTCGTCCGCCGGTGCCGCTGGCCGCACGACAAGCAACCGAGGCGCTACGCCGCTGAGGTAACCTCCTTGTGGTCATCCATGCGCAGGGCACCGGGGCACATTGACGGAGCGGAGCACGTGCTCAATGCGTTTGGCTATTGGCCCTCGTTTCACGACGCGAAGCTTCGTGACGTGCATCACGATGAATCGGGCGAAGGCGCCGTGACGTTCACCGTCGAGGCGTTCGAGATGACCGACGAAGTTGAAGTGCGCATCGTCAACGGCACTCTCCGGCGGGAGTTCCGTCTGACGAAGCCATACGACGTTCGCTTCCGCTTCGTGGGCGTTTCGGATGTTGTCCTTCCAACACGCGGCGACACGCTCGACAGGCTCGACCTTGGTGTTGAGCGTCAGTAAAACTGACCCCCTGGCGACACTAAAGCTGACCCCCTTCCCGGTGGCGGGAAGGATGGTAAAAGTCGATGGAAACAGGGCAAGTCGTGGCACCTCCGGCGTCGGAGGTCTTGATGATCGAGCCGGA
>JBGAJR010000064.1:0-42428 GCA_044224815.1 Polyangiaceae bacterium
GTAAGGCCGACGGGCAGTGCGTGATGGTCGACGGCAAGGCGCCGCATCGCGTGGCCGTCTTCATGGAAGAGCTCTGGCCGCTCGCGCCGAGCCTCGACGAGTTCTTCTCCAAGGTGCTCCTCGCCAAGGGCGAGAAGTCACCAGGCCAAAAGCTCCGCGCCGCGGTCGACAAGGCCAACGACAAGCTCGAGGCCGACAAGCCCAAAGACGCCAAAGCAATCCTCGAGCCGCTCCTCCGCGACTTCGAGACGCCCTCGCCTTCGGCGAACGATCCCGACGTGCTCGAGGAGCTCGACGATCTCGTGAGCGAAGCGTGGCACCTCCTCGGCGTGGCCGAGCACGGCGTGGGCGACGACGCTCGCTCGCTCGCGGCCTACGAGCATGCGATGGCCTGGAATCGGAACGCGCTCTCGGGCGCCAACATCCTCCTCATCCACCTGGACGCGAAGCGTTACGACGACGCGATCAAGCTCGGCGCCGCGCTCGTGAAGGAGCTCTCGCGCAAGGTGCCGATCGACGAAGAGATCGATCTTCGCGCGCGCCTCCTCATGGCGCAGCTCCTCGGCAAAAAGAAGGCGGCGGGGCTGAAGGCACTCGCGGAGTGGTCGAAGAAGGCGAGCCCGAAGGATCGCGCCGCGATGAAGAAGGTCCTCGCGACCGACTTCCCCGACTACGGCCTAAGCGCCGAGCTCGCGGACGCCAAGAAGGCCATCGGTTGACGATGAGCCGCGCGCGCGGATCGCGCGTGCCGGTCGACGCAGCGCGGCGGCGGCGAGGAGGCAGAGCGCCGGCGTGACCACCACGTGATAGCGATCTTCGCCGAAGAAGATCGCGTGCGTGACCACCGTGGTGGCGATGAACGCCACCACGAGGAGAAATCCGGGAGGCACCGGCGGCCGCCCGGGCAGCGGAAGCCACGGCACGACCGACACGAAGAGGACGAGCGGCCAGAAGCGCGCCGTCGCGTTCCCGAAGCCCGCGTCGTAGATGAGCGCCGCCACGCTCACGATCAGTGCAATTTGCATACGTCCTGCGCCGCCGCGCCGCACGAACGCGACCACACCGAACGCCGCCGCCGCGACGAGGAGCCGGTGCACGAGCGTGAGGAGCTCACGCGCGCTCGCGCGGCGTGATTCGGGCCACTCCCACGGCTTGGCCTCGTGCAAGTACTCCACCGCGAATGACTCGTGATCGAACGTGAACGAGAGCTTCTTGGGGATGAGCGAGAGCCAGAAGCCGGGATGCGCGCGGATCTGCTCGGTGCCGTAGGTGAGCCAGCAGCGATCTTGCTGCACCTGACCGGTGACCTCGCGGCAGCCGTCCGACGAGCGGAGCGTCTCGAAGCGGCCGGTGGCGCGCGGGAAGGCCCCGATGGCGAGGTTCCAGCCGCCGTTGGTGCTGACGAGGGCGCATCCGTCCATCACGCGGCAGTTGCGCGCCGTCCATGGCAAGACCGGGAGGAGCGTCGTCGCCGCAGTGAGCGCGAGGCCGATCGTCGAGGCGCGGAGCCACGCGCTCGGCGACGCGCTCGCGCCCGAGGCGCGAACGCGCGCGACACCATGGAGGACGCCCATGAACGGCACGAGGAGGAGCGCTTGCGGGCGCACGAGTGTGGCCACGCCGAGGACGAGCCCCGCGAGCGCCGCCGTCCGCGGCCGCTCGGGCGTGCGCGAAAAGACGACGAACGCGGCCATCGTGAGGAGCGCGGCCAAAGGCTCGGTCATCACGAGCGCCGAATAAAGAACGAGACCGGGATGGAGCGCGACGAGGCCGCCCGCGATGCGCGCGCGACGCTCCGTCATGAACGTCCCCGCGAGCGCCCATGTAGCGACCGCGAGGAGCGCGCCGACCACGGCACCGAAGAGCGGCCCCACGAGCGGCCCCGAGCCGAACACGCGATAGACCGCGCCGAGAAACGCGCTGAACCCGACCGGGTAGTGACACCACGGATGCCACACCGGAACGCCGCCGATGATCACGTCGTCGGAGTAGCCGAGCCCGGCCGCGATGCGCTTCGCGCCGAAGTCGTAGTAGTGACCGTCCCAGACGGGCTCACCGGCGTACACGATCGCGGCGGCGAGGCGCGGCGCGAGGGCCACGCCGAAGATCGTGAGCGCGGTCAGGAGTCGCGACGACGCTCGCTCGCGCTCGCCGTCCGGGGTGGCGCCGTGCATCACGAGCCTTTGCGGCGAGGATCGGCGTCGCCATCCGCAGGCGGCGCGAGAGGCGCGCGCTGCATGCGCCGCGCGTAGGTGCGCTGGACCTGAGCGACGTCGAGCTTCAAGAACTTGGCGAGCTCACTCACGAAGCCGCGCACGTAGACCGCGGCGGGGAGATCGGCGAAGCGCTCCTCCTCGATCGCGGCGAGGTGGCTCTTGGCGATCTTGGTCTTGGCGCTGATCTCGGCGAGCGTCGCGCCCTGCGACTCGCGCACCTTGCGGAGCAGCTCGCCGGTGAACTCGGTGTCGGGGCCGATCTCGCGCGCGAGCTCGCTCTGGAGGAGGATCTGCTCGGCCTCGGCGGCGCGCGGGAGCTTCGCGCTCACCTCGGCGGGCGGATCGGCGTCGGGGAACGTCGAGAGATCGTAGGCGCGGCGACGCACTGGATCGAGGAGCGTGTCGTACGCCTCGTCGAGGCGCGCTTGCTCGCTCTTGAGCTGCGCGTCGACGAGGAGCGAGCTCACCGCGAGCCCGCCTTCGACGTAGATTTCCTTCTTCCGCTTGTAGGCGCGGCGGATCTCTTCGTCGCTCGACGCGCGCCCGATGCCGAGCGTGGCGTAGAGCGTCGGATCGCCGGGGAGCGGTCGCGGCACGTACGCGCGCTCGGTGTGCGCCGCCAAGAGCGCGATCACGCGGCGCGCGATGCGCTCCAAGTTGCGCGCAGCCTTCGACGTCGGGCTGTCGACGAGGAGCGGCTTGTGGCGCCGCACCGAGAGCCACACGGTGTCGTCGTGCTCGATGTGCCCGAGATCGTCGACCGACACGCCGTAGTGCCGCGCCGCCAGCTCACTCATCCAAACGCCGAGCTCGAGATCGGTGCGCACGCGCGTCTGGTTCACCACGAGCTGCATGTGCATGCGACCGGCCTCGGCCCACGCGAGCTCGGCGAGGCGCTTGTCCATGCGCTCGAGCGAGCGCACCACGTCGAGCGGCGCGGGGAGCATGCCCACCTCGGCCATGGCGCGGTCGATCACCGGCAAGCGGAAGCGATCACGCATGAGCGAGCGACGGAGGCGGCGACGATACGCGGCGCGGAAGAAGCGATACGTCGCCTCGATGGCCGGCGGCTCCGGCACGGTGACGCACACCGAGATGTCCGCGCCGAGCATCGTGTCGACGGGGAACGGCGCCATGCCCGGCCCCACGTCGACGACGAGGTAGTCGGCGGGGATCGCGCGAAGCTGCCCCATGAGCCGCCCCTTGCGACCGGGCCGAAGGATGGCCGGGAGCTCGATGGTGTCGAGCGGCGCGGGGAGAAGCCGGAGGCCCGGCACCAGCGTGTCGACGAGCACGCGCTCGATGGTTGCGCCGCGCTCTTCCATGATCGTCGCCGGATCGACCTTGGCGGCAGAGAGCCCGAAGTGCGCGTGGAGGTTTGCGCCAGTGGGATCGGCGTCGACGAGCACCACCGCCTTGCCGAGCTGCGCGAGGTAGATCGCGAGGTTCTCCGCGACGAGGCTCTTGCCCACGCCCCCGCGGCCGCCGCCGACGGCGATGACCTTGGAGGCGCCGCGGGCGCCTTCGGGCGCGGGGCCGCCCTCTCCGTCCTCGTCTTCGCGCAGGTCGTCGGTCATTCGGGGCCCTCGTGCCTACTTCGCCGGAGGGGGAGAAGACAAGCCGATCTTCGCCCGGCGAAGGAGCGCGAGGAGGCGTGCGCCGAGCTCGGGCGCCCGAAACGGCTTCGCCACGAAGTCGTCGGCGCCCGCCGCGAACGCGTCGACGAGGTCGCGGGACGTGGAGCGCGCGGTCAGAAAAAGGACCGGGAGCGAGCCAAGCCGCGGGTGCTTGCGAATCTCTTGGCACAGCTCGAGGCCATCCATGCCCGGGAGATTCCAGTCGAGGACCACGAGATCGAAAGGTTGGAGCACCAACCGATCGAGCGCGCGCTCGCCGTCCGACGCCGCCTCGACCTGCATGCCGATGGCCTCGAGCATCTCGGCCACGATCGCTTGTGTGTCCGCGTCGTCGTCCACGAGGAGGATGCGCGGCACCTTGCGACCCGAGGCCGGGCGGAACGAGCCCGGATCGATGGGCGCCTCGAGCGTGTGATCGGGCGCGTCCGCTTCGTGAATCTCGGCCGCAGGCGGCGGGACGAGCGTTCGCGTCAGCACGCTCGTGCCACGCGTCGACGGCGGCGGCATGCTCTTCATCGGCCGACGCGATCGCGGCGCCACGCTGTCGCTCGCGCTCGTGGTGGCCTCGCGACGCTTGGAGGCCGGAGGCGGCGCCACCGACTTCTTCGGTGGTCGCCTGGAGCGACCGCGACCGCGGGAGACCGGCGCCGGCTCGACTGCCGCCGGCCCGAGCAGCTCGTCGGTCACGCGAGACCAGTCGCGAGGCTCGAACACGAGGGCGAAGCCACCTTGGCGCTCCTCGACGCGCGCCGCGGTCGCCGTGGCGTGCTGTCCTTCGTCCACCTTGAACACGGCGAGCACCCACTCGCCGTCTTGCGCGCGCTGATCGGCCGGCAGCGCGAGCTCCGGATCTTCGCGACGGGCATCACGCCCGAACGACGCGAGGTCCGGATAGCGAAGGGTCACGCTGCGCACGAGCGCAGTTTACGGCACGGATCGGGGCGCGTCGCTCTTTTGGCGTGGACACCCATGAAACGCGTGCGCGGGCCCACCTCTCGGAGAGCCCGCGCCACGCTCGCTAGTTTGGCGCTCGGTCACTCGCCGGGCGGCGCGAGCACGAGCGACTTGGGACCGCTCGTACCGACGCAGAACACCGGCGCAGCGCGCTGCGAGAGACCGGTCGTGTCGAGGATCGAGTCGTACCAATCCATGTACCAGCCGTTGTAGCAGTTGGGCTTGCCCTGACCGGACCAGATGCCGATCGACTTGGGGCACTGCGTGCTCGTGACCCACGCGACGCCGCCCTTCTGGGCGACGGCCGGGCGGAGCCACTGCATTTCCTGGTCGGTGGGGAGGCGGCCGCCGGTGCGCGCGCAAGCGGCCTTCGCGGCGTCGACCGTCACTTCGCTCTGCGAGCCGTAGAGGATGTTCATGCGGAGGACGCGGCCGTTCGCGGCGTAGTCGTCGAGCTGCTTCTGCCCGTCGGCGATGAGCTTGCGAAGGTCGTCGGTCATCGTGCACTTGGAGAAGTCGCCGGTGAGCGCGAACCGCACGCAGGCGAGCTCGGCGTCCTTGAGCTTGGAGACGAGGTTCGCGGTGTCGGTCGGTCGGAGCTTGTTCGACCACGACTGCGCGATCGGGCCGAGCTCGGCGAGCGTGGCCTTGGGCGTCGAGACGAGGTTGTACGTCTCCTGATCCGACGCCGTCGCGAACGCGTTGACCTCTTCGTAGTACGCGCTCTCGAGGTGGCCCTGCACGCGGCCGACGTCACGGAGGAAGCTCGCGTGGTCCTGCGTCATCTGCGTGATGGGCGCGACCGGCATCGAGTCGTTCTCGCCGTACATGTGATAGGTGATGGCCGCGAGCTTCGCGTGGTTCTCGACCGGCGGCGGCGCGGCCGCGGGGGCCGTCGTGCCAGCAGGTTGCACGGGGATCGAGCCAGCGCGGACGCCGTCGAGCGCGGCCTTGCGATCGTTGGCGATCGACTCGCCCATCTTCCCGAGGAGCTCGCCGAGGCGGTTGAGCGCACCGTCGCCTTGGAGGTTCTCGACCGAGAGGCCGGAGTTCGGGTTGAAGCCAGACGTGAACAGCTGGAGGCTCAGCTGCCCCTTCGACGACTGCTTCATGCGATCGACACTGCCGCCGACCTTGGCTTTGGCGTCTGCGACCGTCGCAACCTTGGGCGCGTCCACGCCGGCGCTCGCAGCCGCCTTGGTCGAGCGCTCCTGATCGTTGGTGTCGAAACGAAGGAGACCGAGGACCTCGGCCCGGTACTGAAGCTTGGTGAGGACGGCATCGCCGCAGCGCTGGAGGAACCCGCGCGGGTCGCTCTGGAGGAGCGACTTGGCCTCGGGCGTGAGCTGATAGCTCTGCCCGGCGTCGATCGCGTAGTAGCTACCGACGCGCACGAGGAGGCTCGTGCTGCTCGCGCTCTTCTTGAACGAGTTCATCACCTCGGTGCGACCGTCGACGCCCGCCACCGGGAGCTTGAACGAGGCCTCGGCATCGAAGCCGAGCTGACGCGACAGCTCCTCGCGCGACCGGACCCAGGCGATCTTCACGTCGAAGCCGACGTCGCCGACGCGGATCGCGCTCGAGCCGTAAGACACGCAGCCGCCGCGCCCCTTGTCGAAGACGCTGTTGTACCCCTGATAGAGGAGGAGATCGGTCTGGGAGGTTTGAACGATCTTGCCGGAGTCTTCGCCGAGCGCGCCCTCGGTCTCCTCGCTGTCGTCCTCGGCTTGGCTCGAGCAGCCGGTGCCGACTGCCAGGAACGCAAAGACCGAGGTACCAATGAGCCAGCGGCGAAGGGCCTTCATCTCTTTCATCCTCCCAAGGGGAACTCGACGACGTTCACCCCCTCGCACGGCGCGTGCCATCTGCGGTCACTGCGCTGCACGCCCAAAGCAGCGGGTTTGAGCACATCCACACCCACGCGACGACCGCCCTGGATCGACGCGGCCCCAGTGCAATGGAGCCGCCTCTTGGGGGAGACGCGGCGTTCTTCGGCGGCGAGAGCGCCTCATCGTGACCTCTTCGAGGGGCCGGCCAGCGCCGCCGATCGGCCACATTTCCGAGCGGTGACAGGCGCCCGGCGCCGGACTATCGTGCATCCCCGACGATGTGGACCCAGCTCAAGATCTCGCTCCTCACCTTGGCCGTAGCGACCTCGGGCTCGACCTGCCGCGGACAGTCCGACGGCGGTGGCACCGAGGTCCCGAAAGAAGCGTCGGCAGCTCGTGACACCTCGCTGCCGGGCGTCGACACGAGTGCGCTCACCCCGCGCGAGAAGAACGAGTGGGCCGGCTACGTGAACGAGTTCCTCGCGCCGTGCGCCGACACGCCGGTGTCGATCGCTCAGTGCATCAAGGAGAGCCGCGCCTGCTCGCGTTGCCTTCCTGCCGCCAAGTACGTCTTGAAGGGCGTCCGGGACGGTCAGTCGCGCGAACAGATCGAAAAATCCTTCCAGAACAGATTCGACGCCAAGAAGGTGCAGAACGTCCCGATCGAGGGCTCACCGTCGAAGGGCCCCGAGTCCGCGCCGATCGTCGTCGTCGAGTTCGCCGACTTCGAGTGCCCGTTCTGCGCGGCGATGGCGCCGACGTTCGAGAAGGTGTGGGAGGAGCGCAAAGACAAGGTGCGCTTCGTCTACAAGTTCATGCCGCTCCCGAGCCACCCGCACGGTGAGATCGCGGCGCGCGCTGGCTTCGCGGCCGCGCAGCAAGGGAAGTTCTGGGAGCTGAACAAGAAGATGTTCGGCAACCGCGAGCACCTCGAAGAGAGCGATCTCCAGAGCTACGCCAAGGACCTCGGGCTCGATCTCGCCAAGTTCAAGGCCGACATGACGTCGCAGGCCGCCACCGACCGCATCGCGCAAGACCGCAAGCTCGCCGATACGCTCAACGTGAAGGGCACGCCCACCGTCTACGTGAACGGCCGCGAGTTCGACGTCCGCCAAGACCTCGGCGAGTGGATCGCGCTCGAGCTCCAGATGATGAGCGAGGGCGGCGGCGCCAAGGCCGCGACCCCCGCGCCCTCTTCGAGCGCGGCCGCGACCGCGAGCGCTGCGCCGAGCGCATCGGCCGCGAAGGGCGCGGCGCCGGCACCGAGCGCGTCGAGCGCGCAGGCCAAGACCACGGGCAAGCCGGGCGCGAAGTGAGCCGCGGCAGCGCCGACGCCTGCGGCTGTTTCCCGACCGGGCGGCATTACCCGGGGATCGCGCATCTTCTCCGCGCGGTCATCCGCGGCATCGCCGACGAGTTCGTCTCCGACACGCCGTGGTCAGAGATCCCGATCGCGCTCCTCGACGTCGAGACCACCGGCCGTGACGCGTCGAAGGATCGCGTGGTCGAGGTCGGCATCGCGGTCGGCAAGAACGGCAGCGTCATCGCCCGATACAACTGGCTCATCAACCCCGGCATCCCGATCAGCGAAGAGTCGCGCGCGGTGCACCACATCTCCGACGACGACGTGAAGGACTCGCCGCGCTTCGAGGGGATCGCGCACGAGATCGCGACCGCGCTCGAGGGCTGTGTTCCCGCGGCCTACAACGCGGCGTTCGATCGCGCCTTCCTCGCGAACGAGTTCGCACGGATTCCGGGTCACGGTCAGAGCGGCGCCAAGCTTCCGCCGGGCCTCCGGCGCGACGTCGACTGGGTGGACCCGCTCGTGTGGGCGCGAGAAATTCAGCGCGCGGAGAAGTCCAAGGCCCTCGCCGAGGTGGCGAGCCGCTTGGGCGTGAAGCTCGAGCGCGCCCACCGCGCGAGCGACGACGCCGAGGCCGCGCTCCTCGTTCTGTTCGCCCTCGGCGCGGACGCCCGCGTGCCCCGCACCTACGGCGCGATGATCCAAGAGCAGCGGCGTTTGGCGCTGCTCCAGGCAGACGAGCGACGCTTCTGGAAGAACTGAGCGCGGGCATCGCGAAGAACGCCTCCTGAGCACCTGACCAGTGCAGGTGAACGTGACGCGGCGCATCGTCGACCCTACAGACCCGCTCGGTTTTCGTGTAAACACCGGGGGCGGTGGGGATTGTGCTCGATGCGGTGCGCTCTTACGGCCGCGCGAGCGCGCATCCGAGAAGCGTCACCTGTTGGAGGCTGCTGTGTCCGAAAAGATCGAGATCAAGATCAGTGACTCGGTGAAGTTCGAAGCCGACGTCGTCGTCGGTAGCGAAGACGAAAAGGCGATCGACGTCGCCAGCCTCCGCGCCAAGACCGGCCTCGTGACCCTCGACCCGGCGTTCATGAACACCGCGTCGACCAAGAGCGCGGTCACCTTCCTCGACGGCGAGAAGGGCATCCTCCGCTACCGCGGCTACCCGATCGAGGAGCTCGCCGAGAAGTCGAGCTTCGTCGAGGTCGCGTACCTCGTGATCTACGGCGAGCTGCCCAACAAGACGCAGCTCGCGGAGTTCACGACCAAGCTCACGCGCCACTCGATGATCCACGAAGACATGAAGCACTTCTTCGTGGGCTTCCCGTCGACGGCGCACCCGATGGCCGTCCTCTCGTCGATGGTGTCGTCGCTCTCGACGTACTACCCGGACGCCCTCGACGTCGACAACAAGGCCGAGCGCGAGATCACGATGATCCGCCTCCTCGCCAAGGTGCCGACGCTCGCGGCCTTCGCCTACAAAAAGTCGATCGGCCAGCCGTTCGTCTACCCGGACAACTCGCTCTCGTACTGCGAGAACTTCCTGAACATGATGTTCAGCGTGCCGGCGGAGCCGTACACCGTCGATCCGGAGATCGTGAAGGCGCTCAACGTCCTTCTCATTCTCCACGCCGATCACGAGCAGAACTGCTCGACCTCGACGGTGCGACTCGTCGGCAGCTCGAAGGCGAACCTCTTCGCCTCGATCGCCGCCGGCGTCCTCGCCCTCTGGGGCCCGCTCCACGGCGGCGCCAACCAGGAAGTCATCGAGATGCTCGAGGCCATCCGCGCCGACGGCGGCGACGTCGACAAGTACGTCAAGATGGCCAAGGACAAGGACTCGTCCTTCCGCCTCATGGGCTTCGGCCACCGCGTCTACAAGAACTTCGATCCGCGCGCGAAGATCATCAAGGTCACCGCCGATCAGGTGCTCGCCAAGAAGGGCATCAAGGATCCGCTCCTCGACATCGCCAAGCGCCTCGAGGAAGCCGCGCTCAAGGATCCGTACTTCGTCGACCGCAAGCTCTACCCGAACGTCGACTTCTACTCGGGCATCATCTACCGCGCGATCGGCTTCCCGACGAACATGTTCACCGTGCTCTTCGCGCTCGGTCGCCTCCCCGGCTGGATCGGCCACTGGAAGGAGATGACGGAGGACGACAAGACCAAGATCGGTCGTCCGCGTCAGATCTACACGGGCGCCAAGCAGCGCGCGTACGTGCCGCTCGAGAAGCGCTGACCCGGAAAGCGCCCCCAAGTGCTCACGAGCCCCGCCCGGTCCACGCCGGTGCGGGGCTCGACGCTTTGTGCGACCCAGCGAGATAGTCCCGTAAGCCGCGGCGCTCGGCGCTTGCTTGCTCCCTTGCCGGTCCAGGCGTTTTCTCGGGCGACTCTCCCGAGCGTCACCTCCACCGTGCACGGGCCGCGCTCCGCTCACGGATGCGGCGAGGCAGCTCGGGGCGATGGCGCGCGCACGAGGTCTCGGTAGGCCGAGACCAACGACTCGATCGCGCGCCACGCGCTCGGGTGCAATGCCTTCCGGGGCAGTATCCGCCCAAGCGGCGCGAACGCGTCGCCTCGCGCCCGACGGACACCCTTGTGGAGCGCCTCCAAGTCGACGTACTCATCGCCGGCTCGCAGGTGTGAAGTCTCCGCGGTGCTGACCCGTACGATCTCGTCGTCTGACAAGAGCCGCAGGATCTTGTCTCGGATCAGAAGCTCGGTTTGAGGATTGACGTTCATGACTCGGCTCCGTTCGCTTTCGCTGTGCCTTGGACTGCGGCGTGGTCAGAACGAACGCGCGCCCCGTCACTTTGAAGGACCGCGCTCGCCCCTCGTGAGCCTCACCGATTCGTCGAAACCGCGGGGTCGATGCCGTTCGCCGACGTAGCAGGCGACGGCGCCGATTCGACGCGCGCCCTGCTCGGCCTCACGAGGCCGAGGCCCTTGTGCTTGGCATCGCTCCATAGACCGCGGATCTGTCCGCGAAGCACCTTGCCCGACGTCGGCGTGACGAGGAGCGCGACACCGCCCGCGACGATCGCGCCTGCAGTGAAGAACATGAAGGGCGCGGCAGCGCTTCCCCTTCGCTTGAAGCCGAGACGGCCGAACGCCGAGCCGAGCGGCCCGGCCTGGCGAGCGCGCACCGAGTTGATGAGCTTCAAGGTCTGTACCCCAAGATCGACGAGGCTCGCCGTCGCGTTCGACGTGCCGCCCCGGAGCTGATCCGCCATCCTGTTCATCGCCGGTCTCTTTCTGCGGCACCGATTGGCCGCAGGGCGGGGACGTGCAGAAAGCACGCCAGTGAGGAGCGTCTTCGTTGGAGTCACGCCTGAGCGCGGGCCAGCGGCAGGTCGACCGTGAAGGTGCACCCGCTCCCCGGCCGATTCTGAACGCGGACGACGCCGCCATTGGCCTCGACCCCACGACGGGTGATGACCAAGCCGAGCCCCAAGCCAGAGCGATCGGTGCTTCGTTGCTCGAAGGCGCGGAACAAGGCGGCGATCGCGGCGCCAGGCAGCCCCCCGCACTCGTCCTCGACGTCGATCAAGACCCGGCCTTCCGCCACGCGCGCGGCGATGGCGACCCGGCCGTGAGGTCGCGTGAATTTGAGTGCATTGTGCACGATGTTACTGACGGCGGAGCCGAGGAGGTGCCGGTCGACCTCCACCTCCGCCGCCTTGTCCGCGCACGAGACGGAGAGGGTCACCTCTCGCTTGGCAGCCTCGAGCGACGCGAGGGCCTCCATCTCATCGACGAGCTTCCGGAGCCGGACGCGCTCCCGGTGGGCGACCCCCGAGTCGAGACGCACCTGCGTCAGCGCCCGGTCGATGAGCTCCCTGAGGCCGCAGAGACTGCGACCGAGCACGGCACCGGTGCCCCCGTCCAGGGTTGAGCCGCTGCGCTTCAGCGTGTCGAACGACATCATCGCGCCGTTCAGCTTGTTCCGTAGCTCGTGCGCCAAGCATCCGAGTCGTTCGGTCTCTGCCCTGGACACCGTCCGGTCGCGCTGCCGCTCGTACTCGCAAACAGCCTCTGCGATGGCCGTGTCGAGGCAGCGGTTGAGGGTCAGGAATTCGCCGGTGGGGATCGGAAGCGACCGCTCTCGCGCGAGCTCGGTCACCACTTCGCAGACGTCCCCGTATTGCCGAACCACCTGCGCGACGCTGAACCCGCGCTCGAGCATGTACCTCCCATGGCGGGCGGCCGCGGTCGCCAGCTCGCCGCTCGCGGCGGCTTCGTCGGACATGCGCTCGACGAGCTGATCGAGGAAGAGCGGCACACCTGCCGTCGGATCGGCCGGGACGGGCCGCGGCGCGCAGCGCGCCGCGATCGAGGTCCGGACGCGGGCGACGATCTCGGCGCGATGCGATCGGATGAGCGCGGCCATCATGGCGTCGCGCTCGCCCCCGCCGCTCATCACGTGCTTCGCCTTGCGGCCGATCTTCATGGCAACACCCCCGCTCGCGCGCCGGTTCCCCCCCTCACTGCGGCTCCGGCGCGCGAGCTCCCGCCTCGTCCTCCCACTCCGCTCGCGGCTGGCTCACTGCCAGCGCGCGTCGGGCGACGAGGCCCCCCTCCTCCCTCCATGTCTCGCGCATGGCGGCCGGTGCGCATTGATGGCCGCCCCGGACGGCGTCGCAGAGCGGCGCATGCAACGAGCCACCACATCGACAGAGCGCGGTCCGCACCTTGGGATCGAGCGCGTACGACTCCCCGTTCTCGAGAATGAGCTCGGTCGCTCCTTCGACGATGAACGGACCTTCGGGCAGCGCAGTGATCTTCATCTCGCGACCTCTCGCTCGACGTGGACCCCGGCCGGATTGACCTGCGCGCCGCGCCCAACGTCGGCGCCACCACACGCGGTGTGGGCACTCGCGACCTCGGGCGGCGCGGACGATACGCCACTCGGACGCCGGTGGAGACTTTCGCAACTCAAGCGCCGTTGAGGCTTGGCGAAGCCCGTCGCGGGGTTCCCATCAGCTTGCGCGTCGACCACTCGTCGGGTGGCAACGGAGTGGCTCGCGCGACACTCCGTACCAAGCACGGGCAACGTCCTCAATCCGAGTTTCATCATGAGCTCCCATCGAGAAATTCCTCGTTGGCGCTTGCCGCAAAGGAGCGCGCCCGTGAGCAAGGCCGCGCGGTTCACCGTCGACCACAGGCATCGTTCGTTCCATTCACCGCCTTCGCGCTTGGCTGCGGCTGCGCGCGCGGTCGCGTCGTTCGGACCATCAAGTTGACCGAGTGGTCGTTCATTTCGATGGCGTCGTGCGAGTCTCCCCCACGATCGCGACGAGCCAGCTCTCGCGATCGACGCCCATCGGTCCCCGCCCCGACCAAATGGAGCAAAAACCCACCGCCGAGAGGCTGGGATCACGTCGATGGATCGCAGCGCCGCGTCGAGGCGCGCACCTCATCGACCCGCGGAGAGACGGTGAGCTTCGATCCCGAACCGTGGGAGCGACAACTCGACGGCGAGACGAAGCGTGGACAGTCGCAGGGGCTTGTCGAGCACGGTGGCGCCGTACTCACGTGCAACGGTGCGGGTCGTGACATCACTGAATGCGGTCATGAGAATGAAGGGGGTCGTGAACTCTGCGTCGCGCAAGAGGCGGAGGACCGCGAGCCCGCTCATCCTGGGCGTTCGCAGGTCGGACACGATGAGGTCGATCTCCTCCCCAAGCGCCAAGAGGCGACGAATCTGACTGACGAGCTCGGTTCCGCTGCCCGCTTGGAACACGTCGTGACCGTCGTGGTCGAGCGCTGAAGCGTGCAGCCAGCGCGTCGATGCGTCGTCCTCGGCCAGAACGATCCTCGCAGCGCGGTTCGGGTGGGCGATCCGATACATGGGCTTGCCCTCGAGCATGGACCGGGCCACTGCGCGCGCGGTCGATCGGCGCGCCGGGATGCCGAAGAATGCGACGTGTCGCGGGCCGCTGTGTCGGAATGCTGCACGCGACGAGGAGGATTTGCGCTGCGACCCACCGGCGACACTATGAAGAGTGCTCGGCGGCCGCCTGGGCACGGGAGGTGCACGACCGCGGGTGGGGCGCCACCGTCGCCAACCTCGTCACCCATGCGCGCACGCGCGTCGTCCAGAGGCTCCGGCGCGACGCCGCATTCGTGGCCGACTCAGTCCCATCTTCGATTCGGAGGTCCGCGCTCTGCGTGGCTCGGGCCACCCCCACCTCATCCACCGAGGCTCCCATGACCCGAGACGCGAGCGCTGACGTGACGCCTGACTTGGATCCCGCCGATGAGATCACCGAGCG
The DNA here is from genome assembly GCA_044224815.1 of Polyangiaceae bacterium. Taxonomy (GTDB): domain Bacteria; phylum Myxococcota_A; class Polyangia; order Polyangiales; family Polyangiaceae; genus JADJCA01. The sequence continues at coordinate 14,221 of JBGAJR010000064.1, forward strand.
GTGGCTGCGGCCGCCGTCCGGCGCTCGGATCATCGTCGCGGACGACGATCGCGATCTGCGTGAGAGCATCGCCAGCCGCCTGGCGGCGGAGGGCTACGATGTCCGCGACGCCCTCTCGGGCATCGAGCTGTTGGGCCTCCTCTCGTCGATCTCGCTGGACCGTTGGCCCCTGGACGGCATCGATCTCATCGTCATCGATCAGCGCATGCCGGGGATGACCGGCCTCGAGACCGTTCGCCGTCTCCGGGCCGCGCACTGGGAGACCCCGGCGCTCTTGATGACGGCGTTTCCCGATCGCGAGGTGCTGCGCGACGCGGCGAGCCTCCGCGTGTCGATCCTGGAGAAGCCGTTTTCGCTCGAGCGGCTCACCACGGTGGTCCTCTTGAACCTCCTCAAGCGGCTCGAACACCCCGAGGCGTCCGCGCTCCTATGTTGAACCGCGACGCCGTGACGGTCGCTGAGGGGTCTCGCGCGACGACGCGTGAGGTGCCCATCGTTCCCGCCAAGGGGATCGGCGACGCCCGGCGCCACCTCGTCGTCGCGCGGGCGCCCCCAGTCCCGCGCGGGACGCCGCCGTACACACGCGCGGTCCGCGGGGTGCTCTTCTACAAGCTGGCGCGCGCGACCGGCTCGTTGGCGCTCGCGGCGTTGCTCCTCTTTCTGGCCATCGAGAGCGGCAGCGAGGGCGGCCTGCGCCGCGCGGAAGCCCTCGAGCGCCTCGGGGATCACATCGCCCGCTGGCTCGGCCTCGGCGAGCTCGCGGGGACGTCGCTCGCGCTGCCTCATGTGCTGGTCGGCGCGATCGCCCTCCTCGCGCTCGACGCGTCTTTGACGCTGGTCGAGGCGTGGGCGCTCCACCGCGGCTTTTGGTGGGGGCCGTGGCTCATCGTGGCTCTGACCGCAGCGCTCGTCCCCGCAGAAGTGATCGCGCTCTTCGCGCGCCCGTCGCCGGCGCGCGTGGGCATCCTCACGCTCAACCTGGCGATCGGAGCGATCGTTCTCCGCCGCGCCATCGGGCAGCGCGCCCGCAGCTACACGCCGGACCGAAGGTCGATCCTCCGGTAGAGGGCTCAAGCGGCTCCTCGACCGACGGCAACGAGCCTTGCCATCGCCGTGCTCAGTCGAGGTTCGACCGATCACGCCGGTGATTGGTTCAAGATCGGCGCACTGGATTGCGCCCTAGGCGGGACGATCTTTGAACGGCCGGCTCCCGATCATTCCGTAGCTCTTCAGCTTTCGATAAAGCGTCGCTACGCCGATATGAAGCTGTTCCGCAGTATGCGTCTGATTTCCATGATTAATCTCTAGTGCAGCCAAAATGTATTCTCTTTGAATTTCGTCCAACGGCCGCACGGCTCCCGTCGGCGCTCCCGGTGGTTGGAAGCTCTCGCGAATCTCCTCCGGCAGATCCTCGAGCTCCACGCGGGCCCCGCGGGCGAGCGCGACCGCCCGCTCCATGGCGTTCGCCAGCTCGCGCACATTGCCCGGCCAGTCGTATCGAAGGAGTTGTTCGGCGGCACGAGGAGCGATGCCCAAGATGCTGCGGCGCATGCGAAGCGTCGCCTCGGCGAGGAGCCCCCGCGCGAGCGGCAAGATGTCGTCGCGGCGCTCTCGCAAGGACGGCACGTGAAGCTCGACGACCCGCAGTCGGTAATAGAGATCTTGGCGAAAATGCCCGTCGGCGACGCGATGCGCGAGGTCGCGATTGGTGGCCGCGACGACGCGCACGTCGACCTTGCGGCTCTTGTTCTCACCCACGCGGCGCACCTCGCGCTCCTGGAGAACGCGGAGGAGCTTGACCTGCATCGCCGGAGAGATCTCCCCGATCTCGTCGAGATGAAGGGTGCCTCCGTTGGCTGCTTCGAAGAGGCCGACGCGATCGTGCGTCGCGCCCGTGAACGCGCCGCGCGCATGCCCAAAGAGCTCTCCCTCGAGGAGCGGCTCGGCGATCGCGCCGCAATTCACGGCGATGAACGGGCCGGCGGCGCGCGTGGACTCCTCGTGGAGGAGTCGCGCGATGCGCTCTTTGCCAGCGCCGCTCTCTCCAGTGATGAGCACGGTGGAGTCGACCTTGGCGACGCGACGCGCCAAGTCGACGAGGCGGCGGATGGCCGGGCTCTTGGCCACGATGTCCATCGGGTCTTCGACGTCGCGCGCAAGGCGAACGAGCGCCCGACGATGCTCGCGGAGCTTCTTCTCGGCCGCCTTGAGGCTCTCGGTGACGATGTCCAGCGAGACGTCGAGGCACTCCTCCAAGTGCATCGCCTCGAAGAAGCGGAGCTCCTCGGCGCGCGCGTCTCCCCACGCCTCCCGGGTACGACCGAGGATGTGGCACGCCGCGTCGCCCTTGCCGATGCAACGATCCTCGAGGACGTAAATCTGCTTGCCCGAGATTCGCGACATGTAGCCGCTCATGAGGCCGGACACGGTCCAACAGACGGGCTCGGCGGCGCGCCCGAGGAGGAGGAGGTGCTGCTCGGCCTCGAAGGACGACGTGAGCATCGAGCCGCTCGCCGAGACCGGGTCGGTCGCCGATTCGACACGAAACAGACCCTGGAGCGCGTGGACTCGCACCGCCGCAGCCCACCACGCGTCGTCGGTGGCAAACTCGAACTCCCCCTTCAGCGTGTCGGCCATGCGCCATCCCTGAGCGAAGCCGAACTGCGTGAGAACCCCACGCGCAGCGGTCACTCCGAACGTGTCGACCAAGGACTTCCTGAGGAGCCCGATGGCGACCGCATCGAAGAGGAGCGCGCGCTGTCCCGCGAACCGAATAATGCCGGCATCGAGATCGCGCTCGATCAAATCGTGCTGGTTCAAATCGGGGGGAAGCATTCGCGAGACAACTCCTTCGAGTTGATTCGGGGGTACTTCACTTTGATTGAACGTGCCATCGACGCCGGCATCACTCGTCGCTTTCTCCAACGATTTCACTAAATATATTTTTGCCCAACCAGATTAGGCAATTGGACTCGGTTGTGCTGCAGCCGGCAGCTGAGCTTGGCCTCGCTCGGCACGAGAACTGCTCTTGAGCGCGCGGGCGTGGCGTGCACGCCCGGCTCACGGAGGACGACCATGAATTGGACCCAAGTCGAAGGGCAGTGGCTTCAAGTGACGGGCCAGATCAAGTCGAAGTGGGGAAAGCTGACCGACGACGACCTCAAGGTGGTCGCTGGCAAGAAGGACCTCCTCATCGGCAAGCTCGAGGAGCGGTATGGCGTCATCAAGGACGACGCCGAAAAGCAGATCGACGAGTGGCTCACGAAGCTCTCCCTCGAGCCGCCGGGGAAGGCGACAGCGCGCATGGGAAAGGGGCCGTCCTGAGCCGTAACTCGCGGGCGGTCGCCGCGCCGGCGGCCACCCGAACGCGCTCGGCGCTGGCACTGGAGGTCTAATGGTCACGGAAACGGCATCGCATGCGGTCCGACGGGTGGCACTGCTCGGCAATCACGTCCCTCGGCACTGCGGGATCGCGACCTTCACGAGCGATCTGAGCGATGCGCTCGCGGCGTCGTTCCCCACCCTCGACGCTTTCGTGCTGGCCATGAACGATCCCGGGAAGCGCTACGCCTACCCGCCGCGGGTTCGTCTGGAGATCGAGGAGAGCGATCTCTCCGCCTACCACCGGGCGGCCGACTTGCTGAACGTCAACGACGTGTCGGTCGTCTCGCTCCAGCACGAGTACGGCATCTTCGGCGGTCCGTCCGGCAGTCACTTGCTCGCGCTGCTCCGCGATCTCCGGATGCCCGTGGTGACGACGCTGCACACCATCCTCGAGACCCCGAACGCGGCGCAGCGCGCGGTGATGAACGATGTGTGCGCGCTCTCCGAGCGCTTGGTGGTCATGAGCCCGGTCGGCGTCGACCTCTTGCGAGACGTTCACAGCGTCGATCCGACGAAGGTCGACGTCATCCCGCACGGCACGCCCGCGCTCCCCACCGCGCGACACAGCAAGGACACGCTGGGCGTGCGAGGCCACTCGGTGCTGCTGACCTTCGGCCTCCTCTCACCGGACAAGGGGATCGAGTACGTCATCGACGCCCTCCCCGAGATCGTGGCGGAGCATCCGGACGTCCTCTACGTCGTGCTCGGAGCGACCCACCCGCACGTGAAGGATCGCGACGGCGAGACGTATCGCCTCATGCTCATGAGCCGCGCGCAGCGGTTGGGCGTCGACGACCACCTGATCTTTCACGACCGATTCGTCGAGCATCACGAGCTCGTGCAGTTCCTCTCGGCCGCCGACATCTATCTGACGCCGTACTTGAACGCCGAACAGATCACCTCCGGCACGCTCGCCTACGCGGTGGGCGCGGGCAAGGCCGTCATCTCGACGCCTTATCGGTACGCGCGAGAGCTCTTGGCCGACGGGCGAGGCGTCCTCGTGCCGTGGAAGGACGCGGGCGCCATTGCTCGCGAGGTGCTCGCGATCCTCGGCGACGGAGGCAAGCGCGACGCCCTCGAGCGGCGCGCCAGCGAGCTCGGGAAGACGATGAGCTGGCCGGTCGTCGCCGCGGCGTACATGGAGAGCTTCGAGCGCGCCGCCGCGAGCCACCGCGTGCGAGGGCAGTCGTTTCGGCCGAGCGCGGCGACCAAGCGTCGGGTCACCCTGCCCGCGGTCAACCTGTCGCACGTTCGCACGATGACCGACAGCACCGGCATGCTCCAGCACGCGCTGTGGAACGTCCCCCGATACGAGGACGGCTACTGCCTCGACGACAACGCCCGCGCCCTCATTCTCGTCGCGGCGGCGGAGGACGCTTGCGTCGAGCCCGCGGCGGCGATGCGGCCGCTCGCCACGCGGTACCTGGCGTTCGTTCGACACGCCTTCGATGAGAGGCGGGGGCGATTTCGCAACTTCATGAGCTACGAGCGACGGTGGACCGAAGCGCAAGGTTCGGAGGACAGTCACGGCCGCGCGGTGTGGGCGCTCGGGACGATGGTCCACCGCTCGACGGATCCCGGTCGACGCGCGCTCTCGGTGTCACTCTTTCACGGGTCCATCCCGGCGACGACGCGCTTCACGAGCCCACGCGCGTGGGCGTACGTGCTGCTCGGCGCCGAAGAGTACCTGCAGGCACGGCCTGAAGACGACGCGGTGCGGGCGACGCGCGACGCGCTCGCAGAGCGTCTCTACGCGCTCTTCCATGCGACGACGCGCAGCGACTGGCCGTGGTTCGAGGACCGACTCACCTACGCGAACGCGAGGCTCGCGCAGGCGCTCATCGCCGCTGGTGCGAGCATGGATCGCGCCGACATGACGGAGGCGGGCCTCGTCTCGCTCGAGTGGCTCGACTCGGTGCAACGCAACGGCGCTGGCACCTTCGCGCCAATCGGATCCGGCGGGTTCTTTCCGCGCGGCGGGACACGCGCGGAGTTCGACCAGCAACCCCTCGAGGCGTGCGGCATGGTGTCGGCGTGCCTCGAGGCCTATCGCGTCACGGGCCGCACCCGTTGGCGCGATCGCGCGCGGCGTGCGTTCGATTGGTTCTTGGGAGAGAACCAGCTCGCGTGCTGGCTGTACGACCCCGCCACGGGGGGTTGTCGCGACGGTCTCCACCCCACACGCGCCAACGAGAATCAGGGTGCGGAGTCCACGCTCTCGTTCCTGACGGCGCTCATCGAAGTGCAGATCGCCGACCGCCGCATCGACGTCCTCCGCGCGCGCGCGCCGAGCCCCGCGTCCGAGGCCGACCCGCGACGCCGCACGGAGCTTTCGTCATGAGCAGCGGCCGTGGCTTCGAGACCTTGTTCGAGCGCCGAGAGAAGAATCCCATCCTCACCGCTGCGGATTGGCCTTACCCGGCGCACAGCGTGTTCAACCCCGGCGCGACGCTCCTCGCCGACGGGACGACGCTCCTCCTCTGCCGCGTCGAGGACCGACGCGGGCACTCTCACCTCTGCGCCGCTCGATCGGCCAATGGCATCGACGGATGGGCCATCGATCCTTCGCCGACCTTGGTGGCCGATCCGGTTCGCTACCCGGAGGAGCTTTGGGGCATCGAGGACCCGCGGATCACCTTCGTGGTGGAGCTCGAGAAGTACGCGGTCACCTACACCGCGTTCAGCAAAGGCGGGCCGGGGGTGGCGTTGGCGCTCACCACGGACTTCCGGACGTTCGAGCGGTACGGCCTCATCATGCAGCCGGACGACAAGGACGCGGCGATCCTCCCGCGGCGGGTCAACGGCGACTTCGTCTTGGTCCATCGCCCGATGACCGACTCGGGCTCGCATATCTGGCTCTCGCACTCGCCGGACCTCCACAACTGGGGCGGTCACAAGCTCATGCTGCCGGCGCGCAAAGGCGCGTGGTGGGACGCCAACAAAGTCGGCCTCTCGCCGCCGCTCATCGAGACGAGCCGCGGTTGGCTCATGATCTATCACGGCGTCCGTCACACCGCCTCGGGCTGCCTCTACCGCCTCGGCCTCGCGCTCTTCGATCTCGAGGATCCATCGCACTGCCTCTTACGGGGCGACTCTTGGGTCTTCGGTCCTGAGACGCCCTACGAGCGCGAAGGCGACGTCGGCAACGTCGCGTTCCCCTGCGGGTACACGCTGAGCGGGCCCGATCGAGACACCATCAACCTCTACTACGGCGCCGCCGACACCCGCATCGCGCTCGCGCACGGTAGCGTGCGAACGCTCCTCGGTTGGCTGGACGGGCACGGCACCGGCTGAGCGGATGCGACCTTTGCGCCATCGCGCCAACGGGCCGCGCGCCGACTCCCGCTCAACGGGTCAAGCGCTGAGTGGCTATCGCAACGCGACCGCCAGGGTTACGTTCGCTGGCGCAAGACATGCGGCGTTCGACCTGCGTGCCGGGCACGGAAGAATCGGCAGACCCAGGATGACGTCGCTGCGAAAGAAGCGGAGCCCGCGCGCCCCGGCCACCAAACCGAGAGACCGCGACGTTCCGCACACTCGCGCCCGCCACCCGCTGGCCATCGTCGGCCTCGGTGCCTCCGCTGGCGGCCTCGAGGCACTCAGGCAGTTCTTCACGCACGTCGAAGAGGCCGACGACTGCGCGTTCGTCGTCGTTCAGCACCTCGATCCGACGCGTCAAGGCAGCCTCGTGGAGCTCCTCCAAGGCTACACGCCCCTCCCGGTCGTCGAGGTCGTCGACGGCGCGCGGATCGAGGGGGGCAAGGTCTACGTGATCCCTCGGGCGACCGATCTGTCGCTGATCGGGGGGGCCTTGCGACTCGAAGCGCCGGCGGCAGCGCGAGGCCACCGCTTTCCGATCGACCATCTCTTTCGTTCGCTCGCGGCCGAGCTCGGGCCAGAGAGCGCGGCCGTCATCCTCTCCGGCATGGGGAGCGACGGCACGGGAGGTGCGCGCGCAGTGCGCGAAGCGGCGGGTGTGGTGTTCGTCCAGGCGCCGGAGACCGCGAAGTTCGACGCGATGCCACGGAGTGTGATCGACGCCGGCCTCGCCGACGTCGTCGCTGCCGCCGACGCGCTCCCCCGACGCATCCGCGAAGTCCTCGCGCAGCCCGCCGCGAACGAGCGGACCCACGATGCGGCGGCAGGCGCGGAAGACGAAGCGCTCGACGTCGTCGTCGCCGTGCTCCGCGGCGCGACAGGGCACGATTTCTCGCTCTACAAGCGAAGCACGCTGGCGCGACGTGTTGCGCGACGCGCCGGCGTTCATCAACTGGCCGTTCCCGCCTACGTGCAATACCTGCGCGAGAACCCCGCCGAGGGCGAGCTCCTCTTCAAAGAGCTGCTCATCGGAGTCACCAGCTTCTTTCGTGACGCGGACGCGTGGGAGAAGCTCGCCGCGAACGCGCTGCCGACGCTGCTCGATCGGAGCCCTGAGGACGGGGTCTTCCGGGCATGGGTGCCGGGGTGCTCGACCGGCGAAGAGGCGTACACGCTCTGCATCCTCGTGCGAGAGGCGCTGACCCGGCGAGGGCTCGCGAACGAGGTGCGCGTCCAAATCTTCGCCACCGATCTCGACGCCTCGGCGATCGAGCGCGCTCGGCGGGGACTCTACCCGCTGAGCATTTCGCGCGACGTTTCGGCCGAGCGCCTCGGTCGCTACTTCATCGAGGACGAGAGCGGCTACCGCGTACGAAAGGAGATCCGCGACGCGGTGGTGTTCGCCGTCCACAACGCGGTGCAAGATCCGCCGTTCACCAAGCTCGACCTGGTGAGCTGCCGGAACCTCCTCATCTACCTGACGCCCGAGCTCCAGCAGAAGCTCATCCCGCGTTTCCACTACGCCCTCAATCGCGGCGGCGTGCTGTTCCTCGGAGGCTCCGAGACCATCGGCGGATTCGGTGACCTCTTCACCACGATGATCTCGGGAGCGCGGCTCTATCGAAAACTCGAGACCGTCGACCGCCCCTCCCTCTCCGTCGATCTCTCGCGCGTCGCCCTTCGCCCGGGCGCGGCGAGCGCAGCACCTGACGCGGCCACCGGTGCGGTGCGCACGATGCAGTCGGCCGTCGAGCAGCTGCTCCTGCGCCGCTTCGCGCCGCCGGCAGTGCTGGTGAGCCCGAAGGGCGACGTCGTCTACATCAACGGGAAGCTGGACCCTTACCTGGAGCTCCCGGCGGGGAAGGCCAACTGGAACGTCTTCGCGATGGCGCGCGACGGTCTGCGGCGCGTCCTCGTCCCCGCGCTCGCCAAGGCGACGACGAGCAAGAAGGTGGTGCGGCTCCCGCAGGCAAAGGTCGAACGGAACGGTGGGGTGCAGAGCATCGAGGTCACTGTCGAGCCGATCGTCGAGGCGTCGGCGCTCCGCGGCTTCCTCGTGATCACGTTCGTCGACGCCGGGACCAAGGGCCGGCCGGGTGCGGCCAAGGCCAAGCCGAGCCGCGCCGGCGGGCGGGCAACGGCGAGCCTGGAGCTCCAGCTGCAACAAGCGCGCGACGACCTCCAAGCGACGCGCCGCGAGATGCAGATCTCCGAGGAGGAGCTCAAGGCGACGAACGAGGAGCTGCAGGCGACGAACGAAGAGCTCCAGTCGACGAACGAGGAGCTGACGACCTCCAAGGAAGAGATGCAGTCGATGAACGAAGAGCTCCAGACGCTCAACGCCGAGCTCCACGCCAAGCTCGATGAGCTCTCGCGCGCGGGCAACGACATGAAGAACCTGCTCGACAGCACCGAGATCGCGATCCTCTTCTTGGACGACGCGCTCCGCGTGCGGCGGTTCACGCCGTCGGCGACCGAGCTCTTCAAGCTGATTCCCGGTGACGTCGGCCGGCCCCTGGCCGACCTCGCGTCGAACCTCGACTATGACGCGCTCTACGACGACGCCCGCGAGGTCCTCCAGCGCCTAGCCTCCAAGGAGCGACGCACGTCGACGCGCGACGGCCGGACCTACCGCGCGCGCATCATGCCGTACCGAACGAGCGACAATCGCATCGACGGCGTCGTGATCACCTTCACCAGCGTCAACGGCGAGCGCAATGCACAGGGACCGCGATGAAGCCCACCCATCGAGAGTCGCGAGCGGCCGAGCTCCGGCGCCTCGCCGAGGCGCGACTCGCCGCGCGCGGGCCGAGGGACACCGCGCTCGATCACGCTGACGCGCTTCGCCTGGTGCACGAGCTCGAGGTCCACGAGACCGAGCTCGAGCTTCAGTTCGACGAGGTGACGCGCGCGCACGAGGCAGCGGAAGCCGCCCTGGAACGCGCGGTCGACCTCTACGAGGGCGCGCCCTTCGCCTACTTCACCGTCGCCGCGGACGGGAGCATCTCGCAGGTGAACGCGGCCGCCGAACGGATGCTCGGCCGAACGCGGCGCGAGCTCATCGGCCATCCTCTCGCAGGGCTCGTGATCGCGGCCGATCAGGAGGCGCTCCTCGGGCTCCTCGCGGCCGCGCGTGACGGGACTCCGCTGGCGGCACGAGAGCTCGCGCTCACGCCGCGAGAGGGCGAAGACCAAGGCAGATTCGCGGAGCTCAGTGCGTGCCGCGCGCCTCGAGGCGAGGAGTGCCACGTGGCCGCCGTCGACGTCTCCCAACGGCGACTGTCAGAGCAACGCCTTCGCGAGAGCGAAAAGCTCGCCGCGGTCGGACGACTCGCGGCTGGCATCGCCCACGACTTCAACAATCTGCTCGCGGTCATTTTGGCGCACGTGGAGCTCGCCAGCCAAGACCCCAGAGGGGATTCGGTCGCCGACGATCTCGAGGGGGTGAAGCAAGCCGCCGAACGAGGGGCTGCGCTCTCGCGCCAGCTGCTGGCCTTCGGGCGCGGACAGCCGTCGCATCCGATACAGATCGACGTCAACGCGGCCATCACATCGCTCGGAGCCATGCTCCGTCGCCTCGTCGACGTGAACGTGGACATCGTGTGCGATCTCGATCCGGGATCCCCTTGGGTGGAGGCCGACCCGTCTCTGCTCGATCAGCTGGTCGTCAACTTGGCGCTCAACGCACGCGACGCCATGCCCGCCGGTGGGACGCTTCGCCTCTCGACGGGAAGCGTGGACGTCGTCGTTGACGGCAACCCCGTGACGTCGGACGCGAAGGTCGGGCGCTTCGTGCGCATCTCGGTCTCCGACACCGGCACGGGAATGGACGCCGCGACGAGAGAGCGCATCTTCGAGCCGTTCTTCACGACCAGGAGAGAGCAGGGCGGCACCGGCCTCGGCCTCTCGACCGTGTGGAGCGTGGTCTCCGGTATCGGCGGGACCATCACCGTGCGGAGCGAGCTTGGAAGCGGAACGACCTTCGACGTTCACCTCCCACGCGCCGCCGAACCGGTGACGGTGCGGCCGAAGGCGATCGCACGCGAGCCCATCCCGAGGATGTTCAACGGAGAGACGGTGCTCGTCGTCGACGACATGGCGGGCCTGCGCACGCTCGTGGCACGAACGCTCACCGCGCTCGGCCTGACCGTGTTGACGGCGAAGAACGGGCTCGACGCCCTCGCGGTCGCGGCGGGGCACGTCGGGCGCATCGACTTGCTCCTCACCGACGTGCACATGCCAAAGCTGGCGGGCGGCGGCTTGGTCGCCGCGATGCAAGAGTCACGTCCCGATACGCGCGTCCTCTTCATGACGGGTGACGTTTCCGACGCGATGGGCAGGCTCGGCGCGGCCGCGAACACGCGTATCCTCGCGAAGCCGTTCTCCGCCTCGGCCCTCGGCGTCGCCATCCGCGAGGTCCTCTACGCCGGCGCGAGGACCGACTAGACCGGCGCGCACGAGTCGTACCGGCGTGAGGGGACCAAGTTGGTCGTCCGCGTCAGATCTACACCGGCGCCAAGCAGCGCCGTGCGTCGCGCTCGACAAGCGCTGATACGGAAAGCGCCCCCAAGCGCTCACGAGCCCCGCCCGGTCCACGCCGGAGCGGGGCTCGGCGCTTTGTGCGATTTGTACGACCCAGCGAGATAGTCCCGTCAGGCGTGGGCGTGATGAGCGATCACGTCGTGCGTGTGAGCTCGCGATGTTGCGGCGCGACCGTGGCGTTTGGCCTTGCCGTGCGCGGCCAAAATGGCGCGCGGTGCATGGTCAATTGCAATCATGTTGCAATGAGCGATTTCGTCCGCTGGTGCGTCAAAACCTACGCGGCTACGCCGGCCGTAGGAGGTTCATCCAATGAACGACCCGAAAAAGAACAACGACGATCTGAACACCGAGCTCGCCAACGAGGCGCAGCTCACTCTGTCCGACGACGACCTCAAGATGCTCGACGAAGGTGAGCTCGCCGAGGTCGCGGGCGGCCGCATCGGCTTCCCGCCCTGCGCGAGCGCGAGCTGAGGAGCGCATCATGACGACGGCGCTCGGTGCTTTGCTTGGTCCCTTGCCGGTCGAGGCGTTTTTTCGGGACTACTTTCCCGAGCGTCACCTCACCGTGCACGGCAGCTTCGACCGGCTGCCGGCGTTCTTTCGCCACGAGCTGCTCGCCGATCCGCGCGAGCTCTCGCGCGCGTACCGCGGCCCGATCTACGTGACCGCCCGCGGTCTCGGCCGCTATCAGGTGCACGGCCCCGAGGCGCGCGCTTATTTCGAGGAGCTCGGCTTGAGCGTCGGCTTCACGAAGATGGAAGATCTCCTCCCCGGCGCCAAAGAGTGGCTGCGCGAGATCGAGGCGGATCTCGGCATGCCACGGGGAATGACCACCATGGCGGCGTTCGTGAACGCGCCCGGGAGCGGGCTCAGCGTGCACTGCGATCGGCAAGAACAGATCGCCATCCACGTGCGGGGGCCCAAGTCGTTCCGCGTGAAGCCGCACGAGTCGCGCTACCCGAAGATGCAGCACGTGCCGGGCCACACGGCGCCGCCCGAGTGGCTCGCGCAGTCAGACGACCTCATCACCCAGTCGCACTTGGGCGAGGACGCCGAGCACATCGAGCTCCGGCCAGGATCGATCCTCTACACGCCGCGCGGGCTCTATCACGAGACGATGGCGGGCGACGACATCGCCATGACCGTGGTGCTCGCGTTCCAGAACCCGACGCCCGCCGAGCTCCTCGCGAGCTACTTGGAGCGGACACTGCTCCAGTCCGAAGAGTGGCGCCGGCCGCTCGACCTCGCGTGGTCGCGTGACCCGGCGCGAAGCGGGGACGCACGCGCGCGCATGCAGGCGCTGATTGCCGGCCTGGCGCCGAAGCTCGAGGCGCTGTCACCCGAGCACCTGTTCCACAGCGCCGAGGCCTCCGTCTCCGACGCGAAGGACCTCACGCCCGCGACTCGTTTGAAGCGTGACCCGAGCACGCTCGCGACCGTGCGGACGGGTGACGCGGGGAAGGTGAAGCTCGAGGTCAGCGTGGGCCTCGGCACCGGCGCGCGAACCGCTCTCCCGCTGCCGGAAGCGTTGCGTCCCGCGCTGGAGTGGCTGACTACGCGCAAGACGGCGTTCACGTTCGAGGAGCTTTGCGCTGCCTTCCCTGCGTGGAGCAGCTCGGCGCTCGCGTCGGTGGCGGCGTTCATGGTGCGCACCAAGGCGCTGGTCGAGCTCCCGTTCGAGGCTTGGACGTAGTCGGTCAGTCCGCACGTGCCACGGCGTCGCGCAACCAACGCGCGACGTCGTGGCGGGACGCTGTATCGAGGCGCGTGTGCCAATTGGTGACGGGGAGCCCCGCGCCGGCTGCGCCCTCCGGCACGAACGTGTAGTTTGCATTGACTCCCACGACGCGCGCGACGCCGTCCACGGTCCGATAGAGCGGACCACCCGAATCGCCCGGGCACAGCCCTGCGGCGCGACCAGCGGCTCCCGGCCCACGCGTGAGGGCGTAAATGCCGGCCGCCGGAGCGTCGGCGCTCGTGACCGGGCTCCCTTCATGGACCGCCGCGGCGAACGGGAGGACCTCGCTCGGCGCGAAGGCGAGCGCGACCGAAGCTCGGTCGTCTGCGACGTCGACGTTCGCGTTGCAGCCGAAACCGTTCAGCGTGACGGGGTCCCCGGGTGCGAGCGGCCTCTCGTCGATCTCCGCGGTCGCTACGTCGTCGGGCACGGACGCGAGGCGGACGATGGCAACGTCGGGCGCGTCGATCTTCGCGGTCGTCTCCGAGGCCGCGCAGTAGCTCTCCTCGCAGCGCTCGATCCACGAAGGATGCGCGAAGACGGCGTCGACCACGACGTCTTGCCAGCCGCGCGTCGAATCGTGAAGGAGGAGCGCGGCGTCACCGCGCTTCCAGATGGGCGAAACGCTCGACGGCGCGATGACGCAGTGCGCGGCGAGCAAGAGATGGCGCGGCCCGATGCGCGCCGCCGTGCAGGTTCGCCCGAGCGGCGAAGCCCCGCCGTCGGGTCGGCCGCCATGCGGAACCGGCGCGAGCGCCACCGTGGCCGGGAACGTGTCGGGCGCCGCGGTCGAGCCGCCGATGAGCGCACCCGACGCGGCCTCACGATCGGAGTCACGCGCCGGCGCGCACGCGACGAGCGCGCCGAAGGCGAGACCGACCGAGAGCCGAGCGAGCGGGCTCACGGCGCCGGAATCTCGTCGACGCTGCCGCCGGTCTCCTCTTCGTGCGCGTGGACGCCATCGCGGACGAAGCCCGCCGCCTCGAGGTCCTCATCGGCAACGGCCGGCTCGATCTCCGCCGACTCACCCGCCGACGGCGGCTTGGGCATCTTGTTGAATTGCCCCGCCTTCCAAGCCGGGATCTTGTCGGCGTTGGCTTCGACGAACGCCATCAGCTCTTTGTACGTGACGCACTTCACCTCGGGCTGGCCGCAGACGCGCTTGGCGAAGGTCTGCATGGCCTCCCAGTACGCGCCGCCGTTCCACTTGGAGAAGTGGTGGCCAATGTTCACCGGCGCACGGTTCCCGAAGTAGTTGGTCTCGAAGTACTGCATGTACGTGTCGAGCATCTCCTTCTTGTAGAGCTCCTTGTTCTCGGGCTTGGAGACGCCGTTCGATTGCGTGAAGTAGAAGTTGTAGTCCATCGAGAGCGTCTTCTTGCCCGAGCCCACGACGCGGAGCTGCGCGAGCGGGAAGTTCCAGACGCCGTTCTTCTTCTCCGGCCAATAGTCGACCGCGGCGGTCTTGCTGGTGTCGTAGAGGTAGTGGTGCCCGGAGAGCGTCGTGTAGAGGCCGGGGCCCTGACCGAGAAGCGGCGCGCGGAAGCCGACGACGTCGGGGAGCGCGAAGCCGATGTTCGGCTGCGCGAAGCCGTTCATGGGCCCGGCTTGGAAGATGAGCTTGTCGAACGCTTGGAACTCACTCTCCCAATCGGCAGATGTCCACGCCGTGCCGTCGAAGTGGCCGTTGGCGTGCGAGCCCATCTCATGGCCTTCGCTCCGCGCGAGACGGAGCTGCTCGAGGCGCGCTTTGATGGCGGCCGCGTCGCCGCCGAAGCCGATGTCCGACTTGCCGGCGGCGTGATGCGGGCCTTGGTAAGAAGTCTTCTTGGCGTCGGCAAGGAAGTAAGTGCCGCTGATGAAGTAGGTGAACTTGACGCCGGCGGTCTTGGCGAACTGGCGCGACTCACGCCAGAAGTCGAGGTTGAGAGAGCCGTCGAACGCGAGGAGCACGAACTGCGGAGGCCGGTCGCTCGCAAGGGCGCCCTCCGATTGCGTGGGCTCCTCGGTCGAGGGCGCGCTGCTGCACCCGGGCGCAGCGAGCAAAGCAAGCAGGGCGGCGGAGGCGGAAGCCAGGGCGGAAGCGAGGCGGAGGTTCGCGAGCGAAAGCTTCATGCGACTGGCTTCAGCACCGTGTGTGCCAGCGTGCGCAGAGCACCGGCGGTAGAAAATGGCCGCCAATTCGTAGGTGCGAAGCCTCGGATCATGGCGTGGGGGCGGTCCATCGAAGCCGACGGGAGACACCGATCGCCAAAGGCATCGCGCCGGGGCGCGCGGCACTCAGAGTGGCGGTAGCAGGAAGGCCACGATCCGATCGCCGAAGAAGAGAAACTCGTAGATCCCGAGAATCAGGAACGGTCCGAACGGAAGGCGGGCGCGCATGAAGCCATCGGGCGCCTCTGCACCGAGCGGATCGTCGGCGAGGATCGCTTTCGCCTCCTCGTCACCTTCGGCGGCGGCCTTCACGAGCTCTTCGCGCTCGGCGCGTACGGCCTCCGGATCGTCGATCTTTCCGCGCACGAGAACCACCGCCACGGCCGCGAGGGTGCCTTGGATGGCGCCCGCGAAGAGCGCGAAGACCACGCCCTGCCAGCCGAGCCACGCGCCGGCGAGCGCGAGCAGCTTGGCGTCACCGAGGCCCATGCCGTCGCGGCCGCGGATCGCGCGATAGAGCACGATGAACGGGAGCCACACGATGCCGAAGCCGAGCGCGGCCCCCGCGAACGAAGACGCATACGGCATTCCGCGGACACCGGCGGTGGCGAGCCCGAGGATCGCGCCGCCAATGGCGATCGAGTCGGGGATGATCATGAGCTCGAGATCGATGAACGCGGCGGCGAGGAGCCCGAGCGTGAGCGCGAGATAGGCCGCGAACAGAAGCCCAACGCGCGCCGCGCTCGTCGCGTTCGGGAGATCACGAATGAAGACCTCCACAATGGCGAGGGCGAAGCCGCCGCCCATGAGCTCGACGAGCGGATAGCGCGGGCTCATCTTTGCGCCGCAGCACCCAGCGCGACCGCGCAAGACGAGGTACGAGAGAACGGGCACGTTGAGCCACGGCTTCACGGGCGCGCCGCAAGCCGGACAGTGCGACGGCGGATTGACCACGCTCATGCCGCGCGGAAGCCGGTAGATGACGACGTTGAGAAAGCTCCCCCACAGGAGCCCGAGCAGGATGGCGAGCCCGCGAACGAACCAGAGGGGGAAGTCGGAGAGCTGCACGTCGCGAAGGGACGATGGTACCGCGCGCGATCGAATCAGAGGAATTCGTCGAGATCGCCAGCGCCTTCGCGCACGACCTCGACGGGATTCTTGGTGAGATCGACCACCGTCGTTCCCACGGTGCCGCCCGGACCGCCGTCGATGGCGAGCTCGACACCGGGAAAGTCGTCGAGGATCTCGCGCGGGTCCACGTACGGAAGCGGCTGATCCATCTTGTGCGCGGTGGTCGACACGAGCGGCCGTCCGAGCTCCTGCGCGAGCATCTGCGGCACCGGATGCTTGGGAACGCGGATGCCCACCGTCTTTTGCTTGGTGAGGAGGAGCTTGGGGACCTCGCGCGTGGCTTCGAGGATGAAGCAATAAGGGCCCGGCAAGTAGTGACGGAGGATGCGATAGTGATGCTTCTCGACGATCGCGTACTTGGCGACGTCGCCGAGGTCGGGGCACACGAAGGCGAGCGGCTGCGTGCGCGGCATGCCCTTGGCGAGGTAGAGCCGATCGATCGCCTTCTTGTTCAAGACGTCGCAGCAGAGCGCGTAGGCGGTGTCCGTCGGATACGCGATCACCTCGCCGGCGTTGAGCGCCTCGACCGCGCGACGGATCTTGCGCGGCTCCGGATGGTCGGCGTTGATCGGGAGCAGCATCCCCGGGAGCGATTACCTGAATCAGGGGCCTCGGCGCAATCTTTCCCGCCCGCCCTGTGACCTCGAGCTCAGGACGCCGAGTCGAAGCCGAGCACGATTTCGCGCTCGCCGAGGAACTGCGAGAAGCGCTCCGCGAGGTACGCGAGCGCGTTCTCGGCGCGATCGTCGGAGAGGTAGACCTCAGCCACGTCGACGATCTCGATGACCGCGAGGGCGCGCCCCCAGCCCATGACCGGCACGATGAGCACGTTCTTGAGGCCATCCCAAATGGCGTGACGCGGCATGGGCCGGCTGCTCACCTCGCCGCCGTAATCCATGCGCATGGGTTTGCCGCGGAACACGGCGGCCGACATGAGCCAGTCGTCGTCCTCGTGTCGCGAGAGGACCTGACGTTCCGCCCCCTCGCTCGCGGCCACCGTCACGAGCTGATTCGTGTGGACGTCGACCAAGTGCACGAGCGCACCACGCGCACCGACGGCGCGGCGTGCGGCCTCGAGGCAGTGCGTGGCGCCTTCGACGGCGGTCTGCAAGAAGCAGAGCTCGTAGCCCGCGTCGAAGAGGTGATCCATCGGATCGACGAGCGACGGCTGCGGCGCTGCGGGCTTCGCCACGACCGCCGAGACCGGCGGAATCGAAGGCGCAGCGAACGTCGGCGCGACGGGCGCGGGAGCGAGCGTGATCGAAGGCGCAGCGATCGCGGGCGTGACGAGCGGAAGGGGGAGCGGCGCCTCGACGCGATGAACGAGCGGCAGCGCGGGCGTCTCCACTTGGAGCGCGCGCGCTTCGACGCGCGGGGCCGGCACGGCTTCGATGATCGTCGGCTCGGCCGAGCGGAACGAGGGCGGCGGGGGCGCGACCGAGACCGGCGCTTCCTCGAGCGCCTCGGCCTCGGCTTCAATCTCGTCGGGCCCGATCCCGGCGAGCGTCGGTAGGACGCTGCGCATCGCGACCACGCGCGACTCGCTGTCGGAAGACTTTTCCGCGGCCGGCTTGGCCGCATCGCGCACGCGCGGACCACTCGGGGCAGGCTTGGGAACGCTGCGCGGCGGCGCCGCCTTCGGGACCGGCTCGGACTTCCGCGCGACGGGCGCACTCGACGCGGTGGGCGCGCTCGGCGCCACACTCCGCGGACGCGGGGGCACCGAGCGGGGCCCGCCGTCGGGGCGGGGGACGGACGGACGAGGCGCCTCAGCTTGGGGCCGAACCGGAGCGACGCGAGCGTTCGAAGAGGCCATGGCTCCCGAGGGGTGCAACGGGCGTTCCTCCGGGCCGGGTGTCCTTTTCCGACCGGACCGCATGAGGCGGGCCCTCCTCGTGGAAAGCGCGCAACGCCCACGAAATGGCGCAAAACACGCTGCTACGCCCACATGGATCGATCGATCCCCGGTCGCGCGTCCGACCGCGAAATTCCCGCGCAGTGTCAGGCGAGTACCCGCATCGGACCGCCGACGTCGGCGAGCCCACTCGCGAGCCATGTGTGATGGCGACGTTTGGCGAAGCGAACGGCGCGCCGGAGCGTCACGTCGAGCACCGCGCCATTCATGCGCGCGAGCCGTGCGGCCACGAGCGACGCGAGGACACACCCCGCTCCGTGGATGACGCGCGTCTTGCTGCGGGCGAGTCGCGGCGCCGTGAGCAGCGTGAGCGCGTCGCCGATGACGAGCACGTCGATCGCCTCGTCGCGACGACCGCGCGCGAAGAAATGGCCCCCTTTGACCAACGCCGCGCGCGCCCCAAGCGAGACGATCGCGCGAGCCGCGCGCTCTGCGGTCGCGAGATCGACCACGTCGATGCCAGAGAGCCGCGACGCCTCCGCGGCGTTTGCGGTGACGATCGCGGCGCGCGGGACGAGGCGCTTTCGCACGAGCGCGAAGCCGCGCGCGTCGACCAACGCCCCGGCCGAGCTCGACGTCGCGCGGGTCGCGAGCCCCACTGGATCGAGCACGAGCGGCACGTCGGTGGCGCTCACGATCGCTGCCACCGCCGCGACGTTGGCCGCGTTGCCGAGCGCCCCGATCTTGATCGCGCGGACGCGCTGGTGCGCGATCACTTCATGCGCCTGAGCCGTCACGAGCGACGCACGCACGGGCTCGACGCGCGCGAGGCCCGCCGTCGATTGCACGGTGATCGCCGTCGCGACCGGTGCGGCAAATGCGCCTCCCACCCGCACGGCGCGCACGTCGGCCGCGATCCCAGCGCCCCCGCCGGGGTCGAGCCCTGCCAATACGAGCACGCAGGGGAGCTGGTTCATGCGCGATCCATGCAAATCGTCTCCTCGACCTCACGGCCCAAAGCTTCACCGACGCCTACCGACGCCCGCGTCGGGAGTATGGCAATCTATGCGTAATGCGTCGCCTTCTCGCGAGCCTTCTCGCCTTCGTGGTCGTGGTCCTCCTCACGGCGTCCGGGTGCGGCAAGGACAAGTCTCTCCCCGACGACTTCGGCGGGACCAACATCGGCGGCGACGCGAGCGCGAACGACGTCATCTGTCTGCTCAACAACTGCACCGAAGATTTCGAGTGCAAAGACTGTACGGGCGGCCGCGCCGTCTGCGAGAAGTCCTCGCGTCGTTGCATCGCATGCGGTCCGGCGGCGGGCGGCCGCAACTGCCCGGCCAACTACACGTGCACCAAGTACGGCGACTGCGTGCCCGACGGCACGACCTGCGCGGAAGATCCCAACGGCGTGCCGACGGTGGCCTGCACGACCAACGGACAGTGCCAGGCGTGCGGACCGCAGTTCCGGATCTGCGACACGACGCAGAAGAAGTGCGTCGGCTGCACGCCGACCGACACGTCGCAGTGCCAGAAGACGGACTACTGCAAAGACTCGAAGTGCGTCCCCAAGTGCCCGACGACGTGCACCCAAGACGCGGACTGCGGGCAGTGCGGATCGGCGACCAAGCCGGCTCACTCGTGCGTGCGCGGGAAATGTGCACAGTGCAACCCTGACAACCCGTCGAGCTGCCCGAACGGACTCTCCTGCACCGCCAAGGGCTCGTGCCAGCGCATCTGCGGAAAGAACGGGCGCACGGCCGGCGGTGCCGCGTGCCTCAGCGACAACGACTGCGGCGGCTGCACGCGCGAGCGGAACTGCGATCAGCCCATCAACGGCGGCTTCGGCAAGTGCGCCGTGCCCGCGCCCGGCTGCTCGGAGCTCGCCAAGGGTCTCTTCGTCCTCCCCGACCCGTACGACAAGGTGACGAACCTCTGCTCGACGGACCAAGACTGCAAGGGCGTCGGCATCGACTACAACGTCGGCAAAGAGCTCCGCGACTTCGTCGGTCTGCCGATCATCCACGACGCCAACATCAGCTACGACATGAACGTCTGCGCGTCGGTCGACATCATCGGCAAGCGCTCGTGCGGCGTGTGCGTGCCCTGCCGCAAGGACTCTGACTGCAAGCCGCTCGACGTGGAGAGGCTCGGCGGTCAGCTCGCGGGCACGCTCGGCCGCGCCGCCGTCGCCAAGACGTTCGACACCATCTTCGGCCCGAGCGACCACAAGCCCGGCGAGAAGCTCGGCGTCCAGTGCAACGCGTGCTCGGCGGCCGTGTGCGCCAAGGATCCGTACTGCTGCTCCACGCAGTGGGACTCGGAGTGCGTGAAGAAGACCGAGGAGCTCTGCCCGAACTATCCGTCGTGCGCCGGTCAGTCGTGCACCAACAAGGCCGACGGTTGGTACTGCAGCGAGACCGTGGAGGCCGGGACCTCGAACCGCGGACTCGGCACGTACAAGTGCGCGGGCGGGACGCTCGCGCAGGGCAACACGTGCCCGAACTCCACGCGTCAGCCGCCCGACCCGCAGGGCGCTAAGTACTGCCACCCGCAAGGCGGCGACTGGAAGAAGACGGCGGAGCTTGGCGCAGACGGTACACCGAGCTGCTTCTCGACGCCGGCGCCCGTGCCACAATAGCGGCCACGACGGGCCCAGCGGCCCGGCCGTTCCCTCGGCGTGCCCGGTCGTGATTCAATGCCGGCGCCCTGCTTTCTCCCGAGAGCGCGGCGTCCGTCATGATCGAAGGATTCGAACCGCGCACCGGAGAGCTCGACCGCGGGCTCTTGGTCCTCACTTTCAAGACGCCGCTCAATCCGCCGAGCGAGGCGCAGCTCCTCGCCGCGCTCATGGCGGCGGGCATCACGCCCGAGGTGTCGGCGCCCGAGGAGCGCGAGACGACCGCGCTCACGTCGACGTGCTTCGTCGCGGTGCCGTGGCTCGTGCCGAGCCGCGCGGAGGCGCAGCGCCAGCTCCAACGCCTCGAAGGCCTCGTGCAACAGTTCGGCGCGGCGTCGGCGTATTGCACCAAGGTGGCGACCGCGCTCTCGCTGCCCGACGACGACGACGAAGAGGACGGGGACGAACAGGAAGAAGAAGAGAGCGACGAGACCCAAGAGACTCGCCACGGAGAGGAAGACGACGAAGGCGGTTGGCGCGCGGGGCCGCCGCCCGGCACGGCCTCGCTCCCCTTCCCGCTCGAGAACCTCGACGCGCGCCTCGAAGAGTTCGACTACGAGGACTGGGGCATCGCGCTCAAGCTCGCCGGACCGCCGGTGCCGGGCGAGGCGCAGCTCCTCCGCGCGCTGCACGCCTTCTGGCTCGCGCCGTATCGCGATCCCCAACGCGAGGAGCGCGCGACCTACCGGCACGCCGACGTCGCGTACGATCGCGAGCTTCGCACGGGGCTTTTGTGGGTCGACCGCTTCTTCGTGCCCGTCCACCCGAGCGAGCTCGTCTCGCACCTCTCGTGGATCGCGGAGCTCGTTCATCGCTTCCTGCCCGTCGCGCACGCGCGGTTCACCGGCGCCGAGAGCGCGCTCAAATACGCCGCGCTGACGAAGTCGCCGGTGCCGCTCGTGCTCGCCGGAAACCCCATGCGCGACGCCATGGAGGCTGGCGGCGTGGAGGGCGCGCGTCGCTTTGCCGCCGGTCAATCGCTGTGGAGCGCGCGCGAGCTCGCGGCCATGGCGCTCGAGCTCGTCTACGAGGTCGATCCCGACGATGACCCCGACGAGGCGCTCGCGCGCGTCGAGCTCGGCCTCTCCTTCGATCCCAAAGACGAGGACCTCGCTTCGTGCAAGCTCGAGGTCCTCTTGCGAAACGTGCGCGTGGACGAAGCGCTGCGCTTCGTCCAAGACCACCCTGACGCGCACGTACACGTGGCCCAGCTCGGCTCGCTCCTTCGCCGCGAGCGCGTGAACGAGCTCCGCGCCGTGGTGCAGAACGCGCCTCGTTTCACCACCAACGATACGGCGCTCACCGAGCGCGTCCCGCGCCTCCTCGACCTCGCGCCGGACCTCCTGCCCGTTCTCCTCAAGAAGCTCCCGCCGGACGAGGACATCATCCCTCCCCTCCACGCGCTCGCGCACGATCTCGCCATGCGCGACGATCCGGCCAAGAAGGACGCCGCGTTCGTGGTGTTCGAGGCGATCTTCGCGCGGCCGCTGCCGAGCCCCGAGTCGACGGCGCGCGAGAACTTCCTGTCGGCCTGGAACAACGCCTGCATCCACGCCCACGCGGCGAAACGCTTCGAGCTCGCGGCGCGGCTCGCCGATCGTGCGCAGCCCTTCGTCCCCGAGAACCCGTTCATCGCCCACTCCGCCGCGTGCGCGTACGTCGCCGTCGGCGCGCGCGACAAGGCGCTCGGACAAGTGCGCCTGGCGATCGATCTCGGCTACGAGCACCTCGCCAAGCTCGAGACCGACGACGACCTGGGCGATCTCCGCTCGATGCCGGAGTTCGCGGCCCTCTTCGCCGCTCACCGAGCGAAGCGCGCGGCGTCGCGGCCCGCCGGCGTCCCCGAGGGCGCGACCTTCTCCGAGTCCGACAACGAGTGGGTGCTCGCGCCGCGCGACGCAGCGGGCAAAGAGCACGGGCTCGTTCGCTACTACCGTCCCGAAGGCACCCTGGTCTGCGAGACCGAGTTCGAGCACGGAACGCCGCACGGCAAGTTTCGACGCGTCCACCCGAACGGAGAGACGAGCCGCGAGGGCCGCTTCGTGCACGGCAAGCTCGAAGGGACGAACGTTTTTCATCGCAGCACCGAGCCCACGACCGAGGAGTTCCCGCACGGCCTCGGCGAGGCCGTCTGGCGCGCCGAGCTCGACTACAAGGACGGCGCCATCGTCGCGGGGCGCGTCTTCGATCGCGAGGGCAACCGGATTCGCGAAGACGGCTCCAAGATGCCCGAGCGACCCGAGGGCGTCCCGGAGGACGCGCACTTCGGCACCGACGAAGGCGAGGACCGCTGGATCTCCGGCCGTATGACCGACGGTGGAAAGCGCATCGGCACGTGGCGCTTCTGGGACGAGGAAGGCGCGCTCCTCTCCGAGCTCTCGTACGAACGCGGCGAGCTCCACGGGGTCGCGCGCACCTTCGATCCCGAAAGCGGCGTCGCCACCGCGGTCACTTACCTGCACGGTAGGCGCGTCGGCGACGTCGTCGAGCGCTACCCGGAGGAGGGTCCGGGCCGCCTGCGCCGGACGCCGTCGGGAGAGATGCATCATACAAGCATCTCGAAAGGCCGGGGTCCCGTCGACGAGCACGGCAAGATCGGCGTGTGGTCGTTCGACGACGCCTCGGGTGCGTTCGCCGTCGCCGTCGACCTGGGCGTCGCGCCCGATCCCGCGCTGTTCGACGAAGTGCTCGATGGGCCCGCGCGTCCGGCGGGCGCGTGGCGTGCCGTAGCCGAGCGACTCGCCCGCGCGGGTCAGCACGGCGTGGCGCTCTTTGCTACCGCACGCGCGACGGCTGCCTCGGGGAACCCCGTGGAGCTCGGTCGCGCGCTCGCGGCCTCCACGATCCCCCTCGGCGAGGAGGCGCGCGTGGCACGCGCCGAGTCGGCGCTCGCCTCGATCGCCGAGTCTGCGGCTGCGCTTGGCCGCAATCGCACGATGGCCCGCGTCGCCCGTGCGCTCCTCGAAGGCGCCGAGCCGGCGCTCGCGTTCAAGCTCGCCGCGCAGCTCTTGGATGATCTCTTCCGCGGCCCTCACGCGGCGTCGGATCTGATTCGCGCGGCGATCGCGCTCGCGCCCGAACGCGTGGAGCTCGAGCAGACCCACGCGCTCGTGGCCTTGAGCCTCGGCGATCCCGAGCGGGCCGCCACGTCGATCAAGCGCCTCTCGGGGGCGCTTCCTGAGGTCGCGACCGCGCTCGCGACCTACCGCGCGTACCTCTATCCGACGTTCGACTTTTGGCCCGGACACGACGAGGCCGCGCGGATCGCGATCGAGCAGCCGGTGGACGGTGACGCGCCAGCCCGTGACGAGCGCGCGCTCACCGCGGCGATTCAAGAGGGCGCGTCGCGCGCGATGCTCTCTGCTCCTCCCGAGCGGCCCCGTCCCCATCCGACGCGCGGTGATGGACGCGGTGTTCGAGGATCCGAGCGACGCGCCACCGCCGACGGCGAGCGACGAGGTCGCGGACACGTTCGGATTCGACGAAGACGACCGCGCATCGCTCCTCACGCTGGTGCGCAAGGCGCGCGACGAGTGGGCCACGCTCTCCGTCCTCTGCTTCCTTGCCGGCACGCGAGCCATCGCCCTTCCCTCGGCCGCGGACAGGCCACGGCCGCCGCGCGCCCTCCACGACGCGTACGCCACGCGCCACGACATCCTCGTCGACCGCGCGAACGGCGACGAGCCGGAGCTCGAAGGGCCCGTGGCCGAGCGTCTAGCGGCCAGCTCGTGGTACGGACAGCCGGTGCGCGAGCTCGACCGCGCGAGCGCGGATTTTGCGCTCCAAGAGCACAAGATCCTCCTGCGCGCAGCGTCTTGGGCTGCCGAGCCGGAGCGCGCGTCACCGTGGGTCGCGAGCCCCGACGACGAGTGACCGCCGTCCGTCCGCGTGAGGCTGCGACCGTCGTTGACACGCTTTGATTGGGCCTGATAGCCAGAGAGACCGCATGAGGAGGATCGGCGTCGCGCTCGCGAGCATCGTGCCGCTGGCGCTCCTCGCGTGGGCGCGGCCGGCCAGCGCGCAATGCGTCGACGAAGAGCTCCAAAAGGAGCTCGTCGGTGGTCGTCACTACCGCGGGGTGCAGGAGCGCCTCTTCGTCAAAGCCTTCCGCCACGAGCTCTCGGCCATGGGCGGCTGGTACGCGGCGGACCTCTACTCTTCGAGCTGGGTCGCGGGCGGCGCGTACACGTTCCATTTCTCGGAGGACCTCGCGCTCGAGGCGAGCCTCGCATTCAATCGGTTCCGATCGAGCGTCACTGACAGCTACGAGCGCCGTTACCCCCAGATTCAGGTCGAAGACCGCCCCAACCGCCCCGGGCGCCAGTACTTCGGGCACCTCGTGTGGTCGTTCGCATACGGCAAGCTCAGGTGGGCGGGCGATGGCATTTCGCGCTTCGATCTCAACGCCGCCATCGGCGCGGGCGTGACCGACGACTCGACCTCGCAAGGCGTCACCGGGAGCTTCGGCCTCGGCACCAAGTGGTACTTCGGAAAGTGGTTCGCGGTGCGGCTCGACCTCCGCGATCACGTCCTCCGCGAGGTCCTGCTCGGCGAGGAGCACCTCGTGAACGACGTCGTGGCGACTGGCGGCATCAGCGTCTTCATCCCCTTCGGGTGGTGACCAGGTCGACGACGGGTCGGTGGGCGGAGGTGCGCGGACGCGGCGCGCGTTCTTTGAATCATCGCGCGATCGCCGCGATATGATGCGGGCGTCATGATTCGACGCGCGCGCCTCGTGGCCGCGGTGGCGCTCGCGCTCGCCACGGCGGTGGCCTCCTTCTCGCTCGCCGAGCCGCCGAAGAAGGGTGGCGGCGCGCGCCGCCCGAAGCCGACGACGAGCGCGCCCGACGCTGCGAGCGCGAGCGTGGATGCGTCCAGGGCCGACGAGCCCGCGACGGCGAGCGCCGACGCGGCGGCCACGTCGACCGTGAGCGCGGCGGCTGCTTCGCCCGAAGGAGACGGCGGCGTCCGCGCTTCGCCGCTCAACCCGGGCCCGGGCGAAATGCCCAGCGCCGCCAACGTGGACGCGGGCGCGATCGACTACGACCGACTCCTGTCCGACATCGCGGCGCTGCGCACGCGCGTCGCCGCGGTGGGCGAGAGCCTCTTTCAGTCGCGCATGGCGGTGACGCTTCGCGCCGACGGCGATCGCGGGCGCATCGCCAAGGTCACGCTGCTCGTCGATGACGGCGTCGTGTACACGAGCCCGCAAGGGTTCCGCGGCGACGAAGCCACGCCGGTGTTCTCACGCGCCCTCGCGCCCGGCAGGCACGCGGTCACCGTCGACGTGGAGCGTGAAGACAAGGAGAACGCTGCGTTTCGCAGCGCGCAGCGCTCGCGCTTCATCGTGGAGGTGCCACGCGACGAGCAGCTCGACGTCGCGCTGCGCCTCGAAGACGACTCCTCGATGGGCGATCTGCCGACCAAGAAGAAGGGCGAGTACGACGTTCGCGTTCGCATGAAGGCGACGTCGAGCCCGATCAAGCGGTGAGCGCCGTGGCCTCCCTCTTCCGCACCTCACTCGTCGTGGCGGCGCTCCTCGCGCCGACGATCGC
Organism: Polyangiaceae bacterium; assembly: GCA_044224815.1. GTDB lineage: Bacteria > Myxococcota_A > Polyangia > Polyangiales > Polyangiaceae > JADJCA01. The sequence continues at coordinate 40,578 of JBGAJR010000064.1, forward strand.
GCACGCGCAACCGAAGCCCACGCCTTCACCGGCGCCCGCGCCTTCACCGGCGCCGGCGCCACCGGCGGCCGCGCCCGCGGCCGATCCCACGCGCGGCGACGCCATGCGCGCGTACCACGCGGCGTTCACCGCGCGTCGCCTGGGCTCGCAGGAGCCGATGGGCCTCGAGTACGTTCGGCGCCGCGTCGCCGAAGCCGAGGCGCAAAGGCAGACCGGACAGAACGACGAGGCGGCGGCGCGCCTCCTGGAGATAGTCGAGCACCCCGGGTTCGAGCCGTTCGCCGAGAACGAGGAAGGGCGCGCGGCGATCTACCTCCTGGGCGACACGCTCGCGACGATGGGCGCGACCCACGCCGGCCGCGGCTACCTCCGTCGACTCCTCGTTCAGAAGTCGACCTCGTTCGCGGCGGCCTCGTACGCAGCGCGCGCGGTGCGTCGTCTGGTCGACGTCGCGCTGGAGACGCAGGGCTACGCGGCCGGACTCGAGGATCTGAAGAGCGTGCCTCCGAACGCACCCGAGGAGGTCGCGGGCGAGGTCGCGTACCTCTCGGGGCGCGCACGCGAAGCCACCGATCCCGACGGCGCGATCGCCGCCTACGCGCGCGTGACGCAGCGCTCGCGCTTCTGGGCGCAAGCGACGTACCTGGCCGGGCTCACCCATGCGCAGCGCGGTCGCCTGCGCGAGGGAGAGAACCTCTTCTGCAAGGTGGCCGATCCCAAAGGCCAGTCGACGGCAGCGCCGCAGTTCAGCGACGCGCGGTTCTTCGCGGTGCGCGATCTCGCGCGGCTCGGCTTGGGACGCATCGCGCACGAGGAAGGGCGCTTCGACAACGCGCGGTACTACTACTACCTCGTCCCGCGCGACTCGAACCGTCTCGCCGAGGCGCTCTACGAGGCGGCCACCACGCGCTACGAGGCCAAGGACTACGAGGGCGCGCGCGAGCTCTTGGACGAGCTCCGCGGCGTGGGCGCGCACCACGGCTACGAGGACGAGGCGGGCGTACTCGACGCTTACGTGGATCTTGCACAATGCAAGTTTCCCGACGCCGACCGAAAGCTCCGCGAGTTCTTGACGCACTACGAGCCGGTGCGCGACGCCGCGCGACGCATTCAAGGCGACGAGCGCGCGATGGCGAGCCTGCTCGCCGAAACCCGCGGCGGCGCGGCGCGCGATGCTGGCCGCAGCGCGGAGGCCGGCCCTTCGGTCACGCCGGAGACGTTGGGCGCGATCGCCGCGCTGGTGCGCGTCGATCCGGCGTACGGCGCCGTGGCGCGCAAGCGCGCGGTGATCGAGCGCGAGGCGAGCGGTCTACGATTCGCGTCGCGGCAAGTCGCCGCCTTGAGCAGTCAGCTCGCCACCGCCGGCGGCGTGCGCGCCGCGCTCGACGATCACGCGGCTGGCGGCGGCGACGACCGTGGGAAAGACGTCACGGATGCGATCGCCGGTTTGCGACGCGAGATCGACGCCCTCGAAGCCGCGCGCGTGCCCCCCGAGCGCGTCGCGATGCTGCGCCAAGAGCTCGCCGCGCTCGAAGCGCGATCGGCGCCACCGAGCGCCGCGGCCGGTGGCGCGCGCGGCGCTGCACCGGCCGGGACGGGGCAAGATCTCCCGGCGCTCCTCCGCGGTGACGCCGAGCGCGCCGCCGAGCTCGGACCGGAGATCGAGAAGGCGCGGGGCGACATCGCGCGCGCCGAGGCCGCTTACGCGCGCGACGCGCTCCATCGCCTCGATCTGCGGCTCTCCCGCCTCCTCCGCCGCGCGCGCCTCGGTCGCATCGAATCGGTGCTGGGCAAGAAGCGCGCGCTCGAGGTGGAGATCGAAGCCATCGCCAACGGCTACCTCCCCAACGA
>JBGAJR010000065.1:0-42694 GCA_044224815.1 Polyangiaceae bacterium
AAGATCTCAGGGACGACGATCCAGCTCGTGAACAGCGACAACGGCGGCCCGGATGTGCACGCGACGCTCTCGATCGCGCCGAGCGGCAACAAGATGAACGAGACCATGACGTGCCCGGTCGCCGGTGCCGTCACGCAGGGCGCTTATACGGCGACCGCGACGACGCTCGCGATCCTCAAGGACGGCGAGAACCTGATCGAGACGTATACCAAGCAGTGACGCTTCGATCCCCCGCGGCGCCGTTCGGTTCCGACGGCGCCGCGGCGGAATGCGTGGGTCCACGAACGCGGATTGCTCGCCGGGGAGGGGTGGGGCACGGGGCTCGTAGACCCGCCAATGGAACCCGTTCGAGAAGTCGTTGCCGCCCTCGACTCACTGATCGCCTTCGCTTCGGAGGTGCCCGACCTGCCGCTCGACGTGCGCGAGCCTGCGGCGGCCGAGGCGCTCGACGAGCTCGAGGGGCTCCTGGGCATGAAGCTGCCCGCCGCGATTCGTGCGGTCTGGGAACGGACGGATGGCCTGGGCCTCCCGGGCCTCCTCGGCGAGGGCCTCGCGAGCGCAGCGCAGATGAAGGAGCTTTGGCTCTTTCACTTCGGCCCGGAGGGCGTTCACCAGACCGCGGACCGTCGTTTCCTTCCGCTGGGCGACGACAACGGTACTCACGCGCTCCTCGTCCTCGTGCCCGGCCACGCGCACGAGGGGGCGGTGGTGCGTTGGGACCACGATGGCGACTCGCTCGACGAGCTCGACGACGTGATCGCGCCGAGCTTCACCGCGCTGTTCGGGCGGGAGCGCGATCGACTCGGCCGCGTCCTCGCGGCGCGTGAATCGATCGCGGCCCACGCGGAGACGCTCGGCTATCGCGCGGTGCTCCAGCCGTGGAGCGGGGAAGCCGAGCTTCGCTACCGCTTCGTTCCGGCGTGAGGCACGCGCGCGCGTCGCCCCCGGTCACCAGACTTCGCAGCGCTTGCCCTCGCCCCGCACCATGGGCGTCCCGGCCTTGCACGAGAAGGCGGCCGCGAACTCCGGCATGTTCGAGACGACGCCGTTCACGCGCCACTTGGGCGCCGAGTGGAAGTCGTCCGTCGCGCGGCGCCGCGCGGCCTCGCGTCGTTGATTGCCGCACCAGCCCTGCGCGTAGCCCAAGAAGAACTGCTGCTCCGCGTTCATGCCGGCGGCCTCCGCAGCAGGTGCGGAAGCCGAGCCGAGATCGTGCCATGCCGTGTACGCGAGCTTCATCCCGCCGAGGTCGGCGATGTTCTCGCCGAGCGTGAGCTTGCCGTCGATCTTGAGCTCGTCGATGGCCACGTACTCGGAGTACTGCTTCTCCACGCACTCCGCGCGGCGCTTGAACTCCGCGCCCGACGGCGCAGTCCACCAGTCGGTGACGTTGCCGGCGGCGTCGAACTTGCGGCCTTCGTCGTCGAAGCCGTGCGTGAGCTCATGGCCCATGACCATGCCGATGGCGCCCATGTTGATCGAGCTCGGGTAGCGCGCCGAGTAGAACGGCGGCTGGAGGATGCCGGCCGGGAACACCATCTCGTTCATCGACGGGTCGTAGTAGGCGTTCACCTCGGGCGGCGTCATCGCCCACTCGTTGCGATCGAGCGGCTGTCCGATTTTGGCGAGGCGACGCTTCACCTCGAACGCGTGCGCGCGCGCCACGTTCTCGAAGTGCTCGGCGCGCGCGATGGTGAGCCCGTCGTATTTGCGCCACACGTCGGGGTAGCCGATCTTGTTGGCGATCTTGTGGAGCTTCTCGTACGCGCGCTTCTTGGTGGCGTCGTCCATCCAGGCGAGCTTGCCGAGGTTCTTCTCCATGGCCGCTTCGATCGCCTGAATCATGCGCTTGGCGTCGGTCTTCCCGGCCTCGCCGAGCGTCTTCTTCACGAACGGACGCGCGAGCGCCTCGCCCATCGCGCCGTCGGCCGCCTTCACGCAGCGCTTCCAGCGCGGGAGGAGCTTGGCCGTGCCGGTGAGGGCCTCGGTGAGCTTCATGTCCTCGTCGACGAAGCGCGCCGGAAGGCGCTTGGCCGCGCCGTGGAGCACCTGCCACTTGAGGTACGTGCGCCACGCGGCGCCAGTCGCGCCCTTCATCTCCTTGGCGGCGGCTCCGACGGCCTTGGCGAACGTCGGCTGCGCGATGTTGAGCTTCTTCATCGCGGGCGTGCCGGCCGCTTCGAAGTACGTCTTCCACGGGAAGCCCGGCGCCAGCTTCTCGAGGCCGGCGAGATCCGTCGGGTGATAGACGTTCTCCGGCGAGCGGAGCATGACGCGCTTCATGGACGCCTCGGCGAGCTTCTTCTCGAGGCCGACCACCGTCTTCGCGTCCTTCTTGGCCGTCGCTTCCGCTTCGCCGGCGAGCACGAACATGCGCGCCACGTGCTCCTCGTACTTGGCGAGCAGCTCCTTGCGCTTGGGATCGAGGTAGTAGTCGCGATCGGGGAGGCCGAGGCCGCCCTGCCACACCGCGCCGATGAACTGGGTCGAGTCTTTGAGGTCCTGCTCGGAGTCGAACGCGAAGAACGCGCCCACGCCGGCGGCGTGGAGCGACGCGAGCGCCTTGGCGAACGACGCCTCGTCCTTGATGCCATCGAGCGGCGCGAGCGCAGCCTTGAGCGGCGCGTCGCCGCGGCTCTCGATGCCGCTCTCATCCATGCATGCTGCATAGAAATCGCCGAGCTCCTTGGCGTAGGCGTCGGTGTCGTTCTTGGCGAGCGCCGCGAACGACTCGAGCACGTCGCGCAGGACCATCTGGTTCTGCTCGTTGATGACGCTGAAGCTCCGCATCCAGGTGGCCTGGTCGTCCGGGATCGGCGTCTTCTTCATCCAGCCGCCGCACGCGAACGCGTAGAAGTCGTCGCACGGCGACACCGAGCGATCGAGGACCGCTTCGTCGACCGCGAGGAGCGGCTTCTCGGCCGGCGTCGTGGCGCTGCTCGCCGGGGTGGCGCTCGCGTCGAGATCGAGCGGCTTCACCGGGCCGGGGAGGGCCGTCGTCGGGCCGGGCACGTTGAGCGGCGCCTCGGCGGCGCAGCCGGCGAGGGTGCCGGAGGCGGCGAGGGCGACGGTGAAGAGCGAGGGAAGAGCGAGCGCGAGGAGCCGTTGACGACGCATCCCGCTGTCCTACCGCGAGCCGCGGGAGGCGGGAAGCCCGACCTCGAGCTGACCTCAACCTGACCGGCTACCGCTCGAAGCAGACGAGGGATGCTTGCATGCTGCATGGAGTCGCGCCCGCGCCGCCGCCCCAATGACCCGAGTCGGCGAGCCCGTCGCCGATGGCCCCGCGCGCTGCCGTGTCCGTCGCGGTCCAGCGTGAGCAGTCGGTGCCGGTCGCGCGTCCGTCGCCGTCGCTTCCGGTCCAGGCCACCGCCTTTGCCGAGAGCGCGTCGCCGCGCTCGTCCGTCAGGTTCACGAGGGGAGGGCCCACGAGATCCGGGCGCCCATCGAACGCGACTTCGCCCGCGGGCGTGCTCCACGGGCCGATGCCCTGCAGGCGGTCGATGGCGTTCGTGGAGCCCGTCGAGAGCCACGCCTGGAACGTCCCCGTCAGGTGAGCGGCGTCGGCCGCGCGCTGGCAGAACGCGTCTGCGCCGGCGGTGCCGCCGAGGTTGCCGTCGGTGGTGGCGCGGGTGACGAAGACCCGCTTCTCGGCCGACGCGGTCACGGGGACGCTGGGCGCCTTCGCGCCGCTCTGGCTCGAGCTGCTCGCGGTGGAGTGGGAGCCGCCGCAGCCGCCGGAGGAGTGGTTGCCACCCGAGCTGTGGTGGTGGTGGTGGTGATCGAACGCGAAGACGTTGGCCGGGGCCAGCGTCAAGAGGAGGACGACCAACGTCGCCGGGCGAAGCATGGGACAACACGCGAGCAAGGCCCGTACCGCCCGCGTGCGCCGCGGATTCGCGGCGTTCGGGCGCGGATCGTCAACGCCCATTCACACGGCGATGGCGCGGCCGACACGCGTATTCTGGTGCGCACATGATCGATTGGACGCCCGAGCTCGAAGCGTTGGCCTTCTCGACCCGCGCAGCCGTCAATCCCGCCTGGCTCGGCAAGCTCTACGACGACGTTCCGTTCCCCTTCGAAGTGAAGGTCGCTTACGCGAACGCCCGCGACTGGGACCACAAGCGCGAGCTCCGGATGATCGAGCTCGGGCGTGAGCGAGCGCCCCAGAAGCTGCGACCGGTCATGGACCGCGTGATCGAGGCACGCAAGGCGAAGGCCCCGCCGAGCGGACGGCTCGACCTCGACGTCGAGGCAGCGCTCGTTGCGCTCGAGGTCGCGCACACGTTCAGCATCGTCGCTTACTGGATCGCCAAGGAAGGCGTCGACTTCGCCATTCGCGCGCTCGTGCGCGCGCATGGCCTCGTGCCCAGCCACTACGAGCACACGTACAGCGTCGGCGGCGCGATGCGCATGTGGATCGAAGAGGGCTTCGGGTGCGCCGACCACCTGGAGGCCTCGCACGCGTGGTCGACGATTCGGGCCGTCCTCGCGCTCACGGACGAGAAGACGTACGCGCGTGCCAGGGCGGTGGCGACCGAGCTCCGCAAGTCGGTGCCGCTCGGGGTGCGCGCTTGGATCGCGTTCGCGTTCCCCGACGAGCAAGCGTGGGCCGACGCGGACGCCGAGGCCGCGCTCGCGGAGAAGACGTTCACCGGGCCGACGCGCTACTTGGCCACGGTGGCCAGCGCGCCGCTCGCCGAGCGACTGATTCGCCTCCCGGGCTCGTACTACGACGACGAGCACCTCGTGACGTTGATCAAGAAGCACGGTGATGCGGCCGCGCCCTTGATCGGCGCGGCGATGACGTCGGCCGGGCGGGCCGAGCTTCGAAAGGACAACGCCAAGATCCTCGCCCGGATCCGCGCCCCCGAGGCTGCCCGCGTCTTCGCCGAGTGGCTGGCCGACAAGGCCGTCGCGCCGCTCGCGACGAAGTACTTTCGCGCGAACCCGGAGCTCGCGCCGGCCGCGCTCGGGCCGCTCGCAAAGGGGACGTCGAAGCTCGCGCCTGCGGCCAAGCTTCTCCTCTCCGAGGTTGGCGCCTCGGTCCCCGCGTCGGCCAACGCAGCGAAGGCGCCCGCCAAAGGCAAACGCGGCGTGCCTGCCGCCAACGTCGCCGCACTCCCGCCGGTGCTCGTCTCGCCGCCATGGCTCGGACCGGCGCGCGCGCCGATGCAGCGCGCGCTCACGATCTTGCCGTACGCGACCAAGATCGTATGGCGGGGCGACGAGCGCTCGCGCATGCGCGCGGGGCTCGACGCGTGGGAGAAGAAGCGCAAGGACAAGGGCGGCATCGCGGAGGCGAGCACCGACGAGCGCCTCATCAAGTGGATCGGTGGTCGCTCGATGCCGCTCTTTTGGATCGCTCACATCCGAGACACGTCGCTCGCGGTGCCGTTCTTCGAGCAGCGCTCGCCGGGGCTGTGGTGGTCGGGCGCGAAGGGGGCGCTCACGACGATCCTCGCGGCGCACGATCTCGCCGCGCTCCCAGCCGCGCTGCGCTTCGCCGCGTCGCGCCCCGCCGACGCGATCGACGCGCTCTCTCGCATCGACGGGCCCGAGGTCGCGCCGTTCATGGCGGACGTGCGGCAGCGCATCGGGAAGCTTCGCCCGATCGCCGACGCTTGGCTCGTCGCGCATCCGGAGGCCGCGGCCGTCGGCCTGATCCCCCTCGCGCTCGGCAAGCCCGGCGCGGCGCGCGATGCGGCCGAGTCGTCGCTCTCGTCGCTCCGCGCGCGCGGCCACGAAAAGATCGTCGATCGCGTGGCGGCTCGCTACGGCAAGGACGCCCAGGCGGCCGTCGCCTCGCTCTCGCCGCTCGGTCTCTTCCCCACCAAACTGCCCAAGCTGCCTCCGTTCGCCGATGCAGCCGCGCTCCCCGCGCCGATTCTTCGCGCTGGCGGTGCGCTGCCCGCCGAGGCGGTGACCCATCTCCTCACGATGATGGCCTTCTCTCCTTGGGACGAGCCGTACGCCGGGCTCACGGCGGTGAAGGACGCGTGCACGCCGGAGTCGTTGCGCGACTTCGCGTGGGCGCTCTTCGAACGCTGGCTCGCGGCCACCGCGCCGCCGACGGCGTCGTTCGCGATCCACGCGCTGGGCCTCTTCGGCGACGACGAGATCGTGCGACGGCTCGCGCCCATGATTCGTTCGTGGCCCAACGAACGCGCGGTCGCTCGCGCGCAGGTCGGCCTCGAGGTCTTGGGGCGCATCGGGACCGACTCTGCGCTCGCGGCCATCGATGCCGTGTCCCGCGCGAGCAAATTCGAGAGCCTGCGCGAAAAGGCGACCGACATGATCGGTGCGGCCGCGGCAGCGCGCGGTCTCACCGAGGACGAGCTCGGCGATCGCATCGCGCCCGATGTTGGAGGTTCGATCGACGGCAAGTTGGACAAGGCCGCGCGCGCCGTCGTCGCCGCCGAGGTGGCGCGCCTCGAGAGCGCGATGGTCCGCGAGCGCGCGTGGACGACCGCGGACTTCACCCGTTTCGTGGTCGCGCATCCCCTCGTGGGCCAGATCGCGCGCCGCCTCGTGTGGAGCGCGACCCCGCTGGCGAAGGGGAAGAAGGAGAAGAAGGAGAAGAAGGGCGCTCCGCGCGTGACGTGCTTCCGAGTCGCCGAAGACGGAACCTTCGCCGACGCGGCCGATCGTGTCGTGACGCTCGGTGAAGATGCGACGATCCGCATCGCGCACCCGCTCCATCTCTCGACCGAAGACCGCGATCGGTGGTCGCGGACGTTCGGCGAGTACGAGATCCTCCCGCCGTTCGAGCAGCTCGCGAGGCGCACGTTCGCGAAGCTCCCCGCGCTCGTCGGGGCGCGTCTCGAGCCGGGACGGATTCAGAAGCTCATCGCGAGCGGCTGGCAGCCGGGAGGCGACGAGACGGTGACGACCCTCACGTCGCCGTCGCGCGGCGTGTCGTTCGTGGTGGAGATCGAGCCTGGCTTCGAGCGCTCGCGTCGCGACATCGAGCCGCAAACGATCACCGCCGTCACCGCGCATGGCGAAGGCGACGCCAAGGTCACGTTGAAGGCGCTCGCTCCCGTCGCGGCGAGCGAGCTCGCCCGCGCTCTCCTGGGTTGAAGCGTGCCCGCGCCCGGGTCGAGGCTCGCCGGGCTCAACGTTCCGTGCGCGCGCTCGTTCGATCGAGCGCGTGGAGATCGCCGAGGAGGAGCGCGATGGCGACCGCGGCCCACGCGAGCGGCGGCACCGCGGGCAAGATCGAAGCGGCCTTCTTGTCCAAGCCCGCACCGACGAACGCGAGCCGGAGAACCGCCGCGCCGGAGAGAAGGGCGAAGAAGCGACCGACGAGCCTGCCCTCACGGCCCGTCGCCCCGAGCGTCGCCGCGCCGCCGAGCCCAGCGAAGAAGAGCGCCGCCCACGCGCCGCCGGCCACGAGCTGGCACGCGATCGCGACGGCGAGTGAGCCCGTGCCCTCGAACACCGACGCCGTGAGCGCGCCGAGAACCCCCGCGGCCGCGAGCACGCTGCGGGCGGGCCGCTTCGCGAGGAGGAGCGTCACCGGGACGATGGCCAAGTTGAAGCCGACCCAGAAGATCGGCATCAGCTTGGCGAGCGCGTCGGGGCCCGCGAGTCGCGTGAATCCGGGGGCCGCGCGCAGCGCGAAATGCGCTTGGAAGGCGACGGCGCCCAGCCCGACCGCGGCGAGGAGCGTGCGCGCCGCCGCGGAGAGAGGAGATGCGTTCTTGGTCCCGGGCTCGGCACTCGCCGTCGTCGCGTCCGACGCGCGGAGAACCGCCACGAGCGCGAGCGTCGCGACGATCACGCCGCCGCTCGAGAGCGCGAACGGCAGCGTGGGGCTGCGATCGCGGAGCACGAGCTGAAGATACGGAGCGAGCGCGCCCGCGACCCCGATGCCGAACGCGTACGCGGTGGCCGCGCGCGTACCGGCGCGCGGTCCGGCGTGCTTCGAGAGGAGGACGAGCGGCGGCACGCGAAGCGCCGACGACGCGACGACCCACACGAAGACTGCGACGAGGAGCGCTGCCTTGCCGACGGCGATCGGCACGAGCGCGAAGGCCAGCGCCGAGACGAGCACGAGGCCCGCGAGCACGCGGCCCGCGCGGGCGAGCGCGAGGCTGGCGTCGTCGAGTCGCGCGCCGACGTAGAGATCCGTGAGCGCGAAGACGAGCTGGTCCGCCGCGAGGACCCACGGCGCGAGGCCTGCGAGCCCGGCGCGCGCGAGCATCGCCGGGAGATAGACGACGTACACCGTCCAGGAGAGCGTGAAGGCGAGCTGCACGCACGCGAGCACGAGAGCGGTCCTTCGCGGCATCGCATCGAGCATAGGGGAGGGCGCGCATGAGCCGATAATTCGCGGCGCCTTGGCCTCGAACGTGCTGGAATCGAGGGAGGTTCGCGGCCCCGTCATGCGCGCACGCTCTCGCCTCTTCTTCGTGGCCGTGGCCTTCTTGCTCGTCGTGGCTTGGCTCGCCACTCGCGCGTCGCGCTCGCCGTCCAAGACGCCGGGCGACCGCTCCTCATTCGCTTCCTCCAGCGCATCGTCCAGTACGGCGAGCGACGAGGATCGCGCGCGCGCGCGCGATCTCGCGGTGGGTCGAGCGATCGCCGTCTTGCCGGGCGAGGCGCGCGTCGACGAGGCGTCGACCTCGGCAGTGCTCGAGGGGCGTGTCGTTTCGCGCGCCGACGGTCGCGCCGTCGGCGGAGCCGAGCTCGTGTTCGAAGGCCCGGGCGGCGCGCGCACGACGCGGAGCGACGACGACGGGCAGTTTCGCTTCGTTTCGGACGCGGAAGGTGCGTTCGAGCTCGCCCTCGCCATGGCCCCTGGCTACGTCGCAGCCGCGAACCTACTCACCGTAGGCGCGCGTCGCGGCGCCGTCGTGCGCGGCGTCGTCGTGGAGCTCACCCCGGATCCGACGGGCGATGCGGGCGCGCCCCCAGTCGTGCCCGACAACGTGCAGAATGCAGACGGTGCGACGCTGCGTGGCCGGGTGCGTCGCGATGGTGGTCGCGAGCCCATCACCGTGTTCACGGTCGTCCTCGCTCGTCGGCACGGGCCGCTCTTGACGGAGGTCGTCCTCGCGCGCGCGTTCGCCGACGCGGCCGGTGAGTTCGTGCTGCGCGGGGCCGCGCCCGGCGAGTACGAGGTCCGCGCCGTTGCTGCCGGCTACGTGGTCTCGGCGCCGACGCGGGTGACGCTCGCGGCGAGTCGAACGTCCGACGTCGAGCTCGCCCTCGTCGCGAGCTGCTCGGTCAGCGGCGTCGTGCGGAGCGACAAGGACGGACGGCCGATCGCGCGCGCCCGCGTCGGGCTCGAGTCATCGGTCGCCGGGCCCGGGATCACGACCGCCGTGCTCGCCGACGAGGCGGGGCGCTTCTCGATCGCCGCGCTCGAAGCGGGGCCATCGTCGATCGTGATCTCCGCGCCGGCCCATCACTCCCGCATCGTCGGCGCGGGTTGCGACGAGGGGAAGGCGAGCCGCGCGCTCGGGGACGTCAGCCTGACCGCCCTCGCGCCGGGCGAAGCGCCCGTGGTCGAGCTCACCGGGATCGGCGCGGTGCTCTCGGTCAAAGGTGATGCGGTGGTGGTCGGAGAGGTCGTCGCGGGCGGTGGCGCCGCGATGGCGGGCCTCCTGCCCGGTGATCGGATCCACAAAGTCGACGACGCGGCGGTCGACAATCTCGGGTTCCGCGGCGTCATCGAGCACATTCGCGGTCCAGAAGGAACCACCGTACGTCTGCTCACCAGCCGCGGCGACGAAGAGGCGAGACCGATCGTGGTGGAGCGCCGTCGGGTCCGGCGCTGACCGCTCGCGCGCGCGGAGAGACCAGATAGACTCGACGTCGATGCGAAAGTGGTCGTCTCGTCGACTCGTGGCCCTGCTCGCGACGTTCGGCGTCGCGCTCGGGGCGGACGCGTGCGGCGTGATCGCCGGCATCGAGGACTTTCACTACGTGCGTGACGCCGCGGTGTCGCCCCCGAGCGTCGACGCGGACCTCGGCGATGCGGGTGGAGGAAGCGACGTCGGAGTCGGTCCTTCGGACGCTGGGCTCGAAGGTGCGGTCTCGGACGCTTCCGTCGACGGCGCGTCGGACGCGGCAGCCGATCCTGACTGGGCTGACCGGACCGTTTTCCATGGCGGTCGTGGGCGACCGCGTCGTCGTCGCCGATCAAGGAACGGGCTCGCTCGTTTCGGTGTCGACGTCGGGGGCGGCGAGCCAGGCGACGCTCGCGACGGGCTTACCGAATCCGCTCGTTCGGCGCGGACGAGGCACGAACACCCTCATCAACCCGGGAGTGGCGTCGCCGGCGCCGATCCAGACCGTGCTCGCCGACGGCGGGCTCGGCACGCTCGTGTCCGATGCGGGCGCGGGTCTCAACGCGGCCACGGTGGGGCTCGATGCGATCGTATGGGGCGCGACCAACACGATCTACCAGTGCGGGCGGAGCGGCTCTTGTGCCGCGGGTACGCCGACGCTGGTCGCCACGGCCTCCAGTCCTGTCACCGGCCCCGCGATCGAGGTGGTGGGGTCGCGCGTCTATTGGACGCCGCCCGGGGCCAGTGGGATCGTCCGGTATTGCGACGTCGGCTCGTGCGCCACGCCATCGACGATCACCACGAACGGCATCGTTCGCGACATCGACGCGGACGATACCGGCCTCGTCGTCGTCGGTCTGACCTCCGTGCAGATGTACGACGCGACGCCGACCCTCATCGGCACTTCTCCCGGAGCCCTCGGCGGCGGTCGCGCGGTGGTGATCGTCGGTGGATCGGCGTTCGTCGCGAGCCTCGACGGAGTTTCGGAGAACAGTCGCACGGCGCCTCTCACGTCGGCGCTTCGATATCAGGTGCCAGCGGCCGCGATCGCCTACGACGCAGCGAACTCGATGCTCTATTGGATGCGCCCCAACGGCACGCTCGTTCGCGCTCCGCGCTGACATCGTCGCACCCTGGCCGGCGCCTCTTTTTTCGAACGGATCGACGGTTCGCGGCCACTGATCCTGACATGCGCACCTTGCCTTTGCCTTGCTTGCTCGCGCTCGCCCTCCTCTCGTCGTCGGTCGTGGCCTGCGGAGCCGCGAGATCCGGACCCTCCACCAGCGCGGGGATTTCGCCCATGCAGGTCTCGCGCATCGAGGCCCTCCAAGAGAAGAACCCGGACTACCTGTTCTCGGTCACGACGAGCGGACGCACCGTCGCGCGGCAGCGGCGCGGCTCCACCTTGACTGCCGACGTCCGCCCCGAGCTCGAGCGGTTCCTCGGTCAGAACGCCGATGTCCTGGGGGGGCTCGTCGACCGCGCGCACGCGCGCGTCACCGAGACCCCGCTCTACGTGCACCTCGAGCCCCTCGACCCTGCGGCTCGCGTGCGTGCGATCGATGCCCGCCTATCGAGCGGCGCCGTCGTGATCGAGTGGGTCGAGCGCCCGGGCTGACACGTGCGCACGCCACGCTCGGCGTGGGTATCGCGGCCAGGCTCGGAATTCTTCGTGTGGGGTCGAGGCTGCCCTTTCATCGCGGCCCGGGGCGCGCGACCATGATGGATTCGTACGCAACACGAAGGAGGGGTCGTGGCCGTCGAACCCGTTCGGTGTCCTCACTGCAAGCGTCCGTACAATCCCGGCTTCGCCAAGTGTCCGTTCTGCGGGAAGACGCGCGACCCCGCGACGGGGCTCCTCAACGACTACCCGGCGATCGCCGAGCACGTCGCGCAGCAACACCGCGCGTACCTCGAGCTCGACTTCAGCATGGCCAGCGTCTGCGCGCTCGACGTGTTCCTCGACGAGACGTACGGCACCGCGGGTGAGGCGCCCGACGCCGGTGCGTGGGACGCCGGACCGAAGGGGCCGGTCATCATGATGCTCGGCGTCTACTTCGGTGAGGTGCTGCGCCGTCACTTCGGCGGGCACTGGCGAGAGGATGCGGAGCACCCGAAGAACGCGCTCAAGACGGCGCTGGTTCTTCCGGGCATCGAGATCTTCCCCGCCGCGCGAGTGTGGGAGCGTCTGAAGAACGGCTCGCGGGATGGGCTCGAGTCGTTGGTCGCGCGGATCCGCACGCACGTTCCGCAGCAGCTCGAGAGCCCGTCGCCGTGGCTCAAACAGGCGGCGTTCTTCGAACGGGCGTCGCGCCCTGACTTGGCGCTCGTGTTCTATACGAAGCTCCACCATCTCCCACTCGATCTGGCCACGAGGAACCTCGTCGAGCAAAAGATGCGACTCGCGACGCGCGCGACCGAGGCTTCCGCCGCACGCGCGGCGGCCGGTACAGGCGCGGCTACCGACGAGCCGGCCGCGGCCGTCTCGGAGCCGCAGACCCGTGGCGCGGCGCTGAACGATGACTCCGGCGCGTCGCCGGCCGACCGACTCGCACGCGCCGGCGCGCTCGCCGAGGCCGGCAAGGTCGCCGAGGCCGTGGCCGAATACCAACGACTGACCGAGACGCACCCGAGCTTGTCCGAGCCGTGGCGCGAGCTCGGCGTGCACCATGCGGTGAGCGGCCGTCTCGCCGAGGCGCACCGTGCGTTCGATCGCGCCATCGCCGCGTCTCCCACCGACGCGGTCGCGTGGGACTACAAGGCGGTCACCTTCGGCCGCGAGAACAAGGACGCCGAGGCGCTCGCGGCGCTCGAGGCCGGGCTCTCACGCAATCCGTCGTCGGCCGATCTCCACGCGCGACGCTCGTTCTTCTTGAACAAGCTCGGTCGCGCGGGCGATGCGAAGGAGAGCGCCGCGCGCGCGCTGTCGCTCGATCCCAAGAACCTACCGGCGCTCCTCTTCCGCTCGGCCGCCGAGGAGGCGCTCGGTGACCGCGCCGCCGCCGCTCGCTCGATGCGGGAGTTCCTCGAGCTCGCTCCGCGCGACGCGCGGGCGGCGCGCGCGCGCCAAAAGCTCTTCGCGCTCGAGCACCCGGGTCGCGTGCCCGACGTCGAAGGCGCGGCGGCGAAGCGAGAAGAAGCGCTCCGCCTCGCCAAGGCCGGCCGGTCTGGCGATGCCATGGAGTCGATGCGGAGCGCGCTCGAGCACGATCCCACCGACGTCGACCTGTGGCTCGAGTACGGCGACGTCTTCGTATCCGGGGAGCGTCTCGAAGAAGCGCTCGCGGTGTTCGAGCGCGCGCTCCAGTACGCGCCCGCGCATCCGGCTCTCCTGCAACGCAAGGCTCACGCGCTCTGGCTCGCGGGCCGCTTCGACGACGCGCTCGCGTGCCACGATCTCGTGCTCGCGCGATCGCCGACCGACGTGATGAGCCTCGAGGAGCGCGCGCGCCTCCTCCTCGTCGCGAAGCGCATCGAGGCTTCGCTCGCCGCGACGGTCGAGCTCGTGAAGCATCACCCGTCGTTGGCGAGAGGCCACGCCCGCCTCGGGCACACCCTCGGTCTCCTCGGCCGCCATCCGCAAGCGCTGCTCGCGTACGACCGCGCCCTCGAGCTCGAGCCGCAGAACCGCCACCTCTGGATGGAGAAGGCGTCGGCGCTCGCGATGGCGGGACGCAGTGACGAGAGCTTCGCGCTGCAGAAGGCCGCGCTCTCCGATCCCGAGTTCGCGCGCCAATACGAGGAGGAGGACGAGGCGCTCTTCGCGTCGCTCACGAAGCGCTCTCGCTGAACGCGCTGGTCACTGAACCCACCAGTCGGGAGCCGTGATGTGTGCAGTGTGCAACGACGCGTCCCCGACCTCGACGCAGTGGCTGCGCCGGGCTCCTACTCGATTTCGCCCGACTTGCCTGTTCGCGGGCGGGTCGCGGTCCGAACCTCGAGGGAGAACGACCAGGATGCGCACCGCCTTCGCTTTCAGCTTCTTCGCGATCGTGACCGTTGTCGCGTGTGGTGGCAGCTCCACCACCGACGGCGCAGTGCCCGACGATGCAGGCGCCGATGGGGCCGTGGGGCCGGGCGGACCGGGTGGCTCACTCGGCGCCGATGGCGGCGTGCTGCCGGACGGTGCGGCCTGCGGCACCGCCGGGAACGTGTGCTGCGTTGGCGGTGCCTGCGCGTCCGGGACGACCTGCAATCGCGGGACGTGCGTCGCTTGCGGCGGCGCGGGGCAGCCGTGCTGCGGTCAGTCCACGTGCGGTGCCAATCTGGTCTGCAACGGCGGCAACGTGTGCGCGGCCTGTGGTGGACCCGGTGAAACGTGCTGCGCGCTCAACACGTGCAACGGCGGTGGGTGCTGCGTGGGCGGCGGTGGCGGTGGCGGTGGCGGTGGCGGCGGACGCACCTGCGTCGCGGCGAGCGCGCAGTGCTCGATCAACAACGCGACCTGCGCGAACGGGAGCTGCGGCACGTGCGGCGGCCTCGGACAGACGTGCTGTCCAGGAGGGGGTGGCGGTGGCGGCAACACCGGTCAATGCACGGCGAGCGGCGCGCGCTGCCAAAACGGAAAGTGCGAGGCGTGCGGCGGCGCCGGCCAGGCGTGCTGTGCGAACGAGAGCTGTCAGAACGGTCTCGGCTGCGCGAACGGTACGTGCGCAACGTGCGGCGGCGCAGGACAACCGTGCTGTGCGAACGAGACGTGCCAGAGCGGACTCGGCTGCAGCAACAATCGCTGCGGTCAGTGCGGCGGCCCTGGACAGAATTGCTGCGCCAACGAGACCTGCAACGCGGCGAACCTCACGTGCGCGCAGAACGCGTGCGTCCAATGCGGCACGCCGGGCACGCGCTGTTGCCCTGGTGGCACGTGCAGCCAAGGCACGTGCAACACGCAAACGCGATTCTGCCAATGACGCGCCCGGGGCGCCGGTGATCCACCCGGCGCCGGAGGCGGCGAGAAACGTGCTCGCGCAGGGAGCTTCTCGCGCCGGCCGATTGGCACGAAGAGTGCTCAGACGCGGGCATGCGCTTCGTTAGGCCTGCCCTCGCTTTGACGTCGGTCGTGCTCGCCGCGTGCTCGCTCGGAGCGGACGCGGACTCGGCCGAGTCGGCCCACACGGCGGGCGACGTCACCTGGCCCGACGCCATGCCCGAGCTCTGGGGCTCCCTCGATCGCGCGACCCTCGACGCGCGGCTCGCCGATCACGTCGCGAGCCCTAGCCATCCAGTCGCGCAGCGCGCCGACGAGTGGGTGCGCCACTTCGACGGCCTCGCTCGCGCAGCCGTCGTCGAAGAGACCGGACACCAATCGCTCGCACCCATCCCGTATGCGCGCCTCGTCCCCGACAAGACGCCGCGCATCGGCGGCCAGCGCGGCCTCTTCTGCATCGCGGGGGAGGGCAGCGCGCCGAGCGCGGACGGCGGCGCCGACGGAAGCGCGAGCGACGGCGGGCTCGCCGAAGCTTCGGCCTCCGGTGTCGACGCCGCAGCGCCGATGGCGGACGCCGGGAGCGCCGACGCGGGTGCCGCGCCTGCGGTCACCGAGTCGCTGGTCGTCATGATGCGCAAGAACGAGCGCTTCTCGACGAACCTTCCGGGGGCGGGCTGCGTCGTCGCGCCGGAGTGGTCGGCGGCGAGCGGGCTCTCGTGGTTCAACGGGCTCGGCGGCTCCTACAAGGTCGAGGATCACGGCACGAGCGCGGTCGTCTCCCGCGATCCCGCGTTCGTCGCCGCGACGCCGGTGGAGATGGTGACGTCGAAGCCGCTCGCCGCCCAGCGGGTCGCCATTCAGAGCGCGATGCCGGCCATCAACGTCGCTTCGTCGCTCGTCACCGCGCTCAGCGAGACCGCGTTCGCCGTGGCCGTCGCGCGCGAGGTCGGTCGGTACCACCGCGCCCACGAGACCACCGGCATCGATGATCGCTTCGACTTCTTGTACGAGCGCACCGACGTGGCCGGTCGGCCCCAGGAGGCCACCGACGCGACCGCGCTCCTCGACGCGTACCGAAAGGTGCATGTTCCACGCTTCTTGATTCCCACCCAGAAGATGCACCCGCGCGTCGTCCCGACGCTGCTCCAGTGGTTGAGCTCTCTCGAGTGGGACTCGTCGCACCCCTGCTTCGAGGCGCGTCGGTATCTCGACAAGGACGTCGGCACGGCCAAGAACGAGCTCACCCAAGCCTGGTCGTTCACCGAGACCGCGAGCGTGCCCCTCTCGGCGTCGGCGCGCGCGGCCGTGCTCAAGTGGGAGCCCAAGATGGCGCAGTGCATCGACGCCATCACCCTCACCGATGGCTCGGGCCCGTCCACGTTCCCGCACGGCACGCTCGCTGCGGGCGAGACCAAGCTCCCGCGGACCTGGTTCCTCGATCACGTGGACCCCACGCTCAAGGCGGCTGCGGCCGACGCCGACCTCGCCGCGCCCACGCTGCGCGAGCTCACGACGCGGCTCGAGACCGTGTCCAAATCGCTCGACGCGCAGGCCTCGGAGTTGGAGAAGCGGCTCCTTCAGAATCGCGTCGCCGTGTACACCGAGACGCAAGAGGCCGACGAGGTCGCGCTCGAGCTCGCGGCGCGAAGCGGCATCTCGCCGCGCAAGGTGTTCGACGCCTTCTTCGAGATGATGGCGCTCGAGGAGTCCGCCGACGCGAACGCGTTCGCCGCGGCCAACGCGCAGATCTCGGTCGCAGAGTGCAAGTCGTGGTTCGACGCCGGCTTCGTGGAGACCGGGCCCGACGGGCAGCCGCGTGACATCTACGTTCCGGGTGGCCTCAGCTTCGGCAAGCCTTCGTGGTGCGCACGCATGGCCGATCTCCTTCGGGAGGCGCGCGTGCACGCGTTCACCTCGCGCACGACCACCGGCCCGTTCGATCCCGCGGCGTGGGGTGATCTCCAAACGCAAGCGGCGACGCTCACGAGCGGCGCCCCGAATCCGCCCGCGCTTCCTCCCACGCCGGCGCCTTCCGCCGAAGGCGAGATCGTCGAGCCCATCGCGCCCAAGCCGCACGTGACCGCGACGGGTGATGACGGATGGAAGGACGAAGGCTGGTCGCCGCCCGCCCGCCCGGGCACCGTCAGCGGTCGCGCGACCAACAAGGCCGCGACCACGGCTGGAGGCGGTTGCGGCGTCGCCACGCGCGCGCCGGCGCCGACCGGTCTCCTCGCTGCATTCTTCGGTGTGCTCGCCGCGCTCGGCGTCCGACGCCGCAAGGCCTGACCCGAGCGGTCACGTGACCCGCGCGACCTGATCGAGATCGCTCGCGGTCGTCGGTTCGCGCCTCGTAACGCAGCGCTTCCGTCGGCATAAGCCCGGTGCTCGACGCGCCACGCGTGGCACGTTGGGTTGCCATGCAATCGTCGCGCGCATCGTTGGTGTTCATCGCATTGGGTTCGATCTCGGCCGTCGCCGCGTGCGCGAGTGACTCCGAGCCGCGCGCAGGAGAGACGCGCGCGTCGCGCGCCGCGCTCGTCGGCGCGCCCGTCGACACCAGCCACACTTGGTCCGTCGGCGTTTGCCAAGGCGTGCTCACCGACAACGCCGACGCCGGTCGTCACGGCGTTTGCCGGAGCTGCACCGGCACGCTCGTCGCGCCGAACCTCGTCTTGACCGCGCGGCACTGCGTGCGCGCCATGACCGACCGCGGCCCGAACGGCCAATACTGCTCGTCGACCTTCACGAGCGAAGACCTCGCCGCAGGCGGCACGCGCATCACGACGTCCGCGACTTCGCGCGAAGGCACACCCGTGTGGCACGACGCGAAAGAGATCCTCGTGCCGTCCACGAACGGCGTTTGTGAAGATGACATCGCGCTCCTCGTCCTCGCGGGCAACGTTCCCGGCAGCGAGGCCACCCCGATCGGCGTCGCCGTCGACCGTGATCTCGCGCTCGATTCCCCGGCCAAGGTGGCCATCGTCGGGCGCGGTTACGTGGCCGTGCACCACGCGCCGACGGAGGCCGATGCCGGGCCGGACGCGGCGTTCGCGCTCGATGTCCCGAACACCGACGTGGGGCAGGGCCTCCGGCGCGTGGCGGAAAACGGAAGCTTCTTGTGCATCGGAGGTGGCGTCACGCCGTGCGTCCTCCGCGATCGCACCGACCCCGCCTTTCCGGACTTCAATTGGTCGCTCCCGAGCGCGCTCTTCATGAGCGACGTTCGTGCGGTGTACGGCGACTCCGGCTCGGGCGTCTTGGACCAGGCGACGTTCGGCACGACGCCGACGGTGCTCGGGGTGTTCACTTACTTCGGGGTCGACGACGACGGTGAATCTCGCACCTCGGCCGCGGTGCGCGTCGACGTTCACGCGGACTTCTTGCGCGGCGGCGCCGCGAAAGCCGCGAGCGCCGGCGGCTACGCGCTGCCGGCGTGGGCGAAGACCGCGCCGGACGCGGGCCCGGGCGCGGACGCGGGGCGTCGTGACGCGGGCGGGAGTTCGGGCTCCGACAGCGGCCCCGGTGACAAGGACGAGAAGGACACCGTGGCCGGCGCGGCCAGTGGCTCGAACGCGTCGGGCCCGGCCGCTTCCGATGGCGGTTGCGCCCTCAATCCGGGCGCGGCGACGCGTCCGCTCGGCTGGACCGGGCTCGCGCTCGCTGCCCTCGGCTTGGTCGCCTCCCGCCGGCGCCGGCGCTGACCAACATTCTTTGTCAGACGGTGGCGCCGGACCTCGTACTCCCGGCATGAGCTTCTTCGCCCGCACGTTCGCCCTCACCGTCGCCGTCTCCTCCCTCGTGCCGCTCGCGGCTGGCTGCTCGGCCTCGCCCGACGAAGCCGCGGGCTCCACCGAGGAGTCCACCGCGAGCGAAGAGCTCTCCGCGGCGGCCAAGCCGCTCGTCGGCGATTACCGCCAGCTTCATCCGCGCGGCACGCAGATCGCCGAGCTCTCGCTCAAGAAGAGCGGTCGATTCACCATGCTTCGCGACGGCGAAACCCTCTCCGGGCGCTTCACCGCCAAGAAGAGCGCCGCGGGCGACGTGACGTTGCGGCTCACGCCCACCGGCGCCGTGACGGAGGTCTTCTCCGCCGACAAGAACGGCATTCACCTCACGCTGGTCGACGCGCGCGGAAAGACGAGCGCGCTCACGACCATCAGCGCGAACGGGAGCTGCACGGACGGCGAGATGTGCCGCGCCGGCCAGCACTGTCAGGAGGCCGCGTGCCTCGTGGCCTGCATGCCCAATGACCCGCACTGCTGCCCCAGCTTCTGCGTCGATGACCCCGTGCCCTCGAAGTGCGGCGCCAATACCTGCGGCGCGGGCCAGTATTGCTGCAACGAGAGCTGCGGCATCTGCGCTCCGATGGGTGCAGCATGCATTCAAATGGTCTGTGCGCCCGCGCCCGGTACGCCCTGAGCCGCGCGGGCCGTCCGCGCGCCGAGACGTGCGCCGCGGCGCGGCGTAGACTGCCACGGTGGACGTAGAGACCTTCGCCGACTTTCCCGACGCCGTGTTCGTCGTCGAAGGGAGCGTGGTCGTGCGCGCCAACCTGTCGGCCGCGGAGATGCTCGAGCGACCCATCGCCGAGCTCTCCGGGATCGCGCTCGCCACGGTGCTCGCTCCCGGCGAGGAGGCTCGGCTCTGGGAGCTCCAGCGCCAGCAAGACGCCGGCTGGGCGCCGCCCGCCACGTGCCGACTGCGCTTCGTGGCGCGATCGGGACGGGAGGTGCTGACCGACGTCCGCTTCATCCGCTCGCATGGCGGTGATCGCACCGTCGTGTCGGCGCGCGACATCAGCGAGGCGCGCCGCGGCGAATCGCTCGTCGCGCGGCTCGCGGAGATCGCCGCCCGCGTTGGAGTGACCGGCGGCGCCGACGCGTTGCTCGACGCGAGCGAGTCGGTCTTCCTCGAGCTCGGGTGGACCGTCGCCTACAGCGCGCTCGAGAGCGACGCTACCCGACCGCTGCGCGTGATCGGCTCACCCGACGATCCGGTCGCGGTATACGGCCGCTCGCTCGTGGGCCGCCGGCTCGACTTCACCGAGAGCCCGATCGCCGGCGAGGCGCTCCGCACCCAGCGCGCCATCTTCCTCGACAACGTGCCCACGCTCGCGCGCGGTCCGATCAACGGCGCGACGTCGCTCGACGCGAGCATGCGCGAGGCGCAGGTCCGTCGAAGCGTCTGGTGCCCGATCTGGGGGGCGCTCGCGCCCACGCACCTTCTCTCCATCGCCGGTGCCGACATCACCGAGCACGACTTCGTGGCGCTTCAGCTCTTCGCCGCGCAAATGGGCGCCGCCGCGCGTGCGGCGGAGCTCCAAGCGGAGCTCGTTCGTGGTGAAAGGCTCGCCGCCATGGGACGCATGAGCGCCGTCTTGGCACACGAGATCCGGACGCCGATCGCCGTCATCTTCAACGCGCTCGCCGCGCTCCGTCACGAGGCCGTTTCTCCCGAGGTGCGCGGCCTTCACGGCATCATCGACGAAGAGTCACGACGCCTCCGCGAGGTCACCGGCGCGATCCTCGACTTTGCCCGGCCGGGCGACGCTCACGTGGTCGACGTCTCGCTCGCGGACGTGGTCGTCACCGCGTTGGCAGCCGCGCGCCAGCACCCGAGCGTGACGTCCGCCGTGGCTCCGGTCGTATCCATCTCGCCCGATGTCGGCCTCGTTCGCGCCGACAGAGAGCTCCTTCGCCGCGCGCTCATCAACCTCTTGGTCAACGCGTTCGCGCACGCGGTGAGCGAGCCCGTGCGAGTCACCTGCGCGCTCGAAGGCGGCGACGCGCGAGTGATGATCGCCAACGACGGTCCCCCCATCGACGCGAACGCCCGCCGACGCATCTTCGAGCCGTTCTTCACCACGCGGGCCGAGGGCATCGGGCTCGGCCTCTTCATCGTGCGCCGCGCCGCCGAGGCGTGCGGCGGCCAGGTCACGCTCGACGAGGTGCCAACCGGCGTCCAATTCAGCCTTTGGCTCGCACGCGGTGGCGCTCGATGATCAAGCTCTCTCCCGAAGCACGTCGCCTCGTCGTCGAAGCCGCGGTCACGTTCCCGCTCCTCACTGCGGTCCTCATGTCGTTCGCGCGCTTCGTGTCGCGGGTCGAGACCCGGCCCGGCGTCCTCCTCGCCGATCCGCTCCTCGCCAAGATCCATCCGCACGACCTCACCTGGCCGATCTTCACGCTGCTCTACGGCGCCATCGTGGTCTCCGTGGTGATGCTCGTGCGACGGCCGGCGCGCTTCCTCGCCGGCGCGCAGACCTACGCCCTCGTCGTCCTGATTCGATTCGCCATGATGTGGGCGGCGCCGTTCGAGCCACCGCCCGACGCGGTGCCGCTCATCGATCCGGTGGTCGCGCTCTTCGGGCCGCCGCCCATCATGACGCGTGACCTCTTCTTCTCCGGCCACACGGCGACGGCGACGGTGCTCGCCCTCGCCGCGCCGACGCGCCGCGCGCGCCTCGTCTTCTCAGCCGTCGCCGCCGCGATCGCCGCCGCCGTGCTCTGGCAAAAGGTGCACTATACAATTGACGTGCTCGTCGCGCCGACGGTCGCGGTCTTCGCGTGGCGCGCCGTCCTGGCCGCGCGGGCGCGCCTCGGGCTCCCCGACGTCGGCGGCTGAGCGCCGTCAGGGCCCTTCGACGGTGCCGCGCTGCGCCGGGCCGACGTTGATGTCGGTCGCGGGCGCGTCCTTCGACAACGTCGTCGACGCTTGCGTGAGGATCTCGGGGCGGAGCGCGAGATCGAGCGGCTTGCCGCTGACCGCGCCGTGGCAGGCGCCGCACAGGCCGTTGAAGAACTCGCGGCGGAACGACTGGTGCGAGTACTCGCCGGGCGAGAAGAACAAGGTCTCGCGCTGGGCGCGCGGGAGCTTCCCGCCCGACTCGGGCGTGTCGGGGAGCTTGAGAAGGATCGGCAGCCCGCCCGGCAGGCGGAACTTCGCGGAGCCGTCGCCCGCGAGCGGCACACGCCCCACGAGGCGGCGTCGATAGTAGAAGGTGCCGTACTCGTCCTTGCCGACGTTGCCGCCCACCGCGTCGGCGCTCGTGAGATCGAGCGGCGGCGGGAGCTCCTCCCACACCTCGAACGCGTCGAACGACTCGAGCGGGCGACCGGTGGGCGTGTTTTGGAAGACCAGCGACGCGAAGAGCGGCACGTCGTGCACCAGGACCTCGGCCTCGGCGTGACCGGGCAAGATGCGGGTGTGGCCATTGGGCTCGTCGAGCGCGGAGCGGAAGACGCCGTGCGAGAAGCGGCCATAGACGGCGATGGCGTCGACCTCGGCGGTGCCGGCGTCGCCGAGGAGCTTGGTCTTCTGCCCGGTGCTCGTGTCGAGGACGTAGAGATCGTAGTCGCCGTTGAAGCTCGCCGCGTCGTTGGCCGCGCCGTAGCTCACGAGCATCTTGTCGCTCGGGAGCGCGCCCGGCGTCGTGTAGAGGCCGGCGGTCGGCTGCTTCGGGCGACCGGACACGTTGGGGTCGACCATCTTGAGCGAGTGGAGAAAGAAGCTCGGCTCGGGTGAGGCCGGCGCGGCCGGGTCGATGACCGACGGATCGAGCGCGTAATCGCTGGGATTCGCGCTCTGGAAGTCGATGCCGATCGAACGATTGAAGATCCCGAGCGCGCCTCCGCCGTGCGCGGCGCCCGGATCGCTGAAGACGGCGGCGAAGTTCTTGTCGGCGAGCTCCACCACGTCCGTGGCCTCGTGGTAGCCGATGCTCGCGCGCTGCGCGTACAAGGGGTGGTAGTCGCCGCCGTCCAAGTTGATGCGCCGGAGCGCGAGTTGGTAGAAGCCGTTGGCGCGCTTCTCGGCCGTCATGATGACGCGGCCGTCGCTCATGAAGGCAGGCATGCGCTCGAGGTCGAGGAGGAACGTGAGCTGGCGCACGCGCGGCTTGCCGGTCGCCGGATCCGGCTCGAGGACGTAGAGGTTGGCGTTCGGCTTGCTCGGATCGGCGGGCGTTCGTTGCGGCCCGCGATAGTCGTACGGCGAGTCGTTCAAATTGCCGCGCGTCGAGGCGAACACGAGGCGGACGACGCCGGCGTCGTCGGGCGGGCTCCACACCGGATCGAAGTTGTGGATGAGGAGGCCGTTGTCGCTCGGCGGCGTGGTCTGAATGTCGGGCTGCTTGGAGCACGACGTGACGGTCGCGCCGTTCAGCTGCATCACGTACACCGCGAGGGGCTCGGCTGCGCTCGGCCGCGCCGCGAAGGCCACCTGCTTGGCGTCCCATGACGCCTGCGGACGGCGAATGTCCGCCGTCTTCGGATCGAGACCGCAGCTCGCCGTGACCGACGCGTCGGCGCCGAGGGTGACGCCGCCGTCGGCTGCCAGCGTCGCGGCGGCGACGCGCAAGTCGGATCCGCCCCGGTAGACGTCGAAGTCCTGCGCGCGCTCCTTCGCGCCGATGCTCCGCTTCACGTAGACGATGGCCGACAGCGGCGCGAGCCCGCGCGCGGCGCGCTCTCGCTTGTGCCACTCGTGCATCACGCAGAATGCGGGGATGTCGTCGAGCTTGCCGCCGTCGTAGTCGTACTTCTTGTCTTCGCAGAGCTGCCCCGTGGGGTTCTGCCCGAAGTCCTCGAAGAGCGCGCCGCCGCGGTGCGCGATGCCGGTCGCGCCCGGGGCGAGCTCGGGTCGGAAGAGGTTCTTGCGCACGAGCCGACTCGAAGAGACCTCGGGGCTCTCGATGTTGAGCTGCGCGATCGAGAGATCGTAGTTGCGGCGCGTCGCGGTGAGCGAGAAGCTCCCGCCTGACCCGCCGCGCAAGCGATAGTCGTGGAAGAGCGACGCCGAGTGGCACTGCACCATCATGCAGCCCTTCTTGGCGAGCACCGGCTGCACCTTGTGCGCGAAGAAGACGAAGTTGGGATCCTGCGCGCCGAAGTCGGCGGGGCCGTGCGCGCGCGCCCACTCGAGGAGCGCGACGTAGCGATCGTCGCTCGGGCTGTCGAAGATGACGCCGCCCTCGTGGTACGCGCCGCCCTGGGCCGGCGAGAGCGGCCGCCGCAAGAGCTCGCTCGCCTCGGGCGATTGCGCGAGGTACTGGCGCGACGCGAAGTAGTTCCACCGCATCTGCTCGTCGGTGTCGCCGCACGTGAGGTAGAGGTCGTTCGACGCGGCGCCGTGGCAGTTGCCCGAGGCGCACGAGCTCCGAACCACGTCGCGGATGCGCGAGTCGCTCTTCCACTTGGCATAGTCGGCGCGGTCGGGATCCTTGGTCGGATCGAAGCCGATCGCGCCGGGGATCTCTCCCTTGCACGGCTGGCGCGCGATGTTCTCGGCCGGCGGGCCGGAGTTGTTCTCGCTCGCGCCGTTTTGGATCCAGCGGCGCAGCGTCTGGTAGGCGCTCGCGGTGGGCTGAAGGATGGGGAGACCGGTGTGCTTCACGTCGGTCGTGACAGTGACCTTCTGTCCGTCGAACGACTGGAGCTCCATCGCGTAGTTGGGGACGACCTTGAGCAGGAATGCGGGCTGTCCGTAAGGGCCGTAGTCGAGGAGAAGGTCGCGGCGGTGCGCGACGCCCGCGAAGGTCGCCGTATCGAGGTTGCCGAACGCGTTTCCCTTGGCCGAAGCCACGTGGCAGCCGGCGCCGGTGTTGGTGCGCACGCACGACGTCGTCAGGATCGGCGCGATCGATCGCTCGAAGTACGTCGCCGACGGCTCCTCCGCGCTCTTCGAGCACGATGGAAGGAGCGCCGTGCCGAAGGCGGTCACGAAGACGGACGGAACGACCCAACGAAGACGCATCGCGCTCTCAGTCTACCGCGCCGAGCTTCCAGTCGATCCAGTCGTTCGCGAATCGATCGCCCAAGACGTGGGCGTAAACGCCCCTCGAGTTGCCCGTGCCGGTCCGAGTCGCTCGCCCTGGCCCCTCACCACGGCGCGCCCCACTTCCCACCGGCGCTACACGCAGGCGATCCGATGGTCCCCTCAGACCACGACCGCCCGCTCGGCTCC
Source organism: Polyangiaceae bacterium (assembly GCA_044224815.1). Lineage (GTDB taxonomy): Bacteria > Myxococcota_A > Polyangia > Polyangiales > Polyangiaceae > JADJCA01. Next base: position 24,688 of record JBGAJR010000065.1, read on the forward strand.
TCCTCGTCTACGCACACGTCTAAGGCGATCGATTCGGCTCCTTTCGAGTTTCGACGGGCCGATGACTCGGCCATTCACACTTCCGAACGCGAATCAGAGTTGGCGGAGCGAGATCCGCGCGAGATCGCGCACGAGCCCGTTCGCGTCGTTCTGCGCGAGGTCCTCGAGCACGCTGCGCGCCGCGGCGTCGCCGAGCTGCCCGAGCGCGTGCGCCATCGCGCCCCGCGCGTTCGCGTCGGGCTCGGCCTTCACCTGCGCCACGAGCGCGCCGACGGCATCCTTGGTGCGGTGCGCGCCGATGACCTCGGCCGCGCGCCGACGCACGACCGCGTCACCATCGCCGACGAGACGAGTCAACGCCGGCGGATCGTTGAACGCGTTGACGCGACCCACCGAGCCGAGCGCAGCGAGCCGCACGGTCTTGTCGGAGTCGGCCAGCGCCTTGGAGAGCGCACCCGCCCCGTCGTCGTTGAGACGGCCGAGCGCGCTCGCAGCCGCGGCGCGCACGACGGGCTCCTTGTCGTTGGCGATGGCCTCCGCGCACGCCGTTACGCCCGGCGCCGCCAAGAACTCTCCCAGCGCTTGCGCGGCGTAAGCGCGCTTCTGCGCGTCGGGGTCACCCTTCAGCGTCCCAAGCGTCTGCTCGTAGACCTCTCCCGCGCCGAAGACTCCGAAGACGCGGCGGCGGAGCCACCACGCGGAGATCTCGCGGGTCACTGGGCTCGGGTCGTAGAGGAGCGGCGCCACCGCCGAGATGCAGTCGAGGCACTCCACGCGCTCGCCGTGCTCGAGCGCCTCCCAGATCGCCGTCGGCTGCCCGCCGCGCGCGACGGACATGATGCGATCTTTGGTCGTGAGGAACTCGATCTGGTCCGGCGGCACGGAGCCGTAGATCGCGGCGCCCGGGCCGGTGACGCTCGCGTCGCTCTTTGCGTCCTTGCCGCTCATGAGCGTGGCCGAAGCCAGCGCTCCGGCCACGAGCCACACGCCCACGCGGGTCTTCTTGTTTTGGAGGAGGTGCATCAGGTTCATGGCAGCGCCTCAGTACTTGATGCCCGCAACTTGGTTGGGGACGAAGCCGGTGTTTTGCCGCGCGAAGTACTGACCGCCGAGATCGATGGCCAAGATGAGCATGCGACGCTCTTCGTCGGTCAAGGTCACGCCCTTGTCCTCGGGGTGCATCGGGCCCGGCCACGCCGTCGTGCCGTCGGCCGCCTTCACGTTGATCTTCTCGATGAGCTTGGACCCGCGCGCGCTCCCGGGAACGGCCCACTTCGGCGGGGTCTGCCCGACGACCTTGGCCTGACCCATCTCCATCTCCATCGCGGCCGGATAGAAGAGCGAGACGTAGGAGGTGTTGTACTCACGCGCCGCGCGGTCGTAGTACGCGGTGATCTTGGCGTCGGTGAGGCTGAAGTAAGGGATCTTGTAGGGCTTGGCCACGCCCGTCACCTGGTCGGTGATCGTCACCGTGTACGACGGCTCCGGCGAGTTGTGGCACTGGACGCACTTCTCGTTGAGGAGCTTCTGGACGAAGCCCTTGCCGATGTCGTTCTTGTCCCAGGGCACCTCCATGCGGTCGTTGATCGGCTGCATGAACGCCATCGCTTGGCGCTGCTCCGCGACCGTGGGGTTCTGTCCGTAGCGGGGCACGCCTTGGCCGGTGCGACTCTCGTGGCAACCGACGCAGCGGCGGTCTTCGCCGGGGATGCCCTGGATCCAGGTCGTCTGCGTGCGAATGCCGAGCCCGAACTTGTCGATCGGCTGGAGGCGGAGCGGCACGTAGGGCGGCACGTTGGCGAGCCAGCTCCCGTCGCCGTAGATCGGCGCCTCGCCGAGGACGGCCGCGCCCTCGTGCATCGTGAGGCCGAACATGGTGACGCCCTTGGCCGCCTCGCTCGAGAAGCCCTCGATGATGCGCACCGCGGTGGCTCCGTGGAGCGCGTCCTTGAGGTTGGCGGCCTTGAACTGCGCGCCGTCGACGGTCTCGACGAGGCTCGTGTTCGTGACGTCGACGGAGCCGATGCGGAGGGGCTCCGTGGGATCGAGCACGCGTTGGAGGTCGCCGATGATCGGCGGCTCCTTGCGCGGCGCGACCGGGAGCGCGTTCAGATCCCACATGTCGCGGTCGTCGTAGACGAGCTGGTTCTTCTGCGTGGCCGGGTCGAACACGTAGATGCCGAAGTTCGGCGGCGTGCGCGACTGCTCCGAGAGATCGTTCACCGGACCGTCCGCCCACGAGACGAGGATGCGGCCGTCGGGGAGGACGGTGGGCTCGCGGTAGCGACCGACCGGCGACGGACCGTTCCCGGTGGGGACCTCGGGCGTCAGGATCTCGTAGCGGGCGTTCTCCTCGTCGAGGCACGCGTGCCCGGTCTTGTCGTCGGCGCTCGCCGTGAGGCAGACGGGATCGTTCTGGTTGCGCGAGTCGATGCGCACGATCGCGCCGGCGTGGATGGTGCGATTGCGCGTGGTGCCGATGCCGAGCATCACGTTGGGCGCGATCTCGGTGACGTTGACCAGCGAGTTGGAGGGCTTGCCGTGCTGGCCGGCCACGGCGAGCATCTGCGTGCCGTCCGGGTTGGCCGTCATGATCTTCACGTCGTTGACGTTGCCGACGTGCTCCCAGCGCGAGTACCCGATCTTGCCGTCGTAACGCATGAACGGCGCGACGGTGTGCGAGAGGTTCTGCGAGAAGAGGTGGCGGTCGGCGTCACCGCCGTCCACCGAGATCGTCGCGAGCTGCGTGACCGAGCGCGAGTGCTCGTACTCGTCGGCGCGCGTCCCCATCTCCGTGTACATCTGGTCGGTCACGAAGACGATGCGCCCGCCGGGGAGGTAGCGCGGCGTGATGTCGTTCTGATCGCCGGCGGTCTTCTGGTGGAGCTCGTACTTGCCGTTCGCGGGCTCGAGCTGGACCGTGTAGAGGTGGTATTTGTCGTTGCCGTCCTTCTTCATCGAGAAGACGGCCTGCTTGCCGTCGAAGGACACGTCCGCGCCGTTGAAGTCGGCCTGCGGATACTCGGCGGTGAGGTTGATCACCTGACCGTCGGCGCGCGCCGGCTTCAGCATGTTGAGGCTGCCACCGGGGACGTAGCGGTTGTAGTCGATGACCTGGCCGTTGCCGCCGGCGACGTCGACCGTCACCGCGCCGTTGTCCGTAACGGTGTGCGCGCGCTTGGTGAACAAGAGCGCGCTCACGCCGATGTCCGTTTTGCTCTCGGCTTGGTTGCTGCACCCGCTCGCGAGCACTGCGGGGACCGCGATCCCCAATCCGAGCAGCAGGCTCTGTGAAATGGCGCGAGTGCGGGACATGGGCATCGAGCTCCAGGGGCCCACCAGCAACCGACGGGCCAAACGTGAACTTCTTATCATTTCAAAATGTTGCGTGCCCGTCAGGTTCGGTTCGTTCGGGGACGGCACCCCGAGATCGGGGGGACGGACCCCCGATGCAAATTCCCATTCATGAAGGGAAGGGTGGGATAGGCCACGCGTATGAACCGAGCGACGGAGGCACTTGGACATGCGGTCTTGGCTGGCTCAATCGCTCACGGCGCTCGAAGACATGGTGGACTCGGGCGAGCTCTCGGAAGAAGAGGTCGCGAACCTCGCCAAGGCGTCGCTGGCCGTTCGCGGCCTCTCGCTCAGCCTGGCGCCCCTCGCGCCGGCCACGCCCGAAGAGAGCGGCGCCCACCCCGTCGTGCACGACACGATCCCCGAGTCGACGAGCCTTCGTCACTCCACGGTGGTTCCCCGCGAGATGCCGTCCCCAGCGCGCGCCGTTTCCGGCAAGACCCGCGGCTGACGGCCCGCAAACCGACGTTCGAACGCGCTTTCGCCTCGCGCGTTCGCCGGCGCTTCCTTGCTTCACTTGCCTTGCTTCTTCTTCTTCTTGCTCTTGAGCGCACCCGGTGCGGCGCGCTTGGTCTCGCTGCGCGGGAGTAGCTCGAAGGCCTCCGGCAAGAGCGCCGCGAGCGCGTGATGACGAAAGACGGGATCTTTGCCCTCGCGAAGGCCCACGAGCACGACGCGGAGGTCTCGCGCGAACTCGACGAGCACCTGCCGACAGATGCCGCAGGGTGCGGCCGGCTCGTCGCCCGCGGTGACGATGACGCACGCGATCGGCTCGCGCTCGCCGGCGGCGATCATCTGCGCCACCGCACCTCGCTCGGCGCAGATGCCAGCCGGGTACGACGCGTTCTCGAAGTTGCATCCGGTGAACACGGCGCCGCTCGCCGTCAGGAGCGCGGCGCCCACGCGATACTTCGAGTACGGCGCGTACGCGTTTTCTCGCGTTTCGCTGGCGCGCTCGATGAGGCGCGCGAGCGTGGCGGCGTCGAGAGGCGCGCTGCGGCTCAAGACGCACCTCCGTGGAGCGTGCCGGCGCCCTTGATCCAACCGGCGAGCAAGCGCGCGAGATCGTCGCGCCGCGCGCGCGCAGTCTCCTCGACCTCGCGGTGATCGAGCTCCGTCTTGGAGATGCCGGCGGCGAGGTTGGTGATGCAGCTGAGCGCGCCCACGGCCACGCCCATGTGTCGGAGCGCGATCACCTCGAGCACGGTGCTCATTCCCACCGCGTTCGCGCCGAGCGCGCGCAGCATGCGGACCTCGGCGGGCGTCTCGTACGACGGGCCGAGGAGCCCGGCGTACACTCCCTCGCGAAGCGGCACGCCCGCGTCGCGGGCCACCGCGCGGAGGACCTCGCCGAGCGCGGGATCGTAAGCCGCGGACATGTCGGGGAAGCGCGGGCCGAACGCGTCGACGTTGGGCCCGAGGAGCGGAGACGTCCCCGTCAAGTTCAGGTGATCGGAGACGAGCATCAAGTCGCCGGGTGACCAACTCGGCTCGGCGCCGCCGGCGGCGTTGGTGACGAGGACCGCGCGGACGCCGAGCGCCGCCATCGTGCGCGCGCCGTGGACCACTGCGTCGACCGGGTGGCCTTCGTAGAGGTGCACGCGCCCCTGCATGCACACGACCGGCACGCCGTGCACCGCGCCGAAGCACAGGTTCCCGGCGTGGCCCACCACGCGCGACTGCGCGAAATGCGGGATCTCGGCGTAGCTGACCTTGGCCAGGCCCTCCAGCGTGTCAGCGAAGGCGCCGAGGCCGCTACCCAGCACCACACCGACGACGGGCGTCTTCGCGCCGAGGGCGGTCATGCGCGCACGCACCGCCGAGGCGCTCTCGCGCACGCGGTCCTCCAAGGGGATCGTCATTCGCCGAAGATACCTGGAAAGCGGCGGGAAGAGGGGAGGCGGGCGCGAGCGTTCGGAGAACATGCCCGCTTCGAATGCGCGCTCCTTTGGCGTTCTCGTGGCCGCGCTGAGTCTCGGGGTCTCCGCGTGCTCGGCGCGAGAAGTCCCCACGGTGCCCACGGCTGTGCCGCGCGTGACCGCTCCCGCGTCGACCCTCACCCGCGAGGACACGGCACGCCCGTCGCCGCCGTCGCTCGCGCGCGCGGCCACCGTGCGCGAGGGCGCGACCGTGGCGCTCGGTCGAATGAACGAGCGCAGCGTCCTTTACGTGGCCGACGAGGACGAGCACCTCCTCCGCGTCGTCGACGCGGAGAGTCAGTCGGAGCTGTCGTCGATCGGGTTGGACGGTCGGCCCGGCGCCGTCCTCGTCCTTCCGAATGGTCACGTCGCGGTGTCGCTTCGCGACGCGGGTCGGGTGGAGGTCTTCGGGCCCGGAGAGCGCGATGGCGTCGTCGCGCGCGTCGTGTCGCGCGACGTGGCCGCCGAGCCGATCGGTCTCGCGCTCTCTCCGGACGACGCGAGACTCTTCGTGGCGAGCGGTTGGTCGCGGACGGTCAGCGTGCTCGCGTCCGACACGCTCGCGATCCTCTCCACGGTCCCGGTCGCCCGCGAGCCGCGCGCGATCGCGGTGAGCGAAGACGGCGCGCGCGCCTTCGTGTCGCACGCGGCCGGTCGTGGGCTTTCGGTGATCGATCTCGCGCGCGACGCGCTGCGCGTGGTGGGGAAGAAGCTCGTCGGCGTCGAGAAGGATCCGCGCGAAAACGGCGGCGGCGTCTCGGCGTTCTTCCGCGATCGCGTCCCGATGCAGGGGTACGTGCTCGCCAAGACCAAGGGCCCCGCCGCGGGGCGCGTGCTCCTCCCCCAAGTGCTCGCCTTCCCGGGCGATGCCTCGCTCCCTTCGAGCGGTGGCTACGGCGGCGGCGACGAGCGCCTCTCTCCCGAGGTCTTCGACGTCGCGGTCATCGACGACGCGACCGGCGAGCCGCTCGCCGAGTCGCTCGTGCTCTCGCCCGACGCGGATCGGGATCTCTCCTTCGCGGCTGGGCCCACCGGCGGTCCGCGTCGATGCCTCTTGCCACGCGCCGCCGTCGCCGTGGGCCGCGAGCTCTGGGTCGCGTGCCTCGGCATCGACGAGATCGTCGTCTACGACGCGCTCTCGCTCCGGCCGCGTGACGCCGAGCGCCGACGCGTCCGTGTGGCCGAAGGACCGACGGGCATCGCGGTCGACGAGGCGGGCGCGCGCGCCTTCGTCTGGTCGCAGTTCGCGCGCGCGATCACTGCCGTTCCTCTCGTCGCGGGCGTTCGCGAGGTGAGCGCATCTCGCTCGTTCGCGTTGCCGCACCACGAGTCCGCGCTCGTCGACGATCCCGTCGTCGCGCGCGGCCGCACGCTGTTCCACGGCGTCGGAAACGCGGAGCTCGCGCAAGACGGGAGGGCGTGCGCGAGCTGTCACCCCGACGGTCGCGACGACGGCCTCGTGTGGTCGACTCCCAACGGACCGCGTCAAACGCCCATCTTGGCCGGACGTGCGCGCGGCACCGCACCGTTCTCGTGGGACGGTGACGCGCGCTCGATCACCGAGCATCTCCAGCACACGATCGAACGACTCGGCGGCCGAGGCCTCGCGCTCGAGGACCGCGAGGCCCTCGCCAAGTACGTCGGCGTGATGCCGGCGCCACCGCGCCCGACGGTCGCCAACGACGCACGTGTCGCGCGTGGTGCCGCGCTCTTCGCGTCGCCGGAGGTCGGTTGCGCGACCTGTCACGGTATGCGCGGCGACCAGCCCGACGGGCTCCCGCACGACGTCGGGAGTCGTGCATCGGCCGACAAATCGCGCCGCTTCGATACACCCTCGCTCCGGTTCTTGAGCGGATCAGCACCGTTCTTCCACGATGGTCGATTTGCGGACATGGGTGCGCTGCTTCGCGCGACCGACGGAAAGATGGGACACACCTCTCATCTGAAGAAAGACGACCTGGCCGCGCTCGACGCCTTTTTGAGCAGTCTGTAATGTGAAGCGAGGTGTCTTCGACGTCGTTGGTTGAAGGAGACCGGCCTTCGGGTCGTTCTATCGTTTAGTGGAGGTCGGGTCGCTCAGACGATTCGTGGCCGACGCCGTGGCCACGAACGAGTTCGAGGCGATGCGGGCGCTCGCTCGCTTCGGCGCCGTGCTGCTGCTCGCCGCATCGGTCGGCGACGCGCTCGACCCATCCCTCGTCGGGGCCGGCCGCACGAGCATCGTCGTCTTCGACGTGGTGTGTCTCGCCGCCACGCTCGCCTGCGCGTTTCTGCCGGCGCGCAGGATCGCGTGGGTCCACGTTGCGACGATGACGTTCGCGTGCCTGACGTCGGCCAACGCCATCTCCACGATCTTCGTCACGCGCGACATGATCGCCACGGTCCATCTCGGTGTGATCCTGCTCGGAACGGCGAGCGTGCTCCTCTCTTCGCGACTCTACTTCGCGTACGCGCTCGCGGCCGTCGTCGGCTGGGCAGCCGTGGCGCTGCCCCACGCTACGGTGCGCGACACGGTCAACTACTCGATCATCCTCGTCGGCGCAGCGGGCGTGGGCCTCACCGCGCTCATGGCGCGATCGCGCGCCGTGAAGCGCGTCGCGATCTTGCGCTACCGCGAGATTCGGCGGCGAAGCCGCTTGGAGCGGACCGTCGTCGACGTGCGCGACGAGCTCGTGCGTCGCGAGCGCATCGCCGCCGAGGACGAATCGCTCCGCGAGCGGCTCCTCCAGGCGCAGAAGCTCGAGGCCATCGGCACGCTCGCAGGCGGCGTCGCGCACGACATGAACAACGTGCTCGCCGGCATCGTCGCGACGATGGAGCTGCTCCGGGACGAGGTGTCCGGTCGCTCGCGTGACGACATCACCGCGGTGCTCGAGGCGGCCGAACGCGGGGCGGCGCTCACGCGAAACCTGCTCACCTTCGCGCGCAAGTCCAAGCAGACGTTGGCTCCCTTCGAGGTGTGCGAGATCGCGCTCAAGGTGCAGGCGCTCCTTCGGCGGAGCCTGCGCAAGGAGATCTTGCTCGAGGTCGAGAGGCGTGGGGCCTGCGCGACGGTGCAATGCGACGAGAACCTCGTCTACCACGCGATCGTCAACCTTTGCCTCAACGCCGCCGACGCCATGGAGGGGCGCGCGGGCACGATCACGATCGTCGTCGACGAGGAGAGGCTCGGTGACTCGGCCGCGGCCGTCCTCGGCCTCGCGGCCGGCAACTACGTCGTCCTCTCGGTTCGCGACACGGGCGGCGGCATGGACGAAGCCACGCGACAGCGGGTGTTCGAACCGTTCTTCTCGACCAAAGCGCCGGGGAAGGGCACGGGGCTCGGTCTCCCCATGGTGTACGGCACGGCGAAGTCGCACGGCGGGACCGTCACCGTCGAGAGCGCGCTCGGTCGCGGGACCACCGTGCGCATGTACTTCCCGAGCGCCGCGCCGGCGCCCGCCCCCGCGCTCGTCACGCCGCCCCCTCGTGTCGTCGGTCGCGGTCGCGTCCTCGTCGTCGACGACGAGCCGCTCGTGCGGCGGGGCGTGCGCGGCATCCTGAAGAAGCGCGGCTACGAGGTCGTGGAGGCGGACGACGGCGTGGCGGCCCTCGAGCTCGTCGACGGCGGAGCGCACTTCGACGCGGTCGTGCTCGACATGGCCATGCCCAACATGAACGGCGCGACGTGCTTCGTGGAGCTTCGCAAGCGAAGCGCTCACCTCCCCATCGTGCTCATGTCGGGGCACGCGCAGACCGCCGAGGTCACACAGCTCCTCGACGCCGGTGAAGTGGCGTTTCTCGAAAAGCCGTTCGAGGGGAGCGTGCTCGACGACACGCTCCGTCGCCTCCTCGGAATCGAGACGACGCCGGCGCCCGTCAGCGTCGCTCGCGAGGTCGGCGCTGCTGCGCGGTCGGCGGCGGGCGGGCGCGGCTCCTGATACGCTGATCCGAGTGCGTCGCATCGGTCGCTACCGCATTCATGGCGAGCTCGCCTCGGGTGGGATGGCGGCGGTGCACCTCGCGTCGTTCCACGTACCTTCGTCGGGCTTCTCGCGCATCGTCGCGGTGAAGCTCCTTCATCCGCACTTCGCCAAGGTGCCCGACGTCCGCGCGATGTTCCTCGACGAGGCGCGCATCGTCTCGCACATCCGTCACGCGAACGTGGTGAGCACCCTCGACGTGATCGACGACGACGGCGAGCTCGTGCTCGTCATGGACTACGTCGACGGCCCGTCGTTGTCGGTGCTCCTCCGCAAAGTGTCCGCGTCGGGCGGGCACATTCCGATCCCCGTCGCCGTCGCCATCGTCGTGGACATGCTCGAGGGGCTGCACGCGGCGCACGAGGCGCTCTCGCCGACCGGCGAGCCGCTCGGGGTGATTCATCGCGACGTCTCTCCCCAGAACATCCTGGTCGGCTTCGACGGCGTGGCGCGTGTCGCCGACTTCGGCGTGGCCAAGTCGCTGGGGCGCATTCAAGAGACGTCGCCCGGCGAGGTGAAAGGCAAAGCCGGATACATGGCGCCCGAGCAGGCGCAGGGACATGCGATCGATCGACGCACCGACGTCTACGGCGCTGCGGTGGTCCTGTGGGAAGCGCTCACGGCGACGCGCCTCTTCACGGGCGCTACGTACGCCGAGGCGATCCTGAAGCAGCTCACGATGCCGGCGCCGCCGCCGAGCGCGCATCGCGCCGAGATTTCGGCCGGCCTCGACGCGGTCGTGCTCCGCGGTCTCGAGAAGAACCCGGACGCGCGCTTCTCCAGCGCGCGCGCGATGGCGGAAGAGCTCGGCGCGTTGGTTCCGCGCGCGAGTCAGGCCGAGGTCGGCGCGTGGGTGCGCGAGGTGTGCGGAGAGCTCGCGACCGAGCGTCGTCGCCTCGTGCAAGCGGCCTCTGCCGAAGCCGCGCGCGCTCCCGCGTCCGAGTCGGAGATCGATCCGCATGTCGCGAGCGCGGCGACGGCGGGCGCCCTGCCGGCGAGCGCGGCGCCGTCGCCAGAAGACGAGGCGACGACCGAGCGCGCCCCGATCGCGATCGCGGTGACGAGCCCGGCCCGCTCGAGGCCGCGCTGGGCGCCGCTCGCGCTCGTCGTCGTCGTCGCGCTCGTGAGCGCGGCCGCGCTCCGCTCGCTCCGCGCCCCGAACGACTCGGGCACGACGACGGGAGCGCCCGCCGAAAGCGCGGGGGCGCAAACGGCTTCCGCGACGGCGAGCGTGGCGTCTCCGCTCGCTTCGGCTCCGATCTCCCCCGCCGAGGAGGCAGCCACACCCGTCGCGCTGCCGAGCGCGTCGGCGGCCGCGCTGCCGAGCGTCGCGCCCCACGGCGCACGAAGAAGGCCCCCGACCACGCTCAACGTGACGTCCCGCGTCACCGCTCCCGTGCCGGCGCCCACCGCGTCCGGCGCGACCGTGCAAAAGAAGTGTTGCTCCCCCGACGGTCTCAGGCTTCGGTTCACCGATTGCGTCGACAACTGTCCTCCCTGATCCGGTCGTTCGCCGCGACGGCGGGCGCGCTCGTCCTCGCGACGACGACGGCCGCCCCGGCGCGCGCCGACGACGCCGAAGATCACTGCATCGCCAGCTCGCTCGAGGGGCAGATCTTGCGGCGCGCCGGGCGCCTCGAGCGCGCGCGCGCACGCTACGCAGAGTGCGCCCTCGACGTCTGCAAGAGCGCCGGTACGGATGTAAAGTGCACGGAATGGCTCCGCGAGGTCGAGCCGCAAATCCCGCACCTCACCTTCGTGATCGTCGACGATCGCGGGGCCGCGCTCCCGCAAGCCGAGGTGCTCCTCGACGGGGCTCGGCTGGAGCGCGCGCTTCGCGTGTCGGTCGACCCGGGGCACCACACCGTCCGCGCGAGCTCGCTCGGACGCACGACCACCGTCGAGCTCGACGTGGGACTGCGTGAGGACCGCGTGGTGCGCGTGGTGGTCGATCAGCGACGCATCGTCCCCGAGCGCCCCACGCCCACGTGGGTGCTCGGCGCCGGCGCGGCTTCTCTGGTGGGCCTGGGTGGGGTCGCGCTGTTCGGCGGGCTCACGCTCGCCAAAGAGCGCGAGCTCGACGCGTGTAAGCCCATCTGCAACTCGCGCGATGAAGCGCCGCTCACGCGCACGGCGATCGCAGCCGACGTTTCGCTGGGGGTCTTCGTCACCTTCGCGGCCGGCGCCATCATCGGGTACCTGACTCGACCGACGCTGGAGCAGGACGTCCGCCTCCGTGACGAGGCGGCGCGATGATCGGTCGCGCTTCGGTCCTTGGAGTCGTGGTGGCCGCGCTGGCCGCCCTGCCGGTGGGCTGCACGCTGTCAGCGCGGCCATCGGACTACTTCGATCCGTCTGGAAACACGGTCATGCTCGCGCGCTTCGACGAGGGAGCGCCCGAGAACCTCGCGCTCACTGCCGATGCCGTCTTCGCGTCGGTGGGTACGCGCGTCGTGCGCGTCGAGAAGACGAGCGGCGTCGTGCGCACGATCACGGAGCTTACGTCTCCCCCGGCGAGCGTCGTCGTCGGCTTCGGCGGGCGCGTCGTCGTGTGCGATCGCGATCGGGGTGTCATCGTGTTCGAGTCGACGGCGCCGTTCGCCGAGGTCGCCTTGCCGCACCCGAGCGGAGACCGCGCGTGCCTCACCGCTGCGGCGAGCGACACTCGCATCGCCTACGTGCCCGAGCTCCCCGCCGATGCACCATCCGACGCCACGCCGGAGGTCGATCAGATCTTCGCCAACGGCTCCACCACGAAGGCTACTTCGCCGTTCGGAAAGCAAGGCACCGCCGACTCGCAGCCCGTGCCGTCCCTCGCGTTCGTGGGGGACGACCTCGCCGTGCTCTTGCGCGGCGGCATCGGAAGATGGAGTGCGACCGACTTTTGCGTGCTTCTCCGCGCCGACACACCCAAGGTGCGTCCGCAGAAGATCGCGGGCAACGCGACCGTCACGCTGGCGATGGGCGGCGGCGATCGGTTGCATATGGTGGCGGCGTCGACGACCTGCTGTCCGAAGACTGCGCCCAACGCGTGTGATCGCGCTCCGAACGTCACAGTGGCGAGCCCGGTCGATTGGGTGCTCACGCGCGCGTATCTCTACTACCTCTCGGAAGGCGCGGTGTCGCGTCGCTCGATGGCGCGGCTGTCCGATCCGTCGGCCGAGGGCGACGAGCGATTCGAGATCGCCGGCGGCAGCGCGCTCGCGGTCGAGCCTGACGACTCGGCCGCGTACGTCAGCGTGGGAACTCGCCTCGTTCGCCGCATGATGCGCTGAGGTGCGCGCCGCGCGCTTCAGCGAGAGCGCGCGCGCAGTAGCTGAAAATATCGAAGCGCGATGCCCGACGCCTCGGCGGCGCGCTGCACGTTGCCTTGGTGCGCCGCGAGCATGTGCGCGACGTAGCGGTCGCGGAACGCGTCGATGAGCTTCTGTCGCGCCTCGGGGAAGGGGAGCATCTCGGCCAGGACGCTGTCGACGAGCGAGGTGCTCGCGGGCGCCGTCGGCGGCGGAGGCGATGACGGTTCGGCGAGTGGTGCATCCGCGCGCGGCTCGGGAGCGAGTCGCGCGAGCTCGCCGAGCGCGACCTCACGCGACACGGCGTTCTTCACCTCGCGCACGTTGCCGGGCCACGGCCGCGTCTCCCACTCCGCGAGGACGTGGGGGGGGACCGTCGACGGCGGAACGCCGAGGCGTTCGCAAAAGTGGGCCACGAGCACCGGGACTTCACCGCGCCGCTCACGGAGCGGCGGCAGCGCCACGCGACCCACCGCCAATCGGTGAAAGAGGTCGTCGCGGAAGCGTCCGGCGACGACCATGTCTTCGAGGTTGCGGCGCGTCGCGGCAACGATGCGGACGTCGCACTTGATGACTCGCTCGCCGCCGACGCGGCGGACCTCCGAGCGCTCGATGGCGCGGAGGAGCTTCGCTTGTAGATCGACGGGGAGATCTCCGAGCTCGTCGATGAAGAGGGTCCCGCCGTGCGCCTGCTCGAAGACGCCGCGCCGCGTCCCTTGCGCGCCGGTGAAGGCGCCCTTCTCGTGTCCGAAGAGCTCGGACTCGATCAGCGTGCTCGCCACGGCCGTGCAGTCGAACACCACGAGCGGTCCACGTGCTCGTGGGCTCGCGTCGTGGAGCGCGCGCGCCAAGACTTCTTTGCCGGTGCCCGTCTCGCCTTCGATGAGGACCGGGATGCTCGCCGCCGCGAGCCTCGCGAAGAGCGGGAAGAGGCGCCGGATCTCTCGACTCGCGCCGACGAGCTCTCCGAAGGTGGTGGTCGTCGTCGGCTCCGCGGGCTCGCTCGCTTCGGGCGCCGCGGGCTCGACGACGAGCGTCGTCGCTCCGAGTCGTACGACGTCGCCGGCGCGCGCGAACGCGTCGACGATCTGTGCGGCGCCGACGAACGTGCCATTGAGGGAGCCGAGGTCGCGGACGCGGAGACGATCTCCGTCGACGTCGAAGCTCGCGTGGCGCCGCGAGACCGTCTTGTCGGTCAGTCGAAGTTGGCACGCCGGGCTCTGTCCCACGAGCACGGCGACTCGTCCGTCGACCACGTAGGTCGCGTCGCGGTCGGGCCCGCTCGTGGCGCGGAGCCGGAAGCTCGAGGTCGGCTCTGGTGTGACCTCGAACGCGCGGTGGTGAAGGGTGCTCGCGTCGTCGTCCCAGCCGGTCATGCGGGGGGAGGATATCCGATGGTCCTGTCTTTCGGCGGCAGCTCGATGATCGGCGTGATCATGATCGCCCTGATCCGCCGAGCGCGGCGGTACGCGAAATGGCGGGTTTTCGGCCCTCTCCGGCCTGGCACGACCGGTGCTCGATTCGCCGACATGACCAACGTGGCCACGCGCATCGAGTCTCGTCTTCCTTGGCTTCTGCTTCTCCTCGCGGCGTGCAGCAGCGGAAGCGTGAGCACCGCGGTGGAGCCCGGGCCCGCTGCGGAACCGCCCGCGCAAGGAGACACGCCGGACGCGGCGGGAGGCGGCGGCGCGGAGGTGGACGGCGGCGCGTCCACCGGCGACCGTGACGCGGCACCTTCGACTGCGGTTTGTGGCGATGGCGTGGCCAGCGGCGACGAGGCGTGCGACACGAGCGCGCCCGTCGCGTGCAGCTCGCTCGCTGCGGTGTGGGCGAGCGGAACCGCGACGTGTCGCAGCGATTGCTCTGGCTTCGACGTGTCGGGCTGCACCCGGAGCACGCAGAGCACGGAGGCCGTGTTTCCGTCCAAGCGCGACGCGCGGTTCGCGAGCGCGCTGTGCAACGACGGGACGCCGTTCGGCTTCGGCGTGTCGCTCGCGCCCAAGCCGACCAAGAAGTGGGTCATCTATCTCGAGGGCGGTGGTCACTGCGACGGCAAGTACACGCCCTGCGCAGGGCGCGGGCCGGAGCTCACGTCTTCGAAGAACATGCCCGGGGACCGGGCTCCGTACGAAGTGGCGAACGGAACGCTCTTGAGTCGCGACCCGGCGATCAATCCGGACTTCTACGACGCCAATTTCGCCAAAGGGAACTACTGCTCGAGCGATCTCTGGACGGGACGAAACGCGACGCCGCAGCCGATCAAGATCAAGACGGCGACCGAGCAGTGGGTGTTCACCGGTCGTGACAACGCGCGCGCGATGATCTCGACGCTCTTCGCGGCGTACGGCGTGGACGACGCCACGAGCGAGATCCTTTGGAGTGGCAACTCGGCCGGTGGCTTCGGCGCCATGATCGACGTCGATCTGATCGCGACGCGAGCGCCCAAGGCGATCGCCGATCAACGGTTCGCGCTCCTCGTCGGCTCGGCGTGGACGAGCGGCATGTGGACCGATCCGGCGTACACGTACATGGGGAAGGGCGATCCCGACGCCGTCGCGTACGCGTCGCTCCTCGCGACGTACAAGGGCGAGCCCAACGTGAAGTGCGCCGCGCTCGCGGCTGCGACGGGGAAGCCGCTCGCCGCGTGCGCGGCAGGGCCCATGGCGTACGCGGCCGCGGCGAGCCCGCCGCCGGTCGGGTTCGGCATTCGCACCTTCGTGGCGCAGAACCGGCTCGATCAGCTTTACATGAAGCAGCACATGATCCCGGTCGTCGAGCTCGCGACCTCGGCCGCCGACGCGGCGGCGCGCGCGACCTGGCTCTCGCAGATGACGGAGTCGATGAAGGATCTTCCCTGGCTCTACTCGCCCGCCGATCCGCAAGAAGGCGCGGGAGATCCGAACCTGCACGGCCTCGTGCCCGATCCGATCGTTTGGTCGTACGAGCCGCCGGGCCTCACCGGGCAATCGCTGCGCGCGGTGATCGGGCAGTTCTGGGCGTCGCGGAGCGGCGGGCCGGGCGTCCGCGTGCTCTACGACGGGGCGGTGCCGCACTCGCCCTGAAAAAGGGGGGCGACGAGGAGAGCCCGCGCGGGGCGTGCACGCGGATCTGTCGGGCGCGCGTGGTTCGTGGGAAGCTCCGCGGCGCATGAGTCAGGGGGCGTCTCCGCGCTGGTACCGATCGAGCACAACCCTCATCTTCGGAGGGCTCTTCCTCGGCGTGATCCTTGGCGGCTTCTTGCCGCAGGATCAGCACCCCACGCTCTACGAGCTCTTTCGCTTTCTCTCGAAGGCGTTCATCGCGCTCATCAAGGGACTCATCGTTCCCTTGCTGTTCTCGACCATCGTCGTCGGCATCGCGCAGACCGGTGACATCAAGGCCGTTGGGCGGATGGGCGGCAAGGCGCTCCTCTACTTCGAGATCGTGACGACGCTCGCTCTCTTCGTCGGACTCTTCGTCGCCAATTGGCTCACGCCCGGCGCGCGCCTCCCCCTCGACGTGGGCGCGCACACCGCGTCACCGCTCGCCAAGGCGAAGACCGGTTGGGAGATCGCGCTCCACCTCTTTCCGTCGAACCTCGTTCAGCACGCCGCGGAGGGCGACATCCTTCCCGTCGTCATCTTCTCCACGCTCTTCGGCGTGGCGCTCACGCGCGTCGGTGGGCGGGGCAAGCCGGTGCTCGCGTTCTTCGACGGCGTCGCGCAGACGATGTTCAAGTACACGGACATGGTCATGTCGCTGACGCCGATCGGCGTCTTCGGCGCGATGGCCTACAACATGAGCCACATGGCCGCCGGCCACGACGTGGGCGGCGTGAAGATCAAGGGCTGGACCGCGGTGGCGCACCTCCTGAAGGAGTACAGCGTCCTCGTGGGTAGCCTGTATTTTGCACTCATTCTCCTGTTCGTCACCGTGTTCGTGCCGGTGATGCTGATCGCGCGCGTGCCGATCGTGCGCTTCCTCAAGGCCATTCGCGATCCGGTGCTGACCGCCTTTTCGACGGCTTCGAGCGAGAGCGCGCTGCCCAAGCTGCTCGAGGAGCTCGTTCGCTTCGGGGTGCCGCGTCGCGTGGCGAGCTTCGTCATCCCGGCGGGCTACAGCTTCAACCTCGACGGCTCGACGCTCTATCTGGTGCTGGCGAGCGTGACCATCGCGCAGGCGGCCCACGCCGCGAACCCTGCAGCGTATCCGGCCATGGGGCTCGGAACACAGCTCGCGATGCTCTTCACCTTCATGCTGACCAGCAAGGGCGTGGCCGGCGTTCCGCGCGCGACGTTGGTCATCATCGCTGCCACTGCCGGGGGATTCGGCCTGCCGGGTGAGGCCGGGGTCGCGATGATCCTCGCGGTCGACGAGGTGATGGACATGGCGCGCACGGCCATCAACGTCATCGGCAACGGGCTCGCCACGGTCGTCATCGCCAAGTGGGAAGGCGTCTTCGGCACCGACGCCGAGCCGCTTCCGTAAAAGCGGTGCTCGGTTGAGCTGAGCCTACGATTCGTGTCGCCCGGTCGCGCGAGCAGCACGAATTTCCAGCTCGTCGCTCATCGTCTGAGCACGCGGTAGGTTCGGTTCAGGGGCGGCGCAACTGGGTTGCGCCTCCGTGGCCCGGTGGCTTCCGTGGGCCGGGCCGTAGCGGGCCTCAGTGGCCGAGGTGCTCACGAAGGAATCCCAGGAGGTACGGAGTGGCGGTGGCGGCGATGGTCGACGCCGTGTTGGCGTCGAGGCCCGCGCGATCGCAGAGCACCTCAGTGATCTTGGCCGTCACCACGCCCGCGGCGCCGTCCTCCAGCGCCTGCACGACACTGTCGCCGCGGACGAGGCCCGCCGCGAAGGCGGCGAAGAAGCTGCGCCCGGGGTGTGCGCCGAGGATGCCGCCTTGGTCGGCGTGGTCGTGCACGTGATCGTGGGCAGCGGCGACGCCGTGGCCGAGGTATCCCTGGGCGTCGTTCTCCGCGTGTCCTTGCGACGTCAGCGCGGAGAGAGCCGCCTGTCCATGACCCGATGCCATGAAGTTGGAGATGAGCGTCTCGACGTCCATGCCGGGGACTCTACCAGGGGGGGCTGCGGTCCTCGTGCGCGTTCGCGTCGGGGTGCTCGTGCCCTCCGCGGGTGGCCGGGGTGTCCGAAAGACAGCGGAAGTTGTCCTGGGACAGGGGCGGAGGGAGGAAAGGCCAATGCTTCCGCGCGAGGCAGGTCGGCACGTGGCTTGTAGCGCGTGAGGCGTCCTCTCGCGCGCGCGGTCACGTTTCGAGGTCACGGTTTCGGGTCGAGTCAGTGCGGTTCGCAGACGGGAGCATCGCCTTTGCGGCGGCGCTCTCGCGGGCGTTCCGCGAAAGTTTTCGGTCGCCCGCGGTTGTGCGAGGCGACAGAAGGAGAGTCACCGGGTGTAGGAGTCTGCAATCAGGGAGAGAGCGGCGGCAGACCGACGTCAGCCGAAGCGGTGGACTACGGCGCGGGCGCCCTTCGGGGCGTCATC
>JBGAJR010000118.1:0-5877 GCA_044224815.1 Polyangiaceae bacterium
GGCTCGCCGACGGTGACCAAGGACGGCGTCACGGTCGCGAAGGAGATCGAGCTCGAGAACCGCTTCGAGAACATGGGCGCCCAGATGGTGCGCGAAGTCGCCTCGAAGACGTCGGACGTCGCGGGCGACGGCACCACGACGGCGACGGTCCTCGCGCAGGCGATCTACCGCGAGGGCTCGAAGCTCGTCGCCGCGGGTCACAACCCGATGGAGATCAAGCGCGGCGTCGACGCGGCCGTGACCTGCCTCACCGACCAGCTCAAGAAGATGGCGAAGCAGACCAAGGATCCGAAGGAGATCGCCCAGGTCGGCACCATCTCGGCGAACGGCGACAAGGAGATCGGCGACAAGCTTGCTCAGGCCATGGAGAAGGTCGGCAAGGAAGGCGTCATCACCGTCGAAGAGAGCAAGACGGCCGAGACCGTCCTCGACGTCGTCGAGGGTATGCAGTTCGACCGCGGCTACCTCTCGCCGTACTTCGTCACGGATCCGGAGCGCATGGAAGCCGTCCTCGAGGACGCCTACCTCCTCATCTCCGAGAAGAAGATCTCCAACATGAAGGATCTCCTTCCGGTGCTCGAGGCGATCGCCCGTAGCCAGAAGCCGCTCCTCATCATCGCGGAAGACATCGAGGGCGAGGCGCTCGCCACGCTCGTCGTCAACAAGCTCCGTGGCACGCTGCACTGCGCCGCCGTCAAGGCGCCGGGCTTCGGCGATCGCCGCAAGGAGATGCTGAAGGACATCGCGACCCTGACCGGTGGTCAGGTCATCGCGGAGGAGCTCGGCCTCAAGCTCGAGAACGTCACGATCTCCGACCTCGGCCGCGCCAAGCGCGTCGCGCTCGACAAGGACAACACCACGATCGTCGACGGCGCGGGCGACAAGACCAAGATCCAGGGCCGCATCGCGGAGATCCGCGGCCAGATCGAGAACACCACGTCGGACTACGACCGCGAGAAGCTCCAGGAGCGCCTCGCGAAGCTCGTCGGCGGCGTCGCGGTCATCAAGGTCGGCGCGGCCACCGAGACCGAGATGAAGGAGAAGAAGGCCCGCGTCGAAGACGCGCTCCACGCCACGCGCGCGGCCGTCGAAGAGGGCATCGTCCCCGGCGGCGGCGTCGCGCTCATCCGCGCGCAGTCGGCGCTCGAGGGCCTCAAGGTGTCGGACGAGCAGAAGTTCGGCGTCTCGATCCTCCGCCGCGCCATCGAGGAGCCCCTCCGCCAGATCGTGGCGAACGCGGGCCTCGAGGGCTCGATCGTCGTGAACAAGGTCAAGGAGGGCAAGGACGACTTCGGTTACAACGCGTCGTCCGACGAGTACGGCAACCTCTACAAGATGGGCGTCATCGACCCCGTCAAGGTCGTCCGCTCGGCGCTCCAGAACGCGTCGTCGGTCGCGAGCCTCATGCTCACCACGGAGTGCCTCGTCGCCGAGCGCCCCAAGGCTGAGGACAAGGCCGCCGGCGGTCACGCGGGTCACGGCCACGGCCACGACTTCTGATCGCACGAGAACGAGACGGCCCTGCGCTTTGCGGCGCGGGGCCGTTTCCTTTTTGTGGCCGGAGCTTTGGCGTTACGCTCGTCCCGTGCGCGGCGGCCCCCGCGCGCGAAGGAGCTCGCATGTCGACACCGCTCGTTCCGTGCTCGGGTTGTCAGCGCCACGTCCACACTGAGGAGCGCGCGTGTCCGTTCTGCAGCGCTGCGATCTCGAGCGACGCCTCGTCGCGGGTGGTGCCCGCGGCGCCCGCGAACAAGCGCTTCACGCGCGCCGCGATGTTCACGTTCGCGACCGCGCTCACGATGGCCGCGTGCGGAGGAACGTCGACGAGCGATGGCGCGAGCGACGGTGGCGCCACCGACGGAGCAACATCGACCGACGGCGGCGCGAAGTCGGACGGAAGCGCGAGCGACGGTGGGCCGAAGGACGACGGCGGTCTGCAGGCTGCTTACGGCCTTCCGCCGCCGGACGCCGGATTCGACGCGGGTAACGTACAGCCACCGTACGGCCTGCCGCCGATGGACGCCGGCAGCGACTGACCGCGCGAAGCCCACATCGGGCGCGCGACACGCAGGTCGCCCGCGACACGGCGAGCGACCAGCGATTGGCGCTCGCGAGACGGACTTTTGTCGTGTGCATGGTGCACTGATCCACGCGCGCCGCCCGTCCATGGATGCGACACGGACGCGGGGGCTGGCGGATTACGGCTGACGTCGCCCTCGCTCGTGGGCCGCTTCGTTCGGGAGCGGCGCCGCGGACGTGTCTTCATCGGTCGACTCCGAGGTGGTCATGCGTACGAGCCCCAAGCTTGCTTCCTTTGCCTTCACGTTCGCGCTCGTCATCGGTGCAGGTGGGAGCGCCTTCGCCCAAGGCGAGCCGGGAGAACCCAAGGCTGCGCCCGCGAAGCCCACGCCCAACGAGAAGCCGGCCCCCGCCGAGAGCACCGACCACCCCGCGCCCAACTCGATCTACTTGGAAGGCCTCGGCGCAGGCCTCGCTTACTCACTCAACTACGAACGCCGCGTGATCGACGATCTCGGAGTGCGTGTAGGATTCAGCTATCTCTCCGTGAGCTCCGGCGCGTCGGCAGGCGGTGCCTCGTCGAGCGCGAGCTCGACCTTGATCGGCATCCCGATCACCGCGAGCTACCTCGGCGTCCGGAGCGGCAAGCACGCGCTCGAGCTCGGCGCGGGCGCGACGCTCGAGTACGCGAGCGCGGCGGCGTCGAGCTTCGGCTCCAACGCATCGGGCTCGGGGATCTCGCCTTACGGCGTGGCGATGGTCGGCTACCGCCTCCACCCGGTCGATCACGCGGGCTTCCAGTTCCGCATCGGTGCGATGGCCCTCGCCGGCAACGGCCTCAGCCTGTCCAAGAATGCGGGGTCGAGCTTCGGCGTCTTGCCCTGGGGCTACATCAGCTTCGGCGCGTCGTTCTGACGGACGGTCGCGATCTCGCGACGCGCAGTCACGCGTTCGCGCCGATCACCAAGGACGCGGTATCGGCACCGTCGATTGATCGACGGCTCCGCGGGGCAGTTGCACCGTGGGGCCCTCGGTCCACGACGGCGCTGGAATGCCGCCGCCGAGCGTCGGTCGCGACGAGAAGGTCATCGGTCGACCGGCGTTGTCGACGAGGCCCATGCCCGGACGCGTGTCACCCGACACCACGACGGGATCGAACCACGTGCGCACGCCGCCCTCGGGTGTGAAGCGAAAGTTCGCGGGGTTCGTGTCGACGTTGTAGTACGCGCCCCACTGCTGCCCCATCGGCCGCGTCATGTCGAGGCCGAGCGCATCGTTCGCGCGCCCGGTGAGGACCCCCATCTCGTAGTCGGCGCGCGCGCGCGCTCCGGGCGCAAGATCGTAGTACGACGTGCCGTCGACGCGCGCTTGACGGACCCACGACGACGAGCGGCCGTCGGGGTGCTGGAGTTGCTCGAGCGGCGGCACGATGTCGCCGCCGAGATCGCGGGAGACTTGGTTGTGCACCTCGACCATGCGACGCGTGGTCGCGTTGCGCTCGTCGACGCTGCTCCGACCTCCGTCGACGCGAAGGAAGTCGTCGGGGTTTCCGACGCGCTTGTAGACCGAGTCCCCGCCGTCGAGCACGCGCGACTGGAGCGATGCGTCGCCGAACTGACGCATGCGCCTCCGGCCGAGGCCACGCGGCGCGCCGCCACCTTCGGCGGGCGCCGCGGGCGCCGGTGACGCAGCGGGCGCCGCTCCCGGTCCGCAGCTCGAGCAGCTCGCGCCGCCGCTCGCGCGCGGAGCGGGCGCCGCCGCTGGGCGCGCGCTTCTACCTCCGCCGCCGCCTCCGCCGATGGGACCACTCAGCATTCCGAGCATCGCCGCCTCCGCGAGCGCCTCGCCGGTCGCGCCGGGCACGCGCTGCCGCAGATTCTCGGCAGCCACTTCGTTGGCCCGCGCGGAGCGATATGCCGGCTCTTGCTCGAGGACCGCCGCGCGGCGCGCCTCGGGGGAGAGCGCGGCCATCTGCTCGTCGTAGGCGCGGTCCGCCCCCTCGGCGTCGAGGCGCGGAAGCCCACGGCTCTCGCGACCCGCCGGGCTCGAAGTCACCGGAGCGCGAGAGGAACGACGGCGTCGTCGTCTCCATGTTGGCCGAGAGAACGCGCTCGCGATACGCGAGCTCCTCGGCCCGTGCGATGTCCCCAGGCGAGTTGCTCTGCTCGATCTGGCCGAGCTCCCGCCGCACGCGGTCACGCTCGTCGCTGAGCGGTAGGAGCGCCTCGCTCCGCGCGGCGAAGTACCCGTCCCAGTCTCCCGTCACTCGCGGATCGGCGGCGCCCATGCCCCGCTCGTTGCATCGCGCGGTCCATCTGTGGGCCCACGAATCCGCGAGAAGAAAAGGCCGCGATCGGCGCGATCGTAGGCAACCGACGGCGCGCGCCGGCTGCCTTTTGCCAGGGTGCTCGTACCGATCAGGGTGCGCGCGCGAGGTGCGCCGGACCGATCAGAACGGGCACTGCGGCGCGCCAGCGTCACCGTCGTTGTGACAGGAGCTTCCGCCGCAGAGGGTGAGCGGGTTGTACGTCGACTGGAGCGCCGAGGCGTCACGCCCGACGATGCACTTCGACTGACAAGCGCTGAGGCTCGCGTCCGGGCTCTCGAGCTTGCACTCGGCGTAGCAACGAGCGAACGCTGCGCAGTCCGGGTTGGCCTCGCAGTTCTTCACTTGCGCGCAGCAGCTCGCCGCGAGGCAGCTCGCGCAGCTCGGTCGATAGCCACCATCCGCACCGACGAGCTCCTCGTTCGCACATTGGCCAGCGTCGGGGGTGCCCGCGTCGGTCACGATGACCCCGGTGTCGACGGGCTCACCCGCTTCAGTGCCCGCGTCGGCCGCGCTCGCCTCGGGCCCCGCGTCGGAGTCCGCCGCGGGCGTGCTGGAGCTGTCGGAGCTGCACGCCATCGCGGCCATCGCCGCCGCCGAGCCGACGGCGGCGACCACCAAAAGCCATACTCGCGTCTTCATCGTGTTCTCTTACTCCAAGCTCACTTCGGGTTCGGGGTGCAGCAACCGGTGTTGCAGAACTCGCCGGTCGGGCACGGCGGCTGGCAAGCGAGACCGCACGCTTGGCCGACGAAGCAGATCTGACCGCCGCACTGGCCGCCGGTGCCGGCATCGCTGCCGCCGGTGCCGCCGTCGGTACCGGTGCCGCTGTCGGTGCCACCCGTGCCACCGTCGGGCGGCGGCGGGATGGTACCGCCGTCGGGCTGGACGACGCCGCCATCGGGGAGCTCGACCGCGCCGTCGGGCAGGGTGACGCCGCCGTCGGGGATCGGAACGACGCCGCCGTCGGGCTGGAGGATGCTCGCGTCGGGCTGAACGACTCCACCGTCGACGAAGACGGGCGGCTTGCAGTCTGCAGGCAACGTGTCCTTGCCGATGCAGAGCTCGCAGTGCTCGCAGGTGTTCAGGCAGTCCTTCACCGGCGTGCACGGGTGGCACTTCGTCGGATCGGTGACCTTGTCGATCGTGCAGCTCGGGTTGCCGTTCGAGTCGACCGAGCCGAGCCACACGTAGGCCGGCTTCTGCGGCCCGCCGACCGGTGGCGGCTGCGTGGAGTCGATGACGTTGGCGAGCGCCGGGAACGTGCAGCACCCGAAGCAGTCGCAACCGTTGGGGGTCAACGGGCTGCAGAAGTCGTGGCACGTCTTGGGCTGGCCGGGCTTGTCGTAGAACTCCTCGCAGGTGCCGTTGCCTTGCACCTTGGTCGTCGACCAGTTGTACGAGCACTTGTTGCCGCTCTGCGTCTCCGGATAGAAGCTCGCCGCGACTTCGTGCGGATCGCAGCCGTGGTCCCAGATGCAGGTGTCGTTGCCAGAGCCGGTGTCTTGGTCGAAGTAGCAGTCCGCCTTGCA
>JBGAJR010000066.1:0-41749 GCA_044224815.1 Polyangiaceae bacterium
GCGGTGAAGACGGTGCCGCCGTACACGTTCTTGTTGCCGAACAGCATGAGCCCGGCGAGGAGCTGACAGCCGCCGCCGAAGAGCAGGCTGAAGACCGCGGCGGTCTTGAGCGCGGCCACGATGTTCTTGGGCTCGACGAGACCGAACGCGATCGGCAGGAGCGAGCCGCACGCGATGGCCAGCCCGAGGAGGCCGAGCGGCGTGGGGTTCCCGTAGCGCTCCTGGGACGGCGGCACGATGTCGAGGCGTTGAACCATGGACCGCGCATTGGCGAGGGCCGGGCCGGCGTCAAGCCTCTTTGTTGCGTTGCAACAAGATCGGCCGTGATAGCTCACCAGCGTGCGCGCTCCGCCCCTCGTCACGCTCGTCTTGGGCGCGCTCCTCGCGTTGGGCGGCGCCGGGTCGGGGTGCGTCGTGGGGTTCTACACGCTCACGCTCGTCGAGCCGCCTCACCCCGAGTGGGGGTTCGAGCTCGACGCGAGCGGACACCGGATCGAGACGCCTCCGGCCCTCGCGGCGACGACGTACGTGGTCTGGCTCGACACGCCCGAGGGCGCCACGCCGTGCGCGCTCGAGGTCCGTCGCCCGGGCGGCGCCGCGATCGGCAAGGACTCGGGCGGCCACCATTGCAGCGTGCACGCGCGCGCTTCCGCCGGCGAGTCCTGGGAGATCGAGGCCCGCGGCGCCCCCGGGGCGAGCGTGTACTTTGCACACGACGACCCGATCGCGTTCCCTTTGGCGCTCAAGCTCGCCTTCGCCGGCGCTGGCCTCGCGTTCGCGCTCGGGCTCGGGGCGGTGGTGCGCGGCGCGCGCGGGCTCAGAGATCGTCGACGGTGAAGTTGTCGACGTGGACGCGCGCCTCCGGCGACGGCGCGTTGTACCCAAGGACGCCGATCTGGAAGACGGTCGACGGCGAGCCGCCGCTCGTGGGGGTGGTGAACGCACCGTCGATCTCGACGGTGTCGACCTTGCCCGTGACGTGCCCCGCGCTGGGGTCGAAGTCCATGGCGATGTGCACCCACCGCGCGGTCGGAAACAGCGCCGCGCCATCTTTCGCGAACGTGAAGTAGGCCGCGCCGATCGAGATGCACGCGCCGTCCTCGGTCGCGCCCAAGTAGTACCCAGAGCAGAAGATGCCGAAGTTCACGTCGCCAGCCTCGAACGTCGGCGCCTCGATGAAGAGATCGGCCTCGACGCGCTGGCGGCGCCACGCGCCATCGAGGCGAGCCGTGAGCGACGTGTAGCCCTTCGCCGTCGCGCGGCGCGGCATGGTCGCGAGGAGCGAGCGCGATCCATCGAGCCCGGGCCAGCTCGTGAGCGTCAGCGCACCGCCCAGCTCTTCGGCCTTCTCGCTGAAGCCTTCGTCGGCCGTGGCGCCCTCGAAGTCGGCGCAAAAGGCGTGGGGGGCGCGCGCGCAGAACCGGGGGAGCGGTGCGGCGTCAGCGTCGGCCGCTGCGTCGAGCGGCGCCCCAGCGTCCGTAACCTGCGCGTCCTGCCCAGCGTCGCCCGCGGGGCGCGCGCCGCCGCTCAGGCTCCCCGTGTCGAGGAAGAACGCGCAGCTCGGGAGGAGCCCGAAGGCACCGATGAGCCAGGCGCGCGCGACCATTCGTCGACGATATCAAACCACCGTGCAGACAACCTCTTCCCAACAATCGGGCCTCGTTGGGCGCAGCCGACCGGCGCTTTTGGGGCGTCGGCTACGTCGGTGGTATGATGCATGGTATGACGAAGGCCAAGATCGCGATCACGATCCCTCGCCCTCTTCTCGCCAAAGCCCAGCGCGCCGTGAAGGACGGGCGCGCCGAGAGCGTGAGCGCGTACGTCACGTCCGCCCTCGAGGCGAAGGCCAAGCTCGACGACCTCAAGGGAATGCTCGATGAGATGCTGCTCGAGACGGGTGGGCCCATGACGCCGGCCGAGCGACGTGAAGCGGCGCGCATGCTGGGCATTCGGCCGCACCGCAAGCGCGCGAGGGTCGCGTGACGGGGCTGACGCTCGACGCGGGCGCCTTGATCGCCGTCGAGAGGAACGACCGGCGAGTCATCGCCGCCCTTCGGCTGGCCGTCGAAGCGGGGCTTCGGATCACGGTCTCGGCAGGCGTCGTAGGTCAGGTCTGGCGCGATGGCGCGAAGCAGGCGCGTCTCGCGCGACTCCTCGGCGCCAACGAGGTCACCGTGGAAGCTCTCGACGACACACGCGCGCGCGGAGCCGGGCAGCTATGCGGCATCGCCAAGACGAACGACGTGATCGACGCCGCAGTGGTCTTGGGCGCCCGCGCGCGCGGCGATCGGATCTTCACCTCCGATCCAGACGATCTCAGGAAGCTCGATCCCGACGCCGATCTCGTTCGAGTGTAGGGGGACGAGTCGTCAGGGGCACTTGTTGCCGTCGACGAGCGGCGACTGGGTCGCGCCCCAGAACTCGATGCTCTTTTGTGCGAGGACCGTGGCAGCGCCCGTCGCCGGATCGATTTGCAGGATCTCGCCCGCGGTGTCGAAGCCGATGACGTGGCCGTTGGCGTACGCGACGCCCCACACGTTGGCGTGGCCGGTCGGCCCGATGGCCGTGGCGTGGCCCGTGTTGACGTCCACCTGCATGAGCACGTTGTTGCTGGTGGCGTCGGCCCCGCCGGCGGCGGCCGACGAGGTGCCGTAGGTCGTGCCGTTTTTGACCGCGACCATGTCGCCGGCCATCTTGAGGCCGCTCCCGAAGTTTCCGATCGTGGAGATCGATCCGGTCGACGGGTTGATCAGCGTGAGGTCCCCGGCCGAGTCTCCTGCAATCAAGTTGCCGTTGGGGAGGAACGTCATGCCGTCGTTGCCCGTGCCAGAGAGCGTCTTGATGGGCGTCGCGGCACCGGTCGACTTGTCGACCTTGTAGAGCTCGGTGAACGAGATGGCGTAGAGATCGCCGCTCGGCGTCAGCGCGAGATCGGTGATCGAGTCACCCGAGTTGAACTTGCCCACGGTCGTGACCACGAAGGTCGACGGATCGATGCGGTAGAGCGTCGTGGGCGAGTTCGCCCAGATCGTGCCGTCGACCGGCGACGGGTTCACGACGCAGCACGCCGCGGTCACGGCGCACTCCGAGTCGGCGCAGTCGACGAAGCCGTCGCAGTCGTTGTCGCTCGAATCGCCGCAGTGGCCGGCTTCGCTCGATGGGAGCACTTGCCCGGTGCACGGGCCGAAGCCGCTCCCGTCGGGCTTGCACGTCTGCGTGCCGCCGTGACACGAGGCGACGCCCTCGGTGCCGGGCGGTCCTTCGTAGCAGTTGCGCGTGGAGCCCGCGGTGCAGCCGAGGAGGCAGTGCAGATCGAGGAGGCACGCCAGATCCTTGCAGTCGGCCGCGCCGTTGCAGTCGTTGTCGAGCTGGTCTCCGCACTGCCCCGCCTCTTTGCCGGGGAGCACTTGCCCGGTGCAGGCTTTGGTCCAGTGGCCGCCGATGCACGTCTGCTGGCCGTCTTTGCAGGCGCCCACGTTCTCGGTGCCGGCGGCGCCTTCGTAGCAGGGGCGCTTCTGACCGTCGGTGCACGGCGTGTCGCAGGTGGGATCGCTCGCGCACGACGGATCTTCGCAGCCGACCGATCCGTTGCAGTTGATGTCGACCTTGGAGCCGCACGCTTCTTTGTGCGGCACGGCGTCGCCGGTGCACGGCGACCAGGTCAGGAACTCGCCCGAGCCTTGGCAGGTCTGCGCTCCGTCGTGACACACGCCCTTGGCGCGCGTCTCCGGGGCACCCGTGTAACATGCACGCGTTTCGCCGAACGTCTTGCAGCTGCACCCGGCTTGGTCGAGCCCGTCGGGCGTGCACACGCGCGCGCCCGCGTCGCCGCCCGAGTCGACGAAGTCGCCAAGGCCTCCGTCACCGCCTCCGCCGACGCCGCCGTCTCCGCCGGTGGTGGTGGGCGTGCGGTCGCCGTTCGATCCGCACGCGGACGCGAGCCCCAAGGCCAAGACGAGCGGAGGAAGAAGGCGACGAAGCATGGCACCCGCGTAGCACACCGGTCGAATTCGGCCCGTCCCATCCGGTGCACTCGGATCGCCGGAGGAGCGTCTCCGGCGAGCGACGAGAGAAAAGTCGCTGGGAGAAGCAACTCGCCCGACCGCCGTGCCGAAGGACGGGCATGAACCTCACGAGCCTCGACGACAAGAACCAGTCCTCCCCGACCGCCACGTTTGTCGCCCGTCATTTCCCGTACTTGAGCCGGCAACTGAAGGCCTCGCTCGCGGTCGGCCTGATCCTCGGCTTCAGCGTCCACCTGCTCCTCGGCGCCGCCGTGGCCGCGGTGATGTTCTTCGCGACGTGGCGTTGGCCAAGCCTCATCGGCGCGCGTTGAGGGTGCCTCTGGCCGTGGGTCGGCGCTTGCCTACTCGACGGTCCGTATCGGCGCCCGATCGCGGTGCGCGCGAGAGCAGCGTCGAAAGCACCTGCAAGTACTCGCGTCGCTCGTCACTGAGCGTCGAGCGTGATGCCTTCGTACAGCTCGTCGACGCGGAGCTCGATGGCGGGCGTATCGATCTTCATCACCTCGCCCGCGCGATAGTCGCGCTCGTCCCACCCATCGGCGGTCCGCTCGACGATCGTGACCCGGTGCGCGCGATGCGAAACGAACACCACGGCACGTAAAGACGGGATCTGCTTGTACTGACTGAGCTTGTCTCCCCGGTCGTAGTCCTCGGTGGACTTGCTCGTCACCTCGACGAGCAAGATCGGGTTCGTGATGGCATTCGCATCGATGGCTGGGACCGTCGCCTCGCCGCACACGACCGACACGTCGGGGAACGTGCTTAGCTCTGTCGCCTCTACCCGCACTAACACGTCCGAAGTGGCCACCTTGCACGTCTTCGGAAGGCGCGCGTAGAGGAGGCCAATCATCGCGGCGCTGAGCTGGGCGTGCGCGCGGGTACCGCCCGCCATCGCGTAGATCACGCCGTCCTGAAACTCGAGGCGGAGATCGCTCATCTCGAGCGCGCGCACGTAGTCCTCGTAGGAGTAGTGCAACCGACGCGCCGTGCTCACCCAAGCATCGTACGGCAGCCGCGAACCGCTGGCCACCGCCGGGTGGTGACTGCGATGGCGTCGCTCACCGCGTATCGCGGCGGGTCAATCTTCCCGGGCTCGTGAAGCTAATCGTGACGACGGGGTGCCCCGGGAACCGCCACCTAGTAAACACATCTTTCCTAGTGTCGGGCGCTAGTAAAGGCTCCTAAGCCTGACCGATGGCTGCGTCGTTTGGAGTTCTCCCGGTCTCGTTGACAGGGGCTCAGGCGGCGGCGGGGTGTTTCGCGGGTCGGATGACTGTCGCCTCTGTTGCATTCCGAGCCGTCGCTGCAGGCTCCGTCGCGCGTCAGCGCTTCTTGCCGCGGGGCTTCTCTTGCCGCGGGGCGTCGCGCTGGCCGAGGGCACAGACGGGCTCGAGCTTCGTGAGATCGAAGAGCTGAAGCTCGTGCTCGAATACCGACGCGAGCCGCGCGCCGCTCGGCGCGAAGCCCGGGTACGGCCAGCGCCACTCTTCGCGCCACGACGGGCCGTAGGTGCGGTTGCACAGCTCCATCGGGATCGGGCGCGGCGGCTCGTCGCGATCGCGGCGCACGAGCGCGCAGGTGTGCGCGCGCGTCGACGCGTCGTAGGCCTCGCTCAGGCGGTGCGTCGGTGACGCCACGTTGAGGTCACGGCGCCCGGCTCCTTCGGCGCGCTCGATCTGGCCGCTCGCAAAATGGATGAGGAGACGGTCGGGCGTGTACGTGGAGACGAGCCGCAGGCGCTCCTCGTCGGCCTCGTCGAACTCCACCGTGCAATGGGTGCAGTTTGCACCTTTGGCGACGAAGGCCTTGAAGTCGACGCGTCGCGCGGGGCCGCCCTTCCAGGCGTCCCACAGGTGCACCGCGCCCGACGCGCCCTCGAGCAGCGCCACATGGCCCGAGCGCGGGGCGAAGGCCGCCATCGTCTTTCCGGGGCGCGCGAGGCTCGCGAGCGTTTTGCCGGTCGTGAGATCGACGACCTCGACGCTCGCGCCATGGCCGACGACGAGCTTCTGCTCGACGATCTCGGCGAGGTCCGGGCCGTTCCAGGCGTGGATCTCGAGGAGCTTGTGCCAATCGCGACGCGTGACGAGCGCCTTGCCCGTCGCCGCGTCCCAGACGGTGAGGCCCACGTCGCCGCGACCGACGAGGTATCGGCCGCCGCCTTCGAACGCGACCTCACCGAACGGGTGCGGCGCCACGAAGCTCGCCACGTGCCTTCCGGTTGCGCCGTCGTAGATCTCGCCGCAGCTCGTGGCGTAGCTCGGATCTTTGATCTCGGCGCACCCGAGGGCGGCGACGCGCGCGCCGTCACGCGCGATCTCCGCGTCCCAGATCGTCATCTTGCGGTCGGCGCCGGTGACGACGAAGCGTGGCGCGCCGTTTTTGGCCTCGACGAACGCGATCGACGCCGGCACACGGCGCGATGCGAGGCAGCGCGTCGACGCATGTTCTTTGGGTGCGAGACGTGGTGAGGCGTCGACGAGGAAGAGCGCGTCTTTCGACACTGCGACGAGCGCGCCGTCCTCGCGGAAGAAGGCCCACTCGATCGGCGCGTCCACCGCGATCGCCTCTGGGGCGGGCGGAGCAGGCGGCGGCGCGGCGGACGTCGCGACACTCGCCGAAGGCGCCGCGGCGTGGGGCGAGGTGACGGCGGGCTCGCGGGCTCCGCACGCAGCGCCGAGCACACAGCTCGCGATCGCCGAGAGCGACCGCCTCACGGGAGCCAAAACACCTTGGGGCAGTGCGCTTCGGCGTCGGCGCCGGCTTTGCCCGCGTGCATCGTCGACTGGTAGTGGAGGTTCACGAGCTTCTCGGCGCGCGAGAGGCGGAGCCACAAACACGGGCCGCGCGGGCCGTGGCGCTCGGCTTGCTCGCGAAGACGCGAGATCATGTCGCGTCCTGCCGGCTCCCAGCTCGACACGAAGAAGGAGAGGTCGCCCGCACCGTCGCCGCCCTCGTTGGGGAGAGGCTTGGTGAACGCGGGGATGCTTCCGAGCACCGCGCACGCGAGCACGAGGACGACGCGCGGCACGTACGTCGCGACGCGATCGCCGGCCGGCCAGAACACGACGAGCAGCACCGCGAGGGCGAGGAGCGCGGCGACGACGTACCAGAACGTGACGCCCGTCAGGCCCACGAGCTCGCCCGCGTGGTGGGGAACGAAGCCGAGGCGCACGAGCGGAATGGCCATCTGCACGAGCGGCCGCGTGACGCTCTCCGGGAACGTGTTGTAGACGAGGCCCACGACGCCGATTTGCACGAAGCCCGCGATGGCGAGGCCGCCCGCGATGCCGCGGAAGAGCGCGCGCCGGACGCGCGAGCCGCCGGAGAGCATCTCCATGGCCGTGAGCGCGCCGAAGCCGAAGAACGGCGGCGCGACGCCGTAGAAGCGCGGGCCGAGCGTCCAGCCGCCGCGCCAGTTCACCGCCGCGCTGATGGGAACGAAGAGCGCGATCATGGCGAACATCCACGCCCAGTTCGCGACGCGCAGCGTGGTCTTCTGCGCGCGCGGCACGCGACGGAGCGCGAGGAAGCCGAACGGGAACGCGAGGAGGCCGATGAGCAAGAACGGGCTGAGCGAGAAGAGCCCGAACGTCGGCGAGAAGAGGAGATCACGGAAGACCTCCCAGCTCGGCACCGTCATGCCGAAGAAGCCCGACTGATGCCACGCCGCGAACTGCGGGTTTTCGGCCATCTTGTGGCCCGGCGTGAGCGGGTTTCCGTAGCAGCGCCACTGGTAGAACATGAGGACGCCGGCCATGAGGCCCGCGCCGCTCAAGAACGAGACGAGGCGCGCCGGCCGATAGAAGACCGTGAACGCGTAGATCGCGAGCGCGCACGAGACGGGGAACGCCTGGTACTCGAGCAGGGTGGCGAAGCCCGCCGCGAGCCCGGCCAAGAACGCCATCCACTTGCGGCGCTCGACCGCGACGGCGAAGCGCATGCGCTCGCGAACGATGATCGCGAACGAGGTGAAGGCCGCGACGCCGAAGAGCGTGTGGCTCACGTACATGAGGGAGTACGCGAGGTAGTTGGTGCCCACGCCCACCGCCGCGACCGTGATCAATCGCAGCGCCGTGTCCGACGAGATGAGCCGCAAGAAGCGCTCGTAGAAGATCAGGAACGCGAAGCACGGGAGCTGGATCGAGAAGAAGCGCATCACCGCGACGGCCGCGGTGAACCACGCGATCCGCGCCGCCATCGGCGTCGTCTTGTCGGGCGCCTTCATGCCGAAGCGCGGCGCGACCTTGGTGAACACCCAATACGGAGCGACGCCCAAGAGGCCGATGGCCGGCGCCTTGATCGAATAAAGGTGCATCTGGCCGGACTTGTCCGGCGCCTTGGACATGTCGTTGACGTACCCGTACTCGTCCAAGACCTCGTCGATGCGGAACGTGCCGTGATCGACGATGGCCATCGTCATGTAGACGCGGACGTTCTCGTTCGGGTTGTTGACCGAGTGGATGTACGGAAAAATCGTGGTGAACGCCGCGAAGATCAGCGCGAAGAAGACCGTCACGACCTTGGACGGGCGCGCTGGTTTCGCGAGGATCATCGGGCAGTTCCTATCACGGGTCGGGGCCGGATTGCCGCATCCACGCACGCGCCGACCCAGCGCCCGTGAAGTCGCACCGACGGCTCACAGAACGGCCGCGCTCCGGCCAAGAGGGAAGGACGCTCCCCCCGCGTTCCCTTTTCCTTGTTTGGAGACCCGTTATGAAGACCGCTCGCTCGCTCACCGCTCCCCGCCTCGCCTTCGTTTTCCTCGGCCTCTTCGCCGTCGCGTGCAGCGGCGCAACGACGGCCGACCCCTCGCAGACCCCGGGAAGCGACACCGACGACTCGACCGACGAGCTCAAGAAGAGCAAGAAGGACGCGGGCACCGGCGACGCAGCCGCAAAGGACGGCGGAAGCGCGAACGCCTGCGCGTCGGCCGGCGGCGCATGCGTGGCGCTCGTGCCGAACGCTTGCGGCAGCGAGCCGACCGATCCCAAGGGTCACTGGGGCGACGCGAACCAGTTCTCGTGCGGCGGCGGCCTCGGCACCGGCTGCTGTCTCCCTGCCTGCCCGGCGCTCGCTCCCTTGTCCCCGAGCTTCTGCCCCGGCGGGACGGTGAAGCCCATCATCGACGCGCGCGGCTGCACCACCGGCTATGACTGCATTCCCGCGCCAGTCGACGCGGGCGGCGCGACGCCATGCGAAGCCGCCGGCGGCTCGTGCGTGGGCAACGCGCCGAGCTCGTGCGGCACGAGCCCCTTCGATGCCAAGGGCCACTGGGGCTACGGCAGCCAATTCTCGTGCGGGCCCGCGATCGGCTCAGCGTGCTGCCTGCCCGCGTGCCCCGAGCTCTCGCCGCCCGCGCCCGGAATGTGCGACGGCGGAACGCCCAAGCCGATCGTCGACGCGACGGGCTGCACCGTGGGCTTCACCTGCAAGTGAGCAAGCCGCGGTGATTCACCGGACCGAGCGAGGATACTGAATCGAGTAGCTCGGTCCGTAGTCGCCGCGGATGGCGCCGTGGTTCACGTGGATGAAATCCAAGAACGCGACGCTGATGCCTAGCGTGGCGACGAAGAGCGCCGCGAGCACCACGCGCGCGCGCGCCGGCGCGAGGGCGCGCTTGGCGAGCGCCGCGCACGCGACCCACTCGAGGGGAAACGTCACGATCAAGTAGTGACGCCACACGTGCACGCTCGCGAACGTGAGGAGGAGCCCGTAGCCGAGGAGCGCGGCGGAGATCGCGAAGGTGGTCTCGTCGACGGTGCGCAGCGTTCGCACGAAGGCGAGCGGCGTCCGCACGCCGGAGAACCACGCGTGTCGGCGCTGCCAAACGGAGACGAGCCCGGCGGCGGCGATCACGAGCCCGGCCGAGAACGCGACGCCGTGGAGGTAAAGCACCGGCGTGAGGTCGGGATCCTTCACGAAGATCGGGTGGCGCATGAAGTCCATGAACTGCGCGCCCAAGCTCGAGTCGAGCCCGAGGCCGAGCGTGTCCGAGAACCACAGGCGATAGAAGCGGAACGAGAGAACCTCGTTCCAGCTGTAGGGCGGCCCCTTCTCGTGGGGGCCGAGCACGTACTTGATCCACGGGATCAGCGGAATCGAGGCGATCGACGAGCCCACCACCCACGCGATCCACTTGGCGCGCGGGCGCGGCGCTTCCTTCGTGCCGCGGCCCAAGACCGCGTCCCAGAGGAAGAACCCGGCGGCGAAGAAGAAGCCGCTCATGTGGACCTGGCCGAGCGCGGCGCCGATGAGGCCCCACAAAAACGCGCCCCAGTAGCGATCGCGCCGCCGGAAGCCGATGAGGAAGAGCACGCAGAAGAGCGGGAGCACCGACTGCGCCCAGATCTTCCGCTGGAGATAGATCGCGATCGGATTCACCGCCGCGAGCGCGGTGGCCCAGAGCCAGGGCTCGCGCTCCTCTTCGGGCACCGAGCGAAGCGCGAAGAAGGCGAGCACGACGAGCGCGCCGCAGTTGAGGAGGATGACGGCGCGGTCGAGCGACAGGGGCGTCGTCGCGCCGAAGACGCGGGCGAGCACGGCGAAGAACCAGATGCTCATGCCCGGGTTGCGGGTGCCCACGCCCGACTCCATGCCGAGCTCCGGCCACGCCTCTTCGCGGCCGACGTGCTGCGAGCGATCGAACATGAACCGCTCGTCGCCCTTGTATTCCATGTCCGTCACCCACGTGAGGCGGAGGGCGATGCCGAGGGCGACCGCGAGGACGGCGAGGAGGATCGGAACGTAACGCGCGGGCTTCATCCGAAAGGCGGCGCGACGATACTCCGGGTGCCCGGGCTGGGGGAACGTGCTCTCGCGCGGCGGCACTGAACGGATCTCTCGCTCAGGAGGAGATTTTGCCCTGCGGGACGGGGGAAATCCTCGCTCGCCGCGCGCGAACGGCGCTATACGGTTGCCGGCCCATGACCGAGGGATCTTCTTCGAAAAAGCCGGTGCGGCTCTCCGTCGTCATGCCCTGCTACAACGAGCAGCGCACGATCCGCGAGATTACCGGGCGCGTGCTCGCGCAGCCGTTCGACATCGAGCTCGTCATCGTCGACGACGGCAGCAAAGACGGAACGCGCGACACCTTGCGCGAGCTCGCCGAGAAAGACTCGCGCATCCGCCTCTTCTTCCAGCCGGAGAACCGCGGCAAAGGCGCGGCGCTGCGCCGCGGCTTCCAAGAGTGCACGGGCGACATCGTCATCGTCCAAGACGCCGACCTCGAGTACGACCCCGATGAGTACGCGCGACTCATCGCGCCCATCGTGCAGGACAAGGCCGACGTGGTCTTCGGCTCGCGCTTCCTCGCGGGTCCGCACCGCGTCCTTTACTTCTGGCACTCGGTCGCCAACCGGATGCTCACGCTCCTCTCGAACGTGGTCACCGACTTGAACCTCACCGACATGGAGACTTGCTACAAAGTCTTCCGCCGCGAGGTCATTCAGGCCGTGACCATCGAGGAGGATCGCTTCGGGTTCGAGCCGGAGATCACGGCCAAGCTCGCGCGCATCCCCAACCTGCGCATCTACGAAGAGTCGGTCTCGTACAACGGCCGCACCTACGCCGAGGGGAAGAAGATCGGCATGAAGGACGCGTTCCGCGCCGTCTACGCGATCGGAAAATACGGCATCGTGAAGCGCGGTAGCTGAGACTCGGCGTTTCGCGCCGCAGTGACGGGAGGTCGACGTGGGACTCGGATCAGTCAGGCGAACGGTGCTGGTGACGGGGGCGGCGGGCTTCTTGGGCTCGCACCTCGTCGATCGTCTCTTGGCCGAGGGCTTCGAGGTCGTGGGCCTCGACAACCTCATGACCGGCGACCTCGGAAACCTCGAGGCGGCCGGCCGCGATCCGCACTTCCACCTCGAGATCGGCGACGTGCGCGAGCCGATCAAGGCCTACGCCGAGATCGTCTTCAACATGGCGTGCCCGGCCTCGCCCGTGCACTACCAGTCCGATCCGTACGCCACGCTCACGACCAGCGTGATGGGCGCGCTCCGCCTCACCGAGCACGCGCGCATGCGGAAATGCCGCATCGTCCACGCGAGCACCTCCGAGGTGTACGGCGATCCGCTCGAGCACCCGCAGAAGGAGACGTACTGGGGTCACGTGAACCCGATCGGCGAGCGCGCTTGCTACGACGAGGGGAAGCGTGCCGCCGAGACGATCTTCATGGACGCGCGGCGCCTCCACAACGCCGACGCGCGCCTCGTGCGCATCTTCAACACCTACGGCCCGCGCATGGCGTTCAACGACGGGCGCGTCGTGTCGAACTTCATCATCCAGGCCATTCGTAACGAGCCGATCACCATCTACGGCGACGGCTCGCAGTCGCGCTCGTTCTGCTTCGTGTCCGACTTGGTCGACGGCCTCTTCCGCGCCGCGACCGTCGATACCTTCGACGGCCCGATCAACCTCGGAAACCCGACCGAGCTCACCATGCGTGAGCTCGCCGACGTGGTCATCAAGGTCACCGGCAAGCCCATCGAGCTCGTGAAGAAGCCGCTCCCGGCCGACGATCCCAAGCGGCGCTGCCCGGACATCACCAAGGCCAAGGCCCAGCTCGACTTCTCGCCCAAGGTGCCGGTCGCCGAAGGCGTGCGCCTCACCCACGAGAACTTCGTCGCGCGGCTCGCGAAAAGCCCTCGCTGAGCGCATCACGGTCGTCGGCGGCCGTTACCAAATGAACGCGACGCGCGGTCGCGCGTGTTTCTCACGCGCTGCGCGCGTGGCGCTCTTTTTGCTTCGCGGGCGACATGCTTCGCTTGGGGTTCTTCGCGCTCGCGGGCGCGATGCTCGTGGGGTGCTCGTCGGCGTCATCGGCGAGCGGGGTTGGCGCGGCCAGCACGACGGAGGACGCGGGCGCGAGTGGTGACGCTGGCGCGACCGTCGATCCTGGCCCCTCGCCGCTCGTCCAGGCGCGACCATACGCGCTCAAAGAGCCGTCGAGCTACGACCGAAGCGTTCCCGCTCCGCTCGTGATCGGACTGCATGGCTACGGCGACGGCGACAACGCGGACGCGTTCGAGGCGTGGCTCAAGCTCGCGCCGGTCGCGGCCGCGCGCGGTTACCTCTACGCGCTCCCGAGCGGGACCCTCGATCGGATGAAGCTCCCGTTCTGGAACGCGACGGATGCATGCTGCAACTTTTACAAGTCCAAGGTCGACGACGTGGCGTACATCTCGGCCGTCATCGACGACGTGGCGCGGACCCACGCCCTCGACCGCGCGCGCGTGTACGTGGTCGGTGTGTCGGGGGGCGCGATCATGGCCCACCGCCTCGCGTGTGATCTCTCCGACAAGATCGCCGCGATCTTCAGCGTGTCGGGCGCGACCTACGCCGACGCATCCAAGTGCAAGCCGACGTCACCGGTGTCGGTGGTGGAGCTCCACGGCGACGCCGATGACACGGTCGTCTACGACGGCGGAACGTCGCGCGAGACGGGCGCGTCGTATCCGGGCGCGCGCGACACGATCGCCCATTGGAAGTCGTACGACGGCTGCGTCGGCGAGCTCAAAGAGCGAAAGACGCTCGATCTCGAGTCGAGCGTGGCCGGCGCGGAGACCCACGTGGAGTCGTACGACACCTGCGTCGGCGGAAGCGTGGAGCTGTGGACCGCGAAGGGCGGACCGCACGCCCCGCGCTTCACGTCGTCGTTCACGGGCGCGGTGTTCGACTGGCTCGCCGACCACCCGAAGGCGAAGTGAGGCGGTCGGCGGCTCCGGAGCGCGGGCTCAGCGGAAGAGCGGCTTGCCGGCGTACGCGGCCTTGGTGAGCTTCTCGGCGTTGAGCTCGCCATCCTCGAAGAATGCGGGCAGAAGCACCTTCGCCGCCGCGATCGCCTTGGGGCGTTCGTCGTCTTCTTCGTCGCTCGCCGTGACGTAGCGACACTTGGGCTTCTTGCCGAGCTCGATGGCGCCTCGGCCCGCGCATTCGATCCACGTCTCGGCCTTGAGCGCGCCCTTCACGATGAGGTGCCCCGCGTCGGTGAGATCGGTCACGAGGGTGTCTTTGACGTTGAGATCTTTGCCGACGAAGATCTGGCCGTCCCACGTCGTCGTGAGCCGTTCGCAGGTGAGCGAGCCGGTCACCAAGAGCACGTGATAGACGTCCGCCGACCAGAACTTGAAGTTCCCTTCGAAGGTGAGATCGCCGTCGACGACGCACACGACGATGCCGTCGGGGTCCTCTTTGAGCGTCTCGCCGTAGCTGTGATTGCCGGCGAGGGTGAGGTTGCCCTTGTGCACGAGGAAGTGCTCGGGCGCGTCACCGAGATCGTCGAGCTCGATGCTCCCGTTGCTCGCCTCGCCGATGTCGTACTTCTCGGCGGCCTCCTCGGTCTCGATCTTTTGCCACTTCACCTTGTGGAACAAGTGAGCCTCCTTTGCGTTCTCGAACGACGTCGGCGAGCGTACCAGGCGGCGGCGTGCCTCACACCGTAGAGCGCCGACGCGAATGAGTGCGCGGTGAGCCCGGTGGAGCTCACCGCGCCGAGGCTCACGAGCGGGCGACGAACGCTGCGAGGTGATCGAGGGTCTGGCCCCAGCCGACGGGCGCGCCTTCGGTGGGCGGACCGGACTTGGAGTAGACCTGGTCCACCGCGAGCGTGGTCTTTCCGTCGTGCTCGAGGAACGTGAGGGTCGTCACGGCGTCGATCTCGTCGTGGATGCGCGCCGCGAAGACGATGCGCTCGTGGGGCACCACCTCGCGGAAGGTTCCGACGCACGGCGCGACCATGCCGTGACCGCGGAAGACGAAGCTGAACGTGCCCCCGGGCCGGAACTCGTGCACGCACTCCTCCATGGTGAAGCCGTCGGGCGCGAACCACTGCTTCATGTTCTCGGCCGTGGACCAGGCGGCAAACACGAGGCGGCGCGGGGCGTCGAAGACGCGGGACGTTTGGAAGCGCGGCTTCTCCTTCTCGGCCGCGACGTGACCGGCGAGGCGCGCCAACGTCTGCTTCCCGCCCTCGACGGCCTTGCGCTCGCGGACGACGAAGTCGCGCGCAGCAGCCGTGGGGAAGACGGCGCGCATCGTGACCTTGGTCCCGGCGCCTTCGTCTTGGAACGTGATGGTGTTCTTGAAGAGCGGCGGACCGTCGCTCCAATCGCCGTGCGCGTAGGCGATGCGCTCGCCCCACACGATCGACTCGTACACGACGCGGTTCTGCCAGTCCGTGCCGTCCGGGCCGTGCATGATGAAGCGCCAAACGCCGCCGACGTCGAAGGCGAAGTCGAGCGTGGTGATCGAGAAGCCGTCGGGCCCCCACCACGCGGCGAGGTGCTCGGCGCTCGTCCAGGCGGAGAACACGAGGGCGCGCGGCGCGTCGTAGGTTCGCGTGGTCACGATCTCGCGATCGGCGGTGGGCGTGGCTTCTTGGTTAGCGGT
This sequence comes from Polyangiaceae bacterium, assembly GCA_044224815.1. Taxonomy (GTDB): domain Bacteria; phylum Myxococcota_A; class Polyangia; order Polyangiales; family Polyangiaceae; genus JADJCA01. The sequence continues at coordinate 15,417 of JBGAJR010000066.1, forward strand.
TTCGACCATGACGATCCTTCTCCTTGTTGTCCTTCGTGTCTTTCTTCTGCGTCTTCTTCTGCGTCTTGGGTGCGGGCCCCGCCGGCTCGGCGCCCGCGCGCTCGCGCTCCTTCAGGAGCTCGACGAACGCGCCGAGGCGATCGAACCGCTCTTCCCAGAGCTCGCGGTACGACTCCAGAAACGCCGTGGCCTCTTCGAGTCGCACCGGCTCGATGCGACAAGGCCTTCGCTGCGCGTCGCGCGTACGGCTGATGAGGCCCGCGTTCTCGAGGACGCGGAGGTGCTTCGAGATGGCGGGGAGGCTCATGTCGAAGGGCTCGGCGAGCTCGGTGACCGGGACCTCGCCGTGACGCAGGCGCGCCAGGATCGCGCGGCGCGTGGGATCGGCGAGCGCGGCGAACGTCGCGCTGAGGGCGTCTTCTTGGGAGCGGGCTTGGTAAACCATCTGGTTTGGTAACCTTTTGGTTAAGTACAGCCCGGAAGGGGACCCGTCAAGGCGCGATCGTGCTTGAGGCGCGACCCCGCCTTCGCGTGTGCTCGTCGATCAGCGTCCGGCGTCGATCGCCTGGAGGAGCTGCAGCGCTTCGCTCGATCGATAGCCGCCGCTGCCCGCGATCGGGCGGAGCGCAACCTCCGCCTCGCCGCGACGACCGAGGCGGATCAGGCACAGCGCGCGGTTGTATCGCGCCTCCGGCGCGAAGCGGCCGCTCGGCGCGTCGGCGAGGTACGCGTCCCACGCGGAGAGCGCGCGGGGCCAATCGTGATCTTCGAAGTGCGCGCGGTGCGCGGCTGCGTAGAGCGCGTCGGTGACCGGCGCCGGTGGGATCGACGGAGGCGCGGCGCTCGGAGCCTCCACGCTCGCGCGAGGCTTCGCGGGCGCGACGACGCGTGGCGCCAACGGTTCGGCGACGCTCGGTGCGGGCTGCACCTCGACGCTCGGCGCAGGCTGCACCTCGGGCTTCGTCGGGGCTTCCTCCTTCGGGGACTCGGGCTCCTTTGCGGTCTCCTCGAGCTCGGTCGATCCGCCTGCGCGACGCGCGGGCGACGGCGCCGCGGAGGGCGCGACGAGGACCGGCGATTGCGGGGCCGGATCGGCAGCGCCGATGGAGAGGATGCGACGAAGCGCGCCCGAGGCCGCGGCCCACGACGCGACCAAGAGGAAGCTGGCGGCGATCGGGAGGAGGATCGCGCGCGTCACGCGTCGCTCACGTCGTCCGAGCTCCGCGCGACCGAGGATGCGCTCGCGCGTGGCCTCCGCGAGATCGGCGCGCTCAGCCGCATCGCCGCTCCCGGACGCTTGCGCCTCCTTCAAGGCCCGCGTCGCGCGCTCGAGCACGTCGCTCATCGGACCCCCCATTCTTCGAGCTTTTCGCGGAGCTTGCGCTTGGCGTGGAAGAGACGCGTGCGCATGGTCGCTTCGGGCACGCCCGTGATCTCCGCCGCCTCGGCGGACGAGCGATCTTCGAGCTCGAGGAGCACGAAGGCTGCCCGCTGCTCGAGCGGGAGCTCGTCGAGCGCGCGCGTGAGGAGCCACGCGAGCTCACGCTCTTCGACCACGCGGTCGCCGTCGACGACCGCGCCGCTCTTCGCGTGACCGTAGCGGTCGGCGAGGGCGCGGCGCCGGGCGGCGGCGCGGACGTGATGCTTGGCGTGATTGATGACCATCGAGAGGAGAAACGTCTTGAGCTGAGAGCGACCTTCGAAGCCGCGGATCGCGTTCGGGAGGGCGATGAAGACTTCTTGAACGAGGTCCTCGGCGGCGGCGTCGTCACCCACCACGCGGCGAGCGAGCCCGCGCACCGCGCCATGGAACGAGTCGTACGCCTCCGCCAGCGCGGCGCGCTCTTGGCGGCGAAGCCGAGCGACGAGCGAGTCGTCCACGGCGTCGAGGTAGGCGATCGGGAGGGTCAACGGACGCATCTATTTACAGCGTGAGTTCCCGCTCGAGCCGCCCGCGTTCAAGAGGGCGGCCACGATTTTGGGAGCCGGGCCTAGAAGAGGGCGCCGCCGCCGAATTCGCCACGAACATTCAAGTCTTGCGGGGAGACGCCCTGGGGGGAGGAGCTTTGGACCCCGGCCGACGCGCTCTTGGCGACGCCCGCGGCACCGCCGTAGAGGTAGGGCGCGAATCGAGGAAGTACACGGTAGCCCAGGCGAGATCCGAGCCGGATCACGTCGAGACCGTTTCCGTCGCCGACCCCGACGCTCGTGTCGGTGCCGGCCACCACGTCCCACACGAACCCTTGCTCGTCGCTCCGGATGACGTGCACACCGAGCTCGAAGCCGAGCAAGAACTCTCCCTTTTGGAAGATGTCTTGGATGAGGCGACCGAAGCTCACGCCGGTCGTGATGCGCTTGCCCTCGAACAGCACGCCGACCTCGATCGGCGAGATCGTGCTGGCCCACGCGTTGGCGCGAATGCCGCGTGCCCACGAGAGGGAGAAGAGGCCGACGCCGGCGTCGACGTCCTCGGCCACGTTGATGAGGCCAACCTGTGCACCATGCACCTTTCCCGTCGCGACGTTGACCACGCCGATCTGCGCGCCGGTGACGGTGCGCCCCACGTTGACCACGCCGAGCGCGGCGCCCGAGACATCGTTCGCGGAGACGGTCACCGGCGCGGCGAGCGCGCCGTGGAGCGGGCCGAGCTGAACGGCGGCGAGGCCGGCCGCCGAAACGCCGTGCGTCTCGCCTTCGACCCAATGCGTGAGCCCGCTCGCCACCACACCGCGAGCGTCGCAGCGCACCCGCGCCGCAAGCCCGCTGAACGCGAACGCGCGCGATGCGCCCCAGTCGCCGTAGAGGACGGAGAACGAAACCGGCGTGTCGCTCGGGACCCACGGGTAGCCGAGCGGCGACACGAACGACACGGCGACCGGCGCACGTGGAGCGACGCACGGAGGCGGTGCGACGGGCGGAGCGGGCTCGGGCGCAGGTGCGGGCTCGGGCGTCGTGACGGAAGGCGTGGGCGCCGGCGGCTCGGGGCGCGGCGGCGGCGTGAGCTCACGAAGGAGATCGCTCGCTTCGTCGCTCACCAGGTTCACCGCGAGGAATTTCGCGGCGCGGACGCGCTCGGCGGGATCGGCCGGAGCGGGCACCGTGCGCTCCACGGGCGCGCCGACCTTGGGCTCGTAACGAACACGCACCACGCTCGCGTCGACCGTGATCGACACGATGCCATCTCGTCCGAGCGGCGCGAGGGCGCGAGCGACCTCGTCGCGAAGCTGCGCGTCGTCGGCGCCACCTTCGCCCAGCGCCCGCACTTCCTGGGCCGAGGCCACGGTCGCCGGAAGCCACGCGGCGGCCCCCAAGGTGAGCGCGATCAGCGCACGTCGAAGTGACATGTGTACCCTACACGTGTTGCGACAGAGCGCCCGTCCTTGCTCAACGGCGGCGCCCACCGCGACGCGAGCAACGTCTCGCGACAAGCCCGCGCGAACTCCTCCGACGTCGCGCTCCGCACCTCGATCCCTCCCACCGCTCCGTCTTGGTACACGATGAGCGAAAGCGTGGCTCGCCCCGTCTCACCGAGGGCGCGCGCCCGCGCGGGGTAGTGCGCGAGGAGCGCCCCACTCAGCTCTGGGGGCGCCGGCAGGCGAGACAAGTCCTCGGGGCGCACGATCGCGGGCCCCGTGCTCGCGGGTGCGGCGCGGCTCGGCGCCCGGGCCGGTGGCGCAGCGGCCACGCCTCCCCCGCCGCCGCTCCCCGATCCGACCGCGAAGTCGCCGCGCTCACTGGTCAGCGTCGTTCCGGTGAGATCGAGCGGCGAGTCGACCGCGGGCGGCGCAGCGTTTGCGAGGGGAGCGGCCGTGGGGACCGCACGCGTCGGAGAGGTCGTCGCGGCGCGCGCCTTCACCATCGGCGCCGCAACGCGCAAGGGCGTGGGCGGCGGCGGCGCCTCCGGAGGTAGCGGAGGAGGAGGAGCCACCGTGGCGACGGTGAGCTCCACGATCGCGGCGGGTGGAGCTGCGATCTCGGCGCGCGGCCCGAAGGCCATCACGCCGAACCCGGTGACGTGGAGCGCGGCGCTCGCAATCCACGCCGCAGAGGAGACGATGCAGCGCACGGCTCACTCCCCTCTCGCGACTTCGAGCGCGAAGCGACCGACCTGCTCGCGACGCAGGAGATCGACGACGTGGATCACCTTGGCATGCGAGACCGAGCCGTCGGCGGCCACGACGGCGCGCAGCTCGGGATCCTTCTCGTGCGCTGCGCGCGCCATGCGCCGAAGGCCTTCGTCGTCGACGGGCTGACCGTCGCAGAGCAACCGACCACCGCTTTCGAGCGTGACCGCGAGCGCGCGCGGCGGCGCGTCGGTCCCGGTGGAGGCGCGCGGGAGATCGACGCCGATGGCCTGGGCCGCCAGATCCGAGGCGGTCACCATGAGCGCGACGAGGAGGACGAGCACCACGTCGACGAAGGGCGTGACGTTGATGCCGGTGACGGGTCCGTCGTTGGACGACTGGAGCGCGGCGCCCATCTCAGGCCCCCTTCCGGCTCGCCGCGAACACGGCGGGGTCGGTCTTCAAGAACGCGAGCACCTCACGACCGAGCGCGTCGGCGCGCGCGATCCGCGCCGAAATCACCCGCTGAAACGTGTTGTAGAAGGCGATGGCGGGCAGGGCGACGAGGAGACCGACGCCGGTCGCGACGAGCGCTTCGCCGATTTCGGAGAGGAGGTGCGCCGAGACGCGACCGCCCGCGGCGTCGAGCGTGCGGAACGCGCGGATGATGCCGATGACCGTGCCGAGGAGCCCCACGAACGGCGCGTTGGTGCCGACGGTGGCCAAGACCGAGAGGTTTCGTTCCATGGTGAGCTTCGCGAACTGCGACGCGCTCGCCATGCGCTCCTCGGCGACGGCCGGGCCGGCCTCTTCGGACGAGAGGCCAGCGAGGAGCACCTTGGCCTCGAACGACGCCGAGCGACGCAGCGCCTCCATGGCCCGGGCCGGCGCGCCGCGACGCAGCGCTTCGAGCAGATCGCTCCGTAGCCGGCCCGCGTCGTCACGCGAAGCGACGAGGAGCACGATGCGATCGACGGCGATCGCGAGGGCGAGGACGCTGAGCGCGACGAGCAGCCAGAAGACCCAGCGCGCGCCGTGGTTGGCGAGAGAAGAGAAAGCTTGATCGATCGACATGGGGCGACTCCTTGGGACGAAAAGGGCTCAACGCTCGAGGCAGATCGAGGCGACGGTCGTGGCGACGCCGCCGCGCCCATCGCGAAAGACGACGTGGAAGCGCGCGGTCTCGCGCGGCGCGGAGAGCTCGCCGGGCGCCTCCCAGTCGACCGACGCCGCGTTCGCGTCGTCGAGCGTGGAATAGAGGCGATCGAGCTTCCCGTGCGTGGCGAGGTGCGAGAGCACGAAGCTGTCGCCCGGCTCGACGGACGACGCGGGGACGGCGAGCGCGAGCGCGTGCTTCTGGCCGTCGGCGCGGACGTGCACCGGCGCCGCGCCCTCGCAGCCGGAGCGCGCGGAAGGGCCGAGCGCAGCGCCGTCCAGCTTCACGGCGTCGTTGGGCACGACCGGGTTCTTGTTCGGCGGGCCGCCGACACGAACGCGCACCACGAGCTCGGCGGGGTGGCTCCCGTCGTCGCAGGTGCCGCGGAACGCGCGCGCGGCTCGATCGAACGTCGCGGTGCCGGTCGCGCACATGACGCCGAAGACCGCGAGCTCCCCGGACGCGTGCACGGGCTCGACGGTGATCACGGGATCGCGACCGTCCTCGCGAAACGGAAGCTCCGGGCCGCCGCACACATAGTCGGTCGTGCCCATGTCGCTCGGGCAGACGCGGAGCGCGTGCGAAGCGAACGCGCCGCTCTCGGCGTCACGCGACGCCGTGAAGATCGCCACGCGGATGGGATCGTCGGCCCCGGGCGCGGCGTTCGCGGGATCGCTCGGAAGCGACGTGACCGCGCCGAGGACGCGCGGCCGCTCGAGACGCGAGGCGGGCTCGACGGGCTCCCCGCACCCCGCCGCCACTGCGAGCAGCGCGGCGAGAGCAAACGCGCGACGCGGGCTCACAGCTCACCTCGGAGCCCGAGGCTCGGGAAGAACGGGGGGAAGGTCGGCGTGTTTTTCGACTTCGTGTAGTCGTAGTTGTACGCCGCGTACTCCGAATTGGTTGCGTTATACACGTTTTGGACGTCGAGGTAGGCCATGAGCTTCCAAGCGGTGAAGGTCCAGGTCTTTTCGAGGTGCAGATCGAGGCGGTGGTAGAGCGCCGCGCGGTCGGAGTTGATGGCGCCGTAGCGAGGCGCGTACGTGTCGGTGCGCGCGTCGTAGACGGCGCCCACGATGGGGGTCTTCGGGTTGGCGCTCGTCGCGCGGAAGGTGGCGCCGGCCTGCCAGCCCCGCCCCATGCGCCACACCGCCGCCGCCGAGCCGATGTGGGTCTGATCGTTGTCGAAGAGGCGGAGCGGCTCCTCTTTGCGGGCGCGCTCGCTCCGCGAGAGCGTGTACGAGACGAGGCCGTAGACCGGGCTCTTGGTGCTCGGCGAGAGGCGCGCTTCCATCTCGAGCCCCACGACCCGACCGCGGCCGGCGTTGTCGAAGTACGGCGCGGTGAAGGCCGGCGTCGCGACCGGCAGATCGTGGAGCGACTTGTAAAAGCCTTCGAGGGTGACGCGAGCGTCGTCGCCGAGGCGCTGCTCGACGCCCGTCGAAAGGTGGAGCGCCCATCCCGGCTTGAGGTTCACGTTCCCCGACTCGGGGAGCGCCTGCCACATCTGCGGGTGCTGGGTGAAGCGACCGACCCCGGCCTTGAGCACCGTGCTGTCGGTCACACGGCCGCGCACCACGAGCCGCGGATCGAGCGTGAGGGCGGAGAGCTGATCAATGTAGTCTGCACGCACGCTCGGGATGAATGTGACGCGGTCCGCCACGAGGAGGCCGAGCTCGGCGTACGCGGCGGGGCTGTTCACCCACTTGGAGATGTGGGTCGCGGGGATACGCGGCGCCTGGCTCGCCGGGACGTCGCGCATGTCGGTTTGCGGACGGATGCCCTCGTAGTCGCCGGTCCAGTGCTGCGACGCGTGATCGAGGCCCACTGCGAAGCGGACCTCCTGCGTCGGCTTGTAGATCCACTCCGCGCGGCCGCGCAGCGTGAAGGCACCGAAGTCCTGATTGGCGATGCCGCCGGCGCGCTGCCGGTATTGCTCCGGGCCGACGGCGAACGAGACCTCCTGCGAGAGCCGCGGCGAGAGCTCGCTCTTCACGTCGCCTTGGATGCGGTGGAACGTGGTCCCGAGATCGAACTTCCCGCGGACGAGCGGATCGACGTCGGCCGGCTTGGTGGCCACGATCGCGAACGTGTCCGAGCTCCCGTAGACGAAGAGCCGCGCCTTGTGCCGGTCGCCCAAGCGCGCGGCCAAGATGCCTTGGTAGTCGTAGTAGACCGGCGCGGCGTCGACCTTGATGTCGTCGGGCGCGACCGAGCGAAAGAAGGTGTCGACGTAGCTGCGGCGCGCGCCCACCGCCGCCGCGAGCCGAACGCCGCCCGGCTCGGGGGCCGAGCCGTCTTTGGGCGTGGCGCCTTTCAGCGGCCCCTCGGCGAAGATCGACGCGTCGATGAAGCTCGCGTCGAGGACGCCGTGGAGCGCGTCGCTCGCCGGCTCGCGGGCGCGCACGTCGATGACGCCGCCCAAGTTGCGCCCATAGCGCGCCGAAAAATTCCCCGGATAGAAGTCCACGCGATCGAGCGCGCGCGCCGGGATGAAGCTCGTGATGCCCGCCGCGTGATAGAGCAGCGGCACCGGCATCCCCTCGAAGAACACCTCGCTCTCGTTGGGCGCGCTGCCGCGGATGATCGGGAGCGGCATACCGATCCCGGTGCGCGCGAAGCCGGGCAAGAGCTCGACGGCGCGAATCGGGTCGCCGCGCGTGCCCATGGCGGAGATCTCGGAGCTCGTCATCGATCGCGCGGTCGCCTCCCGCGGCGGCGCATCGGTGACGGCGTGCGCACCGAAGGTGGCCTGGTCCTCGGCCGGCGCCGCGGCGACGTCCTTCGCGGGCGCTGCTTCGGGCACCGGGTTCGCGGCCGGCGGCGCGGGAGGCGGCGGGGGCGGCGCCGCGCGGAAGACGAGCGCGTACTTGATGCGCGCGGGCACCGGTACGCCGTCTTTGGTGGCCGGGCTGAAGGTGGCCGCGCGAAGAATGCGGAGCGCCGCTTCGTCGAGCTTGGGATTCGGGGGCGAGATGACGCGCGCGTCGTCGACGGTGCCGCGCGCCGAGAGATCGATCGTGAGCTCGACGGTCACGTCGTCCGCGGCCTCGGGGACGAGCTCGGGCACGTCCACGTGCACTGGTTTGGGCGGGACGACCACCGGCTGGGCCTCCGCCGACACCGCGGCAGACAGCGCACAAAGAAAAGCCATGGCGCCGAAGACGGCGCGTCTCGAGAGAGCGCTTCGCACGAGGGACCTCGCGTGCCCGCCGCGAAAACGGGGTCCGCCGCCTTTGAAGCGCGCGGAAGCCGCCTACGCGAACGTGGCGAAGAAGGAGCGCGACGCGAGCGGGCGAGAGCCCGACCGCGCGACGACTCGATTCACACTTCACCCCTCCGTTCCCGTTCGCCCGCGCGTCGTTCAAAAAAAAAGCACGCCCGTGCGCGAGCCGCGAACGACGCTTGAGGTGAGTAAGTTGAGCTGGCCCTTGCGTCGTTGCTCGCGCCGCGGCAAGCGGGGGGCGCGCGATGGCTGAATCCGATCCGCAAGGCCGCGGGCCGCTTGCGTACTCCGTCGATGCACCGCTCGCCGGCGCGTCGCAGGAGCGGGAGCGCCCGCGCGCGCCCGCCGCGGCGCAATACGTCATCGGCGCCGAAGAAGGACGCGGCGCCACCGGTCGCGTGGTCCGCGCGTTCGACGAGCGGCTCGGACGGGACGTCGCACTGAAGGAGCTCCTCGCCTCGCATGACGAGGTGGCGCGCGCGCGCTTCCTGCGCGAGGCGCGGCTCACCGCGCGCCTTCAGCACCCGTCGATCGTGCCCATCTACGATCTCGGCGAGCGTGAGGACGGCACGCCCTACTACGCGATGAAGCTCGTCGCGGGCTCCACCTTGGCGGACGCGATCGCCAAAGCCGGCACGCTCGAGGCGCGGCTCGCGCTTCTCCCTCACGTCGCCGCGATCGCCGAGGCCGTGGCGTTCGCCCACGATCGCCGCATCATTCACCGGGATCTCAAGCCCTCGAACGTGGTGCTCGGTGGCTTCGGTGAGACGGTGGTCGTCGACTGGGGCTCGGCGAAGGACCTCGCGAGCGGCGTCGATTCGGATCTCCCGCCCGCGCTCGACGCGCAGTCCGCCGCGCCGGAGCGGAGCGGCTGGCGCAGGCAGTCTCCCGCCGCGGAGCCGGGCGAGACCCAGCTCGGCGCAGTGATCGGCACGCCCGCGTACATGGCGCCCGAGCAATGGCGCGGCGAGCGCGTCGACGAGCGCGCCGACGTCTTCGCGCTCGGCGCGATGCTCTACGAGACGCTCACCGCCCACACGCCGTACGAAGGCGAGACCCTCACCGAATCGCTGGCCCGCCGCGATCGCGACGAGATGGTCCCGATCGAAGATCGCGAGCCTAGCGTCGCGCCCGAGCTCGCGGCCATCGTTCGCGAGGCGCTCCGATCCGCGCCCGCCGAGCGCTACCCGAGCGCGAAGGCATTTGCCGAGGATTTGGGGCGATTTCTCACCGGTCAGGTGGTCCGCGCCCACCGATACGGAACCGCGACCCTCGTGCGCCGCTGGATCGCGCAGCATCGCGCGCTGGTCGCGCTCACGCTCGTGAGCGTCGCGCTGATCGCGACGATGGGCGTCGTCTCGGTGCGCCGCGTCGTACGCGAGCGCGATCGCGCCGACCAAAAGGCGCTCGCGCTCCTCGAAACGCAAGGACGCACCGAGCTCGAGGCGGGCCGGCCGTTCCGCGCGGCCGTGCTCCTCAGCGAGGCCTACCGCCAAGACCCCGCCAGCATGGTGCTCCGCTCGCTCGTCACCGAAGCGCTCCGTCCGCTCGGCGCGCGCCGCTTCGCGCTGGTCGGACACACGCGCGACGTTCCGGCGGGAACGTTCAGCCCCGACGGGACGCGCTTCGTCACCGCGAGCTCCGATCGCACCGCGCGCATTTGGGATCCCGAGAAGTCGAGCGCGCTCCACGTGCTCGAAGGGTTCGACGCGCAGCTCGAATGGACGGCGTTTAGCGCGCGCGGCGATACGGTTGCGGTCGCGTCCGGCGGCACGCACCCGAAGGTGAGCCTGTTCGACGTCGCGACGGGCAAGCTTCAGCGCGCGTACCCCGTGCCCGACGTGTACCGCGTCGCGTTCACGCCCGACGGCGCGGGGCTCGTCGTGGGCGCGCATCACGGGGAGCTCTCGATCGTCGATCGCGCGACGGGCGCGACGCGCTTCGAGGTGCGCGAGCACAAGAGCCGCGTCTCGGCGATGGCGTTCAGCCCCGACGGCACCACGCTCGTCGTGGGGAGCTGGGACAAGGGGCTCACGTTCTGGGACTGGCAGAAGGGCGCCCGCCTCGCGCGCGTAGAGGGATTCGAGAGCCCCATCTCGTCTCTGGCGTTCTCACCGGATGGCCGAGAGCTCCTCGTGGCCGAAGAGGACGCGGCCGTGCACACGTACGATGCGGCGACGCGCGCGCGGCTCCGCACTCTGCGGTTGCCCGAAGGCGCGGTCAGCCCGGACGCGGTGTTCGGCGCCGACCCGCGTACGATCGTGACGAGCGCGCACGACGGACGCGTGCGCGTGTGGCACGCCGCGAGCGGCGCTCCGCTTCGGCTCATCGACGTACAACCGAGCGGCAAGCTCTTCCACGTGGCGCTCCGGCCCGATGGGCAACGCGCGGTGACGCTCGGCGTGCGCGGCAGCGTGAACGTGTGGTCGCTCGCCGACGGCGTGGATTATCGATTGCTCGGCGACGACGATCCGCTGGGCGTCGCGCCCGACGTCGAGAGCGCGCGCTTCGTCGACGGGGAGCGCGCGATCCTCACTGGCTACGCCGACGGGCACATCCGAATCCTCGATGCCTCCGGCGCGACCCGGACGACCCTGACGAGCACGGGGATCCCATCGATCTTGTCCCTCGACGAGAAGTCCAGGCGGCTCGCCGTCTCGGGAGAAAATCCCGACGCGTTTCCGGCGCGACTCTTCGACGTAGCGAGCGGAAAAGAAGTCGCACGCTTCGAGGGCCACGCTCCGCCGATCACGTACGGGCTCGCCGTCGACGGCCGCGGCGCCGTCTGGACCGGCGGATACGAAGGCTCGCTCAAGCGTTGGAGCGTGGAGTCGGGCGCGCTCCTCGCGACCGTCGCGCTATCGACCCGCCGCATCTCTTGCCTCGCGATCGGCGAAAAGGACGCGCGCCCCGTCCTCGCGGCCGCGACGGACGACGGAGTGGTCCATCTGGTCGATCCCGACGCGGGTCGCGAGACTTCGTCGTTTTCGGCCCACCCCTCGTGGATCCAAGAGATGTCGTTCGAGGAGGGCGGTCGCAGACTCATCACCGTGGGACGCCAGGATCACGTCGCCAAACGCTGGGACCTCTCGTCGCTCGCGCAACCGTCGATGACCTTCGTGGGGCACACCGCAAACCTCACCCACGCGTCACTCAGCCCGGATGGAACGCGGCTCGCGACCGCAGCGTTCGATCGTACGGTGCGCCTCTGGAGCACGCGCACCGCAGAGCTCTTGCGCGTGATCCACGGGCCCGTGGGCGCCGTACAGTTCACGCGCGATGGCCGCGAGCTCCTGACGGCGGGCCCGCGCGGCTACCTCGTCGTCTGGGACGTCACGCTCGACGCGCGAAGCCCCGAGGAGATCGCGCGCGTCGTCGAGCACGGGTCCCCGTGGCGACTCGAAGGCGGCCGCCTCGTCGAGGTCGCGCCCTGACCGCGGGGCTGAAGCTCCACGCGCGGGACGCCCCGTCGGAGGCTGGCGGCTGCTCGGGAAGGCTATCCTTCGGCTGTGGATCTCCATCGCCTCGCTGAAGAGCGGAGCATCGCGTTTCACCGCGCGGTGGCGGAGCGCATGCGACGTGAGCCTTCCGTCCTGGAGAACGCGCGCGCGCGGGTCCGGGGATGGATCGCCGCCGGCGAGCCTCACCCGTTCTACGCGAGCGAATGGGCGCGCATCCTCGACGGCAGTATGGAGAGCATCGCCGAGGCGCTCGTCGATCCCTCGGAAGCAGCGAGGGCGCTCCGGCAGGTCACCCCGTTCGCGGGCGCCCTCCCCCCACGAGAGAGATGGGCGATCTGGCGCGCCTTCGCCCAAGCGCATCGGGCAGCCTCGTGAAACGACGGGAGCTCGAGCACATCCTGCGTGCTGCCGCCGACATCGCCGACGACGACGAGATCATCGTCATCGACAGTCAGGCCATCCTCGGAGAGCACCCCGACGCGCCGCCGGCGCTGTGCGTGTCGGTGGAGGCCGACGTCTATCCGAAGAACAAGCCCGAGCATTGGAACGTGATCGATGGCGCGATCGGCGAAGGCTCGATGTTCCACGAGACGTTCGGCTATTACGCGCAGGGCGTGGAGGAAGGAACGGCAACGCTCCCCGACGGGTGGCGCGAACGTTTGGTGCTCGTGTCGAACGCGAGCACCCGCTTCGTCAAAGGCTGGTGCCTCGAGACCCATGACTTGGTGTTGTCGAAGTACGTGGCCGACCGAGAGAAAGATCGGCGATTCATTCGCGCGGCGATCGACGCGGGCTACCTCGATCGCGGCGTGCTCGAGAGCCGCGCGCCGACCCTGCGCGTCGACGACGATCGCAAGCGGCGCATCCTGGAGCGCATCGCACACGACTTCGCGGCGGGTTGAGCCACTCGCGCGGTCCAAGCCCCGCATGAGTCTCAGCCGACCCAGCGCTCGTCGGTGACTGACCGCGCGTTGCCCGGTGTGACAAGGCGCTGCACGGGCGACGCCGGGCAGCGCGCGATCATTCGCGCCGGCGTGTATGGACTCGGCTGGCGCGGGTCGTGCACACTCGCCCGCGCCGCACGCGGCCCCACGGCGGGCCATGCGGGGAGGATCGCGATGGGAATGGAAAAAGACACTCCGGCGCGCCCTGCGGGGCTCCCGGCCGAGGCGCGCTTCGCTCCGATCGAGGAGTGGTTCGAGGTGGTGGAAACCAAAGACGGCCATCGCTTCGGCCCGATGCGCGCGTTCCGCAGCGATGACGGCACGCTCCTCGTCGAGGCGCGATTCGACGCCGAGGGCCGATTGCAGGGAACCTACAAGCGATTCCACCGCGACGGCGTCGTGGCGCGCGAGGGCACGTACGCGAGCGGCGCCCCCGAAGGTCGCTTCGTGCTTCGACGCGGCAAGGACGAGGCGTTCCCCACGAGCGACCCACGCGTCACGGAGGTGCACGTCACCTACGCGAAGGGCAAAGAGACCAAGCGTCGCTACCTCGACGCCGAGGGGCGCGAGGTGACGCCGGGTGAGAGCAGCGACGCCGGCAAGGGCGCCCTCGACGCACTCTTCCGCGATCTCGAGCCCGCTGACGTATTCAAGAGCGGGGCTTTCGCCGAAGTCGTGGCGATGGCCGTGGAGCAAGCCAACGAGGAGCGCGCCACCAAGAAGAAGAGCGACGGCTTCTTCTTGTGGACGGAGCGCGCACCACGCGCGCGCGTGACCCGCGAGTCCTTCCGCGCGTTCTACGGCGATGCGCTGTCCGAGAGCGCCGCGGCCTGGTTCGAGGCGTTCCCCGAGGGCGCGCTGGCGACGCCACGGCTCGCAGGCGTCGCGCCGGTCCAGGATGCGCTGAGCACGGCCGCCCCGGGTGCGCTCGACCGAATGATCCGCGAGCATCAAGACGGCCCTGGTCACCCCACGCTGCTCCGCGACTTGCTCGCGCGAGTCCAGACGGTGGCCGTGGGTCCGCACGGGCATCGCTACGCGGTCACGCTCGGCGAGACGTCGATGGAGCAGGCGACCGACGCGGTCTACGTCGTCGATCCATCCGGCGACGACATCGAAGCGCCGGTGGCGCGCTCGCTCGAAGACTTCGCCTTCGTCCTCGCGCTTGGCGCCGCCAAGGAGAGCGGTGCTCTCTCGGAGACGGTCGCCGAGGCCGCCTACGCGCGCCTGCGAGGGAAGATCGCCGGCGAGCTCGTACGCGACGACATCGAGGTCGAAGAGGCCGAAGAAGAAGAAGAAGAAGAAGAAGAAGAAGAAGAAGAGGAAGAGGGAGACGCGAAGAAGGAGGGTGACACCGTGGAGGGCTTCGAGCTCCGGCGGAGCTTCCACGCGCCTCGCTACTTTCATTATCGAAGCCGCTGGATCCGTCGCCTCCTGCGCGGCCAGGTCGACGGCGCGTACGCCGCATTCGATCCCGAGCTCGACGGCGGGCTGAACGAGCAGCGAATGAAGACCTTGCAGAAGAACGTCCCGCGCGAAGCCGGCGTCGGCGTGTACTGGCTGCTTCGCTCGTATTTCCTGGACGAGCCCCGCGTCGGCGAAATGATTGCATGGTGCAAAGACAGCCCCTCCATCCTCATCCGCGAGGCGGCGGCGCTGGTCGCGGGGCTCATCTCTGGCGAGGTGACGCGCATCGGCACTCTCGAAGACGTCCCCGGCGTCCGCGCCGCGTTCCTCGCGACCAAGCCGCAGGAGAAGAAGGCAGCAAGAGAGGACGAAGAAGACGACGAGGACGACGATCACGACCACGAGGACGAGGACGAGGACGAGGACGAAGACGAAGACGAAGACGAGGACGAGAGCGACGCCGACGAAGACGATGAAGAAGACGACTGACAAGGCCGCCAAAGCCGAGCGCGCCGAGCGCGCCCGCGCGGAGGCCGCGGCCATACGAGAGCGCGAAGGGACGGACGGGCTCGCGCGCGCGGCGTGGGGCGCGCGCAAGGACCGGCCGCTCCTCCGCGCGCTCGAGGCGGCTGCGTTCGAGGATCCGGCGCTCCAGCGCAGCCTCTCGATCGTCCGCTGGGCCCGCGACGAAGGCTACGTGAGCGATGGCCGTCTCCACGAGGAGGCCCTCGAGGTCGCGGCGCTCGGGCTCGCGCTGCACGGCGACCCGCGTGTCCTCCCCTTCGTGGTCGGCCTCGCCGAACGGCATTGGGCCGGCACCCAGCTCCTCGAGCCGTGGGTCGACCGGCGCGAGCCCCACGACGAGGCCGCGCTCCTCGCGTGCGGTCGCGCGTGGCTCGCGAACGGCTCACGACCGGACCTCGAGCTCGGCGCGCGCATCGTTCATCGCTATGGCGACGCCTCGGACCTCGCGCTCCTCGAGGACGGGCTCGACCGCGTCTTCGCGCAGTTTCAGCAGATGATGCAGGGCTTCGAGTCGGCGATGGAGCGCGGCCGCCTCGATGAGACGGCACGGCTCCTCACCTTGGCCGTCGACGCGCGCGCCCCCTCCGCGGGTGTCCGCAAGGAGCTTCGTCCTTCGCTCATCCAAGTGCTCGAGCACGTCGTGGCGAATCGAGAGAGCCTTTGGCTCGACAACGTGCGCGGCGACGCGGCGTGGCTTCTCGCGCAGGCGGGTCTCGGTCTCGAGCCGCTCGCCGCGCGGCTTCTCTCCGGCCGATTCGATCGAAACACCGATCCCTTCCGCTCCGGCGAGCTCCTGGCGCTCGGCCAGCTCGGAGGCGCTCTCGCCGACGGCGACCGCAAGTCGACGCTCGCAGCGGCGCTCGCCAAGCTCACGTTCAAGCACCCCCTGCGCAACCTCGCCGCGCTCGTCGCCCGACGCGACCTCGGAGAGTCGATCGAAGACGACGCGCTCTCCGCCGCGTTCCGCGCGACGTTGACCCCCAAGGCCGGCGAGGAGACGAGCTCCAGCTTCGTGAAAGGCGCCGTCCGCGCGCTCGCCATCCTCGAGCGCCGAGCCGACCTCTCCCCCGCCCTCGCCGGAGACGCGGTCCTCGGTGTGTCGACGGTCGTGCACCGCGCGGCCGTGCGCGCGCTCCGCGTTCGCGGGGCGACGATCCCGCGGTACCGATTGCTCGATCCGCTCTCCGTCGACGCGCTCGCCGCGCGTGGACGAGAGGCGCTCGAAGCGGCGCTGAGCGAGGAGACGGCGCGCTACCCCGCGAACGTGATCGATGCGCTGCGCACCATGGGCGCGCCCGCGTCTTGCCCAGCGCTCCTTGCGTTCGTCGCGCGCGCGAGCATGCGGGCGGTCGACGACGGCGCCGCGCTCGAGAGCGCCGTCGCCGCGCTCGCGGCGCTCGGGGGCGCGGACGCGGCGCTCGACCGCATCACCGCCTCCGCCGATCTCGATGGCCCGCTCACCGAGGCGGTTCTTCGCAGCGCGCCCGCGCTGGGGCTCGCGCTCGCACCGACGATGGCGCGCATCTTCGCAAAAACCGAGCACCGCGACCGTCGCACCGCCGCCGACTGGCTCTCGCGCCACAAGCGCGCCCCCGAGGTCGCCGCCGCGCTCGCCGCGCATGGCCTCGCCATCGAAGATCTCCGCCTCTTGCGCTGATATTTGCACTCCACACACGACGCAGCCACCAAGGACACGACGATGACCGAAACGAAGAGCATTCCGCGCATCCAAACCCGCCTCGTGCAAGCGGCCGACAGCGCGCTCGGTTACCTGGGCGACATCGTCGTGGACGGACCGCGTGTGTGGGCCGTGGGCGGAACCTACAATCGCGCGACGGTCCTCCTCTCCATCGACGGTGGCCGCACGTTCGTGCGCCGCTCGGCGCCGCCCACACCCGGGCTCCGTCGGCTGGTGGTGGACGGCGGCCGCCTCGTCCTCACGGGCGAGTACGGAACGCTGGCCATCTCGGACGATCGCGCGCTCACCTGGACCACGGTCCCGATGCCCACCTCGTCGTGCCTGTTCGGCGTCGACCGCGCGAGCGATGGCACGGCGTGGGTGGTGGGCGACGACGGCTTCCTCGCGAAGAGCGCGTCGTTCGACGGCCCGTTCACGCAAGTCGAGAGCGGCACGGAGACGCGCCTCCTCGATCTGACGACGGCGACCGGCAAGGTCACCGTGCTCGCGTACGACGGCACCCTGGCGTCGTGGAATGGCACCGAGCTCGAGGCCCACGAAGTGGGCGCGGATTCCGCGCTCACGAGCTTGGTGGTCACCAAGAAAGGCACCTGGGTCGTCGTCGGCGACGGCGGCGTCATCTTCCGTTCGACGGACCATGGCGCTTCGTGGACGCGCGTCGCGACGCCCAAAGCCGTCGATCTCGAGTCGATGTGCGAAACCGCGCACGGCCTCCTCGTGGTCGGCAATCAAGGAACGCTCCTCTTCTCCGACGACGACGGCGCGAGCTTCGTCTTCGTGCCGACCGACATGACCGGGCACCTTTGGTCGATCGCGGCCGTGGGTGACGGCTATCTCGTCGGCGGCGACCAGGGCGCGCTCTTCGGCGTGGCCTTCGTACCGGGCCAGACGATGGAGGTCAGCGCCGCGGTCGTGCAGCTAGAAGAAGAAGAAGAAGAAAGCGACGAGGACGACGACGACGACGCGAGCGAGGAGAACGACGAGACCCCGGCCGCGACCTTCGCCAGCGTCGAAGAGGCTTCCGAGCGCTGGAACCGCGAAGGCCGCGCGTTCATGGACGCCCTGAACGGGTTCGTGAGCCGCATCTACTCGGTGGGCATCAACAAGGCGGGCCCGGAGCCGAGCGATCCCCGCGAGGACATGGCGGAGTACGTGCGCCAGGAGCTCGCGCGTCTGAACGCGGCCGGTGAGCACGCGCGCGCCCGAGCGCTCTTTCACCCGGCCTACGAGCCGTTCGAGTACGAGGGCGTGGGCCGCCGCATCGAGCAGGTTACGCGCATGAACGACGGACGCACCGTGATGCGCGTCGAGAGCGACGTGTACTTCCTCGAGCGCGATCGCATCGTGCCGGTGCCGGACGTCACGTTCTTCGGCTTCTCCGCCGACCGCCGCTACGTCGCCAAGGGCTACGAAGACCGCGTCGACGTGCACGACGGATGGGACGGGCCCAAGCTCCGCTCGTTCGCGATCCCGGAGGCGTTCGCGGGCGCCGAGGGCAAGGCCTACCTCACGCCCAATGGCGACGGCCTCGTGGTCGCGTCGGACACGGGCGCGTTCTGGATGAGCGAAGAAGGCTCCCGCCGCCTCATGCCGACCGGCGACGCGGAGCGTGAGCGCGTGAGCTACGCGCACGCCGCCATGTCGCCCAACGGTCGCTTCGTGGCCGTGGGTTGCCAAGACAGCTCCCACGTCCTCATCGATCGGAAGACCGGCGAAGAGTGGACGTTCAACACGGTGTCGTCGTATCCGCACTACGCGCTCTTCCACGAGTCGCGCCCGGAGGTGCTCTTCAACTCGGTGCACGGGCTCTACGGGAGCGGCTCGCTCAAGGTCTCGCTCGACGGCGTTCTGCGCGGCAAAGGCGACACGGCCAAGCCGTTCGACCGCCGGGCCTGGCTCCACGCCGCCACGTCCCTGCCCGACGGCTACCTCCTCGGCGACCGCAGCGGCTACGTGTGGTTCCACGACGTCGACGGAAAGCAGACCGGCTACCTCTTCGTGGGCTCGACCATCACCGCGCTCGACGTGAGCCCCGACAAAAAGACGCTCCTCATCGGGAGCTACGCTGGGTACGTCGTCGAGATCGATCTCACTGCGCCAGCCCCTGACCCGATGCTCCTCACCGGCGTGAACGCCAAAGAAGTCGGGCGGTGGGTCTTTTGGAACGGATACGATCCGATGATCTGGTGAACGCGGCAGCGCTCACTTGCAGTGCCTTTTGCTCGAAGGAATTTGAATGATCCGATCCTCTCGCTCTCTCGCCGTTCGCGCCCTCGCCGTGGGCCTCTCGGTCGCCGCCGCCTTTACGCTCGTCGCGTGCAAGAAGAAGGCGGGCGACAGCTGCTCGGGCAACGAAGCGCTGTGCGATGGCAATCAGGCCATCCTCGAGTGTCACGACGGAAAGCTCGTCAAGGTCGCCTGCATGGGCGCCAAGGGCTGCTCGCAAGCGGTCACCGGCGTGCAGCGCTCGGGGCGCACCACGACGACCAACTACGCCGTCACCTGCGACTTCAGCGGCAACCCGGTGGGAAGCGAGTGCACGGACGACGAGGCGCTCTGCTCCGCCGACAAGTCGATGGTCGTGTCGTGCAAGGGGAAGAAGATCGAGCAGCACCTGTGCCGCGGCCCGGGCAAGTGCTCGGAGACTGCGACCACCATCGAGTGCGACGACTCGATCCAGGTCGTGGGCGATCCGTGCGAGGGCACCGACTACGCGTGTACGCCCGACAAGAAGCAGCAGCTCTCGTGCAAGGGCAAGGCGTTCGCGCTCGAGTCGAACTGCCGCGGCCCCAAGGGTTGCTACGCCGAGGGCAAGGACACCATCAAGTGCGATCTCGGCGGCCAGAACGTGGGCGAAAGCTGCGACGACGGCTACGCCTGCAGCGTCGACGGCAAGGTCCTCCTCAAGTGCGCCGCGAAGAAGTGGGCGGTCGACGAGAAGTGCAAGAAGAAGTGCTCGATCGAGGGCAACAGCGTCGGCTGCAGCTGACCGCTCCCATCGGTACGCCGGTGCTATGGTGCCGGCGTGCCGGTTCTTTCCGTCCGCGACATCGAGAAGGCCTACGGGGCCCACACGGTCCTCAAGAACGCCACGTTCACCATTCGCACCGGTGAGCGCGTAGGCCTCGTCGGGCGGAACGGCGCGGGCAAATCCACCCTGGTTCGGATCCTCGCCGGGCTCGAGCCACCCGATCGGGGCGAAATCGCCGTGCGCCGCGGCGCGAGCGTGCAGCTCTTGGAGCAAGCGCCCGATCTCCCCGCCGGTCGCACCGCGCGCGAGGTCGCGTCGGAAGGCCTCCGCGAGTGGACGCGCGTCCGCAAAGAGTACCAGCGCGTGACCGACGCGCTGTCGGCGGGCGCGGGCGATCACGGCGCGCTCCTCGCCGAGCAAGAGACGCTCGCGAGCGAGCTCGAACGCCTCGGTGGCTGGGAGCGCGAGCACGAGGTCGAGTCGATGCTCGGCCACCTCGGCATCACCGACATCGACGGCGACGTCGGATCCATGAGCGGCGGCGAGCGGCGACGCGTCGCGCTCGCGCGTCTCCTCGTGGCGCGCCCCGAGCTGGCCATTCTCGACGAGCCCACCAATCACCTCGACGTCGAGACCATCGACTGGCTCGAGGAGCACCTCGAGAAGAAGCACAAGGGCGCGGTCCTCCTCGTCACCCACGATCGCTACCTCTTGGATCGCGTCTGCACGCGCACGCTCGAGGTCGAGCTCGGAGAGGTCCGCTCGTACGACGGCGGCTACGAAACCTTCCTCGAGGCCAAGGCCGAGCGAATCGCGCTCGAGGAGCGCACCGAGGCGAACCGCCAGAACTTCCTCCGCAAGGAGCTCGAGTGGCTCGCGCGCCAGCCCAAGGCCCGCACCACCAAACAGAAGGCGCGCATCGAGCGAGCCGAAGCCGCGCGCGCCGCCGAGCCGGTGCGGCGCGGCCCCGACGCAGCCAAGCTGGCGGTCGAAGAGGCGCGCGCCGGAAAGACGATCCTCGAGATGGAGAAGCTCCGCCTCGACGTCGCCGGTCGCACCCTCGTGGCCAGCCTCGATCTCTACCTGACGCAGGGCGAGCGCATCGGCATCGTCGGAAAGAACGGCACCGGCAAGACCACGCTCTTGCGAGCCGTCATCGGCGAGCTCGCGCCCACGTCGGGGCGGCTCACCCTCGGCGCCAACACCAAGGTCGCGTACTTCGATCAGGAGCGCACCGGCCTCGACGACGACAAGACCGTCTTCGAGAACGTGTCCGAGGGCGGCGCCATCGAGATCGGCGGCGAGCGCATCGAGCCGCGGGTCTACTTGGAGCGGTTCCTCTTCGATGCGCACAAGCAACGGCAGAAAGTGTCGTCGCTCTCGGGTGGAGAGCGGGCCCGCGCGGCGCTCGCGCTCACCTTGCAAGGGAAGAAGAACCTCGTCCTCCTCGACGAGCCCACCAACGACCTCGACGTCGACACCCTCGCCGCGCTCGAGGAGATGCTCCTCTCGTTCAATGGCTCGGCCTTGGTCGTGACCCACGATCGCTGGTTCTTGGACCGCATCGCCACCTCGCTCCTCGTGTTCGAAGAAGGCGGCCGCGTCACGCACTACCCCGGCAACTACGACACCTACCGTCGCCTCAAGGCCGAGGCGGAGAAAGACAAGCGCGCCGAGGCGGTCGCGTCCGCGCCGCCGCCGAGCGCGAAGCCCAAAGAAGCGCCCAAGCGCGCCGGGCTCTCGTACAAGGAGCGCCTCGAGCTCGAAGGTCTGCCGGCCAAGATCGAAACCACCGAGAGTCGCATCGCCGAGCTCGAGAAGGGCTTGGGCGATCCCGCGCTCTACGCGAGCGGCACGAACGCCAAAGAGACCGGCGATACCGTTCGCGCCATGAACGAAGAGCTCGAGAAGGCGCGCGCGAGCCTCTCCACCCTCTACGCGCGCTGGGAAGATCTCGAGTCTCGGGCATCGGCCTGAGCACACCGTAAAATTGGTCGAGGCGCCGCGCTCGCTTGGATCGCTGCCGACCGTGTCGCGTCCAACCGCGTGAGGGCGCGATGACGAGAAGCGACGGTCACTCGAAGTTCGGGTTGATGGTGAGGCTCTTCATGTCGGGCTTGGGCTGCGCGTCGATGGACGATGCCTGCACCGACGACGATCTCGAAGCGAGCGGGCCGCGCACCGAGCGCGCATCGCCGCCCCCCCCCCGCTCCCGTACTTCCCTTCGAGCGACCGCGACGCTGAGCTGGAGTGGCGGGGGCCGACCCGCGCTGACGGAAGCCAGGTGGCCGGACACTATGGATGGACGCGGATCCATCCAGGGGGGTCGAACCGGTTGCAACGCCCGAAAAGGACACCGTCCGAATGGATGTGGGCGTTGGTATGGACGGTGCACCGTCCAGCGCACCATGCGCCTTGCCCTTCTCGCTCTTCTCGCCGCTCTCCCCGTCCTCCCCGCTTGCTCCGGCGGCAGCGCCGCCGAGGACTCCGAAGACGATCCCGCGAGCTCGGCCCTCGTCGGCGCCGACATCAAGTTCGACCTGATTCACACCCGGCCCGAATGCACCCACGAGGGGAAGGCTTCGACGTGGTGCGATCACAACGACGCGGCGCGCCTCGCCGAGCTGTCGGGCATGGAGACGCGCGTCAAGGCGCTCATCGACCGCGCGACCGACCCGGCCAAGGCCAAGATCGCCATCGCGTACTTCAGCTTCTCGAACCGTGCGGTCTACAACAAGCTCTGCGAGAAGGGCAAAGCGGGCTTCTCGATCGAGGGCTTCTTCGATCAGAGCTACCGTTCCGGCCTCCCGGCGCAGCTCGCGAACGAGTGCCAGGCGCCCGGGAAGAAGAACGTCGTCGTTCACTTCTTGGGGCAGCTCTCGAACTCGCCGTACATCTGGCGCCTCCATCACAACAAGTTCCTCTACGTGGATCCGGGTGGCGCGAAAGACCGCCTCTCGCTCACGTTCTCGAGCGGCAACCTCTCGAGCTTTGGCCTCTCGGCGCACCTCGATCACTGGGTGATCATGGACGCGCCGCGCAACGCCGACGTGGCGAAGCAGAATCGCTGCGTCATGGAAGGCATGCGCGCGGCCGTGGCGCCGGCGAGCGCCGGTGGCGCCGAC
The DNA here is from genome assembly GCA_044224815.1 of Polyangiaceae bacterium. GTDB lineage: Bacteria > Myxococcota_A > Polyangia > Polyangiales > Polyangiaceae > JADJCA01. Next base: position 37,995 of record JBGAJR010000066.1, read on the forward strand.
AAAGAAATCGACGACCCGGGCGTCTATCGCTCCAAGCTCGAGGACTGCCTCAAGAAGGCCAAGTCGTACTGGAAGCCGGGCACGTCGTGGGTGGAGACGGCCATCGCCAAGGAGAAGGTCGCGCCGCTCTTCGCGCCCAACCCGGCCGGTGACCTCGAGAACGTGCTCATCGCGCAGATCAACCGCGTGCAGTCCGGCGGCAAGATCTACGGCGCCATGCAGCACTTCCTCCACTACGGCATTGCCTCGGCGCTCCAGCAGGCCAAGCAGCGCGGGGTCGAGGTCAGCCTCGCCATGGACGACGACGTCATCACCGGCGACAGCGAGGTCGAGGGCGTGCGCAGCTTCTACGACTCGTACCTCGATCCGGAGCACACCGGGATGAAGGTCCGCTTCGTGGTCACCAACGCGGGCGACCACCAGATGATGCACAATAAGTTCCTCGTCATGGAGGGCATCGACGGCCAGAAGACCCGCGTCTTCTCGGGCGCCGGTCACTTCACCGACGCCGGCATGCGCGACAATTACGAGAATTTCTACCTGACCGAGAGCTCCGAGCTCTCTGCAAAGTACAAGAATCTCTTCGAGTACATCTGGCCCAAGACCAAGTCGCAGAGCGACATCGAGCAGGCGACCCCGGCCACGCCGGAGGCGCCGCCGCAGAACCAGTGAGAGCGACGGCCGCGTAGGGCAGGCCAAGCGAGCGGCGCGAGCCGAACCTGAGGTATCTTTGCCCTGGTGCGGCTCGGGGCGCGTACGTTCATCGCGTTGGTTGGCGGCGCTCTAGTGACCGCGGCCGCAGCCTGCCAGCTCGTGGTCCCGCTGGCCGCGGCGCCCACCGAGGCGACCGACGCCGCTGCCGACGGTCCCGAGGGGCCGGCGCGGATTGCATCGCTCGTCAGTTGCACCGACCCCAACGACGTCCCGGCGCCCACCGAGGGCCAGGGCGGTGCGATGACGATCGACCTCGCGTTCTCCACCATCAGCACGAGCCCGGACGCTGGCCCAGGTCTCTGTCCGACACCGGGCGTGAACCTCGACGGGCTCACCACGTGCCTCGGGGAGGACGGCGGCCAGGTGAACTCGACGTGTCCACCCGACCAGCCGCATTGTCGCTGGGGCCCGGCGTGCCCCAAGCAGAGGCAAGGTGACGTGGTCTGCGACGACGTGGGCGGCGTCGACAACGCATTCGGCGCCGTGCTCCGCCGCTCCCCTTTTGCCGTGATCCCCAAGTTCGACGCGCGGCAAGTCGATCCCAACGTCGTTCTGCGAACGGGCGTGGCCAACGTCCTGATTCGCCTGTCCGGCTACAACGGGACTCCCAACGATCCGGACGTCACCGTCGCGTTCTTCGTCTCGTCTGGCGTCGACGAGACCACGACCCCGATGCTGCCGAAGGAGTTCGACGGCGGCCCCGAATACTTGCGGGTCCGCTGGGACGGCGAGTCGCGTCGGACTTGGTTCATCGACCCGACCAGCTTGGCCGAGCCGACCGCGCGCATCCCGCGGTACAGCACGAGTGGCTTCGTGCGTGACGGGGTGCTGGTCGTCACCGCAACGACGATGGTCGTCCCGTTCGGTCTCTCTCTCGTCATCAGCGACGCGAGGATGGTCGCCGACCTGCGCCGCGCCGGAGACGACTGGATCTTGCGGAACGGCATGGTCGGGGGCCGGATCTCGATCGCCGACCTCGTCCATGCCCTCGACCCTCTGCAGTTCTTTTTGGGAGAGAGCCTCACCTCGGTCTGCGACTCCGAGCTCTTGCGCGGCCAGCTCTTGAAGCTTTTCTGCCAGGCCGCCGACCTATCGTCCGACGGCGGGGCGTGCGATGTCCTGTCCGTCGGGCTGACCTTCCGAGCCGTCCCCGCGGACCTCGGTCCCGTGCGAAAGCCGCAGCTCAACCCGGTCCGTGGCTCGTGCCCCGACGCCGCCGTCGACTGCGAGGGGCTCCAGTGAAGCGCTTGCGGCTCGTCGTCTTGATTGCCGTCAGCGCAGCGGCGAGCACTGCGTACGCGTGCGGGACGACGAGTACCGGGACCGAAGCCGACGCCGGCGTGATCGACGCTGCGCTCGACTCGCCGCTCGACCTCGCCGTGCCGCCCATCGCGCTCGCCTGCCCGCCGCTCAGCCCGGTGTCCGCCCGCACGTTCTCGCCACCGGCGCCGCTTCACCAAGGGCTGTGCACGGACGACGTCACGTACTCGCTGATCCGATGCTTCGTGAGGAATCCGGCGGGCCGCGATTGCGTCGGCTCGACGCCGCGCGAGATCGCGATCGACTCCGCCTGTGGGCGGTGCATCTTCACCGACGTCGACGCGAGCTTGTCCGGACCGATCATCGTCGACGGCCGGTCCGCTCGATTGAACGTCGGCGGATGCATCCAGCGCGTGACCGGATCCATCGACGCGGGTTGCGCCGGAGAGCTCACTCGCTTCGAGGAGTGCGCGATGTCCGCGTGCCAGCATTGCTACGACGAAGACGCGTCGGTGGCCGAAGCCGAGGCCTGCCTCTCGGCGGCCCGGCGCGGCCCATGCGCCCCGCTCAGCACCGGGCCCGAATGCCTGAACGCCAACGTCGGCGACGCGGCGTCGACGTGCCAGATCGCCGGTGACTTCGCGAGCCGTGCGACCGCGTTGGCGGTCCTCTTCTGCGGCACCGCTCCCAGCTTGGACGCATCGGCAGACGCGCTCGCGAGCGACGCTTCGGGGGACTGAGCCATGCCCTCGTCGACGCCTCTCCCGCTCAGCGCGCGCGTCGCCATCATCGGGGCGGGGCCGTCGGGGATCACGGCGTCGAAGAACCTCGCCGACCTCGGCTACACCGACCAGGTCGTGTTCGATCGCGGTCGCGTGGTGGGCGGGAACTGGGTCTTCGACGCCGAGAGCGGACACTCGAGCGTCTTCGAGACGACGCACATCATCAGCTCGAAGGTCTACTCGCAATACGCCGATTTCCCGATGCCCGACGACGCGCCGGATTATCCGTCGCATCGCCACCTCGCCGCGTACTTCCAAGCGTACGCCGAGCACTTCGGCGTCACGCCGCGCGTGCGCTTCGAGACGATGGTCCACAAATGCGAGCCCAAGCCGAGCTCGCTCGGTGATCCGCCGGGACGACACGGGTGGCTCGTGACGTCGTCCACCAAGGGCGGAGCGCCGGTCACCGAAACATTCGACGTGCTCGTGGTCGCGAACGGTCACCACTGGGATCCGCGCATGCCCTCGTATCCGGGCACGTTCGCCGGCGAGCTCATTCACTCGCACGACTACAAGCGCGCCGCTCCCTTCGCCGGCAAGCGCGTGCTCGTGATCGGCGGCGGCAACTCCGCGTGCGACGTGGCGGTCGAGACCGCACGGGTCGCGGCACGCGTCGATCTCTCGTGGCGACGCGGCTACCGCATCGTGCCGAAGTTCGCCTTCGGCGTCCCCACCGACCACATCCACAACTGGCTCGCCGAGCACGCTGGGTTCTTGCCGCGCGCGTGGCGCCTCTCGGCGCTCGGCGCGTTCCTCGATTTTTGGGTCGGCAAGAACGAGCGCTACGGCCTCCCGCCCGCCGACCACGCGTTCACGGCCACGCACCCCACGCTCAACACCGAGCTCCTCGAGGCGATTCGGCACGGGCGCGTGCATCCGCGACCCGACATTCGCGAGTGGAACGAACGAACGATCACCTTCGTCGACGGGTCGAAGCTCGACGTCGACGTCGTCGTCGCGTGCACCGGGTTTCGCATCAGCCATCCGTTCTTCGACAAG
>JBGAJR010000067.1:0-41323 GCA_044224815.1 Polyangiaceae bacterium
CGCGACATGGAGCAGCGGCCCCTCAGCGACGACACCAAGGCCGCCATCAACGAGTTCAACCAGCTCGTCGAGGATCTCGCTCAAAAGAGGCTCGATCGCACCGAAGCGTTCCGCAAGCTCCAGTCGCTCGAGGAGAAGCTCCTCAACGGGCGCGACGCGAACGCGAAAGACCTCGAAGAGGCCCTCGCCAAGATGGGCGAGGAGCTCAAGAAGTCCGAGGCGACCAAGCCCGCCGGCGAAGCGCTCACCAACAAGAACCTCGCCGAAGCGTCCGAGAAGCTCAAAGAGCTCGCCAAGAAGCTCAAGGAAGAGGGCGGCAAGTTCGACAAGGCCCAGCTCGAGAAGATGCGCGACGCGCTGAAGAAGGCCGCCGAGAGCCAGGACGCGCGCAAGGCCGCGCTCGACAAGCGTCGTGACGAGCTCCAGAAGGATCTCCTCAAGCAAAAAGAGAAGCTCGCGAACAAAGAGAACCCGAGCGAAGAAGAGAAGAACCTCCTCAAGAAGAAGGAGCGCGAGCTCGAGCGCCTCGAGCGCGAGCGCGAGCAGCAAGAGCAGACGGGCCGCCAGCTCGATCGCCTCGATCGTGAGCTCGCGCAGGCCGCCGAAGATCTGATGAAGGAGCTCGGCGCGAGCGCCGACGATCTCGAGAAGGGCGCCGAGGACATCAACCGGATGTCCAAGGAGCAAATGACCGACAAGGAGAAGGAGGAGCTGCGCCAGCGACTCCAGGAGCTCCGCGAGACGCTTCGCCAGCAGGGCAAGGGTGGCAAGCAGCAGATGTCGCGCCTCCAGAAGTTCCAGCGCCGCGCGCGCGGTGGCGGGAAGGGCCAAGCCGGCAAGGGCGCGCAAGAGGGCGAGCAGAACGGCACCGGCGAGCAGGGCCAAGGCCAAGAAGGCCAAGGCCAAGAGGGTCAGGAGGGCCAAGAGGGCCAGAACGGTCAGGGCCAAAACGGGCAAGGCCAGCAGCCCGGCCAAAACGGCGAGATGTGGGTCATGGGGCCGAACGGGCAGAAGATGCTCGTCCTCTCGCGCGGCCAGGGCTCACAGAGCGGTGGCGGCGCCGATCGCCCGAGCTCGGGCGCCGGGCACGAGCGTGGCGGCAATCCGCAGGGCGCGGCGACGCAGCTCAAAGGCCAGATGCAAGACACTCAAGTCGCCGGGCAGGACACCGGCGAAGGCTCGAGCAACAGCGAAGTGATCCTCGGCGCGGCCGAGCGCGGCTTCGCGTCGCGCGGCTACACCAAGGTGTATCGCGACTACAAAACCGTGGCCGAAGAGGCCCTCAGCCACGACGACATTCCCGGCGGGTACCGCTTCTACGTGCGCCGCTACTTCCTCCTCATTCGTCCGCGCGAAAATCCCTGAACGCCAGAGAGCTAGGCAAACGCATGTCCCAGTCGAACGAGATCCAGGCCGTCCGCGAGGAAGTCGACGCGTTCAAGAAGACCATCAAGGCGCTCAAGGACGAGATCGGTCAGACCATCGTCGGCAACGACGAGGTCGTCGAAGGCGTGCTCACTTGCATGCTCGCCGGTGGTCACGCGCTCCTCGAAGGCGTGCCGGGCCTCGGCAAGACCATGCTCGTCCGCACGCTCGCGGAGACGCTCTCGCTCACGTTCTCGCGTGTGCAGTTCACGCCCGACTTGATGCCGGCCGACATCCTCGGCACCACGGTCATCACCGACGGCGCGGGCGGCCGCAGCTTCGAGTTCCGGAAGGGTCCGGTGTTCGCGAACATCGTCCTCGCCGACGAGATCAACCGCGCCACGCCCAAGACGCAGAGCGCGCTGCTCGAGGCCATGCAGGAGCATCGCGTCACGGTCGGCAAGCAGACGTACACGCTCGACCAGCCGTTCATCGTCCTCGCCACCCAGAACCCGCTCGAGATGGAGGGGACGTATCCGCTCCCCGAAGCGCAGCTCGATCGCTTCCTCTTCAAGCTCCACGTGCCGTTCCCGGGGCGCGACGAGCTTCACCGCATCCTCGATCTCACGACGGGCGAGGGGAGGGCCGACCGCGGGCCGATCCTCGATCGCGAGCGCATCCTCGAGATGCAGCGCCTCGTGCGGCGCGTTCCGGTCGCGCGCCACGTCCAGGATTTCGCGGTGCGGGTCCTCCAAGCCACGCACCCCGACGGGCCCGACGCACCGGAGATCGTCCGCCGCTTCGTCCGCTTCGGCGGCTCGCCGCGCGGTGCGCAGTCGGTGCTGCTCGCGGCCAAGATCCGCGCGCTCTTCGATGGTCGTTTCGCCGCGAGCATCGACGACGTCCGCGCCGTCGCGCTCCCCGCGCTCCGCCACCGCGTGCTCTTGAACTTCGAGGGCGAGGCCGAAGGGATCAAGACCGACGCCGTCCTCACCGAGATCCTTCGCGGGATCCCCGAGACCAAGCCCGGCCTGGCCGGAGAGGCGGCGGCTGGAGCGGCCTGAGCGATGGGCCTGTTCGACAGCCTGCGGAGCCGCGTGGCCGCCGCGCGCACCCCGCGCGCGGGCGGCGACGACGAGCTCTTCGACGACGAGTTCCAGCGCAAGCTCGAGTTCCTCGCGCTCGTGAGCCGGCGCGTCTTCGCGGGACGGCTCCGCGCCGAGCGTCGCACCAAGAAGACGGGCAGCGGCGTCGAGTTCGCCGATCACCGCGAGTACCAGCCCGGTGACGACATTCGTTACCTCGACTGGAACGTCTTCCAGCGCTTCGACAAGCTCCTCCTCCGCCTCTACGAGGAAGAGGAAGATCTCGCCATCTACTTCGTGCTCGATACGAGCGCCTCGATGGCGTTCGGTCGGGGCGCCAAGCTCGCTTACGGCAAGCGCGTGTGCGCGGCGCTCGCGTACGTGGCGCTCGCCAACCTCGATCGCGTGGAGATCGTCACGACCAGCGATCGCGTGCTCGGTCGCATGCCGGAGACGCGCGGCAAGGCGCGCATCTTCAAGATCTTCCGCTTCCTCCGTGAGGCCCAGCCCGAGGGGCAGACCAACCTCGAGGATGCCCTCCGCGCGTTCGTCGCGCAGCACAAGCGACGCGGCATCGTCGTCCTCGTGAGCGATCTCTACGATCCGGCCGGCTTCGAGCGGGGCATCAACGTCCTCCGCTACGCCAAGTTCGAGCCGTACGTCGTCCACGTGACCGACCCCGACGAAGCGCGGCCCAAGCTCCAAGGCGACGTCCTCGTCTACGACTGCGAGACCGGAGACGAGCGCGAGGTCACGGTGACCGCGGGCGTCCTCGAACGCTTCAAGAAGGCCTATGACGACTACCTCGCCGACGTCGATCGCTTCTGCAACGCGAAGCAGGTGCCGTACGTGCGCGCCGACGTGAGCGTGCCGTTCGACGAGATGGTGCTCCGCATCTTCCGACGCGGAGGGTTCATTCGGTGACCTTCGCCGGGCTCCCTCTCGCCCAGCTCCTCACCATCTTCGCCGCGGCGTCGGCGATGGTGACGGTCTTCTACATCCTGAAGCTCCGGCGCCGCACGTTCGCCGTGCCGTTTTCGCCCTTGTGGAGCCGCATCCTCAAGGACAAGGAGGCGACCAGCCTCTTCTCGCGTCTCAAGCGACTCTTGTCGCTGCTCCTCCAGCTCGCGCTCCTCGCGCTCCTCGTGCTCGCGCTCGGTGATCCGCGCGCGGCGAGCACGCTCGTGAAAGGCCGCCACCTCGTCGTGCTCCTCGACGCGAGCGCGTCGATGCAGGCGACCGACGTCGGGCCGAACCGCCTCGGGGCGGCGAAGGAGGAGGTGCGCCGGATGATCCGCGGGCTCGGTGGCGCGGACCGCATGCTCATCGCGCAGATGGATGCGGTGACGACCGCGCTCGCGCCGATGAGCGGCGACACCGCCGAGCTCGAGCGCGCGCTCGACAAGGTCCAACCCACCGAGGCCCGCTCCGATTTCGCGCGCGCGCTCCGGTTCGCGACCGACGCGGTGCGCGGCCTGGAGCGTCCGGAGATCATCGTCGTCTCGGACGGCAACGTCGGCGAGGCCGCCGACGCGTCGGGCGCGGTGCGCCTCGGCGACGCGCGCCTCGTTTACGTGCCGGTGGGCAAGGGGAAGCGCAACGTCGCCATCACGCAGTTTTCGGTTCGTCGCTACCCGCTCGACAAGAGCCGCTACGAGGTGATGCTCGAGGTCACCAACACCGGGACCGACCCCGAGGACGTCGAGCTCACGCTCTACGGCGACGGCACCCTCGTCGATTTGACGAAGCTCAAGCTCGGGCCGGGCGAGCGCCTCCCGCGCTTCTACCCCAACCTCTCCGGCGCGAGCCGCGCGCTCGAGGCCAAGCTCGCGCTCCTCGGCGGCGGTCACGACGATCTCCCTGCCGACGACCACGCCTACGCGCTCCTCCCCGAGCGGCGCCGGGCCAAGGTGCTCGTGGTCTCCGAGGGCAACACGTACCTCGAGGCGGCGCTTCTCCTGGACGAGTACCTCGAGGTCACCGAGGTAAAGCCTGCAAAGTACACGGTTGCGACGACGTCCACGTACGACCTGGTGATCTTCGACGGGGCGACGCCGGCCGAGCTCCCCAAGACCCACGCGCTGTATCTCGATCCGCGCGGGCCGGGGTCGCCGTTCAAGGTCGGCGCCGAGATCGATCAGCCCGGGTTCGACAAGGTCGACCCGAAGCATCCGATCGCGCGCTTCCTCGCGCTCGACAACGTGAACGTGGCCCGCGGGCACCGCCTCGCCACCGAGCCCGGCGACCGCGCGGTGGGCCTCTCCGAGGGGGCGCCGATTCTGGTCGCGGGGACGCGCGGAGGTCACCGCATGGTGGGCCTCGGGTTCGACGTTCGCGAGAGCGATTTTCCGCTCCGCGTCGCGTGGCCGCTCTTCTTGATGAACACCATCAACTGGTTCACCGACGAGGACGCCAGCTACCTCTCGAGCTTCCGCACCGGTGAAGTATGGCGCATCCCCGCGCCCGGTGACGCGCGCGAGGCGACGCTCACCCTCCCTGGCGGCGCCACGCAGCCGGTACCCGTGCACGAAGGGCGCGCCGTTCACTTGGGAACGCGCGCAGGCTTCTATGATCTCGCGCTCCCTGGCGGCGCCAAGACCGCGTTCGCGGCGAACCTCCTCGACGCCGCGGAGAGCACGATCGGACCGCAGCCCGAGCTCGTGGTCGACGGCCAACGCGCCGGCGCCCTCGAAGGCTTCCAGGTCGGCGTGCGTCGCGAGATCTGGATCTATCTCCTCATCCTCGCCGTCGCGCTGACGGCGCTCGAGTGGGCCACGTACCACCGGAGGGTGACGGTATGAGCGGACCCGAGTCGCGCCGGCCGCCGCCGTCCGTGCCGCCGCCGTCGCGGAGGCCGGAGGCGCAGGGCCCCGCGTCGCGCCGCGGTGGCGCGAGTGCGTTCGGCGAGAAGAAGAGCGTGGGGCGCTTCGCGCTGCCGGCGTCGGCGATCGCCCTCGGGGCCGCCCTCGTCTGGGCCTACGTCCGCTTCGTTCATCACGCGGGCGCGACGATCTCGTTCACCCGCGGCGGCGAGATCTACGAGCTCCTCGCGCCCAAGATGCTCGCGCTCGCGCTCATCGCTCCGTACTTCCTCTGGATGATCGGCAAATCGCTCGCCGATCTTCCGATCGCGCAGCGCGTCTTCTCGGTGCTCTTGCGCGTGGCCTTCGTGGCGCTGATCGCGCTGGGCCTCGCCCGTCTCGCGCGCACTGGGACGACGCAGAAGGTGTGCACGGTCTTCTTGGTCGACGTCTCGGATTCGGTTCCGGACTTGGCGATCGAAGACGCGCGCGCGGCCATCGACAAGGCGCTCGCCGAAAAGCCGGCCGATGCGCAGTTCAGGGTCGTCACCTTCGCGCGCAGGCCGCGCCTCGTGCCGCTCGAGGAGGGGGCTGCGAAGTCTCCGCAGCTCGAGCGCCACGAGCCGAAGAGCACCGACCCCAACGTCAAGGTGTCGCGCACCGGGCTCGGCGCGGCGAGCGATCTCGCGAGCGCGCTCCAGCTCGCGTACGGCCTCTACCCCGAAGGCACCTTGCGCCGGGCGGTGCTCTTCTCCGACGGCGTGCAGACCGACGGCGACGTGATCGCCGAAGCGAGCCGCGCCTCACGCTTCGGCGTGAAGCTCTTCACGGTGCCGTACACGCGGCCCGTTCCCGGCGAGGTCGCGGTTCGCGAGCTCCGCGCGCCGGACAAGATCCGCGTCGGCGAGCCGTTCGAGGTTCGGGCGAGCGTCTTCTCGAGCCGTCCGCAGAAGGTCAAGGCCACGCTCCGCCAGGGCGAGGCCATCAACGGCCTCGACGGCGTCCGCACGGTCGATCTCGTGGCTGGCGAGAACGAGATCCCGTTCAAGAGCGTGGTGCGTGTGGCTGGTGAGGTGACGTACGCGCTCGAGCTCACGGACATCGCCGAAGATCGCTTCAAGGAGAACAACCGCTACGCGGTCACGGTCGCGGTTCCGGGCAAGCCGAGCGTGCTCTACGTGGAGGGCAACCCGGCGCGCGCGACGTATCTCTCGAGCGCGCTCGCCGCGCAGGAGTTCGACGTCGACGTGCGCGCGCCGCGCGAGCTCCCGCAGAGCCTCCGCGAGCTCGAGCGCTTCGACTTCGTCATCCTCTCCGACGCGGCGGCCGACACCGTCTCGATGACCCAGCAGGAAGCCCTCGAGGGCTACGTGCGCGATCTCGGCGGCGGCTTCCTCTTCGCGGGCGGCGAAGCCGGCTTCGGGCTCGGCGGCTGGTACCACACGACCGTCGAGCGGATGCTCCCGGTGCGCATGGACTCCGAGAAGCGTCGCGACGAGCCGGGCGTCGCCATGGTCCTCGCGATCGATCGCTCCGGGTCGATGACCGGCCTCAAGATCGAGATGGCCAAGGCGGCGGCGCGCGCGACGGCCGACACGCTCTCCGGCGACGATCTCCTGGAGGTCATCGCGTTCGACTCGGCGCCGAATCGCATCGTGCGCATGACGCCGGCCAAGCACCGCGCGCGCATCCAGAACGACATCGCGCGCATCCAGCCGGGGGGTGGCACGGAGATCTTCCCCGCGCTCGACGCCGCGTACACCGAGCTCCGCGTGACGCGCGCGCGGAAGAAGCACGTCATCCTCCTCACCGACGGTCAGGCGCCCCAGGCCGGCATCAACGACCTCGTTCACGCGATGGTGGCCGAGGGGATCACCGTCAGCTCGGTGGGCCTCGGCGGCGACGTCGACGAGAATCTCCTCCGGCGCATCGCCAACGACGGCGGCGGTCGCTACTACCCGGTCGCCGATCCCCAGTCGCTCCCGCGCGTCTTCACGCGCGAGACCGAGATGGTCAGCCGCTCGGCCGCCGTCGAGGAGTACTTCCAGCCCAAAGTCGTTCAGTCTGCCGACTTCCTTCGCGGGATCGACGTGCGCGCCGCGCCCTACCTCCACGGGTACGTGGCGACGAAGATGAAGCCGCCGCCGGCGCAAGAGATCATGCAGTCCGAGGTGGGCGAGCCGATCTTGGCGCGTTGGCGCGTGGGGCTCGGTTGGTCGCTCGCGTGGACGAGTGACGTGAAGAACCTCTGGGCCGTCGAGTGGCTGCGCTGGCCGCAGTACGGACAGTTCTGGGGACAGCTCGTGCGCGAGCACATGCGGCAGAAGCGCGGCCGCGTCCTCGACATGCGCGCCGAGATCGATCCGGCGACCGGGCACGTGCGCGCGGCCATCGACGCGGTGGGCGTCGACGACCGCTTCCAGAACGGCCTCGACGCACGTCTGGAGATCAAAGGTCCGCAGCCGAGCGGAGAGACCAAGCGCCCATCGATGACGCAGACCGCGCCCGGCCGCTACGAGGCGGATTTCCCGCTCGATCGCTTCGGCTCGTTCTCGCTTCGCGCGACCTTGGAGAAGCCCGTCGACGACGGGAAGGGGGGCGCACGCTCCGTCGTCGTCGCCGAGAGCTTCGGCCACATCTCGAATCCGTACCCGCGCGAGTACCTCGCGCTCGCCGCTGATCGCGGTACGCTCACGCGCGCGGCGGAGGCGACCGGCGGCGCGATCGACGCGCCCGCGGCGCGCTACTTCGATCCGGCCGGCGAGAAGATCGCGTTCCACGAGGAGCTCTGGCCGCGCTTCATCTTCGCGGCCATCGCGGTCTTCTTGCTCGACCTCTTCGTCCGCCGCGTCCGCCTCTTCGACCGCAAGAGGATCGCCCGCCCGAGCATCCCCGCCCCCCGCCCCAAACGCGCTTGAGAGGCAGTGCACGTGCACGTGCACACAGGAGCGCGCCATCTCTTCTTCTCTCGCGGGGGATCGAAGGGGGGCCGAGCTCGTAGCGAGGTCCCCTTTCGGCGAGAAGCGCACCGAAGCGAAGCGGAGGGAAGCGCCGAGCCAGGGGTGGTGCAGGAGGGGAACCCTCCTGCTCACTAAGGACGCATGTACGTGTAGCCCTGCTCCTCGAGCTGCACGATTCGAACGACGCCACCGGCTTGGAAGACGTTGCAGCCCTTCACGAGGTTGTTCGGGTCGATGTTCTGCTTCGTGATCGTGTTCCCGCACATCGTGAGGATCACGCCTTGGCCCACGAGCTTGTCGACCGACGCCTTGAGATCCGCGTCGATGGTGTCGGCCATGAAGGTCTTGACCGCCGGGCCGTGAACCACGATCTCGAGCGCGTCGAAGTTCGCCATCCCACCGAGGCCAGTGATCGTGTTCTGCACGTTGGCCATGACGAACTTGGCCTTGTCGGGGCCCGCTTCGCTCAGGTGATAGACGACCTTGTGCTTCTTCGGCGCGGGCGGCGCGCTGGTCACCGCTGCCGCGGCCGCCGGGGTCTTGGGTTCTTCGGGCGTCGCAGCCTGACAGGCGGTGACGACGAGCGGCGTGAGAATGACGACGAGGCGAGGGAGATTGGACACCATGGGCGGAGGCTCGCACTGTCGGTCGGACAGTTTCAATCGTGTGCTCAGCTCCTCCGTGCGCGCACAATCGCTCACGGACCGAACGTGCTGTGCTAAACACGCTCGGTGCCGATTTCGCAGCTGGGCAGTCCTGCCCCGATTGTCCGGTTCGACGATCTCCTCGCGCCCTTCCGCGAGGCGGAGAAGCCTGCCGACCAGTGGGGTGTGGGCGCCGAGATGGAGAAGCCCGGCGTGTTCGCCGACAGTTTCGCTCCCGTGCCGTACGAGGGTGACCGCGGCGTAGCCACGATCCTGGAGCGCCTCGTCGGCAGCGGATGGCGTCCGGAGCGCGAGACCGCCGACGGCCCGATCATCGCCCTCACGCGTGGCATGGCCTCGGTCACGCTCGAGCCGGGCGGCCAGATCGAGCTCAGTGGTGCGCCGCACGCCGACGTGCACGCCGTCGCCGCCGAGCTCGACCAACACCAGCGAGAGCTCGCCCCGATCGCCAAGGCGCTCGGCATTCACCTCCTCGGCATCGGGTTCCACCCCTTCGCGACGCGCGACGATCTGCCGTGGGTGCCCAAGAAGCGCTACGGCATCATGCGTCGCTACTTGCCCACCCGCGGCGCGCGCGGGCTCGACATGATGCTCCGCACCTCGACGGTGCAAGCCAACCTCGACTACTCGAGCGAGAAGGACGCCATGCGCAAGATGCGCGTCCTCTTGCCGCTCGCCCCCCTCGTCACCGCCATGTTCGCGAACAGCCCGTTCGTCGAAGGGCGCCGCGGCGCCGGGCTCTCCGAGCGGGGCGCGGTGTGGCTCGACGTCGACCCCGATCGCACCGGCCTCGTGCCGGGCCTCTGGAAGGACGGTGCAGGCTACGCGGACTACATCGAGTGGGCGCTCGACGTGCCTATGTTCCTCGTGAAGCGCGGCGACGATTACCTGCCGAACACGGGGCAGACCTTCCGTCAGTTCTGGAAGGACGGCCTCGGCGAACACCAGGCGAACCAGTCCGATTGGCGCCTCCACTTGAACACGCTCTTCCCGGAGGTTCGCCTCAAGCGAACGATCGAGCTTCGCTCCGCGGACGCGCAGCCGCTCGACCTCGCGCCGGCGCTCTCGGCGCTCGCCGTCGGGCTCACGTACGACGAGGGCGCGCTCTCCGCGGCCGAGGCGCTCGTCGCGCCGTTTTCGCACGACGAGGTCGCCGCGCTCCGACGCGAGGTGTGGCGCACGGGACTCAAGACGCCGTTCCGTGGCAAGCCGCTCGCCGCGCTCGCCGAGGTGGTGCTCGACATCGCCAAGGGTGGGCTCGCGCGCCGCGCGATCAAGGACGGGGAGGGGCGAGACGAGACCCGTTTTCTCTCGTCGTTGATCGCTCTCGCGGCGTCGGCGACGACGCCGGCCGAGATGCTGCTCGCGCGGATCGATCCGTCCAAGGATCTCCGCGCCGAGGTCGTACGTCACTCCGAGCTCGAGACGCCGCTCTGAATCGCGCTTCGCGAACGCGCCGCTGCGGACTCAGCCCGGGATCTTGAGCAGCTCCTTCACCTTTGCGATCACCTGCGGAGCCTGGATGGGCTTCGTGATGTAAGCGTTGGCGCCGAGCTCGAGCGCACGCCTTTTGTCCTCCGACGCGCCCTCGGTGGTGATGATGACGATCGGAACGTCCTTGTGCGTGGGATCGGTGCGCACGCGCTTCACGAGCTTGAGACCATCCATGATCGGCATGTTGATGTCGGTCAGGATGATGTCGAAGTGACCGCTCGCGAGCTTGCGCAGACCGTCGACGCCGTCATCGGCCTCCGTGACGCGGAGGTTCTTCACGCGCGACAGCGCAAAGACGAGGAGCTGGCGCATCATCGGGGAGTCTTCGACGACGAGGCAGGAGTATTCGGTGGTCATTCGGGGCGCTTCACGGTGGTTCGAAGGGATTCGCCGCGCTCTTCGGCGAGAGCGGCGAAGGCGGCCGGCGCAAAGTGGGTCGAGAGAAGATCGAAGAGGCGGCGATCGACGTCGGTGAGCCCCGCCTTGTGCGGCAAGAGATCGACGATCGCGACCACGCCGGCGCTCTTCGTCCCGGCGTGTAGCGGGAGGGTCGCCGCCGCCGGCGCGGCGGCCGCACCGAGCCGCGTCTCGCCGGTCACGAGCGCGACCTCGATCGCACGCGCCAGCGGCGTCTTCGCGGCACCGACGGCGATCGTTTCATCGAAGCCGCTCGGAGATTCTCCGCTCTCGGCGAAGCGCCGCAGCACGGGCGGCGTCACGTCGTCGTCGACGACGTAGGCCGCCCACGTCCGCGCGCCGACGAGCTGCCCGAGGAGATCGGCGAGCGTGCGCGTCGCTTCGTCCACCGAGCGGCACCGATGCAGGTTGTCGACCGCGACGAACAAGCTGGCGAGCGCGCCGATCTCGTCTTCGAGCTCGCCTTGGCGCGCGCCGAAGCGTGTCGACAGCGCCTCCGCCTCTTCCTTTTCCTCGAGGAGCGCCCGCTTCTCGTTCTCGAGCTCGGAGATCTTGGCGAGGAGCTCACGGGCCGCCGAATCGCTCGCGAGGAGCGTTCGCATGCGCGTGGCCTCGATTTCGAGCTCACGGATCTGCGTGCGCAGTCGTTCGTTCTCGGCGACGAGCTGCTCGGTGAGCTCCGCGCCTCTCTTGAAGAACGAGCGCACGACGAGATCGCGCTCGCTCTGCAGATCCTTCCCAGGCGTCGGGCGGCGGTCGTCGTCCTTCATCGGCCGACGAACAGAGTACAACGATTCAGTCGCGCGGGCCGAGTTGGGAAATCCAGGCCACGAGCTCACCCGTGACCACGCGCGGGACGCGGCGCAGGCCAGCGACGTCGGTCGCGCCGGTGAGCACCATGGCCGCGCGCAGCTCGGCGAGGACTCGGTCGACGTAGCGAAGCGCCGCTGCGCGACCGCCCTCGCGGAGCGCGCGGAGGACGGGGCGCGCGATCCCGCACGCGTGCGCGCCGAGCGCGAGGGCCTTGGCGATCTCGAGGCCGGTCGCGACGCCGCCGGTCGCGATCACGGTGTCGAAGCCGAGCGGCGCGCACAACGCGACGCTCGCCGCGGTCGGGACGCCCCAGTCCCAGAACGCTTCGCCGAGCGCGAAGGAGTCGAGATCACCCTCTTCCTTGGCGCGGAACGTCTCGACGCCCACCCACGACGTGCCGCCCGCGCCCGAGACGTCGACGTGGCGCACGCCGGCCCCGCGGAGCGCGCGCGCGGTGTGCGGCGCGATGCCGCAGCCGGTCTCCTTCGCGATGACCGGAAGCCCGAGGTCGGCCACGAGGCGCGTGAGCGCCGCGACGCCGCCCGTGAAGTCGCGATCGCCGCCTGGCTGAACGAGCTCCATCGCCGGGTTCATGTGCACGCAGAGTGCGTCCGCGCCGGCGTCGGCGATGAGCGCGCGCACCGCTGACGTGTCCATCGTCCGCGCTTGCACGATGCCGATGTTGCCGAGGACGAGGGTGGTGGGCGCGGCCTCGCGTACGCGGTAGCTCTCTTTCGCCGCGTCGCCGCGGACGAGCGCCGCGCGCTGGCTCCCGAGTCCGAACGCGATGCCGCGCTCCTCCGCGATGCTCGCGAGCTCGCGGTTGATGGTGCCGGCCTCGTCGGTGCCGCCCGTCATCGCGGCGATGAGGAGCGGCGCACGAAGGCGCTTCCCGAGGAGCGTCACCGAGGTGTCGACCTGGGTCGCGTCCATCTCCGGCAGCGCTTGGTGGACGAGGCGCACGTCCTCGAAGCGCGTCGTCGCCTCGCGAAACCCCACCGCCTCGCTCGCGCAGAGGGCGATGTGGTCTGCTTTGCGTTTACCGATGCCCGCCGTGCTCATGCGCCGATCTCCCGGGCCCTACATAGGGCGTCTCCTCGCAGCGCGCGAACGTGATGAGCGTCGCTGCGGCGCAGCAATTTCTTTATATGATTCAGAGAAGTTTGAAAGTAATTAGAATTGCTAAGGAAAACGCGAGCGTTTGGGGTTGACTTCGCCGGGGCCCGCCCCTAGGCTCCGCCCGAAACGAGGCCCTGTCGGCCGATCCGCCATGCAGCCTGTGCGCGAATCCGAGCGACCCTTTCGATCCTTTGCGCGCGACGTCAAAGCCCACGTCGACGGCGCCCTCGCGGATTGGCTCGCGCCCCGCGTGGCCGAGGCTTCCTCGCTCCACGCCGAGGTCGGGGCGGTCGCTCGCGCCTGCCTCGATCTCGCCGTCCGCGGCGGCAAGCGTCTCCGACCGGCGCTCACCGCTGCCGCGTACGAGGCGTTCGAGGGCGCGGGAGGGGCCCGCAGCGTCGGCCCCGCGCTCGTCGCGCTCGAGCTCCTCCAGGCCTATCTCCTCATTCACGACGATTGGATGGACGGCGACGCGACCCGACGCGGCGGGCCGAGCGCGCACGCTTCGCTCGGTGCGGCGTTCGGCAGCGCCGAGGCGGGCGCAGTCGCTGCGATCCTCGCCGGCGACTTGGCGGTGGCCTATGCGCAAGAGGCGCTTCTGGAGACCGACGTCGCGCCGGCCGCGTTGGTCGCCGCCGCACGCGAGCTTGCGTCGATGCAGCATTCGGTCGTCCTCGGGCAGACGCTCGACGTGCGGAGCGTTTCCCGTGGATCGAGCGACGTGGAACGCATGCATGATCTCAAGACCGGGAGCTACACGGTGCGCGGGCCGCTCCGCCTCGGCGCTGCCCTCGCCGGCGCCGCCGACTCGGCGCGGCGCGCGCTCGACGCCTTCGCCGGCCCGCTGGGGATAGCGTTTCAGCTCCGCGACGATCTTCTCGGGCTCTTCGGCGATCCTTCCGTGACCGGGAAGCCGCGTGGCAGCGACCTTCGAGAGCGCAAGAAGACCGCGGTCGTCGCGGATCTCTGGCTCGACGCCGAGTGGGCCGCTCGCCTCGAAGGTGCGGCCCGCCTCGACGACGGCGCCGTCGATCGTCTCCTCGGCGACATCGAACGCACCGGCGCGCGCGAACGCGTCGAGGCCCGCATCGTGACGCTCGAAAAGCGCGCCTTGACCGAGCTCGCGGCGCTACCCGTTTCGGCACGCGGTCGTGACTTGCTCGCGGACGCGGCGCGCGCCCTCACCACGAGGGAGCTGTGATGGCTGGCCGCGCGGCAGGGAAGGTGATCCTCCTCGGCGAGCACGCCGTCGTCTACGGCGTGCCGGCGTTGGCGGTCGGCATCGAACGCGGGGCCGCTGCCACCGCGCGCGCGCTCCCCGCGGACGCGACGCGCAGCGAGTTCTATCTCGAGGGCCTCGACGTTCCGTTCTTCGATCGCGATGATGATCGCGACCTCGGGCGCGCGTTTCGAGCGATCCTCGACGCGACCCTCGGCCCGTCTCGGGCGCCCGTTCGCGTCGACGCCACCACCGAGCTTCCTCCGGGCGCAGGCCTCGGCTGCTCGGCGGCGTTCGGCGTGGCCATCGCGCGCGCGCTCGATCCGTCGGCGGCCATCGACGCGGTGCGCGAGCGGGCGATGGCCTGGGAGCGCGTCTTCCACGGCAACCCGTCGGGCGTCGATACGGCGGTCTCGGCGCAGGGCGGCTTCGTCTACTTCCAGCGCGGCGCGCCGCTCGAGCCGCTCGCGGTGCGGGGTGGCCTCGAGCTGTGCATCGGGCACAGCGGTGCCGCGTCGAGCACCAAGGCCATGGTCGAGAGCGTCGCCCGCCTGCGCGAGCGCAAGCCGGAGATGGTCGAGAAGGCGTGGGAAGGTATCCGCGCGCTCGTGAAGAACGCTCGACTCGCGCTCGAAGCCGACGACAAGGTCGGGCTCGGTCGCTTGATGGATCTCAACCAGATGATCCTCTCCGGGCTCTTCCTCTCGTCGCCGGAGATCGAGCGGCTCTGCACGTCCGCGCGCGAAGCGGGCGCGCTCGGTGCCAAGCTCACGGGGGCGGGCGGCGGCGGCTGCGTCGTCGCGCTGGTCCCGAATCAGCTCGTAGCCGGCCGCGTCCTCGCTTCGTGGCGCGCCGCTGGCTTCGAAGGCTTCGCGACGCGCGCCGGCGCCGCCGATGCGCCGGTCGCGCTGGGCGAAGTCTCTCGGGCGGCCGAGGTCGCGCAATGAGCGGCCGGGAAGCGACCGCGGTCGCTCACCCGAACATTGCACTCTCCAAGTATTGGGGAAAGCGGGTCGGAAACGGCAATTTTCCTGCGGTTCCCAGCCTCTCGCTGACGCTCGCCGGGATCGCGACGCGGACCCGGGTATCGTTCGAGCGCGCGACCGGCGACGACGCGCTCATTCTGAACGGCGCGGCCGCGATCGGCGAGCCGCTCGCGCGCGTGACGGCGCTCCTCGATCGCGTGCGCGCGGCGTCGGGCATCTCCACGGGAGCGCTCGTCGAGACGACGAACGACTTTCCGACGGCGAGCGGCCTCGCGTCGAGCGCGTCCGGCTTCGCGGCGCTCGCACTCGCGGCGACGCGCGCGGCCGGCGTCGATTGGGAGGCGGCCAAAGTGAGCGACCTCGCGCGGCGGAGCTCGGCGAGCGCCGCGCGCAGCGTCTTCGGCGGCGTGGTCGAGCTGGGCGCGGGGCCGCTCGCGCCGACCGACGCGGACTTCCTCTCCGCCACACCGCTCATCCCGCCCGACGCGGTCGATCTCGCCGTCGTGGTGTGCGTCACCACCGAAGGCGCCAAGGCGCATGGCTCGACCGACGCGATGCGTGCGACGGCCGAACGCAGCCCGTATTACGCGACCTGGCTGGAGGTTGCGCCGCGCATCCACGCAGCGCTCAAGGAAGCGCTCGTCGGCGGGGATTTCGCGCGCGCCGGCGCGCTCGCGGAGGAGAGTGCGCTCGCGATGCACGCCTCGGCCTTCGCCGCGGGCTTCACGTATTTCCGCGACGCGACGCTCGCGGCGATGGGCGCGGTTCGGGCGCTCCGCGCCGCGGGCACGCCCGCCTTCTTCACGATGGATGCGGGGCCGCACGTGAAGGTGTTCGTGAAGGCGAAGGACGCTGACGCGGTATCCCAAAGACTCTCCGCTGCTGTCGGCACGCTTCGGACGATCGTGTGCCGCCCCGGTCCGGCGGCGTACGTCGAGGCGGGGGACCGATGAAGGTCTCCGCACCTGGCAAGCTCGTCCTCACGGGTGCGTACGCGGTGCTCGAGGGAGCGCCAGCGGTCGTCGTCGCAGTGGATCGCCGCGCCGTGGCCGATTCGGAGCGTGCGTCGGAAGCCCCGGCGGCGGAGGTCGCGGCGGCGTTCGTCGACGAGGCCGCCGCGCCTCCGACCTGCGACGTGTCCTCGCTGTCGCACGAGGGGCAGAAGCTCGGCCTCGGCTCGAGCGCGGCGGCGGTCGTCGCGTCGGTGGCTGCGGCCCGCGCGCACACCGGTGCCGATCTCGCCGACGCTGGCGTGCGAAGCGACGTGTTTCGTCGGGCCCGCGCAGCCCACGCCGCGGTGCAGGGGGGTGGGAGCGGCGTCGACGTCGCGGCCAGCACGTACGGAGGCGTTCTTCGGTACACGCTGATCAGTGGCGGGACGCCGTCGATGCTTCATCTGACGTGGCCCGAGCGCCTCGTCCTCCGAACGTATTTCAGCGGGGCGAGCGCGCGAACCAGCGATCTCCGCGCGCGCGTCGACGCGTTCCGCGCCGCGAGCCCGTCGGCCTACGTCACCGCCATGGGGGAGCTCGCGGACGCAGCCGAGTCCGCCGCCGAGCTCTTCGCGGGAGGGAGCGCCGGGGAGATCGTGGCCGCGGTGCGCGCCTTCGGTGAGGCGTTGGAGCGCCTCGGCGACGCAGCGGACGTCCCCATCGTCCCCGTCGGCTTTCGCCGTCTCGCCACGACCGCGGCCGAAGGCGGCCGCGGCTGGTTCCTCCCTTCGGGCGCGGGGGGCGGCGATGTGGGCGTCTATCTCGGCGTCGAGCCCCCGCCCGAAGCGTTCATCCAGCTTGCCGATCGGCTCGGCATGGTCCACCTACCGATCGGGATTGACCCCGACGGCGTCCGCGTTCACTGAGCCACCCGCACAGGAAAAAGAGTCGCCATGGCCCGCACCTCCCGCATCCCCGGCTTCTACAAAATCACGGTGAACGAGCGCCGCGCCCTCATCGGTGACGTGACCGGCACCGAGATGATCGAGATGGAGCGGGCGTTCGAGTCCGGCGGCCTCGACGCCGACACGGCAGACAAGTTCGTCGAAAACGTGCTCGGCACCTACGCGCTCCCGTTCGGCGTGGCGCTCAACGTGCGCGTGAACGGAGACGATCACGTGGTCCCGATGGTCGTCGAGGAGCCGAGCGTCGTGGCCGCGGCGTCCAACGCCGCCAAGATGGTGCGCGCCGGCGGCGGCTTCGTGGCCGAGGTCGATCCGCCGCTCATGACGAGCCAGATCCAGCTCATCGAGGTCACCGACCACGATCGAGCGAAGGCGGCGATCCTGAGCGCCCGCGCCGACATCTTGGCGATGGCCGATCGCGCCGTGCCCGGCCTCGTGGCGCGCGGCGGCGGCGCACGCGATCTCGAAGTGCGCGTGCTCGGGATGCCCGAGGACCGCATGATGGTCGTCCACGTCGTCGTCGATTGCCGCGACGCGATGGGCGCGAACCTCGTGAACTCCGTGGCCGAGGCGGTGGGCGACCGGTTGGCGGAGCTCGCGGGCGCGAAGGTCGGCCTGCGCATTCTCTCGAACCTCTCCGACAAGCGCTGCGTTCGCGTGCGCTGCTCCGTTCCGGCCGACGCGCTCGCCACAGACGATCTCGATGGCGAGGCGGTCATCGACGGCATCGTCAACGCGTCGCGCTTCGCCGAGCTCGATCCGTACCGCGCGGCCACGCACAACAAGGGCATCATGAACGGCGTCGACGCCGTCGTGATCGCCACCGGCAACGATTGGCGCGCGGTCGAAGCCGGCGCGCACGCGTTCGCGGCCCGTTCGGGGCGCTATGCGCCGCTCGCCGTGTGGCGTCGGCAGGGCGATCGCCTCGTCGGCTCGATCGAGCTCCCGCTCGCGCTCGGCACGGTGGGCGGAACGCTCCGCGTGCATCCCGCCGCGCGACTCGCGCTCCGCATGCTTCGCGTCCGCAGCGCCGGAGAGCTCGCGTGCATCGCCGCGGCGGTCGGGCTCGCGTCCAACTTGGCCGCGCTCCGCGCGCTCGCGACCGACGGGATCCAGCGCGGGCACATGGCGCTCCACGCTCGCTCCGTCGCCGTGGCGGCGGGCGCCGAGGGATCGCTCGTCGAGCGCGTCGCTGCGATGATCGTCGAGGCGCGCGACATCACGCTCGAGGCCGCCAAGAAGGCGATCGAGCTCCTCGCCGAGACGGGCGACGGCGCCCGTCTCATCGAGGACTGACACGCCCTGAATTCGGGACGGCGAGCGTCGCTTGCCATCAGTTGCAGGCGAGGAACTTGTCGTGCGTGAATGAGCCACCGTAGTGGTTCGTGTCGAGGCTGATGATGGTCTTCGCGCCCGGCCCCTTGAGGCGCACCATCGCCGCGTCGAGCTCGGACTTTTGGCTCGTGTCGTCGGCCTCGAAGATGTGAAACGGCGCGATGAAGTTTGCCGCGGCCGGCGTGGGAGCCACGTTCGCGCGAATTCCGTCGATGTCGCTCGCCTCCACGTTCTTCAAGACGATGCGGCAGTGGATCTGCCCGGCGTCGTACATGGTCTTGATCTCGCGGAGCAGGGGATTGAGCGGGATCGTGACGTTGTTGCTGAGGTTGTCGATCTCGCAGTAGTCCACGCCGACCTGCCCGGACGTCGTGAGCTGGTACATCGTGAATGGCTTCCAACGGGCCTTCGCCGTGTTGGGGGTGCCGGGTGCGTTTTGCGCGTTGAACGATTGGTGGATGCCCTCGCAGCGCGCGCGCTCGCCATCGTCGACGCCGCCCGTGTCGCCGCACGGCCCCTCGAGGTACGCGAAGACTTGGAGCCCCCGCTGGTGCGCCTCGCTCGCCCGCGATTTGAACTCGCTCGAGTAGGGGGCGGAATCACCGCCGGTCGCGTTCCCGCCCCACACGTACGCCGAGCCGGCGGCGGGCAGGCCGGGGAGCTCGTCCGCCGAGAACCGAAGTTGGCGCTCGACGCAGTTGCCTTGTCCGGGCGCCGGCCCCGAAGTGACGGGCACGCCGCCACTTCGCGCGAGGTAAGCGCCGTGCACCCAGCCTTCGCTGCCCCCCACCTTGACGTTGTAGAAGGCGCCGCTCGGCTTCGTGCGATTGACCGTGACGACCGACGCGCCGCTCTCCAGCACGCGGATCACCTGCGCGCTCTTGCTGGGGCCGGCGCGGAAGTTCACGCGCGTCGTCGTGGTGAGCGTGGTGCCGATGGCGATGTCCCCATCGGCCGCGGTGAGGGCCGCGTCGTCGGAGGCGACGCCTTCGTCGTCCGTCGCGCCGCTGCATCCGAGCGTCGTGGTCGTAGCGAGGAGACCGAGGAGGAGTCCGCCGAGAACGAGCTTCGCTTGCGTCATGCCCTCCGCATGAGCAAACGATGCACCACCGCTGGCACGAGAAGAGTACAAAGCGTCGTGTGCGCGCACGTGCGCCACCGTGGTTCGGGGATCGCGCGCGAGGGCTGCTTGTCACCGCGTCGCGACGGCCGGGGCGACACCGATCCGGGTCAGGGTGCGCGCGGTGGACCGGGCGGGAGCGAGCCGCGCACGCGCGCCTCGCGGATCAAGACGAGCGCTTCTTTGCAAAGGCGCACCGCGAGCGGCCCGAGCACGAGGCCCCATCCGCCGAAGACCGCGAAGCCTCCAAGCATCGCGAGGAGGAGGACGAAGTTCGAGAGCTGGAGGCTCCCGCGCCGCGTGAAGATCGGTCGCAGCACGTTGTCGATGGTGCCGACCACCGCGAGCCCGACCAGGGCGAGAATGACCGCCTCCTTGCGGCGCCCGGCGATGAAGAGGCCCGCCGCGACTGGCCCCCATACGAGCGGAGTCCCGGCGGGGAGTAGCGCCGCGATGAAGGTCACGAACCCGAGGACCAGCGCGCGGGGAACGCCGACCGCGAAGTAGGTGATCGTGCTGATCGCCGCTTGAACGAGCGCGGTCAAACCGGAGCCTACGATGAGGCCGCGGCCGGTCTCTTCGAACGCCGCGGCGAAGCGACCCGTCGCGTGCTCGTTGAAGGGCGCGTGCCGCTCGATCCAGCCGTAGATCTCCGGGCCGTCGACCAAGAACACGTAGGCGGCGTAGAAGAAGATCGCGAACGCCAGGGCCGCGTTCGCGGCGGCGCCCGCGATCCCACCGACGATGTCGAGCGCCTGGCCGCCGTGCTCACGGACGAGCGCGATGATCTGCTCGGGCGACGTGGGCAGCCGCGTCGTCTCGGCGCTCGCGCCTCCCGAGCCGCCCGACGCCAGCGCGACGAGCGCATCCTTGGCGCCTTGCGACTTCATGAGGCGCTGGCCGAGATCGAGCGCGCCTTGGATGAGCGAGACCGTCGCGAGCGCCAGCGGCGCGAGGAGGCCCATTCCCAGCGCGACCAAGATCGCGCCCGCGGCGCGCTCGCGCCCGCCGCCGAAGCGCGCGGTCATCTTGAGGAACAAGGGACGCGTGAGAATCGCGAGCCACGCCGCGAGGGCGAGCGGCGCCCAGAAGGGCAGGAGCGTGACCACCGCCGCGATGGCGAGGATCAAGGTCGCCCAGCGGAGGGATCGCAGCTCGTCTTGCGGAGAGAGGAGCGACATCGCGCGCGTCGCCGAGCATACCGCGCTCGTCTTCGTACGGAGCGATTGTCGCTCGTGACCGCGCGGCCAGCTTCGGATAGGTTTCTTGGGTCTTGGCCGACCCGAAGAAAGCCGCGGATCCGTACGAGGATCTCAAAGGGACGCTCCACGACGTCTCCAACGCGCTGACCGTCATGCTCGGTTGGGTGGGCGAGGCGCGCGCGCCCGGGGCCACGCCAGAGTCGGTTGCCTACGCGCTCCGCATCCTCGATCAACGCGCGCGCGCGGCCCGCGATCTCGCGCGCCGCGCGATCGGCGCCGGGTCCGAGAGCGCCGATCAGCCCGAGCTCCTCGACGCGATACTACGCGAGACGGTCGACGCCCTCGCGGTCGAGGCCAACCGCGCCGGGGTTCGGGTGTCGCTCGACGCGAAGAGCCGCGCACGCATCCACGCCTCGGGCGATCTCTCGCAGGTCGTCACCAACATTCTCCTCAACGCGTTCGCGCATGCGCCCCAAGGGACCGACGTCCTCGTGAGCGTGGCCGTCTCGGAGGGCGAGGCCTACGTCGACATCGAGGACCGCGGCCCGGGTGTCCCCCAGCCGCGGCGCGATTCGATCTTCGAAGGCGACTCCAAGCGGAAGGGCGGGGCAGGGGTCGGCCTCCCGCATGCACGCGCCGTCGCTCGCGCGTCGGGGGGCGACGTCGAGCTCGTGCCCTCGGTCGCGGGCGCCTGTTTCCGCATCACTTGGCCCTGCCTCGAGGGGGCCGCGGCGGCGCCTCGTTCCACGGCGCGGGAGCTGGTCCTTCAGGGGATGCGCGTCCTCGTCGTCGAAGACGACGCCGACGTCATCAACCTGCTCGACGCCGCGCTCGAAGCGCGTGGCGCGAGCCTGGTCGCGGCGCGCACCGCGGCGGAGATGAAGGCGCGCCTCGCGGAGGGCGCCCCCGACGCCGTCCTCGTCGATCTCTCACCGATCGCCGATGACATCGCTGGCGCCCTTTCGGCGCTTCGGCGCGCGGCGCCCGAGGCTGCGCTCGTGCTCATCACGGGCTCCGCGGCCGGATCGGCGCCGGTGACCGCCGACGACATTCAGTGGGTCCGAAAGCCGTTCGACATGAACGAGCTCGTGGCGGCGCTCACGCGTCGGGACTGAGTCGCCCCGCGGGCGTCGCGCCGGAATTCGCCCTCATTTCAACCGATCACGTTGATCGCTGCTTGACTCGGGCGCCGAATTACGGTTTAGAAAGCGCCATCGGTTGTCCCGAGCGAAGGTGGCGGAATTGGCAGACGCACTAGCTTGAGGTGCTAGCGGGTAACACCGTAGGGGTTCAAGTCCCCTCCTTCGCACGAAGCCTCTGAAACCCCGGCCTCCCGGGGTTTCGGCATTTTGTGGCCTTCAGCGTTGGCCTTTGGCGGACCTCCGCGAACTCACACCCCGAACGCGCATTCGGGTACGCTAGGCGCCGCGTGGCGAGCAAGAAGAAGGGCAAAGACTCGGTCCCGGCGACAGCCCCGGCTGAAAACGGCGCGAGCGATCCTCCGGCGCCGATCCCTCCCGCTGGCGCGGTCCCCGCGGATTTGGGCCCCGCCGAGCAGGAGCGCCTCATCTCGAGGTACGGACGACGCTTCAAGGCGGGCGAGTCGATCTTCAAGGAAGGCGAGGCCGCTCGTGAGGCGTTCCTCCTTCAAGAGGGTCGCGTTCGCATCTTGAAGAAGGTGCGCATGGTCGAGCGCAGCCTCCACTTGGTGCGCCCCGGCGACCTGTTCGGCGAAGGGGCACTGCTCGAGGACGCCGGCTTGCGGACGTCGACGGCCGTCGCGCTCGTCGACGGCGTCGTGCTCGTCCTCGACCGCAACACGTTCCGTTCGCTCATCGAGCACTACCCGGCGATCGGCATCCGCATGTTCGAGCAGCTCGTGCGGCGGCTTCGCGAGGCCGAGGATCAGATCGAGGTCGTGCTTCTCCGCGACAGCCAATTCAAGGTGGCGACCGCGCTCCTCAAGCTCGCCCACAAGCCGAGCGGCCCGGCCGAAGTGGCGATTTCACCGGTCGAGCTCTCTTCTCGCGTCGGGCTCGACGTCGACACCGTTCGGCGGAACGTCCAGCGTCTGCGCGAGCAGGAGTACGTGCGCATCAGCGGCGAACGCGTGGAAATCCCCGACGTCGAGGCGCTCCGTAAGCTCGTGCAGCTCCTCAGCACCAAGGACGAGCTCGGCGCAGATGCTGCACCGCGTTAGGTGAGCCACCGACAGAAAATGCCGTTCGGCGATTAGTCGAATTAAGGCGAGCATTTGGGGGCGTTGTCTCGCGTGGAATATCGCGGTTGACGCAGGGTCGCGTTGTCGACTATTCCAATCCGCCGCGTGTGGTCTGCCCAGAGACGGGTCCAGCCATTCGCGAATCGCCCCGAATGACGCGCCCGATCGACCTGCCCACGACTCGCTCTCGACGCCGCTTCGGTGCGGTGTGCGCGGCGATCGTCGGACTCGCCGGCGCGCTCGTGGCATGTGGTCCCAAGCAAGGCTCCGACGCGCCCAACGCGCAGAGCCCCGAGCGTCAGGCCGAGGCCGAGTACGACATCGCGCGCGACCTCTTTCAGAAGGCCCAGCCGCGGCAGGCGCTCGATCACGCGCTCAAGGCCGTCGAGCTCGACGACGCGAACGCGAAGGTTCTCTACTTCACGTCGAACATCTACCTCTTCTTCTGCTCCACGGAGCTCGGCTTCACGTCGCCGGACTGCCGCATGGACGACGCCGAGAAGTTCGCGCGTCGCGCCATCAAGGCCGACGGCGGGTTCCGTGACGCCAAGAACCTCCTCGGCGTCATCCTCCTCAACAAGGGGAGCTACGGCGAAGCCATCAAGGTGCTCGAGCCGCTCGTCAACGATCCGTCCTACGCGCAGAGCTACCTGGCGTGGGGCAACCTCGGCTGGGCGCAGGTCCAAGCCGGGCAAGTCGACGCGGGCATCCAATCGCTCAAGAACTCGGTGACCCAGCCGCAGTTCTGCGTCGGCCATTACCGCTTGGGGGTCGCCTTCGAGAAGAAGGGCGACCTCGGCCAGGCCGAGCAAAGCCTGACCAACGCGCTCTCCGTCGAAGACGAGAGCTGCAAGAACCTCCAAGACGCGTGGGAAGCGCGTGGCCGCGTTCGCCGAGCCATGGGCAAGGCGGGGGAGGCCAAGGTCGACTACGAGAAGTGCCGAGAGATTTCGGCCAAGACCAAGACCGGCAAAGAGTGCCTGCGGGTGCTCGCGCAGATCGGAGCGGGGGGCGCGAAAGCGCCGAGCGCGCCATGAGCGGAGCGAAGGGCAAAGAGATGACGTCGATCGGCGAGTTTCTCCGGCGACAGCGCGAGGGCAAGCGCATGAGCCTCTCCGAGGTCGCGCGTGTCACCCGCATCCCGCAAAACACGCTCGAATCCATCGAAGGAGATCGGTTCGACGAGCTCCCCGGCGAGGTCTTCGTGCGTGGCTTCTTGAAGTCCTACGCCAAGGCCGTGGGCGTCGTGCCGGACGAGGTGCTCGCGCGCTACTCGTCGAGTCGTCGCGTTGCCTTCGTCACGCCGCTGCCGGCGCCGTCGCCCATTCGCATCGACGCGAGCCGCCGCTTCGGCGTCGCCATCGCCTTCGTGCTGCTCCTGATCCTCTTCACGCTCGCGCTCTCGTTCGTGCTCAAGCCTCGTGGCCACGACCTGCCGGCCGAGCTGTCGCGCGCGCGCGCGCCGCTCGCCCTCGACCCGCGCGCGTGAAGCGCGTGCGGACGGCCGCGCTCCTCCTGCGCTCTCTGCCCTACGGAGAGAGTGATGCCGTCACCACGTTCCTCACCGAAGACGAGGGGAAGATCGCGGCCATCGCGCGCGGCGCGCGCAAGAGCGCCAAGCGATTCGGCGGCGCCCTCGAGCCGGTGCACACGCTCCACGTCGAGTACGAGGATCGCGGCCGCGAGCTCGTGACGCTCAAGGAGGCGAGCGTCGCGCGGCCACGGCTCGGCGTGGCGCGGAGCCTGGAGGCGCTCGACGCCGCCGGCGCGGCACTCCGCTGGGCGCGGGCGCTCTGCCCAGCGCGGACGCCCGAGCCCGAGGCCTACGCGGCCGTGAGCGCCATGCTCGACGCGCTCGACGAGGGCGCGCCGCCGGAGAGCGCGCGGGCCATCGTGGGCTTGCGCCTCCTCGCCGCGACCGGCTTCGGGCTCGAGCTCGGCGAGTGCGTGCAGTGCGGGCGCGTCGCGCCGGTCGATCGCTCGGCGTGCGTCGACCCGTCCCGAGGCGGGCTCGTGTGCATGGAGTGCGGCGGCGCGCGCGTGGTCTTGTCCCCGACGGTGCGGCAAAAAGCACGCGCGGCGCTCGCCGGCGAGGCGCCGGCGTTCGACCCCGCGGAGGCCGAGGCGGTCGTCCGGCTCGTCGAGATCGCGCTCGCGGCGCACGCGGAGATCGAGTCGTGACCTTGGACCTCTTGGCCTTCGGTGAAGTGCTCTGGGACATCTTCCAAGTCGGCGGCCCGGACGACTTTCGACGGGTGATCGGCGGCGCGCCTGCCAACGTCGCCGTGCAGGTCGCTCGCCTCGGCGGGAGGTCGGCGATCGTCGGCGCGGTCGGGCGCGACGCCTTCGGCGACGATCTCGCGTCGCGCCTTCGCGCCGAGGGCGTGGAGACGCGGCGCACGCTCGCCACGCGCGCGGAGCGCACCGGCATCGCGTTCGTGCTCCGGACGCCGGAGGGGCAGCCGCGCTTTCTCTTCTATCGGCAGGCGACGGCCGACATGGCGTACGAGACCTCGGATCTCCCGAGTCCGCTCCCGCGCGCGCGCTTCGCCCTCGTGGGGACGAGCACGCTCGTCGTTTCTCACCTGGCCCGCGCGACGCGCGCGTTCATGCGTGGCGTTGCCGCGAATGGGACCCTCCTCGTGAGCGACCTCAACGTGCGCGCGCACCTCTGGGCCTCGGATCGAAAACGCATTCGCGCGGCGGCCGCGGAGATCCTGGCGCCGGCGCACCTCGTGAAGGCGTCCGCCGACGATCTCGCGGCGCTCGATCTAGGCGACGAGGCGGCGGCGCTCGCGTGGGTGCGGGCGCGCGCGCCGTCCGCGACCGTGTTCGTCACGCGCGGCGACGGCCCCACGTCGGTGCTCGGTGCCTTCGGGCGGGTCGATGTCCCGGCGCTCCGCGCCAAGCGGTGCGTCGACGCGACCGGCGCCGGCGACGGCTTCATCGGCGGGATGGTGCGTCTCTTCGCGGCGCTCCCGGCGCGCTCGCGCACGACGCCGGATGCGGCGGCCGCTCGCGCCGCGGCCACGATCGGGAACGCGATGGGGGCGCGGGTCGTTCAAGGTGTCGGCGCGCTCGGCGCCGACACACGCCCGCTTCGCGCGACGTGCGAACGGCTCGTCCTTTCGCTAACGTCGCCCGCGTCGCCCGCGTCGCCCGCGCGCCGCGCGACCGAGAAGGCCCCGAAGTAGGAATGACCACGATGACCAACCAAGACGATCCTCGCCGCGAAAAGGCCGTGCGGGTGCGCTCGCCGCGCGGCGCCCGCGTGACCGAGATCGATTGGGCGGACGGCCACAAGGGCATCTACCCGCACAAAATCCTCCGCGGCTTTTGCCCGTGCGCCGGCTGCCAAGGCCACTCCGGTGAGATCAAATTCATCGACGTGGACGGCATCGCCCTCGAGCTCGAGGAGATCGAGAAGGTCGGAAGCTACGCCCTCGCGCTCAAGTGGTTCGACGGGCACTCGACCGGCATCTACTCGTACCGGTACCTCCGGTCGCTCTGTCACTGCGACGCGTGCAAGGCGGAGCGCGACGGGGAGCGGGCGCCCGGGTGAGCGCGACCGCCGAGCGCACGGAACGCGACAAGCTCGCGTCGCGCGCCGGCATCGTCGGCGCGGGGACGTTGCTCTCGCGCGTGCTCGGCCTGGGGCGCGACATGGCGCTCGCCGCGATCTTCACGCGCCCCGAGACCGACGCGTTCTTCGTCGCGTTCACGATCCCCAACGCGCTCCGTCAGCTCCTTGGCGAAGGGGCGATCTCCAGCGCCGTCGTTCCGGTGATGAGCGCGAAGCGCGAGAAGGACGGCGCCGAGGCGACGCGTGCGTTCTTCGCGAAGCTGCGCGGCGCCTCGCTCCTAGCGCTGGTCGTCGTCACCGCGCTCGGCATGCTCTTCGCCCAGCCGCTGACCGACCTCTTCGCGGCCGGGTATCGCGAGCGCCCCGCCGACTTCGCGCGGACGGTCGGCCTCACGCGGGCGGTCTTTCCGTACATCTTCTTCATGGGGACGGCCGCGCTCGGCATGGCGGCGCTCCACGCCGAGCGCCGCTTCGCGGTGGCTTCGTTCGCGCCGGGCCTCCTCAACGTGGCGTTCCTCTTCGCTGCGTTCGCGCTGCCGGGGCCGCTCGTGGCCGCGGGCCTCGATCGCTCCTACGCGATGGTCGCGGGCGCGCTGCTCGGAGGTCTCCTCCAAGTGGTCGCGCAGTGGCCGAGCCTCCGCCGCATCGGCTACGGCGCGTGCCCGCGCCTCGACTTCTCCGACCCCGACGTGCGCGAGGTGCTTCGTCGCATCACGCCCATGACGTTCGGCATCGGTGTCTACTACGTGGACCTCGTTCTCTCTCGGCGCTTCTTGTCGGAGCTCGGCGCGGGCGCGCAGAGCTACTTCAGTTGGGCGATGCGCCTCTGCGATTTTCCGCTGGGCATCTTCGTGATGGCGCTCTCCACGGCGGCGCTCCCGTCGCTCGCCTCGCTCGCGGCGGCCGGAAAGAAAGAGGAGCTCGTCGACACCTTCGCGTATGGCCTCCGGCTGACGCTCTTCGTGGCGCTCCCGGCGAGCGCGCTCTTCGTCGCGCTCGGTGAGCCCCTCGTCGCGACGCTCTTCCAGCGTGGCGAGTTCGACGCGCTCGCCGCGCACGAGACCGGGCGTGCGCTCCTCTGGCAAGGCGGCACCTTGTGGACCGTCGCGCTCGTCCGTCAGCTCGTCGCGATGCTGCACGCGCTCGGGGACACGCGCGCTCCCGTCATCGTGAGCGCGCTCGATCTGGCCGTCTTCATCGCGCTCGCCGCCTCGCTCAAGGGACCGTTCGGTCACGTCGGCATCAGCATCGCCGTCGGCGGCTCGAGCACGGTCCAGATGCTGCTCCTCTTCGTCGCCGTGCGGCGACGTCTGGGGACGACGGCGGTGGAGCGCATTGCGGGCTCGGCCGCCCGGACGATCGCGGCCTCGGTTGCCGCCGCGGTTGCCGGCTTCGCGGTCGTGGGGCTCGCGCGCGCGGCGCTGTCCGGGGTAGGGGAGTCGAGCGCCGCGGGTCGGATGCTGCGCCATGGTCTGCCGGGCCTCGCGGGTGGCGCCGCGTTCGCGCTCGCGTTCGTGATCGCCGCGTGGTTGGTGCGCTCGGAGGAGCTTCGCGTGCTGGGTGGTGGGCTCGCACGTCGCCTTCGTCGCGCACGACCCGCGGGGAAGTGAGAGACTGCGCCCCATGAACGAACGCGCCGACAAGGCCAAGCCCAAGCCGTCGCCGCACCGCGTCGTGGATGCGCGGTTCGTGGCGGCGGGGTCCACGACGAGCGACCTCCCGCCGGGCCAGCACTTCGAGGTCGCGTTCGCCGGCCGCTCGAACGTCGGCAAGTCGAGCTTGATGAACAGCTTAATGGAGCGACGCTCCCTCGTTCGGACCAGCAAGACGCCGGGCGCGACCCGCACCGTCAACGTCTTCGAGGCTCGGCTCGCTTCTGGGGACACCATCGCCCTGGCCGACCTCCCTGGATACGGCTACGCGCAGCGCGCGAAATCCGAGCGAAAAGCGTGGGGCACGATGCTCGAGGGCTACTTGAAGGATCGCGCGGAGCTTCGCGCCCTCGTCGTGCTCGTCGACGTGCGCCGTGGTGCGAACGAAGATGATCGATCGCTCATCGAGTTCGCCAAGACGCTGCCGCGTCCGCTGCCGGTCGTCGTCTGCGCAACCAAGCTCGACAAGCTGCCGCGATCGCGACGCGTTCCCGAGGTGTCGCGGCTCAGCCGAGATCTTGGCGTCGCGGCCGTCGGCTATTCGGCCGTGACGCACGACGGGCGCGACGCGCTCTGGTCTCGGCTGCTCGCGCTTCGCTCGGCGACGGCCGAGCCGATGGGTCCCCCGCGCGTGTGAGCCGCGCACCTACCAATGTGCAATCGGTGCGGGAAAAGAAGTTTTCCGCGCCATGACGAGGCGGATAGAGTTCGCCGTGCTGTCGTGAGGTGATCTCCACTCTCGCGTGCCGTCCGCAGTGCGGATCGACACCGATTCTTCGGTGAGGCAGCGAGCGTCGCGAGAGTGTTGCGGTTCCACGAGGAGGCCAGATGGCTGCGGTGGCTGGGTTGACGGATACGAAGGTTGCGGCTCGCAAGGTCGACGACCAGACCCTGAGGCAAGTGACGATGGCGTCGTCACTCGGGACCCTGTTCGAGTGGTACGACTTCTATCTCTACGGAAGCCTCGCGAGCTTCTTCGGCTCGCTCTTCTTCCCAACCGGTAACGAGACGGCGCAGTTCCTCGCCAGCCTCGCGACCTTCGGCGCCGGCTTCGCCGTCCGCCCCGTCGGCGCGGTCCTCTTCGGACGCCTCGGTGACTTGGTCGGCCGGAAGTACACCTTCCTACTGACCATCCTCATCATGGGTGTCTCGACCGCCGCCATCGGCCTCTTGCCGACCTACTCGGACGTCGGAACGCTCGCCCCGTTCTTGCTCGTGAGCTTGCGACTCCTTCAGGGACTCGCGCTCGGTGGCGAGTACGGCGGCGCCGTCGCGTACGTCGCCGAGTACGCCCCGCAGAACCGTAAGGGCTACTTCACCGGGTACGTCCAGACGACCGCCACCGTCGGTCTCATGCTCTCGCTCCTCGTCATCATGGGGACGCGCGTCTACCTCGGCGAAACCGAGTTCCGCATGTGGGGTTGGCGCCAGCCGTTCTTCCTCTCGTTCGTCCTCCTCGGAATCAGCGTCTATCTCCGCCTCTCGCTCCGCGAGACGCCCCTCTTCCAGAAGATGGTCGCGGAGAACAAGCGCTCGACCGGCGTCATCGGCGAGTCGCTCTTCACGTGGAAGTACGGCAAGTGGATTCTCCTCTCGCTCGTCGGCGCCACGGCCGGTCAGGCCGTCGTGTGGTACGGCGGACAGTTCTACGCCCTGTACTTCCTCACCGCGACGCTGAAGGTCGAGTACAAGACCGCGTACACGCTCCTCTGCCTCGCGCTCGCGATCGGCACCCCCTTCTTCGTCATCTTCGGTAGCCTGTCCGACCGCATCGGTCGCAAGCCCATCATCCTCCTGGGCCTCCTCCTCGCGATCATCACGTACATCCCGATCTACAAGGGTCTCACGTCAGCCGCGAACCCCAAGCTCGCCAAGGCCATCGACTCCGCGCCGGTCACGCTCACCGAGCCCGCGACCTGCGACGTGAAGTGCGAGAAGGCGCGCGACTTCCTCGTGAAGGCCGGCATCCCGTTCACGCCCGAGCCGGGTGACGAGATCACCATGAAGGTGTCGGGCGCCGAGGTGAAGGGTTTCACGCCGAACGAGTGGAAGGCGAAGCTCAACGCCGCCGGCTACCCGGATTCGGCCAAGCTCGACGACATCTCGAAGGGCTCGGTCCTCGCCCTCCTCATCGTGCTCGTCCTCTACGTGACGA
The DNA here is from genome assembly GCA_044224815.1 of Polyangiaceae bacterium. Classification (GTDB taxonomy): domain Bacteria; phylum Myxococcota_A; class Polyangia; order Polyangiales; family Polyangiaceae; genus JADJCA01. The sequence goes on from JBGAJR010000067.1 coordinate 30,090, forward strand.
TGGTTTACGGCCCAATCGCCGCATACCTGTCTGAGCTCTTCCCGACCCGCATCCGGTACACGGGCCTCTCGGTTCCGTACCACTTCGGAAACGGTTGGTTCGGAGGCTTCCTCCCGCTCATCGGCGCGTCGCGCGTACTCGCGACCGGCGACATCTACGCCGGTCTCTACTACCCGATCGGTGTCGCCGCGATGTCGCTGGTGGTCGGTGGGCTCCTCTTGCCCGAGACCAAGGATCGCTCGCTCGAGGACGATCTCTGAGAACCGGGGAGGCACCGGGCTCCGTCGTCGGCCGCTCGCTCGCATCCCGCGGGCGGCCGAGGCCCGGAGGGTCTCCCACAAAAAGATCATGTCGAATTGACAGTGCGCGCGGGGTTCGGCGACCCTGCTCGCGCCTGAGTGGACGTGCAGTTGGGCGGGTTGGTTCAGTCCGCCCTCCTCAAGGAGAACGTGAATGACGTCGCAGTCGACCAATACGGGGTTTGGCACGCGGGGATTGGGCTTCCAGCTGCTCGGCCTCACGATCGGTACCGCCGCGATTCTCGGCATCCTGCTCACCGCGCAAGGCTACTTCGCGGCCTCCACCGCGCTGCGCCAGCAAGCGAGCGGCTCGCTGCTCGCAGCCGGCCGCGGCACGGTGGACTCGATCGACGGCTGGAACGAAGGTCGCCTTCGTGACCTTCGCTCGCTCGCGGTCGTCCGCGCCTTCGCCCGCGTGATCGAGGCCGGCGGGCCTGAGAAGGCCGCCAAGGCCGACGTCGATCTGGCCAACGAGGTCTTGAAGGCCGTCGAGAGCGCCTCGCCCGAGGTCGACTCGATCGGCGTCCTCGGCGCCGACGGCAAGTTCATCCTGAGCTCCAACGCCAAGGACATCGGCCAGTCGGTCGCGCAGCGCGACTACTTCAAGGAGGCGATGGCCGGCAAAGAGTTCATCACCGGCGTCACCATCTCCACGATCACCAACGCGCCCTCGATCTTCCACTCGGCGCCGATCAAGAGCGCGACGGGCGCGGTCGTCGGCGTCGTTCGTTCGCGCGCGAACCTCGATCACATCGTCGGCCTCGTCCAGGGTGACAAGGGCCGAATCGGCGAAGGCGGTCAGGGCGTCCTGATGGACGAGACGGGCCTCATCGTCTCCTCCACGTTCGACGCCAAAGCGCTCCTCAAGCCGGTCGTCGATCTCTCCGCGGACGCGAAGACCAAGCTCACCGCCGACAAGCGTTGGGGCAACAACAAGATGCCCGATGCGCTCGGTGACGCAGCGCTCGCCAAGCTCGGCGCTGCCAAGGAAGCCAACTCGACGATCTGGACGACCGGTGGCGTCGATTACCAGGCTGCCGCCGTCCCTGCGAAGAAGACCAAGTGGGTCTACGTCACGGCGCTCCCGCTCCAGGTCATCAGCTCGACGCTCTCGCCGTTCTTGAAGACGGTCGGTCTCGCCGCCATCTTCCTCACGGTCGGCGCTGCCATCCTCTTCATCGGTGCCCTTCGTCAGCTCGTCGTTCGCCCGCTGGCCAACATCGTCGAGACGATGCAGCGCGTCGCTGCGAGCGATTACAACGCCCGCTGCGAGATCTTCGCCGAAGACGAAATGGGCGTCGTTGCCAAGCAGATCAACGACACGCTCGACAACGTTCTCCGCCTCGTCCAGTCCGACGAGGAGCGCGTCAATCTCCAGAAGAACGTTCAGCAGGTGCTCGAGGTCGTGTCGCTCGCCTCCGACGGCGACCTTCGTCAGAAGGTTCCCGTCACGGCCGACATCCTCGGCAACGTGGCCGACGCCTTGAACCTCATGTTCGAGAACATCGCGTCGACCATCGCCAAGATCCGTGACGGCGCCGTCCGCGTGAACGGCGCAGCCGGTCAGATCAGCGCGGGCTCCGAGCTCCTCGCCGCCGGATCGCGTCAGCAGGTCACCGACCTCGCGCGCGCGACCGCCGCCGTTCAGGAGATGTCGGTCCGCATCAACGAGGTCGCCGAGAGCGCCCAGCAGACCGCGCACGCCGCCGACACGTCGCGCGAGCGCGCCATGGCCGGTCGTGAGCAGGTCCGTCAGGTCATCGACGGCATGGAAGGCATGCGCAGCTCCGTCGTGCGCACGCTCCACCAGATCAAGGGCCTCGGCGACCGTTCGCTCGAAATCTCCAAGATCGTCGACACCATCACCCAGATCGCCGGCCAGACCGACCTTCTCGCCCTGAACGCGGCCATCGAAGCCGCGCGCGCCGGTGAGCAGGGCCGCGGCTTCGCCGTCGTCGCCGAAGAAGTTCGCCGCCTCGCCGAGCGTAGCTCCGAGGCCGCGAAGGAAATCTCCGACCTCGTCGGCGCCATCCAGCAGCAGACGGCCGAGTCCGTGCGCGCCATGGACGAGACGGCCGCCGGCGTCGAGCGGCAGGTGAAGGCCGCTTACTCCGCCGGTGCGACGCTCGAGGCCATCGCCGAGCTCTCGCAGCGCGCCGCCGAGCTCATCCAGGGCATCAACCAGATCGCGCAGCAGCAGGCGAGCGGTGCCGCCGAGGTCGTCAAGACCGTCGACGCGGCCTCGGGCGTCTCCCAGCGCGCCGCGAACAACATCGAGGACACGCGCACCACGACCCAAGCGCTCGTTCGCCTCGCCGACGAGCTCACGGGCGCCGTGCAGCAGTTCAACGTCGTCAACTGAGCGAGGGCCGCGCCACGCGCGGCCTCGTCAACCCGGTGCGGCGCCTTCCTCGGGGGGCGCCGCAGTCGTTCTGTGCGCCGGCCATTCGCCTGCGCTGGGCGCCTCCTGCGCGGCGTCAGGCGCGACCGAGCCTCGTGGGTGCCCTCCGGTGCGCCTAGCGCGTGGAGGCCCGCGAGGAGGGACTGCATGCGCAGGCGGCGGCGGAGGGGCCCACGCAGCTCAGACGCGCGGCCCAAGGCGCACTGAGGCGCGAGACACGGGAACACACGACACGCGTCGCTTGGCGACGCAGGACGGGGCCAAGCCTCACCGTCTCTCGTTGGGTCTCGTCGAGTCGACGCGGTGTCCGCTTCGTGGGCGCAGCAGGGATTGAACCTGCGACTTCCACCGTGTGAAGGTGGCACTCTGCCGCTGAGTTATGCGCCCTCAGGCTGCGCGAGCAATCGCGCGAGTGAGCCTGGGAGTACTTGAGTTGGACGCGCTCCGCAAGAGCGAAGCGGCCAGGCCGAATCAGCCGACCTGAGAATCCTGCGCGCGCGGTGCCGCGGGCGCGTCGATGCGACGGCCCAACGAGAGCGTACCGACGAAGATACCGACGGTGACGGCGAGCACGGCGACGTGGCCGAACATGGCGCCCGAGCAGCCGGCGGCGGCGATCGGGGCGATGGCGGCGAGGTACCAGGGCGTGAGCTTCATGCGGTCGTCTCTCCAGGGGCGGGAGCAGAAGCTCCCTACATGTAAGATAAGCTACGACAGCTGCTCGCGGACGGGCAACCTTGTAACGAGAGGGGGCCGTTTGACGCAAGCGAAAGCGGTCTTCGCACTGGAGAAGCATGGGGCGTTCCGTCGTTGAGCGCTTCGATAAGTGAATGATTTTCAGGTGGTTATCTCTCTCCCACAAAACGTACTGTGGTGGGGTCGACGCGGCCGTGCGTCGCCGCGCCCACGGAACGCGGGAGGGGCGTTGGACCTGAACGGGACCGGCGCTGGAATGGGCGTCGGCCCTTCGCGAGGCCGCGCGACGGCGCGGCGCGCCAAGGTCAGCGGGGAGCGAAGCGAAGCCGGCCCAGGGCGGCAGGAGCGCGAATTTGGGGGGAGGCCAGACGGCGATTCGTGCGGGTTGCCCGACGGTTGGAGGCACTGCGTGCGGTGACCGAGCGCGCAACCGTTCGCTCGCGAGGAAGGGGCAGTTTCGTTTATCGTCGTCCGCGTTGGCCCGCTCGATCCTCCACGACCCCAGAAGCTCGAGCGCCGTGCGTGGGTCGGCGTTCGTGCGAGGGTGCGTCGCCGTGCTCGGCCTGGCTTCGGCCGCGTGCACCACTGTCGCGCGCGGGAGCGATTTCTCGGTCCCCGAAGAGAGCTTCAACGAGGACTACTTCTTTTGTCACGTCGAGCCCGCGCTCATCTTCGGCAAGCGCTGCGGTCCCGGTGACCCGGCGGCCGGAGATTCGAGCGGGGGGTGTCACTTCAACGCCGCCGCGGTGAGCGGCATGGCGCTCATCGACCATCCGGCGGTGGATTGCGGCGGTGGTGAGCATCCGGTCTCGCGCAGCCAGATCGGCTCGGGCAGCCCGGCCCGCGGTAACTTGCAGGCGGTCTCGCTGGTGATGAGCCGGGACTACGTCACGTCGCCGCTCTATCTCCGGCCGACCGGCGCCAACCATCCGCGCGCCATCTTCGCGAAGGACGACCCGGTCGCGGACGTCATCAAGACGTGGGCCCAGAAGCCATGACGCCGGTGGCAGAATCGCCGCGCCTTTCGCCTCGCGCGCGCGTCGTCGCGCGCTGCCGGGCGGCGTTCCTCGCTCGATGCCTCACGTCGTTGGCGCTTCCGCTGACGACCGCGCTCGTCGTCCTCGTCGGCTCGCTCACTCCGAGCGTGGCGCGCGCCGATGACCAAGACGGTTTCGTTCGCGTGGTCGTCGACAGCGCCGACCTCCGCACCGGCCCCGGCGTTTCGTTCCGTGTAGTTTACACGGCACGCCGCGGCGACGTCTTCGCGCTCGACGGCCGGCCTGGGACGGGCTTTTGGCTCCGCGTGATTCTGCCCGACGGGCGCACGGTCTACGCGCTGGGTGACGAGGTGCAGCCGTTCTCGGTGCGCGAAGGCGAGGCGGGGCCGTCGCGGCCGGGATTCTTCGCGCCGCCACCGCTCGAGGGCGCGCACGCGGGCCTCGCCATCGTCGGCGGGGTCTTCCGTGGCCCCACGGTCGACGGGAGCGTCCAGTCGTTCGGATACATGGAGGCGCGGCCGTCTTTGGTCCTCCACAAGACGCTCTCGCTCGACGGCTTCGTGGGCGATGCGCTCACGGCCGATGGTACCCAGCTCCTCTACGGCGGCGGCGCCACGGTCTACCTGGCGCCGTCGTTCTTCTTGTGTCCGTTCGTCCAACTCGGTGGTGGCCGCATGAGCGTCTTTCCGAGCCAAGACTCATTCGTTCTGGCGCGCCAGGACCTGATGCTCGCGCGCGCCGGTGGCGGCCTCCTGTTCGCCTTGCGCAATCGGATCCTCGTGCGGCTCGAGGCGTCGAACCTCTCGCTCTTCCAAGCCGACAGCTACAAGAACGCCCAAACGTACGCGGGTGGGCTCGGGGTGTACTTCTGATGCGCACGGCCTCGCTTCGCACCGCTGTCTGGCTCACCGTCTCGTCGCTCGCGATCACGCTCGCGGGGTGCGTCACGGTGAAGCCGCAGGAGCGAACCGTGCTCGCTGACCCGATCATGCAGTTCGAGGGCGACGCCAAGGCGGCCGCGCAGCTTCGGCACGCCGTCGAGAATCGCGAGGGATCGTCCGGGGGCTCGGGCGTATCCGGCGGAGGCTGCGGGTGCAACTGACGCGGCGCTCTCATGCGCGTGGCGCGCTCGCCGGGGCCGCCTTGGTGGCGCTCTCGGCGGTTGAAGCGCGCGCGGAGAACGCGCGCTTCGACACGACGCATACGGTGTACACGGAGTCGCCGTACCGCAGCCGCATGACGGTCTACACGCCGGGCGCGGATCTGCAGGTGACGCCGTTCGACGCGCTCGATGTGCGCGCGGGCTGGGAGGCCGACGTCGTCTCCGGTGCCAGCGTGGCCGTGAAGGCCGGGCGCGCGTACCAAGCGAACAACCCGAGCGCCGACGTCGTGACGACCGCGAGCGTTCACGATTTTCGCAACGTGGGCAAAGGCGGCTTCACGCTTCGCAATGGCGAGATGTCCCTCACCGCGGGCTACGCCTACGGGACCGAGAAGGACTACCGCTCCCATGCCATCAACGTGGCGGCGCGCACCGAGCTCTTCGAGAAGAACACCCAGCTCGAGATCGCGTACGCGCGGAACTTCGACAGTGTTTGCGATCGCGTGCAGAGTGCAAACGTCACCGCGCCGCGCGCGCGGGCGCTCGAGGACTCCAGCGGCTGCTTCACGAGCGATCCGCTCCGCGTGCAGCACGGGATCGATCTCGACGGCTTCCAAGGTTCGTGGTCGCAGGCGTGGACGCCGATCTTCGCCACGCAGCTCGTGTATTCGGCGGAGCTCGTGCACGGCTTCCAGTCGAACCCGTACCGCAGCGTCATTCTCGGCCAGGGCCTCAAGGCGCAAGAGCACCATCCGGAGAACCGCGCGCGGAACGCAGTGGCCGCGCGCATGAACCTCTTCATTCGCCCCATCAAGGCGGCGATCCGTTTGGGCGCGCGCGGCTACGCGGACACGTGGGACGTGTGGAGCATCACCGGGGAGGGCGAGCTCGAGAAGTACTTCGGCGAGTCGCTCCGCCTCGGCCTCCGCGGTCGCTACTACAACCAAACGGGCGCGCTCTTCTGGAGCGATGACTATACGGGCGGCGACGCGCCCAACGGGCCCAAGGGGCAGTACTTCACGGGCGACCGCGAGCTCTCACCATTCTCGTCGGTCGCGGTGGGCCTTCGCCTGACGTACACGGTCACGCCCGGTAACGGTCGGCTCCTCGGCTTCATGCAAGGCTTCAAGGTCGGCGGCTCCGCCGACGCGATCCAACCGACCTACCGCGAGTACACCCTCGGCGGCGCCACGATCACGAACGCCCGCGCCTACGTCCTCGGCCTCTCCGCTCAGGCTTCGTTTTAGTGGAACCCTGGCGGGTTCCCTCGATTCGTTGACACGAATCGAGCCTCCCTTGTGCAAGTGGGAGCTGCGCTCTGGCCATTGGCCAGATCTCGTTCTTGCGGGGAACTGCCGTCCCCCCTCGAATCTAGCGATTCGAGCCTCCCCCGGAGCGTCTTCGGCGCCCTCGTGCTTCGCGTTCGCTCGCACGAGATAGCGAGCTTCCTCGCAAGAACGCCGTCCGACTTGTGACCAATGCTCAGGCTGCGCTCCCCTCGGCGAGTTGACACTCGCCGAGCCTCCCCAGCTCTCAGGTTCTGCGAACCTTCGCCTCACGCGCCCCGCAGGGGGGCGCGTGAGTGGGCCTCGACGCACGCGGAAGCGTTCGGGCTAGGCCAGTGCACGGTTTCGCGTCGGTCGGTCAGGTGGATGAACGCCGGGCTGCACCCCGACTCAGCGAGCCGAGCTCACGCTAGCGATTCGCGATCCGCTCTGCTCGCCACGACGCCCACTCTCGCAGGCCCTTGCGGCCTGCGAGAGGCGAAGGTGCGGCGCACCTGAGAGGTGGGGAGGCTCGATTCGTGTCAACGAATCGAGGGGAGCGCAGCTCCCACTAGCTCAATGCCAAAGGTCGAGCGCGAGCGGGGCGTCGAGATCATCGAAGCCCGGATCGGAGTCGACGAGGCGCGGGCTCGACTTCGGCGGCGGCGCTGCCGACGCGGCGCTGTTGGCCTTGTAGGCGTGCTCGCGGCCGGGGAACGTGCCGGCGCGGACCTCGCTCACGTAGGCGCGCGTCGCTTCGACGATCGCGTCGCCGAGCTCGGCGAAGTGCTTGGCGAACTTCGGCGTCTTGCCGCGCACCATGCCGAGCAAGTCGGTACAGACGAGGACTTGCCCATCACAGGCCGCGCCCGCGCCGATGCCGATGGTCGGCACCGAAACGTGTGCCGTGACGAGCTCCGCCAAGTCCGGCGGGATCGCCTCGAGCACGATCGCGAACGCACCGGCCTCTTCGAGCGCGCGCGCGTCGGCGAGGACCCGCTCGGCCGCCTCGTGCCCGCGGCCTTGGACCTTGAATCCGCCGAGTGCGTGCACGCTCTGCGGCGTGAGGCCGACATGACCGACGACGGGGATGCCCGCGCGCACGATGCGGCGCACGTGCTCGGCGAACTCGGCGCCGCCTTCGAGCTTCACGCTCTCCGCCGCGCCGTCCTTCATCAGCTTGCCGGCGCTCTCGACGGCCTGCGTGGGCGAGACCTGGTAGCTCATGAACGGCATGTCGGCGACGACGTGCGCCCGCGCTGCGCCGCGCACCACCGCACGCGTGTGGTACGCGATCTCGTCGAGCGTGACGGGCAGGGTGTTGGCGTGGCCTTGAACCACCATGCCGAGTGAGTCGCCCACGAGCATCATGTCGACGCCGGCCTCGTCGAGGAGGCGGGCCATCGTGAAGTCGTACGCCGTCACCATGGCGATGGGGTCGCCTGCGGCCCCAGGCTCGTTCGCGCCTCGTTTGCGGGCACGAAGCTCAGGGACCGTGATCTTGCGCGCCGGCGCTCCGGCCGAACCGCCACCTGCGTACATGCATCCTCCGGGTCGCGGCCCGAGGACGGGTCCACGCCTGTTTGGACCGTAGTGCCGGCCCCGGGGTCGTGCAAGCGGGACCGCGCGCTCGGTCGTCGGCACAAATCGTGAATTTCGCCCTATTTGCAGGGCCGCCCCACCCCGAGTAGGGTTCTCGGCGCCGGATGCACGCGCCCCTCCGATCCCCTCGACCCTTCGCGGCCGCCCCGCTCGCCGCGCTCGCGCTCTTTGCCGTCTTGGCGACCGCATGCGATCGGCCTCCGTCGGCCACCAGCGCGCGCGAGTGGTCGGCCTCGGATCACGATCATGCCGACGAGAAGGGGAAAGTCCTCTCCGGCGAAAGCTCGACCGGCAACGGAAAGCGCGGCGCCAAGGGCGACAAAGCCAAGTCGGCCGCCGAAGACGTCGCTACGGTCGTCGAGCTCACGTGGCAGAAGCAATGCGCCGTCTGTCACGGCGTCGAGGGGCGCGGCGATGGGCCGAATGGTCCGTTGGTCAAAGCGCCCGACCTCACGCAGTCCAAGACGAGCGACGCCGAGATGGCGACGATCATCAAGGGCGGCCGCGGGATGATGCCCAAGTTCGATCTGGGCGACGACGTCGTGGCCGGGCTCGTCGCGCGCGTGCGCGCGCTCGGTGGCCGCGGCCCCGGCGCGCCGGGAAACGCCGCCGTCCCGCCGTCCAAAGGGCGTTGACCTTTGCGACGCCGCCTGACCGGGCTCGCCTTCGCAGGCCTCGTGCTCGGCGTCTTCGTGCTGTTCGGTCCCAAAATGCCGAGGGACCAAGCCGTCCGCTTCTCGCTCGGCGGGCGCGCCGCCGACGTGCGCGAGCTCGGCGTTCGCTACGAGCACGCGAACGCCAGGGAGCTTACCGACGAGGCCGTGCGTGAGGTATCCTTCCGCTACCCGCGGGGGGACGCTCCTCGCACCGTCCGCCACGAGCCCCGGCTCGCGGACGGGGATTACGTTCTGGAGATCGAAGTCGTGACCCAAGAAAGCCGCGCGACCGTGAAGCGGAACGTCAGCCTGGCCGGCGCCGCCATCACCGTCGACCTCGAGGCGGCGGTGCCCGCGCGAGATCTCGCGACCAAGGACGGAGGCGCGACGCCGTGAGCGGAGAGCCCCGAACCACTTCTCTCGAGACGCGCGCGCAAGCGTTCTCTCCCGTGGGCGCGGGCGGCGGCGCCGACATCGTCCTCACCGTGCTTTCCGGTGGCGCGCGCGGCACCACGCGCGCATTGACCGGTACCGTTCGCGTCGGCAAGGCGCCCGACAACGAGCTCGTCCTTCCGGACGACACCGTCTCTCGTCATCACTGCGAGCTCACGCGCACGCCCGACGGCATCGTCGTGAAAGATCTCTCGTCCACCAACGGCACCAAGGTGAACGGCGCCCGGGTGCAACAAGCCATCTTCCCGCCGGGCACGGTGGTGAAGGTCGGCGAGGTGGAGATCTCGCTCCGCCCCGCGCCGCAGCGGGTCGACGTCCTTCCGAGCGAGCGGACCTCGTTCGGTCCGGCCATCGGCCACAGCCTGTCGATGCGGAGCGCCTTCGCCGTGCTCGAGCGCATCGCCAAGACCGAGGCCACCGTCCTCATCGAGGGTGAGACCGGGACGGGCAAGGACGTCCTCGCGCGTGCCATTTACCAAGAGAGCGCGCGTGGGCAGGGGCCGTTCGTCGTCGTCGACTGCGGCGCGGTAAGCTACTCGCTCATCGAGAGCGAGCTCTTCGGTCACGAGCGTGGCGCGTTCACCGGTGCGGTCGCCACGCGACAAGGCGCCTTCGAGCTCGCCGACAAGGGCACGCTCTTCTTGGACGAAATCGGAGAGCTCCCGCTCGACGTGCAGCCCAAGCTCCTCCGCGTGCTCGAGACCCGAGAGTTCCGCCGCGTCGGCGGAAACAAGACCATCCGTACCGACGTGCGCGTCATCGCCGCCACCAAGCGCGATCTTCAGCGTGAGGTCGCGGCCGGCAAATTCCGCGAGGACCTCTACTTCCGTCTCGCGGTCGTACCCATCACGGTGCCGCCGCTTCGTCTTCGTCGCGAAGACATCCCGGCGCTCATCGAGCACATCCTCCGCGTCTCGGGTGGCGAGGGGCTCGTCATGCCGCCCCACACGCTGCAAGCGCTCACCGCGCACGACTGGCCGGGCAACGTGCGTGAGCTCCGCAACGTGCTCGAGCGCGCGATCTACATGGCCAAGGCCACGGGCAGCCGCGAGCTCAGCGCGATCAGCTTCCCGGTGATGAGCGCCGGTAACTCGGCCGAGGACTTCTTCCAGTTCGAGCCGGGGCAGAGCTACCGCGAGACGCGCGCCCACTTCGACAGCGAGTTCGAGAAGCGATACGTCAAGTGGCTCCTCGGTCGCCACAACGGCAACGTCAGCGCCGCCGCGCGCGACGCCCGCATGGACCGGAAGCACCTCCACGACATGGCGAAGAAGCACGGCCTCCGCGGCGCCGACGGCGACGACTGAGCGCGCCGGTCACTCCGCACGGAGCTGATAGCCGACGTTCCGCAGGGTACGAAGCATCCCGCGCGCGCGGCCGAGCCTCGCACGGAGGCGCCGGATGCTCGTGTCGACGACCCGCACCGAGAGCGAGGCGTCGCCCCAGACGCTCTCGAGGAGCTGCTCGCGCGTGACGGTCCGGCCGCTCTGCTCCGCGAGATGGATGAGCAGGCGTATCTCGAGGGTCGTCACCGTCACGGGCGTGCCGCCGATCCAGAGCCGTAGCGCGCTGCGATCGATCCGGAGATCTCCGACCTCGATGACGTCGGCCGCGTCCTGCGAGCGCTTCCTCCTCATGAGCGCGCGCACGCGCAGGACGACCTCGCGCAGGCTGAAGGGACGCACGACGAGATCGTCGGCGCCTGCCTCGAAGGCCTCGACGCGCGCGGCCTCGTTCGCGTCACTGGTGGTGACGAGCACGA